>NZ_JAESDK010000019.1 GCF_019249245.1 Alteromonas lipotrueiana | reverse complement strand
CTCTGAGCTTTTGCTAATTGAAAAAACTCACCTACTGGAAAATTAGCTGTATCATCTTTCCCTGCAACAGGATTGAAATTTTGTTTATATAAGTCTGAAATTTCTAACTTAAAGTTTTCATTTTTAAATACATCTATTGCTGTTTGATGCAACGCAAAATTAAACGAGCCTTGTTCTGGGTGTGCTACCACTAGATGAACTTTCACCATACTTCCTTAAAATGCCTAACGCCAAACTTTGGGGCGCTAGCACGTGGGCTAAAATCCGAGCGAAGCGAGTGAGCCCACGTGTTAGCGTCCCAGCGACCGAAGGGAGTGCCAACAGCTTTTTGTTAGGCACGTTTTTGTGCGACCACGTATAAATGTTTGTTTGGAAAGTCATCATTTTCCAAGTGTCGACACACACAGTTGTGACTTTCCAATAACTTTAAAAGTGCAGGGATGCCAAGAGCTGCGTGATACAAGTCTTGACCTAAAAATGGATTGCTACCATCACCTTTCTCATCGACCGCACCACTTGTAAAAATTATTACGCCATCCACTTCCAGATGCTCAAGGAGCTTACCAATTACACTTTCTTGGTTTTCTAGGGGCACATGCCAAATACTATCCCATGCTGATATGAATGCATATTTGTTACATGGATCCCAGTTGCAGATATCTGCATGATGGAATATGACATTAGGATGCCTTATTTTGGCAAGTCTTAGCATCTCGGCTGAAAGGTCCAGCCCCTCAACATCATATCCATACTCTAATAATAAATTGATTATACGACCGCTACTACCGCAGCCTACATCAATAGCTTTTCCCGTCTTTGGGGCAAAGTTAAGCGCTCTCTTGTGCTGAGAAATACCATTTTCTCTATTGAAGCGGTCGCTATTCCAATGCTCTGCAATCTTATCGTAATTGGATGCTTGCTGTATGGGATTCATATTTAGTGCCTAACTTTAAGCTTTGGGGCACAGGCACGGGGCTATAATCGCGAAGCGGCCCCGTGTTTGCGTCCCAGCGAACGGAGTGAGTGCCAATAGCGTTTTGTTATGTGCGTTCACGCCATTACTCCGTTTAGCAGCATGCCTGGCATAAAAAAGCTAAAGGCAAAAATACCAGAACCAGTGAGAGCCAACGCAAGACAGCAAAATGTAGCCTGTAACGCGAAAACGCTAGGTTTAGATGAGTTGCTATGTCTGAGAAAAATCACAGCGACACTTGCAGTGTTTTTGATGTGGGCATAGAAACGATTTAGCCAAGTCATAATTGGCTGAAAAGCTACAAGTAGAAAAGCGAATGCTACCTCTATACCACCAAACTGAACCAGTAGTGCGATTTCAGGAGCAAACGCGGCAACTAGGACTATGCTGATGCCTATTGCAGCTTTCTGAATAAATGTGAAATCTTCCCAATTTTTCATATAAATCCTTTTAGCACATAACAATTTAATAAGGCGCAACTTGCGCGTTTTTCTGCCGAGCTACCGCTCGTTTTTTATCCATATTGCCATGATTATCAAGTTGGTGAAAGCTGATGCAGGCAATGGCTGCAAGAAAATTAAGCTATTTGATTTTAGGACGCAAACGCGCGATTGGGTCGTTTGCGTGAATATAGGGGAAAAGCTGCGATAGCTGTGTATTTCTACAGATAAACAGAAAGTCATGAAAAAAAGTCTTTGCTCTTAAATCAGATCACTGATGTACGTGTTACTAAGAAAGTATTCTTCAAGGACTGTCTTTACTTATTTGAAGTGGATTTCAGCGTTTATTTACTTTTACGGGAAACCTCACCCTTCCATCACCCTTCCAACAATGGGTGATAATGAAGTTGAACCATACCTTGAACATTTGGCGCTAAATGCAAATGTGTCACCGCGCACGCAAGCCTCTGCATTAAACTCAATATCGTTTCTTTATAAGCCCAGCTTTCGGTTTTGCTGCCTGCGTTAATAACCCTACTTAAACGCTCAGCGATCATGTTAATTGAGTGAGTCATACACACCACTCATTCAATTTTAAAAGAGTGAGCCGGCTCTGATTACAGCAGATAATCTAATTGGTACAATAATACGAGCCAATCTTCAGCGCCATGCTAGGATAGTGTTTGTTTATCTTTACTTGCGAACGCTATGACTAACCTGACTCTATGTGGATGTGGCTGGCTAGGCCAACACCTGGTACGCCGCCTACCCGCTTGTTATAACATTTTAGGCACTACCCGCAGCTCTGAAAAAGCCGCACAGCTTAAGCGTTTAAATGTCACCCCCCTTGTTTATACCCTGGGCGAGACTGAAAAAGCGGTGGCCACCACCAGTAGCGCCAATCCTGTTATTCTTAATATTCCGCCCGGAGCACGCAAGCGCCCGATAGACCCCGCCTATGTCAGTAACATGAAGGCCTTAATCGATGCGTTTTTTGCAGCGGGCTGTCCTTACCTGGTATTTATCAGTACAACAGCCGTTTACGGTGAGCAGAATACAACGGTAACCGAACAAAGCCCGTTACAGCCTGTAACCGCCTCAGGCACGGCCCATGTTGAGATAGAAACCTATTTACAACACCAGTACGCGCAGCGCTCGATAGTGCTCAGGCTAGCCGGGTTAGTAGGCGCAGACCGCCATCCCGTCAATTTTTTAAGTGGTCGTAGTTTAGACAAAGGTGAGCAGGTTGTTAACCTGGTGCATGAGGCTGATATCTGCAAAGCCATAGAACAGTTACTGGAACAAAAGATCACCGGCAAAGCAATGCATCTATGTGCGTTGGAGCATCCTAAGCGAGGACGCTATTACATTGATAGTGCACAAAAAAAGGGGCTTGAAGCCCCTGTTTTTAACTTTAACTTTCACACCCTGCCCGCTAGCGGCAAGTTAATTGATGCGCGGGCCAGCTGGCAACAACTGGGCGTAAAGCCCGCTTATGCCAACCCTTATGACATGTTGTAGGCCCAGCGCACTTTAAAACAAAGAATAGCCAAAGTACTTCAGGCATACGGTATTTATAAAAATAACCGCCAGAATAACCGGTATAAACGTTCCCAAAGACACATTTACATAGCGGGCGAAGAAACTACCTTTGTAGTTTGGCGCCCCCTCTTCAAGGGCCTCATTCAGGTTGTGACGTTTCCAGCGATAGATAACAAAAATACAAATCAAAAAGCCGTTAAGTGGCAATATGGTATCGTAGAAAACATCGTAGACAACATCGAAAAACGACTTATCGGCGCCTGCATAATGGGCAAAACTGGTGAAGAAATCAACGAAACCGAATGACAATGCGCAGAATCCGCCCAGTGCAATTAAGATACTCCCCAGCAACACCAAAGCCTTTTTACGACTTACGTTTTTCTCTTCCATTAATGCGGCAACCGGTACTTCAAAAATAGATACCAGCGAAGTAATGGCCGCAAAAAACACCAGTAAGAAGAACAGACTCGCGACAACCGAGGCCCCGATATAACCAATACTGGTTTGCAATGCTAAAAATATTTTTGGCAGGAATGTGAAGATCATCCCAATGGATGACTCGCTCAATTCAGCGGGGTTGGTATCGGGGTTAAACGAAAAGATAGCCGGTAATATCAATAAGCCCGCAGTAAACGCCACGGCGGTATCGGTAATGGCCACCAGCTTTGCTGAATTGGGCACATCAGCATCTTTAGAGATATAACTGCCATAGGTTAGCAATATCCCCATCCCCAACGACAAAGAGAAGAAGGCTTGCGATAACGCCCCATTTATCACCGACGCGGTTAACTTGCTAAAGTCAGGAATGAGATAAAATTTGACACCCGCCATCGCATTGTCCCGCGTTAATACAAACACCACTAAAATCAGCAGCATTAAGAACAACGACGGCATCAGTAATTTGGCGGCTTTTTCAATACCTTCTTTTACGCCACCTTGCAATATCAGATAAACAATAGCTGACACGCCTGCCATGTATAAAAAGACTTTTGGCGAGTTAATAAAAGTATTAAAGGTATCAGGGTTCGCCAATACATCTAAGTCGCCGGTCATGGCTTCAAACAGATACCCGAATATCCATACCGTGATGACCAGATAAAACACGGCAATCATAAAGGGGGTTAAAATGGATAACCAACCGGCCAGTTTCCAGCGACCTGAGTTATTGCTCAGCTCTCTGTAACTGCCTAATGGGTCTTTACGGGCCCGGCGTCCAACGGTCATTTCGGCCAACATAACTGGCAAACATATCGCAAATACAAAGATGGCGTACATCAGAAGAAACGCACCGCCACCATTTTTCGCTGCACCTACCGGAAACCCGACTAAGTTTCCAATGCCCACAGCAGACCCTGCTGCGGCAAGAATAAATCCGATGCGCGATCCGAACTGTTCTCTGGCTCCGCTCATTCCCAGCTTCCCCTCAACTTATTGTTATTTGTTGTATTACGTTGGCAACGTATTTTTTTAGTAGCTGTGGGTAAATGCTAACGCCTTCACACCGCTGCCACGTCACCGTTTTTTTTCAAAATGGTAACAGCAGTGTTACGAAAAGTCTTGAATTTAAGCGCAACTGACGGGCGTTAACCGTATCACCAACTTACCACCTTGTGATCCCAGTCAAGAAAGTAAGGGCTGTGCTGGCTTTCCACCGTCTCAAGCGCCGTTAACAACTGGTTAGCCGTAAACTGCGCTGTGAATAGTTTTTCAGGTTTAACATTGTGCTGAAAAGGCTCTGATAAAGCCGTATCTACCGTACCCGGGTGATAACACACCAGGCTGGTAGATTTAGCCCGCCGGCCATATTCAACCGCAGCGGTTTTCACCAACATATTCAGGGCGGCTTTAGAGGCGCGATAGCCGTACCAACCACCAAGACGATTATCGCTGATACTTCCTACTCTGGCACTCAGACACGCAATTTGACTGGGGTTACTGCTCATAACACCTACCAGATGCTTTAGCCACAGAGCTGGGATCACACTGTTGATTTTAAAATAGGCCAGTAACTGTGACTCATTAAGATCTTCGAGCTTTTTCTCGGGGGACAGCGACAGTTCATCCACGGCGCCGTGCAACGTACCGATCGTGCATATGGCAGTGACGACCCGTTCGTTAGCGTGTTTTATGGTTTGACAAAACTCAGCAATGTCGGCTTCGTTATCTGTCTGCAGTGTTTTAAAAGTGACATTATCAGCCCCCTGGTCAGTCACAGGGTGTCGCGATAATGCGTACACCGGCGTTTGCTCAAAGCGTTGGGCCGCCTGGGCGGTAATCGCCCGGCCGATGCCACCGTTGGCCCCAATAATTACAATTACGTCTTTCATAGGTGAGTGTCTCTGTCGAAGCCTTTGTCGCAGCCGCGTTTTTTACCGGTAAGCCAATACGAAATTTTATATCGGTGGCGCGCAAATAGCGTATAGGCTTTATCTGCTACCGGACGAACGACAGGCCAGCGAAGGGGGGCGTATAGCCAGCCTTTACCTACGGCCTTCCAGGCAGCGTGGGTTGCATCTAAACCTGAAAGCATTGTGCCATCTTCCTGCTGAACATGAATGCTATTATTTAACGCGTTCCAATCCAGCGTACTAAAGCGCTCACTAAAATCATCTTGCTGAATATCTTCAAACTGAATATACCGGCTTTTGTCGTACCGCTGTAAATGCGCCATCTCTTTGCGACACAAAGGACAGTGCCCATCGTAAAAAATAATCATTGAATGCCGTGTCACTTGGTAGGTCAGGTAACTTGGTACGCTAAAAATAATCTGCCGGATGACTTGAAGTGTGTTTGTCGCGCACCCACCTTTTATAGCAACGAACAAGGGAGAAATTTATGGCGAACATTCAAACTGCCACCGTCGGTGGTGGCTGCTTCTGGTGTATAGAATCAGCATTTAACAAAATTGAGGGTGTCGTTAAAGCCACTTCCGGTTATGCAGGCGGTCAGACTGACAATCCAACCTATGAAGCGGTATGTGGTGGCAATACCGGTCATGTTGAAGTGGTAAAGGTCGAATTTGACGCAGATAAAATAAGCTATCGTGAGGTTTTAGAAATATTGTTTGCCCTGCACGACCCCACCCAACTTAACCGGCAGGGCAACGATGTAGGAACCCAATACCGCAGCGCGATATTTTATCATGACGACACTCAAAAAGCCGAAGCCGAAAAAATTGTTGATGAGATGACTAAAGATGAGGTTTGGCCCAACACTATCGTGACTGAAATCACCACATTAAACAATTATCATGACGCTGAAGAGTACCACCAGGATTACTTTACCAATAATCCGCAAAATCAGTATTGTGCAATGGTTGTGGCCCCTAAACTGGCCAAGTTTAAAAAGACTTTTGCCTCACGTTTGCGCAAAGACTAAAAACGAACAAAGCAGCGTTTAGTTTGCGCTGCTTTGTGCTTGTTGGTGGTTTTGCGTTGTTGTAAACCAGGTACTTTGTAATGGTGTGCTAAACAGTAACGCGGCCATCTTTTTATAGCTCGTTTCATTACTTTGGCACTGAATATTTTTCAGATAATTAACTTTCCACGGGTCGTTGATCATCCACAGGGTATTGTTGAGTACGGTTACCCCCTCAATAGACGCGTTGTCCATTCTTTCATACTCGGCGCAATCTTCGCCTTTTGCCGGGGCCAGAAAGTCCATCTTAATTTTGTTAGCAGGCTGTTCTCCATTAACGTCTAATACCCACAATTCATTGTCGTTTCGCGCTATTGCTAATAAATACGGATTATCGGTTTCAGGATGGAGGTAATATTCTAATGCGTTGATGGGATGCGAGCCTTCTTCGTGCGGCGGAAGCTTTATTGCCGGCTCAATTACGCTGGCAAAATCGGTGGTTTCCCAAAACCCGTCTATCATATCCACAGCAAAAATACGGGGATTGCCGGCTTTGTCTTTTTCAAGAGCCAGATACAACCGCCCATCTTTACCTAACGCCATACCTTCAATACCGTCATTTGGAAAATCGCCTACCGCCAGCTTTTTATCAAACTGTAATGGTCGTACCCTGGTCATTATTACATCGCCACTGTCTAGCTGCTCTAACCGAACTAGCAATGTGGGGTAGTCGGTCGAGCCGGTCTCGGTATAACGCTGTTGACAGCGTGGCGACAAGGCACCGGTTCGGGTAGCATCTTCGGTTACGGTGTAAAAGACTTCCGGGTCGATGGGATCTGCAATTAAGGCTTCAAGATCGGGCTCGCTTCCTAAATAAGCGGCAAAGCAACTTCGACGAACGCGGCTACCTAAACGCATTTTTTCCGTTTTGGGCAACAGAGTGGCGGTTTCGGGCTCAATAATATGCAACTGGCGTTGTTGAGAACTATCGGCACTGCCATCTGAGATAGACACTAACTTGTTTTGCCATACTGATAATCCTGAAGGCTGCGGGTCTATTGCTACGCTGCCGTTAGCTTCAGACAGCCACTGGCCTTTTATGGTTACAATAGCAGGGCTTGCTTCTTCATCAATGCCTGAATTTTCAACAGGTGGAGCGTCAGAGCAGCCGCTTAAACTTACTGTTAATGCCAAAACATACAGAGCCAGATGCTTCATAATATCCTTTAAAAGAAAAACACAGTATAAACACTTTCGGCTTTATAATATCTCGTACTTGTTCAGTATAGGCAAGCGCGCGGTGAAGCACAGGCGGGATACGAGTTCAGTTGATGTATTTTGTTGCACTTTTTTGCTGCGCTTTAACTTTAATAATGAACATAATGCCGTTTAGTTTACTGCCACATTGCTTTGATACCCAAATGGTAGTTATACATTTTCAGGCACCCCAATGAGGTTGCAGAATCTATAAAAGAGGTGGGTTATTTCTGATCATAGTCTGCCAGTCGTGCTGGCTGGCCCTGTTTTAAGACATATCGATGCTCGCACGGTAACGGTGTGGCTGGTAACGTCGGGTAGCGAGGCACCTGAAGTGGCGCTATTTAATGACGCCCCGGTTTCCATTAATACTCATACCGACACGGTGCAGGTAGGTACCTATGCCTATGTTCACCTGTTGCAGGTTGTTCCTGAAGATACATTAAGTGTGAATACGGTATATTACTATTCGCTTAATTTTGCCAGCACTGAGCGTCAGCAAGCATGGCAAAAAACGGCAGCTAACCTGTTTTACGCTAATGAAGATGCGTTTAGTTTTCGGTTTCAACAACAGCTCAGTAATGTATTGCACGGCTCTTGTCGTAAACCGCATCACCCGGTAGACGATGCTTTGCAACGGGTCGACGATTGTATTGCGCAGGAGTTTTCGCACCAGGTACGCCGGCCAGATATGCTGATCATGTCAGGCGATCAGGTTTATACCGACGACGTGGCAGGTCCTATGCTTCAGGCAGTACAGCAGCTAAGTACGCAACTGGGTTTATTTGATGAAACCTTGCATGGAGCGGTGGTAAACAAAGGCAGCGAACTAATTGGACACCCACACAATTTTTACGAACGCGAAAAGATTTTACCGCAGACTGAGCTGAATACGCCTTTGTCTAAACTGTTTTTCAGCGCAAAAGAAAAGCCGGTGTTTACCTCGGTAAACGCACATAACCATTTGGTAAGTTTTGCCGAAGTAATGGCCATGTATTTATTGGTTTGGTCAGATTTGCCCTGGCAATTGGTTTCCTTAGACCCTGAACAGGTAAGCGCCCAATATCGTCAGCAGTTTATTGATGAACAACAGGCTCTTGAAAATTTTATCACGGCGCTTGGCCCGGTGCGTCGTGCGCTGGCGCATATCCCGGTGTATATGATATTTGATGACCACGATGTCACTGACGACTGGAACCTTACCCGTGACTGGGAAGACGAAGTTTACGGGCATCCGTTATCGCGTCGTATGGTAGGTAATGCACTTATGGCGTATTGGTTATGCCAGGGCTGGGGCAACAAACCTGAGGTTTTTAAGCCAATTATTGAACAGGCTCAGTCTGTATTTACGTCTGACGGTCTTGCCCGACACGATGACTTTATTGATATTTTGTTAGATTTTGAGCAATGGCATTACAACCTAAATACCAGCCCTCCGGTATGTGTTTTAAATACGCGAACCCGCCGCTGGCGCTCAGAAAGCAATGCAAAGAAACCTTCAGGCCTGATGGACTGGGAAGCATTGTGTGAATTTCAGCAGGACATAATTGGCAAAAAAGCCGTCATTGTGGTGTCAGCGGCGCCCATTTATGGGGTCAAATTTATTGAAGCCATTCAAAAGGTGTTTACCTTTTTTGGTCAGGCGTTAACGGTAGATGCCGAAAACTGGATGGCCCACCGCGGCACTGCCCATGTCATGTTAAATATCTTCAGACACTTTCGAACACCTCCCGAATTTATTATCTTGTCAGGCGATGTTCACTACTCGTTTGTTTACGATGTCCGTCTGCGCTTCAAGCGCAACAGCCCGCACATCACCCAATTTACCTGTAGTGGTTTAAAAAATACATTTCCCGAGAACCTGCTAAAAAGACTTGAACGGTTTAACCGGTATCTTTACAGTCCCGACTCGGTGTTAAATATCTTTACGCGTCGGCGTAATATGTCGGTCACTGCACGTCCGGTACCTGAGCAAAAAGCCAAGACTCTGCTTAATCAAAGTGCGGTGGGTCAGTTGATTATTGATGATGACGCTGACAAAGTTATTTGCAAAGCATTGTGCGCCAATCAGCAAACGATAGAATTTCCGGCACATCAACCAGACTAAAACTATAAAAGGTAAAAAAATGAGTGAATCTGCCCTGTCTATTGGCCTGTTTTACGGGTCAACCACCTGCTATACCGAGATGGCGGCTGAAAAAATTCAGGCACAATTAAACACTTTGTTCGATGACCAGGTAGTTAGCCTGCATAACATCAAAGATGAGGCTTTAAAGCGTGCCGAAAACTTCGATATTCTTATTTTTGGTATCTCTACCTGGGATTTTGGTGAGCTTCAGGAAGACTGGGAGTCGCACTGGGAAGAGGTTTATCAATTGGCATTGCAGGGTAAAACGGTGGCCTTGTTTGGTCTGGGCGATCAGTTAGGGTATGCCGACTGGTTTCAGGATGCCCTGGGTATGCTCCATGATGCGCTGGTTCCCTCAGGCTGTAACATTATTGGTTACTGGCCAAATAAAGGCTACGAATTTGCCGTCTCTAAAGCGCTGACCGAAGATCAACAATCCTTCGTGGGTTTGAGTCTTGATGATGAAAACCAGTACGAGCAAACTGACGAGCGCATTGAGAAATGGTGTTTGCAACTGCTTGAAGAGCTAAGCTAACCCTAGCTGGTTAAGTTTGCTGGCTGCTTTCACCAGCCATTTTATCGCCCCGATCCGCCCCGATGGATGATGCAGAGGTCGGCTTTCAGAATATTTGCAGGCGGTTTAATCTTTACAGTATAACTATAGGCCGCAGGGTAAGCCGGACCTAGCAATAAAAAGAACATAGTGGCCGGTTTAAGTATCATTCAAAATAAATAAACCGGCATTGTAAGTTTATTTGTCAGCCTGGACTGACCATATTGTGTTGCCATCATCGTCGGCCACCAGCAACATTCCAGAAGCTGTTTCACGTACCGCCGAGGGGCGACCGTACGCAGTATCCGATTTCATATCTTTAAGAAACCCATCCATAAATGATTCAATTTCACCGGTGGGCTTACCGTTTTCAAATGGCATAAAAACAATACGATAGCCGTTGTATTTAGCCCGGTTCCAGGAACCATGCTGGGCTGCAAACAAACCGTTATGATAACGTTCAGGAAACGCGTCACCCTCGTAAAATTCTAAATCCATCGTCGAGGTGTGACTGCCTAATGCCATATCCGGAATAAGCGTTTTTTCGGGGAGATCTTTCGGCATGTTGTCGCTCCAACGAGGATCGATGTTCTCACCGTAATATTTGTAAGGCCATCCATAAAATCCACCTTCTTTAACACTGGTCACAAAATCAGGTACAAGATTGTCACCAAGCTTATCCCGCTCATTAACGGCGGTCCAAAGCTCGCCCGTCACTGGATTGTAATCCAGTCCGTTAGGGTTACGCAGACCCCAGGCAAAGATTTCTTCGTTGCTGCCATCCGGGTTTACAGTAAGAATTTTTGCGCGGCGTTCTTCTTTATCCATGCCGTGCTCACCAACATTGCTGGAAGAACCCACGGTCAGCAGGAACTTGTCGCCCGCCTCATTGACTTTAATATTACGGGTCCAATGATGATTGTAGCCACCGGAAGGAAGGGTGTGGATTTTCTTACCCTCCCCTTTAATGCTGTTTGCACCGTCTTCGTACTTATAACGTACAATGCTGTCGGTGTTGGCAACGTAAAAATCGCCTTGCAACAATGCCATACCAAATGGCTGATTAAGGCCCTTTTCCAGAAATACGTGACGCTCTTCAGCCACGCCGTCCTTATCTTTGTCTCTGAATAACGTAATTCTATCTGCACTGCCACTTTCAGCGTCGTTAGACTCCGCAATTAATACATCGTCATTGGGTAAAGTATAAATCCAGCGGGGATGCTGTAAGTCTTTTGCAAATACTTTTACGGTAAATCCTTCAGGAACCGAAGGCTTTTTATCATCAGGCCATTGAATAACCTCTGAGCGACGTTTTGCTGATTTAGTTGCATAAGGTTCTGGCAAGGGTACTTCGGTCCCCACTGCGTACCCATTCTCAGGTGTTACGGGAACTTGCGCTTGAGATGCGAGACTGAAGGTGCACGTTAATGCGGCTAAAATTGGGCTTAGTTTCATCATACTTGAATCCTGACAAAGAAGAGGTGTATTAAATGCGCTAAAAACCATTGCAGACAACAACTTCCAATGCGAACGCGCACAGCGGTTTGGTTAGTTACGAAAAGACATTGATTACGGATTAGCAAGCTTTCGAGCCTGGATTAAGAAGCATTAACTTCTTTTTAGCACGCGGTATATCTTCCAGACAATTTTTGACTTAAGCCTTCATGGATTTGTTTGTTCAAGCAGTAGTATCAGCGGTGGCAGGGACAAACGGCCAAATTGCCGGAAGAATGTTTGTAGATCCGGCTCACGGGTACTTTGTGCAAACCTGGTCAGGTAATGCATCGCAAACAGCGCACCCGCTAAATGCATTACTGTGTTGTTTTTTTCGAATTGTTGATTTTTACCCTGATGGCGCCTGCAGATCTTGCCTGAAAACATTGATCGGAGCTGATCGCGGCTTAAAAATGTATTACTATGTCACGCCTCAAGAGATGGCTGCAAAAGCTTTTGAAGCCTGCATTCAGGATCATTTTCTGAAAAACGCCATTCTTGTTCAGGGTACAAAAAGATCGGTAGAGGCTAGACTTGGTATTTATCCTCATGGTAATTTGCGTACTCAGGTTAACCAGCAGTTAATGAAATAGTTCGACATGCTGGATAAAACGCTGAGCCCAAAATGACTTAAATGTGCATTTTAAAGGCGTACAGCCTGGCCAGTTGGCCAATACTCGTGTTAAACCGGCGCACACTGTTTGATGAAAAAACTATATATTTTTATTACAAACGGTATACTAATGCGCTAGAACTTTAGAGAAGAAAGAATACAAGATGAAAAGAAAAAAGCATACATCTGCTGAGGACGAGGCTCAGGTTGACATGACTCCCATGTTGGACATTGTGTTCATCATGTTGATCTTCTTCATTGTTACCACGTCTTTTGTTAAAGAGAAAAGCCTTGACGTAAGTCGCCCTGAAGACAATCAGTCTAATAACAATCAGCCGTCTAAAGCGTTGTCTATTCGTATTGATGAGACAGGCAAAATTATGATGGGTGGTCGTGAAGTTGATATTCGTCGGGTTGTTGCTAACGCGCAAACGTATCTGGCTGAAAACAACACCGATACTGCTGCTATCCAGGCTGACGAAAATACCGAAGAAGGTGTGGTTGTTGAAGTAATGAACCAGGTAAAAATTGCAGGTATTGATAAAGTTTCAGTACTGGTTAAAAAAGGCTAATATTTTCTGGTGGTCTTTAAGTATTCAAAAGCGCAGCTTCGGGCTGCGTTTTTTTATGCTTAATAACTGGCTTTAGTCACCGTAAAAGCTTAAAATTTGTTCAATATATTTAATTATCCCGCATAAGCACATTTTGCTTTTCAATTGGTACATCGTAGAAGCATGGTATTTGCTCTACAAAGGAGTTGTTATGAAGGTTTGGAAAACCCCGGTTGCAGCCGCTATTTTAGCCAGTACGTTATCGTTAACAGCTCATGCTGCCCCATTTTATCTGGGCGACGCGGCCAATTTTAATGCCTATGTTCTGCAGGATATGACCGGCCGCAACTCTGATGTCGAAGGGCGGCTTGCCGTAGGCGGTAACGTTAACTTAAAAGACTTTGCTGTGGGTTTGCAGTTGCCGCAAAATTCTGCGTTGCCATCGATGGTAGTAGGACAAAATGCCACGGCCCGCAACACCCGTATTTATCATGGCGATGCTACCGCAGGCGGCAACATTGATATTGATGAAACTGTGGGGCTGTACAACGAAAACGAGTTTAATAACACTCATCAGTTCTATGCAGACAATAGCTTTGATTTTGCATCGACAAATAGCGAATTGCTGGCGAATTCTCAGCTTTGGGGCAGCTACGCCGCGACCTCCACAGCTCAGATAGTTGGCGATAACGACAGCATTTGGGAAATAACCCTGGCCGGCGATAAAGATGTTAATATTTTTTCAATCAACGCGGCTGATTTTTCGGCGCCCAATAAAAATCTCATCTTCGACGTTCCTTCGACCAGCTACAATGTTATTAATGTGTATGGTGAGTCTGTAGAGTTATTTAATACCGGCTTTTCAGGTGCCGACGGCAGCCAGCTTGTCGACAACCGTCCCGAAGACGGTGAAGCAGGTCGTCATTCAGGTGAAGTAGCAAACAATCTATTGTTTAACTTTGTCGACGCAACCGAGCTATCGCTGCACGCGGTCGGCTTTAAAGGCAGCATCTTGGCTCCGTTAGCCGACACTACGTTTTATAACGGCCAGATTGATGGCAATTTTATTGTTAAAAACTGGTTAACACCGGCAGGTGAATTTACGGGCCAGGTGAACAATTACCGGTTTGGCGATTTTGCAGATGTTAGCGAACCGTCTACCTGGATAGTGACGCTTAGTGCGCTTGCCGCTTTAGGCTGGCGACGCCGTTTAAAACGCAAAACCACTTAAGGCGGGTTGTTCAAGTAGTAAAGTATCGCTGGTAACCCCATTTTGTTGAGGCTGCCAGCGTATTTGAATCCCCGCCTGAGTTTCCTGATACTCCACTGCAAAGTTTCTGCCGAAAAACCCCGTTAATAGTATATTACGACTTAGCTGCCACTGCGCCTGCACGGCTATTTGGGCGCTAAGCCCTGAGCGTCGTTGGGCTTCAACCTTTGGTCCTTCTGCAGTTAAAGCAAAGCGCGAATAGTGTTGCTCGTTTATCCAGCTGTAGCCCACATTTATATCGCTTTTGATTTGCCAGCGTTGGCCCTCGGCGGTCAACACTGAACCACTCAAACCGGCAGTGACTAAACCCTCAGGACTAAAATATCCCCCATGACCACGGGTAAAGCCACTGGCATTGTGTTCAAACCCTTCCCAACTTACAAAAGGTCCTACCCGTAAAAAATCGAGGGGGACATCAGTATCAATATTTATTGCCTTACTGATATCAATTCGAACGCTCAGATGGTCATTATCAATAACCTGGGTACCGTGATACTTATCAGCCACCCCACTGAATGATAATGCCCAGTGGGGTGTTAATGACTGTGAGTACAGCCCCCGTACGCCCGTTTTATACACCGCACCCCAGGCTTCGCTGCTGTTTTCAAAATAGGTCGACGCCAAACTCAATAAGCTCTGCGCTACGGGTTGTTGATAAAGCGTAACGCCTAATGTGCTGTTCTGGGTAAACCATACGCCGGCCAACTGGCCCTGCAGGCGAGCGCTAACGGGTTGATCAAATAAGCTATACCCAAGCTGCGCGTAATAGGTTGCATTGGTATGTTCGTACTGAACACTTGCGGCAATACCGGTACCGTCAACGCCTGTCGGGCTGTTAAAGTCGTCGTTCACCTGACCATCACCAAACCAGTTTCCAGCCCGGGCCTGGCCGCTATAAAGCTGCTGATATTGCATATCAAACTGCCATTGCCAGTTCGCTATTTTATCGGTAATGCCAATATAGCTACCAAGTCGGTCAAGATGGCCCAGACCCGGGCTACCGCTGCGATTGTAGCTGGTCAATCCGGCAAACACTGCCAGCGTGTTTTCTGACATCACCTGCTTGCTTTGGTCATGCCCTAGCTGCCGTGCCAGCTGAAATTGTTTGCGCTGCCAGGCATTTTGACTATTTTGTTGGTTCACAAGGTGCGCTACAGCCGGGTATAAATCAGCAAACAGCTGTATCGCAGAAGCATTGTCTAAAGATTGCAGCAATCCCTGGGCATATATCTGATTATCAGGTTCGCGCCTTAACAATGTGTTAAATACCTTTTGCGCGGCAGTATGTTGCTTTAGTGCAAGCAGTGCCCACCCGGTTAATTGAGCTTCTGGGGCACTCAGTGCCCGCCGGGCCGCCATAGCATCAGCTTTTTTCAGGCTGGTGCGATAGTCTTTCGCGTCATAAAGCATGGCTTGTTGCACAGACAACTGATCGGCGCATAATCGGGCTAATTGAGGGGTGGCATCGTTTTCACAGGCCAGCGCAGTGGCTTTTTCCTGCTGATTCTCATTTATCAGTGATAACACTTGTCCGTAAATATTACCGGTAAGCTCAAATAGCTGTAACGCTGAGGTAAAATTTTGTTGCTGGTAAGCCTGCCACGCGTTGCTCTCGACAAGCTGGTCTAACCCTATGGCCGGATATTTATCGAGCCACTGACTTACCGCTTGTAAATTATTGTTTTGCAGCGCGCTCGTTGTAAGGGCAGTCACACTGGCAATGACCCCATCATACGCATCGTTTTTTGTATTGGTGGCGGGCAATAGTGCCTGGGCTGCCTGAAATTGGGTTAAAGCCTGGGCATGTTGCTCTTGGGCCACATATATCCACCCTAACAATTGATGATAATCTGGTCGCCCAGCATTATCGGCTACGTCAGAGGCTTTATTTAACATAGCCTGCGACACGTCCAGGCGTTGAGTTGCGGTTAACTTGCTAAGGCGTAAGAAAAGCTGCTGCGCCTGCTCACTTAACCCGGCACGATGAGATAACAAAACAGATTCAGAGGCTAACCTATGCGATTTAGCTTCAGGCACTGTGGGGGGCGCTATTTTCGGTTGAGGCGGCGACTTCAACAGCTGTAAGGCAGTGCTAAGATTAGGTGACGGTTGCCACGCAGGATACTTTTGCTTTAAACGCCGATACTCATCTTCAGCCATCTGCGTCTGTTTTTGCTGAATATGAAACCAAATGCCGGTAGTGTCGACGTCGGCGTTAGCGGGTTTTAAAGGTAATATTTCAGCACTTTGATAGTCGGTAATTACCTGAGCCATACCAGCCCCTGAGGCACTGACTGCCGCGGTTATGATCCAGCACGTCAGCGATTTCATAACTCGGTATCTGCCAGACTTAGCTGACTCAGCATGATCAGACTGGCAGAAAAATAATCGTCGGTTTCTGCAATAATGGCGGTGGGCGCTTCTGAACGTTTATCCAGCTTAAAGCGGACAGCCTGGGCGATAGCTTGCATCCCGTTGCTCCATCGATATTCAGCAGGTTCTCCGGTCTGAAGGTTAAGGGTAGCAGGCACAATTTTATGCTGTTGCCAAAATTCAAGGTAAGGCTGCAACAATGGTGTTTTTATTGGTTTTTGCCAAATCAGATGCAGGGGAATACGACAGGCATTAAATCCATACTGCTGATTAATTGCATTTTTAACGGTTAATTTTTGCTTACTTAACCACATCCAGTCGCCAGGTAATCCTGGTTTTTTTGCAGCCACCCGACCTAATAATTGGTGGCCCGAGGTATTAAGTGCCTTCCAAACCGGTTTACCGGTAGTCGTATAAAAATCAGTGAACGCCGGAAAAATCCAGTAAGAAAGATTAAGCTGCACATCTAAGCTTTGGGTAAATCCCTGTTGGGCCGGTAGCAGCACTGTATACCCATGAGCTTCCACCACAAGCTTTTGCTCTATACTGTTGATTATTTGTAAAGCCTGCGTGCGGTACTGTTCCCTCTCCCACTGTTTGCTTGCACGTAACAAAGCCCAGGCAATCAGAATATCACCATCTGAGGCATTGTTTGTATCATCAATACAAGCCGCGTTTTTTAACGGACAAGGACGATAGCGCCAGCTAAACAAATAATCGTCGCGCTGTAGCGTTTTTTTTGTCCATTGCCATATTGCATCAAAGCGTTCGCGATCGCCCGCCTGAGCGGCAAACAACATACCGTAACCCTGCCCCTCACTGTGCGACACATTGTCATTACCGGTATCGACAATACGGCCATTTTGATAAAACTGCTGTGCATAACGCTGCCAGTTTTTTTCAAATGCAGACGATTCACGGGTTTCTTTACAGCCGGTAACAGCCAATATTGCCCACCCCAGGAACAATGCAAAAATTAACCGCATTACCAGTCTTCCGTAACCGCTTGATTGCGCCTGCGCAACAAAACGACCGCGATAGTTGTGCATAACAAAATCAGTACGGCCAATGCTAATAGCCAGTACCACGGGTTATTTGAAAGCCACATCCGCAGTTCAAGTAAACGATTGTCTTCTTCACCCAGCTGAAACTGTTGTTCTACCTGCATCGCAAGCAGTGGTTGCGAGGCGTTCTGCCAGCTAAAAAAGTCGCCCTCTAATTGTCCCCAAAGACTCAGGCTTATAAGATCATCAACACGCTGATTGAGCAATTCGGGCGTTTGGGCTGCTAAAATATACAAACTTCCGGTTTCTTCAGAGCGGGGATTTTTACGGGCACTGATCACTGCCATCTCGCCCAGCGTACTTTTTTGTTTTGTAATACCGCTTAACTGAAATATGTCCTCGCTGCCTGTGTCTGTAAAATTGTAAATACGATTGTGCAATGCGTTTTGCATTCTGTAAGGCCATTGTTTAGTTGCGCTTAATGATGCTTTATAGCCCTGAGCCAAATCTTGCGGTAACTGGTCTGGGGTCGATAACAAGAAAGCGTTTCCTGACAATGTTTGGGCAATGTCATAAGATAAGTATAAATTGGGCAGCATGGCTCCGGCGGTCTGGGCCAACTTACCTACCAAAGTAAGCGCCGCGCCGGTCATGACGTCGCTGGTCATATAAATTCCACTGGAATGCATTTCATTACTGCGCGCAAAAGGAAACGCCGTTTCTTTAAACAGGCCCAGATTGGGCTGACTTACCACGCTTCCTGCTTCTGGAAGTGACACCGAAGAACTATTTTGTAACTGAAATAGCATATGGCTTCCTCCAACATCGTCACAAGGCTGCCCGGTCAATGGTGCACGCATAGTAACGGCCAGATTGATGGTATTTAATCCACCCCGAAGATAACGGGCGGGCAGACTTAACTGGTAGCCCCGGTAGGCCTGACCATTGATATTGTCCAGTGGCCGGCCGTGCACAAGCTCATCATTAACCATAACATTCATCATTGAGCCGGGCCCCACCGCCGCGCCATAAGCAAAATCGAGCGCTAATTTAACACTGGCACTTTCGGGTACATAAAAGTCAGCAGGCAAACGTAATGAAATGGTTTTCTCAAACTGTCCTTCGCCGGTGAATGTTATGTCGTTTTGGCCTAGCTGACCAAACGTGTAGGTGTTGTCCGGCTTTAAAATATTAGCCGTAGTGGTCGCCGGGCCAGACGTGTCCTGAGTCACCGTAATTGTATTGTCAGGATTTAATGCATCATCCATCAGGGCGAGTGTTTTGGCCGCTTTACGTACTTCTTCTGGGGTTGTGCCCGACACAATAAGTCGCGGGATAGCCGGTATCCGGGTACTTTGCGCAGCAGCAAAGGCTCGTGTGTTTTCAATGCCCAAAAATGGCCCGTTTATTTTCTGCTGCATCTCTTTACCCAAATACTTGGCTAAGGTTTGCTTTTGTCCAACCAAAACATGCAACTGGCGTTTATCAGACGCCGGAATATACCAGCTGCTTTGGTAATACTGTTCGGTAAGCGCAGGTGACCATTGTTGCGAGTTTGAAAGCACCGGCAAGGTTGTCTGAGGTGACAAGGTTAGATGACGTATTTGTAAAGGGACATATTGACTGCGCAGCGCCAGTGCCTGCGCCACCAAAGGTAAAGCATTTGCGACCACCTCTTTGGCCGCTTCTTTGGTGTTAATCAGGGTCACTTGGGATTGCGCCCCTATACCAGGACCAAAAAAGTGCGACAAGCTTTGCAAAGTCAAAGGCGTATCGACTGACTCGCTGTGTACTTTCAGATTAGAGCGGCCTAAGTTTATTTCGCTCCAGAGCTCAGGTGCGCCGCCATCAACACACTGATTTGCGTAATGCTGGCTTACGGCAAAGGTTAAACTATTAAAACCGTGACGCCATAGCTGAGCGGGTATATCTACCGTAGAGGTAAGCTGCGGGCGCTCTGGGTCAAATAGAATCTGGCCAATTGTCGCGTTATTAAAACGCACATTTAAAATAGAACGACGTTTTACCAGCGCCGCAGAGCTAACCACTGCTAACTCAACCGAGGCTTTTTTTACTTGTTGACCTGCAGCAAGAGGGATCGACAAAGTGGCTTCATCACGTTTTCCCTCCAATCGTAAAATATCGCCTGACTCTGCATACTGATTTAGCGTTGTTTGCGAAATGCTTGCACTATGCACCTGGGCACACAGCATCATTGCCAGACAAAAAACTCCAACCCGGTTTAGCATGTTATTTTCCCTTCGTTATATTCCACTGCTGCCAAAGCGCTTTAAGCTGCATAGTAAAGTGTTGAAAAACAGGGCGCAGACTAACCCGTAATACATGGCGAACCCCATAAAGATAGGGAATCGGCCGGGTGCGGCGCCGTTGAAAACTTTTCCAGCGACGGCTGTCGCCCATGGTATAAGCAACAATCTCGTTTCGCGCGGCATCACTGGTGCGCAAAAAACAAAAACGTACGACACCGCTTTGGGCATCATGAAATAAAATCTGGCAGGGTATATTGATATTTCGCCCCAACGAACGTGACCAGCTCACCAAATGCAATTGCTCAGGTAAAGATTGATGACGGGCATGTATCTGGGCTTTACCACCACCTAAAGATAGATCGCGCATATTTCCCACCCAGGCTCGACCTTCGTCGTCTTGAAAGGTTACATCGTCATTAGCCGGTAAACGCGACTGCTCACGCATTTGGCGCTGCTCAATCAATACACTCAGCACGCTGAATAGCAGCAACAGGTTGAACGTATTCCATAATAATACAACGAGGGTTAAATCCTGAGTTAATGGTTCGGTCGTCAGCTTATGCAGACCCAGGATAATTCCGGTTACCACCAGCACAATCAGCCCATAAAATATATTGGCTAAAGGCGAGATATACTGTTGCACCAGGTTTTCGCCTTTGGGTGTAACCACAAATGAGGGAGCATTAGGATTTCGAAAAACCCTGACCAGCGCTTTTAATGTAAACGTACATTGCAATATTTCGTAAAGCTCAGACACCAAAGGCCATCGTGTACGACCGAACAACAACGTAGATAGCTGATAGGTCGCAATAACATGGGGAATGGTATACGCCACAATTTCCAACAGTGATGCATGATATATCTGCAGCCCAAAAATTAAATAGGTGAGTGGCATCAGTAAAAAAATGATACGCGCAAAGGGAAACAACCAGAACAAAATTGAGCTTAGGTAACCAAACCGTTGTGTCCAGGACAGCCCCGCCCCGCGGTAAGGCTTTTTAAGCAAAAGAATTTGAGTCATGCCCTGGGCCCAGCGCATTCTTTGGGTTACAAATGCCTGTAAGGTTTCGGGGGCGAGCCCGCTTACCATGGGGCGGTTTACGTATACCGACTCATATCCCATGGCGTGAAGATCGTATGCGGTTTCAGCATCTTCGGTAACCGACTGACCCGACAAACCATTGACTTTATCCAGGTGAGCGCGACGCAGTACCGCCGCAGAACCGCAGAAAAAAGAGGCATTCCAGAAGTCCAGTCCCTTTTGAATGGTACCGTAAAACATGTCATTTTCAGAAGGCATACGGGTGAAAGCGGAAAAGTAGTTTCTTTCGACAGGATCGGGGTTTGCCATAAAGTGTGGCGTTTGCACTAAAAACACCTTTTTTCGCTCAATAAGCCAGGGTACGGTTTTATCAAGAAAGTCAGACGTGGGGACATGGTCCGCGTCCAGTATCACCACCAGCTCGCCGGTTGTATTGGCAAGGGCACTGTTGATATTGCCAGCCTTGGCAAACAAGTTTTGCTCGCGCGTATGGTAGCGAACATTCAGCGAGCCACACAGTGCCTGAAGTTGCTGGCAACGATGCTGAGCCTGATGGCGGGCAAAGGTATTTTTTTGCTGGCGTTTCTGCAGCGTGCCGCCATCGTCTAACAAATGCACCTGCAACTTATTGGCCGGATAATGCATTTGCAACGCCGCCCGCAGCGTGACCTGTAAAATATCGGGGTCTTCGTTATAAGTAGGTATTAGTACATCGACAGTCGGCAGGGTGTCGGCGGCGTATTTTTGCAGTGATCGCTCGGGTCGGCTTAGCGGAAAAATATTGACCACACAGCTAATTATATGGGTTAGCGCAGCGTATAGTTCAGCAAGAAAAAGCAACCAGGCTGCACTTAACGACAGCCAGTCTGCGGCCTCAAGGGTGTATATTCCCCGCCATAAAATATAGCGAACCGTAAGTGCCAGCCCTAAAAGCACCGCCAGAACTCTGAAAAAGACCCGGTAGCGCTTGATGGTGGCCGCTTCATGCGCTGCTAAATAGATAACCACCAGCATACAACCGGCGACAACAAGTTGCGCCAGAGCATCCATAGGGGCAGCTAAAACTCCGCCCAATAACAACAGACAGATAAGAAAGAAGCCGTTGTAACCTAGAAACCAGCGTGTTCCTGAACGCGTACTCTGCAAATCAGTGTTCCGTTAGTGACACCTTAGTTACGGCTGTATAAGTACTGCGGTTAATTAATACTAAAGCATCATCGGTATATTCAACTTCATGATTGCTTTCGTAAAATTTACGAGAGAGTGTGTCCCTGTGGCGTTGGCATTCCTTGCTGCGTAATACTGTATAGGGCAAGACAATAATAGCAGACATTAATAGGGTTGCCTCAAACACAAATACCCATGCAACAGCGGCCGGAGCTAAGTAAAGTGAAAATCCTAAAATCAGTATGCAAGCTACTATAATCGTGTAAACCACGGCGCGCAAGCGTTGTGCTTGATGTAACCGGTGCTCAGCGTGCAAAAGCTTACGCAGACGACTGTTCCAGCGCAATTGCAAGCTATGAGCACTGGCCTGACCATCATGCAAACGTACGCGTTCACGACCAAACAGCGGGGTAACTTTGGCGGGCGTAGCGTGAACAGAGGTAACAGTAATATCTTTGGAATACATGGTAAGTATCTCAATAAATGAGACCACCATTGTAGGAAAGCCTGATACAGCATTAAATTGCTTAGTAAATACACAGTTATACTTATCGATACGCGAGGTATACTTTAGTATAGCTAGCGCCGTTTAATAAATGCAGGCAACTCATTCGCCTGGTACATTTTTACAAAAATACTGGTGAGATTACTGACATTAAACAACGTCCCGAAAATACTGCCCACTGCAATGGCATAGGTTAAACCTAATAATTCAGCCAGCACAAACCAGCGTCTTATTTTGCCCGCATCCTGCAATACAATAGAGCCCACTGTAAAAATTAGTGACGACGCATAAGCAATAAAAATCAATGGCCCGTGCTTTAAGATAAACCATTCCAATAGCAAAAATGCCACATTCAAAGCCACAAAAAAATATAAGATAAATGAGCTACGATAACGAAGCGCAATGATATTTCTGACACTTGCTATCATACAGCCAACGCCTGCTGCCATAGCGTCGAGCATAAAAAAGTGAATACTTACACTTAGTAAAGCAACGGCTGACAGCGCTCTGTAGCGGTTCACTTCGTTTTGGCGATAACCTATAAAGTTAAATACCAATGCTACAGCACCAAAGGCTTCTGCTATCCAGTCTGTCATTTTTCTACTTTACTATAGTTATTAATCAATGCGCATCATACGTAACCGCGTCCTAAATTGCTCAGTGTTGTACGTGTTAAAAATTCAGATAAAAAGCATGACACAATGATTTATAAGCATGAGTATACTGATTATCGTCGTTGCGGATAAATAAGCGTGTTGGAATACCTGTGTGCAATTGAGCAGGAGCTTGCCCACGCTCAAACTTCAGGGCGACGGCATGAGCGGACTTTGTGGCGCTATGATGCAGTTTTAAAGCCGCAGACAGATGTAAATTCACCGTTGCCGCCACGTTGGTTATTTCGGCTAAGCGGCTGGCCGGGTACAAACAATAAAAACGTCCGGTTTCAGACAAATACTGTGCTACCCATGAAAACAGTTCGATAGGGGGTAAGGCATTATCGTGCCGGGCATTTTGACGCTCATCCGATTGTTTGAGGTGCGCATGCTGCCCTACTCCGGCATTGCTGAAATACGGCGGATTGCACACGATAAGGTTAAACGTATCAGTAGCCTGAAAACGTGCTAAGGGGCAATGCAAAATGTTAACGGTGTTTGGCCAGGGGCTGTTGGCTATGTTAAGTCGGGTTTGTCGCACCGCACCTGCGTCTGTATCCAGTGCGGTTATTTCAGACGCTTTTTCCATACGCTGGCGCAGCATTAAACTTAATATACCGCTGCCGCAACCTATATCCAGCGCCTTGCTGGCATTGTCTGTTGAAATCCAGCTGCCCAACACCAACGCGTCGGTACTTACTTTCATGGCACAATGATCGTGCCCGACAAAAAATTGTTTACACTGAAAACCTTTGCCCATGTTTAAAACCGCTGCTGTAAAATCATTTTGGCCGCCACCTCTTTGGCATACGCCGGACGATATTTACGTAATTTACCCACCAATATTTTTCGAAGTAGCGGGGCAAATTTCTGTCCAAAATCTTCCAGTTTGCGTGGGTTACTTCGAGCACCAATTAATAACGAAGGCCGCACTGCGGTAGCATGCTTTAATTGAGGCATACGCATAATGGCGTTTTCTAATTCCCCTTTTACACGCAGATAAAAGTTTTTACTGTTAGCGTTTGCCCCAACACTGGACACCCACACAAAACTGGCGCAACGTTGGGCCCGGGTCAGCTGCGCCGCAATATGGATATATTCAAAATCTACTTTGCGAAACGCCGACTTGCTGCCCGCTTGCTTTAAGGTAGTGCCTAAACAGCAATACACATGATTTACATTGAAGTAACCCTGATAATCCTGCAACTGAGCGAAATCTATAACTATAGGTTGCAATTTTCTGTCAGCATCATCAAATACCGCAGCCGGCATTGGCCGTCTTAGCAAACAAATTATGCGGCTGTAGCGTGGATCGGATAAAAGTTGTTGTACTAATGCCCGACCCACCAACCCGGTGGCGCCTAAAACTAAAGCGGTTTTATTGCCTGTCACCTTGTGTCATCCTTTTAACTAAAGATAACTATCACAGCGTAGAGCGTAGATAATAATGAAAAAAGCGTTAATGATTGGAGCCTTTATGATGCTCAGCAACGCCGTTACGGCGAAAACCCTCACTATCGAACGAATTTTTGACTCGCCTTCACTAGATGGCAATGCACCGCGTAATCTTAAAGTATCGCCCGACGGACAGCGAGTGACTTTTTTGAAAGGTAAAGAGTCGGACTATGAACAGCTGGATTTATGGGAATACCACATTGAGTCGGGCAAAACGCGAATGTTGTTTGACTCGGCTGAGCTGGCATCTGAAGAACCGGAGTTGTCTGACGAAGAAAAAGCCCGCCGCGAGCGTATGCGTTTGTCAGGCACTGGTATCGTTAGCTATCAGTTTTCTAAAGATGGTTCGGCGCTGTTGTTTCCTTTAGGTGGCGATGTGTATTTTCATAAGCTGGGGCAAAAAGGCGTAATCCAGCTGCTTGACACCGAAGCCTTTGAAACCGACATCCGGCTTTCTCCACAAGGTAACTTTATCTCGTTTGTACGCGACCAGAACCTGTTTGTAAAAAACATCGAAACAGGCAAAGAACAAGCCATAACCACCGAAGGCGGTGACGCCATTAAAATGGGGATGGCTGAATTTGTCGCGCAAGAAGAAATGGGCCGAATGACCGGTTATTGGTGGGCGCCTGACGAGAGTCATATTGCGTTTACCAAAGTAGATGAAAGCCCGGTGGATATTATCACTCGCTCTGAAATTTACGCTGATGATATTAAAATGATTGAGCAGCGCTACCCCAAAGCCGGCACCCCCAATGTTGAGATTTCGCTGGCGGTTCAAAACATCGAATCGGGCGAGCGTCAATGGGTCGATTTAGGTGACAACAAAGACATCTATCTGGCTCGGGTTGATTGGATGCCAGACAGCCAGACTTTAACCTATCAGTGGCAGACACGCGATCAGCAAACTTTAGAATTAAAAGCGTTCGACATTGTGAGTAAAACGCAAAACCTGCTGGTAAAAGAAACCAGCGATACCTGGGTAAATCTGCACGACGACTTAACCTTTTTAAACAATTCTGAGCAGTTTATCTGGGCCTCAGAACGCGATGGATTTAAGCATCTTTATTTGTTCAACAACGATGGCACGCAAGTAAAACAACTGACCTCGGGCGATTGGGTGGTGGATGATATTGAAGCCATTGATGAAGACAAAGGGCTGGTTTACTTCAGTGGCCGTAAAAATACGCCCCTTGAAAGTCATATTTATACAGTGGGTCTTGATGGCGGTAATATAGAGCGTATATCCACTCGTGATGGTTATCACAATGCAAGTTTTGCGGCCGATGCTTCTATTTATGTTGATCAATTTTCAACCGCCAACCGGCCACCGCAGGTTAGCCTGCATCAGGCTAATGGCAAACAAATCACCTGGCTTGAAGAAAACAAATTGGATGACAAACATCCTTTAACACCGTATCTGAAAAACTGGAACGAGCCTGAGTTCGGTACCCTACAAACCGATGATAACGCTACCCTGCACTATCGTTTGTACAAACCACAAAATACCGATAAAAAGCACCCGGCTATTGTGTATCTTTATGGCGGTCCACACGCGCAGATGGTAACCAATCGCTGGGGCGGCAACCGCAGTCTGTTGTTACAATACTGGGTAAATCAGGGTTACGTGGTATTTACGGTAGATAACCGTGGCTCTAATTACCGGGGTAAAGGTTTTGAAGATCCTATCTACAAAAAAATGGGGGCAGTTGAAGTAGATGACCAGATAGCCGGAGCTAAATTTTTGCAAAGCCTGCCGTATGTCGATGGCGAGCGTATTGGTGTACACGGCCACAGCTATGGCGGCTACATGACGCTAATGGCTATGTTTAAAGCGCCAGAGTACTTCAAGGCGGGTGTATCAGGCGCGCCTGTTACCGACTGGCGTTTGTATGACACTCATTACACCGAGCGCTACATGGGCAACCCAAAAACCGATGATAAAGCCTATACCGACGCCTCAGTATTTCCCTATGCTAAAGATCTTAAAGGGGATTTATTGATTTATCATGGTATGGCTGACGACAACGTTCTTTTTACTCACAGTACGCGCTTGTACAAGCACTTGCAGGATGAAGCTATCGTGTTTGAAACCATGGACTATCCGGGTAAGAAACACAGTATTCGCGGTAAGCAAACCGGCATTCATTTGTATAAAACCATTACTAACTTTTTCAACCGTAGCTTACAGGTGCAAAAGTAAGCCAATACCTTCAAACCAGTACCTTTAAACCAGTACCTTTAGGTTTAGTACAATACAAAAGGGGCCAGATCGGCCCCTTTTTACTGCCTAAAAGTTATTTAGAACAACATGTTCGCCAGCATTTTTTGTACGCCTACGGCTGCCTTTTTACCCAGCTCTACCTTTTGTGGCTCATCTTGCCCTGATACCCAGATACGCAGCTCTGAGTCAGTATCAAAATGCCCCGCCGTTTCAACATTAAACTGAGTAATTGATTTATAAGGGATGGACAAATAACTAATTTTTCGGCCACTTAATCCTTGTTTATCAATAAGAATCACCCGTGCTGACGTAAATACGATAAGGTCACGAATAAGACGATAAGCGGTGGTTATTCGCTCGTTGTCGCCCATAACAGGTTCAAGCTGTTCACGAACTTCTTCAACATCGACTTCACTGGCATTCCCCATAAGGGTGTCTAACAATCCCATAATATAGTCCTTTTATCTTATGCGCTCCTGCAAGCGCTTGTTTCAAAACCGAGGCCGGTTAGTATGTTATTTGCTCCCACCCGTTGCAAGCTGCAACGACCAGACCTTGATGCTCACCTTGTTTCATCAGCATCCCCGAAGGGTACAGGGCAGTAAAATTATTAAATACATATCCTAGGTAATTTGGTGTCACATTCACACAAGTTGCAGCGGCATAACGAACCGATTATGTTAGATACCTTCATACTACTTGAACAAAAGAGAATAAATAAATAAAAATGGCAATGCCTACTTACGATGATGTTTTGGCTGCAGCAAAACGACTGAAGCCTCATGTTAAGCAAACTCCCATTCTGGAGTCGTCGCTACTCAATAAGTGGCTCGGCCACCGTATTTTATTTAAAGCTGAGTGCTTGCAAACTATAGGCGCGTTTAAATTACGCGGTGCCGTAAATATGCTGGCACGCTGCGCTGAACAAAATTGTTTGCCAAAACGCGTTGTTGCCAACAGCTCGGGTAACCACGCACAGGCTGTCGCGTATGCGGCCGCGCTTTATAATATTCCGGCCACTATTTTTGCTGCCCAAAGTATTTCTGCGATAAAGGCTGCGGCTACCGAAAGCTATGGTGCTAAAGTGCAGCGCTATCCCACCCGTCCTGAAGCCGATCGAGCGGTACGCGAAGCAGCCGCCGACCCAGACACGTTGTGGATCCCACCATTTGATCATCCCGACATTATTGCGGGTCAGGCTACTGCAACTCATGAAGCGTTGTTACAAACCGGCCCCGTCGATGCTGTATTCGGCCCGTGTGGCGGCGGTGGATTACTAAGCGGTGCGGTTCTAGCGACTCGCGCTATGCAACCTGATGCGCTGGTTATCGGCGCTGAGCCTGAGCAAGCGAATGATGCGTCACGCTCATTGCAAAGCGGAACAATTGAAACCCTGAACAGCCCTCCCGACACATTAGCTGATGGCGCGGCAACGCCTAGCGTCGGTGAACATACGTTTGGTTTTTTACAGCAGCTGGACGACTTTTACGAAGTTAACGAGGTTCAAATAGCCTATTGGACCCAATGGCTTCAGCATTTGCTGAAACTGCATGTAGAGCCAACCAGCGCGCTGTCGATGGCGGCTGTTACCGCCTGGGCGGTAGAAACTACTGCCCCGAAAACAGCGCTGGTAATGCTTTCCGGAGGCAACATCAGTGCCGCCAGTATGCAAAAAATCTGGCAGCAGGATTATCTGCTTCAGCCCCCTAATTTAACTCAACAGGAAGAACAATAATGCATAAGTTTGGACACATGTTATGTGCTCTGGCTACGACAGTATTAGTGTCGGTGCCAGCGGTAGCAAAAGATTCGGTATTACTAAAAAATGTTAATGGCTACACCCTTGATGAAAATGGCGAACTAAACCAGTTCTCACAGTTGCTGATAAAAGATGGTAAGGTAGTGTCGACTGGCAGCGATACGTCTGAACAGCACAACAATATTAAAACCATTGACGGCCAGGGCAAAACCCTGTTGCCGGGTATGATTGATGCGCACGGCCACATGTTAAGTTTAGGCAGTAACTTACTGGAAGTGGATCTTCGCTCTGCCACAAGTGCCAGCGAAGCAGCACAGATGGTAGCAGATTATGCCCTTGCCCACGGCGACCAACAATGGATAACCGGTCGCGGCTGGAACCAGGAACAATGGCCAGACCGGGCCTTTCCTACCGCAGAACAGCTTGATAAACACATTACTGATCGTCCGGTTTGGTTAGGCCGGGTCGATGCCCACGCAGGCTGGGCCAATAGCAAGGCGCTGCAGCTGGCGGGAATTACCAGTGATACGCCTGACCCGGACGGCGGACAGATAATCAAAGACGCCGACGGAAAACCCACTGGTGTGCTGATTGATAATGCTAAAGCGCTGGTTGAAAAGGTAATGCCTGAAACCAGTTACGGACAACTTAAGCAGCGCTTAAGTGCCGCTTCTGAGCATTTGTTAGCAAACGGAGTGACTATGATGCACGACGCCGGTATTAGTCACCGCGAATACGATTTTTATCTGGCGCAGGCCGTGAAGGGCGAGTTGCCAGTACGTGTGTATGCCATGATTGCCGCTACCGACCCGGATTTAGCGCGTTTACTGGATCGTGGTGTCGTGCGAGGTGAACAAGACTATTTGTTTATACGCAGCGTCAAAGCCTACGGCGATGGTGCGTTAGGCAGCCGAGGTGCAGCATTACTTAAACCCTATAGCGATGCGCCTCATCAACAAGGTTTGATGTTAACCCAACCCGAAGATTTCCCCGGTTTGTTTAACAAAGTTATTGACGCTGGTTTTCAGCTGAACTTTCATGCTATTGGCGATCGCGCCAATCATTTAGCATTAAATCAGTTTGAAAAAACGTTTGCACAACGCGATGGCCAGGCCTTGCGTCATCGTATAGAACACGCGCAGGTCGTGGCACCTGACGATCTTGCCCGGTTTGCTGAATTACAGGTATTACCTTCTATGCAACCTACCCATGCAACCAGCGACAAAAACATGGCTGAAGATCGTATCGGAAAACAGCGCATGAAAGGCGCGTATGCCTGGAAGACTCTGCTTGATTCTGGCATCGCCCTACCCCTTGGTTCAGACTTTCCGGTTGAACTGGCTAACCCTTTTTATGGCTTACATGCTGCCGTGACGCGTCAAGACCGAGACAATCAACCGGTTAAGGGCTGGTATGCTCACGAAGCATTAACAGTAAAACAAGCTTTTCGTGGTTTTACATTAGATGCGGCGTACGCAGCTCATATGGAAGATGTTACCGGCACCCTGACCCCTGGAAAATGGGCTGACTTTATTCTGGTGGACCAGGATATTTTCAAGGTTAAGCCAGAAAACATCTGGAAAACTCAGGTTCTTGAAACCTGGGTAGCTGGCGAACAAGCGTTTTCCATATCAGAAGAAAGTCACTAATTTAAGGTCTGCCACCACCGTGGGGTGGCGTCCGGCTGGCTCACATTAATAATCTGGCCAAAACGAGGCGTGAGTAGATTCACGTTTTGCTTTTGGCTCAGTTTTTCAAGTTGTTCCAGCGGGTCAAACCAGCTATGAAACGCCAAGTCAAAGGTGCTGTTGTGAATCGGTGCCAAATACCGGCCTTTAACATCTTTAAACGCCTGCACAGTTTGCTGAGGCTGCATGTGCACTTGTGGCCAGTTGCTGGCATATGCCCCGTTCTCTATCATGGCGATATCAAATGGGCCTAGCTTTTGTCCTATGGCTTTAAAGCCGTCGAAATACCCTGAATCCCCACTGAAAAACAATGCCGTTTGTGCAGTACGAATAGCCCAGCCTCCCCATAACGTGGCGTTACGATCGGTAAAAGCGCGCCCAGAGAAGTGATGCGAGGGGGTTAAGGTCAGGTCGATATCCGCGACCCGCTGTTTCTGCCACCAGTCTAGCTCGGTAATATTGTCTGCCTGTATTCCCCAATCAAGAAGCTGTACTTTTAAGCCCAGTGGCACCAAAAAGTGCTGGGTTTTATGTTTAAGCGCTTTGACAGAGTCTTCGTCAAGATGGTCGTAATGGTTGTGAGATAACAGTACGATATCTATAGGGGGCAACTCATCTATAGTAATGGGTACCGGATGAAAACGCTCTGGTCCTACAAATCGAAATGGCGAAGCGCGCCGGGCAAACATGGGATCGGTTAACACATACCGACCTTCTATTTTAAATAACACCGTCGAATGTCCGAGTTTGACAAAAAAGACGCCGGTATCGGGTAATTGCTGCAATTGCTTAGTAGTTAACGACGCTATCGGGATCGCCGCTGCCGGTCTTATAGCGGTTCGTTCCTGGGTCAGGCTACGGTGAAAAATTTCAATAAATTTAGTGAAAGTGTTGCCGGTAATTGGTTTGGTATTTACAAATACGCCATCATGATACTGAGGCGAATCAAAGGTACCAGGAGGCGTGCTATCGAGCCGGTAATTAATAACTACCCCCACAATGATCAGCACTAATATTACTGCCACAACAACATTTAAAATTTTCACTAACTTTGCTCCTGACCACAAAAAACGGGAGCCTAAAGCTCCCGTTACTAATAATGGGCGCTATCTCTTTAGTCATTGTACAGCGTATTTATCCATTTCTCTTCGGTGATAAAATCCCAACTCCATGATTGCCACTGAGGCTCTAGTCCTTTTTTGACAATCTCGTCAGCCGACATGCCCTGCGCTTTTAGCTTTTCGACATAGGTTTTGGTCTGCTCAATCATATCTAAAAACACTTTGTAGTCAGATTGATTTGCTAAAGGACCATGGCCAGGGACTATGATTGTCTGATCATTGGTTTTTTTGATGAGCTGCTTAACAGAACGAATATAGCCCTCTACGCTTCCACCTGAATTAAGGTCGATAAACGGAAAGCGCTCGTTAAAAAACAAGTCGCCTGTATGCATCACATTTGGCTCTTCAAACCACACCACTGAATCCCCGTCGGTATGACCTTCAGCAAGATGCATAATGTGTAAGGTTTCGCCGTTAAAATGCATTTTTATGCCATCTTCGTAGGTGATAACGGGTAACGCCTGAGGTTCGGTTTCATTATCTTTTGCCAGGCGTACGCGCACATTACTATGGGCCAAAATGGTACTGTTGGCATGTTGATGAAACCAACCATTACTTCCGGTATGGTCACCATGAAAGTGTGTATTGATAATAAATTTCGGTGATTTGCTGCCCAAATCGCCCAGCGCATTGGAGATCTTCTGCGCTAACGGTTCAAATTGGTCATCTATAATTAAAACGCCATCTTTACCAGCAGAAACACCAATGTTTCCGCCTGCACCCTGAAGCATGTGTACAGAGCCACGCAAGGGAGTATCTTTAATTTGTACATCGTTGTAATTATTTTGGGCCTGACCGGCTGCGCTCAACAACAATGGCAGTACCGCCAAAGCGCTTTTGTATCCGATGTTCATGACGAATCCTCTGCTAATAGTCTGCAATTGATTATGCGGTCACATATCGAACAGATCATTTATATTTTTTTAAGATCTTCAGGCAGGGGTTTAATATACTCAAATCGTGGCACTGTCTGGCCGTCTTTTTCAACGGTTTCTGAAAACATGGCAAGAGGCCGGACCCACAATGCTTTTTCACCGTAGCACGGGCGGTATACTACGAGGTAGCTTTCATCTTCGCTATGCCGGGCTACATCAAATACCGCGTAGTAATTGCCTTTATAGTGTTGATAAATACCCGGTTCAATTGTTGATGTCATCTATTGGTACTCCAACGGTAAAATAAGTTGTTCAACCGGAGCGGGCTCGGCCAGGCCAATATGCAGACCTACCAGTCGTATTCCTCGCCCTCTGCCCCGTTCATAGGCTTCTACAAGGAGTTGCGAAAAAACCTCAGCATCGAACTTCTGTTGTCTGTGCTCTACGGTGGTAAGCTGAAAATCGCTGAACTTAAGCTTTACGCCCTGCGATTTTATACGTACAGACTCACCTTTAGTGTGTTTTTTTTCGTGTGCAGCAATGCGCTCTGATAGTTTTTCCAGTAATACCGGTAAAAAATCGTAACATTGCGTCAGGGTATGAATATCGTCATTGAGTGTACGCTCTACCCCTATAGATTTGCGCTCACGACTAACATTAACTTCCCGTTCGTCCACCCCGTGGGCGCGATCCCATAGCACCGCGCCAAATTTACCCAACTCTTTTTGCAACCGTTCAAAAGGATATTGACGGATATCATTACAGGTTGCCAGCCCCATACGATGCAGCTTTTGCAGAGTGACTTTGCCTACACCCGGAATTTTTTCTAACGCCATTGTTCGCACAAACGTATCTTGCTTATCAGGGGTTATCACACATATCCCATCAGGTTTGTTTTCGTCGCTGGCCACTTTGGCAACAAACTTACAAGAAGCCACACCGGCTGAAGCGGTGAGCCCCAATTCGTTGTGTATGCGAGTTCGTATCTCTTGAGCAATAAGCGTTGCACTGCCCCCGCAATGCACAGAGTCAGTCACATCAAGATACGCCTCGTCCAGGGAAAGGGGTTCGATAATATCGGTAAAGTCGGCAAATATCTCGCGAATACGCATCGACTCTTTCACATAAAGCTCCATGCGCCCTTTTACCATAACCAGGTCTGGGCAAAGGCGTAGCGCATAGGCAGTAGCCATAGCTGAACGTACCCCATACTTTCTGGCTGGATAATTACAGGTTGAAATAACGCCGCGTTGTTTGGAGCTTCCACCAATGGCCAAAGGTATGTCGCGTAAGGTCGGATCATCACGCATTTCCACGGCCGCGTAAAAACAATCCATGTCGATATGAATTATTTTGCGCATGTTAGGTTTTTTTGACTGTATACATAGCCAGCATTTTAGCGAACCTTGCGGTTACATTACACTGCTAGTTGATTAAAAATTACAAAAAGAAAATCAAAAAAAGTATTGATAAGAAAAACAGCTGCTATCAGATACTTGAGGTTATAAAGGCGTGACGAATTGATTTGACTCTTATAAAACGCGGTTTATCGCGCCCCATAATTATCTGAAAGCCGTAGCTCTTGTTCAACAATGCGGGCATAGTGCTTTATCCGATTAATATCTTGGTCACTGTATTGGCGTACTTCATCGTGCAGCAGACAAAATGTACCCAATTCATAACCATCCTCAGAATACAAAATAACCCCGGCGTATGAGCGGATGAACGGTTCGCCAATAACCAGCTTATTGTTTCTAAAACGAAAGTCAGCGCGCGCATCGGGCACAATTAAATACTGCTCTTCAGCAATGGCATAGGTACAAAACGAAATATTTCGAGGTGTTTCGCGCTTATCCAAGCCCTGACGCGACTTGAACCATTGTTTGTTCTCAGTGATAAGGCTGATGAGTACGGTTTTACATTTAAATTCTTGCTGGGCTTTAAGCGTAATCGCATCAAAGCGCTCTTCAGCGGGAGTATCAAGAATATTTAAATCGTACAGCGCTTGTAAGCGTTCGGCTTCATGGGGCAACTGTGGGATTCGAGCCATAATGGCAATTCCTAACTAGTGAACAAAATGAGGAAATCTGCGGCGAGCACAGGACGTACTGATTTTTTGGGTCAAAAACCAAAGCAGGACACAGGACTGTATTTATTTCCAGTCCTGTGACTGGCGCGAAAGTTACCGCACTTTTTCGCTAAGTACCAATAATTAATGTAACAATTTACTATCACTGCGCCCAGCGGCTATCTGCAGAGGTAGATTATGGCAGCAGTCGGCCTGTAATTAGCTATAAGCGCGGCGTGTAGCAACCGCGCTTTAACAACTCAGTTACATAATTTGGTTTTCTTTCCATTCTGCGAGTTTCTTTTCCCGAAGCATGTTTTTTTCTTCACGAGCTTTTTTACGATCGCAAGGCTCCGGGCAATCACACGCTTTCTCGATGCCAAGTGCGCCCAGGCCCCCGCAACTGCCTGATATTGTCTTACGCTGAACCATATACCCTACGGCCATAGCTAATACCATTGCCAAAAAGAACACAAACGCCAAAATAAATGTACTCATATCATTACCTGCTAATTTTTAATCTCTACGGTTTCATCAAATGCCGTAGAAATATATTCTTCAAATTCATCGTTGTGATGTCGAATCAGCAACACTGCTAAATTTTCTTGCTCTGCGAGCTTTTTCGCTGCATCCCAGCCCATTACGTTTAAAGCGGTTGCTAAACCATCAGCGGTCATCGACGAGGACGCTACAACGGTAACTGCAACCAGGTTATGATCAATAGGTTTGCCACTACGAGGGTCAATCAGGTGCGAATAACGTACCCCATCCTGTTCATAGTAATTGCGATAGTCGCCAGAGGTGGCAACGGCGTTAGTTCCCACCGATAAAACCTTTTGTACCGCCCGACCACTACTTAATGGTTTTTCCACCGCAATCAGCCAGCCACTTCCATCGCCGCGCTGACCTTTAACTCGCATTTCGCCGCCAATTTCTACCAGGTAGTCATGAATATTCTGTAGCTCCAGAATAGCGGCAATTTTATCTACACCATAACCCTTGGCTATGGTCGATAAATCAACATAGACCTGAGGGTGTGTCTTTTGTAGCCCGCTTTGGGTTATCCGTAGCTTTTCAGACCCCACATAGTCTCGAACTTCAGCAATTTGTGAATCGGTGGGTACTTTTTCAGGACGTTTAGTGGGTCCAAACCCCCACAAATTGACTAACGGCCCCACAGTAACATCCAACGCCCCTTCGCTTAACTTATTAATGCGCAGGGCTTCGGCAACAACAGAGCGGGTTTCTTCAGAAGCATTGAAAGGCGCTGTATACCGGCTTTGGTTAAAGCGCGACAATTCTGACTCAGGATCATAGGTGGACATCAGTTTGTTCACCTGCTGAAGACGATTATCAATAGTAGTCTGTAACCCTTCTACTTTCTGCTGATTCTTATTCACCACATATTTTACATTATACGTGGTGCCCATGGTATCCCCCTGCAGATGAACTACAGGCAATTTCTCATCACTGCAGGCGCTAAGCAAACCTATTGCTGTTAAAACAAAAAGCAGTTGAATCGACTTTTTAATCAAACCAGATCTTCCTTTGTCATTAAAAAAGGGGCGATATAATCGCCCCTTTTTTCATCTTGCTATGCTTTGGTGTTAGCCACCAAAGTCATCAAGCATAATGTTTTCATCTTCCACGCCTAAATCTTTAAGCATGTTGATAACTGCCGCATTCATCATAGGTGGACCACACATATAAAACTCACAGTCTTCGGGAGCTGGATGGTCTTTTAAGTAATTTTCTAACAACACCTGGTGAATAAAGCCAGTATCGCCTTCCCAGTTATCTTCAGGCTGAGGATCGGATAACGCGACATGCCAGCTGAAGTTGTCGTTTTCTTCTGCCAATTCGTCAAAATCTTCTACATAGAACATTTCACGCAGCGAACGAGCACCATACCAGAATGAAATTTTACGATCTGTTTTCAACCGACGAAGCTGGTCAAAAATGTGCGAACGCATAGGTGCCATACCTGCGCCCCCACCAACAAAGACCATCTCGTTCTCAGTTTCTTTGGCAAAGAACTCACCAAACGGACCTGAAATCGTGGCTTTATCACCCTTAGTCAGGCTCCAGATGTACGATGACATTTTACCAGCCGGCATACTTAAATTATTAGGCGGAGGCGTAGCAATACGCACATTCAGCATAATAATACCTTCTTCTTCCGGATAGTTCGCCATCGAGTAAGCACGAATGGTTTCTTCATCTACTTTAGATTCGATATCGAAAAAGCCAAAACGTTCCCAGTCACCACGGAATTTTTCAGGAACTTCAAAGTCTTTATATTTCACATGATGAGGTGGCGCTTCAATTTGAATATAACCACCGGCCTGAAACGGTACGCTCTCGCCATTCGGAATTTTCAGTTTCAGTTCTTTGATAAAAGTAGCTTTGTTGTCATTTGAAATAACTTCACAATCCCACTTTTTAATACCAAATACTTCTTCTGGTAATTCAATTTCCATGTCTTGTTTAACGGCAACCTGACATGACAAACGGCAACCTTCACGGGCTTCACGTTTAGTAATATGGTCAAGTTCGGTAGGTAAAATTTCACCGCCGCCCGACTTTATATCTACCCGGCACTGACCACACGAACCACCGCCACCACAGGCTGACGATACAAAGATTCCCGCTTCAGCCAACGCACCTAGCAACTTGCCACCCGGAGAGGTTTTGATTGCTTTGTCAGGATCGTTGTTAATATCAATAGTTACATCACCCGTTGGCACAAGTTTCGACTTGGCAAACATGATGATAAAAACCAGCGCCAGTACGATGACAATGAACATGCCAACGCCCAGAAAAATTTCTACATTCATCTATAAACTCCTCAGGCCAGTTACAGCGCGATACCGGTGAACGACTGGAAGCCCAGGGCCATAAGACCTGCAATCATAAAGACCGCTCCCAGACCACGGACACCGTTTGGCATATCAGCATATTTAAGTTTTTCACGAACAGCTGCCAGTAACACAATAGCAATTGCCCAGCCCACACCAGAGCCAACGCCGTAAACAACACTTTCGGTGAAGTTGTATTCACGTTGAACCGCAAACGCAACACCACCAAAAATGGCACAGTTTACGGTAATCAAAGGTAAGAAAATGCCCAGTGCGTTGTACAACGCTGGAAAGAACTTATCCAGACTCATTTCTAGAATTTGTACTAATGCAGCAATTACGCCGATAAAAGTCAAAAAGTTCAGGAAGCTAAGATCGGCTTCCGGGAAGCCTGCCCAAGCCAGCGCGCCGGGCGCCAGGATATTCACATAAATAACCTGGTTTACCGGAACCGAAATACCCAGTACTACAATTACTGCGGCGCCCAAACCCATCGCGGTTTTGATTTTTTTCGATACCGCCAAAAAGGTACACATACCTAAAAATAACGACAGCGCCATGTTCTCAATAAATATAGAGCGAACAAATAGCGAAATATAATGTTCCACGTCTTACTCCTTAGGCTCTACTTGCTCTGGGCGAATCGTACGGATAAACCAGACCATACCACCAATTAGGAAAAACGAGCTAAATGGCAGAATCAATAAACCATTACCCTGATACCAACCGCCGTTTTGAACCACTGGCAGAATTTCGAAACCAAGGATTGTACCAAAGCCAAATAGTTCTTTAATAGTACCAATGACAATCAGAATAAATGAGTAACCCAGACCATTACCAATCCCGTCTAAAAAGCTTAGTAACGGCGGGCTTTTCATCGCATAGGCTTCAGCACGACCCATTACAATACAGTTGGTAATAATAAGTCCCACGAACACCGACAGCTGCTTAGACACCTCATAGGTGTACGCGCGCAGAATCTGGTCTACCACAATTACCAAAGAGGCAATAATGGTCATTTGAATAATGATTCGCACGCTGGAAGGAATTTGATTCCGAATCAGCGAGATAAATAAGTTTGAAAACGCAACAACGGTGGTAAGTGCTAACGACATTACCAAGGCGGTTTCTAACTTTGTTGTAATTGCTAACGCTGAACATATACCCAATACCTGCAATGCAATTGGGTTATTGTCCATAATTGGTCCAAACAGGACCTGTTTCATTTCTTTAGTATCTGCCACGATAATACCCCTTATGAACGCCATGCCTGGTTTTTCAGGAATGGACCAAAGCCTTGCTCACCGGCCCAGTAGCGAATAGTGTTCTCGACACCGTTGCTTGTCAGTGTTGCACCAGAAAGTGCATCAACTTCGTATGGGTCGCTTGGGTCAGCACCTTTGGTTACATCAATAGCGACTTCGCCATTATCGTAAAGTTTTTTGCCATCCCACAACTTCTGCCAGTTTGGATTTTGAACTTCACCACCCAATCCTGGCGTTTCGGCTTGCTCATAGTAGATGAGTTCTTTAATGGTTTTGCCGTCGGCATCTACCGCCAGAAATCCATACATAAGCGCCCAAAGGCCACTACCATGAACCGGCAGAATGACCCGGGTAACGGTATCGCTTTCATCTTTGACCAACCATACACTGGCAACATTGGCACGACGCTGAAAACCCACATTGCTGTCTTCAACGGTCTTGCTCATTTCAGATTGTTTTGCTGCTTTATACATGTCGTATTCAGCACCCTCACCGCCTGGTTTTTCAGTGAACTCACCGGTCTCCAGATCGACAAAACGTCGCTCAATTTTTTCGTCGTAAACCGAGGCAACCTGGTCGCTGTTCATACCTGATTCGTACAAGCCAGCCGCTGTCAAAATATTGGTTTGCTTATCAAGCTTTTTGTTCTCTTGTTGAATTTCGCGCAGGCCTACGGCCGCACCAGAAACCACAATCGAACACACCAGACATACCGCAACGACAACACCTACCGTTTTTCCAAAGGAATCTTTTTTAGCCGACACGAGCAACCCTCCGCTTAATATTGCTTTGTGCAACAAAATAATCGAACAATGGCGCCCATAAGTTGGTAAACAAGATAGCCAGCATTACCCCTTCTGGGAACGCAGGGTTAACTACCCGAATCAATACCGTCATGAAACCAATGAAGATACCAAATGCCCACTTACCTTTATTTGTAAAGGCTGCCGAAACCGGGTCGGTGGCCATGAAGAACATTGCAAACGCCAAACCGCCAATCACAAAGTGGAAGTGCGCCGGCATGGCAAACATCGCGTTGGTGTCACTGCCAATCAGGTTTAGCAAAGTGGCAAAACCTGCTACACCTAGCGCTACGCCAGCCACAATACGCCAGCTGGCAATACGCATATAAATAATAAACAATCCGCCAAGCAAAATAGCCAGGGTAGATACTTCACCCGCAGAGCCAGCAATATTACCCAGGAAAGAATCCCACCATAGTTCCATGTTGGTGTAATCCATATCGCCCGCTGCGGCTTTGCTTAACCAGGTTGCGCCTGAGTAACCATCTGCAGCTACCCATACCTGATCGCCAGAAATTTGTGCCGGATAAGCAAAATATAAGAACGCTCGTCCTGACAACGCTGGATTCAGGAAGTTTCGACCTGTACCACCGAAGACTTCTTTGGCAATAACCACACCAAAGGTAATACCCAACGCCACTTGCCATAACGGAATGGTGGCAGGTAAGGTTAAAGCGAACAATACCGAGGTTACAAAGAAACCTTCGTTAACTTCGTGCTTACGTACAGAAGCAAACAGCACTTCCCAGAAGCCACCGACCGCAAAGGTTACAGCGTAAATAGGTAGCCAAAAACAAGCACCGTAAAACATTAAACTGGCCCAGCCAGCATCTGCTCCCAGTTCACCGCCTAAACCGGCGAACAAGGCCGCCTGCCAGGCATCAGGTAAAGTCCCCGCACCCGCAATAATGGATTCGTTGGCCTGAACACCAATGTTGTACATACCGTAGAACATGGCCGGAAAGGTTGCCATCCACACTAAAATCATGATGCGTTTTAAATCAATTGCATCACGTACGTGGGTGGTCGCTTTATTTACTTTACCTGGTGTATAAAAAATAGTTGCCGCTGCTTCATACAGTGCATACCATTTTTCATGTTTGCCACCCGGCTCAAAATTAGGTTCGATCTTTTCCAGATACGCTTTTAAACCCATGTCTTAACCCTCTTTCTCAATCGTGGTTAATACGTCACGCAGGATTGGACCGTAGTTGTATTTACCCGGGCATACATAAGTACACAAGGCCAAATCTTCTTCGTCCAACTCCAAACAACCCAACTGCTGAGAACCTTCTGTATCGCCAGAAATAAGATCTCTAAGCAACAGCGTAGGGATGATATCCAGAGGCATAACACGTTCATAGTTGCCAATAGGAACCATTGAACGGTCCGAACCATTGGTGGTGGTTGTCATGTCGTATTTTTGTTTGCTATTCAGGTGGCCCAAATAAGCACGGGTAACAGAATGTTTGTCTGAGCCAGGGGTGATCCAGCCAAGGAATTTTTTCTCACGGCCTTCTTTGATCATTGAAATCTGAGTATGAAAACGTCCTAAAAAGCCGTGCACGCCCTGAGCAGTGATACCGTTAAGTACCGAGCCAGAGATAACCCGCACCTCGCCTTTTTCAACTTCGCCCGCGGTCAGCTCTTCAATATCCGCGCCCATCAGCGTACTTACCAAACGTGGCTTTGTTGCCACCGGGCCGCAAAGTGCCACGACCCGACGGTTATCCAGCTCACCGGTGGTCAGTAACGAACCAATAGCCATAACATCCTGATAATTCAGGTGCCATACGGTTTTGCTGTTCCCTACTGCATCGAGGTGATGAATATGGGTGCCCGGCAAGCCTGCAGGATGAGGACCACCAAATTCAGCAACCTCAACCTTTGCATTGCCCGTAGCCACATTTGCACCCGGTGCTTTACACACAAACACTTTGGTTTCACTAAGTACGGTTAAAGCATGCAAACCATTGGCAAAGTCGTTTTCACGCTCTTTGATAATGACCGCAGGATCAGCGGCTAGTGGGTTGGTGTCTATGGCGGTAACAAAGATAGAATGTGGCGTTGACCCCAACGCGGGGGCTTTACTAAATGGGCGGGTACGAAATGCCGTCCACATTCCCGAATCTACCAATGTTTGGGCCAGACTTTCTTTCGATGCGTTAGCAATCTGGTCGGCAGCAATTTTTTCAAAGGCAACACTTTCATTACCTTCAATTTTCACTACTACAGACTGAAGCACACGTTTGGCGCCACGGTTAACCTCAACCACCTCGCCAGCAGCTGGCGCCGTGAACTTAACACCAGAATTCTTTTTGTCTTCAAAAAGAATCTGGCCTTTTTTCACTTTATCGCCAACCTGAACGTGCATGGTAGGACGCATACCCACATATTCTTCCCCCAGAACGGCAACGCGCGTCACAGCTTTTCCTTTAGAAATTTGCTGCTCTGGCGCCCCCTTTATCGGGAGGTCGAGACCTTTCTTGATTTTAATCATATGTAATCGCACTACTCTAATAGAAAAACTCTTTTGCATAGCTGGATATCAACCTGCAATGCAAAAAAACTCTAAATAACAAACTGTTAGCACATGGCGAGCAAATAGCACTTTGCAAGCTTCGGCGGCAAACGTAGTTACGCCCGCTAAAAAACCGTATGCTTTGGATATTTATTCCTGTAGATCCGACGTTGGCCGAGTTTACGAAGCTTTAATTGTTTTTTGCTTCTAAAGACCAAAATCGTGACGCGTGAGTAGAAAAACCCCCGCCTAATTTCTGGGATTTTAACATTATCTGCCAGCTTTTCGCTATGCAAATAATAGGTAAACCAAAAAATTGTTGGCAGTATTATAAAATATCTCGTTTAACGATTATACAACAACGCTGACAAAATCAAAAAAAAGCCATCAAGTATGACGGCTTTTTAATCTTCTTAGTGGTTACCAACTGGCCTGAGGGTCAACATCAGCCTCGTAATCAACGCCTTTAATATCAAACCCGAACAGCTTTAGAAATTCGTGGTGATAACCGGCATAGTCGCTAAGCTGATGGAAGTTTTCCTGAGTGACCTCATCCCACAATGCTTTTATTTTCGCCTGAGTAGCATCGTTGGTTTCCTTACCATCCATACGGTAACGATTTGCCTCATCAAGTGTTGGCGTATCGCCGTATAAGCATTGGTTAAACAAACCTTTGATTTGTTCAATACAGCCTTCGTGCGTCCCTTCTTCTTTCATCACTTTATAAATAAGAGAAATGTATAAAGGCATTACCGGAATGGCTGAGCTGGCTTGTGTTACCAAGGCTTTTAAAGAAGAAACGTGGGCATCGATACGCAACTGTGGATGCTTACCCATAATAGCGGCAGCGGCACGGTCTAAGTCTTCTTTTGCCTTACCTATAGTGGCTTGCCCATAAATAGGCCACGTAAGCTCTTTACCAATATAAGTGTATGCCGTGGTCTTCACGTCTTCGGCTAATACATCAGCTTCAGCCAACGCACTTAGCCACATTTCCCAGTCTTCACCACCCATAACCTTGATGGTATCGCGAATCTCTTCATCAGTGGCCGGTTCTAACGTAATATCATGAACCTTGTCTTTGTCGGTATCATACGTTTTGGTGGTATAAGCCTGACCTACTGGTTTTAATGTCGATTTATATGTTACGCCACTATTTGGCTCAGTACGACGCGGCGACGCCAGGCTGTAAATAACCAGATCAACTTTACCCATCTGTTGTTTTATTTTCTCGATAGCCTGGTTTTTTAGCTCGTGAGAAAATGCATCGCCATTAAGGGTTTCTGCGTAAAGGTCTTGTTCAGCAGCAAATTCGTGAAAAGCGGCCGTATTATACCAGCCGGCGGTACCGGTTTTACGTTCGGTCGGCGCTTTTTCGAAACAAACGCCTAAAGTTTTTGCCCCATAGCCAAACGCTGCGGTTATGCGCGAGGCGAGCCCATAGCCAGTTGAGCTGCCAATCACCAAAACATTTTTTGGACCGTCACCTAAATCGTTCTGCTGACGAACATAATCAATTTGCTCTGCTACCGATGTCTTACAACCTACCGGATGTGCATTGGTGCAGATAAACCCTCTGACTTTTGGCTTGATAATCATCTTTCGTATCCTTTGCTATTTGTGCCCGTATTGTAATCATGGTTTGTAAGATAACAACTCCGAACACTTTCCTTTGCAAACCTGATACGTTTTTTATACCTACTTACAAAACGGCCTGGAACTGACCAGGCCGTTTCAAATATTGCTTTACGCTAAGATATCGAGCAGCTCGACATCAAATACCAAGGTGGTAAATGGTGGGATAGCCCCCCCGGCACCTTGTTCACCGTATGCAAGCTCGCTCGGAACATACACTTTCCACTTAGAGCCAGTTGGCATCATTTGTAAAGCTTCGGTCCAGCCTTTAATAACGCCGTTTACCGGAAACTCAGCCGGTTGGCCACGATCATAAGAGCTGTCAAATACTTTACCGTCGATAAATGTACCGTGATAGTGTACACGTACTGTACTTTCTGCGTCAGGCACTTCGCCGTCACCAGTTTCCAAAATTTCATACTGCAAGCCAGACTCAGTAACCTGTACTTCTTCGCGCTCGGCATTTTCTTTGAGAAACTTTTCGCCTTCCTCAATCTGACCTTTACTTTGCTCAGCCTTAGCAGCCTGCATCCGCTGATGAATCTCGCCAAAGGCACTACGTAAGGTATTGTTATCTACCTTCGCCGTATCACCGCTAAATGCATCGCTCAGCCCATCAAGCACAGCATTAATGTCTAATCCGTCGAACGGATTCGATTTAAGCTGCTCACCCATTTGAAAACCAACGCCGTAGCTTGCCTGAGTTTCGACTGTAGAATAGTTATCGGACACAGTATCTCCTGAAATTAAATTACGAAAATTGTTCAAAAATTCATCTTTTCACGTATTGTACATCGATGAATTTGTTGTCTCGGCGCTAAGTGTAACATACCCTGTATTTACTTGCTCTACGCACCCGATTGAAGTGTTTAAAGCAACCGTATCGAGATGCAATATTGTACAAAGAGGTTAGACAACACATTCACCACACAGTATGGTGAATGGCACGAAAGCAGGAGGATACAATGCAATCAAACTATGATTCGGAACTAAAAGATACCGTCAGATACCTGGGAACGGTCCTGGGTGAAACCATCAAAGCGCAGTTAGGCGACGAATGGCTTGAACGAATAGAACAGATACGTTTGGATGGCCGTGGTTCATATCAGGGCGACACAGATTGTAGTGAAAATCTGAAACAAACTTTCAAAACCTTATCAGATTCAGACCTTCTCACTGTAGGTCGGGCTTTTGCGCAGTTCCTGAACTTAGGCAATATTGCCGAGCAGGAATACAACAGCGCGATGAATGTTGATGCCTCTATTGATACGCTTTTCAATCATTTAGACAAAGCACAGCTGAGTACTGAAAATGTAGAAAAAGCGGTAGCCAAACTCAATATTGATTTGGTTCTGACCGCACACCCTACCGAAGTTACACGACGCACGCTTATCCATAAGCATAAAGAACTTGCCGATTGCCTGCAGTCTATCCACCAGGAAACATTAAGCGACGCTGAACGACGCCGTATCGAAACCCGTATCGCTGATTTGATTAGTCAGGCATGGCATACCGAAGAAATTCGTTCAGAACGCCCCACGCCCGTCGATGAAGCCCGATGGGGATTTTCGGTAATCGAAAATTCGTTATGGGAAGCCGTTCCACAATTTTTGCGTGAGCTGGACGAACGGTTACAACAGGATTATCAGGTAAGTCTGCCGTTAGACAGCGCCCCGGTGCAATTTAGTTCATGGATGGGTGGTGATCGGGATGGCAACCCTTTCGTAACCGCAGAGCTTACCGAGCAAGTACTGTATTTAGCACGCAAACGGGCGGCTAAGTTATTTGCCGGCGACTTTGACCGCCTGCAGGTTGAGCTTTCAATGTTTGATTGCAGCGACGAGCTGCGTCAGCGCGTAGGCGATGCTAACGAACCATACCGAGCGCTGTTGCGCCCATTAGTGCGTCGCCTGCAAACCACTCGCGATGGAATCAACGACTTACTAAGTGGCAATAGTGTCGATAAGCGAGATTGGGTTACAAACAATGATGAATTGTTAAAACCGCTGTTGCTTTGTTACGAGTCGCTATGCCAGTGCGGAATGAAAGTTACTGCCGATGGTCAGTTGTTAGATACTATTCGCCGGGTACGCAGTTTTGGTGTGCATTTATTACGCCTGGATATACGTCAGGACTCAGAACGTCATGCTGATGCGCTGGGCGAAGTTACCCGTTATCTGGGCCTGGGCGATTACTCACAGTGGAACGAAGCTGATAAACAAGCCTTTTTGTTGCGCGAATTGTCATCTAAACGTCCTTTGTTTCCAACCCATTGGGATGCTTCAGATGAGGTAAAAGAGGTATTAAATACCTGCAAAGTTATTTCGCAGCATGACCGTACAGGTTTTGGCATCTATATTATCTCTATGGCAAGCCAACCCTCTGATGTGATGGCAGTGCAATTGTTGTTACAAGAGTCTGGAGTTGACTGGCCTATGCCGGTAGCGCCGCTGTTTGAAACATTAGACGATTTAAACAACTCGCCAGATGTGATGCGTAACCTGCTATCTATCGACTGGTATCGCGGTTATGTAAAAGGCCAGCAGTTCGTCATGATTGGCTATTCTGACTCGGCAAAAGATGCTGGCGCTCTGGCGGCAGGCTGGGCTCAATATGAATCGCAGGAAGCATTAGTCAAAGTCGCCCAGGAGCACGACGTCACTCTTACGTTGTTCCATGGTCGTGGCGGCACAATCGGCCGTGGCGGTTTACCTGCTCACGCCGCTATTTACTCGCAGCCTCCAGGTTCTTTAGAAGGCGGCTTCAGGGTAACAGAGCAAGGCGAAACCATTCGGTACAAGTTTGGCATGCCAAAACTTGCCAAACGCAGCCTGGGCATTTACGCCAGCGCGATTATTGAGGCGATGTTGTTTCCGCCACCGAAACCTAAACCCGAGTGGCGTGAGCTAATCGGCAAAATGGCGGCAAAAGGCCGAGACAATTATCGTCACACCGTCCGTCACGACAAAGACTTTGTTCCTTACTTCAGAGTTGCTACGCCAGAACAGGAATTAGGTAAGTTGCCGTTAGGTAGCCGTCCGTCAAAGCGCAAGCCACAAGGCGGTATTGAAAGCCTGCGCGCAATTCCCTGGATTTTTGCCTGGGCACAAACCCGGTTGGTTCTGCCTTCCTGGTTAGGGGTGATGCGGGCAATAGATGAAGTAAAAGCCGAGTCAGATGAAAAGATTGTGGCCGAAATGTTTGCTGACTGGCCGTTCTACCGGTCTCGTCTGTCTATGCTGGACATGGTGTTTCACAAAGCCGATCCACGAATTAGCGAAGCTTACGATGAGCGGCTTGTACCTAAAGAGCTGAAGCACTTTGGAAAAGCGCTTCGCTCAGAGCTTCAGGACAGTATTGAATCACTACTTAAACTGACTGGCCAACCCGAGATTATGCACAAGGATCCGCAAGGTAAAGAGTCGATGAACATTCGCGCCGCGTATCTGCAACCCTTGCATTATTTGCAAATTGAGCTGCTTGATCGTGTTCGAAAAGCAGGGGATGATGCTAAAAACAGTGAGTTAGAGCTGGCGATGATGGTTACCATTACCGGTATCGCCATTGGTATGCGCAATACTGGCTAAAACAAAATAGCGTATTCATTGTTAATTTCGGCCAGTAGATTCTGGCCGTTTTTTTTGGCAACGCCGTCCCTCTATTATCTTCATCCGATTTATCTTCATACTGGTTAATTTATTTTAATAACTTTTTAATTGAACAATTTTGCTCAAATCTCGTTTAACGTTATTGGACAATCGAGACTGTTTTGATGGGTTGTCCCTGTCATAAATTTTGTTTTCAGGAAACCTATGCCATACGATCCACAAAATATGCCTTTTGATAAATGCGAAGACGAGCCTATCCATATACCCGAGAGTATTCAGGGATACGGCTTTTTAATCGCGTTTAATTACGAGAATTTAAAAGTAAGTGTAGTCAGTGAAAACACATCGGATATTTTCAAAGACGGCATTGTAGGCAAACATTTTTTAGACCTGCTTTCGCCAGAGGCCGATGAACGTAACTTTCTTAACGAGACCTTTGAACGGGTTTCAAAAAACAAAATTCGGTTACCCATTAAGCTACATTTAAAAAAATCTGTTCTTAAACCCGATACTGAAAGTGATTACCTGGCGGTGGTTTATGACTCGGGTGAGCATTATGTTGTCGAGTTAGAGCCTGCCACTGAGTTTCGGGATACCTACAGCGCCGAGCAATTTATTAAGCTTTACGCTATGACGGTGGCCCCCAGGTTTAAAGAAATGTCGACGCTCGAAGAGATGGCAAATGAGATGGTGTCGACCATTAAATATCTTACCAATATGGACCGGGTGGTACTTTATAAGTTTCAGGACGATTTTTCCGGAAAGGTTATCGCCGAAGCAAAAGCAGACGACTTAGACTCTTATAACGAACTGCATTTTCCGGCTAAAGATATCCCTTCGCAGGCACGCGAACTTTATAAAGTAAACTGGGTCAGGCTTACACCAGACACCGAGCTGCCCCCTTCCCCGTTAATACCGAGTATTGAAGAAAGTGGTCGCGAACCACTGGACTTAACCCGGTCATTGCTGCGCACCTTCTCCCCTATTCATTTGCAATATATTAAAAATCAGGGGCAACGTGCGACCTTTTCTATTTCATTGGTAACAGACGGTGATTTGTATGGATTGATCACCTGTCATCATCGTGAGCCGAGCTATATTCCGCAAAATGTACGGCTTCAGTGTGAAAATTTAAGTCAGCTGTTTAGTTGGCATTTAAAAGCCAAAGAAGAAGAGTTAGCGCGCTTACGCTTTGAAAAAACCGAGCAGGCGGTGGATTCAATGCTCGAGAAAATAGGCCCCTCAAATCCTATTGGCAAAGTGGTGAAAAATGCCGAGCCTGAGTTTCTTGAAGCGTTGGATACCGACGGTTTTTTGTATTATTCAGAATATGAAACCATCACACTGGGTGAAAATTTGCCGATTGAGGTCACTAAACACATTTTTAACCAGGCACGAAGCAACGGTGGGTTTCCTTACGTTTGCGACAATTTGTTCGAAGAGTTTCCCGAGACCAAAAAGCATGGCATCGCCGGAATTATGATTATTCCGCTTTTTGAGAAAAAGAAATACTTTACGGCCTGGTTTCGTAAAGAGCGGCCCATGGTTCAAAAGTGGGTAGGCGCTGAAGATGAAACCTCTGAAGACGCGTCAAAAGCAAACCGGCTTAAGCCCAGAACCTCGTTTAGTGTTCACCAGCGCACCATACACGGACACTCAAAACGGTTCGACAATGCAGACATAAATACGGCCCACCGGCTAAATCGTATGTTTTTGGTGTATGCGTTGGAAGTACAGGAACGTATGCATATCAGTATTAAAGAACTTGAAAAGCAAGACAAATACCGAAACGAGTTTTTGGCGACATTAGCCCATGAACTACGCAATCCTTTAGGCCCTATTGTCTCAGGGGCCAGTATTTTAGAAACTGTCGATGATGAAGCTACGCGAAAGCGGGTCACCTCTATTATTAATCGACAAGCCGAGTACATGTCTAAGCTAATCAATGACTTGATGGATGTTTCGCGTATTACGCGCGGCAAAGTGAAATTAGAATTTGAGAAGCTTAACATTCATGAGGTCATTTCAGAATCGCTGGAAATTGTCGATCAGCACATCAAGACAAAGCAACATTCACTGGACGTTCAATATTTAAGTGAAAGAGTGACGGTTTTTGGCGATAAAGCACGCTTGAGTCAGATTTTTTCAAATATTATCCACAATGCGGCTAAATACACTAACGACAATGGCCAAATTAATATCAGTATAAAGAAAGAAGGCACGATGGTGGTGGTTCGGGTCAGCGATAATGGCATGGGTATTCCAGAAGATCGCCTGAAAGATGTCTTTAATATGTTCACCCAAATCGAAGCGCATTCAACCCATACAAAAGGCGGTCTGGGCATTGGACTGACTTTAGTAAGTAAGTTAGTAGCACTTCACCACGGTAGTGTAAGTGTAAACAGTCAGGGCCCCGGTAAAGGCAGTACATTTACGGTAAAACTTCCTATGTCAGAGCTGGCATACGATAAACACGATAATATCGATGAAGGTCAGAGCTTAAGTTCTGGTAAGCGCATTTTGTTTGTTGATGACAATGAAGATCTTATCGACATGTATTGCTTGCTGGCTAACTCAATGGGCTATCAGGCATTAGGCATAACCTCACCACGTAAGGCTATTGAAGAGTTTAAGTCATTCAAACCACACTGTGTTTTTCTGGATATCGGTATGCCAGACATTGATGGCTACGAACTGTGTAAAATCCTTAAAGCTTCGCCTGAGGCCAACTCGGTACGGTTCTACTCTCAAAGTGGCTGGGGGACAGACAAATACATCGAACGCTCTCGACAGGCGGGTTTCGATAGCCACTTTGTTAAGCCATTATCTAAAGAAACCATTAAAAAGGTCATGGACTAAGCCAAGAAAAGCTCTAAACGCTACGTGATAGCTGAAGCAGGGTATTGAGCAGTTCTGAAATACAAACAGGTAAAAAAAAGCCGGGCATGTTGCGCCCGGCTTTTTGAATATATTCCGTTTAATTAACCGTTTACGAAGTCAACACCCAACTTGATGTCACCCCGTAAACCTTCAAGCATGTCTTCTTTTGCTTTTTGTTCAAACTCGCTTAAATCACCATAGGGCAAAATTTCTTCTACGCCGTTGGGACCCAAACGTACTGGATGAGCAAAGAAGCTCGCATCTTCGCTGTCATCAGTTTGTACATAAGTGTACTCAACCACATTTTCGCCCTGCATTGCCGCCGTTAGTGATAAACAAAAACGTGCAGCAGCCTGCCCCATAGACAATGTCGCTGAACCGCCACCCGCCTTGGCCTCAACCACCTCGGTACCTGCATTTTGAATACGGGTAGTTAGCTTCGACACTTCGTCTTCGCTAAAGCTTACGCCTTCAACCTGAGACAACAATGGCAAAATAGTCGTACCCGAATGGCCACCTATTACTGGCACATGTATATTGGCAGGGTCGACGTCTTTTAGCTCGGCTACAAATGTTTCGGCACGAATAACATCAAGGGTAGTAACCCCAAACAGCTTGTTTTTATCGTAAACGCCTTTCGCTTTTAACGTTTCTGCAGCAATGGCTACCGTGGTATTTACCGGGTTAGTAATAATACCCAAACACGCTTCAGGACAATGCTCGGCAACACCTTCGACCAAAGCTTTAACGATGCTGGCGTTAGTATTGAAAAGGTCTGACCGGTCCATACCAGGCTTACGCGGAACACCGGCAGGAATCAAAACAATATTGGCATCGGTAAGTGCTACGCCCAAATCATCTTTACCGTGACCGGTTACTTTTACCGCGGTGGGGATGTGGCTTAAATCAACGGCTACGCCCGGAACAACCGGCGCCACGTCATAAAGTGCTAATTCTGAACCTGCCGGAAGTTGTGTTTTCAACAACAGCGACAGCGCCTGACCAATACCACCGGCAGCACCTAACACGGCTACTTTCATTACATTTCTCCTATGGAAATTTCACGTTTATATAACGGTACGTCACCCTATAGCAACGCTATCGAAAAAACAATTGTAGGAAGAAGTTGACTCCCAAACACAGCTTTATGAACCAAGATATTCATCGACTATGCATGAATATGCAATAAAATTGCATCCAGACCACCTCTACGGCACAATAATAACTCTTTGTGAGACTAACACCAACTTTGGCAGGCGCTATGGCTAATCAAAAACAAGAACAACTTATTAAAGCGTTTAAAGAAATTTTAAAAGCAGAAAGCTATGGGTCGCAAGGCGATATCGTTGAAGCACTGAAAGAACAAGGCTATGACAACATCAGCCAGTCTAAAATATCGCGTATGCTGAGCAAATTTGGCGCAGTTCGAACGCGCAATGCACGTGGTGACATGGTCTATTGCCTGCCTCCAGAAATGGGCATGCCCACAGCAAAAAGCCCGCTTAAACAACTTGTTTTAGATATTGTACACAATAACGTAATGGTTATTATTCGTACCAGCCCCGGAGCAGCACAATTAATCGCACGGCTGCTTGACTCACTAAGCTCAAAAGATGGGGTATTGGGTACCATCGCAGGTGATGACACCATTTTCATCGCCCCAGCTGATGTTAAAAAGATTGAAGACTTGCGTCAGCGGGTAGAAGATTTATTCGACAATGTATAAAGCTAAAGAATAGGGCCTGACCACTGTCAGGACCCTTTTGTCATTCCTGTTATTTGCCCAGCTGCTTAATAAGTGCTTCGGCAGCAGGACGCGAAGAAGGTGGGTTTTGGCCGGTTATCAAACGACCGTCTTCAACAACGTACGACTCAAAATCGCCTTTCTTAGAAAACTCGCCGCCCGCTTTTTTCAGCTCATCTTCAACAAGGTAAGGCACCACATTCGTCAATTCTACTGCATCTTCTTCTGAGTTAGTAAAGCCGGTGACTTTCAAACCCTTAATCATAGATCCGCCTGAGGTGTTTTGCACATTTTTCAGCACAATTGGCGCATGACATACCGCTGCCACGGGCTTGTCGGCGTTGAGCATATCCTCAATCAACTGTTTAGAATGTGCGTTGTCAGACAGGTCCCATAATGGACCGTGGCCACCAGGATAAAATACAGCATCAAATTCATCTGCTCTGACATCTTCTAACGGGATAGTTGACGCCAGGGCCGATTTTGCCTGATCGTCGTTAGTAAAACGCTCGGTATCATCCGTTAATGCATCCTCACCTAAGCTCATTGGGTCGATAGGTACCTGACCACCCATGGTGGAAGCTAAGGTAATGGTGTAGTTAGCATCAACAAACGCATAGTAAGGTGAAGCAAACTCTTCTAGCCAAAGGCCCGTCTTTTTACCTGTATCGCCCATAATATCGTGCGAGGTCATAACCATTAATAAACGTTTCGTCATAGTGCTTCTCCTAAGAGTCAAAAACTTAAATACAGAGTTTGTGATGGATTAGTTTATATTCACCCCTTATTTAAACGCTTATAAGCTGAAGCAACGTGTTTACAAGGTCGAGAGCAAAAGCTATTACCCATAAAAAAACACCGTTTGCAGCAATGTGTGCAAACGGTGTTTTAACCGTGCAGTCTCCGTTGTAGGGGCGCTTAACTTTAAGGCTTAGAACGTGTAGCTAATACCTGCGCGAACTTCCCACAACGACGGCGCACGCTCAATACTTTCGCGCGTTCTTAGAATGTGTAACGAAGACCAATACGTGCTTGCCACAAAGAAGCTTCCTGATTTACACGTTGACCTTGGTCGCCATCAAAGTTGCTATACACATAGGTGCCGTCGCCTTGCACTTCGGCGTCAACAACAGGGTTGTTGTACTCAAAGTTAACCTGACGATATACGCCCCAGTCATCATTTAACAAGTTACCCAGGTTTTGAATGGTGAAGAATATCTCTCCAGTATGGCCATCCATAAACCCTGGTACTTCCTGAGTAAATTTAATATCTACTCGGCTCCACCAGTCACTGTTTTGGCTATTACGTGCTTGAATAGCGCCACGAGTCAAACCATTGCTGCTAATGAAGTCATTAAATGCAGCCTGGTCAAAATCAGGCCCGTAGATAACCAGCGGATCATTTTCTAAAGGTACGTACAACAAACTGCGGTCTTCAAATCCACGAGCATCACCAAAACCTGGGTCGCCGTCAAAAGTGTAGCTGTAAGGCTTACCTGATACACGTTGGGCAAACAAGTTAAAGCGCGATGCGTATCCGTCAAAGAACTCATGACTATAAGACAAACGCAGCACAAAACGGTGTTCTGTTTCGTAGTTACTGGTCGCAACTTCTGGGTTGTTATAATCAACAACAGACAAGTTACCGTAGTTTGATGATGCGGTTGAGCTCGTCATTGGGCTGACATCTTCTGCATCTGTATATGCGTAAGAGAAATTGGCGCTAAAGCCGTTATCCCATATTTTATCAGCAAAAAACGACAACACAGTGTTATTCGCGTCACGGTCGCTGTTGGTTAAATAATAATCTACACCAGCGCGAGAGCCACACGCGTCGCTATTAATATCGGCCTGACATGCTTCAGTTGCCAAATCAACACTCTTATAGATTGTGCGCCCGTCCGGAGCGGTCAAACCTGTATCAACAGTGTGTAATGCCGTAGTGATTGCACTGTCTTTCATTTGTGAGAAGATCACGTCAGCGCCAACAAGCACGTCATAAGGTAACTGATGCTGAACACCAAGATTCCATTTCCATACTGACGGTACATCGAAGTCTGGGTCTAGTGCGTTAACATCACCGTCACCACCGACCAGTGTATCTACCAGGTAATCCGGTACTTCCTGGCCAAAGTTTGTAGTATTTGATGCGTTCAGTGCTGCCTGAGCTGCAGGGTCAGTATCACCTGAGCTTACTTCAGAAGAAAGAATGGTGATACCGTTGTTAGAGTAGTTGTTAGATAACCAGACGTTCGGGTTACCACCGGCGAACAGGCCCACACCGCCGTAGATGAACGTATCTTCGTCAAGGTTATAGTTGAAACCAAAGCGTGGCTGAACAAGACTGAAATCAGGTGCCACAGCATTAGTGAAACCATAACGCGTTTCAAACAGGTCGTTCGCCTGTGGGACATCATCACTGTCCCACTTGTCATAACGCAGACCGAAGGTCAACGACAAATCAGTAGTTACATACCATTTGTCCTGAACATAAAACGTCGTCGTTTCAAAGGTAAACTCAGCGGCTGAATCGTTTGTATCTAGTGAGCCAGGAATCCGATACGTGATTTCGTCAGCAATACCTTGCTCAAAATTATCAAGGCCTTCAAATACAAATAAGCCTTCAGCACCTGGGTTAAACAGGTTAAATACGTCTGTTGCTTCGTATTCAAAACCACCGGTAATGGTGTGGTCGCCGTAGTAGTAAGTACCTGCTAGCTTAGCTGAAAATGTTTCGTAGTTGAGGACATTAGACTGACGGAATTCATCAGCGCCGAAGTGAATATCATAACCATTGACGTCGTTGATTCTGAATTCGCCAAAGCCGGGATCTGTAGTGAATGATTTTTGACCATTCTCTACTTCCAGATAACCAAGCTTTGCTTCAGTCTCGAAATCATTCGTCCATGTGGAGAATAACTGCGCTGAGTAAGTAGTTAACTCATTTCCGCGTTGATAGAAGTGATCAGTAAAAGCATAGCCGTTGCTGCTTGAATCAGTTGTTGAAACGCTGTTGCCATCAGTATTCTGGTAAGTGAAAGAGGCACGGTGATCGGTGTTTATCGTCCAATCCAGCTTCAATAATACTTTTTCTTCTTCTTCGTCGCCTGAATTAAGAATCGGGCCAACAGTATAACCATATTGGTCTTGTGCAATTTGAGCAATATTTTGTAAATCAGCTGTCGACAAGCCTGTTAGCGGGTTAGCAAAACCAGCATCGTCCGGACCGAATTCAAAAACAGAAATCGGGTCGTGTTTTTCATATGCACCAAAGAAGAACAATTTATCTTTGATGATAGGCAGTCCGATTGACACGCCGTAACGGGTTTCGTCATATTCAGGAACATCCAGCGAGTCACCTTCAATTTCATCGCCCTGAAAAGAGTCGCTGGTGTAATCGTAAAAAACACTACCGTGAATTTCGTTGGTCCCTGAACGTGTTACCGCATTAATAGCACAACCAGAGAAGCCACCGTATTCGACATCAAAAGGCGCTAATTCAACGGCTACCTGGTCAATTGCATCATAAGGGAATGGCAGGCGTTCCGTAGGATAACCATTGCTATTCAGACCAAAGTTATCGTTTTGGCGAACACCATCCACAGTCAAGCTATTGAAACGGTTATTTGAACCACCACACTGAATTGCATCGCCGTTGGTTTGGTCGATAGTAATACGCGGGTCTAAAGCAAGCGTATCTTTGATATCACGATCTACAGTAGGTTGATTTTGCAAATCTTCTTGACCAAAGAATGATGCCGGGCCAGTGGTTTCGGTCATCATTTTAGATGCCCGGCCAGTTACGGTGATTTGCTCAATATCCTGAGAGTTTTCAAGCGTAACGGTCAAGTTTAACGGCTCACCAAGGTTAAGGAACACGTCTTCAATGATACGCGAGCCTTCACCATCTTCAACTTTAAGGATGTAAGGACCACCAACACGTAGACCACGTGTATTAAAGACACCATCGGCATTACTTACCAGTGTTTTGGTAGAGCCAGTACGAGTATCAAACAACGTAATCTGGGCGCCACTTACTGTAGTGCCTGTGCTGTTAATAACAGTACCGCTAATGCCTGATGAAGTTTCCTGTGCCATTGCGGTAGAAGCGAGGCCCACCGACAACGCAACCGCAACCGCGACGCGACTGAATTTTGATTTAGAGATCATGTGTGTGTTTCCCTTTTCTACATATATGTAGGTAGTTGTATTTCGAAAGCTGTATTTATTTTGGCGATGGCTGCCTAATTTAGCGCGGTAGATTGTATGGACGCTATGTTTCAAATTGATGACAGTAAAGACCTTACCTGCCATGCCTGCCTCTGATACAGATTATTATCAATTTTTTTCATCAGAAGTTGAAACCGGCAAAACCCCTACGCAAAAGCCATTACCAGAGTCTCTTTTTAATCGCGACTATTCTTTACGCAAATTGCTCAGATAAACACCGTTTAACAAAATTCAGAATAAAACGTATAATAACTATAAATTACATAGGTTTACGTTGTTAAAGTAAAGTTACCTATTGCAATAAATAAGCTTAACTGGTGAAATTGGGGGTATAAATAAGTTTGTAACCCTCAATGCAATTTATTGCCAGAGCTTATGTATAAATACGGAAAAGCACTGATAGTCCTATCTGCAGCGATGATTTGCTTTGCTTTGGGCTATTACCAAAAACAGACATCGTTTTCTCAGGTACCTCCTCAGGTAGGGCAATTTATTTATTGTGAAAAATCGTTGTCGTCGAATAAAGACGTGCTGAATGTATATCTTACCGAAAGCAGTATGGCTGAGCCTCTACTTGAAAGGCTATGTAGTAACCCTATCGTCCGCCGGCAGTTTGGTAATGTTCAGCTAACTGTAGGTCAGAACGACTACGACACATTCCGGTATATTAATCATGGTGTGAGTGACTTAGCGCTGGTAAAAAGCAATGTTGTAGAAGCGTTTGGAGCTAACGAAATCTATGGCTATGAAACGCTGGCGATGCACAATAATTACAGTGCCTATTTTATTGCCCTGCGAGAAAAGCCCGAACTTACCCGCGAGTATCTTATTGGCAAGCGTCTAGGGATTTTAGACTACCCCAGCAGCCGTTCAGGTCACACGGCTCCAAAAACGGTCATGCAGTCATTAGGTTTGAGCGAAAACAATGTTACCTTGTTGTATTACAGCTCCCATGAAGAGCTTAGGCGGGCCCTGAGCGCCGGTGAGGTAGATGTCATTGCCTCTTACTGGAGCAAAGCTGATGAAGAACAGTTGTCAAAAAACTACATCACCGCGCTGGTGAATAATGTCAGTGGCATGCGCTGGTATTTGCGCATGCAAACCCGTAATACCGACTTACGCTGCGCGCTACAACAAATTATAGAGTCTGCGACAGCTCAGAGCGACAAGACTTATTATCAACGTATTCAGATTTTAGACCGATGTAATGAAGAGGGTTAATTTGAAGCAGTATTCAGCGAAACAGTGGTTAAAAGGGCTCGGCGTTGCCGTGGGTTTGTTTATCCTGTTTCAAATGTTCATTTCTGCAGGCCAGCTTGCCGGACATAGTATTGCTTACCATCGGGCATTTGACGCATTAAAGCAACGGGTTAGTTTAGATAGCGCGTATTTAGATATCGGTAACAAAACGTTGAATACGCCTGTTAACCAGTCTGCCGTGGCGCGCTACATTGATAAGTTTAATCAAACGCTTACCGATGAGGGGTTTCCGATTAGGCTGGTCAGTTTGCAAGGCGTGAACGGCACTGACACCTTGCGGGCAAAACATAGTGGGGAAACGACGTTTACTATGCAAAATGCCGAACAGCGGCTAAGTGTTTCTGTATCTGAATCAAACTGGTGGTATATCATTGAGCTGCACCCCGCCAGTGTTGTCGGAGCGCTGATACTGGCCCCCATGTTAGTACGTATCAGACAAACGCAAAAAGCCAAACGCTTAGCTGCAGTGGACGACGCCCTGGAAGATACCCCACAACCGCGCCTGGTTATCGACTTACATAAAAAGACCATTGGTAATGGTGTTGACAATACGCACCCGCTTTTACAAAACAAACCTTTCTGTTTTTATGTCGCGCTGGTGAAATATTGTATTGAGCATCCCGATACACCGCTACTGCATCATAAAGATGTGCCGCCTGAACTTATTAGTGCAGCAAATTCCGTGTTCAGCCGGTTAATAGAGCTGGGGCACACCAAAAGAAAGCGACCCGACTTTAACGCTAATTTAGATAAAACATTAAGCGAAATACGCTCAGCATTAGAAGAGGTCTTCAGCCAGTTCAGCGACGCCAAAGAAAAATATTATCCACCCCGCGCCCAGGGAGAAGGCTCAAGATCAAAACAACATTCTTTCGCACTTACGCACTTACAAGAACAAGATGTTGAAATAATTGGAAACTAACGCCTTTTAAACGCGTTATCAGTCATAACCACAGTAAGCAAGGACTGATCCAAATAAAGATAAATATCAACTTAACATTGATTCATCGGGCATGATTGCGTATCTTTGCACAAGGAAAATCAGCCCAAATCACTATGCAATCTCCATTAATTATCGCTATTTCCGGAGCGTCAGGCTCTGGTAAGTCACTTTTTACCGAAAATTTGCTTAATGCGTTTGCCATTCAGGGGCAACCGGTCCAAATTCTGCGTGAAGATCATTACTATCGCGCGCAGGACCATTTGCCTATGGAAGCACGTGAGCAAAATAATTATGACCACCCCAATGCTTTTGAGCATGAGTTGCTTAAAGCACATTTACAGGCATTGCGTCACGGCGAGCCTATTGACTACCCTCACTACTGCTTTAAAACCCATACCCGGCTTCCCGAAACAGAGCGCCTTAACCCTGCTCCGGTCATTATACTTGAAGGTATCATGTTGTTAGCTCGTCCTGAGCTACTGCCTATGTATGACGTTAAAATATTCATCGATACCCCGTTAGATATATGTTTGATGAGACGAATGATGCGTGATGTAAAAGAGCGCGGACGGACTATTGAATCAGTGGCCAGCCAGTACGAATCTACGGTTAAACCCATGTATCATGAGTTTATCGAGCCAAGCCGGTTTACTGCCGATGTAGTTGTAACCCAGGGTGGAAAAAATCAAATAGCTCTGGATGTCATCAAGTCCCATATTCAACAGGCAATACAATAAAATAATAATAAAGGAATTACCCTATGGTGAGTTTACTGGGCATTGTGATATTGCTTGGCATTGCATTTGTATTGTCATCTTCGCGCCGAAGCATTAGCTGGCGTACAGTGGGTGGCGCATTTGCGGTACAAGCACTTATTGGTGCTTTTATTCTGTATTTCGAACCTGGAATTCAATTCCTGCATGCGGCAACAAAGTTTGTCGGCAATATTATTGGCTATAGTCAGCAAGGTATAAACTTTATCTTTGGTCCCATGGGTGACCAAAGTATGGGGTTTATCTTTGCTTTTAACGTTTTGCCAGTTATTGTTTTCTTTTCTGCTCTTATTGCCGTGTTGTATCACTTAGGCATTATGAACTGGGTCATTCGGCTGATTGGCGGTCTTCTTCAAAAGCTGCTAAAGACAAGTCGCCCAGAGTCTATGTCGGCGGCGGCGAATATATTTGTCGGTCAGACTGAAGCGCCGCTTGTGGTCAGGCCCTTTATCCCACATATGACCAAATCAGAACTGTTCGCAGTCATGGTTGGAGGACTGGCGTCTATTGCAGGCTCGGTTATGGCGGGTTACGCCAGTATGGGCGTAGAACTCAAGTATTTGCTTGCAGCAAGCTTTATGGCGGCCCCAGGCGGTCTGCTGATGGCCAAAATTATTCAGCCTGAAACCGAACAAGCAAAAGATGAATTGGCCGACATTCAGGCCGAAGATACCAACTATGCCAATGTTTTTGACGCGGCTGCCAGTGGGGCCGCATCGGGAGTTCAACTGGCCATAAATGTGGGCGCTATGTTGCTCGCTTTTGTGGCATTAATTGCAATGTTGAATGGCATCATCGGCTGGGGGGGCGGTTTATTCGGTTATGAAGAATTATCGTTTCAGGGCATATTAGGCTTTTTATTGCAGCCTCTAGCCTGGGTACTTGGGGTGCCCTGGGATGAGGCTCAATTGGTAGGAAGCTTCATTGGTCAAAAGATTGTGGTGAATGAGTTTGTCGCCTACTTGGATTTTGTTTCTCACCAGGCGCAGCTGTCTCCGGTTACCCAAGCTATTGTTACTTTTTCTCTATGTGGTTTTGCTAATTTTTCTTCCATTGCTATTTTAATGGGGGGCATCGGAGCCATGGCTCCCTCACGGCGCAAAGAAATCGCCACGCTGGGTTTAAAGGCCGTTATTGCAGCCACATTATCAAATTTGATGAGTGCTGCACTGGCAGGCTTCTTTTTTGCATTAGGTTAAATGCACATTAAGTAGACTAAACAGTCAAGTTTTTATACATTACCGCTTTTGGACGGACTCGTTAACCCACGGCCGTCATTGTTTTTTTAAGAATGAGCACGATTTATAGTGCTCTTCGCGTTATACAGGACACTGTTATGCCATTAGTTGCTGTTGATTATCAATCTGAGACTGCCAAAGAAGATTTTGTAGAGTCATTACGTGAAACTGGCTTTGGGGTGTTAAAAAATCATCCAATCCAGCAGTCAAAAGTGACAGATATTTATGATACCTGGCAAAAATTCTTCGATAGCGAAGAAAAACACAAGTATGTCTATAATAAAGGCACTCAGGATGGTTTCTTCCCTCAAAGTGTATCTGAAACCGCCAAAGGCAATACCAAGAAAGATATCAAAGAATACTACCACTTTTATCCTTGGGGCCAGTGCCCACCAGAGCTACGGGAACAGCTTGAGCAGTATTACAAAGAAGCCAACGAATTAGCGCAGGAACTACTGTCGTGGATTGAAGATTACTCGCCACAAGATGTTGCGAGCTCTTACAGCCAGCCTCTATCGCAGATGATTGAAGATAGCGATCAAACGCTACTGCGCATACTTCACTACCCGCCATTAAATGGCGATGAAGAGCCTGATGCAATTCGGGCCGCCGCTCATGAAGATATTAATCTGATTACAATATTGCCAGCCGCAAACGAACCCGGCTTGCAGGTTAAAGCGCGTGATGGTAGCTGGTTAGATGTGCCATGCGACTTCGGAAATTTGATTGTAAACATTGGAGATATGTTGCAGGAAGCCTCGGGCAATCACTTCCCTTCAACTACGCATCGGGTGGTTAACCCAGATAACACCGACATGACGAAGTCACGTATTTCGTTGCCATTGTTTTTGCATCCTCGCCCGGACGTAAAGTTGTCAGAACGCCATACTGCGGGCTCGTACCTTCAGGAACGGCTTAAAGAGCTGGGCGTTATTTAAACTCCCGTTCAAAAATTAAAAAAGCCGGTTTTATACGCTAATGCCGTTCACTTAAGGTGAGCGGCATTTTTCTTTCTGCTGTATCGCTGTGGTCTCTGCTTAACAGTTCGGGGAAAGCTTCGTTCTCGTCGTGGAGCCAGAATAAGATTCTCAGCCATTTTATGCAGGTATTTATACTGCCTTGGAATAGCGCCGGGCGTTGAATAAGGCAGACCGACCAGCAGCGACGTCACCTGAGCCAGCGCGCCGTTAAAACTAAGCTGGTAAGGCAGGTAGTTTCCTTTAAGGTTAAAGCACATCTGAACCATCTGGTATCGCACCAGATTGTAGGTCAGCAATACCCCCCACAGTTCCTGTTTCACTAATTCAGGCAAGCGACTACGTAGGGTCAGACGGTTCCCCAGCATATATTGTTTTTGCTCCCTGTAACCGAGTTCAATCTCCCAGCGATGCCCGTATAAGTCAGCGATATCGGCTGCAGGGTAGCGCATGGCATCGGTCATTGACGTAAGCACTTCATAGGTTTTGCCTTTGATTTTTCGGCTCACAATACGAGCGGTCAGGTTGTATGGTAATCTCGGCCATAACTTCCTAGAGCGGGGATTACTACTCAGACTGACCAGTTTATCATTGCGTCCTAGAGAGCGAATTTCCTGATATTGCAGATTCTTTTTAACAGGAATAAGCCAGTGCCGGTTTTCCCCTGCGTGCTGCCACTGATGTAACAGGCCCAGGGAGTAAAACCCTTTATCGAACAGGGTGACACTATTATCCGGAGTGGTTTCGATAAGCTGTTCGGCCAGCTTCATTTCATTGACGGCGTAACTATCAAACGCGCTTCCCGTCATCAGGTGGGTACTTAGCTCCATCTGACAAACCATTCTTACTTGTGGGTAAAGAGAGTCTTTTTGGCGTGAAAACGCGTCGGCGTTTTCTGGCGTATCTTCGGTACGCCAGACGACACCATCGACGCCTAACAGCGTCAGCCCATTCCACTGAGGCAAGTTTGCCTGTCTGATCCAATGCGCGGTCATTTGCTGATATACCGCCTTTGCTCCACTTTCACCCAGGGTTTTACGACGCTGCGTTAACGCACTTGGCACCACAAAGGGCTTACCCTCACGGTCAATAATGTCCAGTTGGTTCACCACGTCGGATATCGATTTGTCATTATATAAAGCCATCCCCACAAGCAGCCATACCAAAGATTCCAACGGTAACTTACGTTTGCGCAAGGTGACCGTATCCGTCATCTGATAAGCCTGCTCAATCAGTTCTAAGGGGATGAGGTCTGACAGAGCTTTAACCTGAGGCTGCTTAACAGTATTGATGATGTCTAAAGCTTGAGAAACGTCCATAAAAAAATCCGATATCAGTTACCTGATACCGGATTTTGAAGCCTTACAAAGATCGGTCAACCGATCATTAAATTCTTAACTGATCGGCATTAGTTTTATACGCCGGCTTTTTTGGCTAATTCAGTGCTTGTAATGCCGATAGTTTGCTTTGGTAACGCGCTTTGTCTTGCTCTGAGCTCGCCAAATTAGCTGCCCGAGTTAAAAACCGCTCTGCCTGGGTTATATCGCCCAGCTCGTAAAATGCCCTACCCATTCCAGCCATAACTTCATGTTGAGACCTGTCCAGCCGCAAAGCGGTACGATAATGCACAAGGGCAACTTTAGGTTGACCTTGCTCTAAAGCTTCTTCACCTAAAATAAAGTGATAAAAAGGATTCGAGTCGCGCTGCGCTGAAATACGTGCGTGGATTAAGTCGGCTTCTTCGTTACGCTGAGTAAGTCGATACAAAATAGCCAGGTTTTCCCATGCAGTTAAATTGTTGTAATCAAGTGCAATGGCTTGCTGATAACTTTTTTCAGCGGCCGGGTAAGCCTGATGTTTACGATACAACACACCCAGGTTCACCCATACCTGACCCAATTGTGAATCGGCGTTGGCGGCTGCTTTGAAGTAGGCATAAGCCCGAGAGTAACTATTGGCCATCAGCGCATCTGCGCCCTTATTATTATAAAACATGGCAACGACCCTAGACTTACTGATAGGCACTCTTTTGAAGCGGCTACGCACGGTTTGAGGATCAAAATCGACATCCATATATGGGGTCATGAGATTTAGCTGATGACTATTTTGAGCAACCTGGACCCGAAGATTTATGTGCCCGTTGAGAAGGTTATATCCGTCTCTTCTGGTCCAGTACTCTGGAATATCTACCTGATAAAATTGAGCAGTAAAACCCGCGGCTCTTGCCATTGAGTAGGTCATTACTGATAGAGAAAGACAGTTAGCTGCTCGGTTGGCAAAGGTTTCACTGGCAACCGAATTAGCACTACTCTGATACAGCAGACCCAGCTCAGAATAGTCAAATATTCGGTTTAAAAGCTCACGCATATTTGCATGGGGAACGCGCTGAACCGACTGGCTCTGACGTACAAAGTCACTGGCTTGATCATCAAGACTAAAAATTTCTTTGGCTGACTCTACTGAAAACAAATGATAACTGGGAAATAGATCATCACGCAGTACCCGCACCTGCTCAGGTTCTGTATGAATTTTGCTGGCGCATCCTGTTGTGCCGATGAGTACGACCGCTAAAGCCGCTATAGCGATAGTTTGCATATTCACCTCCTGAGGGCGAAGCCACGCTAACTGTTCACATCGTCTTTACATTATATACCTTTTTGAGCGGTTCAGGAGATCTCTTTGCTCTGTTCAATCCAGATTGGGTGTATCACGTACTTATAGATAACAAATTAAATGGTTTTCACCCAGTGGAGAAAAAAATGAAACTTTTGAAAAATACAAAATACGTTATTGCGCTAACCTGCACTCTTTTGAGTCTGTCAGCGGTAGCGAATCAACCTGAAGAAAAGAAATCACAGGATATTGCGACAGTTTTGCAGGAGCAGGAGCGATTCTCTACCCTGGTAAAAGCACTCAAAGTCGCCGGTATCACTGATATTTTGAGAGACTCCGGCGATGTTACTATTTTTGCACCCAACAATACTGCGTTTGAACAAATGCCAGAAGGCCAGCTTGAAAAGCTGCTTCAACCTGAAAACAAAGAAAGATTAATTAAAGTATTGTCTTACCACATTACTGAAGGTCGGGTCGACGCTGAACAAGCAGCAGCAGACAAGTACGCTGATTCATTAGAAGGCACAAATTTGCAGCTATTGGTAAAAGGCAGCCGACTAACGGTAGAAAAAACGCTGATTGTTGAAGAAAATATTCGTGCCAGTAACGGCATTGTTCATGTTATCGAAAAAGTTCTGATGCCGAAATCTAAGTAGTTCCTGAATCCTGAGCGGGTATGTCTCCAACTGATCCGCCGATATACCTATGATGAATGGGTGGTCTATTCTGGTTAATATCAGTAAGCCGGCCCTAATGGGTTTAATAAATACATTAGCGCTGTTTATCAAATAGCGCTTTTTTATTATTTGATCCATCCTCAATAGCGATGATGGTTTTGCTATATATTTTAACAGGAAAATGGTGAGCAAAAGGCGGCATACGCAGGAGTTTGGCGGGTAAACCGCGATACTTTTTATCTACAAAATAATAATCAATAAGAGAGAAAATAATGACTCATACCTATTGGTGGAGCCTTGCGGGACTGTGGTTTATCTTACTCATGGTTTTTGTTCAAAGCTTTATTGCCGCAGTTGTTCACAGCAAAAAGGATGCTTCGCCACCTGGAAAGCTAAGCCAAAACCTTAGTCATGACTCGTTAGTATTCAGAACTCATCGTACATTTCAAAATTCACTTGAAAACCTCGCGGTATTTGTTGTCCCCGTTATTATCGCAATTATAGCGGGCGCCGATGCAGCTATACTCGGCGCATTGGTTTGGGCTTATGCGTTAGCCCGACTTGGTCATATGTTGTTGTACTACACTATTGCTACAGAAAAGAACCCAAGCCCGAGAAGCTACTTCTTTTTAGGCGGCTGGTTTATAAACCTGGCTTTATATGTATTTGTAGGCATACGTTTGTTCGTCGGATAATCCCCCGCTTTAAAAGATTTGATTTATACTAAATCTGCTATTGATTATCCGACTGAATAAAACGATGTCTTGCGGCCTCAAAAAAACGTTCGATATACTGAGAATAAGTGGTATCAGTGTGTTCTTGCTTACAGAGGTATATGCTTTGCAGCGTGTGGACAGTCGGTACATATTTTAAGACACGGCCGGGAGCCTTTGTGAATTTCGAACAAACCACTAACCGAACACTGAAAGACTGCCGTGTGCTGATTGTTGATGATCAAGAGTCCAGCTTACTTATTATGGAAACTCTGCTTAAGGATATTACCCGGTGCCATACGGCAATGAGCGCAGACGAAGCATTTGTATATTGTCAGCTACAGCAACCTGATCTCGTTATTAGCGATGTTAATATGCCGGGTACCAGCGGCCACGAACTCAGCCAGAAATTGCGCGCCAACTCAGATACCGATCATATCCCGGTTATTTTTGTGACCGCCAGTAGTGAAGATGAAGAGCAGGAAAGATGCTGGGCCGCAGGAGGTGTAGATTTTGTTACCAAACCTATCCACGCTACCACCTTTCGCAACCGGGTAAAGTTTCAGTTAACCCATAAACTTAAATCTGATTTGTTAGAAACGTTAATTTATACCGACAGACTGACCGGTACGTATAACCGCCATTATCTGGATGAACGCCTGCCAAATATTGTCAAAGATGTCGAACGCGATAAGCAATGTCTTTCCATCGCTATTTTTGATATTGATTTTTTCAAACAATATAATGATGAATACGGGCATCCTGCCGGCGATAAATGTTTGTGGCTATTGGCAAATACTGTTCAAAAAAGCCTGATGCGTCCTATGGACCATTTGGTTCGGATTGGAGGCGAAGAATTTTTAATCCTGCTTCCTAATACCGATAGAGCTGGGGCGCAGGTCGTATGCCAGCGTTTATTAGAAACCATCTATTCGTTAAACATTAAACACAATAACGCAGATTTAGGCCGGGTTACGGTAAGTATTGGTCACGCTATTTTCACTCCTGGGGGCCACGAATCGATAGAACAGGTTATTTCACGGGCCGACCAGCTTCTTTATCAGGCTAAAGCGCAGGGCCGAAATTGCTATGTGTGTAGTTCGTAACAACTTTGGTCGTTAAGACCATACTGTTCTGTCTTGAGTTGAGCTGATCAGCAGAAGTATTTAACCGAAGCATTTGGAAGGGTTTGGTAAATTTCACATCAACCTTATCGGTTAAAAAAGTACTTTATCTTGCGTTAAAACGAAGCCCAATGCTTCTGTATTAGCTAAACCGCGCCCTTTATTAATATATCCTGCTTATGCCCAGCCTGCGAAACCCTATGTAATAACTGAATACCTTAATAATTAAATACCTGAATAATTGGTTATCAGAAAACCTCAAATTGTTTATAAATCTCAAACATCCAGGTAAAAAACCATAGCGTCCTGGGTAAACCTTCGGGTCAAAAGTGTCTCAGCAATTAAGCGATTACAGCTAGCATTGACCCGACTGGGGAGCGGCAATGAAACGCGATACTTCCCGGGGTGCACACGGGGATATTTCAAACACAATAAATAAAACAAAAGTAGCGTAAAGCGCGCTTAGCATGACAAACAAGGTACTTACGTCAAACCCGGCCAGGGCCGCACCCACCGCCAGGCTCGCAATGGGGACAAAGGCCACCAGCATCTTTATTTGAGTCAGTAATTTTAGCCAGATAGCTTCACCTTGCTGCTTATTCAAACCAAGACTGTGACAAAAATACCCCAGCACCAAAGGCAATATTTGAGCCATACAAACCAACGCCGCACCTATCACCATGCCACCTACAGCAGGTCCATCGAACATTGTATTTGCAGAGTGGTCCGAAGCCTGCTCAAAACCTTTTAGTGCTAGCATCTGTTGAGCAACCCAAAGGCCACCCCAGCTCAATATGCCCACTCCGGTAATCACCACCAGCCAAACCGGCTGCTGATATTTTAATTCAGCCAGCAGTTGGCTAAGAGAACCTGTTCTGTATTGGGTCGTCACAATAGCAACACTAAAACCAATTAAAGCAACCAGCGCTGCCATTTTTAGCGGAAACTGAGTAACTGACAGTTGGCTAACCAGCCCTGCTAATAATAGTAATACTGCCGCAATGGCCGGATGCTGAAAAAGAAAGCGACCCAAATTTTTATAGGCCTGGGTGAAATCCTGCGTATTTAACCTGGTTTTAATGTTCATACTACCCTCACTTAAGACATCTTAAATATATCCTGTTACCCGGGGATTGGTAGGTATGAAGATTAAACATGGGTATACCTGTCGTTAAAGGCGTATCCCCGCAAATACGCGGGTTGCAACTTTGGTATAGAACAGCATTAGACTATAAAAATGAATCGGGGAAGAAATAAGAACCTGAAACTGAGACTGAAATTACGTTTACCGTTAACCCTTAAGCACCATCAAAATCTATTTAAGACAAAGCTGTTTTCAAGACCTTTGTTTTGCCCTGAACGGAGGATGTTCAGCGCCCTTTCTTATTACGAGCAATTTTGCACACTTGTTTCACTGCTAGTTTGTTATTAGCGGGGCCTTATAACTTTTGGTAGCAATTGCTTTACTTAAGAAAGGAATGGTGCCCAGGGGCAACACTGAACCAAGAACCTAACGATATGATTGTATGCAAATTTGAGCTTTCTCGATATCTAGGATGTTACTTTCAGTGTTACTAAAACCCATTTCGCTCTGATTTCTTTATATGAAAAAGTATTCAAAGTTGCGGGTGGGCAAGAAAGGTTATTGCAGCGGTGCTGTATAGGGAGGCTATAGAGATTTACCCTACCCCTCCCCTTATGGCATGTTAGTTTGCAAATAGCCCTGTGTTAATATCAGAAGCTGATTCAGAATAGTTCCAGTCGCTCACTACGCCCTGCTCATCCAGTGTAACAGTCAACATAGTTGTTGCTGAGGTCGCTCTACCAGCAAACGCGCCATAGATAGGTATAAAGCTACTGGCTTTTGTTGCGCTGGTGGTATACATGTAATGCAAGATCTTATTGCCATTGGAATTCATGGTTATAGTTTGCGGCTTCCCCAGGTTGGCCATTACTTCCTGTTCCGTGGTCACACCTTTTTTTAATTGCTGCGCGTAGCTCTTATCAATTTGATTGCCATAAGACACACACCCGGACAAACAAACTACGATCGCAAAAATAATGTATTTCATTGTTAACACTCCCTGTTTAATTAATCATCACATTACGCCAGCTTTTACCAGCTTACAACTCTGCTCGAGTTGCGCATGGTTGTGGTGTGTATTCAGTGTTGTTCTTCACCATTTCCCTTATAACACAACAACCACCAGCAATAATGAGTCATATATAGAGAAACCTTGCGCTGCTGCGTACCCGTAATGATGAGAAGGTATAGAAGTACCTTAATTTGACGCCAAAGCCATAAAAAAGGCCGCATTGAGCGACCTATCAATATTATTTACGGCTTATACGCCTATAGCCAAGCAAGGCTAAAGGAAGTCCAAATAGTGTCGCTGTATATGGCTCAGGAACTAAAGTAACACTGTCTGATAATGTCCAACTATTTCCAGCGCCAAACCCGAGCGTGATATCGTCACCGACGTAGTAATCATATCCATTCCCATTTTTTGTAAACAACATCAAAGATAGTTGAAAACCGTCGTTCAATTGGGACAAATAATCTTTACCAGTACTAGGGTCATACGAGAAAAATTGTGAGATTACGTCTATGTTAAAACCACCTCGTACATTTCTCTTACGAGGACCAGTATAGTTCGCTTCCATTCCGTAAAAACCATTACCCATGGCCATAAGCAAGAAATCCTCGCCGACTAATTCAGAGCTGGTAGTCATAGGATCAAGGTTGATATCCCAACTGTAATACAGTGGGTCCATACTATAACCATACTCAAATTCATTTTCTCCGAAATACAAAGAGGTGACAAAACCATAATTTGACCCGCTGACAGTGAATGTTTTTCCGTCTAGCTGGGGTTGCTCGTAAGTATAGGTCAAGCTTGCGCTGGCTAAAGTAGGTAAAAGTAACGCGAGAGCTGTAAGTAGTTTTTTCATAACAATTCCTTTTGTGAGGTTTTCGCATTATCAACACATATTGTGACAACTGTCAATTCATTGACGCCGAAGTTCAGATTTTTGGCGCCATTTAAATCACAACTAAGAAAGCATCAAAAATTGTTTAAATATCTGATTAAGTTAGCGTATGTTGATGCGGTGTTGTCGTTGTCACGGGTTTCAGAACTCACGCACGAGGTGAGCTATGTGCTGCGAATTACCCACGTATGAGTTTAGCAAAGGGACCCGTCGAATTTTGACCTAATGGTCAGATTTTTTCTTGCGCTTCCTGAAGCAGTCTTACAGCAGTTTTACGTGAGATCACTACGTCATCATGGGGTATGATAAATCTTTCTCTTCCTGTGTCGCTGAGGGCTAAAAAATTCCACAATATGACTTCGACTTGCTCGGTTAAGTTATCCATTTTGCTTTGCCCATTCGATAGTAATCCTAGTTTACCCAAGAATTTAAAACTGATAACTGTACCTTAGAAGAGGTTTTAAAATAGAAGGCCGATACCGCTATGTTTCGACCTACTATAGATTGTAGTTTGTTGCGCAGAGAGGGGTTAGAGGGTCAGGGGTTCGTTAAAGCCTTACTTGCTTTATTTGGTCACGTCGCTTCTCAGCAATGTTTTTTAGTTTTTTATCCGCCAGCTCGTATTGGTGAATCAAGTCTCTTAATGCCCATGTAACCCCGTTGTACTCTTGAATATCAATAGAGTGGTCGGCCATCATGGCTACATCTGCCAGCAACTTATTTATACTGAAAATTTGTTGTAGGTGCCCATCCTTCAAGTCCTGAAGATCAAGTTCGCTTAGTGAATCTATAAGTGGTTTCGCATCTAACATTATTCGTTTTCCTTTAGTCAGTGCCAATTTATAGCGGGGTTTAGGCTTCTTCTGGGGTATTCTTTTCACGTTCCCAGATAAGTTGCTCAGTTCGGGCCTCTTCTATTTCACCAAGCAAGTCAGCAATAGTTGTGGTGGCACCTTGAAGTATGTCTTTGTCTAAATCTATCTCTTCATCTAAAACAACCTCCATAAGCTTTGCCACGCTATAGGCTTTTGTGACGTTTTTGCTACTGGTCTCAAAGTGCTGCTTCATTGCGTTTTGTGTAGCGGCCTTAGTTATTTGACTAATATCCATAACAGTCCCTTTATGTAAGTTTGTTTAAACTTGCTGTATATTCTCTGGTACACACCCAACACTATAGAAGTGGTACACACCCAATGCAAGAGGAAAATAAAAGTTCTGCAAAGCGTCCCGATGAACGTAAAGGTTCTAAGCGGGTCAATATTCGTTTTGAAGATGACCTGTTGAACCAAATTTACGAACAGTTGCCAGATAACCCAAATGAAAACCAACGAGCTTCAACACCTAAGATTGGTTTATCAGATTGGGTTAAAGATGCTTGCCGTAAAAAGCTCGAAAGTTAACTGCGGGTCGACTCGGTTTCAGCTCGCATTGTCATAGTCTTGTAACCATTCATCATTTGTCTGTTCCTGGGGAGCCTTCTTAACAGAATTAGAAGGAGGCTCTTTATCCTTCATTACTTGATTACTTAATTCGTACTTTGAAAGACTCGTACTTTGGTCATCCGTACTGACATCGACACTTGCATGATTAGACACGCACTTTAAATTAGGCCTTACGCCTTGCGTAACACTGGCTACCGCTGAATGCTTGCCACCAGCCTTTGCCACTTGGCCTTGCCACTCAGTGTTGCCACCTACGCTTGCCACCTGCTTGCCACTTCCTTGCCACTTATCTGCCACTTCCCTGCCACCAGCTAAACGCAGTATTTCATGACTAGAAGCGTGTAGGCTGGTAATGCTACTGTTATCTAATTTGCCCGGGCTTTTTAGTTTCGCTGTAACAAACAAACCGTTCAATTTTCCCAAGCCTTTATAAAGCTCGCTCGGCCTTCTCGGTTCCGGTAAGCCTAAATGTAGCCACAACCGATAGAGCGCGTGGTTTCTAGTAACCCTGAACCGCTTGCCCTTATACTGTGCGCCGGAGCTATTACACTTGGTTGATTTACTGTACTTCAATACAACATTGAAAATGGCGGCTACCTCTTCGCCAGTGACCACATTGAACAATTGTAGCCGGCACCCTGGGCAATGAATTGATCGCCCTGCTTTTTGATATTCATAGTTGCCAACAGTAAAACCAATGAATGAATAAATAGGTAAGTCCGTTAACTTTGACCAATGCTTGATGATGGCCTTTGAGTAACGTCTATACCAATCACTTGTATACCTTGAAGTATCGCCAGTGACTGAAAGCTTACCGTTCTCTACTTCGACTGTGTGACCTCTATCCAGAATAGTTTTTAACGGGCTATTCATGCAGCCCCCTTTTCTATACCTGCAATCTTTCGGGCTACTATCAACGAGCGGCCACTTAGCCAGTACAAACAAACTGATGATTCGCCCCCGTATCTATTTTTTACATTTACCCGTTTTCTATCAAAGCTAATGGAATACATCTTCTGAAGAACGCTGATTGTAGTTGGTAGACAATGATCACCTACTCGTTCCGCACTGAACCGATGATACTGAGCACCATTCGCAAACCGTAAAAGCATAGATTTAAGCTTGCCAGGGTCTTTTGATGCGGTTAAATTGGTAATGGTTTGATTGATGTTGTTGCCCTTCGGGGCAGCTTCATTTTTCATGACAGTCCCCTTACGCTACGAGTTCTTGAAGAAGTTTTGAAGCGGATTGCTTCCGACGTTCCACCAGATTTCTTACCAACTTCTTAACTTCAGTTTCCGGTAAACCTAATGCTCTGGCTGCTATTACGGCTTCTATCTCATGCTTAATGAAACCAGAGGAACGGCCCCCTAGCTTTATAGGCGGTACGAAGATACCTTCTTTGATTTGGTGCCAAAGTGTTGAGCGTTTACTTCCGGATTTAATAAGAACTTCTGGTAAACGAAGGATGGTTATGTCTGTCATGGTCTCGCCCTGTTTGATTAAGTACAGGAGCAATTATCAACGTCGTTTATCTATAAATTAACACATAAAAAATAGTTCTTTTTCTTCGTAAGAATTTTTGAAATTATTTCTATAGTGTTTGATTATTTTGATAGTGGGGATGCTCAATCTTAGTTTTAAACTTAGTTATTACATTACGGTATTCCCCTTCCCCGAACTCACCGTAAGGAAACAACGTAACTATTAGAACGCTTAACTTGATATGAGCTTTTTTGAATTCTAGCCAAAGCTGCAAGTCATAAAGTGGAAGTATCTTATAGTCTAAAAACTTTTCGCGATCTCCTTTTCTAGGGTTAGGAAGACTCGCTGGCTCTGCTATATCTAATTCGCTACGCCATGCTTTCAAAAGTTTTGGCATAACTTTCAATATTTCCTTGTCAGGATAGTTAGCCAGGTCAATATTGATAGGTATAGAGCCTATTAGCTCGCCCTCACGGATACTACTTTTACCATCTTTGTCGGAAAGTAAAGTTGCTAAAGGAATTGCACACTTTACTGTCTCCAAATACCCTTTTGATACATTTTTAGTATCGCTCAAATAGCTTGTTCCTACTTCATGTAGATTTTCAATATTTTTGGGCGTCATCAGGCTCATCACATCACAACCATTAGGGTATGAGTAGTTAGCTAAATCAAACGGGTCCGACGGTATATTGAGTGGCTTTCCTTCTGGTAGTTTGCTGACAACTTTGGAAAGCTCTACACAGCCTGCATTAATAGCTTTGAAAAGATCCTTTTCAAGCCAGCGTTGCTTGCATATGTCACTATAAGCAAGCTCAAGTGTTCCTAGTCTACAAGCCTTCAGTTCCTTCATAATCATTTGACGTAAGCTTAGCTCTCTAATAAGCACTGGATAACTATAATCTTTAAAACATTCATAATTATCCAGCGAGAACCACTCAGGGAGGTCTTTTCAAGATGTTATTTTAGCCATTGTTCAACAAGACCTTTATTTTGCTAAGTACGTGACATTGCTGGTGGATTCAGTAGCCCTACCAGCCAACGAATTTTCAATATGTTCCGACCACCAGCACATCATTACTTTTCGGCGTTCAAGGTATTGCGCCCGGTTGTAAGCAGAGCGGACCTCGCTTTCATCCCTATGAGCTAACGCAGCTTCAATGACATCATGGTCAAACGCTTGTTCATTCAAGGTGGTACTTGCTAACGAGCGTAGGCCGTGGGCTGTTTGCTTGCCCGTTAACCCCATATCTCTAAGAGCTTTGTTCGCTGTTTGTCGATTCGCTGATTTTTTAGGGTTGGTACTGGATGGGAATACATATTTGCGGTGGGCGCTTAATGGCTTCATCGTTTCGAGAATTTCAATTACTTGCGAGGTAAGCGGTACGAAATGATCTCGCGCCATTTTCATTCGGGCGGCTGGGATCGTCCATATGCCTTTTTCTTCGTCAATTTCAGACCATTCCGCTTCGGCAGCTTCACCAGGCCTAACCATCGTATGTAGCTGAAACTCAATTAGGCAGCGGGTGGATATTTTGGCTGAGGAATAGCGGATAGCTTTCATTAGTGTTTGCAGTTCTTCGGGCGGTAAAGCTGCCCGGTGTGCAACCTTCGATGATGGGATGACTTCTCGAATACCCGCTATAGGATTATGGGCGATGATTCCAGAGTTAACCGCGAACGTCATTACGCTATTCATTCTCCTGGATACTTTCCGAGCTATCTCATAGCTGTTACGCCCTACTATTGAGTTTATTACCTCGATAGCTTTAGGGGCCGTTATCTGTTCAATGGGATACTTGCCTACTAGCGGATAAACATCTTTTTCAAGTGAGCGTCTGATGTTGGCTATGGTACCCGGTGTTACCTTTGTAGCGTGAATTGCTAACCATTGCTCCGCTACTGTAATGAATGTGGCTGCGGCCTTCTCTGCGCTTTTGGTGCGCTCTTGCTCACGGTAATCAATCGGGTCGATCTCATTGGCAAGCAAAGTGCGGTATTTATCTCGCTGCTCTCTTGCTTTTGCCAGGGTAAGATCAGGATAAGGGCCAAGGCTTAAATTCTTGCGCTTTTTAGTGTGCGGGTGGTAGTAATTGAATAGCCAGAGTTTTGAGCCATTGGGCTTCACTCTAAGCTGCAACCCTTTACCATCTGAGAGGTTGTATTCCTTCTCTTTCGGTTTGGCCTTCTCAACCTGTGTAGGGTTAAGTGATATGGTAGTCCGTGCCATTTAGTAACATCGCCCCTGGTGATTGAACGTTGATGTTACTATGAATGTTACTAAAATATTTGGACATAGCAAGACGCTTACAGACCCACAAGGACTATAAATATCGATAAACCACTGAAATTAAGCGATTTTTAGTGCGTGATTTTTATTTAAGAGATGTCATGAGACAAAGGAATGGTGCCCAGGGGCGGACTTGAACCGCCACGACCGTTAGGTCACTAGCACCTGAAGCTAGCGTGTCTACCAATTTCACCACCTGGGCTTACAAGCAACAGATACAGGCGTATCCGTGTTGTTGTGGGTGCGCAATTTACGCAAGCTACGCCCTTTTGTCAATTGTTCTGAAGGGCTTTTTGCGGATTATTTTTTTATTATAAGCCGGTAACGGCAACCTCATTATTTCTGTGGGCAGAATTACAGTATCGTTAGCTTTATCAGACACATTTGAGCGTGTTTCGTGATCTTCTTTTTCTAACGTGCGATTATGCCGGTTCTGCAAAAATCGTAATATTTCTCAAAATAGTCAGCAGGTAAAAGGATAACAATTAAATGACTGTGGGCTGGATTGCACTTGCATTATTTTATCTGGTGAGTTTGTTTTATATCGCTCGCTGGGGTGATAAGAATTCTGTAACCGCTCGATGGCTCACCTCGCATCCGGCCGTGTATTCGCTCGCATTAGCGATTTACTGCAGCGCCTGGACATTTTTTGGTTCAGTGGGTCAGGCAAGTCGCTTTTCGTGGACCTACCTACCAATACTTTTAGGCCCGATTCTTTTATATGTGTTCGGCTACCGGTTTATTTACAAAATGACCCTGGTCAGCAAAAAGCAGCATATCACCACTATCGCCGACTTTATTGCATCTCGTTACGGCAAACGCCAGCCCGTGGCTTTATTGGTGACTGTAATTGCACTGCTGGCCACCATTCCCTATATTGCGCTGCAATTAAAAGCGATTGGCGCCACTTTTCAGCTTCTTACCCAGCAAAGTGATACCCGGTTTATCATTGTGGTGGCAACCGTATTTATTGCCTTGTTCGCCATTTATTTTGGTACCCGACAAACCGATGTTACTGAGTATCGGCGCGGACTGATGCTGGCAATCTCCTTTGAATCGTCAATTAAATTACTGGCTCTGGTGTTAGTGGCAATAGTGGGATACACCACGTGGAATGAGCAGGGAGTTTCTGCAATTACCGAATTGTTTTTTACAAGTGAAGCGCTTTCTCAGCTAAGTTCCTCAAGTTTTCTGGCCGAAACTATCATGGCGGCAGCGGCTGTTATCTGTCTTCCGCGGCAGTTTCATGTGGCTATTGTAGATAATTTAAGCCTGAGCCATTTAAAAACAGCCCGCTGGCTGTTTCCGTTGTATCTGACAATCATCGCGTTGGTGATTCCTATTATTGCTATTGCAGGAAATCAGCTTTTTGCCGGTACCGGTGTTGAGCCAGATACTTATGTGTTGTCTATGGCGATGTATTCTGACTCGTTGCTGCTACAAATCATTGTGTTTGTTGGCGGTCTGTCTGCCGCTACCGCAATGATTATTGTAGCAACGCTTACGTTAAGTACCATGCTTACCAATGATGTTATTTTGCCACGCTTATTGTCCCGTTCTCAGCATAGCTCAGGCACGGGCGATTACAGCGCTCAGATTCGCTTGATACGTCGTATTGCAATAGGTGTTATCTTACTTTTGGCTTTTGTTTATCATCAACAGATGACCACCAGCCGCTCTCTGCACTCTATCGGCCTTATTGCTTTTTCTTTGGTCATGCAGTTGCTGCCCGCTATTTTAGGCGCACTGTACTGGAAGCGCGGTCATGCCTATGGGGTCTATGCCGGACTTGTTGCCGGACTTTTTTGCTGGACCGTATGGCTGGCTATGCCTCTTCTTAGCACTGCGCCCCGGGCCATGGCTTCAACCGACCTGCAAGGCCACGGCGCTCTTCTTAGTATGCTGGCAAATGCACTGGTCTATGTGCTGGTGAGTATAATGACATCGCCACGGCTCGTTGACCGGTTGCAGGCAGAAGCTTTTGTGGCACCGGCAGGAGCCTCGTTGCCCGGCCGTACCCGCCAAAACAGCAGCATGACTGTGGACGATCTTATCACCTTACTGTCGACATTTATGGGGCCCGGCCGTTGCGCCCAACTGTTAAATCACTATAAAAAAACCAGCCAACAACCTTTATCCCGCGACGCCCTACCCGATGACGACTTTATCGCATTTTGTGAAAGAGCCTTAGGTGGTGTTATCGGGGCTGCCAGTGCCAAGGTATTGATTGACAGTGTTATCCGCGGAAAAAAACTGGACTTAACCGAAGTGGTTAACTTTTTTGACGATACCACTCAGGCTATGCAATTCAATATGACCGCACTGTTGACCTCGTTAGAAAACATCGACCAGGGTATTAGTGTGATAGACAAGCATTTACACCTTGTCGCCTGGAACAAGCAATACGCTAACCTGTATCACTATCCCGAAAACTTTTTAAATGTCGGCACGCCTATCGAAAAATTGATTCGCTACAATGCCGAACAGGGAGAGTTTGGCCCAGGTGATGTCTCCGAACATATAGAAAAACGTCTACAACACCTGCGGGCGGGTACCGCATACCGCTTCATTCGGCAGCGACGCGATGCCAGAGTAATTGAAATGGTGGGTAACCCCTTGCCCGGGGGCGGGTTTGTTACCAGCTTTAACGATATTACGGGGCATATTGAAGTTCAACAAGCCTTGGAAGAGTCAAATATTGATCTTGAAGCACGTGTTAAAAAACGTACCGAAGAGGTCTACTCGATAAACGCAGAATTGCGCCTGGAAATAGAGCGAAGACGTGAAGCCGAACAAGAACTGATACAAGCCCGCAAAACTGCTGAAGACGCCAATGCCAGCAAGAGTCGGTTTTTGGCTTTGGCCAGCCATGATGTGTTGCAACCTTTAAACGCCGCAAAGCTTTATATCAGCGCACTGCACGACTCCGCGCTACCGGAGTCCAGCCGGCAAATCGTGAATCGGCTAAGTGACAGTGTGAGTTCAAGTGAGAATTTAATCGGCACGCTGTTAGACATCGCCCGCCTGGACCAGGGGGAAATGCGCCCATCTTTACAGCCTTTGTCGGTACCGGCGCAGCTTTCGCCCTTAATAGGCCAGATTCAGATGCGCGCAGCCGAAAAAAACCTGAAGCTTAACGTTGCCATTCGTGATTGTTGGGTAATGGCAGATAAAACCTACTTTTATCGGATTGTTCAAAACTTATTGTCTAATGCGGTCAAATATACTTCTTCGGGTAAGGTGCTCATTACCGCCCGTCCTTATCAGGGCTCAATCCAGATACGCGTATTTGATACCGGAGTAGGCATTAATCCTGCTCAACAGCAGCATATATTCAGTGATTTTTATCGAACCCAGGATAGTATTGAGCCTGGTGTAGGTCTTGGCCTTGCTATTGTTCGACGCTTTAGCATCGCAATGCACGGCACATGTAGCGTTCGATCGATTCCAGGTAAAGGAAGCTGCTTTACCTTACTGCTGCCTATCGCGCAGCCGGCTGCACAGCCCTCGCGCGCAGCGCCGGCGCGTATTGGTTCGTTTTCAGGGCTAAGAATATTGTGTGTTGATGATCAACAAGAAAATCTGAATGCGCTAAAAACCGTATTAGAGAAATGGGGCGTCGAAGTGACCACGGCGCAATACTGGGATGCGGCTTTAGAAGCAGCCCAGCGTGTTCGTCCTCAGGTTTTACTTATGGACTATCAATTAGACGAATTGCGTAATGGTTTGCAGCTTATTGAAGCCATTCGAAATACGTTAGATACGGTGGTTCCTGCTTCTCTTATCACGGCCAATCGTGATGAGACGCTGTTTCATTTAGCTTCTGAGCAAGGGGTTAAATATTTAAGTAAACCACTAAAGCCGGCGAAGTTACGGGCATTGTTGCAAAGCATGGTTCGGCACCGCCAGCTATAGTGAATGGTTTTGTTACTGAACGGCATTAACTAATTAATGCAAATAGATTTTTTTGTTCGTTGTCATAATAAATTTTGTATGTGCATTATTCATACGTCGTTTATGATAGCGTGGCTATTGACCGGCGCAGCAGCAATTAATGGTAGTCGTTGCGCATTTATATATAACAGGACGCTATTTCATGCGCATCGCTATTTTATCCCGTAATCCGCGCCTTTACTCTACCCGTCGCTTGCAAGAAGCTGCCAAAGCACATGGCCACGAGGTAGATATTATCGATACCATGCATTGTTACATGGATGTCACCAGTGCAAACCCTTCTGTACGTTACAAAGGTAAACGCCTGCCCCGCTACGATGCTGTCATTCCACGTATTGGAGCATCAGTCAGCTTTTATGGCACATCGGTGGTACGCCAGTTTGAAATGATGGGCACGTACAGTATTAACGAGTCAGTGGCAATCAGCCGTTCACGCGATAAGCTTCGTTCGTTACAGCTGTTGTCACGTAAAGGCATTGGAATGCCGCGTACCGGTTTTGCTCATCATCCTGATAAAATTGATGATTTGATTAAAAATGTGGGCGGTGCGCCGGTCGTTATCAAACTTCTTGAAGGCACGCAAGGAATAGGCGTGGTTCTGGCCGAGACACAAAAAGCCGCTGAGTCTATCATTGAGGCTTTCATGGGCCTGAACGCCAGTATTTTGGTGCAAGAATACATTAAAGAAGCCGGCGGCTCTGATATTCGCTGTTTTGTTGTTGGCGGTAAAGTGGTGGCAGCCATGAAACGTCAGGCAGCACCCGGAGAGTTTCGCTCTAACCTACACCGAGGCGGCTCGGCCAGCCTTACACGGCTGTCCCCGGACGAACGTAAGTGTGCAATAGATGCTGCGCGCACCATGGGACTAAACTGCTGTGGCGTTGATATTTTACGTGCTGCCAATGGCCCGGTGGTTATGGAAGTAAACTCGTCTCCGGGACTTGAAGGTATTGAGGCTGCAACCGGTAAGGATGTGGCGGGAATGGTCATTGAGTTTATCGAAAAAAATGCCGCTGCCCATAAAACTAAAACTCGTGGTAAAGGTTAACGCTTGTGAACGACTTTGTAATTGGTGGCAAATCTGTTGCTTTGGGCGAAACAACCCGTATAGAACTTGAAATGCCCCCTTTGTATACCGCAACTCATATGAGTATTCCGGTGTATGTAAAGCGCGGTAAACGCCCTGGTCCTACTTTATTTGTTTCTGCGGCAATTCATGGCGACGAATTAAACGGCATCGAAATTGTCGCACGCCTGATTCGTTCAAAATCTATTGAGCGCTTGCGTGGCACGCTGGTAGCAGTACCTATGGTAAATGTTTACGGTGTATTAAACCAGTCACGCTACCTGCCCGACCGTCGCGACTTAAATCGCAGCTTTCCGGGCAGTAAGAAAGGGTCTTTAGCCGGCCGACTGGCGAATTTGTTTTTTACCGAGGTAGTCTCTAAATGCGATGTGGGCATTGATTTGCACACCGGCGCAATTCACCGCAGTAATTTGCCGCAAATTCGGGCCAATCTTGATGATCCCGAAGTACTGGAAATGGCCAAAGCATTTGGTGTGCCGGTGCTATTGAATGCAAATATTCGCGATGGTTCATTGCGACAAGCAGCCAGCGAAGCTGGTATTAAAATGATGCTGTATGAAGCGGGTCAGGCTCTTCGTTATGACGAGTTTTCAATTCGAGCCGGAATGCGCGGAATTATCAGCACTATGCGTCATTTGGGTATGCTGAACAAACGCAAACATACCGGGCACGATATTGAACGTTTTATTGCACGCGAAAGCGGCTGGGTTCGCGCTCCTGAAAGTGGTTTTATTACACACAGAGCCCAGCTAGGCGATTTTGTAGAAAAAGGGGATAAACTGGCTGTAATTGCTGATCCGTTCGGCGATGTTCAAGCAGAAATTATCAGCCCTGCTGAAGGGGTCATTATTGGTAAACAAAATATCCCCCTTGCCCAGGAAGGCGAAGCGGTATATCACATTGCCTATTTTAGCAAAGCTGAATCGGTGGCAGAGCATGTGGAATTATTGCAAGATAACCTGGTTCTGGGTGAACCCCCTGTAGTGGAGTAGTTCCATATGACACAATCTGACTCTAAACAACTGGTAGGAGCGCTGGAAACCTGCGACCTACCCGCGCTGGCTATTGAAGCATTACATATACGAGTGGACACCGGTGCCACGACTTCGTCGTTGCATGTAGATAACTTAGAAGAATTTGAAGAAGACGATCAGCTCTGGGTGAGCTTTGACATACACCCTGATATTCATAATGTAAATCGGGTGATTCGACGAAAAGCTCCGGTGTTGGGGAAAAAACGGGTTAAAAGCTCCACTGCTACACGCGAGCGGCGATACGTGATACAAACTCCAATGGTGTTGGGCGGTGAGCGCTGGGACATACAGTTAACCCTGACCGACCGCTCTGAGATGACCTATTTAATGCTATTGGGCCGGGAGGCCATGGCGGGCCGGGTCATAGTAGACCCGGAACATGAATATCTTTTGAAAAAATAATCAGGTCAGGCCTTGGTAACCGGGGGCTCCAGCTCTAGTTGCGATGCGATTAACACCGCCTGAGTCCGGTTATTAATACCCAACTTTTTGAAAATGGCGGTGACATGCGCTTTCACCGTCGCTTCTGCTATTTCAAGATTGTAGCCGATTTGCTTATTAAGCAAGCCGTCTCGCATATAACACAACACTTTGTACTGCGATGGTGTCAGGCTTGAAACCTTATCAGCTAACGCAGCAAAGACTTCGTCTATTTGCTCAACCTCATGGCTAATTGCCTCGGGTAACCAAATATCGCCCGCCAGAATAGCATTTACCGCATCGCCTATATCTTGAGCACTGGCCGTTTTAGGAATAAACCCTGAAGCACCAGCACTTACAACTTTTGATATAAGACTGGCGTCTTCGGTGCCCGATACCACCGCCACCGGCAGTTCAGGAAACCGGTTGCGCACATGCAATAACCCGAACAGGTCGTGACTACCTGGCATATGTAAGTCAAGTAGCAACAGGTCGACGTCGTTTTTTTGCAGTTCTGCTACGGTGCTAATTAGGTCGCCTGCCTCAAGTAACTTAAGGTCAGGCATTGACACTGATAACGCCCCACGTAGCGCATCGCGATATAATGGGTGATCATCGGCGATGAGCAGCGTTACCATAGATACTCCGTTATTTGTTAAGCCTTTGCTCAATTAGTGTATCAACAACCGACGGGTCAGCCAATGTTGATGTATCGCCTAACTGGTCGTGCTCGTTAGCGGCAATCTTACGCAAGATTCGGCGCATGATTTTGCCTGAGCGAGTCTTGGGCAACCCCTGCGACCATTGAATCATATCGGGAGTAGCTATTGGACTTAGCTCGCTACGCACCCATTCACGTAGTTCTTTGGTAAGTGCCTCATCAGGTTCAACACCATCGTTAGGGGTTACATAGACATAAATGCCCTGCCCTTTGATATCATGTGGAAAACCCACCACCGCAGCTTCGGCCACTTTACTGTGGGCCACCATGGCGCTTTCTATCTCAGCGGTGCCTAACCGGTGTCCAGATACATTGAGTACATCGTCGACCCGGCCGGTGATCCAGAAGTAGCCGTCTTCGTCACGACGCGCGCCATCCCCGGTAAAATACACGCCTTCATAAGCGCTAAAATAGGTATTAATAAAGCGTTCGTGGTCCCCATAAACGGTTCTTGCCTGACCCGGCCAGCTGTCTTTGATGACCAGATTGCCTTCGGCTTCGCCCTGCATATCATTACCTTCAGGATCAAACAGCGCTGGCTGAATACCGAAAAACGGACGCGTAGCTGAACCAGGCTTCAAATTTGTGGCTCCGGGCAGCGGGGTTATCATATGTCCGCCAGTCTCGGTTTGCCACCACGTATCCATGATAGGACAGCGACTCTGGCCAATGACCCGGTAATACCACTCCCAGGCTTCCGGGTTTATCGGCTCGCCTACGGTGCCCAGAACTTTGAGTGAGGATAGATCGCAGCCTTCAGCGGGTTTATCACCATGTGCCATCAGCGCGCGAATGGCCGTAGGCGCTGTGTAAAAACTGTTTACTTTATATTTTTCAATAACCTGAGCTATACGCCGCACATCGGGATAGGTTGGAACCCCTTCAAAGAATACCTGTGATGCCCCATTTGCCAGCGGCCCGTATATCATGTAGCTGTGACCTGTCACCCAGCCCACATCGGCTGAACACCAGTAAATGTCATCAGGTTTGTAATCAAATACATATTTAAAGGTGAGCGCGCTATAAAGTAAGTAACCCCCGGTAGTGTGTACCACGCCTTTAGGGGTACCTGTTGAACCTGAGGTATACAAAATGAACAATGGATCTTCTGCGTTCATTGGTTCAGGTTCGCATTGGCCAGAACACTCCTCTACCAGTGAATCCCAGGCAATATCCAGATCATCATTCCAGGCGACGTCGCCGTGAGTAAGCTGATGCACAATAACGTTGGTTACTGACGGACACGCGTTATTGCTTACCGCCTTGTCGACGTTTTGCTTTAAGGGCACGCTGCGACCGCCGCGGCGGCCTTCATCACAGGTGATCACCACTTTTGCGCTACTGTCGTTGATACGATCGGCAATAGCATTGGGCGAAAAACCGCCGAAAATAACCGAATGTACGGCGCCGATTCGCGCGCAAGCCAGCATTGCATAGGCCGCCTGCGGCACCATTGGCATGTAGATAGCCACCCTGTCGCCTTTTTCTACACCTAGCTTTTTAAGACCATTAGCAAGCTTACACACCTCGTAATGAAGTTGCTGATAGCTGACTTCTTCGCTGTCCTGGGGATTATCACCCTCCCAGAACAGTGCGGTTTTTTTGCCATCGTTCGCCAAATGCCGATCAATACAGTTGTAGCTGGCATTTAATACTCCATCTTCAAACCATTTAATAGAAACTTCGTCTTTTGAAAATGTCGTATTCTGACTTTTTTGAGGATTTGTGTACCAGTCGAGAAAGTCAGCCTGCTCGGCCCAGAATGCAGAGGGGTCTTCTACGGATGCCTGGTACATCTGCTGATATTTTTCAGGTGTAATGTGCGTAGATTCTTTGATTTTTTCAGGAATAGAATACGTCTTGCCGGCCGTCATAGGAGCTCCTTGAGAAGTACAAATTAGATAACTTTATTAATACAGATACTTCAATGTAACGGTTAACGATTAAAGCAAAATGCGACTTTGGTCTTAACAAATTTCTAACACCCGCCTATTTTGGACAGATTTGAGCAAAACGGGATAATGAAGTTAAGACTTTGGTCTTATCAGGGTATAAGCTTGTTTAATATTTTCTTTGACTGATTCACTCTACACACATTCACATAATAGTTACACAGACTTTACTTATAATATAAAGACGAGAACGACATGACTCACACTTTGAAAAAAACCGCCGTCCTCTGTGCCCTTTCTTCTGTGGCATCTTTTGCTAGTGCACAAAATGTCGCCGACACCCAATTTCAGTTTTCAGGTTATATTAAAGCCGATGCCATAGTTAGCGATTACTCTGATGGTGCATTGCCTTCCGGAAGCGTCGGACGAGACTTCTACGTTCCTTCTTTAACGCCGGTGGGCGGATTTGATGAAGGTGCTCAGTTTGACGCGCATATTCGTCAATCTCGGTTTCGGATCACCACCAGCACACCTACGCAAGATGGCAACGAAATAAAAGGTGTTCTGGAACTGGACTTTATTGTGACCGGCGGCGGCGATGAGCGAGTAAGTAACTCATATACTCCCCGTATCCGTCACGCTTATATTGAGTATAAAGACTGGCTGATAGGTCAAACCTGGACCACGTTTATGGATGTTAAAACGTTACCCGAGTCTTTGGACTTTGTTGGCGTGCCAGATGGTGTAATATTTGGGCGTCAAACCATGGTTCGCTACTCAAAAGGGGGTCTTAAGATAGCATTGGAAAACCCCGAGTCTACCATCAGCACCGACAATGTGGGCTCTAAAGAAGTGGCGGACGATAACGCCTTACCCGACCTTACGGCTTCCTATTCAATAAACGACGACTGGGGTCACGTTAAAGTTGCCGGTCTGGTGCGTCAATTATCTTACGATAACGGTATAGACGTAGATGAAGATGAAGTCGGCTATGGCGTCGCATTGACGGGCAAGCTTAAGTTTGCAAATGGTGATGATGTACGTATGTCGTTTAATGCCGGCTCTGGGTTAGGTCGTTATATGGCGATTAATGCTGCCACTGGAGTGGCGGTCAATCCTGATAAAAACAATCAATTGGAAGCGATAGAGTCTTACGGTTACGCGATTTCTTATCGTCACCTGTGGAGTGACAAAGCCCGGACCTCTGTTATGTTTTCGGCATTAGAGGTTGACAACCCTGCGGCTTTAACCGGCCTTTTGGCGACCAAAAGTACCTATAGTACTCGTATAAATTATTTATACTCACCGGTGCCGGCCTTAACCTTCGGGGCCGAGTATGCGTTTGCAAAGCGTGAGATTGAAAGCGGTTCAGATGGGGATATGAACCGTGTGCAGTTTTCAGCTAAATACGCGTTTTGATAAAATCAGGTTAATTTGAAAGACGGTTCGAACCGTCTTTCTATAGTTAATAACAATAATTGCTAAAAACCCGCCGGGTATTGTTGTAATACTGATGCAATAGCCTGCGATGCTTCCTCAGACAGGGTTAGCTCAAAAGCCTGAAGGTTCTCTTGTAGTTGCTTTTGACTGGTAGCCCCGATAATTGTCGAAGTTACTCCAGGCACCTGCCGGCACCAGGCCAAAGCTAACTGCGCGGGTGTTATCGAAAATTGCTGAGCGATATCAACATACGCCTGTGTAGCCTGTTGAGCCATAGGTTTATCTCTGAACAAACCCTGACGTTGCGGGTAGGTCCAGCGAGAACCTTCAGGTCGCGCATTGTGCAGGTACTTTCCGGTAAGTATGCCTGTAGCCAGCGGCGACCAGGGCAAATAAGCAATGTCTTCAAGCGCGCACATTTCAATTAAATACGGCCAATCTTTTATATGCAATAGGCTAAATTCGTTTTGAATAGACACCGGCCGCGCAATGTTCATTTCATCACACAGTTTTAAGAACGTATGAATACCCCAGGGAGTGTCATCTGATAAGCCCCAGTGTCGAATTTTTCCGGTTTTCAGTGCGTTGTCCAGCCCCTGTAATATATCTCGCATACCCGCTATCTGTTGTTCGCGGTTGATATCGTGGGGGTTGGTCATGCCCGGCCAGTGCTTGCCAAAATGCGGAGTGATTCGGTTTGGCCAGTGTAACTGGTAAACATCTATATAATCTGTCTGTAAGCGCGCTAACGAACTTTCGATGGCCTGCTCTACGCTGGCCCCGGTTATATCCTGACCGTTGCGAATCCAGCTTACACCATTGCCCACAATCTTCGTCATTATGATTAGGTCGCCGCGCCTGGCCGTATTGCGGCCCAGCCAGTTACCTAGGTAACGCTCAGTATCAGCATACGTTTCTTCGTCGGGAGGTACGGGATACATTTCAGCGGTATCCAGAAAGTTGACACCTGCATCAATGGCCATCGCGATCTGGTTATCGGTATCTTGCTGTGAATTTTGAATCCCCCAGGTCATGGTACCCAGACAAACTTCGGAAACCTTAATATCACTTGCGCCTAATGGTAAAAACTTCATACATACTTCCTTTAAAAAATACGGTGGTTTCGGGTGGGCAAACCTATTGATGCAGTTATAGGTCACTTTTTGCGTGGCAAAACTTTTATTACTTCGGACAAATATAGGGTGATACCCCTATAGCCGGAATTCAGACAAAAAGCGCATATTGAACAGGTCAACAATTAAACAAGAAAATCTGCGCACGCTGTTTTTGCGCAAATGTCTTTGGAGTTCTACATGAAAAAGTTTGCCCTTTCTACCCTTACTGCCACCCTGCTAAGCATTCCGGCCAGTGCGGCGCTGGCCGATGCTTATATTGGTCAACAGCTAAACACTAAATTGTCTACGTTAGTAGAAGACCAGCAGATTATGGCAGTCGTTACCTTTGAACAAATGACCCCTCTGGCAGAATCTCAAATTCAGCAATTATTGAATTTGGGGATTACTGAAGGAGTTCAGTTTAAGTCTTTGCCTATCATTGGTGTGATGGCAACCCGCCAGCAAATTGAATCTATTGCGGAGCTCGATGGTATTCGGTCCGTTTTTGCAAACCGAAAAATGGAATTCTTTAATGCGGACGCGCGTCAGATTACCGGCGTAGCCGACCTGCAAACGCCACAGTTTGCACAGCGCAATGGCGTAAACTACACCGGCAAAGGTGTAACGGTTATGGTCAATGACTCCGGTGTGGATGCTTCGCATCAGGACCATTTTTTTGGTGATACTGTTGTAGAAAATGTCCAGGCGCTCACGCATGCCTCAGCGCTTAGTATAAGCGGCATGACCAGCGGTACTGTATTAACCGGACAAATCAATACCGATACAAACTCGGGCCACGGCACACACGTTGCCGGCACCATCGCAGGTAATGGTTCAATGTCCGGCGGTAAATATGTTGGCGCCGCACCTGATGCAGATATTATCGGGTATGGTTCAGGAGGTGGGTTATTTCTTCTTGATACTATTGGCGGTTTCGATTTTGCCATTAACAATCTTTATAACTACGACAATCCAATTAAGGTTATCAGTAACTCTTGGGGCTCTAGTGGTAAATATGAACCTAAAGGCCCGGTATCTTTAGCAACCTACAAAGCGCATAAATTAGGAATTTTAAGTGTGTTTGCAGCGGGTAATTCTGGTCCTGGCGAAGACTCGCACAACCCATACGCACAAATTCCCTGGGGTATTTCGGTCGGTGCCGGTGACAAATTCGGTAATTTGGCCGGCTTCTCGTCACGCGGTTTGCGTAGCGAGTCAGGCGATTTTACGATGCCCGATGGTTCGCAGTGGTCTTACAGTAATGAGGTCAGTATTGTGGCGCCAGGCGTAGACATTATCTCTACCCGCGCAGCCACCAACCTTGCTGCTAATGGCGGCGATGCCGATGTAGATGCCATAGAAACTCAAAACCTTCCTTTTTATACCATGATTTCAGGCACCTCAATGGCCACACCGCATGTTTCAGGTATTATTGCCCTGATGCTTGAAGCCAACCCTTCACTGGATAATTTAGCCATCAAAAACTTGCTTCAGGAATCGGCGACCAACATGCCCGGTTATGAACGCTGGGAAGTAGGTGCCGGTTATGTCAATGCACGCTCTGCGGTAGCAGCTGCACTTGATTACGATATGAAACACTCGGTTACGGTTAACAATTTGCCTGGCAAACAGTTTAAAGCGAATGCTTTGGTCAGCGCCAGCGACAATATTGAACAGATTGAATTATTTTACGCCCCCGTAGGCGAACCTGAAGTGAAAACCTTTACTGTAGGAAGTGAGGAAGTACTGGTAAAGGCTTCGGCCAGCACCTCGACTAATCTGACAAAGCTGGTATTGGTCGCACCCGATGGTACCGAATACTTTGGTAATCTTACTACGCCGGTACTTAATGAAACCATGCGCGTAGCCGCCCCTGCTCAACCGGGCACGTGGGGAATTTATGCCTATGGTTTAACCTCACTATCGGGTATTCAGGCTGACCCTCTGGGCGTAACAAATGGCCCTGGTGTACCCGAAACCTTTGACGTCACGGTTACGTTTGAACAAAGTGGCGGCTTCAATGGATTAGATGATATTGAAGGCCACCCCCAACAAGGAGTTATTGAGTTTGCAGTTAGCGAGCGTTTGATGGATGGCCTGACCGACAATAAGTTTTTCCCTGAAGCCAGCCTTAAACGAAAAGACTTTGCCCGCTATGCGGTAATGGGCGGTGCGGTCAGACAATATCGCGATCTATTAAACGAAGCCACGCCGTCATTGGGAAATTTACCGGGCTTTGACAAAGCTTTTATCGAGTCGGTATCGGTGGCAGGAGGTGCGCTTAAAGACAATTTGCGCACGCAGGCTCCCATTATGCCGGCAAAAAATGGTAAAGCAGACCCGTTTGGAAAAATGGATAAAATCGACATGGCCTATGCTTTAGTCCAGATGTTAGGGTTAGAAGAGCTTGCCACCAGCTTTGATACAAATCAGGATATCGTGGTGAACTACAAGGGCGAAGATATTGTTTTGGCCGATCAAGACAGCATTGATGACAATATGAAAGGCTATGTCCAGCTGGCCATCACATTATCTTTAGTCAATGTTGAGTTTGGTATCGAGCAATCTGCGTTTTCAGTAGAGCCCACCCTAACCGCTCGCTTTGACGGCAAAGACACGATAACCCGCGCGCATTATGCTCTACTTGCCACGCGCTTCTTCAGTCAATACCTGAGAAATTAAGCTACACTATGTCAGGTGTCATTATAATTTGATAATGACACCTTTTTCGTATAGTTTTTATACAAGACTTTATGAGGTTGAAAGATGATGAAGATAAAAAGCGTTATTCGACATTTTTGGGCACTGACTGCATTAGTCTCAATGTCTTTGGTCAATGCTCAGGCACAAGCAGCATTACCCCACACTGTGTCATTTGCTAATAATCAGGTAAAAGCAAACTTTACTCTGGGGAATACATACGACCTGGCCCTCTCATTAGAATTTGAACAGGTGGTAGGCTTACATCCGAATAACCTGGATATTACCGCCGAAGTTTTGCTGCCTACCGATCCACGTGTCACCTCCCGGTTACCCTCAACCTTGGTAGAAGGTGTCACAGGCTTTCCTGTGCTGGTATCTGTAAGTCCCAAAACAGACAAAGGCTTTGCTTTTGAAGGGCTGGCTAGCATCGAATTTTATACCAAAGCCATACACTTTGACCCAACCATACCATGGCGTTTATTTACGTCTCACGACGGTGCAACTTTTGAAGATATCACTACTTTAACGAGTACTGGAAGCTATCGCGCCCGCGGCAGCACTGGCCGTTTTTCTGACTTTATCATCTTACTTGACCAGCGCGATTCAGATACCATTATTGATACTAAGTTTGCCAAGTTGAATACCACGGTTCAGGATAATCGTTTGGCAATGTCAGCATCGCTTACCAATGCTATCGATCCTCTTATGTTAACGTTGGAGACTGCTTTAGTAACCCTAGACACCAACACCGCACTTTCAGCCACCGACACACTGATCAATTTGTTAAGTAATGCTTCAGGTAACAATATTGATGACGTATGGCGTTCAAGCGGTGATATTGTTAACGCCAAAGGCGATATTTTGTCGCGCCTTTACACATTGCGCTATAGCTTGCGTACGCTTTAAGGAGTAACGCAATGCCCTTACAAGTTGCGTTCACTCAGCCTGACGGTTCGGTATTTGAGCATCTTCTTTATGAGGGACGTCCATATCATATAGGTCGTTCTGGCGATGCAGACATTATTATTGATCATCCTCAGGTGTCGCGGCTTCATGCCCGTTTAAATGCAGAAAACGATGCCAGCTGGGCCCTAAACGATACCAGTTCGTCTGGCTGCTTTGTCCAGGGTGCGGCGGTTTCTAATCTGACTATCAAGCAGTCCCGAACAATTTTACTGGGCCCTGTAGCATGTCGGTTCACCCCACTTCAAAACCTGGATGTGGTTCGACTTGACAGTAAAAAAGTTTGGCAGGATAAACAACTGTTTCGTCATACAATACAGTTTCAGCAGTGTGCTGATACTCAGGCTTTATTAGCTTTAGCACAGCAATGTCTTCAGCAGTCGCTAGGCTGCGAACGCGCGGCGGTAGTCCTGGTTAACAAAGATAATAGTCACCATCAACCCTTAGGCTTTTTACCGTGGATGCAGGAAGAGGGTTTTACCGGTAGCCGCACGTTTATCAACCAATGTCTGGCACAGCGCGAAGTACTGGCGATCGGAAGTCTGGCGGGCGACGCACAAATGGCTTCTCAGCATAGTGTTATAAGGCACCAGATTAAGGCCGCTTTAGCTGTGCCGTTGCACGTTGAGAATAGCCTGATTGGTGTATTGTATGCGGACTCATTAGAACAGCGGGGTTATTTTTCGCAAACTGATGTCGCCTTTGCGCGAAAATTGGCTAACCTTTTGTCTTTGCGGCTGATATATCACAATATTGAACATGAAATTTCCCAGCTTGCTAATGTTTAGTCTGCTGGTACACTTTTGGCGTCGAGCCTAAACTTAAGAAAAGCAAAGGTCGATTTACAGCGGCGTAGTCGACGGAAAAGACTAGAAGCTTAGTTATCGCACGCATTTATCAGCACAGGAGGGCTGCTGAATAAATACAGGTAATGAGGTAGATATGTGAGCGGGCCTTTTGCTTTACCGTCCACACCCAATACATCAGACACTGAACAGCTACATTCAGATACGACTCTTGCCTGCCAATCAATGCTGGCAGACCGCTTTCGTATTCTTTCACCGCTAGGTAATGGCGCGCAGGCAACGGTCTACCGTGCTCATGATGAGCTTCTGAACATCGAAGTAGCTATAAAGTTACTTATCGGCGCCGCCGCTAATCCCCATCAAATGCAAACTTTGCGCAACGAAGTACTTGTTGCCCGTAAAATTCAGCACAGTAATATTATTCGGGTACACGATGTATTTGCTGATGGCGAAAATGCTTTTTTCACTATGCAGTTGGTCTCGGGCCTGCCCTTAAACGAAAGGCTTTTGCGCTCTACCCGTCCACAGCAATACGAACAATGGCGCCTGGATTTGTTAGAAGCGGTACTGGCGTGTCAGACAGCTGGAATTCATCATGGTGACATAAAACCAGACAATATTTTGATTACTGACGAAGACCGGCTGATGCTCATTGATTTTGGGATAGGCCATACGGTGGATACGCATCATCAAACCAGCGGAAACCGACAATACGCGGCACCAGAGGTGATTGACAGTGGCATATCGACGCTACAGTCAGATACTTATAGCGCTGGTGTCGTGCTGCACGAAGTCTTGACAACGGTAACCCCAAAACGCCGTTCGTTTTTTTATTATTTGTGGCTATTGCGAGCGCGCCGATACAATTCGCAGTTAATGCATAAGCACCCTGAACGTCGACCTAAGCTAAGCCAGGTTTTAGAAAACATAAAACCTGGCTCAGGGAAAGCGAGTGTTTATGTTGGCATCGGTGCAGCCGTAATAGCACTGGTGGCAATAATTACACTTTTTGTAGAGTCTGAATATAATAATGCTCCGCCTGCTCTGCCCGATAAAACTCTGCAAATAACTCTGCTACACGACAACCAGTACCCCTTACTAAAAACAATGACAACCCTGTTGCGTTATCCCATGTCATTGCATCCCGATTTGGCGTTAATTTCGGCCCACAGCACACAGCAGCTTCAGCAAAACCTTGCGTTACAACCATTAACAGATAAACAGGACAGAATTAACTTAGCCTCTAATTTAGCCGCAGATATCGTTATCACGTTAGAGCTTACCCCCGCAAATACCGGCCGCTATTTATTGCATGCTAATGTATTGCAGATGCCCGCGGACGAGGTCATTTTCACCCTTACTCAGGAAGTTGCTTCAGACCAGTTATCACAGTACCTGGAAGAATTTTCAAAACAGCTGATTGATACTCTTTTTAAAAAACTGTCGACACCGGTGAAATTACCAGACCTATCGTATTTAGCCGCACTGGACAATATCGACACTTCTCTACAGACCGCCGATAACAGCGCCCCTTTGCAATTGCTTGAAGAACGCGCCCCGGACTACCCAGGCACCTGGCTCGCTATCGCCGAACAGGCTTTCAACAATAATAATATCGCCAAAAGCAGGCAAGCGTTAGAAACGCTAGGGCGTTTTCCAGATTTGCACGTGTACTGGAAACTTCAGGGCCGGTTGTTACAAGCTAAACTTGACAACGACTTACCCCTGGCGCAACAAAGTATTAATGCTTTGATTGAGTCATTTCCCAATCGTCCAAACTTGTTGGCGATACGGGCAGACATCCATCATTGGGCTAATAATTTAAGCGCCGCTGAAAGTGATTACCGGCAAGCGCTTACTTTGCAGCCCCAAAACGGTCACTTACTGTTTGAGCTGGCCCGCTTACAAATAATACAGGGTGAAATTTCAACGGCATTAGATCAAACGCTAACCAAAGCTTTGGTTGCCTTTCGGCGGGCCAAAGATCATCAGGGCGAAAGTCTGGTATTAAACGCCTTTGGAATTGCGCACCTGCGGCTGGCCGAATATGAATCGGCTCAACGGTATTTTGAAGATGCTTTAGCACTGAGAAATGCCAAAACCTATCCCGAAGAACGGGCAAAAACACTGGCAAATCTCGCTATTGCTGCCTCTATTCAGGGAGGTTTTGAACTAGCCGAACAAAGTCTTCAGGAAGCCCTGACGCTAGTAGAGGCTCAACAAAACCAGACCGAGCAGGCACATATTTTAGATACTTTGGGCTTTTTGTATGAAGAACAGGGGCAATATCCCAATGCTTTAAGATACTACAAGCAGGGACTGGATTTACGGGTGCGAATGCCAGATACCCAGCGTCAGGCTGAAAGTATGAGCAATGTTGCCTATATGCACTTTTTGATAGGTGACATTGCATTAGCTGAAATTTACTGGCAGCAAGCGTTAACGCTTTTTACCCGCAACAACGATCAAAATCACAGACTCAGAACCCAACAAAATTTGATCCATTTGCGCCTTGTAAAAGGCGACAATACGGTAGCTACAAGACAGTTAGGCATGCTAACCAATCAAATTACCGATGAGTTGGGTCAGGAGCGCCTTTACCAGCATTTGTTACTTAGCTATCTTCATTTTGCCAAAGGTGATTTAAATAATGCCCACGAGCATACTTTGGCAGCTCAGCAACTTGCTGATGATAAAGATGACTCTAAAGCCCTGGTAGAAAGTCAGCTGTGGATGGCTGAAATTTGCTTAAAAACAGCTGATTGGGTATGTCTGAATGCCGAACTGGACCGGCTTAAGCCATCAATAACGCAAGCAAACGTTGAGCAACGTCAGGTGTATAACTGGCTAAATTTAGCACGCTCACATCATTTGGAAAAAAAGGTAAGCCAGACTCATCCCACCTATCAGCAACTGGTTAATACCACCAATATGCCCACACATATCGAGTTGAAAATACTTCTGGATATGCAAGAACGCTTTTCGTTACCTATCGACAGCCTTGCCATGCAAAAGGCAAATAAGTTACAACGGCCTGTTTTTTACCAGACCCATCTGCAGTGGTTGTATTTACACGCGATTATGGGTGATGAGACCAGCCAAAGCCGGCTTGAGCAACAACTTGCGGTTCATCCTGGTTATTGGAGAAACCATCTTTATTATCAGGCTGTGCCGGGAAGCGAGCTTCAACAGCAGCAGTTGCTGTCAGACTGGTTTGGGCAGATGTCAGAAGAGCATATCCAACGTTACCAAGAGACCTATCTTGAATAATTCGTATGAGCAGCAATTAGAATCGATACGCGCATTACAGCTGTCGTTAAAAAAACGTTTAGATGGTGAACAGGCTTCGCTTACCGGTCTTGCCAAACGACTTTGGGCGCAACAAGAAGCTGAAAAGGCGCGATTGTCCCGCGAGCTTCACGACGGTGTAGGTCAGTTACTTACCGGCCTTACCCGCCGTTTGGATGATTTAGCTGCCACGGACCCAGGGCTATCTGAGCTGTACAGTATTGCCGAAATGGCACTGGCAGATGTTCGACAATTATCACGTTTAATGAGTCCAACAATTTTAGATGACCTTGGACTTAAACCCGCATTAAAGTGGCTATGTAGAAGTTTATTGGAGCATGAAGATATTGAATATCATTGCGCTATCGATTTTCCGCTGCAACTAGATAAAGAGATTAATGTGTTATTGTTCCGAATTGCTCAGGAGTCTCTTACAAATAGCGTGAAACATGCGCAAGCGAGCCTTATTAAGCTAATGCTGACCGGACATCATAACGTGGTCCGCTTAGAGATTGTAGATAATGGCAAAGGTTTTGATAAAGCCCTGATTACACCCGGTATAGGTTTAGCCAGCATCGCGGATAGAGTAAAAGCGTTTGATGCGACGTTAACCTTAGAAAGCGCGCCCGGTAAGGGCACAAGAACCATTGTTACGGTACCTTTATGACAAACAATACAACCACAAAAATAATTATTGCAGATGACCATGCTCTGATGCGCCAGGGTATTGCAACGATGTTACGGGCTGAAGAACACTTTGAGATTGTGGGTGAGTGCGCTGACGGGCTTGAGCTGGTAGACGTTGTATTGCATCAGCCCGCCGATGTTATCTTGATGGATATTTCAATGCCCCGAATGAGTGGTTTGGTGGCCATCGATAAAATTCTTACCCAGCGTAGCAATGCAAAAATTTTAGTATTGTCTATGCATAATGAAATTGAATATGTGGAAGCCATGCAAGCGGCGGGAGCGAAAGGCTACATTTTAAAAGAGTCTTCTCAGGAAACCTTGGTCGCCGCAATTAAAACAGTAGCCGGCGGGCGCACATGTTTTCCTCAAAAGCAGCCATCGGCAGATCCTGCGGCCGAGACCCATATTAACCCTTTAAGTGTATTGACCCGTCGCGAGCGCGAGGTTTTCTTTTTGGTGGCAGCTGGCAATACCAGTAAGCAAATAGGCGAGCTTCTATCGATGAGCTTGAAGACGGCTGAAAATCATCGCAGCAATATTTATAAAAAGCTTAATTTAAAAAGTTCAGCTGAGTTAGTAAGAATGGCCGGCAAAGCCGGCCTGTTAGAGTAGGTAAATTAAAAGCTACAATTAAGCTTTTAATAGGGTTACTGGTTGAGCTGATGAAACTGGGTAACAATAAATGCAGCTTCTGCGCGAGTTACCGTGTTATCAGGGTTGAAGTAAGCTTTAAGTGTGGGCTCCAGATCAAACTGCCCCTGCGAAACTTCAACTTCTACCTGAATCAACCCAGCAGCGACCGCCTGCTGCACATAGCCACGTAGATGCGGAGCTACCTGATCAGTATCTTCAACCTCAACCGCTTCACCAAAGACCACCGCGACAATTTTATCATCAGGGTTAAATCCTTTAGCTTGCGACTGTAATCCTAATGCCTGCACCATCGAATAGGCCATTGCTTCACGCGACACCGAATCTTTAGACCCGAAAACCTGTGAACCTTCAACCTGAATAAGAGCATCATTGCTTTGAGTTAAATCGCTGAGTACCGAGCCTTGAGTTGTCGCTGAATTTACTGCCGCTGCAAAGCGCGAGTTAACATCAAAAAAGTTACTGCTGTTACCCGCCAATGACTGGCGTACATTAGCACTAAGTGACAATGTGTCTGCTAAATCTTTCATTTTAAACGAAGCATCGGGTTTAAAGCCTTTGTTCTTCGCATCCATTAAGTTGTGGCTCACCACGTATTCAACAAACGCACGCGCCGGATGATTTTCGGTGTCATCTATACCGGTATAGCCCGAGGTTTCCAACAGACGTATATTCACATCGTTAGAGCCAGGTACACCAATACCATTGGTCACACCTAATGGGTCCAGCGACACACCGCTAAGGCTTCCTACCCCACGACTGTAAAGTTTCCAGGTACCTGCCATACCCGGCGCCGCTGTACCTACTGATGAACCCAAAACTGGCAGGCCTATGCCGCTACCGTAACGATTGCCGGCCGGATCTTCCAGTACAAACGCAGTAGCAGTTTCAATAGACGCACTGGCAACGACCATTGACACATTGTCACCGACATTGAAGGTCTCGGTGGGTGATTCACCTGCCGGTAGGTAAGTGGTTGTCAGAGTAAAGCTGTCGCCTTCACTAACATTAGCAAAAGCGTTGAAGTTTCGGTTTAGCTTCACTGTATCGCCGTAAACCTCGACACCGTTAACAACCGCATTAACTGCGGCGTGGGCGTTCACATAGCCAGCACCGACTTCCCACTCCTGCATTCCGGCCATAGGCGTAGCGGTTTGTTGCAAGATGTGCTTAACGTCCCGCCATTGTAAAGAATTGTCTGCCTCAAGCATTAAAGCCACGACACCTGAAATATGTGGTGCAGCCATAGAGGTACCGCTTGATACAGTATAAAAAGGCAGGTGTTGTGGTTCAATCATTTCAGCATCGTTTGAAGCGCTCAAGCCACCCAAACTTGAGGTGGAAGCGCGAGCCGATATTACGTCAACGCCAGGCGCGGTGATAGATGGCTGGTCTTTCCAATGGTATACCTCGCCATCGACTACAACCTCACCGCCTTTGCCGTCTACGCCCCGGGAACTGAAATCAGCCAGCTTACCCTTTTTGTTTCCGGCGGCGACAGTCACTACCCACGGCGCCTTTTTAAAGTTACCCGTGATGGTAGATTCTCCCGGTCCTGAATTACCAGCTGAGAAAACGGTAATAATGCCTCGGTCTGCTAAAGCCTTGGTGGCAATATTTGTCGGATCATCTGGATTAAACTCTGTACCAACATCACCGGTGTTACCGAACGAGTTTGAGATAACCCGAATGTTATAGTCATATTGATGCGTTAAGGCATAGTCAAAACCACCTAACGTATCTAATATAAACAGCCCGGCTCCCGAACCGTACCCAATTATATCAGCACCCGGAGCTACACCGGCGTGCAGGCCACTGCTTTTCGCGCCATTACCACCTACTGTACCCGCCACATGGGTCCCGTGGCCACCGCCAATATCGGTATTGGCTACATCTTCCTGGTAGGTAATGGGTAACAGGTCTGAAAAGCTGGCAAGATTGAGCTGCGCCATGACATTTTGCACAACGTGATCATCAAAAGCCAGGTCTGAATGGGTACCATCAACTCCAGAGTCGTTCACCACGACACCTACGCCGCGTCCTGAAAATGGAATACCCTGATTACGTAGATTTTTGTCCGCCCGTAACGACTGGACTCCCGTTATTTGAGTGGATTCGTGATTTTCAAGAATTAGTTTATCGTTATTCCATACCGAGACAACATCGTCTCGCTGATACAATGCTTCAACCTGGTCCCTGGTGGCAAGTACACCTACAATAGGCAATGACCGCATACTTACTCCGGTATCAATGCCTAAGGCTTTAATCGCGTTTAACTGTTCAGGGGTAGCGGCGCTGTTACCCTCGAAAGTAACAATAACCTGTTGAAGTTCTAGCGGTGCGGCGTCTAACGCATCTGCTAGTGTGTTATCAAATGTTTTTGCGAAAGCGTTACTCGCAGGAAGAGACAAAGCTACCGCAGCAGCTATTAGGGTGTGTTTAGTAGAAAAAGTCATAATAAACCTCAGTCGTGATTACCCTATGAGTATTTCGCACTTAAGTGGCGGGCTCTATGGGGAGTTCCCCCTATTAATAACTTTTTATTAACAGGTTCGAATTAAGTGGAAGCGGTAGGTTTATGGAAGATGAAAGAATTTTGAGCCAAAGAAAAAAGCGCATCCATGCGCTGCAAGTGACGTTTAAAACGGAAGCGTCGAAAGTATAATTTAGCGACGACGCCAAACTAATAGTGCTAACGGAGACAACAATATCGCGGTCCATGGAGCTGTGATATCGGCACTTATCTGGCTTTTTTGTAAACCAAACAGCGAATTAGCACAGAATTGATGTTGTTCTGTAAATAGACAAGTATCTTCACCTATAGCCGCGGCGCCGCTATGCAAAGAATAATCTTGTGAAAACGCGAAAGAAAAGCCTTCATCATCCTCATCCCCAAACACTAAATCATCCAAATCGACGATATTTATCTGACTCAAATCCTCAGGACCTAAGTCAAACTGACTGTCATTAATGGTGACCAGAAAAATGAGTTCACTCCAGTTATTAAAGTCAATTATTGGTGCTGAATCGTAGCGAACACTGCCTTTTACATAAGCGAAATCGCCGCTTTCGCTCTGTAATTCGAGCTCATTGAAGGAATATTCTATAAAATCTGCCTGACTACTAAAGGTAGCCATAAGTGTGAATAACAAGGTAGCCAAGAATCTCATTGCGTCTTACCTGGAACGATTTACCTTATTTTTGCACTATTAATTTATGGCACGCTATAGGTAGATCCCCCTACATTGCGGGTCTCTGGATGGTATTAAATTCGATAGGATAAAGCGGGAAATAAGCGTAGGCAGATCTGGAAATAAAACGAAAAACTAATCAAGCTAGTAAAGTCGAGAGCAAACATTATCGCAAGCGACGTAGTATGAACACAGGCAATAAAAAAGGCCGCTTACGCGACCTTTTTTGGATACCTAATGGTGTTTCAGATTAATCCATAATCTTAGAAACAACACCAGCACCTACAGTACGACCACCTTCACGGATTGCAAAGCGCAGACCTTCGTCCAT
>NZ_JAESDK010000018.1 GCF_019249245.1 Alteromonas lipotrueiana | reverse complement strand
TGTCATCGTAAAACTCCTTTCAAATAGTTTAAAAGAAATTCTACGAATAAGCTGTTTCATTTTAGGGGGTAGTTACAGCTATCCTCTACATCAGTTACTTTCTTATTCGCTATTCTTTCAGGTCAGGTTTACAAAGTGTGCGGTTACACGCCACTGTTTAGAGGCGAATACCCGCGTAGTGAGAGACCAGCCAAGAGTAGGGGTCCCGCTTCTGCCATCTTGGAGGCGATATTTTTAGCACCCGCCAGATTGACTAACTCCACCACAAAATTTACTTTGCGCAAGACACACAAAAATATCAAAGTGTATCCGGCCGACTGATATTCGTAATTCTGTCAAAAACGCGCTTTATGTACAGTTTTGTAAATACAAAATCCTATGTATTCTGGAACAGAACTTTTAAATATAAAGGCTAGGTTTAGGTGGTTTGTGAGTTTTAGTCTTCTTATATTTCATAAGTTCTTCCATTTGTAATTTTTGTGGGGCGTTTATTTAACTGTCTCACACAATAAGGTAATTTTAGGTGAAGTAACTATGTATGAACTAAATATAAATGAAATAGAAAGTGTTAATGGTGGAGTTCTGGCTAATATTGGAATGGGTGTAGTAGGAGCTGCTTCTTCTATGGCTGGCTATGCCATGAGCAGTTGGGGCTCAGGCTTGAGTGGATCAGGATTTGCGGGTGCAGCTGCTGGAGGTTTTGTATGGGGCCCAGGTGGCTTTAATGCGGTCAGTGCTACGGCTGGGGCCGCCACGGCAGGCTATGTTACGTATCGCTTGAGATAGCGCAATTAATGATAAAATAAAGTTCTACTTAAAGAACTTTATTTTATCAAGGAGAAAAAATGACTAAAACAAAATATAAAAAGATAGCAGCTATACTAATTTCAAGCCTATCGGCGGTTTTAATAAATTCACTTATTACGTTACTCATTCCTGATTTTGATAATAATTTAAGTGTTGTTTTTGTTGCGATCATAGCTGCCAGTATAATGGGAGAGTTTTGGCCTGATGACTTTCAACACATAAGATAGTCCCGAATTCAGATAATAAGTGCACCATTCATTGTTAAACGGTGAGAAGAGATCAACTGCCTGTTGGTGGTACTCTGTAATCGCCAAAAAACATGAGTAGTTACCATGAGGTACAAGCAGTTGATCGAAGGACAACGATACCAGATCGAAGCCTAATTACGCGAGGGTTTCAGCTATCGGGAGATAGGGAAGCGGTTAAAGGTGAGTCACAGCACGATTAGTCTTGAAGTGCGTCGCAACAGAATTCGGAACAACCACTACCTGCCTGAAGCTGCTCAGGCTAAGGCAGTCAAACGACGATGTCAGGCTGCGAAATATAGTGTATCAGCGCTGACTATTAATTTCGTCGAGTTCGGGCTGAGCCAGAAGTGGAGCCCCGAACAGATTGCAGGCGTGGGCAAAATTATTGGTCATATCGTCAGTCATGAGTGGATTTACGGCTTCGTACAGCGCGATAAATTGCGCGGTGGAAAGCTCTACAAGCAGTTACGACATGGCCACCGTAAATACCGTAAAGGCAGCTACGCGAAGCGCGTTATTATTCCGAATCGGGTTGGCATTGAATGCCGTCCTGCCATAGTAGATAAGAAGAAACGGTTCGGTGACTGGGAAGCCGATACGGTATTAGGCAAGAACGGCACAGGTGCCATCGTGAGCCTGGTTGAACGAAAAAGTAAGCTGTACCTGATACGCAAAGTGCCAGCGAAAAGCGCAGAAGACGTGAGCAGGGCCATGATTGCCATGTTGTGGCGCTACCGTTGCCACGTTCGCACTATTACAGCGGACAACGGCAGTGAATTCTGTGACCATGAAATGGTTGCAGAGAAGTTGAAGACGGACATTTACTTCGCCAACCCGTATTCATCATGGGAACGCGGCCTGAACGAAAACTTCAACGGGTTGCTGCGGCAATATATCCAAAAAGGCACGGATTTATGGACAGTAACAGACAAGCAAATTGCAGACGCTCAACGGGCACTTAACCTTCGGCCAAGAAAGTGCCTGGGATATAAACAGCCAGCAGTGGTGTTTGATAAATTACGTGGTGCGGCTTAATTTAGCGAGTGGTGCACTTCGGGGTTGAATCCGCGAGTCACTTTTCATACCTCGTGTCTTACACAATAGCCAAAATGTTGCCTGCACGCGCACCTGTGCCTGTATTCGGCTCAGGGCTTCATGTCTGGCTTTCCCCGAATTACATTAAAGTGAGTGTTAACATACGAACACAGTATGGGGCTGGCAGCTCTGTAGCTATTCTTCAGCCTCTTTGAAATCCCCGAAAGCCGAACCCCCACGTGTAGGAAGACTTTAAGCTGCTGTGTTTGCCATTTGATCATCTGCCTGTAACGCATGGTAAATACTTCAGTTTATCTGGCAGCCAGAAAGTACTATCTACCGCCAACTGATCCTTTTTTAACCGTTATGCATTTATTAATGTAACTGGGATTATACGAAGTCGTTAACACGCTATGTATCTTTCAACGATAAAAAATCCCTGCGCAGAGTGCTTAAGGAGTAAAAAATGGAAAACTGGACTACAACCCCGTTTGAACCATGGGCGGGCTTAGCAGGCGGTATTCTTATTGGGTCGGCAGTGGTATTGCTACTGCTGACTCTTGGGCGTATCGCGGGGATATCGGGTATTTCTGCCGGCGCAATGACAAAAAGCGGATTCGAACGACATTGGCGGTTAGCATTTTTAGCCGGAATCATTTTGTCAGCAATACTCTACATTGCGCTAATGGGCGGCTTTGCGGTCCAGACTCAGTTAGGCTCAGGTTGGATGATAATTGCAGGGTTATTGGTAGGCTTCGGTACCCGATTGGGTAGCGGCTGTACTTCTGGTCATGGTGTGGCCGGAATCGGTCGGCTATCGCCGCGTTCGATAGTTGCCACGATGATATTTTTTGGTGCGGCGGTGATCACCACTAATCTCATAAGACACTTTTAAAAGTAACCGAGGAGCAAATTTATGAAAGCACTTGCCACCTCCCTGTTTTGTGGATTTATTTTTGGATTAGGCCTCATTATATCTGGGATGAGCAATCCGGCGCGGGTCTTAAATTTTCTAGACTGGAGTTCTAACTGGGACGCGACCTTAGCGTTTGTTATGGGAGGTGCGATTGCTATCGCAGCCCCGGGAATTTATTGGGTCCGTAAAAGACAGGGACCGGTATTCACAGATAAGTTTGATATCCCCTCGAGCACCAAAATCGACACAAAGTTAGTTTTAGGCGCCGCTATTTTTGGAATAGGCTGGGGCATTGGTGGATTTTGTCCTGGCCCGGGGGTCGTAGCATTGGCGACGTTACAGCCTGATGTAGTGTTATTTGTGGTTGCGATGCTTGCCGGTATGCTGGCCCAGCATTGGTTAAAATCGAAATCGTCTACATGAGACGGTTAAAACTCTTTTCGACGAAGGCATAGGAGAAAATAATGAAACTCAAACGCATCGAAACACCCGGGATTGCGCATTATGCATGGCTACTGGCTGACGAAGGCGAAGCCATGTTGGTGGATCCGGCTCGCCATGTACAAGATTATGTTGATGCAGCACGTTTGTTGGGAACGCGCATAACGCATATCGTTGAAACCCACCGTCAGGAAGATTTTGTGATGGGGTCGGCGTGGTTGGCCAGGCGCACCGGCGCAAAAATCTACAATGGTAATTTTGAAACCTTTGGTCACGGTGATGTTCGGTTAAAAGATGGCGATACTTTTCGTGTAGGTAAACTACTTATTCGTGCTTTACACACCCCCGGCCATACTCCTGAAAGTATGAGTTATGCGGTGTATGAAGACGAGAATGCCGAGACAGCCTGGGCTATATTTACCGGCGATACGTTGTTTTTTGGGGATACCGGACGCTCAGATCTCCCGGCTGAAGACAAATCGGTTGAAAATGCAGCTTGTATCTATGACTCGGTGCATAAAAAACTGGCGGGTCTCGGCGATACAGCATTAGTTCTACCTGCCCATGGTCCAGGCTCAGTGTGCGGTAGCGGCATGGCAGAGCGATCGTGGTCAACATTAGGCGATGAAAAAACTTACAATAATGTATTTACTCTCTCACGTGACGAATTTGCACAGAAGAAAGGAGGAGAGCGCATCCCCCGTCCACCATACTTTCGCACGATGGAGAAAGTTAATTTAGATGGCGGGCTGCCGCCTAAGCTCAGAAGCGGTGATGTGCCCCTACATACTGTTGACGATTTTGACAACGCAAGTAGGGGCGAGCGAATTTATGATACACGCTTGCCTGAAGGTTTTGCGGGAGGCCATATTAGCGGTAGCTATAGTATCTGGGAAGGCGGTTTGCCGGTATTTGGAGGATGGCTGGCCGAAGCCGACAGTCCTATTTATCTGGTTACCGAGGGAAATGTGAATATCGACTCTGCAGTGCGTCATTTGAGTAATATCGGATTAGATAATGTTCGAGGAGCATTGGCTGGCGGGTTTGAAGCGTGGCGGGATGCCGCACGTGAATGGGAATCGAGTGGATCAATTTCGCCACGGGCATTAAAAGACATGGACAACCCACAAGTATTAGACGTGCGAGAAAGTGATGAATTCGATAGCGGCCACATTCCCAATGCAAAACATTGTTATGTGGGATACCTGGAAGATAAGCTGGACGAACTTTGCTTAGATAAAAATCAACCGGTAATAGTGACCTGCGGTGTAGGCCACCGGGCCGGGGTGGGAGTGAGTATTTTATTAAGAGCAGGCTTTATGGATGTACGAAATTTGTTAGGTGGAATGAAAGCATGGAAAGGGCTTGATTTTCCAACCGAATAATAAGTACGACTGAAAGGGTAAGGCTAAGGTAACGTCCTATGGATAGGATAGCCTTTGTCTTGGCTGTCGGCTCTTGTCTAATGCTTTATCTACGTGAGTATTTCAGTTAAAAATCAATACGGCTTTAAATAACAGTTAACTGGCCATTAGCAGAATTTCTGCTTTTGGCCATGTCTAATAACTTATAACAATTTAGGACTGTTTCCTCCCATACATCGATGGGATACGTATCATTTTATCATCGATGCCAAACAGTCTGATCTAATCTGAGTTTTAGAATGAACACACATTATTAATAACAGTGAAAAAAAGGAAATTGTAAAATGTAATTTTCGATTTCTTTAAATCAGATGTTGACATTAAAGGGGGGCGGTGGAAAGCTGATTTGATCGATAGTTTATATAGGGATATATTATGAATATCAGATTATACTTAGTCATCGCTTGTGCCGGCTTTCTTTTTTCATGCGGCTCCTCGTCAGACGATAACCCCGCACCTCCACCTGCCGAAAAAGAACGAATACCTCTCTTGTTCAGTTTTTCAGAGAGCGCTCAAGGCTTTGAAATTGAAGTCGCGGATTATCAGGTTGAACATGAAGATAACGATAAAATAATTTCAAAAATATCTCAGCTGCCAGAACCATACGAATATAGAAAGGGGATTGAGTTTGGTTGGTTCAATTATTCGGCCGATATCAAAGGTTATATAAAAAAGCGTATTGATGTTTTGAGTCCATCAACTATGTACGACGTCAATTTCAAAGTCGACATTTTGACCATTGAATCCGAAGAATGTTCTGGAGCTGGCGGTGGTCCGGGTTCTTCTGTTCAAGTTAAGTCTTCCATATTACCAAGTGAACCTAATCGATTTATTTCAAATGAGGGCGACGTAGGCACCTACAGGGTCGATATTAATGACGGTCAAGGTGGCGGCGAGGATGTAGTTTACCTGGGAAGTATCGGGTTGCCAATTTCCTGTGAAGCTCATATAGAGTCCCCTACATGGGAAATTAAGACATTAAGTAATAGTGAAAGTTTTTCAATGAGTACGGGAAGCACCGGTGAAGCCTGGATATATGTCTCAATTGATTCAGGGTTTGAAGGTGCTACAACAGTGTATATTACCGATGTGGAAATTGAGTTTGAAGAGCGTTAAAACATGAGGGAATAAAAAACTGAGAAGAAGCACGGGACAGTCCTTCCTTGCATTCCTGTAAATACACAACAATTTGTTTTAAAAAAGATTTGTTCTCTTTATTTGCAGCGCTATGGCATTGACTATTAATACCTATAGGAATAGCTCGATAGGTTAATTAACAGGTAAGCGGTGAACACAAAAGTGTGTATGTTCAGCGCTTGACCTGGGCAAGTAGGGTGAATGGAAAACCAAGTCGTGCCGTAAACATACAAACACTGAAGCCTAAAAAAAGCTTCAGATAATTGTGGATGTCAGTAGTTATAAGAAGCTCGTCGAAAAGGAGCCAGGCGGGTACACCCAAAATACAGGTTGCGAGTACAGCTGAAAAAATACTGACAGTTAACGAAGTGCCACAGGTTTGGCATGTAATTGTTTCGTGTATTAATAGCTTTGTTTTCGTAGGCATCCCTATAGTACTTTTGCAACAAGGGCAGCGATTTTCATTTATACACATGGTTACGCTCCAAAAAAATGAGCGGACAGCCTGGCCGTACGCTATTATAGCTAGCGGATGACTAATTTGGCAGCGTCGTAAGGCTCCGCCAGCCATGGCTTGCGAAGCAAACCTTACCGTTTTATATGAGCGATACGCCTATACTGCTCCTACACCTACCCAGTAAAGCGCTACTATTCCCCCACTAATATCATTCGTTTTCGCAACAGTTAGATCTCTTACTTTATGTTTCTTTCATTAAAATTACCTATTCCGCTAATTATATTATTGGTTAGTGAAATATAATTTACAGCGGCTTATGGTCAAAAGTAACTGGACTCATGTTCAATATTTTAGTTAATTCTGGTGCTAAATCGCTTTGCGATGATAGCTATCGTAAAGTTCACGCAGATTTACGTGATATTGATGAAAACACAGTGTTAATAGAGGCTCATAACAGGAGCATGGGCAAGCTCATGAGACAGACCCTCCTTGCATCTGCTATCAGCTTCTTAGCTTCTGAATGAAGTTCTTCAGACCGTTTAATGTAGGGGGGGCCGCAAAAAACATAGGAAGGGGAAGTGCCTGTCCTAGTTACTCGTTATTTACTCCAGTTTCGCCATTTCCTATTTAGTCCCTGTCCTCACTGTACCCATGTGGCGGCCAGCTACAGTAAACTTTTTCTCTTAAGCAGCTTTTATATCAGTTAACCACGAAGCTGTAGCCGCAAACGGGTCGAACTATACGTTGCAATTGCAAAGCCAACGCAAGGCGAATTTTTTTCAAGTGATTGTGTTGTTTAACTGCTTATTTTGTTAACTTCATGTAAAGCAGTTTGGTGAGTGGTGGCTGCTAACGAAGTATTTTGTTGCTCTTGGATCGTCGTATTCGGATTTACTCACAAGGAAACTATCAATGACAATCACTAAAAGTACCAATCCTACACGGACTTTACTTGCACTTTCTATTGCCGCCTGTCTGGTAGGGTGCGGTGACAACGACAGCGACTCTTCAGATGAGCAGGACGGAGGCACGCCACCATCACCGCCAATAGTAAGCGGGCCAGTGCCTGCTTTTGATAGCGATGGTACGTTAAATGCCGATATCACATGGACCACCTATGGTGTGCCTCATGTTAAAGCCGATAATCTTGAAAGTATGGCTTACGGTGTAGGCTACGCATTTGCTCGAGACAACATGTGTGTCCTTGCTGATCAAATTTTGAAATACAATTCTCAGCGCGCAAAGTATTTCGGGCCCGACTTGCTGCCAGGTAGTGGTGACTCAGAGCACCTCATCAACGACTTTGGGTATCTTACTTTAGGCATCCGAGAGTTGGCCGAAGATAATTTACCGAGCCTTTCAGATAATTCGCAAGCTATGTTTCAAGGGTACGCAGCTGGCTACAACCGGTATTTAAATGACACCCCAATAGAAGAACAGGATCAAAGCTGTGCAGGACAGCCGTGGGTTCAGCCTATCGATAGCGTAGATTTGCTGACCTATTCTTTAGGTGTTGCCCTATTGCCCGGCGCGTCTAACTTTTTAGCGCCGATGTTCCTGGCGGCGCCTGAAGGCGAAAATTACCTACCAACCCCTGCGTCTGCTGCATCAAGTCAAACTACATCTGCAAAAACCGTGTCTGGTACACCACGTACTACGTTGAACATGACGCCAACCGTTACGCTGCCAGAAAGAAATCCCCAGGAAATGGGGTCAAACGGGTGGGGATTAGGCAGCGATAAAACCACTAACGGGAAAGGAATGGTCTTAGGTAACCCTCACTTTCCTCACACGGGTAACTTACGTTTTTGGAACTTCCATGCGCAAATTCCGGATTATCTGAACGTAACGGGTAGCTCGTTAATGGGATTACCTGGTGCAGTGAATATTGGGTTTAATGAAAATGTAGCCTGGACTCACACCTTTTCAACAGCCGAGCATTTTGTGGTTTATCAATTAAGCCTGGATGAAAACGATACATCAGGAATGAGCCATGTGGTAGATGGCGATAAAGAAATAATTCATGAAAAATCATTGCAAATCGAAGTCGCTACCGGCGATGGTCAAACCATAGCCCTCAACAAAACATCCTATTACACCAATTATGGGCCAATGATAGAAATTCCGGGTAACTTTGGGTGGGATAACGAAAGTGCGTTTGCCATTAAAGATGCGAACTTACCTAATTTTGATGTAGTGGATCATTGGCTGGCAATGAATATGGCGTCGTCTATGGACGAGTTTAAGCAAGCATTTAAAGATTATGATGGCGTAATTTTTAATAATACGATGGCAGCCTCAGACGATGGGCAAGTTTTTTATATCGACGACTCAACCGTGCCAAACCTTAATGAAACGGCCATCAATGAATTAACGACCAATCCTCGTCTTATACAAACCAAAGCTGCGGCGGGCTTTACCGTATTGCCCGGCAATAGCTCACAATTTGATTTTGATGGGCCTGTTCCGTATGAACAAGCACCAAAATATGAGGGTGCCGATTCGGTACAAAACTCAAACGATAGTTTTTGGTTAACAAATTTATCTTCGCCTATAACCGGTGTAAATCCGCTTTACGGAAATACTGAAAATCAACAATCACTGCGCTCAAGAATGGGACAAAAGTTTATTGAGACTGAAGCGGGAAGCGATGGCACCTTTACCCCACAAGAAGTAGAAGATCTATTGTTAAACAATCGCAGTTACCTGGCCGAAGACATTCTACCCAGTCTTTTACAAACGTGCACCGAGCAAAGCAATGCGCCAGTGAACGTTGATGGAGAAGATGTAGATATTTCTGATGCATGTGATGCCCTTGCGATGTGGGATAGTACAATGAACACATCAAGTGTGGGTGCACATGTGTTTAGAGAGTTTGCCTTTCAATTTAGTCAGGAACCTCAATGGGAAGTCCCGTTCTCTCCAGATGCTCCGGTCACAACGCCTTCTGGATTAGAGCAAAACGGGACTACCTTGCAGCAACTCGCAAAAGCAGTGCAGGTGATTGAACAAGCGGGCGTTGCTTTTGATGCCACTTTAGGTGAGGTTCAGTTTGTAGAGCGCAGTTTACCCGATGGTACTGCGTCGGGCGAAAAACTACCGTGGGGTGGTGCACACAACATTGAAGGTGGGTTTAATGTATTTGATAGCATCAGAGGCCGTGATGAAACGCTGCTTCCAAGACATCGTTATGAGCCAGTAAACACCGATACCATTATGAGTGCAGAGGGTAACGGCTACCACATTAATTATGGAACCAGTTGGGCAATGGTGATTAGTTTTACTGATGAAGGTCCGCAAGGACGGGGAATATTGACGTATTCACAATCTCGTCAATTTGGTAGCGAACACTTCTTAGATCAAACCAGATTGTATTCTGAGCAACCCACACTGCGAGATATTTACTTCACGGATGAAGAGATTGAAGCAAATACCATTGAGAAAATTACTCTGTCGTCACAATAAGAGGTTCACGTTGCCATAAACTAAGGCCAGACATAACCCGACACGCTAAGCAACGGGATGGTAAATGCCAGGGAAGGCAACTGTTCTGTTGGTGCTCTATTGGCGCTGCGGGGTTACCTGGCCGGTGACGCCTGGCCGGATTCTGATAAGGCTTGCGCCAGATCATAATTGCCCTGGGACAGCGCGATATCAGAAACAGAATTACCAGATGCATCCTGGTGCCGGGGGTTGGCCCCGCTGGCGATAAGCTCATTCACCAACTCCTGGCGATCAAACAGGCTGGCAAACATCAGCGCTGTCTGGCCTTGCTGGTTTTGTGCATCCACATTGCAATCGGTAAACATCAACTGCTTTGCTACGCTTAAATGGCCTTTAAATATTGCACCCATTAATGCGGTATTGCCACGCTTGTCTTCCTGACACGCATCGGCATGTGCAGACTCTATTAAATAACCCACGGTATCTTTGTGGCCATGGTAAGCCGCCAGAATAAGGGCTGTATAGCCTTTTTCGTCGGTAACATTCACATCCAGACCTGCGTTGTAAAATGCAGCAAGCAGTGGCTGATTGCCTGCCCGTGCAGCATCAAAATAACGGGCTTTTAATGTTTGCGCATCGGGCTCAGCGAAAGCTGTGGCTGATATGAATAACAGGCTAAGTGTCAACATTACGCTGCTTAAAAGACGGCTTTTCATTGTCGGTTACTCCAGGTTTTATCAAAAACAGGCCCTGCCATAAACAGCAGGGCCAAACGGTGTTACTTGTGCATGGCAGCCAGGCTTTCAGCTACCTTTTTAGCATGCTTGGCACGCTCAGCCTGTTCTGACATAAGCGCTTTCGCTTCTGCCTTCACATCACTCATCGAAACCTTAGCCAATTTTGCTACACCGGTACCGTACGCCTCATCGGCGTTGTACATGTAAGCACTGATAATGACGCGGATTTCTTTGTTATCCACACCGGCCAGTGTGCCACCCATATTTTCAATTAAGTGCTGCTGACCTTCTTTAGACAGGTTGCGATAAAAATCACCAGCCTGTTTGAAGTTTTGTTCCTTATAAAAAGGTATTTGCTGGGTCATACCTGCAAGCGGCTTCCTTGAGTAGCGGTATTGGCTATCTTCGTTCAAATCGACCAGACGGCTTGGCTGATAGTTCACATCGCGTTTGGAGTGCGTGGTGCGCAACTGGCCATGCTGTTCGTGGTTATTGATGCTCGCGTTTTTTGGTGTATTCACCGGAATACGGTAAGCATTTACACCTAAACGATAACGTTGTGTATCAGCGTAAGAAAACAAACGTCCCTGCAGCATACGGTCTTCTGATGGCTCGATACCAGGGATCAGGTTGCTTGGCGCAAAAGCAGCCTGTTCGGTTTCTTCAAAGAAGTTGTCAGGTACGCGGTTAAGCACCAGGCGACCGATTTTACGGGCTGAAACCAGCGATTCAGGCCAGATTTTGGTGGTGTCTAAAGGGTTAAAGTCGAAGTCGTCTAACTGCTCTGGCTCTAACTCCTGCAGATACAAGTCCCACGATGCGGTTTCGCCTTTTTCACCAATACGGGTATAGATATCAGTCGTATGTGGCTGGAAATCTTTGCCCTGCATTTTCACCGCTTCATCGGCGGTAAAGTTTTTAATCGGCTGGTTGGCCTTCCAGGTAAATTTCACATATTTGTAGTCGCCTGACTTATCGACAAATTTAAATGCATGAACACCCGAGCCATTCATGTTCAGATAGCTGGCCGGCGTACCAAAGTCAGAAAACAGCATGGTTAACGCATGAGTCCCTTCTGGCACATGAGAAAAGAAATCGAAAATTCGGCTGCCCTGCTGCACGTTAGTTACCGGTGAAGGCTTGAACGCGTGCACCATGTCAGGAAACTTCATCGCATCACGGATGAAGAACACCGGAAAGTTATTACCAACCAAATCCCAGTTTCCTTGTTCGGTATAAAACTTCACAGCAAAACCACGGGGATCGCGTAGCGTTTCAGGTGATTGATGGCCATGAATTACCGCAGAAAAACGAACAAAAACATCGGTTTTTTTACCTTTTTCCTGAAACGGTGCGGCCACAGTATCATCAGATAAATCTTCGTAGTTTTCATAATAACCATACACACCGGTTCCACGGGCATGCACCACACGCTCAGGGATCCGCTCACGGTCAAACGATGCCAGTTTCTCGATTAAGTGAGAATCCTGAAGAAGCACAGGCCCCCAGGGCCCGGCGGTTTGTGAATTTTGGTTGTCGCCCACAGGGGCACCGTTTTGTCGGGTCAGGGTATCGGCCTGAGCTGACATACTTAATATCCCTGCGGTAACGCAGGTAAAAAACAATTTTGAAAACACGGTCTTCATGCGAAGCTCCTCAATCAAGTGTTTATCTGTACGGTGAAAACCAGTCAATCCGCGTATCTTCCAAACTACTGATGCGCTTACATCCAGTGTTGTTTTATCGTTAGTCTGTTTGGAAAAATATATTAGGAAAAAGGTTTTTAATCTAAAAATTCTGTTTTTAGATGGACTGGATTATTGCTGATAAAAAAATTTGTTAACATCGGGAAAATACTATCCTTGTAATCTGTTTTCCGTATCAGGCTTATTCGCAGTATTGAACAATACCCTCATTGACCCGGTGAGCCGTGCACTACAAAGGCGTTCAGAGTTGTTTTTAACCCGGGGCCCGGGCGGGGGTTTTAGCCAGAGGGAAAGTGGCTGCCCTACTTGCAATTCCATTTGTGATTCGATTAGCGATGCAGTTCTAAACCCAACTTTTTCATACCAAAAATGGTTTAAAATCATCTGATTATAAGACTGTAAATTTTTTGTAATTATTACTAAATAAATAGTAAGTGTTGCGTAACTCTGCGCGCTGAGCTCAATTGGCTCATTTTGAAATGAGACTGGTTGTCCCTTGTACCCTATAGAGTTAAAAGCTTTCAATTATAATTCACGAATTTGCACGAGCTGGCTTAAGTTTTGCCATTTATATGTTAGCTGCATGCTGAACACACAATCAGCGACGTAATTTAGAACGCAAATTTATTGTTTAATTGAGGATTTGATTATGGAAAGAGAAGTGCGTGGAACACCCGCAGCTACAGCGGGTAATTTAACGACTCTGGATGGAGTGCGTGTTAGCTGGGGTGCCATATTTGCCGGGGTTGCCTCAATGATTACATTAAGTTGGCTCATGCTATTGCTGGGTTCAGCCATTGGGGTTGGTATTGCCGATGCAACGGATCTATCAGCAATGGGCAATGGGCTAGGTATAGGTTCGATTATATGGATCTTGCTAAGTACTATTATTGCAACATTCGCAGGCGGGCTAATTGCAGCAAAAATGGCTGGAATAATAGATGACCGTATTGGCGCGCTACACGGTCTGACTGTGTGGTCAGTTGGTACATTACTTATCGTACTGTTGAGCGCTTCTGGTATTGGCGGCGCAATGAACGCTATCGGAAATGCACTGGGTACAGCCAATGATGCCAGCGCATCGATTGTAAAGAGTTCTAGCGAAGGAAGCCTGATCCCCGAGTCTGTGAAAACAAGCGTGGCGGCGATTGTTAAGCGCCAGGCGGGTAGCATACTTAGCGAAACAGGTAAGGACGGAAGCGCGCCAAATTCAGGTGAAGTCACATCGGCTATCGAATCATTGAATGCTGAAGACTCAGCGGCTATTTCAAGCGCGCTTATCCAGGGTGATACTGAAAAGGCTCGGGAACAATTAACCCAAAGAACAAACCTTTCAGATGATGAAGTAGATTCAATCATCCAGGGAGCTGAAGATAAAATCGAGAGCTGGAGCAACAGTGAAAATGCTGAAGAAGCACAGAAGTGGGTGAGCCAACAAGTTGCTAGTATCAAAAGCTCTGTAAGCCAATCGGTAAGTGAAATGGCTGGTAGCGAAGTTTCGGCACAAGAAGTTAGCCAAACAGTAAATAACCTAGACTCAGACACTATGTTTGAAGCAGGTCAGTATCTTATTACTGGTCAACCTGAAATGGCTAAAGATGTGTTAGCAATCAACACTAACTTGTCTGAAAGCGAAATTGAAGCCGTTGTAAAAGGCGCTGAAAAAGAAGCTAAAGAACTGGTAGATGAAGCTAAAGCTGAATTGAACAAAGCTTCAGAAACCGCCGCTACCTATACGCAGGCAATCTTATGGTCAGCATTTATTGCTGCCGCCTTAGGCTTAATTGCTGGTTTAGTGGGTGGTCACCTGGGTGCCGGCACCGTACGCCGTGTATATTCAGTGAAATAATTATTTGCCCCCTGATTTAAGGGGGCATCTGACATATTGATAATTACGAGGGAAAAACATGAAAGTAGGTCTCTTAGGATTAGTTGTATTACTTTTACTAGTAGGTGCACTAGTGCAGAACGTTTTTGTAGGCGGGTTTGGCGGGGTTTTATTACTGGTCTTACTGATTTTGTTCCTGACCGGACGTTTATAAAATAAGTACTTAATGCAAAAGCCGTTTACACATGTAAACGGCTTTTTAGCGTTCAGGGCCTGTAAACACCAGCGTCAGGAAGCTAGAAATGGGTGTTCAGTTGCTCAGGCCTGATATAAGTAATAGTTTTTCCCCCGCGCAGCACCAAATAGGACAGTCACTCGTTGCAATAATAGAGCACCAAGTAGGAGCACCAAGTAGGACAGTCACTCGTTGTATTTTCAATTAGTTCAGGCGCTTGCCACTTGTTCATCTCCTGTGCCAGGAAGCCGTCCACAAACCCTCTTCAGCGACCACTATTTGGCTCATTTTTCAGGAATATAGGTAGGGAATATAGATAGGACAGTAAGATAGAATATCATCACCAAGAAGTCATACAAGTAGCACACAAGTAGGACAGTCACTCTCAACTAAAGAATAGGGCGGTAATACAAAGCAAAGAAAGTGACTGTCCTATTTGCGCTTTTTCGGTTACCGGCTATCTAATACTGGTCAGGTCAAGGTTCAGGTCAAGGTTCAGGTCATACCGCGTACTGCGTCCACCACCGGGCCGTTGCACAAGGCAACCTAACTCCACCAGCGCCGCTAGGTCGCGGGTGGCGGTGGCTTTACTGGTCGAAGCAATGCTTTTGTATTTACCGGCATTGATCCCGTGCTCAAACTCGTCAGGCGCTGCATCAAATAGCCTGTTGATGACCTTACGTTGCCTGTCATTTAAACCGGCATCCTGAAACACCTGCCAGAACCGGGCTTTGTCCAACGTACGCTGGAACTGGACGATGTTGCGTTGTACCGCTTCGGCCAGTACTTTTAAAAACCACTGAAGCCACGCCGTGACCTCGAGGCTGCCTTTTTGTGTAGACTCCAGCGTATCGTAGTAGCTGCTGCGGTGGCGCATGATAGCCGCGCTCATACTGTAGAACCGTACGCTGTTATGTTCATCCTGTGCCAGTGCGCGGTCAGCCACGGCGCGGGTGACCCGGCCATTCCCGTCTGAAAAGGGATGCAGCGTGACCAGCCACAAATGAGCCAGCCCGGCTCGCAGTAACCCATCTATGTCCTGTGACTCATGGTTAAACCAGTGCAGGAAAGCGTCCACCTCATACGGTAGCAGGTCGCTGGGCGGCGCTTCAAAGTGAATGATTTCCCGGCTGCCTCTTCGCGAGGCCACAACCATAGGGTGGCCGGGTTCATCTTCACACAACGCGCCTATGATCGCTTCTTTTGGCATGAACAGTGGCCGGGTAGGGAACAAGCTGACCTGCCAGTCAAACAGCGTTTGCTGAGTTAAGGGCGTATCGACATTCGCAACGGCGTCAGCCAGCATCGCCACCAGCTGGTCCGTTTCTTCGGTACCCGGCTCAACGCCAGAGTTATCCAAACCTAACCGCCGGGCAGCCGATGAGCGAACCGAAGATACATTTAATGTCTCACCCTCAATGGCACTGGTTTGGATGGCTTCCTGTACCAGTGTGTTCATCTGCGTTTCGAGCGCATCTTGGTGGTTAAGGTGCTCGGCATGGCCGGTGAGTTTTCCTTGTAACAGACGCACTTGTTTCAATAACGGTCCAAGTGTTTTACTGTCGTATCGAAAGTGTGGCCAGTCTGATTGTTGCCAGATGTACATAAGGTGACACTCAATGATTTCGATAATTGAGCCGATTATAAATCATTATTCGGCTCAAAAGTAGCCTTTGAATATCAATTTTTGAGCCGATTGTCGATTGTTATTCGGCTCATCGTATTTTTAGTTGTTCATTCAAAAAATATACAGCGAAATATACAGGACAGTCACTCCTAGCATTTCTCTTAGCAATGACGCCTGGGACTTAAACCGTCCTTCCCTTAAATGCCCGGTGTAAGCATCTTCTTTATTAGCCTGCCGGACAATGTATTCGTTGAGAGCGGGATATATAGGACAGTCAATCAACGTTAACGTATACAGAGGTAATTCAAAGCAAAGAAAGTGACTGTCCTATTCGCTTTGCCTTTTAATTTTACGGCAGCGCACAGGCTGCATCGATAACCAAGTATTATGTTTGTGAATATCATATCAGGACGTGACGACATTAGGTCTTGCATCAGACTTGCGTAAGATTCTGAAAAGGGCGCATCAAGGACTGCGCAGATACTGTACTTCTCGAAATTAGCCGGGGGCACGGTACAAAATTTTTCCCAGAACGATGCCGGATTTTTTCGCAGCGCAACATGAGCGGTTTGCCAAAAAATATTGGTTTCAAATGCCGTTGTTTATCCTTCCTTAATCAAAACCTTGTCTTTTGGAGTATAAAATTTAATCAGCTGAAACCGCTGTTGCGACCTATCCATTAGAGACTTTATATGCTGAACAAAAGTAAGAGAAGTAACGCCGGGAATAGTGAAAATTATTCCGCAGAAGAAATCGCCCGTTTTGATAAACTGGCTGAGTCCTGCTGGGACCCGGAAAGTGAGTATACGACTGCGCTGGAATTTAACCGCGCCCGCACCGTTACGATGCTACATGAAATTTGTCATCACTTTGGACGTTCTCACGATAAAGATAATGCGTTTCACGATTTAAACATTCTGGATGTGGGATGTGGTGGTGGCCTGATTTGTGAAGCCATGGCTACGGAAGGTGCTCATGTCACCGGAATCGATGCCAGTAGTATCAGTATTGAAGTGGCCACGCGCCATGCCAGGCAGCAGGGATTGGCTATCGACTATAAACATTGCCTGGTGGAAGAGCTGGGTAATGAACAAAAGTTCGATGTGGTCATAAACGCTGAAGTTGTCGAACATGTGCCGGATCAGCCTGCAATGATAAAGGACTGTGCCCGTCTGGTGAAACCAGGTGGTATGCTTATTCTGGCCACAATCAACCGTACATTTACCAGTTATTTGGTGGCAATTATCGGTGCAGAGTATGTTATGGGCTATTTGCCAAAGGGGACTCATTCGTGGCGTAAGTTTGTAAAACCTCGTCAGTTAGACAAGTGGGTAGGTCGTGACTTTTATAAAACCTTCAAGTGCGGCATGACGATGAACCCTTTAAATAAAAAATGGCGGCGCAGCAAAGGAATGCGAGTGAATTACATGCAGTGCTATCATTACTCGGAAAAATGAACCCACTCCAAAAAATGAAACTTTACGCGTTAGTGCGATAGCTTTACTAGCTTACGCTACCTTTCACGATGCTCACTCCTTCAGATTAGACGATAGGACCGCCACACGTTTTATCCGCTATAAGTTTCCTTATTTCATGAAATTCTTCGGTTTAGTTAATGAAGGATCATAGTAAGGCTTATAGGACCATCACTTTTACCTCCTCGTTGCATAGCTGGCGCTCCAGTTTACCAATGGACTGATAACCGCGCGATGTACGTTTTTTTTGCTCCAACCCTCTCGTCCCTGTGCAGTGCATACGTATTCAATCCAATTCTTGACAAAACTCTCTAGCTTGGTCGTCCCGGTTAACATATGGTTACGTGAACAAATTTTTAACAATTTAAAATTTATTTTTAACACTGGACAAAACTAGACGGGGCGGGACAATGAAATTTACATCTATAATTGCAGCAACTTTACTGGTAATGAGCACACAAACCAGCGCTAATTTGATCTCTAACGGAGATTTTCAAACCTGCGATTTTACTCATTGGGGGCTGGATACTGATGGGTTCGGAGAACCTGCAGATGCCAGTGGCTTTACCATAATTGATGAGGCAGGGCAGTGCGCGGCGCAAGTGAGTACGGGCAGCCCTTTTTCTACTCAATTTGCTAACACCTTGTTTACCGATCTGGATTTATCGAGCGTGTCTCCAGATGCGCTTCTGGATTTGCAATTTGACTGGACTTTTTCTGGTTTCGATCTTCAAACTGACGAATTCTCCGACGCTTTCAGTGTGGTACTTAACAACGGTGTGACCCTGGAGGAACTATTGTTCGTCTTTGAAGATGGAAGTGGCACATTTTCGACCCAGTTGGATGCAAGCTACGATGGGTTCTCACTCGATTTTGCTCTTCTGCCAGGCTTCAATGTCGAGTCGTATGCTTCAACCTTCACATTAGACAATGTGTCATTGACTGAGCGCGTTGAAGTAACTGCGCCACACACTTCATTGTTGCTCGCCTTTGGCCTGTGTGCTGTTGCACTGCGCCGCAAATTACAACAGTAATAAGGACCGTTGCAATGAAAAAGCTAACGTTTATTTGTTTGCCCCTGTTGGCATTAGCCAGTTTCCCTTCACAGGCCGATTGGCAAAACATTCAAGCCGCTGATACCAGTTATCCAAGCCGCCCGGCGTTTGACCGGAAAAATCGTGAGTACATTTCTACCATTCGTATTGAAAATACCAGCGACCAAACGATTACTGGCCCTATTCGGCTGCTGTTCGATGCCACCAGCCATACACTGCTTAATGCCAGTGGTGAAGAAAGCGGCGTGCCTTATCTTGAGTTACCCAACCCTGAACTAAAACCCGGTGATAGCACAAGCATCACAGCAAGGCTTGCACCCAAAAGAGCCGCTGTATCGTTTGATCTTCGCGTTCGGGCAAATATAAACGAGGAGTCTGGCACCGGACTGGAGTTAGCTGACAACCAAATTGCGGTGTTCTACAGCCGCGAGGACGGGCAATATGATGGTTGGGGGTTACATCTGTGGAATGGTCAGGCCTGTGGCAATTATGCGCCCGCCACCACCCAAAGCACGAATTTCAGTAATTGGGCCGACCCTTACCCCGCTGATGGGGTGCATCCGGAATACGGCGCTTATTACATTCTTTCGGTAGAGCCCGGTGCAGAGTGTTACAACTTCATCGTGCACAAAGGTAACGACAAAGCATTGGGTGATGGCGACAGCCGCTTCGAGCCCGAATTTGGCAACCAGGTATTTACCTTTAACGGACATCCTGAGCTGTGGTACACCCCGGTGACCAGCCGGCCACAATTTCTTGATGGTGCAAGAGCGCACTGGATGGACAACGATACCCTTTTATGGCTTACGGACTACAGCGATGCTGCAACGGTTACTTTGTACCATTCAAACGATGCCAGCCTTGATGTGCCCAATGCCGGGGTATCATTACTAAACGTTGATGCGTTGGACTCTGCCAATCAACTGCCGTTACAGCAGCAAAATCCCGAGCAATATCACTATGAAAAGAACCCGCATCTGAATGGCTTTACGGGTTTTGAGGTGCAGGTTACAAAGCAGCAAGCTAAGTCCATGCTAACCGGTCAGCTTGTTGCCGTGGCAGCCGACGCGAACGGTAATATTCTCGATGCGACACGGGTACAGACCCCAAGAGTGTTAGACTATTTGTACACACGAACTGCCAATGATGCCGATGAAGCCGAGCTGGGTGTAAGGTACCAGGGTAGTAATGTGAGCGCATCGGTGTGGGCGCCCACGGCGCAATCGGTGAACCTGAAGATATACAATAAAGCAAAGGTGCTGCAAAGCACAGTTGCGATGACCTTAGAGCCAGGCTCTGGGGTGTGGCATTACACCGGCGACAAAGCCACCTTAGATCGCCAATTTTATCGTTACGAGCTCTCGGTCTATCATCCTCTGACTCAGAATATTGAGCAACTTGAAACCACCGATCCTTACTCTGTGTCGTTGTCGACCAATGGCAGGTTTACCCAATTTGTGAACCTGAGTGACGACGACTTGAAACCTGAAGGGTGGGATAACCATATTGTTCCGACGGTTTCTGATCCCGAAGACATTACTATTTACGAAAGCCATATCCGTGATTTCAGTATTCTTGATGAAAGCACCAGCCCGGAATACCGGGGAAAATACATGGCATTTACCGAGTCCAACTCGGTGCCGGTGCAGCATCTACAGACCCTGCAAAACGCAGGTCTGACGCACTTTCATATGCTCCCTGCCAATGACATTGCAACAATTCCTGAAGATGCACAGAGCAGGGTAGATATTACTGCCACTGTCGGCCGACTGTGCAGCGTTAATGCAGCAGCACCGGTGTGCGGCACAGAAAATGACAACGCTACCTTATTAGACGTGCTAGAAAGCTATTCACCAGGGACGACTCAGGCCCAGGCGCTGGTCGAGTCAATGCGCGCTTATGACGGGTTTAACTGGGGATACGATCCCCACCATTTTGCGGCCCCAGAAGGCAGCTATGCCACCGACCCTGATGGTACAGCGCGCATTGTTGAAATGCGTGCCATGAACCAGGCGCTGCATGAAATGGGTCTGCGAGTGGTGCTGGATGTGGTCTATAATCACACCGCCTCGTCAGGGCTGTATGATAATTCGGTACTGGATAAAGTGGTACCTGGGTATTATCAGCGTTTAAGTGAAATTACAGGACGAATTGAAAACTCGACCTGCTGCGAAAATACGGCCACTGAGCACGTGATGATGGCCAAACTGATGAACGACTCATTGGTCAGCTTTGCCGAACACTTTGGGTTTGATTCATTCCGCTTTGATTTAATGGGGCATATTCCAAAGCAAGCCATACTGGATGCGCGCGAAGCAGTGCGAACGGTGGACCCTGATACCTATTTTTACGGCGAAGGCTGGAATTTTGGTGAAGTGGTTAACAACCGTCGTTTCGAACAAGCCGCACAGCTGAATATGGCCGGTACCGAAGTTGGTACGTTTTCAGACCGGCAGCGCGAGGCAGTGCGCAGTGCCGCATTGTTCACCAATGGCGGCAGTTTACACGACCAGGATACGATCAGAATCGGCCTTGTAGCCAATGTGGGAAGCTATCAGTTTGTGGCCGCCGATGGCACCTATCTTTCAGCCTATGATTACGAATGGAATGGTCAGCCGGCAGGTTACAGTGATGACCCTGCGGATACGGTAAATTATATTTCGAAGCACGACAATGAAGCGCTGTGGGACGAGCTTCAATACGGCCTGCCGCAGGGTATGCAAGTTGCCGACAGAGTGCGGGTGCAAAATGTGGCGTTGTCTATTCCTTTGCTTAGCCAGGGTATTCCTTTTTTGCATATGGGATCTGACCTGCTTCGTTCTAAATCAATGGATCGCAACACCTACGATGCGGGCGATTGGTTCAACAGAGTGGATTTCACCAAGACAATGAGCAATTGGAATATTGGTTTACCTCTTGCACAAGATAACCAGGCCCGGTGGCCAGAAATCAGTCAAATTTCGGCCAATCCCAATTCGCAATTTGGTGCACAAGATATTCAGCTAACCTCGTCACTGTTTAATGAATTTTTGAATATACGGGCAACCAGTAAGCTGTTCAGACTGCCTACCGCAGAGGATGTATCGCAACGCATTCGTTTTCATAATACGGGTAAAGGACAGGTTCAGGGGTTAATTGTGATGAGCCTGGACGACGGCATTGGCCTGGAGGATATTGATCCGCACAATGATGCTGTCGTGGTGGTGTTTAACGGAACACAGTCAGAGCAGCAATTTTACATCGGCAACGCCACTGGCTTTACCTTGCACCAAAACCAACGAGCGTCGGCAGACGAGCGGGTACAGAGCGCGTCGTTCAACAACGGCAACTTTAGCGTGCCGGCGCTGACCACTGCGGTCTTTGTTAAGCCGCAGCTATCAGCACAGGGGGTTGGTTTGTCGGCACGGCCTCCTTACGGTGACGAAACGGTGTATCTGCGTGGCAGTATGAACGATTGGGACACTTCCCAACCTCTGGCCTATGTCGGTAACGATACTTATCGTGCAGAGGTTGAATTAGTGACAGGCGTTTATGACTTCAAACTGGCTGATGAATTTTTCGATGTCGCCAATATCGGTGGAGGCTTTACTGTATCAGCCGGCCAATCGGCAACACTTACTAACGGCGGTAACAACCTGACCCTTAACGTGATAAGTGATGGCGCATACACGTTTGAGATCGATGCCAGTAATGCAGATAGCCCGGTGCTGACCATAAGTTCAGAAGATCCCAATGCAGTCCCCCCTCCCTATGGCGATACAACCATTTATATACGCGGCATTATGGGTGACTGGGGGACGTCGAGACCCATGGAGTACGAAGGCGCGGGCGTGTATTCCATCATCTTTGCCGTGGATGCCGGAACCCATGAGTTTAAAGTATCTGAAGCCAACTGGTCTTCACCCAATCTGGGAAGTAACGGTGGCACCATCAATGTTGGTGAGACCCTTGTCGTGGAGCAGGGGGCTGGCAACATCCAATTGCATGTTAGCGAAACCCAGCTTGTTCGCTTTGCCATAGACGCCAGTAATCTCAGTGCCCCAGTGGTGAGTGTAGAGACCGCACAGTAGCACAGAGCGTTTGGGCGGGTTGAACACCAGACTTGACCCGCCTTACGCTTCATCGTGTTGGATAGTGGTTATTAATAAAGCCATGAGCAGTAGCCAGCAAAAGGGCGTTAAACATGGTCGAAGATTAGCTTTGCGTAACGGTGAAAACAGGGCTTGGTCGGTCAAAACGGCCGATGCAGATTTGAAGGTTGTGCGCTAATAAGGCGTGCAAAGTAATCAAGACACAAAAAAACACTTACGTCGGTTTATTGTAATCTCTTTCATTGATGAGAAAAGAGATGGTACCAGTGGGCGGACTTTAGACTGGGCCGACACTCGGACGCCACGCCCGAAGGCAACGGATTTTGAAAGTATTGCGCATTAAAATATCAATTAAAATCAGCTTCTTAAATTTATCTTTCCATGCTTTGCAAAATCTTTGCATGCATATCTTGTCATATTTAAGCGTGTGTGTGCCGATTGAAAGTATATAACAGTGTTAATATATAAAATTTCCATACGATCAAAATTTAAAAATGCTCAAAGGAAAATCCTGTCTATAACGATTTTTTCTCCAAGAGGTAGTCAATTCATTCCCCTGACTTTTGCGCCGCCCCTTAAATTTTATTTTTCCTATATCTTAGACAGAGCAGTACAATCATTGACATCACGCATTTAATTTAATACTTTTAGTCCTGTCGTTTTCAAGGGTCCCTGATGAAAGTAAATCAAAGCAACACAAACAACAGCAAGGTGGTGATTACCGCCCTGATGCTGTTTGCACAGTTGTTTTTGTTTGCCTCAGATGCTTTTGCTTTTGATAGCTTTCTCGAAAACGCTTCAGAATCCCATCATGAAGTGTGTGTTCAGGACACCAATGTTTGTCAGCCAGATTATGATTCTGTAGATAACGCTGGTCCCGACAACTGTGACCACTGCTGCTCCTGTCACGGGCATTTTACCCATATCGTATTATTCCAAAATAGCGATAGCCAGTTAGGAAAACTTGGCGAGACGGCACTTGCTGCTCACCGCACATCCCCTCCGTCTCACCTGCAACCCGGTATCGATCGTCCTCCCAGAGCCTAAATCCTAGTCATTTTTTACCCCTTTAGTTACTGACCAGGATTTACAATATGAACTCATCTTTTTCGCGTACCTGTGAGCGTATGTGCATAGTGGTCGTGGGTAGCGTGTTGCTATTCATATCACCCGCTACCCTGAGCAAAACGATTACGCTCGAACAAGCTTCACGTTTAACATTGCAGCAACACCCAGATTTACGGCGATATCAGTCGCTGCTCACTGCTACAGAGGCAGATAAAAGGCTGGCTAATCTCACGCCGGCTTATAATGTGGGCGTTGAAGCAGAAAACCTGCTCGGCTCAGGAGATGCATCAGGCATTAATGATGCTGAGCTGACGGTCTCACTCTCTTCTGTCTTCGAGATGGGAGGCAAGCGCAATGCAAGGGTATCTTTGGCTGATGCCAATTTATCTTTATTGCAGTCAGAACGCTATGTCGCGTCGCTCGAGCTGTTAAGCGAGCTGACCCGACAATATGTAAAAACACTCGCGGCAAAAGAACGGCTCACATTGGCGAAAACGTCTGTTTCTCTCGCTGATGAAGCCTTATCTATCGTCGAACAGCGCGTAAAGAAAGGCGCAACCAATAAAGCTGAGTTTCTGCGCGCCAGAGCCGCACTCAATCAGGCTAAAGTCGACAAAGCATCCGCCGCAACGGCTTTGGCTATTGCCAAGCAGTCACTTGCACTGTTTTGGCAGGGAGATGCTGAGGCGATTGACACAGTATCAGGCTCGCTGAGTAAGCTTCCTCCAAAACGGCAGTATTCAGCTGTGTATCAACAGTTTCTTGAATCAGCAAATGTGGAGCGACTAACTCAAACTATCAATATAAAAGAAGCTGAACAAAAGCTGGTAGAGAGTAACGCCAGTGCTGATATTTCATGGCGTATTGGCGTGCGGCGCACTCAGGCGGTTCAGGATACGTCTGTTGTCGCTGCCATATCCGCGCCGCTTTTTGCTGAACGAAGAAACCAGGGGGCTTTGCAAGCTGCATTGGCGCAGAAAGAAGCAGCGGTCTTTGCCAGAGACAGTCAGATGCTGAAGATAAAAGCATTGCTCTTTAGAGCGCAGCAATATCTGAATTTCTCCGTTGATGCTGTAAAGCATATCAACGACACCGTTTTGCCCGACCTTGAAACAGCCACCACACTCGTGCTCGAAGGTTACCAGCGAGGGGCATACAGCTACCAAGACTGGATTGCATCCAGAGATGCGTTAATACGCGCTCGTGCAAAGGTCATCGAATTAAGCGAAAGCGCGTTAGTGAACCAGTCACTCGTTGAACAGTGGACCGGATTATCCGGTCAGGCTTCTCCTACTCAAGAATTCCGGAATACCCATGAATAGACTATTCGTTATCATCTCACTACTACTTTGTCTGACTGATGCCAATGCCGCAGCAAGTGGCAAACAATCCCATGCTGCTGAATCGAAAACATTTACCAATAGCAGCGTATCCCTGACATTACGCATTCAGGATACGAAAGAGGGGGCATATTTACTGGCAGAAAGCGCTGATCGCTCGCAATCGCTGTCCCCCGACAGTCTTAACGTTATTCTCAATCGTATGGGGGGACGTCAGGAAAATATCCGTTTTGAAGCCTATGAAAATGGCCTCAGGTCCACAAGCTTCATCGCTGAACCGCACTCATTTCTCGCGAATATTACCCTCTCACTGGGAGAAAATAGCTTTTCGTGGGAGTGGAAAAAGCACGAAGCCCGAACTGAGATTGATGACGCATATTCCAGTCAGGCTGGCGTTACTACAAAAATGGCTTCGGGCGGTGAAATAAAACAGCACACCGAGGTTTATGGTCAGCTGACTATACCGCCACAGCAGCGTGCCAAGGTTCACGCCCGGTTTACGGGAATTGTAGAGCAGCTCTTTGCTGATATTGGCCAGACCGTGAAAGCCGGTGAGACAATGGCGCAGGTGCAGTCGAATGACAGCCTCCAGTCTTACGATGTGAAAGCACCAATCAATGGCATAGTCGTATCGCGCAACCTGAATATCGGAGAACTAACCGGTACGTCACCACTTTTTACGATTGTTGATACCTCCGTTCTCTGGGCGGAATTAAAGGTGTTTCCATCCCAGCGCAGACAGGCTGCTGAAGGTAAATCTGTTCACATTATCGCAAATGGTCGTCAACTCGACAGTACCATTACCAGCATTATTCCTTCCCACGAAGAGCAACCCTATCAGCTTGCGTTAGTAAAAGTAATGAACAGGGAGGGTCTACTCTCTCCCGGCGATTTAGTCACAGGCATTGTCGATTCGCAACGAAAAACGGTACCGGTAAAAATCGAAAATCGCGCCATTCAAACTCTTAACAATAGGCCTGTCGTGTTCCTGAATGAAGGCAATGCTTATCAGGCTACACCTGTGACCTTAGGTCTGCAGGACGACAACTTTTCCGAGGTCGTCGCAGGGTTATCCGCCGGACAAACGTATGTTGTCGACAATAGCTATTTAATCAAAGCGGATATACAAAAATCCGACGCATCGCACGCGCACTGATGGGGGAGAGATAAATGATTGATAATATTGTTCGCCTGTCAGTCGAGCGACGCTACCTGCTTTTAACAATGGTACTTGTCATCATCGGCATAGGTATCTGGAGTTATCAGCGGCTACCGATAGATGCCGTGCCGGATATTACTAATGTTCAGGTTCAGATAAACACGGAAGCGCCTGGTTATTCACCCCTTGAAGCCGAGCAACGGATTACCTTTCCGGTTGAAACTGCGTTGTATGGTTTGCCGAATTTGTCCTATACGCGCTCTATTTCACGCTACGGACTTTCTCAGATTACCGTGGTATTTGAAGAAGGAACTGACATTTACTTTGCGCGGAACCTTATTGATGAGCGATTGGCAACGCTTAAAAGTGTTCTGCCGCCTGGCCTTGAGCCTGAGATGGGACCGATAGCGACTGGCCTGGGCGAAATCTTCGTTTACACGCTGGAGGCGAAAGAAGGGGCTAAAATGCCAGATGGCTCGTCCGTTACGCCTATGGCGCTTCGTGAAGTTCAGGACTGGATAATCAAACCACAACTCGCTCAGGTTAAGGGCGTGGTAGAAGTGAATACCATAGGGGGGTACGACAAGCAGTATCACGTGATGCCACATCCTGCGAACATGCTTGAGATGGGCGTGACTATGTCAGATATCCGCAAAGCGTTGGTAAGCAACAATGACAATGCTGGAGCCGGGTATATAGAGAACAATGGAGAACAGCTGTTAGTTCGCTCACCGGGACAGTTAAAAACCATTGAGGATATCAAAAACGTTGTTGTAGGAAGTAAAGGTTCTGTGCCTGTTTTAGTCAAAGATGTGGCCGAAGTAGGCTTGGGCAAAGAGTTGCGCACAGGTGCCGCAACCCGTAATGGCAAAGAAACCGTGATGGGCACTGTGATGATGCTGGTCGGGGAAAACTCGCGTGAAGTAGCAGCGATCACCAATGAAAAATTTAAGCAAATACAAACTTCATTGCCTGAATGGGTTAAGGCAGAGGTGGTATATAACCGTACTACGCTGGTCGATAAAGCCATCAAAACTGTACAAAAAAACCTGCTGGAAGGCGCACTGCTGGTTATTGTTATCCTATTTTTACTGTTAGGAAACATCCGCGCTGCCCTTATTACAGCAGCTGTTATTCCTATCGCGATGATGATGACTATTACCGGCATGGTTCAGCGGGGGGTCTCTGCCAACCTGATGAGTCTCGGGGCGCTGGACTTTGGTCTGATTGTGGACGGCGCTGTTATCATCGTGGAGAACTGTATTCGAAGGCTCTCAGAAGCGCAAAAACAACAAGGTGGCATACTGGCGCTTAAAGCACGCTTACAGGAGGTTAAAGACGCCACTATTGAAGTTATTCGGCCCAGCTTGTTTGGCGTGGGTATCATCACAGCGGTGTACTTCCCCATATTTACCCTTTCTGGCGTAGAAGGAAAAATGTTTCACCCTATGGCAACAACCGTAGTAATCGCACTGCTTTGTGCGATGGTATTGTCACTCACAGTTGTGCCTGCTGCGATCGCCGTATTTATGCGCGGAAAAATCAGCGAAAAGGAGAGCATCATTATCCGCGGGGCGAAAGCCATTTATCGACCTGCGCTTGAGTGGGTGCTTAAGTTCAAATCGCTTATTCTGGCAGGCGCGCTGGGTCTCGTTGTGGTTTGCTCATGGCTCGCCTCAACATTAGGCTCTGAGTTCATTCCACAGCTTGACGAGGGTGATATCGCGCTGCAGGCATTGCGTATTACAGGCACGGGATTAGAGCAGTCTGTTGAAATGCAGGAACTCCTTGAAAAAACCATTATCGACTTTGAAGAAGTTGACAAGGTATATGCCAAAGTGGGGACGCCAGAGGTGGCCACCGACCCCATGCCACCCAATGTCGCCGACACATTCGTCATGCTCAAGCCCCGCTCTGAGTGGCCCACTCCGGACAAGCCTAAATCACAGCTCATTAAAGAGCTTGAGAAAGCAGTCACTGCGCTACCGGGCAATAACTACGAGTTTACGCAGCCTATCCAGATGCGCTTTAACGAGTTAATTTCCGGTGTCAGAGCCGACGTAGCAGTCAAAGTGTTTGGTGATGACCTGGATACGTTGCTGGCATCAGCAAATTCGGTTGCATCACTAACTCAAGGTTTACCTGGCGCTGCAGATACCCGGGTTGAACAGGTAGCTGGTCTGCCTATGTTATCGGTTATTCCCAAACGTGAAGTGATGGCGCGCTATGGCCTGAACATCGACGACATCCAGTCTCTGGTTTCGACCAGTATTGGTGGTCAGCAGGCAGGCTTGATCTATGAAGGTGACCGGCGCTTTAAACTGGTGATTCGCCTTCCGGAGCAACTACGACGTGACGTTCAAAAGTTGAAGGTACTCCCAGTCCCGACCTCCAATGGGTATGTGCCCCTTCAGGAAGTAGCCTCATTAGAAGTTAAACCCGCGCCAGCACAAATCAGTCGGGAGAATGGCAAGCGCCGCGTTGTCGTTACAACCAACGTTCGCGGGCGTGATCTAGGGAGTTTTGTCACAGATTTGCAAGCTACGTTGCGTGCAGAACTGGAACTACAGGATGGCTACTGGTTGGAGTACGGTGGAACGTTCGAACAGCTTGAATCGGCCAGTAAGAGGCTGTCCTGGGTGGTCCCAGTGACGCTGGCTCTCATCGTTGGCATTCTTATACTTGCGTTTGGTTCTGTGAAAGATGCCCTGATCATTTTTACCGGTGTGCCGCTGGCACTGACTGGGGGCGTACTTGCGCTGTGGATACGAGGTATGCCGCTGTCCATTTCTGCCGGTGTAGGGTTTATCGCATTGTCAGGCGTTGCAGTATTAAATGGCTTGGTCATGCTCGCCTTTATCAGGCAATTGTGGATTGAAAAAGGCGATCTCTACACCGCTGTAATTGAGGGTGCAATAGTCAGACTTCGTCCCGTTTTGATGACTGCCTTGGTAGCAAGTCTTGGTTTTGTGCCCATGGCGCTCAACACAGGTACCGGAGCTGAGGTTCAAAGGCCGCTCGCGACGGTGGTTATAGGCGGCATTATCTCATCGACTTTACTTACACTGTTCGTTCTCCCGACTTTATACCAACTGGTACATAGGAAAGCGGATAAACAGTAATACAACGTAGCCCTGGGTCAAATCCAGGGCGCTACAGGAGGGTTTATGGCGCACTCACATTCCCATAGCTCAGAAAAAATTGGCTGGGCTTTTTTCCTCAATTTTGGCTTCACCATCATTGAGTTTATTGGAGGATGGTTAACAAATAGTACCGCCATTATGGCAGATGCCGTGCATGACTTAGGTGACACACTCTCGATCGGCAGTGCCTGGCTTCTGAACAAACTCGGTACAAAAAGCGCAACGAAAGAATTTACCTATGGCTATCGACGGCTGAGTTTACTCGGGGCGCTGATAAACGGCATTGTTTTAATAGTTGGCTCTGCCTGGATCCTTTACGAAGCAGTGCCACGTCTGAGTAATCCAGAGATGCCAGAAACAGAAGGCATGATTGCGCTGGCTATACTTGGCGTACTGGTCAATGGTTTCGCCGCTTTTAAATTACAGGGTGGTAAATCGTTGAATGAAAAAGTACTGAACTGGCATTTACTGGAAGACGTTTTAGGTTGGGTAGCGGTACTGATTGTCGCTATTGTTATGCAATTCAAAGAATGGCCTGTTCTGGATCCGATTCTGTCTATTGGATTTACGCTATTCATTCTGTTCAACGTTATCCGAAACCTCATCAGTACCGTGAAGCTGTTTTTTCAGGCGTCACCAGACAACAGGCTGTTGCAAAACGTAACTGATAAGTTGCTTGAACTTGATGCCGTGAGCGAACTGCATCACCTGCATATCTGGTCACTAGATGGTGATCATCATGTCGCGACCGTTCACGTCGTTAGTCAGTTTGAGTCCAAGGCTGAGTACCTTAAACTAAAAGAAAGTGTATCTAACGCGCTGCAAGAGTTTGAGTTATCGCATACCACTATTGAAATTGAGCTGACCAGCGAAGAATGTCGGGATGCTAGTTAATTCGATGATGCAGTATTAATTAATGGGGGCTGGTACAACTTTTAGCCCCTAAATCGTTAGCTCTGACAACGCAGTAGCCGAATGTTTATTTCAGTTACTAAAGCGTGAGCGAACTAAGAAAAAGGTCTACTCAACCAGAGAAGATGCAAGAAGCGACATCTTCGATTACATCGAGATGTTCTATAACAGTAAACGAAAACATGGTTCCAACAATCTACTGTCACCAGTAGAGTATGAAAATCGTTACGAAGAACGACTGGGAAGTGTCTAGGTTAGTAGTGGCGATTCAGAATGTAATGATCCCGCACCCAATAGTTAAGGTATAAATACGCAACAATCCATAAAGCCATTAATTGAATCAGGGATGGATTAACATCGCCAAAAACGAGGGAACAATGAGTGATTTTTTAACGCAATGGCAAGAGACTGCTCACACTACCTTGGCACTGTTTTAGATGGCTATTTGGGCTTTCGCGCTTGGTTACCTAATAAGCTCAATGAGCCAAGTCTTTGTCAACAAAAAGCGAACGCAAAAACCTATGGAAAAATTGGAGCCAAGAGTGCCCGCCTACCTCTAGTCTAAGGGTACTGCACTCTAAGGCCTATGATGGTTCAATTTGACGTCATTATGGCTTTGCCGGTTTACGTAAATGCGGGTGGTTCAATTAGGGAGTACATAAATCATGATGAATTGTATGGGAGAGACGATGGGGGTTGAAATGATGATAGGTATGGGTTTGATCTGGCTACTGGTAGTGATGGTCCTAATCGGGGCAGTGGCTGCGTTGTGGAAATACTTACGTTCAGATAAAGCGCGTGATGAATAGAATTAAACATTTGTCTGCAAGCCCGCAAGCAAATGCCATTTCTTTTCCTTTTTAGTAAATGTTGTCTGGAAAATGTGGTAGGCCCCTTTTATAAAACCTGGTCACAATGGACCCCATGTACGCAGTGCTTATCTGTACTCAGGCAAGTTTTGGAAATGGCGTAATTAGCTTACTTGGATTCTAAAGAAACAAGTATAGAACGAGTGCGAAAAAATATGAAGATTTTATTGGATGGAATATATAAAAGTTAAAACATGAAACCAACAAGAAAAAGTGATTTAAAAAAGGCCAGAACGCTTCAAATATTAAATGTCATCTATGATGCAATTGAAGTCATAGTAGCTTTAATCGCAGGAATAATTGCTAATAGTTCAGCGCTCATAGGGTGGGCATTGGACAGTACAATAGAGGTGTTAAGCGCTACCACGCTAGGCTGGCGTCTACACGGCGAACTTAAGGGAATTGATAAAAAACAAGTAAATAGACGGAAGAAAATCACTCTCTACGTGATTGCCGTATCATTTACTTTGGTCTGCATATTTATATCTTATGATTCCGTTACAAAACTTCTTAGTCAGCAAACGTCAAGCTGGAGCACTATGGGGTTAATCATTTTAGTTACTTCTTTGCTTATCAACCCGATTTTTATTCATTTCAAAAGAAAATATGGCCGCAAGCTGGATAGCCCGGCGTTACTCGCCGATGCTAAAGATACCTTTATCTGCTTATACCAAACGATCGTTGTCCTTGCCGGTTTGCTATTGGTAAATTGGTTTGGTTGGTGGTGGGCTGATCCTGTGGCGGCATTGCTCATTGTACCTTATGCAGCAAAAGAAGGTTGGGAAGCTTACACTAAAGCAAGAGACATCAGTATTGATGAGAAGTAATACCCGCATCACCTTAAATAATTCATTCTCTTAGCACTGACTTGTTTCGTCACGTATCAACCAAGTGCTTCAGGCTCAGGCATCATGATACAGCACAGAATGTAATGATCCATGCACCGATGGTTGAGATACAAATACGCAGCAATCCATAAAGCCATTAATTGAATCGGAGATTGATTAACATTGTCTTAAAGGAGAGAACAATGAGTGAGTTTTTAACGCAATGGCAAGAGGCGGCTCACACTACCTTGGGTCTGTTTTGGATGGCTTTTTGGGCTTTCGCGCTTGGTTACCTAATAAGCTCAATGATCCAAGTTTTTGTGACCAAAGAGCGCATGCAAAAGTCCATGGGAAAAGCCGGCCCTAAAAGTGTGGCATTGGGCACTTTCTTTGGTTTTATTTCCAGTTCATGTTCCTTCGCTGCGTTATCGACGACGCGTGCCCTATTTGTAAAAGGTGCAGGCTTAGTTCCTTCGCTTGCTTTCATGTTGGCGTCCACCAACCTGGTGGTGGAATTAGGCATAATCATTTCTATTTTTCTTGGGTGGCAGTTCGTTGTAGGAGAATATGTCGGTGGTATTCTGCTTATCCTGGCCGTGTGGCTTTTGGTCAAACTGACGTGTAAAAAAGAGCTTGAGGAAAAAGCGCAATCACACGCGAAAAAAGCAGAGGGAGGCGACAGCCAGGCAAATAGTAAGGAAAAAGGCTGGAAAGATAAAATAATGAGTAAAGCATGATGGCACCAAGTTGCCAGCCGCTACACGATGGAATGGAAGATGGTATGGAAAGATGTAACCATTGGATTTACTGTAGCCGGTATCATTGCGGTATTTGTTCCCACTGAATTTTTTCAATCACTTTTCATCGGAGCCGGGCAAGAATCGAACACCTTTTGGCAAATTCTTGCACAAACCATCGTTGGCCCCGTCGCGGCTTTTTTTACTTTTATCGGGTCCATGGGCAACATTCCATTAGCGGCCGTGCTATTCGGACAGGGGGTAAGTTTCGCTGGAGTTATGGCGTTTATTTTTAGTGATCTCGTGGTATTTCCAGTGTTGCGTATTCAGGCGCAGTACTATGGCTGGAAAATGGCCATCTATATACTGATTGTATTTCTATGTGCTCTTGTGGGCGTCTCGCTCGTCATGCACTACGGACTCGATCTCTTGGGGCACTTACCAGATGCCTCCGGGTTTCAGTCGATGACCGATCGGGAGTTCTTCAACATTGATTACGCTTTTTTCTTGAATGTGGCCTTTCTTACATTAACCGGCGCATTCATCTTTTGGCATTACTCCAAAAAAGAGAAATCGACCTCAGGCAGTAAAAGCCTTGGCGATTGGGTATTGCTGACGCTTTCGATAATCGCGTATGTATGGCTTGCAATTGGTATTGCTGTGCTTCCATTTTTATAGTTTACAAGCGCAACTTCATGAATTTGTTAACTTTCATTTTGAGTTTTAATATTAGAAGTTGTTCTAAGTTTTAAATCAGTCCCATAAACGAGCAAAGTTTCTTTCATTTAAAACAAGGAGCCAGTGAAAGACGCTTGGAACGCCTTTCACTGGTATTGCGACAGTACAATATCCTCAGCTTCAATATCGCGACTGCTCTTCATTTGAATTGTTAGCCCATTTCTCAATTAGATCTTTGCTCATATTAAAAGGCTAAGAACTTCGGCCGTGTGGGGGATTTATAAAAATCAGCTGCCATTATCAAATATAGCTAGGGAAAGTGACTGTCCTATTTGCTTTCACAGTGAAACTATGGCTTAGTCGGTCGCAGAGAACGCTGAAGATTCGAACGTTGTGGGCTCATAAGGCGTTCAACGTATTTCAGACACAAAAAAACCGACTTACGTCGGCTTATTGTTATCTCTTTCATTGGTAAGAAAAGAGATGGTACCAGTGGGCGGACTTGAACCGCCACGCCCGAAGGCAACGGATTTTGAATCCGTCATGTCTACCAATTCCATCACACTGGCTTGGATAGCTGTGCTATCGCTACGAAAAGCATTATAGCGATGTGTTAATGACATACAAGCTTTTTTCTTGCAAAGTCAGTTAACTGCGCACCTTTTGAACAAGGTGGGTCGGTTTTATTCACGTTTCGCCGTTGTATCTTATTGAAACTGTGGCAGACTCAGGATATTAACCCCGATAGGACACCCCGGTGACATCACATTCAGCCGCAGATACCGAACAACTTGCCCGAGCTAGCTTTTTTAAACGCTTGCTCGCGATGATTTATGACACTTTGGTGGCAATAGCGGTAGCGATGTGTGCAGCAATGGTGTTAATTATTACTATGGTGATTTTGCTTAAAAACGGAGTGTTAAGTTTGCAGGGGTTTACTGAGCCCGCCGAACTGATTCAGGCCTCTACCGGCTACAAAGCATTTATTCAGCTTTGGGTCGCTCTTTGGGTTGCCGGATTTTTCCTATGGTTTTGGAAAAAAGGCGGACAGACTATTGGCATGCGGGCCTGGCGATTACGAATCTACTCGACTACCGAAACACCGGTTACATGGTCACGGCTGGTTTTGCGCTTAATTTTTTCATTGGGTGGGGCAGGGACGCTGCTGGTACTGTTTGATTTCAAACACCGGCTGGCACTGCAGGATCGCGTTGCACATACCGAAGTATTGCAACTAAGCGCCCAGGCAAATCATCATAAAAGCTGGTAGCTTAATTATTTTGCCAGCCTTTATGTTGCATAAACTATTTACGCAACATAAAAGCAGAGACCGCGGCAAACAACAGGCTGGGTAATAGCGCGGCCAAAAACGGAGGCAAGCTGTATACCAAACTTAAGGGGCCAAAAACTTCGTTTGTGACAAAAAAACCGAACCCGGTCAATACGCCCATAATTACGCGTGCACCCATTGTCACACTGCGCAAAGGCCCGAAAATAAATGACAACGCAGTTAACAGCATTACGCTGATGGAAACGGGTTGCAGCACTTTACGCCACCAGGCCAGCTGATAACGACCACTGTCTTGAGAGTTGTTATCCAGATATTGAATGTATTCAGATAAGCCGGAAATTGACAATGTTTCTGGTTTCACTGCCACAATACCAAGTTTGTCTGGCGTGAGCGATGAGTTCCACTGGCGCTTTTGCTGGTTCTCAACGCTGACTTGTTCTTCAGTAAAGCGAGTGATGGTCACCTCTTCGAGCCACCAGGTTTGCCCGTCAAAGTGGCCTTGGGTCGCAAAGATGATATTTTGCAGGGTCAGGTCATCGGCAAAGTCGTGAATGCTAACATCGCGCAGCTGTTCTCGGGTTACCACCTGACCAATACTAACAAAGTGTTCGCCATCTTTAGCCCACACCAGCTCATCAGAGGAAAACAATGAGCCTCCAGTGAGTGCTTCGGTACGAATTTGTTTGGCTTTGGCTTCACTGTATGGGGTCACCCATTCGCCAATAGCCATAACAAATAAAATCATCACTACCGCCGATTTCATGGCTGAGTTAATGATATTCCACCGGCTGAGTCCTGCGGACTGCATCACCACTAATTCGCTGTTGCTGGCCAGCACACCCATACCCACTAGCCCGCCTAGCAGCGTTGCCATTGGAAAAAACTGTTCTAAATCACGAGGCAGACTTAGCAGTACATATACCGCCGCCAGCATAAGATCGTAATCACCTTCGCCCAGCTTACGCAATTGCTCTACAAACTTTATCAGCGCACTTAGGCCAATAAGCACTGACAATGTCACCGCAATTGTGCTTAACAAGGTGCGAGCAATGTATAGGTCAATAATTTTAAACATTACTTTTTCCCTAACACCCAGGCCCGAAGTTCGGTACCGGTTTTACGGTCTCTGACAATCAGCGTGACGCCGATAATAAGCATAATGCCGTGTACCCACCATAAACCTAACTGAATAGGCAACTTACCATCGGCTAATACTCGCCGGCTTGCCAGCAACAGCAAAAAGTACCCCAGGTACAGTAAAATTGCCGGAATCATCTTACCAAAGCGTCCCTGACGCGGATCGACGGAACTCAACGGAACCGCGATTAATGCTAAAAATGGAATAGATAACGGTATCGCCAAACGCCACTGCAATTCCGCCCGGGCCTCCACAGAGTTATCATTCCACAACTCCATGGTTGGCAGCACGCTTACTTTGCCACGCGGCTCCTCCGCGGGTTCATCGGCTATCTGAATCTGGTATTCGTCAAACTCTACCTTACGATAATTTTGCTGGGTCTGAATACCTTCGTACTGCACCCCGTCTTGCAACACCAGGCTGCGGGTACCGTCTTCATTATTTTGAATTGAGCCGGCATCAGCATAGACAACCCGAACCTGGCTTTGTTCGTCTTCTGGCTGGTTTTGCGACAAAAAGACCCGCTGAAGCTTATTGTTTTTTGAGTCTATGTCATGAACAAAAATGACCGCTTTTTCGTTGCCGGTTTGCTGAAAGCGCCCGGGAATTAAGGCCGAGAATCCCGCTTCGTTGCGTGCTTTTTCACGCAGTAAGTATTCACTTTCAGCAGCAGTAGGAGCCAGATACAACGTGATAAAACCGGTTAGCACCATTGTAAAAAGCGACAAAAAAAGCATGACGCGGGTGATGTACCATTCGCTGACCCCGCAGGCTCGCAGCACAGTCATTTCGCTGTCTACATACATACGCCCGTGCGCCAGCATAATGCCCAGATAAGCACTAATGGGCAGTATTAAAGACGCCAGGATGGGGGCATAGAGCCCTAAAAAACCCATTACTAAGCCGGCGGGTATATCACCATCAGACGCATCGCCTAATACTCGAACAAACCTTAACGCGATGAAAATGGCCATTAAAATGAAGAAAATTGCGAGCTGTGACTTCAGCGTTTCCTTAATCAGGTAGCGAAATATCAGCATGTGAGCCCTACTGGAAAAAGTGGTATTATAGTGAAAGAACACGCAAATTTGAGTAAACTAAACGTTTTTATACGTTTACTTCTTTAACTGCGTGCCTGATTGCATGGAAATTGCGCATTACACCGTTATACAGCGAAAAAGTGCTGGACTAGCAACTTAGCTGTATCTGTATGCTCTATGCAAGTTAAGCTGTGTATTAAAACACAAAAGTAGCGTAAAACGTTATGTGATTTTTGTATTTCTGCAAACACGAAATGGATAATAGCGAGGTGTCATCGTGGAGTTTAGTGTAAAAAGTGGTAGCCCTGAAAAACAGCGCAGTGCGTGTATTGTCGTCGGGGTGTTTGAGCCACGCCGCCTGACCGCGGTAGCTGAGCAGTTAGATGAGATAAGCGAAGGTTATATCAGTAATCTGTTGCGCCGCGGTGACCTGGAAGGCAAGGCCGGACAAATGCTGTTGTTACATCATGTACCCAACGTTCTGAGCGAACGGGTGTTATTGGTAGGTTGTGGCAAAGAGCGTGAGCTAAACGAACGCCAATACAAACAAATCATCGCCAAAACCATCAAAACCCTGAACGAAACCGGTTCAATGGAAGCCGTGTGCTTTTTAACCGAACTGCATGTTAAAGGTCGTGATACTTACTGGAAAGTGCGCCAGGCGGTCGAGGCCACCCAGGATTCGTTGTATACCTTTTTACATCTTAAAACGAAAAAAGGTGAGCCACGTCGCCCCTTACGTAAAATGGTGTTCAATGTTCCTACCCGCCGCGAATTAACCGTAGGTGAACGTGCTATAGAACACGGGCTGGCGGTAAGCGAAGGTGCAAAAACAACCCGCGATGTGGCTAATATGCCACCTAACATTTGTAACCCAGCCTATTTGTGGGAACAGGCGCAAAAGCTGGCGACGAATTATGAATCGGTTTCCTCAGAGTTAGTAGATGAAGCTCAAATGGCCGAGCTGGGGATGCAGGCGTACCTGGCGGTAGGCCGGGGTTCTGAAAACGAATCCATGATGAGCATTATTCATCATCGTGGTGGTCCTGCTGATCAGGCGCCTATTGTACTTGTGGGCAAAGGTCTGACTTTTGACTCGGGCGGTATTTCTATCAAGCCAGGTGATGGCATGGACGAAATGAAGTACGACATGGGCGGCGCCGCTGGGGTATTGGGCACTATGCATACCATTGCCGAATTGAACCTGCCGGTTAATGTCATTGGTGTACTGGCCGGCTGTGAAAACATGCCTGACGGTAAAGCGTATCGTCCGGGCGACATTTTAACCACAATGTCGGGCCAGACTGTTGAAGTGTTAAATACTGATGCAGAAGGCCGGCTGGTATTGTGCGACGCGCTAACCTACGTTGAACGCTACGAGCCCGAACTGGTGATTGACGTGGCCACCCTAACCGGCGCCTGCATTATTGCGCTGGGCTCGCATGCCAGTGCAGTAATGAGTCAGCACAATCCTTTGGCTCACGAGCTGATTAGTGCATCTGAACAAAGCTCAGACCGCGCATGGCGTTTGCCATTATGGGACGAGTATCAGGATCAGCTTGAAAGCCCGTTTGCCGATATGACCAATTTGGGCGGACGCCCTGCTGGCTCTATTACTGCGGGTTGTTTCTTGTCACGATTCACCAAAAAGTATACCTGGGCGCATATTGATATCGCCGGTTCTGCCTGGCGTAGCGGCAAAAACAAAGGTGCTACAGGGCGTCCCGTTCCAATGCTGTCACAGTTTTTGATGAACCGTGCCGGTGTTAGCCACGAGGACTAAGGTGTAATGCCCCAAGTCAGTTTTTATCAATTACAAGATAATAAAGATGCAGGTCCGGTCAGGGCCTGCGAACTTATTGCCAACGCTTTTGCAAACAAACAGCGGTGCGTAGTGCTCTGTGTCAGTCAAACTCAGGCAGAGATTCTGGACGACTTATTATGGCAACTGCCCGCCGATCGCTTTGTGCCTCATAATATGGCTGGTGAAGGCCCGCCTGCAGGTACACCGGTTGAGTTGTGCTGGCTACCCGAGCAGCTAAGTCGCCGTCATGTGTTGGTAAATCTTAGTGAAACTGTGCCTCAGTCGATGGGGCAATTTCAGCAAATCATAGACTTTGTGCCCATGGCTGACGAAGCCAAAAAAGCGGCGCGAATTCGTTATAAACAATTTCAGCAGGCTGGCTGCCAGATGCAGTTTAAGTCAGCGTAATATTGAGAGTAAGTATGGATAAAACCTTCGAACCGAAATCCATTGAGCAGCAGTGTTATAAGCAATGGGAAGCCTCCGGCATGTTTAAAGCATCTGGCCACGGAGAGCCCTATTGCATATTGTTGCCACCGCCTAATGTGACCGGCAGTCTGCACATGGGTCATGGTTTTCAACAAACTATTATGGATGCGTTAACCCGCTATCATCGCATGAAGGGCGATAACACATTGTGGCAGGTGGGTACCGACCATGCCGGTATTGCGACGCAGATGGTAGTTGAACGTCAGCTAAATGCTCAAAATAAAACCCGTCACGATTTAGGCCGCGAAAAATTTGTCGAAAAAATCTGGGACTGGAAAGAACAAAGCGGGGGCACCATTACCCAGCAAATGCGTCGGTTAGGCACCTCGCCCGACTGGGATCGCGAAGTGTTCACCATGGACGACAACTTGTCGTCTGCGGTTACCGAAGTCTTTGTTAAACTGCATGACGAAGGCCTGATTTATCGCGGTAAGCGTTTGGTAAACTGGGATCCGGTACTGCACACCGCCGTGTCTGATCTGGAAGTGCTGAACGAAGAAGAAAATGGCCACATGTGGCACATGCGTTACCCACTGGAAGATGGCTCTGGAGAGCTGGTGGTAGCAACCACCCGCCCAGAAACCATGCTGGGCGACACGGCGGTGGCTGTGCATCCTGAAGATGAGCGTTATCAGCATTTGGTTGGCAAACAAATTAAATTGCCGATTACCGGCCGGTTAATTCCGGTTATTGCTGATGATTACGTAGACCCGGAGTTTGGTACCGGCTGCGTCAAAATAACCCCTGCGCACGACTTTAACGACTATGACATGGGTAAGCGGCACAACTTGCCGATGATCAATGTACTGACCGCTGATGCTAAAATTAACGATGAAGTCCCTGAAGCCTATCGGGGACTTGACCGCTTTGATGCGCGTAAACAGATTGTCAGCGATCTGGATGCTAGCGGGCATCTGGTCAAAGTTGAGGATCATAAGCTTAAAGTGCCACGCGGCGATCGTACCAATGCGGTTATTGAGCCCTTTTTAACCGACCAGTGGTATGTGGCGGTTGAATCTCTGGCTAAGCCGGCTATTGAAGCGGTAGAGTCGGGTGAGATTCGGTTTGTACCTGAAAACTGGAACAAAACCTACTATCAGTGGATGCACAATATCCAGGACTGGTGTATCTCACGTCAGTTGTGGTGGGGCCATCGGATCCCAGCCTGGTATGACGACCAGGGCAACATTTACGTTGGCCGTACCGAAGATGAGGTACGCAGCAAACATAGCTTGTCTGATGAGGTGAAGTTGCGTCAGGATGAAGACGTTCTGGACACCTGGTTTTCATCGGCGCTATGGCCGTTTGCGACAATGGGCTGGCCTGAAAAAACCGAAGAACTGGAGACTTTTTTACCTTCTTCGGTGTTAGTTACCGGCTTTGATATTATTTTCTTCTGGGTTGCCAGAATGATCATGATGACCAAAAAGTTCACCGGTCAGATTCCGTTTAAAGACATTTATATTACCGGGCTTATCCGTGATGAAAGCGGCGATAAAATGTCGAAGTCTAAAGGTAATGTACTTGATCCTATCGACCTTATTGATGGCATTGATATTGACGCATTAGTGAACAAGCGGACGTCGGGCATGATGCAACCGCAATTGGCCGAAAAAATTGCTAAGCGTACCCGTAAGCAATTTCCGAACGGCATTCAGGCTTACGGCACTGACGCCTTGCGCTTTACCTTTGCGGCAATGGCGTCTACCAGCCGCGATATCAATTTTGATATGAACCGGGTTGAAGGTTATCGCAACTTTTGTAACAAAATCTGGAATGCATCACGCTTTGTGCTAATGAACACCGAAGAGCATGATACTGGCCGTGATGGAGGCGAAATGGAGCTTAGCCTGGCCGACCGCTGGATAGGCGCTCAGTTCCAGAAAACGCTGAAAGAGTTTGAAGATGCGCTGGCCGATTATCGCTTTGATATTGCCGCCCAAACCGCCTACGAATTTACCTGGAATCAGTTGTGCGACTGGTACTTAGAGCTAACTAAGCCGGTGTTAAACAGTGAAACCAGTAGCGAAGCGCAAAAGCGCGGTACTCGCTACACGCTTATTAATATTTTAGAAAGCACATTGCGTTTATTACACCCCTTTATGCCATTTATTACCGAAGAAATCTGGCAAAAAGTGGCGCCGCTCAGCGCAGTAAAGCAATCTGAAAATGGCGAAACTCAAAGTATTATGGTGCAACCTTTCCCACAACAGGATAGCAGCTTGCAAGATACTCAGGTACTTAGCGACATTGAGTGGGTAAAACGGTTTATTGTGGGTATCCGTAATATTCGTGGCGAGATGGACATTTCACCTAACAAACCCCTGGATGCGTTGTTACGCAATGTAAACGACGACGATGCGCGCCGTCTTAATATTGCCCGACCGTTTATCGACCGGTTGGCACGTCTTGACAGCATTACTGTATTGGAAGCTAAAGAAACCGCGCCCGCCAGTGCGACGGCATTGGTACAGGATATGGAAATTCTTATTCCTATGGCCGGCCTGATTGATAAAGAAGCAGAGCTGGCACGTATTAAACGTGCGATGGAAAAAGCCGAAAAAGATCTGAGTCGAACCGAAGGTAAGTTGTCGAACAAAAAGTTTGTTAGCAATGCACCTGATGCGGTAATTGAAAAAGAACGCGGCAAACTGGATGAAGCTCAAAAGCAACTGGCAAAGTTGCGTGAGCAATTTGAGACCATTAGCGCACTGTAACCTATCTTACGCTGTGTTCAGACAACATAAAAAACCCTGGCCTAAGCCAGGGTTTTTTGTAGGTATCAGGGCCGGTTTTCACCTGGCACATGCGCCAGTAAATACATGCCACCCCATACGTGCTTTGTCGATGTACCAACGGGCCAAATACAAAGGCGAAAATACAAAGGCGAAAATACTTACAGCAGGCCAAACCATTACTTAGACATTAAATCAGCACCAAAAAAATGCTCAGTGAAAGCAAGGTTAATAAAGGGTATCCACACTGACATGTGTACTTAAGGCCAGCGCCATTAAGACAGCAAAAACCGTAGGAGGTCTCATCAAATGTTCTGATTTTAGCCGAAACCCTATCACCCTGATATCTGAATAATTACCACATTGTGCTTCTACACTGCAAAGCTACTCACACTGTAAAAGACGAAAGCGCAACAGCCGCGGTTAACGCGAGATGTTCAAAGGTGCGCTTCCACCAGGTACTGCATTCAGATACCGTTTTAGCATTGCGGCCAACGCATCACGTTTAATCGGCTTGGTAAGATAATTGTTCATTCCCGCTTTTAAAGCTAAGGCTTTATCTTCTTTCATTGCATTGGCCGACAAACCAATTATAAGCAAGTCGGTATAGCCTTTACTGCGCAATGTCTGGGTGGCTTCATAACCATCCATTACCGGCATTTGTACATCCATCAACACCAGATCGTATTGGGGGGAATTGGCGATTTTTGTGACCGCCTGTTGACCGTCTTCGGCAATATCAAAACTAATTCCCAAAGACGTCAGCATTTCACCGGTTACCAATTGATTAATATTGTTATCTTCAACCAACAGCGCATGAGCTTCAAACTTTTCGGGTTGTTCAGTCAGCCTGCTAGCATCAGGTAAAATGGCTTCAGACTCACCGGCCATTGCCAGCACAAACTGAGAAAATTGCATGGGGGTGAATGGATGCACTAATAGCGGGTAGGGCCACTGCCTGGCTATTTTTTCGACCAGCTGGCCAGGCTGAGTATCCACAACTAAGCCTACCTGAATATCGCGAGCGACCAATGAATTTAACCGGGGCAGTATCGTCTTGAACGTATTAAAATTATTGATATCAATAACTAAACACTCTGGCGCACCAATATCCTGTTCTAGCGCTTCAAGCGGAGCCGGCAATGCGGCAACCTGTAGAATTTCCAGATAGTCTTCGTTTAACAAAGGATGATCAGAATAATACTGGCTGGTGAAAGGCATACCAGGCAATTGGCGCAGCATACCAGGCTGATTTTTAAAGGTACGTAGCGGTATTGTCACATGAAAGGTTGAACCTGCCCCCAGCGTGGCACTGGCGGCTAGCTTGCCGCCCATTAATTCGGTAAGTTGCTTAACGATAGTTAACCCTAACCCCGTGCCGCCAAACTTACGGTTGGTGGCTTCATCGGCCTGGGTAAACGGTTTAAAGATTTTGGCCAGTTGTTCATCAGACATCCCGATGCCTGAATCTTCTATCTCTACATGCAGTGAAAGAACATTACCTTTGGCGTTTAACTCGCCATCAAAGTGAATGGTAATTTTGCCCTGTTCGGTAAATTTCACCGCGTTGGTACATAAATTCAGTAAGATTTGAGATAACCGCAGTGGATCGCCAATCATCCTGGTGGGGAGATCGGGCGATACCGTCAGGTGCACACTGAGGTTTTTCTCCTGAGCGCGAAGGGCGATGACCGCCAGTAAGTTGTCAAACACTGAATGCAGGGAAAAACCAATCTCTTCTAATTCTAATTTACCCGCCTCAATTTTAGAAAAGTCTAAGATATCGTTTATAACATTCATCAATATTTGGCTGGAATACGCTGCTTTTTCCAGGTAACCCTTTAATATGGTCGACATCGGCTGCTTTTGGGCCAGCTCAATTAATCCAATAATGCCGTTCATTGGGGTGCGAATTTCGTGACTCATATTTGCCAGAAAAATACTTTTGGAGGCGGTTGCCTGTTCGGCGCGATGCTTCGAGTCGGTTAACTCTGCATTTAATAGCTCTTGGCGGGCATTCAAATCCTGGGCATTTTTTAGTAACTGCTGAGTCTGCAAATTTTTATCGCTAAATACTTTTGCAGATTTGGCTAACTGGCCAATTTCATCTTGTCGGTCATAACCTGGTACCGAAGACACTTTACCGCCATCGGCTAACTTTCTGAACACATCAGAAATACGTTGTATCGGTCGTAAAATTCGCATCACGGTAAAGCCAGTGGCCGTCAGGGCAAGCAGTATGGCAATCAGTGAGACCAATCTCAGCGTTTGCTGGGCAGCCACTGCGCCTTCCTGAGAATGCTCTTTAATATCGCTGTACTGCTGATTCACCTGGGTCGACAGTTCGCCACTTAAATACAAAAATTCATTAGCCGAGCCTGCCATAACTACATTAACCAAAAACAGGTTGCCCTGAATCAATCGGGTTAAACGAAAGAAACGCTCATCTATCTGATTCAGGTGCTCATTAATCAGTAACGAAGTTTGAGGTGACTGGCCGCTCGCTATTTGCCGAGCTCCGTTTATCGCCAGGGTAAACGCGGTAATGTAATCGCTGTCTGGGGCAATTAAGTATTGCAGGGCTGCTGATTCTGCGCGGCTTAAAAAATACTGCAATCGGGCCATTGATTCGCCGGCTATCGCCGAATTATCTTGGGCAGCTATTTTGCTGCTAATTTCAAAACTACCAAATAAAGAGCCCCGGGCTAACAGTTCGTCGCGCTCAGCCCGGGCTTCTACTACCTCTTTAAAGTTCATATGATAACTTGTTAGGTGCTGACGCATTCTGTTAAGTGTATCTTCGGCTTGGTAGTCGGGCAGGCCAGATAAACGAGAATCTTCAAGCTCGGTGAGTTTTTGCTTGATGGCGCGCATGAGTCGTTCAAAGCGGGTAACGGCCGAATGGCTGGCAGTTTCTTTAAAGATGAGTACGTTGCGTTGTAAGTCCAGTACGTCACGTTCCAGCGCGCCGACCAAACCTACATCAATAACCGCCTGGCCTGAGGCTTCTATGCCATTTGCTAATACCGTTTGATTAGACCGGGCTATAACACCCTGTAGCAGCAATAAGCCTACTAATGCCACCAGTACCAGCACCAGCTGAGTACGAATAGATGAAAACATAAAAAACTGCCACTCCTTTGATCAGGATGTAATAAACTCGTACCACTTTTGCAGGCTATATTCATAGGTAGGCATTACCGTATTCCATACGGCAACATTGCTAAAGCGGCTTTCATAGCTACCGCCTGTACGTTGCTCGCCTTGCTTAACAGTAACCTGACCATCCGGACCCTTTAACGGCTCAGCCGCAGGTAGCCCTTTATACCAGTAATCCCACTCGGCTTCAGATAAATATTCAGCAGAGCGTTGTGGATTAGAAATGTAATAACCTTGCCGGGCAATGTAGGCGCCGGGCCAGCCTGACAGCCACCAATTCATATATTCATAGGCTGCGTCTTTAACCCGGCCGCCCGTGCGGGCAGACAAACACATCACCCCATGCCAACCCCGATAGCCCTCTTTAGGCGCCGCAAAACGTACCGGAATATTCTGGCTATTAAGTGCAGAAACCGCGGGCGAGAACATGCTTTCTATAATTACCCGGCGGTTGCGCATAAATTGCACTGACTCAGGCACTGAATTCCAGAAACCGGTAAAATGCTGTAACTGTTTTAATTCAATTAAAACCTCGAACAGGGCATCCATTTCGGGGCGTGTTATTGCACCGATATCAGCAAATTCAACAAAGCCTTTTGCCTGGGCGGCAAGTGCTAAGTCGAATAAGCCTATGGTGGGATCATTTATAATGGCCACCCGGCCTGAAAGCCGCGAATCGAGTAACCAACCCCAGCTTTCTTTTTCTTGCAGTATTGAAGGGGCGATAGCGCTTTTGTTGTACCCGAATGAATCGACGTTGTGTACATAGGGTAAAAAGCTAATTTGACCGGTAGGCGTGGCGCCTAAGGTATTATCGCTTTGTATATTCAGTATGCGGTGGGGCGCATCTCCGGCACCTAAGCGTGCTTGGGGCGTAATTTTACCGGTTTTACTTAAACTGTTTATTTCGTCCCAGTAATGCAACCTGCGCACATCGATGGGGGCAATAGCCTTAGCGCGCCATAGCAAGTTGATGCTATTAGACCACTGTTCGTACAAATCAAAGCTACCGGGGTTCATCGCCGCTTTTTGCAATATTGCAGCTGAACCGCCAGGTTCAAATTGCAAACGAATGCCTAAATCAGCCATGGCGCGCTGTTTAATGTCATCCTGCAGCGTGACATGCGTGCCCAGCACTCTTACCAGCGGTTTTTCTTTACCAATTGAAAAGGGGGCGACGCCCGCGGTAATAATCCCTGCTGCAGCCCCTTTTAAAAAGCGTCGGCGCGGAGCTGAAACTGCGCTTTTATTCATAAATGTTAATGTGTTCAAGTGATACCAGTAAAGCTAATTGTGGCACCTAATCATCGGTTCTACCATGTATAATTTTTCATGTGCGGGCCGGTTGGCGGTACATAACACGTCGCCACACCCCGGCTATAAACATCGCAAGCAGACCATAGCCGGCTAAACTGCCACCGTGTTCCTCTACCACCACCACAGTGTCGGTATGCGCTCTGTCATAGTCGGCGCTTTCCAGACTCAATAAACTCAGATCAGCATCATCCTGAGCATCGCTAAACACAACCAGTTCATCGGTTTGGGCATCATAAACCTCTACCAGTACGTCGTAATCGTAGGGTGGAAAACCCGAAACCAAGGCTATGTCCATCGTTAAATAATCAGTGGTATCGTCGCCGTAGACATCAAACACTGACGAGACGTGTACAGACGTATATTCAACCTCATCGCCCAGGTAGACCACAAGATAAACCGGGGCCTGTGTATACACCGAGTCTACATCTACACTTAAGCGTAACGCTGAGTAATAGTTATCATAGTCGTTGTCCCGGTAGAGCTCGCTCCAGCTATCAAAAATCCAGAAGTCTGGTTCACTATGATTAGTGGTGCGGCTTTTTGGCTTACCAGCAAACGCAGAGACCGAGCGCTTTGTCTGTTTGTCTGGTGAAGATGATGTAGCCAATGGCTTTTCAAACTGGGTTTCGGTAACCGTTACTTCACTTTTTGCCCAGACGGTTTGGCTCAGTCCGAAAAGCAGCAAAAAAATGGTGAGTCGAGATGGGGTAGTCCACATAGTCGGCGCCTTTGTTGTGTTGATGATTACCCGAACAGTTTGCGTGTCTGAAAATGAACGCTGGCTGAAAGAAAGCTTAACTTACGGTATAGCACCCCATTAGAATGAAACGCAGGATGCTTTAACCGATAGATATTAACCCTACGGGCAGACCTATACTTTTAATTGTATCAACACTTAACCGGGTGATTTGTTTGTACAAGCTGAACAAAACAGCGGACAGATTGGGTAGAATCAGTCGTTTAATTCGTAGCCGTCGCTTTCATCGTCTGCTTCATCGTCGCGGGGCATAAAATAGGTTCCCCAGCCGTCATAATGGACATCGTGTTTATCGGCTATCACCAGTAAATTTTCTACGTCTTTGTCTAGCGCAGGCCGTTCTAGTTTTCGCTCAATTACGGCATCAAAACAAAAAATCATACCGCCGTCATCTAATATCAGCTCTTCTGCGTCGCTTACTTCAAAACCGGCTTTGAAGGCATCAACCGCGGCTTTTTCAAGCTTATCAAAATCGTTACTGGCCAAATGATGCTCGATAGTATATTGGGCATCTGCTTCGCTGCCATCTTCGATCAACGCATCAATGGTTTCTTGGTTAAACTCATGCCATTCGGCTTTTTCGTCAATTTGTTTCATATATCACCCGCTTAAATATCTTAAATTAAGTTTATCGGTTTTTTTCCATTTCAGCGACTTGTCGATCCAATTCAACCGCTTTGTCTTTCATTTGGCGATAAAAATGGTCAGTCCACTGCTTTATGTTTTTCTCATCGGTAAGGGGTTCGGGGGCGCTCATTTCTATCAACACAATTCCATTGTTCCAGCGGTTCCAGCGTACTTTATTGTGCAGATTACTGGCGGTTACCGTCACCACGGGTTCATTAACGGTCTTGGCCAGCCGAAAGGCTCCTGATTTAAAAGGCAATATACCACGTCCATTACTTCGTGTGCCCTCAGGAAATACCCACACAGAGGTACGACGCTGCTGAATTTTTTTACCCGCCAGGGTAAGCGTATCACGCGCACGACCACTGTTTTTGCGATCAATCATAATATTGCCAGATAACCAATAAATCTGACCAAAAATAGGGATCCATTTCAGGCTTTTTTTACCTACGGTGACTACCCCGGGTAAGGCCGCTTTGCAAATAGTGATAATGTCGTAGGTGTTCTGATGGTTGGCGATATACACATAGGCCTGGTCGGCCTTAATAGCCGCCGAGGGTCTGACGATAACTTTTAACCCCAGAACGGGCGCTAACATAGCATAGGCGTTACCAGCAAAGTGCACGTTGTTACGATGAAACGGCCGACATATACAAACAACAAAAACAACAAGGTTAATTAAAATAAAACCAATAAGTAAAACAGGAATGCGGATTAAGGCGAGCACTAACGATCCTTTTGCTAAATTTCGGGGGCAGTATAAAATAATGTGATGGTTTCACATGTCCGATCAGTTTTGTTTTCAGATTTTACGCTAAAAAATTAAAGAAGCGGTAGCAGATTACCGATAGCCTTGTAAGACTTTATCCGGTGTAGCCCTACACACACTTTGAAGCGGTATCTAATCATGCAGACTTTTGTGCCTGAAGAACTAGAAGATGACATCCTTACTGATTTAATGGAAGAGATCAACGAATTGTACGAGGCCAGTGAGCAAACCCTGATTGAACTAGAGCTTCGGCCCACTGACAACGAGTTACAGCGTTCACTGTTTCGCTCTATTCATACGATAAAAGGCGATTTAGGGTTGGTCAATTTTGGACCTATGATCCCCTTGCTTCAACATGTAGAAGACCTGCTCGATTTCTTGCGAAAAGGAGAAGTGGACTATACCAGTACCATGAGCGATCTGGTGCTGCTAACTATGGACCGGGTAAAAAACTTTGTGCTTGAGGTTATGAACGCAGGCTCGGCTCAATATGATGAGCATTTGCATAGTCAGTTGGTTGAGGCTATCGAACAAGTTCAGCCTTCCAATAAAAGCCGGCATGAAGCTCTGCTCACTGATGCTGTCTTGTTGCTCAATCCAGATTTGGAACTGTCGTTACAACAAAAAAATAATATGTCAGACGGCGCCGACGCGCCACCGGCCACCTTGGCCAATACCGGTATCCCAAAACATTTAAGCGTAGAGCAACACATGGATATGTTGTTTTTTCGTGAAATGATGAAAACCATCGAGCACAGATCTAATTACTGGGGTGGACGCGGTGACCGTATTGCCAAGCTGGCACTGTATATCAACCATCTGGCAGCAAAACCGATTGATGAAGAACAGTTAGCGGTAGCGTGTTATGTCCACGATTTTGGTATGGCCTTTATGCCGCTGCATATTTTGAATAAAACCGACTCTTATACCGACAACGAGTTCAATCTTATGCGTTCCCATGTGTATAAAAGTGCACGTTTATTAGAGCATCTTGAACAGTGGGACCATGCGCGCAAAATCGTGATGCAGCATCACGAGCGTCCCGACGGTAGTGGTTATCCGCTGGGAATTAAAGAGCAGGATATTTGTGCGGGTGCCCGGTTGTTGGCCATTCTAGATACCTACGATGCGCTGACGCATTCGCGCGCGCACAACAAACAGGCCCCAATGAGCAAAAAAGAAGCGGTCATACATATGAACCGAAATGCCAAAGGTCAGTTTAGTCCCGAATGGATGCGACATTTCAATCATGCAATGACCATCTTACTGACGAAACAGGCCAGCTAACCGGCAGCCTTGGATAACAAAGCCCGGGCCTGGGCAATAATATCGCTGGCCACAGCATCAGAACCCTGATTTTGCCGGGTCAACGCATAAAATTGTTCGGTGAGTTCATCAACATCGCCAATTCGTGCCACCTGATATTGCTGCTCTACGTGAGCGGCAATACAAAAGGGGGCGCAGAACACCCCAAACCCCTGTGAACCAAACAATTTTAACAAAGCACTGTCGTCAAATTCTGCGACAGGTAACGGGGTCAGTTGTTCGCTTTCAAGCCAGCTGGCAAGGCCGGTAGCCACGCCTGAGCGTATGCCGGGCATCAGCAAAGGCTGACCGTTTAATGAGTAAGGAAAATTTGGGCGTAATCTCTGAGCAAGCTCGGGTTGTGCAAAAAAGCTGACAGGCGATTTACCTAATACATGACTGGTTAGTTTTACCGCTGCATCTGGTGCCACTGCCCGATCGGCCAACACCAAATCGATATGGTTAATGGCCATTTCGCTGATCAGCGTGTCGAACCTTTCTTCTTTAAAAACAAAACGTACCTGAGAATGTGTCTGCATCACTGTATGCATGAAATCATAGGCCAGAACCTTTGGAATAGCATCGGTAAGGCCTACCACGAACTCGCTGAAAACTCCGGCGTTGTCGGTGCGTAAGGTCTCTAAAAGTTGCGCTCCCTGCTGAAAAATATTTTCTGCGTATTGATACACCCGCTTACCTTTTTGATTCAGGTGCAAGCGCTTGCCAACCCGGTCAAACAGTGTGGTGCCAATCTGTGCTTCAAACACTGATAACTGGCCACTGACAGTTTGCGCCGTTACATGCAGATGCCGCGCAGCTGCAGCAATACTGCCATGGCGTGCTACGATATAAAAATAATGCAAATGTTTGTAATTGAGTTGTTTTAGCATAAGTTTTTTTCGATGATTTACTCAGTTTTTATCAGCTTTTATCTTATCAAAGACTCAGCTAGACTGAATGCCGTTTCAATCGATGATGGTAGTTTTTGATGGCCGCCCAGCTTAATTTAGCGCAAACCCGCGTAATGTTGTTCTCTTTATTAAAGCCGGATACTAAGTTTTTTGGGGCTGCGGTGGTGTATGGTCTGGCTATAAGCCTGTTGACCCTGGCAGTGCCCCTGGCTGTACAAACCTTGATAAACAGCGTCATCAATACCGCTGCGGTGCGGGCGGTGGTTACTCTGGCGATAGTATTGTTTGTCATCTTGCTGGTATCGGTGACATTCAGTGCCTTGCGAATGCGAGTAATGGAATACTATGAACGTAAGGTTTTTGCCCGACTTACCAGTGAGTTAAGTCTTAAAACTCTGTTTGCACCGCACAGTTTTTTTGAAGGTCGACGCAATACCACTATTGTGCAGCGATACTTCGACATCATGATTTTGCAAAAAAATATTCCCTCGCTGATGATTGATGGCTTTGCGCTGGTGCTACAGATGCTGGTGGGGTTTACGCTAGTGGCATTTTATCATCCGGCCTTTTTTGCCTTTAATGTCTGTATTTTACTGGCCATGGCGGGTGTTTGGAAAATATGGGGCGCCAAAGCCAAGGCCACGGCAATTAAGTTGTCTCAACAAAAGTACGATACTGCCAAGTGGCTGACTGATATTGCGGCGGCACACGAATTTTTTAAGTCAAGTCGACATCTTGATCATGCGGCCCAGGAAACCCGTCAACATATCGAACATTATCTGGGGGCGCACCGCCAACATTTTCGCTATACGTTTATTCAATCAATCATGTTTTTACTGATTTATGCGCTTGCTAGTGCATTGCTACTGGGGCTGGGTGGCTATTTGGTGGTTTTAGGACAATTATCCATTGGGCAGTTAGTCGCCGCAGAACTGATTATGTCGGCAGTATTTATCGGTATTTCGCGATTTTCAATGTATCTGAAACTGTATTACGAATTGTATGGCGCCGCCGAGAAACTAGGTTCCGCTCTTTCTATTCCCCAGGAAACCAGCGAGCAATCAAACCTGCGAATCCCTCACGCACCTGCGCTGGTGTTTGATCAGGTGACGCTATGTCATAAAAACCATACCTGTAAATTAAATCTGACCATACCTGCGGGCGCTAAATGCTATGTCTATAACGACAAAGGCTGGCTACAACGTCAGCTGATTGGGCTGCTTAAACGCTATGAGCAACCCCATCAGGGGTTGGTTACGTTAGGCGGTCAATCCGTCTTTGATTACGATCCATTAGAGTTGCGGCAGGCAGTGGCAGTGGTCGATCGCGCGCTGATTGTAGAATGTACGATAAAACAGTATTTACAGATGGCAGCGGCTAACGCCGGGTTAGCACAAATTCATCAGGCCCTGACCACCGTAAATCTGATGTCGGTGATCAGCGCGTTACCGCAGGGGCTTGATACCCGTTTATCCGTTGTAGGAAACCCCTTGCAGCCACTGGAGTTTTTATTACTAAAGTTAGCCGCAGCTATTTTATCCGATGCACCTATCATCATCATAAACCAGCATTTTGATACTATTTCACACGGTACCAGAGAGACCTTATTAGCCTGTATCGAAAAACTAAGCGCCACGGTTTTGTATTTTACCAACGCTGCGGAAGATAAATTCTTTGATACATCGTTAATGCTTGCGGATGAAGCCGTGATAACTGAAATCAATCAGCAGGGTTACGATAATGCAAAATAACCAGCAACGATACCTGCACAAAATTCCGGTCGCCGATACGATTGGTCTGCCCAAAATCTACAAAATAATTTGCTGGCTGGTGGGGGTGTGCATTGTAGTAACAGGGCTGTTGTTGTGGTTCACGCCCTGGACCCAAACCGCGATGGGTCGGGGAAGCGTCGATTCTTTGAACCCGTCTCAGCGTACTCAGGCAATTTCAGCACTGGTCTCCGGGCAAATTCACCAGTGGCATGTGCAGGAAGGCAGTGCCGTTAAAAAAGGCGATCCCATTGTGACGTTAGTGGATGTAGACGCACAGCTGGTAGAAAAACTTCAAGGCCAGCTTGACGCGGCCAAAGCCGCACATCAAGCCAACATCAGTGCCATGGAAAATGCACAAAATAACCTACGGCGCCAACAGGCTTTGTTACGTGATGGGGTGGTGTCGGCCAAAACCGTGGAAGCTGCGCAAATTAAACTTCAGACTTTGAATGCTAAAATTGCCAAAAGTCAGTCAGATATCAACTCGGCCAGTATGTCGTTGTCGCGCCAGCGAACCCAAACCAAGGTAGCACCGGCCGATGGAATTGTAGTCAGGCTGTTCTCAGGCGGACCTTCAACATTTGTCAAAGCCGGAGATATGCTGGGTCAGTTTATTCCCACCGGGGTTGATCGTACAGTGCGCATTTCGGTTAATGGCATGGACGCACCGTTAATTAAGGCAGGGGCTCCCGCGCGGCTGCAATTTGAGGGCTGGCCGGTGTTTCAGTTTAGTGGCTGGCCTGAAGCTTCTATTGGTACCTTTGCCGGCGAAGTTATTTATGTCGAGCCCATTGCTGATGCCCGGGGTCGCTTTAACGTATGGATTACACCGGATGAGTCTGAAACCGCCTGGCCTGATGAACGGGTGATACGGTTTGGCAGTAAGGTCCGAGCCTGGGTGCTTCTGGAAGAGGTTCGCTTAGGCTATGAAATGTGGCGACAGCTGAATAACTTCCCCCCACAACCTGCCAGTGAGCTGCGGGTGCAGGAAGCCACTAATGAATAAATGGTTAGTAGTCTGGGGCGCTCTATTGATATTGAGCGCCCCGCTTCAGGCAAAAGACTTGCAGCTTCTGGATATTTTGCAACAGGTGGTCGACAGTCATCCGAAAACCCGTGCTATGCTTGAGCAAGGGGTCATGCAGCGCGCTGAAAAACGTAAAGCAGAAGCGGCCTTTGATCCCTATTTTAGTCAGAAATTGTCAGGCCGGGTATCGGGTTATTACGATGGTCATGTACTGACCTCGCAGGTCACAAAGCCGCTGGCGGGGATGGGCGCAGAGGTGTTTGCCCGATATCAGCTGGCCGATGGACGGTTTCCGGTGTACGAAGGCTTTTATGATACCTTATCCGGCGGTGAGGCCAGTGTCGGCATTGCATTGTCGTTATTACGCGGACGCGAAACCGATGAGCGACGTACCAATCTGCAAACCGCAGCATTAGATATTCAGCTGTGGCAGGCGCAGTATCAGGGACTGTTAAACGATCAGCTTTACCTCGCCGCCAGCACTTATCTAAAATGGTACGAAAGCTCGCTAAAACGTCAGGCCCTTGAGGCCATGAGCACCACCTTGCGAAACAGCGGTCGCGCGCTGCAACAACGGGTAGAGCAAGGGGATGCGGCGCAAATGGACCTGGATGATTTTACCAGCAGCACGTTGGAAGTGTCGTTATTGCAAACCGATACCGAACAAGCTCAGGCCGTAGCAGTCGCAAAACTTCAGTATTTTATTAGTGAACCCGCGCCGTTGGCTATCCCGGGTACCACTCGTCAGCAATGGCCATTTTCGGTCAACGATACCCGCTTGCGCTTATTAAAACAAAGCCTGGCCACGCACCCATTACAGCTACAGATGGGCTTATCACTGCAAAACAGTCAGGCTCAGTTGCAACTGGCAAAAAACAATCTGTTGCCCGTGCTGGATGTTAAAGCCTCGGTTGGACGCGATATCGGGCAAGGCAATAAAACCCTGCAAGGCACAGAAACTAAAGTCGGGCTGGATTTTTCTTACCCTATTGGTAATCGCAAAAATCAGGCCGAACAACATAAAGCACAGGCTAAAGTTCGCCAGAACCAACTTAAAATAGCCGATCTCAATCAAAAACTTGAACAGCAGTTCGAAGCGGCGGTGGCCCGATGGAAACAAAGCCAGCAAGCACTGGCGCTTCGCCAACAGGCTCAAACCCTGGCTGAGCGTTTGCAACGAGCTCAGCTAGCCCGGTTTAACTCAGGCGATACTGATATGTTTGTATTAAATGCCCGCCAGACCAAACTTATCAAAGCACAAATGGAGGCCATCAGTGCGCATGTTGACCAGCGGCAGGCTGAGCTCGACTTATTTTACGCTGCCGCTGCGCTTGATAGCCTGGCGCTGGTCCCAAACACCCAAAACCCGGTATTTAATGAACCGGAGCGGCGTATTAACTTTTAATGGATTAAAACAGCTGTACGACTACGCTGTTTGCGTCTGCTAATTCAATCGTCCCCTCAGGCTTTAAAGTTAAGTAGGCATCCTTCAAAAAACTGTTGCAACTGATGCTCCTTAAATAAGTCACCCTGACCGGGCTGTTGCGTTGCTAACGCTGGAAAAGTTCCATATCCTGCTAGCAGGCAATGCCATGAAATGCTATTAAAATGAGTAAGATGCGCTTTTTTAGTTAAATGCGCCGCAAGGTCTTCACCACGATACCAGGTGTCGAGAATTTGCATCAACGAATCAGACAACTTACCGTTATTGCGATTGTGCTGCCAGTAAGCGGTATCATTACGGGTATTGAGCTTGTAGTGAGCCACAATGTAGTCGCGCACATTATCAAACTGCGTACTCACTTGCTGATTATAGGTACCGCTTTGCTGCGCGTTAAACCCACTTTTTTGGTATTGCTCGCAAAGCAGCCTTGCCGATTGATACACCAGATGCAGAGCAGTGGCTTCCAAAGGCTCAATAAAACCTTGCGATAGTCCTAGCGCCACACAGTTTTTAACCCAGTGCTGCTCAACCTGACCTACCTGCATTGATAAATGCTCAATCTGCGCTGCATCGCTTACACCCAGATAGCGACGAAACTCTTGTTCAGCAGAGTCTTGGCTTTGATAGGCATCGCTGTACACATAACCGTTGCCAGTACGGGTTTGTAATGGAATTTGCCAGGCCCAGCCATTGCTTAATGCCGTAGCTTTGGTTTCCACCGGCAGTGGCGAAGTGGGCTCGGTCGCCAGTACCATAGCTTTGTTGTTAAAAAGGTTGTCGGCAAACGAGGTAAAAGGCACATTCAGAGTTTGTTGCAACAACAGCGAACGAAAGCCGGTGCAGTCAATAAATAGATCGCCGTTGTAGTGATTTGAGTTGGTATCGATAAGGGAGCTGAGACTGCCATCAGGGTGGGTGTCCACCCCTGCAATTTTGGCATCAACATGTTGAACGCCTAAACTCTGCGCGTGCTTTTTTAAAAATTGTCCCAACCGCGCCGAATCAAAGTGATAGCCATATTCCATTCGAAACGGAAAATTTGGTGGCGTAACCGGAAGACACTGTGCTTTGGCCAGATAACCGTTGAATAAAAACTTATCGGGGAGGGTGGTAACATCCAGTCCCAGACGCCGGGTCTGGCAATTTACCTCAAAGGGTCGCTGCGAAAAAGTATCGAGCTGCGAGATAAACGGGTGCCGGTATTGTGGTACACCCGAGGCCGGGCTCCAGTCACAAAACTGAATCCCCACTTTGTAAGTTGCGCTGCACTCTGGCATCCATGTCTCATCGCTAATCCCCAGCTCGGTGAAAAATTGTTTAAGGCTGGGAGTTGAACCTTCGCCCACGCCAATGGTGGCAATCTGAGATGATTCAACTAATGTGATAGAGACAGGGAAATGTTTGAAACGGTGGGCCGTCAAGGCTGCAGTCATCCAGCCTGCTGTGCCGCCTCCGGCAATAATGATACGATGTTCTGAATTCATTTAGCGGCCGTAAAGCGGGTTAAAAATTCATCGTGACTTAGCATCTGCCCTAAGGGTTGTTGTTTTGCCTGATAAATTTTCTGCATCAATGACAAAATAGCTTCGTCAGAATATGCGCCTGCACTGGGATGATAGCTTTTCGGGATAATACCCTGGCCCATCATTACCTGCACCCACGACGCATCGCGAAAAATATCACTGTTTTCGTTAAAGATGGTAGCGGAGTCTTTGAATGCGGCAATTTTTTGTTGTAACCGATCAGGTAGGGCAATACGCCGCATATCCTGCCAAAAGTCTGAATCGGTTCTTTCATTCTGATAATAATGTAAAATAATGAAGTCGCGAATCGTTTCAAATTCTTCTTTTGAATCGCGATTGTAAAGCGCCTGCGACGAAGCAAGAATCTCATCTTTAGGAAACAGCTTCAGCAGACGAACAAGGCCTGACTGAATCAAGTGAATGCTGGTCGACTCCAACGGCTCTAAAAAACCACTGGAAAGACCAATACCCACAACATTTTTTGCCCATTGCTGTTCAGTGCGCCCGGTTTTAAAACGAATGGTGCGGGGGGCATCTAATGCCTCGGTATCTAAATTGCTCATCAACGTATCGTGAGCGTCGTTTTCAGTTAAATACTGTGATGAATACACCAGACCATTACCATTGCGATTGGTCAGCGGAATGCGCCATTGCCACCCCACTTTATGAGCTATACTGCGGGTATAGGGCAGCGTGTGTTCATGGCGCTTTGAAGGTACCGCAAGAGCACTGTCAGCGCACAGCCAATGCGACCAGTCTTCATAATTTACGCCGAGCGCTTTTTGTAATAACAACCCCTGCATTCCGGTACAGTCAATAAACATGTCACCTTTAAGCTGTTTGCCATTTTTAAGCTGCAAGGCTTCCACAAAACCCGTCTGCGTATTTTGTGCTACATGGTCAATGGTGCCTTCGGTCCGCTTAACCCCGGCTTGCTCGGCTAAACGTCGCAAAAACTGCCCATAGAGCGAAGAATCAAAATGGTAGGCATAACCCATCGAATAAACCTGATTTTCGGTCTGAATTTTATTAAATTTTCCGGCTTTGCAACTTAAGTAGTTTAAATCAAAATCCCATAGCGACTGTTTTAGACCGGCTTGTTTAGCCCGTAGCCAAAAATGTTGAAATCCGCAAAACCCTAGGGTTGCACCCGGGGCGCCGAAGGTATGAAGGTAGCTTTCACCTGGTACCCGCCAGTTTTCAAATGAAATAGCCAGCTTAATGGTGCCATTGGTTTCGCGTAAAAAAGCGTTTTCGTCCACACCTAAAAACTGATTAAAGGTTTGGATGGGGGGAATGGTGGCTTCACCTACACCGATGGTGCCAATATCAGGCGATTCGACCAGTTCTATTTCTAAATGGGGCAGCACTTTTTTTAGTAATGCTGCACTCATCCATCCAGCGGTACCGCCGCCGGCGATAACGACTTTACGAATGGGGCTAGTCATGCAGATTCCTTGGTTTGTACAACAAATTGCTTAGCGCCTGACTGTAGATAAAAATGCGCAAAAAGCAAAGCAAAATCAAAGATTCCCGCCAGACTGTTAATCTTGTCTGGCGGGATTACGAGCGAGGATTAATAAAACGAGTAGTTGAAGTTAAGCAGGTAAGATGGACCAAACTCGCGGCGCAATGTGACTAAGCCGCTTTCGTCACGAGTCTCTTCTTCTTCATCAGTTAGGTTGGTGCCTTGTAACGACACACGCAGCCCCTCAAGATATTGAATGCCTGAGTCCTGGAAGTCGTAGCTGATTTGCGCATCTACCTGGGTAATGCCGCTACGGGTTGCTTCTTCAATTTTGTTAGAACCACCACGTTGGTAGGTAAAGTACTCAGCGCGGTCAGTGGCTGCCACCCTAAGTTCCAGTCCACCCATTTCATAGTAAGCGGTCATCGAATAAACACGATCAGACTGGCCGGGAATAGGTTTGCCATCTTCAAGCTCAGCATCAATAAAGGTAGCAGAGCCAGCCAAACCAAAGCCTTCGAGCATATCAGAAACCATACTCAACGGTATTTGCGCGGTTAACTCAGCGCCTTTAACCGAACCGGTCAGGCCATCTTCAAAGAATGAAAACGTGCCAAGATCAGGTGGGGTTAAATAAGTACCCGGAGCGTATTCAGTGCCATCTGGACCTACCAGGCCATCAGCGCCAACGGTACGATCATGAAAGCCTGGGATAAAATAGTTAGCGCCATCATTGGTCGGGTCGTTGGTAAAATCAATCGTTTCATTACCGTCGCGGGTCCAGTTGACCAGGTCTTTGTAAAACAGCGCTACCGAAACGTATCCTTCCTGTTCAAAGTAGTTTTCAAACGACAGATCGTAGTTGTTGGCTTCTAACGGTCTCAACCGCGGGTTGCCCTGAAACTTTGACCAGGGAGAGCCATATTCGTCGACTGCCTCGGCAGTATTGGGGATAGCAATTTGGTTGATATTCTGGTCAAACTTTACAAAACCCGACGCTTTCATCTGGTCAATACGAGCACGGCTGATGGTTTTTGATGCCGCAAAGCGCATGTAACGATTTTCAGCCAATTCTACGCTCAGGTTAAAACTGGGTAAAAAGTGAGAGTAGTCATCAGCGATATCGACGAAACAATCTGCATCTATTTCACCGTTGCCATCAGCATCACACACTTTAAAATTAGAACCTACAATACCGATGAAACCTGAAGAGCTTTGATCAGTTTGCACATATTGAGCGCCAATGTTACCGGTCACAAAATAGTCTGCAATGTCTGTTTGAAAATCGAATTTGGCAAATACGGTGGTTACTTCTTCATTAATTTCGTACGTATCGCCCAAGCGATCAGGCTCTAACAAACCCGCATCGTTGAGTGTGTACTCGCCATCGTTATAGGGTGCGAAACCATCATAAGCTACAACCTGACCTAAACCTGCCCAGGTTAAGTCGGTTAGTCCATCATAAAGATAGTCAGACGGAATAGCAGTTGAATTAGGATAGGATGACGCGGTGGCGAAGAATCCCTTGTTATTTTTGCTCTTGAAACGATCGGTATACGCCACACCAACATTGACTTTCGTTACCATGCCCCATTCAACAAAACCAAAGGTTTCCAAACGCATGGTGGTCAGCTCTTCTTCAAAGTCGGCGAAATTAAGAAAGCCATCCTGTGCATTGATGTAGTTGTAGGTTTCGCCATCAGCGCGCTGAACATCGGTCTCGAACTGGTCAGCCAGGCTGGCCATGCCGCCACCCCAGGGTTGGGGGCCTGCTAATTGTAATAATGAAGGGTCTGAAAATGCACCCAAACCGCTACTGTCGGTAAACATGATACCGTCAGGGCTCATAGTGAAATTACGGGTACGTTGATCAGCATCGGCAATGGCCGCACCGTTTCGCGCCAGACCCGCGTAAGATTCACCCCGCAGGTCACGTTTATTCGACTGGCTATCGGCAACGTCAAGCTCTACTGACCAACTGTCGTTGACATGGTAGGTCAGGTTCAGGCCATAGATTGATAGTTCACCGTCTTTTTGCGCAGGGTCAGTACGCAATACCGGGTTTGCATTAACCTGGGTTCCGGTAGAATTTGCGCCAGAGCCTGATAAGCTTTCGGCATCCAGTTCAAACGGTTCGATAAAACCACGAATAACCCCTGAGTCTGAATATTCTATATCCAGCACATCGACAACGACATCCAGATTTTCATTGGGTCGCCACTGAAAAATAGCTGATATAGTATCGCGCTCTAACACACGGCTGATAGCCTGAGTGTCAAGCCCTGAAGGGATAAGCGCGCCGTTATTTTCGCCATAGCCCCAAACCCCATATTTACGTTCGTTTCGGGGAGACTCGGTTGACGCGATAGCCAATGCCAGACCAATTTTATCGTCGGCAAACTTTTCTACAAAAGACAGAGCATAGCGATGTCCGTCGTTATCAAATTCGGGATTGTCAGACTCGTTTCCACCCTGTTCAAATACACCGGTAAGTGTCAGTGTTTCCTGGGCCACGAGGGGACGCACGGTTTGTAAGTCGACCGTTCCACCAATGCCCTGGACCAGCAGTGACGCATCGGTAGTTTTATAAATAGTTGCCCCGGTCATTATTTCGGCGGGGTAAAGGTCGTATTCAACCCCTCGGTTGTCGCCAATACCAATAAGTTCGCGTCCGTTTAATGAGGTGCCGGTAAAATCTTCTTTAAAGCCACGTACAGACACACCTGAGGTTCTGCCGCCTACCCGCTCACCGGCCATACCGGGAAGACGAGCCAAAGATTCGGCTATAGATGAGTCGGGTAATTTACCTATGTCTTCTGCAGATATTGCCTCTACAATAGACGAGTTGTCCATCTTCACTGCCTGAGCCCGTATCAGTGAACCGCGGATCCCTTTTACAGAAATAACCTCAACGTCTTCAGCACTATCCGAAGTCAATATTGGGTCTTCCTGAGCCATAATCTGGCCAGCGTATAATGCCGAACTGACTGCAAATGAAAGCAGTGCAGGTTTGAACAGTTTGGATGTTTTCATTCTATATGCCTTCTCAAATGTGTGTGCGTGCAACTTTGATGTTACATCGCGTTAACAATACCGGCTTATTCTCTCAGGCTCAAGCAAAAAACGACAAAAACTTAAACAATTAAGTTACAGCTGTAGAAGGATTTGAAAGCGGTGTTAGTTGACAGGTGTATAAACACTTAAATCGTTTAGTTGAAAGGATATAGAACCATCGCAGAGCAAACGGTTATCAACACGCAGGAAAGAAGCTTGTCAGGTTTGATATTAAAGAGAAAGGGCAGGGCACTACCCCCACCAAATCACTCGCTGGTGTTTAACTCTTTGAGCTTACGGGTAAGTGTATTGCGGCCCCAGCCTAGGAGTCTGGCAGCGTCTTGTTTATGCCCATGAGAATGCTTTAAAGCTCGTTGTAAAAGTATCTTTTCGAAGGTATGGGAGGCGTCTACCAATATATTGGTTTTCCCCGAACTCAATTGTTCATCTGCCCATTTTGCAAGTACATCGGGCCAGCAAGACGATGAAAGCGCGGTGGAGTCAGTGGTATCTTCGGTATAAAGTTCCTGCGGCAAATCAGCAGAAAAAATTTCCTGACCACTGGCCATTACCGTCAGCCAACGACACACATTTTCAAGTTGCCGTACGTTTCCAGGCCAGCTTAGTTGCATCATATTGGTTTGCGCTTCTTTGCTTAATGTTTTTGGTTCTACTTTTAGCTCTAACGCAGCTTGTCGTAAAAAACGCGATGCCAAAAGTGGAATGTCTTCACGGCGCTCTGTCAGTGACGGTATATGAATGCGAATAACATTTAAACGATGAAACAAGTCTTCCCGAAATTGTCCTTCACGTACGCGCTGCTCCAGATTTTGATGGGTCGCGGCAATAATGCGCACATCAACATTAACCGGCTGGTGGCCGCCAACCCGATAAAATTGCCCCTCGGCCAACACCCGTAATAAGCGGGTCTGTACCGCTATTGGCATATCGCCAATTTCATCAAGAAACAAAGTACCGGTGTGTGCCTGTTCAAAACGGCCGTGGCGGGTGCTTTGGGCTCCGGTAAAGGCGCCTTTTTCATGACCAAACAATTCGGACTCTACAAGATCAGCGGCAATAGCAGCCACATTCAACGCAATAAAAGGATTTGCGCTACGGGGGCTATGTTGATGCAAAGCATGCGCAACCAGCTCTTTACCTGTACCTGACTGCCCGTTGATAAGTACGTTTATCGAAGAGTGAGATAAGCGCCCAATAGCCCGAAACACTTCTTGCATAGCCGGCGCTTCGCCAACAATCTGCGGCAACGCCTGCTCATCGGTAGAGGGGCGCTGTAATGTTTGTTCGCGGCGATGTGCCAGCGCCCGCTGGGTTAAGGTGATGGCTTCATCAATATCAAATGGCTTTGGCAGATACTCAAAAGCGCCACTTTGATAGGCACCAACAGCACTATCCAGGTCTGAGTGCGCAGTCATTATAATAACCGGCATATCCTGTTCAAAGCGATGAATTTCCTGGAGCAACGTCATGCCATCCATTTGTGGCATACGAACATCAGAAATAACCGTTTGGGGGCGCTCACCGCTTTGCAACTGGCGCAACACATCCTGAGGGTTATCGAACGTTAAACAGCTTATCTGGGCGGCTTGTAACGCTTTTTGCAATACCCATCGAATAGAACTGTCATCATCTACAATCCATACTGACTCATTGTTCATTTACAAAGGTTCCTTACGTTCGATAGGAAGGTACATCTTAACTTCGGTGTGACCCGGCGAGCTGTCAATATCAATACGCCCTGAATGGTGGTCAATTAATGTTTGAGCTATCGATAATCCCAGACCACTTCCCCCCGTTTTAGTACTTACCATGGGGTAAAACAGGGTATCGCGAATTTCAGAAGGAATGCCCGGTCCGTTGTCACGAACACTTAGCTGCGCAACTAACGGATGACGTTTTCCGTGGATGGTCATCTGTCGTTCTACCCGGCTTATAATAACAATTGTGGGGTTTGTGCTGCGGGCCTGCCCCAACGCCTGCACGCTGTTTCTGACGATATTGAGTAAGGCCTGTTGAATCATGTCAGGGTCGATATAAACCTCAGGAATACTAGGATCATAATCACGAATTAACGTCACCGAATTTTCTGGGTCAACGGTCACCAGACTACGAACCCGTTCAAGGGTCTGATGAACGTTACACCACTGACGACGCGGCAGGGTGTTGGGACCAAGCAGACGATCGACCAGGTTTCTTAACCGGTCTGACTGCTCTACAATCATTTGCGTAAATTCCAGATCATCAGGCTTTTGTAGCCGTTTAGCCAACAACTGCGCCGCGCCCCGAATGCCCCCTAAAGGATTTTTGATCTCATGAGCCAACCCGCGCACCAGCTCTCGGGCCGCGTAATGCTGAGCATTTTGCTGATTTTCGCGGGAAATACGCTTTTGTTGGTCAACCACTCTGGCTTCAAACACTATTTGGCGATCATTCTGATTTTGCATATTTGTTACTGTTAAATCGATCAGGGCAGTGCGATTGTCTCGAAAAATAAGACTTATTTCGTTTTCGGTAAAATCTTCACCACGACGTCTCGCCGCCCGAAGCCGCTGATCCTGTAGAATGCCTGGAACAAAAAAATCAGTTAAAAGATGACCCTGAAGCTGCTTCACCCCTGTGGCGAACAACGCTTCTGCCGCTTGGTTAACATAAATAATCTGGAGTTCTTTGTTAGTGATAAGAACAACAGTATTGAGGTTGTTTAATAGCTTAGCCGGAGCGGGCTGATAATCTAACATGAAGAGCGAATGCCTCTTGCACAATATTGGTGCATTGTAGCCTGATTCATTATCGGCTTATATGTTTTCTATTCTAAACCCCTACGCTACCTGGTACGACTGTTCTTAGCCAAATCAATAACTTATTGATTTTTATTATTGATAAGCGCCGTGGCCTGATGCATAAAAAAGGTCTGCTGTTTAGAGGTTGCAAGAGTCTTGCCTTTATTGTCTAACAGCTTGATTTTAAAGGTGTGCGTGCCTCTGTTAACCTCTGACAAAGTAAAGGCGCCACTTGTGTTTTGCTGTACCGGAGCACCATCAAGAATGAGTTGAAAACGCCCTGTGGGTTGGGGCGATGCTGCCACCATAATAGTCACATTGCCCTGATTACTGCGAATGGTTGCTTCGGGTTCGGGGCTTAAGATGTTTAAGGTGTAACGAATCTGCTTTTGTTTTTTTACCGCAGAGGTTGAGGAGGCCGGTTTAGCACCTGGAATTTTCACCGCGATATTATTGGTTTTGCTATCGAATTCAAATGTCTGGCTATCAGATTTTTCAGGGGTATCAGTAAATACTACGGTCCCGTCATCTTTTTTTATTTTATAAACTTGTGCGTTAACAGGTAAAACAGTACAGCTTACAACGATAAATACTAAGGTACGAACTAACATGCAACCGCCCAAAAAACTCTATGAATACTTAACATTGATAGTATGAACATAACTACATTCATGCAAATTTTTGCACAATTTATATGCAATAAAAAAACCCGCATAAATGCGGGTTTTTGTTAAACGTTTTTAAATCCAATTACAGGCTGTAGTACATATCAAATTCAACCGGATGAGTAGACATACGTAACTTTGTGACATCCTCAGCTTTAAGATCGATGTATGCATCAATCATGTCGTCAGTCATCACGCCGCCCGCTTTTAAGAATTCACGATCGCTATCCAATGCTTCTAACGCCATTTCTAAAGACGTAGCAACGGTTGGAATATCTTTCGCTTCTTCGGCTGGCAGATCGTACAAATCTTTGTCCATAGCATCACCAGGATGAATCTTATTTTTGATACCATCAAGGCCAGCCATCAGTAAGGCTGAAAATGCCAGATATGGGTTTGCCGTAGGGTCAGGGAAGCGAACTTCGATACGACGTGCTTTATCACTGGTCACATAAGGAATACGTATAGAAGCTGAACGGTTACGGGCTGAGTAAGCCAGCATTACCGGCGCTTCGAATCCTGGAACCAGACGCTTGTAAGAGTTTGTAGACGCATTAGTGAAAGCATTAAGCGCGCGAGCGTGCTTAATGATACCACCAATATAATACAACGCTTCTTCAGATAAACCCGCGTATTTGTCACCCGCAAACACATTTTTACCATCTTTGGCAATTGACATGTGAACATGCATACCTGAACCATTGTCACCCACCAACGGCTTAGGCATAAAGGTAGCTGTTTGGCCATACGCATGAGCTACATTTTGCACCACGTATTTATAAATCTGTATCTCATCAGCTTTTTTCACCAGGGTGTTAAACTCACAGGCAATTTCGTTTTGTCCTGCTGTTGCTACTTCATGGTGATGAGCTTCAATTCTCAAGCCCATTTCTTCCATAACCAGGCACATCGCTGCGCGTGTGTCATGGCTTGAATCCACGGGTGGAACCGGGAAGTAACCGCCTTTAACATCTGGGCGGTGACCCATGTTGCCACCTTCAAATTCTGAGCCTGAGTTCCATTTAGCTTCTGATGAGTCAATTTTGAAAAAAGAACCAGAAATGTCGGTATGAAAACGAACATCATCAAACAGGAAAAACTCGGGTTCAGGACCAAAGAACGCGGTATCTCCGATACCGGTAGACTTCAGGTATTCTTCAGCACGATAAGCAACCGAACGAGGGTCACGCTCGTAGCCTTCCATTGTCATAGGCTCTACAATGTTACAACGAACATTGATTTGCGTTTCTTCAGCGAAAGGGTCTAGAACGACAGAGTCAGCATCAGGCATCAGCACCATGTCAGATTCGTTGATTCCCTTCCAACCAGCAATAGAAGAGCCGTCGAACATCTTACCTTCTTCAAAAAACTCTTCATCTACCAGAGCTGCCGGGATAGAAACGTGTTGCTCCTTACCCTTGGTATCGGTGAAGCGCATATCGACAAATTTAGCTTCACTCTCTTTAATCAGCTCTAATGCCTTTTCTATTGACATCGTTTCCTCCAGGTATTGATATAAAATTGCAGGGTAGTGAACGATACCCTGTCTGCATTATAAAATGACTAGCGATATTCATGCCAAAAACCGCGGGCGCGAATAACACGGGATACAAGCAATTTACGCTAACACCACAGAATTGGATTGCACCATATTAGGGCAAGAGCGTCCTAAATTGGTGCAATGGTCACTGTTGGTGCATTACTGCTAACCATAAGTGCATGAAAAGTATTAGCATATTCCACGTTGGCTGAAATAATCAGCACATTAGGATGAGCAAGATTTTTTAACTTTAGTTGCATATTGTGAGAGATATGCAAAGATCGTAAAAAAAGAAGCGCAATTAGAGTAAATTTTCTGTACAATCCGCGCACATTTTTTACCTCTGCAAGAATTTTCAACTCTTTAGCCGAGCACTAACCTCAGCTCGGGCAGCTATACAGGCAAAAACCTAATGAACACGTACGATATTTCGAAGTTAAGAAACATTGCGATCATCGCGCACGTTGACCACGGCAAAACAACCTTGGTTGATAAACTGCTCCAGCAGTCTGGTACGCTGGAAAGCCGTGGTGAGGCTGAAGAGCGCATCATGGACTCTAACGATATCGAGAAAGAACGCGGTATCACAATATTGGCCAAAAACACGGCTATCAACTGGCAAGATTATCACATCAATATTGTTGATACTCCTGGACACGCCGACTTTGGCGGGGAGGTAGAGCGAGTCATGTCTATGGCCGACTCAGTACTTCTGCTGGTCGATGCTCAGGAAGGTCCGATGCCGCAAACTCGCTTTGTAACACAAAAAGCGTTTGCGCAGGGTCTGAAGCCTATAGTCGTTATTAATAAAATAGATAAGCCAGGGGCTCGTCCTGACTGGGTAATCGATCAGGTTTTCGACCTGTTTGATAACCTTGGTGCTACTGATGAACAGCTTGATTTCCAGATTGTTTATGCATCTGCATTAAACGGCTGGGCGGCAATGGACTCAGACACCATCGGTACAGATATGACGCCGTTGTTCCAGACTATTGTCGATCAGGTTGACGCTCCGGATACTGACCCTGAAGGTCCGTTTCAGATGCAAATTTCACAGCTGGATTACAACTCGTATGTGGGTGTAATCGGGGTGGGTCGTATTGCGCGCGGCAAAGTAAAGACAGGTCAGCAAGTGACGGTTGTTAATGCCCAAGGGGAAAAACGCAATGGTAAAGTAGGTCAGGTACTTACGTATCTGGGTCTGCAACGTCAGGAAGCTGAAATTGCCAATGCCGGCGACATTATTGCTATTACCGGCCTGGGCGAGCTGAAAATCTCTGACACTATCTGTGACGTGAGCACCGTTGAAGCAATGCCGGCATTAACAGTAGATGAACCTACCGTTACCATGACCTTCCAGGTTAACACTTCACCATTTTCTGGCCGTGAAGGTAAATATGTTACCTCGCGGAACATCTTCGACCGTTTACAAGACGAGTTGGTACATAACGTTGCCTTACGTGTTGAAGAAACCGAAAACCCTGATAAATTCCGCGTTTCAGGGCGTGGGGAGCTGCACTTAGGTATTTTGATTGAAAACATGCGTCGTGAAGGTTACGAGTTGGCTGTTTCTCGTCCTGAAGTTATCATCAAAGAAGACGAAGATGGCAATCTGCAAGAACCCTTCGAAACCTTGACTGTTGACTGCGAAGAAGAAAATCAGGGCTCTATCATGGAGCAACTGGGCTACCGTAAAGCAGAACTAACTGATATGTCACCGGACGGTAAAGGCCGTGTACGCATGGACTTTGTGATTCCAAGCCGCGGTTTAATTGGCTTCCAGACAGAGTTTTTAACGCTTACTTCAGGTTCAGGTTTGCTGTACCACACGTTTGATCATTATGGCCCTCACAAAGGTGGCAAAATTGGTCAGCGTAAAAACGGGGTGTTGATTGCCAACGCTGCGGGTAAAGCGCTGACTAACGCATTGTTCAACCTTCAGGAACGTGGTCGTTTGTTTATCGGTCATGGTGTTGAAGTATACGAAGGTATGGTAATTGGTATTCACAGCCGCGATAACGACTTAACGGTTAACGCACTAAAGGGCAAGCAGCTTACCAACGTTCGAGCTTCTGGTACTGACGAAGCGCAGAGCCTGGTTCCTCCAATTATTATGTCATTGGAGCAAGCTCTGGAATTTATAGACGATGATGAACTGGTAGAAGTTACACCAAAAAGCATTCGGATTCGTAAAAAAGCATTGACTGAGAACGAGCGTAAGCGCCAGTCTCGGGAAAAGAAAGGCTAAATAATCTTTTGTAGCCTTATTAAAAAACGCCGCCTTCGCGGCGTTTTTTGTATCTGGGACTAAATACAAAATAAATGGTGCGTACAACTTTAGATTAATTGGCATTATCTCTTTAACAGTTTAAGCTTAATAATTAATAGGAAAAGTGGTACCGGATATGGGTTCTTGTTCAATTGTGGTGGTTGATGATGATGCTATTACTCAAGAGATAATTACAGTAGCGTTAGAAGACAACCTGGGCGTTCAGGTTCATAGCTTCACTCAAAGCAAAGTGGCCAGAGAGTTTCTTTTAAAACAAAACGACGATTCAATATCTTTAATAATAAGCGACCAGATGATGCCTGATTATGATGGTATTTCATTACTGAAAATGTGTCGTAAAAAAGGTATGCAATTGCCTTTTTTATTATTAACAGCAGACGCTACCCGTGAAACCGTGCTTGAAGCACGTCGCTGCGGCGCCACCCAGTTTGTCGCCAAACCGTTTAAGGTAGAAGACCTACTGGCTAAAGTGAATCAACTTTTAGAACACTGACTTACGGTTACTCAAAACCATATCATATCGATTTGTTCTAACCAGCCACTAGATAGGGTGGCAAAGCCTGTTTTACACTGATCTTCCGTTTTCGTAATAACAGGTTGGTATACGTGTCTAAGCTTTTCGATGAAACCCCCTCACGAGAGGGAACCTATTCTTTTAAATGGCAAAAGTATCAGGGTAAAGATATTTTACCTGCCTGGGTTGCAGACACAGAGTTTCGCTGTGCGCAGCCTATTCTTGATGCAATACAACAGCGCGTTACGCATGGCAATCTTGGTTATGTTTTGCCTTCTCAATGTCTTCCGGCGATTGATGCTGTGTGTCGGTGGTTAAAAGAAAAGCATGACTGGGAGATTAACGCTGATTGGCTAGTGTGGACCCCGGGTGTAGTACCGGCGTTTAACGCAGTATGCAAAGCATATTGTAAACCTGGTGACAAAGTACTGATACAAACACCTAACTATCCGCCATTATTGGCTGCGCCAAAGCTAAACGGGCTGGAGCGAGTCGATATTGCTACTGTAGAGCAAGATGGCCGATTTACACTGGATTTCGAGCAGCTTGAGCGCGAAGCCAGTGATCCCGCCTGCACACTTATGATCCTGTGTAATCCAATGAATCCGGTTGGCTCGGTACTAAACGCTGATGAGCTAAGTAAAATTGGTGATATCTGTAAGCAGCATAATGTGGTGTTGTGCTCCGACGAAATTCATTGCGATCTTATTCTTGAGTCGCAACATAAGCATTTGCCGGCCGGACGTGACGCCAGTCTTTCTCATAACAGTGTGACGCTAATGGCTGCCAGTAAAACCTTTAACATTGCCGGGTTGGGTGCCTCTTTTGCTATTATTCCAGATAGCAGGCTGCGTCAAAGCTTCAATCAGGCCGCTGCCGGAATTGTTCCGTGGGTTAATCAGTTAGGTTTAGTGGCTACCGAAGCCGCTTTTACCCAATGCGATGACTGGCATCAGCAACAACTTGCTTACTTAAAAGAAAATCGGGATTTGTTGGTTGAACGAATCAATAACATAGACGGTTTGTCGGTGACTGCAGCGCCGGCTACTTTTTTAGCGTGGGTAGATGCATCAAAACTAAATGTTGATGATGTGCAAAAATGGGCGGAAGAACGCGGGGTGGGGCCCTCACCGGGTAAAGACTTTGGAGCCCCGGATCATTTTCGTATCAACTTTGGGTGTAGCCGCCAATTTCTGACGGCTATATTAGACCGGTTATCTTCAAAATAACGTAGCCAGTTTGTAGGTGCCCAGGCAAATCACGAAGGTGACAACCAGGGCGCCTAACAGGTTGCTGGCTTTGCCGTTTTTAAATTGCCCTAATGTTTTGGATTTGTTCATTACCACTAACAAGAAAATAGCAACAACAGGCAGTAATAACCCGTTAGCGGCCTGGGCAAACAAAATGGCTGACAAAGGTTTGAAACCCATACTCGCGATAGTTACACCGGTAATAATAATCGCCAGCCAAATGCCACGAAAGGCTCTGCCTTTCATATCTTGCGGTAAATTGAATGCACCACATACAGCGTAGCTGGCGGCGAGTGGGGCGGTAATTGAGCTGGTTAAACCCGCAGCAAACAGGCCGGCGGCGAAAAACCACTGAGCCGCTTCTCCTAATACGGGTTCTAATTGTTTACCCATATTTGAGGCATCCATAGTGGCTGTCTGACTAAAAAAAGCCATCATGGCGGTTGCCATAACTACCAATGTAATAAGACCACCAAAGCCAATGGCGACAACCGATTGCTTTCTGGATGCATCAATTGATTCGGCCTTGTTTTGCCCCTGATAATTTTGCGCGGTTAAGCTGGCGTGTAAAAATAAATTATAGGGCACGATAGTGGTGCCTATCAGCGCCAGCACCATCGTAATCGAATCAACATCTAAATTGGGCTTTGCAGCTTGGCTAAGCATATCTGACCACTGAGGACCGGCGGCAAATAAAGTCACAATAAAAACCACCGCCATGGCAATCACTAACACCACCAGTACCGACTCGATAACTTTGTATTTTCCAGACCAAAGGAGCAGTGCTGAAATTGCTCCTAACACCATCGCCCAGTTTCCGGTTCCAATATCAACAAATGCATTTAACCCGATAGCAGCGCCGGTTAAATTACCCGATTCGTACGCAGCGTTACCAACTCCGACCGCCGCGACGATCAACAGGGCTAACATCACACGTAGCAAGGGCTTATCACTGATATCTTTTAAATTATTGGCCAGGCCCTGACCCGTGGCAATGCCGAGTCGAGCGGCCATGTCCTGTAGTACCATGGTAGCGACAATTGAAAACAACAATGCCCAAACCAGATGAAAGCCAAAATTTGCCCCCGCGACACTAGCGGTTGTCACGGTTCCCGGCCCGATGAAAGCGGCTGCTATAATATATCCAGACTTATCTTTTGCCATAGTTGGCCACCTGTTGAACAAAGAGTGTAAATTTAGTTTGTTGTTTTGTTTAAGCATCACAGCAAACCGGTATGTTTTTTCGGGGGGCGGATGGTAAAGAAAAGTCCGCTATGAACCAAGAGAAAGAATAACTTTTTTTGCTATTGAATAATATTCTGTAAAAAAGTGCGTTATACAAAGATAAGTTCATGGCCCGGTTAATACAAACCAGGAACAACGGCAGCCAACAGATAATGGACACCCACTCAAAACAGATAATGGACACCCACCCAAAACAGATAATGGACACCCACTCAGAATTTGCCAGGGGAGAAGCACTGGCGGGCTGTTTTTATGCAGTACTCACAACTTTAAAGGTGGGTGTCCTATACTTCTAGCCTTATTTGGTCAACTAACGAAGCGTTATTACACAACAATTTCACCTTTGAAAAACTGGCGGGTTTAAGTAAGCTGACGAATAATAAAAACGCTGATTAGAATGAGAGCAATGTGAGTAAGGCAGACGGCTTAAAAAGCTTTTATCAAACCTACCCCGAGGCGCAGGTATTACCGCCTGAGATGTATACTCGTGGGGTTATTTTTTCAGTCGCGGCGGCGCCTGAAATACCGATGCCTGAAACCTGGATGCCTTGGCTCGTGCATTCAACTTCATATTCGCTTACAGATGATCAGGTTGATAATTTAGCTCATCATCTTATGGGAAATTTACGTGATGTATTGCACCAAATGAGTGAAAAAAAGTCATGTTTACCATTTACGCTTAGTCAGACTCAAAAAGACAATGAAAAGCGAGAATTGCAAGCGTGGTTAAAAGGTTTGCTAACAGGGCACCAGCAGCTTGAAACAATCTGGCAGACGGCCTGGGAAAAAGCAGAAAAAAAACCTCAGCTGGATGGCGGTTTAAAAAACGAAGCGCCAGATAAAAGACTGCGGCGCTGTTTAAAGCTCTTTACAACATTAGCAAACCCGAAAGCATCGTTGAAGGGGCTGGAAAAAGCTCAGGCGGACAAGCTGGAACGAAGCTTACCCCAATTAACGTTGCAGTTACCCGGGATACTGCAAGACTATATAAATCTGGCCGGGGAGTTAGCTCCGTTTTTACCCCAGCAGTTTGACAGTTTCGAAAAAAAGGACATGCCCCGATAAAAAAGATTAGCGTCTGACGCGCTTTCTGGCCAATGCTTCTCGCAAAGTACTGATGTATTGGTCTAATTCAAATTTGGCCTCGTCATAAGCCTCGTTTAAGGCAATAGAGTCTGGCTCTTTCAGGAGCGCCTGAAAAGCTTCATCGGTGCGCGCTAACAGATATTTGAGGCGTTCGTTACTTACGTCCATGTTCTTCCTGCATACACAGTTAAGCGACGCCAACATGGCCGCCGGGACTTCAATATATGCTTAATTATAGCTGGTGAATAAATATACTCTTTAAAATAATACATTAAAAAGGCTTAACCACAGCTAAAACAACTATTGCAAGCAGAACCAGCACGGGTGCCTCATTTAACACTCTGTAAAAAGTAGGCCCGCGAGTATTCGTGTCTGTGGCGAATTGCTTTACTAAGCGATAAAGATAAAAGTGATAACCATAAAGGCCTAGCAGCAACACCAGTTTTACATGTAACCAGCCGGAAACCTTCAGCCAGTTAAGGCCATAAGATCCAATCAGCGCAGCCCCAAACACCAATGTCAGCAGTGCAAAGGGGGTCACAAATAGCCACAGACGTCGTTCCATAATCTTAAACTGGTCTTTGACTGCCTGATCCTGGGTTTGCGCATGATAGACAAACAGTCTTGGCAGATAGAAAATGCCTGCCATCCAGGCTATCATAAAAAATAAATGCAAAGCTTTGAGCCATAAGATCATACAAAATTCCAATCAATACTGCGCACGCTGCAGAAAATTCTGCAAAATATTCCAGGTAATGACGCCAACAACATCTTCTTTTTTTGAATCATAAATAAACACCGCACCACTGCGTGTATTTTTCAGTTTTTCATAAACTTCAAACAACGTTGACTGGCTATTGAGCCCCTCAATGGTTAAAAAGTTGAGTGCCTGAGCGTTATGGTCAAGACTCACATCATATTGAACCAGCCGGTATTGCAATTCTCGTTCAAGTTGCTTTTGTTCTAGTACGATAGTTGTAGGGTTATCGCCCAGATACTTTTCTATAATATCCTGTGGCGCCGCCTTAAAGAGTTTAAAGTCTGTCGCCATGGCAGCTAAAACTCCTGTTTTCTCAAGCGCTTCCTGAATAGAGTTAATTGCATAAGGTAAATTTTGATAGTCGAGCTGTCGAATAAATATTGACCGATTGCCTAAAAACTGTGTTGAAGTGACATAGGCAGGAACGATAACCAGCATGGCGGGTAATATTATTTGCGGACTATAAGAAAGCTCCATTACGGCCGACAAGGCGGCCAGAGGGGCATGTAATACGGCCGTCAGCATGCCAGCAACGCCTAGCAGCGCAAAACTGCGGGTATAGGTGGTGACATCAATCAATCCCTCAAGCGGCATTAACAGCACAGCGCCTGCCAGCATTCCAATAACCATTACCGGGCCCATTATGCCACCGGGAATGCCTAAACCTATGGCAATAACGGCCAATACAAATTTGGCCGCCAGCAAAGCCATTAAAAATAAAGTGTCAGGCTGTTCGGTAAATAAAATTTCAATACTTTCGAAATTGGCCCCGGCAGCCTGCGGAAGAACAAAAGTAACTGCGCCGGTAATAATGGCGGCCAGTACTAATCGCCAAAACATTTTCACTGGTCTGAATAATGTCATTACCTGCATCAACTGATTGTTAAACAATGCAGCCAGCGCACCAAGAACAATTCCAAGCAAAACAAAATACAGGTACATCCATTCGCTAAATACGGCGATGGATAAAAAGGACAACTCATTAATCTCGCCAAATACAAGGCGGGTAAGCACTGAGCCGCAAGCAGCCGCCAACATCACGGGTACAAAAATATGAATTTTATACTCTCTGAGTACCACTTCCATAACAAAAATAACCGCGGCAAAAGGCGTATTAAATGAGGCGGATATTCCAGCAGCTATACCGCATCCAGCCAGAATACGGATACTGTTGTAGGGCAAGCGCAACCATTGGCCAACATAGCTGCTACCTGAAGCGCCAATATGCACACTAGGGCCTTCACGACCTACTACAAAGCCACCGGCTAACGCTAACATACCGCCAAAAAACTGATTGATGGTGGTACGAAAAGGCACATATCCATAAAACATTTTAACCCGATGGATTACAAAAGGGATGCCCATACGGTAGTGTTTGAAGCCAGTAATAAATGCAACCAGCAAAATAAGTAAAACAGCCGCCAGAGGAAGAATCAGCCGCGCGATTTGCGGATCGTTTGTGGCCTGGGTCAGCCATGTCAGCGCATTTTGATGGAGCCATTCGTAAGAAAGACGAAATAAGATAATCAGCCCGGCTGCAATCGTGCCTCCTACAATTCCAAGTAAACAAACCTGAACTGAGGTGCGTGGATGAGCAAGTTCTTGACGAAGGCCGTGAAGACGCATGTAATGACCCATAAGGGGTTAAATTAAAGCATTTATTTAGCTTATCATACCTTTTATATTTCCTAAGCATTTGATTCTTAATCAGGACGGTTATCAAAACGTGAGTCACTCACCCACCACTTCAAAAGTAGGGTTAAAGGGTTTTCGCCTAACCCTGATACTTTTATGTAGTTTTTCAATATGTATTGGCGTCAGCTTTTGGTTCGGGCAGTTGTTCGCCTCTAAAACCGCGCAAAATGTAGAGAGCTTACAAAGTACATTACGTAAATTAGAGCACGAACATGCATTGGTACTGCAGCAAAAGCATCAGTTGCAGGCGCGTACGGCTTTAGCCGAGCTTGAATATGCAGAATTGCATGACCAATTAGCTACGCTTACAAATACCGTTACTGAACAAGCGACATCCTTGTCTTTCTATCAAAATGTAATGGCACCTGAGACTATCCAAAATCGGTTCATCGTAGATGGTTTGCAAGTCTTTGCGCAGCAGTCAAAAAGTCAGTACAAAATGGAATTTGTGTTACTTCAGCGCCTAAAACGGCGTTCGCTTATAAAAGGGGACCTCGAAATTTGTCTTGAAGATGTTGCAGAGCAAATAGTATGTAGCGGTTCGAAGGTGTTTTTACCCGAAGGCGACATAGAGTACGGATTTAAATTTTTTCAGGCGGTAAGTGTGTCCTTTTCGCTACCCGATAATTTCGAACCTACGGCGATTGTCTTTAGTTCTCAAGTGTATCAGTACTCAAAAAAGCGTGAAGATTATCGCTGGAAAGTTGCCTGGAAAGAGGTTTTCAGTGCCAGCCCGTAAAGCCCTAAGGCCTTTAACCACGAATTAAAGCTGGCTGACATTGATTGACGGCGCAGTCTGTAAGATAATTCGCACTATTGCCGGGTGTACCGGCATTGGTTTTATCTGCAACGAGGTTGATATGTCTGTAGAAACAGCTTTGCCCATTGATTTTTCAGATGCGGCAGCAGCAAAAGTAAAAGAATTGGTCGCTGAAGAAGAAAATCTCGAACTCAAACTACGGGTGTACGTGACCGGTGGTGGCTGCTCAGGGTTTCAATATGGCTTTACCTTCGATGAAAAGGTGAACGAGGGGGATATGACCATCGACAAAGATACTGTGACATTAGTGGTAGACCCGATGAGTCTGCAATATCTCGTAGGGGGGGTAGTCGATTATGTCGAAGGTCTTGAAGGTTCGCGCTTTTTGGTAGAAAACCCTAATGCCACAACTACATGTGGGTGTGGCGCCAGCTTTAGCGTTTAGCATCTGAAATATTGAAATAAGTGCAGTGTCTGTTCTACTCGGGGCGATCGATACATATCTATACTCGGTATAAAATGTACTTAGGTTATAACGGGAGTATTTATGAAATTGTACGGCTCTACCACATCGCCTTATGTCAGACGCATTCGCATACTGCTTTCACAAATACCACACGAGTTTGTTGAGCTTGATATCTATCAAGGGCAGGGGCGTCAGATACTCGCTGATAAATCTCCTACCCTGAAGGTGCCTTGTTTAGAAGATGATGGCCAGATACTTTATGATTCTCGGGTTATTTATCGGTATTTAGAAGAAAAATACAAGTATTCGGCACTCACCTGGAATGAAGAAAATCAGCTAACCTTAGTAGATGCAGTGAACGATTCTTTTGTTTCTTTGTTTTTGATGCAGCGTTCTAAGATTAGTGCTGACCCAGACTCACTGTTTGTTCGGGTTCAAAAAGAGCGAATTACAGCAAGCCTTAACGAATTAAATACGTTGGTGGAAAAAGGTGAGTTTGCAAACTGGCACTATCCGGCTATTTGTTTGTATTGCCTTATCGACTGGATTGAGCTCAGAGAATTACATCGCTTAAAAGGCCTGGAGCATCTCAAAGCATTTCGTGAGCATCATTCAGATAGAATTGAGGTAACCGCCACCGATCCCCGTAATTAGCTTTTTAGTAATTACTGGCATTTTGCCGATATAGACAGTAAACGGTACCCCGAAAAATGCTTGTAGCGTTAATGCGTTATAAGCATTTTTTGGTTATTTATGACGTCAGGCTACTTAATATTTTTTAATAAAACGTCTTTGAAAAATGTTGAGCATACATGCTCTATTAATAGCCTTGCTCAAAATCGATAACATACTTTAAGTCTTCACCCTGCGTGTATCGCTGTAAATTTTGGTAAAACAGATGGGCGATATCACTTGCAATGGAGGTGGCGGCGGTATGCTGGGTAACATGAATGTTTGGGTGATGCCAGAACGGGTGGGTGTCTGGTAATGGCTCTTGTTCAAAAACATCCAAAACGGCCGCCTGTAACTGATGGTTATCCAATGCGTCCAACAAGTCTTGCTCGACCACTGCGTTACCGCGACCCGCATTAATTAACACGGCATGGTCAGGCAGCGCATCAAACAGCCCCTTATTTAATATTCCTATGGTATCGGGTGTATCGGGTAGCAGACTGACCACATAATCACATTGATTAGCGAACTTCGGCATTTGCTCATTACTGTACATAGCGCTAAATCCAGGCTGTGGGTGTCCACTTTTTCTCAGACCGACCAGGTTCATTTCAAAGGCTTGCGCTACCGGAATGAGCGATGAGGCTATCGAGCCGGCACCCAACACCCCCAGGGTTTTCCCTTTTAGGTACGTATGCCCGGGCTTATGCCATTTGTGTTCTGATCTGTGTGCCGCTTTGGTAAAGTCCGCAATATTACGAGAAAAGTACAGCAAATAGCCAAAGATGTACTCTCGCATTTGCATATCAAATACCCCCTTCACGCCGGTTAAAATGTAGTTACGGTTCTTAGCGCGCAACAATGGGGTAACGCCGGCCCACCCAGATTGTAGCCACTGCAAGGCCGAGCAATCATCAATAATTTTTGCCGCCAGATGTGGGTCGCCAAGTATGATGGTCGTGTTACGGACATCCACCTCTTCAGGATTATTTGTGGCTGTCCTGATAACAAAATGTTTGTTCTCGTTTAATGCTTGCAAAGCTTGACGGTAGGCAGTGTGTTCTTCGCTAAGAATCACAATTTCTATAGGCGTATTAGGGCAAGTCATAGTAAAGATTTCTTTCCTTCTGCCAGGGTACATATAACCCTTTGATTGTTTTATTTATGTTAAAAAAATGTATAAATCTGGGTGTGTATTTTTGTATAAGAAGCCTACAATGAGTCAATCTATTGAACATGCCCGTCGCCTTTCACCGCGTCGTAATACCACTGAAGCTTCATCTGTTAACGCATTAGTTGACGAACAGCTTGCCCATTTTGGCATTGATAAGCAAACCCCTTATGGACAGGCTCTGGCTGATACTGCTGAACATTTGTACCATGCGCAAAGTGATGTGAGCCGGCTATGGGAAATCACCGAAAAAACACTTCACGAACTTGACCGAGAAGACAGAGTTGCCTGGTTTAATGCGAAAAAATTCTTATCTTTTCAGTTAGCTAAAATCCTTGATACCTTACAGAATCCTTTTCGTCAAACCTGGCAGAGCCTTGGCAACGGCCAACTTAGCCGAAATCATTATCCGCTATTTGATAATGTGACAGCGCTATTTTCAGCTACCCCTGTTGTTGTGCGTACCGCCACCTATGTCTATGCCTGCACCGAGTGGGTTGATGATGCTTTTCAGGGCAAAGAATTTACTCATCAGATTTATTCAAGATTGCTTAACCCTACTAATATCTCGTTGGCTAATGCTATCGTGGATATGGAAGCCGGCCCTCACGCTGCAGACTATTTTGCCTGGAACTTTAACAGCGGCATGGCTGCTATTGATGCATTGCTGAGTAATGTACTTAACCATGGCGATGTTCTGGTGGTATCACGCAATGTATATGGCGGGGTATATCAGCTGTTGCATGACTTCTACGGAAAAAGCAGGCGTATGGATATTAAGATTGCCTGGTTTGACGGTTATTCTGCAGATGAATTCAAAGAGTTCTTCGCAGCCACTCAAGAGCAATATCAGCAGGATCTACAGCAAGGCGCCAGCCTGCACGTATACCTGGAGTCACCGTGTAACCCACATGGGTATGTTCTTGATGTTCCCGAAATATGTCGTATCGCACACAGCCATGACTCATTAGTTATGCTTGATTCAACTTTGGCCACCCCAGTACTGCACCGTCCGCTTCGCCATAATGAAACCCAGTGCCGTCCTGATTATGTGGTTCATAGCTATACCAAAGACTTATGTGGCAGTGGTGCGACTACAGCCGGGGTTGTGGTGGGACCAGGCTATCGCATGTTTCAGCCCAAGGGCAGCCAGATGAATGGAGTAGACTGGTCTAAGACGATGTTTTGGGATGTGTATTATATTAAGGGCGCGTTTCTGGATTCAGAAAAAGCGTTCGATGTGCTCAATGGTATGAAAACGCTTGAGCTTCGCATGATGAATAAAATTATAAATACCCAGGTCTTCACTGCCTTTTTACATGCTCACCCTGATATTTGTGTGAATAGTCATGCAATAGACACCCACAAAAATTCTGAGCTAAAACAAAAACAGCATGAGAATGGATGGCCATGCCCACTATTTACCGTGGATATGGCAGCAGCAGGCTTGTCTCGAGAGGTATTTACCCGATTCTTTGATGCCTTAGAGCCTGCATTTAGTCATCAGGTTAGTATTGGTCAGAACAATACTATTATTCTGTGCCCGGCATTAACCTCCCACTCAGAGTTATCACCAGAAGAGCAAAAGCGAGGCGGAATTGAGCTAACCACTATGCGTATCGCAATGGGGACCGACAATGTCAAGCCTCTGATTGCACACTTTATTTTAGCAGCCAGACATTTCCTGGAGCCTCATGCGAAGGGTTTTTGTGACAAATTTATGGTTTCAGAAGAAATCGACAAACTTTACAAAAATGTCGCACAGAATGTAACTTCGCAACACTTCGATAACCAACCTAACATGCAGGACTTGCTAGCAAAGTGAACGAAGGGTGGGTGTCTTGCAACTTTTTACAAGATACCTACCTGGGCTTAAAAGCATTGGCTATGCAAACCCTCAACTACGATATTGTGGGGCATATCCCGATGGATTACAGAATTACAATACATGTATTTAACTGTGGACACGTTTAAGGTTAATGTTCGCCAGTGTAGACCTGGCATTAACTCTTTATGTGTAATCATAACGAGGGTCTGCCAGCGCAGCATTAAATTGCGCGCTTGATAGGGCGAAGAAGGATTTTTCACCTAAACCTGATAAAATCCCTTTTTTCATAAATAAGTGACTCGCTATGGTCTCTAAACAACCGAATAATCCTCTGCATGGTATTACATTGCAAACTGTTGTCACTCGTCTTGAGGAACACTATGGTTGGGAGGGTTTGTATGAACGCATTCGCATAAATTGCTTTTCAAACGATCCTTCGATTAAATCATCTCTTAAATTTTTGCGTAAGACACAGTGGGCCAGAGAAAAAGTTGAGGCGCTTTATCTCGAGACATTTCATTATTCGTGATCTCCGCGTTTTAGCAGATGATAATTCTGGCTACTCGGACAGCTAAATTTAGGTAAAAACCGTTGTAGGCTTGAAGTCTTGTCAAATCACTCGATGCCACAACTATGCCCCGGCCCAGAAAAGCGCTCATTTGTTCCTCTCAGACACCTTTTTATCATTGTGTTTCGCGATGTGTAAGGCGAGCCTTTTTGTGTGGTAAAGACCATTATAGCGGCAGGTGCTACGAACACCGACGTAAGTGGGTGGAAAATCGTTTGCTGTTTTTAGCTCGTATTTTTGCTATCGATCTTTGCGCTTATGCCATTATGAGCAACCACACGCATTTAGTATTACGTATCAATACGGCTAAAGCGCAAGCTTTGAGTCATGACCAGGTACTCAGGCGTTGGCACCGGTTGCATCAAGGAACACTATTGACAAGACGCTATCAAAACGACAGAGCCGCCTTATCTGCCGAGGAAAAAAGTACGGTATTAGCAACAATTGATGTTTACCGAGAGCGTTTGCAATCTATCAGTTGGTTTATGCGGGAACTAAATGAAACCATAGCTCGTCAGGCTAATCAGGAAGACGAATGTACGGGCCGTTTCTGGGAGGGACGTTTTAAATCACAAGCTCTATTAGACGAAGCTTCTGTGCTGGCTTGTATGGTTTATGTTGAGCTTAATCCTGTACGTACCGCTCAGGTAAGTTCTACTAAAGATTTGCGATTTACCAGTCTGAATCATCGGCTTAAAGCACGTAAGGCCAGAACAAATACTGTTCTGATAAAGCTCAGGTCCGGCAGAATAAGCAGAGAAGGTGAGTTGTGGTTTAGTTTCAGGGATTATTTTGACCTGATACAGTGGAGCTTGCAGTATTCTTCACGTAGTCAAAAGGACCCGCCGAAAATAGCCGCTCTGTCTATTTTAAATCAGATGAATGTGTCCGCCACGAGTTGGTATACAGTTTGTAGCTCACTTGAGCAGCGTTGCCGGGGTGAGGTTCATCTTAACAAATGGGCAAGCGAGGCTCTTTACGCGGTTTAGCCTAGAGTCTGGGGCTAATAAATAGAATATTCGTCTTACTCTTATCGCGCCAACAATAGGTTTCGTTTAAACTAAATGCTCAAGCTTTTCGCGTATTATGTTTAGAGTTTATATTATGAACCAGTTGTCATTTCATCAGGAATTTTCAGTTTCGCTAAACCGGCTTTTTAATTGCTTTTGTAAAACAGAGCTGTTGGTGCAGTGGTTTATGCCTGAAGATATGCAGCTAAAATATATGGTTATGAATGTACGCGAAGGCGCTGAGTTCGAAATGGTATTTATTGATGATTCTGGCGCGCCGATTCGACGATATACGGGAGAGTTCGCCAAGGTAAGAGCTAATGAACAATTGTTGTTTACGCTAAAGCTAGACGACGGGTACGAATCTTCGGTAGATGTTCGATTCGAAATGATAAATGATAAGGTAACCTGCCTTCATCTCAATCATGAAGGATTAGAAGGTGAAGCGCAGCGCGCATTTGCGCATGCTCAGTGGGTGGCTCGTTTTAAACGTCTTGCAATGCTGCGTGAGTTAAAGGAGCTCGGCCAGTAGAGTAGAGTAGAGGAAACGGCTCAGTCATCATGGTAAATATAACCCCCCCAGTATTGCTGAACGCTTCGCCCCCGTAACCGCAGGTACATTAGCGCAAATACGTTCAAAGTAGGCATAGGCAAGCCATGCGAACGCGGCGCCTTCAACATCTTGCGGACAGATCCCCAAAGCGTGTGTCGTTAGTACTTTTTTGTCAGATAGCAAAGCCTGTAGACAATGCAATAAATAAGAGTTAAAAGCGCCCCCTCCACACACAAAAATTTCACCGATATCACCATGAGCTTTAATGGCGTCAGCAATATGGTTGGCTGTTAATTGACATAACGTAGCCTGTACATCTTCGGGTGCAATAGTATCTAATGCTTTTAAAAATGAAGACACCCACCGACTATTAAAATATTCACGACCTGTACTTTTAGGCGCAGTCTTTTTAAAGTACGGATCACTTAAAAACGCATTCAATAACGCTGAATTAACCTGGCCAGATTCCGCCCAGTGACCGTTATCATCATAAGGTTGCTGAAGATGCTTAGACACCCACTTATCCATAAGGGTATTGCCGGGACCAGAATCGAAGCCACTAACCGTGCCCTGTTCACTATCGATAATACTAATATTCGCAATGCCACCAATATTTACAATGGCGCTGGCAGAGAAGTCAGACGATACAGATAGTTCAGATAACTCTTTCTCGGGATGATGGTGGGTGTCCTGATACCGGCCCTTCTGATGACGATCAACTCTATGTCTTTTTCTACCAAATACAGCATGATGAAACGCAGGAACCAGAGGAGCGCCCTGACCACCCAGAGCAATATCTTTACGACGAAAGTCAGCTACAACCGGGATACCTGTAAGTGCTGCCAATGTATTGGGATCCCCAATTTGTAAAGTAAAGCCCGTTTCTGAGAAAGTGGCATCAGTACTTGTTCCAGTGGGGTAATGTCGTATGGTCTGTCCGTGCGATCCCAGGGCGGTAATCTCGCTTGCGGTAAACCCAGTCTTATCCAATAAGACATCCACTGCCTTTGCAAATAACTTTGCTACTTCTACATCCGCAGCGCCCATAGTATTGATTTCATCCACAGATGGTTGACATAAAGAGTTAAGGGTTGCAAGTAAAGGCTCGGGAAAAGGCAGACTGACACGTTCCAATGTACTAAACCAGTGGGTGTCCTGAAAAGTACTGACCTGAGTATCGTTCTGGCTGATAAGGTCTTGAACAGGGGCGGTTTGCTCAGAAGTGGTGTGGGTGTCTATGGCACACAGCACAGCATCTACGCCGTCCATGCTGGTGCCAGACATTAGTCCGATAAAATAGCGCATGTTATTGCATGGCAAGCATAATGCGGCGATTGTTTTCCAGTTGCGTTAATCTGTTTTCAGCAATTTCCATAAATGCGGTACGTTGTGTTTTAGCAATGGGGGCCGCTTTTGGAAGCTCGACCGTACGCGGGTTACGATGCGTACCATTAACTAAAAATTCGTAGTGCAAATGTGCGCCTGTGGCCATACCTGTGCTTCCCAGGTAACCAACAACCTGACCCTGCTTGACTACTTCACCGGCTTTCACTGCACGCTTTTTAAAGTGCAAATACTTGGTAACATATTTTTCACCATGTTGAATAAAAACATAGTTACCATTAAAACGGTTATACGTTGATTTTATCACCCGTCCATCACCTGCGGCCATTACCGGCGTCCCCGTTGCGGCAACATAATCAGTACCATTGTGCGACTTCCAGCGCTTTTGAACAGGGTGAAACCGCTTTTTAGTGAAGTTAGAACTGACGTATTTAAAGTTTATCGGCGCACGCAGAAAGCTTTTACGCATACTGCGACCTTCGGGGGTATAGTAATTGCCATCAGAGTGCTGAATAGCCGTAAAGGTTTCACCCTGATTAGTAAATTCAGCGGCTACTATATCTCCGTAACCAACAAATTCACCGTCAATATAGTGTTCTTCAAACACCATATTAAAACTGTCGCCTTGGCGAATCTCCATTGCAAAATCAATATCCCAACCAAACAGACCCGCCAGGTTCATTATCTGATTGTTAGTTAAGCCCGCATTTACTCCCGCTTTCCAGAAGCTGGATTTAATATCGCCCTGAGCAAAACTATAGCGAGTTTCTACCTCTTTGGTCTCGATGTCCGCGACCATGGTACCCTGAACATCCTGAGGTTGAATAAGCAGTGTTTCACGTGAAGACACCGCATACTTTAAGCCGGCAAAAGCGCCTGCGGCATCAGCCTTTAAATGCAAGATATCACCAGGTACCAGCATTACCAGCATTTTTGCCAATTCGCCAGCCTGGGTGACATTATAAGTATCACGGGCTGAAAATCCGGCTCGCTTAAAAATTTTTGCCAGTGTATCGCCAGATCGCACTCGAACAACCTGCCAATGTGTATCTTCTTCACTAAAAACTATCGCCGGTGACTCAGGGACAGACAAAGCTACTGGATAGCGGACCCCGGTATCCAGTACTAAAGACTCCTGATGACGGCTTGCTTCCACCGACTCGAAAGGCAATAACGCCAGACTGCCTAAAAAAAGGCTGCCTAGCAGCAATCCGGTACGATGGGGTTTTGGAAGGTTTCGTATTGTTTTAATAATCACGTTGTCTTTCAAATTCATTCTCATCCTACTGCCTGACTACAGAATATCCGGTTAAATAGCGAGTTTCCATCTCAGCATGGTTAATAGCTGAACAGTATACTATGGAATAGCTCGTTGAATAATCCCGATTTTGACGCCTAAACCTTTCATTGGTTCAATCTCATGCGTAAAATAGCTGTCCATAATGACATTGAACCTATCAACACGTGGAACCTACCGATGAGTGACTGGCAAACCGCTTTTGCTGAAATAAAACGTGGGACTGACGAAATACTTCCCGAAAACGATCTGATTGAGAAACTTAAATCGGGCAAAACCCTTACAGTAAAAGCTGGCTTTGATCCTACCGCACCTGATTTGCATCTCGGACATACAGTGCTTATTAACAAACTGCGTGCGTTTCAGCAGTTTGGTCACAAAGTGGTTTTTCTCATCGGGGACTTCACCGGGCTTATTGGCGATCCTACAGGTAAAAATGCGACTCGCAAGCCTTTAAGTAAAGATCAGGTATTAGAAAATGCTAAAACGTATCAGGAACAGGTATTTAAAATTCTCGATCCAGCAAAAACCGAGGTTCGATTCAATTCTGAATGGATGGATAAATTAGGTGCCGATGGCATGATAAAGCTGGCCGCGAGCCAAACGGTGGCGCGTATGCTGGAACGTGATGACTTTAAAAAGCGTTACAACAGCAATCAACCCATTGCTATTCATGAATTTTTATACCCACTGGTTCAGGGGTGGGACTCCGTCGCGTTAGAAGCTGATATTGAACTGGGCGGTACCGATCAGCGCTTTAATTTACTGATGGGGCGTGAGCTGCAAAAAGAAAATGGTCAAAAACCCCAAACCACTGTGATGGTGCCTCTTCTTGAAGGATTAGACGGCGTTCAGAAGATGTCTAAGTCGCTGAATAACTACATTGGTATCACCGAACCGGCCAATGACATGTTCGGCAAAATTATGTCGGTATCAGATGAGCTGATGTGGCGTTATTTTGAATTGCTGAGCTTCCGGCCTTTGGAGGAGCTTGAAGAGCTCAAGGCCAATGTGTCAAACGGTGCTAATCCGCGGGACATCAAAATAGAGCTGGCCAAAGAACTGATCAGCCGGTTTCACGATGAAGCCGCATTTGAAGCGGCTTACAATGATTTTGTTCAGCGTTTTCAAAAAAATGCGATTCCAGATGATATGCCAGAGGTCACCGTTGTGCTGGATCACGGCAGCGTAGCGATTGGTAATTTATTGAAGCAAGCCAGTTTGGTTGCCTCAACCTCGGATGCTATGCGTATGATAAAGCAGGGGGCTGTGAAGATTGACGGTGAAAAAGTCAGTGATACCCGTCTACAATTAACCGAGCCTGGCGAAGCGGTGTACCAGGTGGGCAAACGTAAATTTGCCAGGGTTACCATCAGCGGCGCTTAATAGCAGACTCGCACATAACTATAACCGCTCCGCAACGCGCGCCCAGGCATACAGGGCGCGTAGCCCAAAACGTCGCAACCGGGCTAGCGGATAACGAGGTAAAGCCGTGGTGTAAAGGGGAATGTCAGGCAGGTCTGACATTCCCATCGCCTGCTGAGCCAAACGTCTGCCGGCAAAGTTAGCAAACGACACGCCGGCACCGCAGTAGCCCATGGCGTATCCCAAATTCTGCTTTTGATCAAAATACACCCGTGGCAAACTATCCAGAGCGACAGACACCCATCCGCTCCAAAAATGGCTCACAGGTTTATGTTTAAGTACCGGAAAGCTGGTCGTCATTGCATTAAACAATCGGGCTTGGCCAGCACTGGCCGCTTTGCCCGTTACCTCCCCGCGTCCCCCGAACAAAATACGATTATCAGGTAACAGTCGATAATAATATTTCATCATACGGGTATCCATTAAAGTCGCTGGTGCGTCTAAACCGATACCAGCTAGTTCACCAGCGTTTAGTGGGGCGGTGACTAAAATACTCGATTGCACGGCAAACTGTCGGTTATTAATACTTTGGTGAAATTGTTTACTGCTGTATGCATTACTGGCGATAAGCACCTTTTTTGCGCTGATTCGCCCGGTGGGTGTCCATACTGTATAGCCTGTTGTATTTTGCTTCAGGGCAAGAGCGGGCGTTTTGGCAAATAGGCGGGCTCCAGAGCGCTGTGCGGCGCAGGCCAGACCATCAACCAGTTTAAGCGGGTTGAGGCCATATCCGGGTTGAACTGTTGCTCCATAAAACCCCTGTATACTCAAATGCTGTTGCAACATCTTGCTATCCAACACCCTGGCCTGCGATCCAAATTGCCGACTCAGGCTCTTAAGAGTATCAACCTGAACGCGAGCCTGTTTGCCGGTGTGAGCCAGCTTGTAGTACGGGCCAGATGTCAGGTCACAGTCGATGTGGTATTTATCGATGTTTCGCAACAATTGCTCAGCGGCGTTGTCGTATTCGTTTTGAATCGACCGAGCGGTGTCAGCACCATACTTTTTGGTCAAAGCTAACGGGCCCAAACGCCCACTGCTGTTTAAGACAAATCCGGCATTTCGGCCGGCGCAGCCATACCCCATTGAATGACTATCTATAACCGAAACATCACCAGACTGATTTTCGGTGAGCTCAAGGGCAGCAGACAAACCGGTATAGCCACCGCCAATAATTAAAAAGTCGGTCTGGTGATCACCATCAAGCGAGGCGAAATAGGTAGGCTGGCAGGTGGTGCGCCAGTATGTGTCGGGTGGGGCCCCAGATGGATCTACAGCCGGGGTTATCAAGGGGTCGTAGCTCACGAGAATTTTAGCAACATCTCGGCGCCTTCGCAGTTACACAAGGTTTCGCAAACCGGACAGTCATAGCCCTCATACAAAGCCTCATAACGCCACTTATCAGGATGTTTACGAATCAATTGTCCGCCATTTTTCCGAAAATACAAAAATGCGCTATTTCCCGGGCTTGCCAACCAAATGTGCGCTAGGCCAGCTTCCGCGCCCTGTTTTTTGGCACTATCAATGGAATACTTCAACATTGTACTACCAATATTTTGGCCCTGGTGCGCTGGTGCCACCGTATTGCATTTAAAGTAGCACACGGTTTTGGTTGCAACCGGCCAATGACTTGGCGAACACCACTTATCCGGTTGCCATTGTGTATGGGCTAAAGTTAGTCTGAAGCCCACTACTTTGTGGGTGTCCATAGCAACCCAGCTGGCATTAATGCCATTGTGAAAGCTTTTGTTGTAGATTGTCTGTAAACTTTCGGCTGCCAAGTAATTGGCTCCGTGTACCATATTTCCTAGCGTAATCACGCCAGGGAAATGCCGAGGTGTTAACGGATGGTAACTGATGCTCATTTGGTTTTAATTCCGTCTAAGTGAACGTCTAATGCTTCAACCGAAATTAAAATTTCGTGTACCGATACCCACAATGAATACATCAGACAAACCAGGCTGGCCGCAAATATCCAGTTTCCGGCAATTTGGTAGGACAGGTAAATAGCCAGCATTGATAGTACACACAGAAAAAAACTGACAACACCCGCAATCTGCATACGCTTTATCAACTGGATTCGTTGTCGCAAATTCTGAATTTGAGCAGTGGTGTTTTGATCCCACTTTTCTTTAGAAAAATTTCGTATGATGGTTGCCAAAGTTAAAAAACGATTCGTATAGGCGAGCAGCAGGAGCGAAATAGCGGGAAACAACATAGCGGGCGTAGCAATGTCAATAGTCATAAATGAAAAGCTCGTTCTTAAAAAAATGAAGTCTGAATTCACAGCAGACCAGAATGCGTGTGATTTACTGGATGATAAATTTTATACGAACCCATTATATCACCTTCAACCATCGTTATATTGTCAAAACTACAAACCCGATAGTTCATCACCTTAACTGGCGGTAGTTTTTTAGTCTGCCGCTCATCAATAGTTACCTCCACTGCGAATTTTTACCTAAGCTCGGTTTGTAGTGGTCTAATGGGAGAAGGGTGGGTGTCCAGTCAATTCTCCTGGTATTGATGAGAGAGGGTGGGTGTCTAGTTAATACTTCTATGGATGTCCATAACCACACCGCCTGTATTTTCTTGTGGGTGTCCATAACAACAAAACGCTGAGGTTTTTGCTCTACTTCATGTAAATACCCGATTAAATCTGCCTGAAGTTTCAAGGTCTGAAATCTTTGGGACGCCAGATTGAAATAGTTAAGCCATTGAAAGCGAGCTAAATAGCCTGGATATCTAAAAAGTTTACGTAGCTAAAAGTAGAGTATTCGCTAGCCGTCATATTTGAAGAGATTCAAGAAGTTGTGAGTGGGTGTAAAGCACTGCACAATTGTTGTAATTGCGGTAACAGGCGTAAGGTAAAGCGACTGGTGATATCAGGGTCAACCTGCACAATCGGCGCCTTAAGTAATGAGCGATGTGGCTGCCAGAAAGCGTGTTCGGTTTGCAGTGGGTGTCCACTGGCGCTCACCATAACCTCGGGCTGTCGGCGTAATACTTCCTGAGGCGAAACCTGTGGATAGGCAACAGGGGAGTCGGCAAAGATTGTCTGCGCGCCACAATAGTTTAATAAAGTATTAGGCCATGCCTTAGCGCCGATGCTCATCAAAGGTTGCGTCGACATATAATAAAAAGCCGGTATAAGGGTGGGTGTCCTGTAACGATGGCGAAGCTGTTTAAGCCCGGCAAGAAAGGGTTTGGTCACAGTGCGGGCCCTGGCCGACACGCCTAACAGCTCACCGAGTTGGTTTATTTCCTGGGCAATGGTCTCAGGTGTAGTTGGTTGGGATAAAAAGACGGTAAAACCCAGACTTTGTAAACGGGCAATATCCTGAGGTTTATTACCGCCTCGCCAGGCCAGAATAACATCGGGCCTAAGCTTCATAATAGCTTTGATATCGACGCCATAGTAACTCGCTACAACCGGCTTTTGTAAGGCTGCTTGTGGGTAATCGCTGTGAGCACTGACAGCCAGTAAATTGTCCTGATACTCCAGGCTATATACCCACTCGGCCAGATGCGGTGCCAATGTCACCACGGTTTTAGCAGTTACCGACCCGCAAAACAGAGCTAACAGCCCAAGCAGCATAAACAATGTCTTAATTTTTGACCACCAACGCATTATTACCACCCCCGGGGCCAGCATAGAATAAAAGCTATGAGTAACAATACCGCCATTAATACACTCGCACGTTCAATAGCATGCCTGGCCCGGGTTACATCACCAAGGCGTACTTCACGAGGGCCACCCACACGGGGGTAGCGGTATTTGCGCTGATGATACATCGCCGGCCCACCTAATTGAAAATCCAGGGCGCCTCCAAACATGGCCAATAATAATGATGTACTATCGGAGACCGGACTACGCCTGGCTGACCTGATAGCTTTGACCGGATGTGTCACTAACGCCAATAGCAGGGCCCCAAGCCAGGCCGGTAATAATGCCAGTAGCTGGCATAACCGTTGAATCGGGCCCACAAAGTGTTCAAAGCCCGCTCGGCGATAATGCCATTGCCAGCTAATCATCAACAACAAGCGATAGGTCAGTGCGGCTATCGGGCCAGCCAGTAAAAACCAGAACACCACTGCACAATAAATATAGTAAAACCGCAGCAATAGCGCTTCAATTGCCGCTTTAGCGATACCCACCGGACTAAGCCGGTCGGTATCACGGGCAACCAGTAATTGCAGGCGATCCCGGGCCAGTATCTTCTTTTCTTTACGTAACGCGGCGTAAACCTGTTTATAAGCTTTACGGTCGTGGCCAAAGTCTAAAATAGCCAACAAAATAAGGGCTTCAAAAAAGACCGGGTATTCAGCCAGGTTCACCAGCAGCGCCACCAAAATAACCAGTGGCCCCAGCAACACTAGCGCACCTAAAGTGCCCGACAACCGATGCTGAAAAGCGGCCTCGCTAGCCCGCGGACGCACTCGCCGTGCCATTGACTGCGTTAAGTGACGCATTAACGTAATTGGATGATAAGCCCGCGGCCAGCGCCATACAGCATCGCAGGCTAACGCTATAAGAATAAGCGCCAGCGCTTGTAAAACAGGCTTTGACGCAATGGTATTCCATACCTCGCCCAACATAATAATCAGTCCAGTGCTGCAATCATTCCCATTACCAGTTGCGCAGAATTTTTGGCGGCTTGGTCAAGGTATTCCTGAAAAGAGACTGAAGAGGTTTTTCCGGCAATATCTGACAATGAGCGTATCACCAGAAAAGGGGTGTCTAGCATGTGACAGGTTTGTGCAATAGCCGCCCCTTCCATTTCACAGGCTTTCATATCGCTGAAAATGTTTTGAATACGCAGTGCAGCTTCATCGCTGCCAATAAACGCATCACCGGTGCAAATCAAGCCGGTGGTGTGAGTAATGCCTGAGACAGCATCGGTAGCCTGTTGAGCCGCGGCTATCAATTCAGGGGCGCAATGATAGGCTTCAGGCATATCCCCGGCGCACTGGCCGGGAGCGTATCCAAAATGGGTAAGATCAACATCGTGATGCTTCAACGCACTACCAATGACAATATCGCCAATATCTAATGCGCTGTCAAAACCACCCGCTGAACCTGTGTTGACCACATAATCAGGTGAAAATTGTTGAATCAGTGCGGTGGTCGCCACGGTGGCGGCAACCTTGCCAATACCGCAGCGAACCAGCACAACCTGATGCTGGTGCAACGTTCCTTGTGCAAAGGTCAGATGGTGCCATTGAGTGGTTGTCACATTATCAAGGGATGCCTGTAGTAGCGTAACTTCCTGATCCATCGCGCCAAGAATTCCAATTTTTGCCATAATCGTCTTAATAGGTTGTTTGCGCGCCAGAATCAGCGCCGCAGATGCAGTGTATAAATATGGTAATACGAAAAGAAAAAAACTGACAGTACTGAAAATAAGAAGAGGAAAAGCCAGGGGGGCGGCTTCTCCTCGAAAACACTTTATGCCGCAGCGCGACTTGAACGCAATGGCCGGGTAGGGCGCTTTGGAGGCTGAGGATTATGCACGGGTGTTTGGGCCAGCTTATTTTGTCGACGACGATAACCAATAAGCTTTGTTTCAAGACATTCACGAATCTCTTCTACCGTATATCCCGACTTTACTTTGATTCGAACGTGTGGCACGCCAGCGGCATCTAAGGCTCCAGAGACAAACCAGTCGCGCTGGGCTTTGTAGCCTTCTTTGCCATTATTGTGAACTAAATCAATGGCCAGCACGGGTGTCATATCTGTCTTGTCACACAGTACAAAGTCAAGCTGACGAGAAGAGGCCCGACTTAAAGCCGCGCCAGCTTGCTTTTTCGCGGTATTTTGACGCACCTGAACCAGATCGCTTAAACGAACCCGGCAAACCACCCGAAACTCACGCCCCGCTGACTGCTCAATTAATCCCAGAAAGCTTTGCTCCACAGGAGTAAACAACGACGGCTTACGTCTAAACGGAAATGCTACCCCACCGTCTGACAGTTTTATGGCGCCCAAAGCCACCACAATTAACAGCATCATCAAAATTATTGCCAGTTCCATAACGATTCCTCAAAAACCCGGACTTAGATGTCATTTTTCTGACGATATTCACAGCATTTCCGTCAGTACCTAAGGGTTTAGCAAGGGCGGTGCCAATAAGATAAAGTGAAGGTGTTATTTGGAAAAGAGTAAGCTAATCAACAACAAAAGGCGCTCATAAAGAGCGCCTTTTAGGAGAAATGGAGTGAAGAAGTTCGGGCTATTGCTTGGCCAGCAATGTATCAATCACCAGTAAATCGACCTGAGCGCCACGGTTATCGGGCGAGACTACCACCCGAATATTGTTATTGTGTGCGCTTAACACTACCCGACCGTTGAAGCGGCTGACCACCGCTAATTCGGGCATAGACTCTTGGTACCACTGCAATATGGATTGGGTGTTTGCAGACGTGTGATACACCAGTGATGCTGGCATTTCACCGTCGAATCGCTGGCACTGGGAGGCGCCGTCAGGCATCGCAACCGAATAAAAATCATCAGGACAGTTAGCGGTTTTCGGTCCTAAGCCGGTATTGGAAGCCAGTGCAGGAACGCTAATTAAAGATGCCAGAGTCATAGATAATACTTTAAACAAGGTCATTGCAAGCCTTCTTAATTACGATTTTCAATATAAAACCACTATAGGCAATGCGCTTACACACAGCAACATTCAGCCCGCCTGATTAGGTATGCAAAAATTATCGAAGGTATAAAGAAGGTAATAAGGAAGAAGAGAATTTTAGCGGACGAATACGGACTTGATAAAATGGCCGTAAAATTGCTGCCCACATATTCGGATGTGGGCAGCAGGGCGTTTAAAACTTATACTTGTAAATAATCCATGATGCCGCCGGCTGCCTTGCGACCTTCATCAATGGCAGTGACGACCAAATCAGAGCCGCGAACCATGTCGCCTCCTGAAAATATCTTTGGATTGCTGGTTTGGTAGGCAAATTTACCTTTTGACGGTGCAATAACCCGACCTTTTTCATCCAGAATTATCCCGTTGTCTGCAAACCAATCCGAAGGACTAGGCTGAAAACCAAAGGCGATGATTACCGCATCAGCGCTGAGCACATGTTCGGAGTCTTTGACATCGACAGGACGACGACGTCCATTAATATCAGGGGGGCCCATTTCAGTTTTTACCAGTCTCACGCCGTTGGCATGACCGTGTTCATCCACGCTGATATCCTGAGGCTGAACATTGAAAACAAATTCAACGCCTTCTTCTTTGGCATTTTGTACTTCCTTGCGCGAGCCGGGCATACTTTGCTCATCACGGCGATAGGCACAAACCACGCGCTTGGCACCCTGACGAATTGAAGTACGAACACAGTCCATGGTGGTATCACCTCCGCCAAGCACCACGACCGTTTTATCTTTCATATCAATAAAATCGGCCGGGTCTTTTTCAAGGCCCATCACCCGATTGGTGTTGGCTATCAAAAAGGGCAGGGCTTCAAAAACGCCTTCGACGTGTTCATTGATAAACCCGCCCTGCATTGACTTATAAGTACCCATGCCCAAGAACACCGCGTCGTGCCGCTGCATAAGCTCATCGATTTTTACATCTTTACCAATTTCGGTATTCAGCACAAACTCGATACCCATATCGGTGAAGATTTCGCGACGCAGTTTTATTACATCTTTTTCAAGCTTAAACGAAGGAATACCGAAGGTCAGCAATCCGCCAATTTCTTCATACTTATCATAAACCACCGGTTTAACACCGTTACGTATCAACACATCGGCACACGCTAACCCGGCGGGACCCGCGCCGATGACCGCTACAGTTTTATCGGTCCATTCCACATCTGACATATCGGGTCGCCAACCCATTTTAAAGGCGGTATCGGTGATATATTTTTCAATACTGCCAATAGTTACGGCGCCAAATTCGTCGTTTAGGGTACAGTCGCCTTCACATAACCGGTCTTGTGGACAAACCCTGCCACATACCTCTGGCAGACTATTGGTTTTATGCGACAGTTCAGCGGCTTCAATAATGCGCCCCTGATTAGCCAAATCAAGCCACTGAGGAATGTAATTGTGTACCGGACATTTCCACTCACAGTAAGGGTTGCCGCAGTCCAGGCATCGGTCGGCCTGTCCTTCGGTTTGCGACTGAGACAGCGGCTGATAAATCTCTCCAAACTCAGACTTTCGCACCTGAATTGGTTTTTTCGGCGGGTCGATGCGTTCAACATCAACAAATTGATAAACATTTTTAGCCATTACAACCCCCTCCTACTGAGCCTGAATGCGAAGTTCGTCGCTAGAGCGACTGATGTGGCCCAACAGGTTTTTCACATCACTGGTTTTTGGTTTAACAAGTCTGATTTGTTTTAATGTGGCAGCAAAGTCGGTAAGCAGTTGTAGCGAATATTCGCTGCCAGTTTCCTCGTAATGCTGATTAATGAGCCCGCGAAGATGTTCAACCAGAATGTTTTTATCTTCTACCGGCATAATTTCAACCAGCTCACCATTGACCCGATGCTCCAGGTCGCCATCATCAAGCAGGTAAGCAAACCCTCCGGTCATTCCGGCACCAAAGTTCACACCCACTTTGCCTAATACCGCGACAATACCGCCGGTCATGTATTCGCAACCGTTATCACCAATACCTTCAACCACAGCAATGGCGCCTGAGTTTCGCACACCAAAGCGTTCGCCAGCCCGACCCGCTGCGAATAATTTTCCGCCCGTGGCTCCATACAAACAGGTGTTGCCCATAATGGTACTTTCATGCACATCAAATCCGCAGTTTGCCGGGGGATAAACCACCAGTTTACCGCCGGTCATGCCTTTTCCGACATAGTCATTGGCATCACCTTCAATACGCATATGCAGGCCCCCGGCATTCCAAACGCCAAAGCTTTGCCCCGCGGTACCGGTGAATTGTACTTCTATCGGGGCATCTTCCATATCATGATTACCATGATGTTTGGCTATCTCACCCGACACCAGCGCACCTACTGAGCGATCGGTGTTGCGAATCGGATAGGCAAGTCGAATGCCGGTTTTATTGGCCACGGCTTTACGCGAGTCCACAAATAACTGGTTGTTAAGCTCGCCCTTATCCATTGGCTGGTTGGTGGTTTGTGAGCAGAATAAACGCGTATGCTCACCGGCCTTAGGCCGCACCAGCAGGGGGGACAAATCTAACCGGTTTTGTTTTGCCGAAATTCCGTCAAGAGCTTCCAGTAAATCTGTACGCCCGACCAAATCATCAAATTTTTTAATTCCCAGGCTGGCCATAATTTCACGAACTTCCTGAGCAATAAATTTAAAGTAATTCATCACCATTTCAGGCAGACCGATAAAATGTTCTTCGCGCAGCTTTTCATCCTGAGTTGCTACACCGGTCGCGCAGTTGTTCAGGTGGCATATACGTAGGTATTTACAGCCTAATGCCACCATAGGGCCGGTACCAAAACCAAAACTTTCAGCGCCCAGACAGGCCGCTTTTACCACATCAAGGCCGGTTTTTAAGCCGCCGTCGGTTTGCAGGCGCACTTTATGGCGCAATCCGTTCTCGATAAGTGCCTGCTGAGTCTCTGCAAGGCCAAGCTCAAAAGGACTTCCAGCATATTTTACCGAAGTCAGAGGGCTGGCGCCGGTGCCACCGTCATAACCCGAGACAGTGATAAGATCAGCATAGGCTTTGGCCACACCCGTAGCGATAGTCCCCACACCTGGCTCAGACACCAGCTTTACTGAAATTAAGGCGGCAGGATTTACTTGTTTTAAATCAAAGATAAGCTGGGCTAAATCTTCGATTGAGTAAATATCGTGATGTGGTGGGGGAGATATTAGCGTTACCCCGGGCACCGAAAAGCGTAAAGTGGCAATGTATCGATTAACTTTGTCACCGGGTAACTGACCGCCTTCTCCCGGCTTGGCGCCCTGGGCCACCTTGATTTGAATAACATTCGCATTAACCAAATAATGGGGTGTAACACCAAATCGGCCCGAGGCAACCTGTTTAATCTTAGAGTTTTTTTCAGTTCCAAACCGTGAAGGATGCTCACCACCTTCACCAGAGTTAGATTGTCCACCCAGTCGGTTCATTGCAATAGCCAAAGCTTCGTGAGCCTCTGGACTTAAGGCGCCAATAGACATCGCCGCGGTATCAAAGCGTGAATACAGCTTTTGAGCAGGCTCTACTTCGTCGATATCGATAGCCTCCTCGTTAGTGCGTAGCTGTAATAAGTCCCGAAGGTGGGCAGGGCTGCGTTCGTTAACCTGCTGAGCGTATTCTTGATAATCTGCGTACTCGCCACTCATTACCGCTTTTTGCAACGATTTTACAACGCCCGGGTTATACGCGTGATACTCACCGCCGTGCACGTATTTAAGTAAACCGCCGTGGCTTATTGATTTACGCTTAAGCCAGGCAAAGCGTGCCTGATTGATAATATCCTGATTAAAATCTTCAAAGCCGGCCCCCTGAATACGAGATGCTACGCCATTAAAGCACAGCTTCATCACTTCATCGTTAATACCTATCGCCTCAAACAGCTTAGACGAGCGATAACTAGCCACCGTACTAATGCCCATTTTAGACATAATTTTGTACAGGCCTTTGTTGATACCTTTTCGATAGTTTAACGTGGCCTGCATGGCTGAAACCGGAAGCTCGTTGTTTTCACACAGCTGCTCGATGGTTTCGTAAGCTAGAAACGGATAAATAGCGGTCGCGCCTAAACCAATCAACACCGCATAATGATGTGGATCGCGCGTGGTGGCGGTTTCTACCACTATGTTGGCATCACACCGCAATGCCTGGGTTACAAGGCGCTGTTGAACCGCTCCTACGGCCATGGCTGCAGGTATTGGCAAGCTGTCTTTACTGATATGTCGGTCTGAAAGCACCACAAACGCTGCGCGCTTGTCTCTGACCAGGTGTTCGACCTCATCACAAATGCGTTCAATAGCATGCTGCAAACTTTCTTCTGAGCTATATTGCAGCTCGACAACTTCTGAATAGTAATACTCAGGATTGAATTCACGTAGTTGTTTAAGATCGGTATACATTAATATGGGTGACTGGAACAAAACACGATCAGCATAGCCCGAGGTTTCGCTAAATACATTTTGTTCTCGGCCAATACAGGTTGCTAAAGACATAACGTGATTCTCACGCAACGGGTCAATAGGAGGATTAGTCACCTGCGCAAATTGCTGTCGAAAATAATCGTATAAAGTACGTGGTTGCGAAGACATCACCGCCATAGGTGTATCATCACCCATTGAGCCTACTGCTTCCTGACCGTCTTTAGCCAAAACTTTGATGACCTGCTGAATCTCTTCATAGCTATAATTAAATAGCTTGTGGTACACCGCCATGGTGTCATCATCAAATACACGCTGACCAATCTGACTGGCATCCACTTCTTCCACTGGCGCCAGATGACGTATGTGTTTGTCGAGCCATTCACGGTAAGGATGTCTATCTTTTAACTCATCATCAATTTCGGTCGAGCGCCAGATTTTTCCGGTGTAAATATCTACTGCCAGCATTTCACCTGGGCCCACACGCCCTTTTTCAATGACATCTTCTTGCTTGTAATCCCAGATACCTACTTCAGAAGCCAGCGTAATAAACCCATTTTTGGTAATGACATACCGCGCCGGGCGTAGCCCGTTCCGATCAAGATTACACGCCACATGTCGACCGTTAGTCATTACAATACCGGCAGGCCCGTCCCAGGGCTCCATATGCATAGAATTAAATTCGTAAAATGCCCGCAAATCCGGGTGCATGGTATCGTTATTCTGAAACGCGGGCGGTACCAGCAATCGCATGGCCCGAAATAAATCCATGCCACCTGCAAGAAACAGCTCAAGCATATTATCCAGTGACGATGAATCTGAACCCTCGGTATTTACATAGGGGGCCGCGTCTTTCAGATCTGGCAATAAAGGAGTGGCGAGCTTACCCGAGCGCGCCAGTGACCAGTCGCGGTTTCCTTTGATGGTGTTAATTTCACCATTGTGGGCCAAAAACCGGAAAGGCTGGGCCAGCGGCCAACGCGGCAATGTATTGGTAGAAAAGCGCTGATGAAATACACAAATAGCACTTTTTAAACGTGGATCAGCCAAATCGGCGTAAAAAGCAGGCAAGTCTTTGGGCATGACCAAACCTTTATAGATGGTCACTAAGCCCGACAAGCATGCTACATAAAAATCTTCATCGTGTTCCAGACGCTTCTCGGCGCGACGACGCACCATGTATAAGCGGCGTTCAAGATCGCGTTTACGCCAGCCAGCAGGAGCATTTACAAAGACCTGCTCGATTTGCGGCACGCCACTTAGCGCCAGTTCGCCCAAAACACTGCGGTCAACCGGCACTTCGCGCCAGCCCACAACACCTAAAGTTTCTTTTTCCAGTTCTTCATTAAGAATATCGCGAGCTTGTTGGGCCAAGGTCGGATCCTGGCTCAAAAAAATCATACCTACAGCGTATTTTTTGCTCAGCTTCCAGCCATTTTCACGAGCTATATCGTTGAAAAAAGCATCGGGCTTTTGCAGTAACAGACCGCAGCCGTCACCGGTTTTTCCATCGGCGGCGATACCACCACGATGTTGCATTCGATCGAGACCGTGGATCGCCGTTTCGACCAATTGATGGCTGGCTTCACCGTGGGTATGTGCTATTAAACCAAAACCACAGTTATCGCGGGAATCATTAGGGTTGTACAAACTCATCTTTCACTCCTTCAACCTTCGACTGGGCAAGGTACACGCTGCGACCATCACCTTTAAAATAGTGGGGCAGTCATTCCGAGCATCGTTTTTGTAGACTTAAGGTGCTTAAGTCAAAGTGTGCCGGTTTTTTTCGTCGTTTCTTATTAAGAGGGTACCAGTCATGTGGTCCGCATTTTTATGCATATACTATAAGCGGGGTGTACAAAATAACCAGATTAAAAAATAAAATCAATTGTATTTGTAGAGCAGTTTTACTGCGTTTCATGAATTACAAAAATAAAACATTAAATACAGTATCTTATGTGGGTATTAGCGCTTTGTTAGAAAATTGTAAAAAACATATTTTAACACTTTTATCAGGCCGCTATTGAAAACATTGGTATTTGCACTCGCAAAGTGCAACTGAATAAATAAGCGTTTATTGGGTGATTATATTTATTTTTAACCGTTCGAAAATCTCTTTTGCGGTAACATTATTGGTGTCGCTTCACGTAAAGCATTGCCACATAAAACAGTTTTCTGATAAGCCTGGGGTTAAATGAACGTTTCACGTTTGATACCGCGATCCTGCTTTATAGTGGCGCATTACAGTTGTTTACGGGTAGACGACAATCATTTTGCGAAACAGAAAACTGGTAAAGTTTTTGCATTTGTTTAAATGGAAACTCAGAGCCTATGTTTGTGGTTAGGCAGTCAAATAATTTATGAAGATAAAAAGGTGAATACTATGTTGCTAATCAATGCGTACGAAGATGAAGAAATGGATCATATAGCGGTGCCTGGATACAATATAAAATAATTTGTATTCAAGAGGTTACAAATCAAATGGTGTTTATGGACACAAAGTCAGCGGTATGGCAGTTTGATAATTCACAAATTTCCCCCTGGCTTTGAAATGTCTCCTGGAGTCAATCTATCAATTAACTATTTGGCAGACCCTTTAAAGAGCAAATCTTAATGTGTTTCTAAAAAGCATCAGATTTTCTTCAAATCCCACTTCTTACCCCAAAGTATCGTTACGCTGCCGGCGACCCTCCTTTCTGTCTATGCCGACGTTGAATGACAAAATACGCTCAAAGTTGTATTCAGACACCCACCTTCAAGACAATGGCGAGTAAATCGTTACACGCATTCTTCTTTAAGGCTGCGCTGTGCTGGTTTTTACAGTGTCAGATTTAAGAATCAGACTTAAGAGTACTGACGTAAGAATACGCATATCTTAGCACCGTTTTGCCTCAATAAAGTCTCGGGTGTGGAACCCCTTCAACTCATCTAAAATACATGGACACCCACCTTTATATAAACAGTTGCGATTAAAATAATAGTTCTACTTTTTGGGTAAGCGATATTTACGCTTTGAACTAACTTTAAGAAAAGACACATCAATAGCCATTGGTCATATCCCCTGCCGCGGACATGGGAAGCTGCACAGCAAATTATCTTAGTGTGATAAAGGCATGAGCCCTAAAACACATGGACACCCACCTTTGTATGAGTAGTGGCGATTAAAACGGTACTTCTACTTTTTGGGTATGCGGTATTTGCGCTTTGAACTGACATTAAGAAAAGACACATCAATAGCCATTGGCCATATCCACTACCGCGGACATGGGGAGCTGCACAGCAAATTGCCTTAGTGTGATAGAGGCTTGAGCCCAGTGTGCGATAGATAACTAAAAAGTGTGGGTGTCCTATTTTTTTTTCTGTAGTTTTACCCTGGTGTGCAGCAGGGCAATTCGGTTATGAGTTATGGGTGTCTAACGTGTTTCCTATCGTATTTTCGAGTTGATAGCGTAAAGAAAAGTGGGTGTCCAGTAGCTAATCATTAGGAGAATAGAGGCTTGAGCCCAGTGTGCGATAGATAACTAAAAAGTGTGGGTGTCCTATTTTTTTTTCTGTAGTTTTACCCT
>NZ_JAESDK010000017.1 GCF_019249245.1 Alteromonas lipotrueiana | reverse complement strand
TTGTCTGATATTGGCATTCCGATATCCTTCTAAGGAGTTGATAAGAATGCCATTTACACAGATATTTTTACACTCTCGGCAAATTTCTTTGGGCCCTTCAAAGACCGCCAGAACAATCAATACAACTCCCTGTCACGTATGATGACCTCTCGCTTGCTAACCATACAATCGTTTCAGCGACTTCCTCAGGTGTTCCACCTCTTCCCATTGGTATAACATTTTTCAATCTTTCTACTCTATCGACTTCACCGCCCAAAGCGTGCATGGTCGTTTTTATTAAAGCCGGTCGTACACCATTTACTCTTATCCCTTCCCCTGCCACTTCTAGCGCTGAGCCGCGTGTAAAAGAGTCTATAGCGCCTTTAGAAGCCGCATAATCCACATATTCATTGGGTGCCCCAGACTTGGCCGCAATTGATGACACATTTATAATTGAGCCTCCTATTCCCCCATCTTTTGTCGACATTCTTTTTATTGCCTCTTTCGTACACAGGAAGCAAGACATCACATTTACTTCCAGAATACGCTTAAATCGCTCGGGTGAAATGCCTTCCAGCCGGCTTTGCACCTCCAAAATACCTGCGTTGTTCACCAGCACTGCCAGCCGACCCAATTTGTCGACAGCGTCAAACAGCTTTGAAACGTCATGCTCCTGCGATACATCCGCCTGTACGGCTATACATTCACTTCCTTTCTGTATTATTTGTTGTTTTATAATTCCTGCGTCTCGTTGCGAATCCTTGTAGTTGAGTACAATTGAAAACCCCTCGTCAGCCAAACGCATTGCTGTTTTAGCCCCAATTCCTTTACCACTGCCGGTAATAAGCGCGACACTTTTACTCATACGTTTTACCCAAAGATGTTATATTGTCGACAATATTATAAAAATAAAACACTTAAATAATAAAAAATACACTTTTAATGTTATTTTGTCGACATGTTAATTTCCTTGGGGAATAGGTTTGGATTATTACAACATCGCCGGAACAGTAAACACAGCGTTTATAATCGTGAGTTGGTATGGGGTATTTTCACAGTTAAGAAAAATATGGAAAAGAAAACGTACTTGCGACAATAACGTGCGTCCCACAGAGCTTTTGTCATTAAACCAGTTTACGGTAAGTTATCTGGCCTATTTATCTTTTTTTGTATACGGATACTCAATAGAGCCATTTAACCACTATATTGTCTGGCCCAGATTGATAGCGTCTTTACTGGTACTACAAATCATCACAGAAATTTTGTTAGACAGAAAATCAGCAAGATCTGCCATAAGCTTTGCTATCGCGGCTAGTAGCCTCATTCTGGCATTTATCGGCTTCATCTATGGCGAAACTATCTCAGACCAGGGAAAGTTATTATCTACCGCTATCATACTTGTGGTTTCAGCTTTAATTGCTCAAGGCTACTTCTATCAAATAAGGCTCATTGTAAAATCCGGTCACGCAGGAGCGGTCGATCTTAAAATGAGCCAGTTCATATTTATGATGGATATATCCACTATCGTATTTGCTTTAAGTATGGGGATAGCAGAAAGCTGGCCGCTGCTATTGTTAGCCGCTACAAGCGGTGTGACAAAGCTAATTATTATGTATCTTTTTAGATGGGTTGAAATGAGTCCGCTTGCTGCAAAGCGCAGAAACTCCAGACTATATCAAAGGGGTTGATAGGAGTTATTACCAAAACGGAAGGAATGTTATAACCGAGCTCACGGGCTTAAGCTGCGTAAGTGATTCAACGTCTGCTTTCACATATAGTGAGGCTCAGTGTTGGTGAATGCGAAGGTCCGCAATTCGCTTAAAGCGGTAGCAAAATTATTCCGTCTTATCCTTAAACTCGCACAAGTCTTCGATGATGCATGAGCCGCAGCGGAGCGTACGGGCCATACAGGTATAGTGGCGGTGTAAAATCAGCATGGTGAACATCCACTTTAGACTCTTTGGGCGAGACTTTTTCCAGTGGCTGTTCCATTGCTACCAACTGTTTGCCTTTGCCAGTTTGGTTCGGCTGGAAAACCGAAAAATGTGTGTGTCCACAATGTGGGTATTAAACCGCTCCTGAAAACTGCGTAGAACTCTCAGTAATGCAATAGTGGTTTAGAAACATACCGCCATGTAACCCCTTGTAATGGCGAGGGATTGGGGGCCTGTCGGTTAGTTGTCGTGATAATGGCGGCGCTTTGTCGTAAACAAATGAGGACTGTTCCTTTAGTGTTAGTTTCGAATTAACCAAAGGAATAGCGAAATGGATATGAAAATAAATTCGAGGTTAGTGGTAGGGCTTAGAAAGCAAAAAGCCTGGAGCCAGCAGCAGTTGTCTATCGTCTCAGGTGTCAGTTTAAGAACAATCCAAAGAGTAGAAAATGAAGGTAATGCGTCATTAGAAACGGTGAAGTCCATCGCATCTGCCTTTGAAACTGACATCCAGACGATTACCAAAGAGCCTGCTAAAGCTAAAACTTTTCACAGTAGCGCTCTTGCTGCGATGGCTTTTTTTGCCACTATCGTATTTGGTGTGTTGGCGACATCTTCAACTACCGCTGCCACCGGTATAGAGATTCAGTCAGATACTGTACGGCAATCTTATGATAAGACAGAGACCAGGTTTAAGGGCGGGGTTAGCGTATTTATACCCGAAAATATGGCTTTTGAAATATCAGCCATTGAGCATAACGACGTATTGTCGGACGAGCCATATCAACTGCGCTTAACCTCAAAAGGCATGGCGCTTTCAATACAAAACGCACGTATTATCCGGGCAGATGAAGGTGTGATAATAAAAGCGATTGAAGTAAAATCCAGTTCAGTAAGTCCCTATAGGGGCGGGTAGCAATGCAATAAAGGTTTCATTTTGCTCGTTGAAAACATCTTTCATGGGGCCGCAGCGCTTATATGTTCTGCGTGTTCTGGTCCTTTAACTTAGCATCAGGTATCAGTTTCGTATGAAATATCCAGTGACGCCCGATGGACGATATATGGTGGTTCGAGGACGGTTATGGCGGGTGGCCAATCCGAATCTTTCTGAGGCCGACCGTGCCTCATATGTTGGGGATTTAATGAACGCTCGCCGCGAAGTCAAAGCGGCTAAGGCTGCAAAGGATGAACCCCGGCTGGCCGTTGCGCGACGCTCGGTAGATGCCGCAAAAGTCGCCTTGGGCGAGCGCGGGCCTGTATGGTGGAACGATGGTGCCAAGGATTTTAACCGTTACCTGGCCAAAAATACTCCGTACCGCGTTTGGTACAAACAACTAAACCCATCAACGGATTAAAGGCCTGTGGGTACAACTTGTTGCGTAGAAAATTATGACTCTGATCGAGGGCGGCTCAAGCGTGGTTTCTGACTATCTGCGATTTATTTAAGGAAAATAGATCTACTCAGTGTTGTTGTCCTTGAACTCACACAACTCTTCGATAATACACGAACCCGAGCCAGGCTTTCTCGCGCTTCAGATATAACAGCCGTACAAAGTTAGTCAGCAGTGAACGTCAACTTTGAATTTTTTGCCTATCATATCTTTGCCTATGGCCAGTTTGAAGCGCCGGAAAATGTGGGTGTCGACGGCGATGGTGGGCCACCGAATTAGAATAAAAGTAAATGGAGTTATTTTTGGGCTAAAGATCAGTCAATGGATACTCCCCTTTTATTACACCCATATAAAATAGGCCTTTCTATCCATAACTTGGTTAAGAGCAAGAACAAGTAGCTAAGATCAATAATAAGTGGTTGAATTAATTAGGTTAAGATTCTTATTTTGTTATTTTCTGTTAAATATCAATTGGTTGTATTGTGGTGTGGACTTTGCTGTAAATGCCGTAAGGTATAATTAAAAGAACACTAAATCTATGAAAAATCTTACAATTTTAATATTAATCTTATACTCAGTGCTAACTATAATCGTGCATGCGAGTGAGGATATCCAAAAGGATGTCGGTACAGTTTTAAGGGACCTTGTAGACTCAAACCACCTGATTGGGACGCATTTTGTCGCAGTCGTTAATGAAAATGGCTTGTTATTTACAGAGCATCAATCAAACAGACCAAGGCCTTTGAATAATGATATTCAGTTTCTAGTAGCGTCTCATACAAAGGCAATGACTAGTACACTCTTGGCGACACTTCATGAAAATAAGGAAATAAATTTATTTAAGTCGGGAAATCAATACAAAAGAAGCATTTTAATCAACAAAAGGTTACAAGCTAAAAGTATCACTTTAGATCAATTGCTAACGCATACAGCAGGATTTACAAGTGTTCAACACACATTTAAAACTGCATTCTTAGGCTATGAAAACAAGAATGAGTTAGTTGAGTCTTTGAACTATAACACTCTAGTTGCGCCTGATTTTCAGTTCAGATATTCAAATACAGGCCCAATTGTTGCCTCAATGATTGTCGAAGCAGAGCTAGATAAAAGCTGGGGCGAACTGATGAAATCGCATTTATTCATGCCACTTGGCATGACCAGTACCTCGACAAAAATCAACAGCGACATATTGCCATCTATCGTCACGGGTAAAGACGGTAAGATATTTCGTCAAGGTCACTATAAAACGAATAAAACAATGCACGCTTCTGGTGGAGTGGTGTCAACTATAAATGATCTCTCTTTATGGCTGAAAGCAAACATAAACCAAGACTCTAAGGCGTTTGGCGGAAATAATGTATTTGAATATCTCCATAAAAAACAAGTCGAGCAAGACAATACTTATTTTACTTACCAGCGAAGCGGCTATTCATTAGGCTGGGATATCGCAAATTATAATGGTGAAGTGCTCCTAACTCGGTTTGGTAACTATGCTGGATATAGCATCCATGTTTCCTTTATGCCAAAACAAAAATTAGGCGTTATTGCTTTTACGAATCAAGATATAGCGTATGTGCTACCTCATGTTATTGCCAACTACGCCTATAACTCGATCACGGGCAAGAGTAATAAATTATCGCTCTTACAGCAGGAGTCTAAAAGGCTCGAACAATCAATAAGAAAATCGCTCTCCGCTGCTCCTGATGTTAGCCAAATATTGACTTCGAGTAATTTGCCATCGAACATCATAGGCGCTTATGAGAATGAAAATAAATGGCCTGTAATGAATATCTTTTTGGAAAACGATCAAGCTAAAGTGAGTTGGGGAGAATTAATAGGCTTACTGCTAAAAGTGGACGGGAAATACAAAGCTCACCTTGGGTCATTGCAAAGACCTCTAACTATAAAAATCGAAAATGATGGGAAAATAGGGCTTAAAAATGGTTCTCTACCTTATACGAAAATTTAGTTTTTCATTTTGTTGGTCGGCTATATCAGAAATAGCCGACAGTTTGTAGAGGTTTCCAATCTTCCCTGCTTACTCAGTCTTGTCCTTAAACTCACAAAGATCTTCAATAATACACGACCCACAGCGTGGTTTACGAGCAATACAGGTATATCTTCCGTGTAAAATTAACCAGTGGTGAACGTCCACTTTAAACTCTTTGGGCACGACTTTTTCCAGTTTTTGTTCCACCGCCACCACATCTTTGCCCATGGCTAATTTAGTGCGGTTGGAAACCCGAAAAATGTGCGTGTCTACGGCGATGGTGGGCCAGCCAAAAGCCGTGTTTAGCACTACGTTAGCGGTTTTGCGGCCTACGCCTGGCAGGGCCTCTAATGCTTCGCGACTCTGGGGTACTTCGCCCCGGTGCTTATCAAGCAAAATACGGCACATTTTGTGAACATTTTCGGCTTTAGCGTTATACAGCCCGATGGTTTTGATGTACTGCTTTAGCCCGTCTATCCCTAAATCCCAAATAGTCTGAGGCGTATTTGCTACCGGAAACAGCTTGTTGGTCGCTTTATTTACGCCCACATCAGTAGACTGCGCCGAGAGGGTAACTGCCACTAACAGCTCAAACGGACTGGAATAATTCAGCTCGGTGGTGGGATTTGGATTGGCATCACGCAGCCGTGAAAGCAGCGCTTTTCGTTTAGTATTGTTCATAATTATCAGTTAGCTGTCGGCCGTAATTCGGATTCGTGTCACTTTGTCGGTGGGGGCGGTCTGACGCGCAGCAGCCCGGTTATCAATTATATTTTTAGCCGCAATTAAAAGTCCCATCCCGATAAAGGCCCCGGGAGGCAATATCGCCAACAAAAATGGCTGATCGGTAACAAATATCTCCAATGGCCAGTTTTTGGCTATAGGACCAAACAAACGATCGGCCCCGGCGAGTAACGTACCCGAACCCAGAATTTCACGCATGGCTCCTAATAGCATAAGAACAATAGTGAAGCCGACTCCCATCATCAATCCATCAAATGCCGCCGGCGCCACTGGATTTTTTGAGGCGAAGGCCTCGGCGCGACCAATAATGGCGCAGTTGGTAACAATCAGCGGAATAAAAATACCTAACGATAAATACAACTCGTAGGTGAACGCGTTCATTAACAACTGAATGATAGTAACAAAGGCAGCAATTACCATTACAAAAACCGGAATACGGATCTCGTTACGTACAAAGTTTCGAACCACCGAAACGGTGACATTAGAGCCAATCAAGACGGCGGTGGTCGCCAGACCCAGCGCCAGGCCGTTAATTAATGTCGCTGTAACGGCCAAAAGCGGACACAAACCCAGCAGCTGAACCAGCGCAGGGTTATTTTTCCAGATTCCAGAGGATGCCAAATCCTGATATTGATTCATAGTCGCCTCTTAATTATGCCGCGGGATCCTGATAACAGTCCGCCGCACGGGTAAACAATGCTTGTTGATGGTCTTTAACATACAGGAGGGTACGCCGTACCTGATCAACCACCGCCCGAGGAGTAATGGTTGCCCCGGTAAACTGGTCAAATTCACCGCCGTCTTTTTCAACCTGCCAGGCGCTCTGCTCATTGGCATTAAAGGTTTTACCGGTAAATGATAATATCCAGTCACTGATGGCCAGCTCAATTTTATCGCCCAGCCCGGGTGTTTCTTTATGCTCTACTGCCCGTACACCTAGCACCGTAAGCTCAGTGGTGACGCCTACCACCAACCGAATATTGCCACTGTAACCATCTGGCGCAGTGGTCTGAATAGCCAGCGCTGCGGGTTTATCGTCCATGCGTGCCCGATAAACCCGGTGCGGCTGATTACGGCCTAGTATGGGTGCATCTACCACCGTACAATCCTGGTGCAACGTATTATTGTAATAGTCTGCAGGTACCACCTCGTTAAGCACACTTAGCAAACGTTGGCGTTGTTGCTGCGCTATTTTATCTTTGGTTCCCACAAAAGTCAGGCTGATAAGCGCGGTAGTTACCAGCGCAAAAATCGTTAGCATAACGCCATTTTTTGAAATGGTTTTTATCATTGCCAACATTACCTCTTGCTGGTAGAACGTGGGTTACGGTCGCGGCCGTAGGTACGTGGCTTGGTGTAATAATCAATCAAAGGCACTGCCATATTCATAATAATAACGGCAAATGCTACCGCATCAGGATAACCACCAAAGGTGCGAATGATAACCAACCAAAAGCCAATAGCAGCGCCAAACACCAACCGGCCTTTGTCTGTAGTTGAAGCCGACACCGGATCGGTGGCGATAAAAAAAGCGCCAACCAGTAAACTGCCGTTAAAAATATGAAATAAGGGCGAGGCGTAATGATCCATGTCCAGTAGATGCAATAACCCAGAAACCACCACAACACTGCCAATCATGGCCCCGGGAATATGCCAGTTGATGACTTTTAAGCGTAGCAGTACCAGACCACCCAACAGGTAGGCAACACTTAACCACGCCCAGCCCGCGCCCAAACTCGCCGCGAAGCCGCCGTTGAATATTGGCTCAAGTAAGGCTTCATGATAGGTCTGGCCACTGGCCAGCCCGGTTTTTACTGTATCCAGCGGGGTGGCCATCGTCACGCCGTCGGCCACGGTGCGCACCTGCGTAATATCAAGCCCACTGTTTGTATAGCCGGTAAAAATGAGCATTAACGTATCAATAAAACCCAAGGGTTCGGCCAGCATCGACATAGGCGGAAGCCACATGGTCATGGCAACCGGAAAAGAAATCAACAACACCACATACCCAATCATGGCAGGATTGAACATATTAAAACCCAGTCCGCCGTACAGCTGTTTAGCAATAGCGATGGCAAAGAAGGTACCAATAATAGTCATCCACCAGGGTAGAGTGGGGGGAATGCTAATGGCAATAAGCAGCGCCGTGACCACCGCGCTATAGTCACCCAGCGTGCGCTCTACATGCTTTTGTCGAAGTGTTAAAATTAATCCTTCGACAAGCAGGGCGGTAGCAACAGTAAGCGTGGCCTGAATAACCAGCCCCCAGCCAAACACCACCACCTGCAATATCATAGCAGGCAGCATGGCATAAATTACCAGTCGCATGACCTGGCCGGTATCACGTTTAACTCGCTGATGCGGTGAGCTGCTTAGAAATAATTTCATCTAGGTTTTATTCTCATCTGATGCGGCTTTACGAGCAGCTTGCTTGGCTTTTGCTTTAGCAACCGCGGCGGCAACCCGATCATCTTTAGAGGCAGGTTTGACCGGATCTGACTGCTGGTCGCCGTTATCTGACTCAGAGGGTGAGGGTATAGTCGCCTGCTGGGCTTTTTTAGCTTTGGCTTTCGCTACCGCAGCGGCGATCCGTTGCTGTTTTTGCTGATCAGCGTTTTGGCTCGCGTCTTTAGCCGCATTTTTTGTAGTCTTCGTTTTATCTGTACCCTCATCCTGACCAGAAGAAGAGATAACCTCATCGCTGGCAGAATTCCCGTTTTGTAACGCTTTTTTCGCTTTGGCGCGGGCAACAGCAGCGGCAATACGGCGTTGTTTTTCTGTTTCGGGGCCTTGTTTTAAAACCGGCTCGGTAACTGACTTTTCGGAATTTTCGACACACGGTTCTGCAGACTCTTCGGGCTGCATACCTGCTGCTTTGCTATCAGCATCAGCCTGGTTATTGCCATGACTCTCAGCAGTTGAATCTTGTGAATGTTTGGCGGCCTTCTTAGCTTTAGCACGAGCGACAGCCGCCGCTACCTGCGCTTTTTTGTCAGCCGTTTGGTCTTTGCCAGTATCAGCCTGGCTATTATCATGATCTTCAGCAGTTAAATCTTGTGAATGTTTGGCGGCCTTCTTAGCTTTAGCACGCGCGACAGCCGCTGCTACCTGCGCTTTTTTGTCCGCCGTTTGGTCTTTGCCAGTATCAGCCTGGCTATTATCATGATCTTCAGCAGTTGAATCTTGTGAATGTTTGGCGGCCTTCTTAGCTTTAGCACGAGCGACAGCCGCCGCTACCTGCGCTTTTTTGTCCGCCGTTTTATCTTCGCTTGCCACTGGAGTGGAGCTGTCATCAACTTTGTTGGTTTCTGAGTCTTGAGTATGTTGTGCCGCTTTTTTGGCTTTTGCTCTGGCAATAGCCGCAGACACCTGTTGCTTTTTCGATTCAGGCGCATCGCTACCCGAAGTGTCAGATACCTGTGTCGGTGTTTGTTGCTTTTTGGCTTTAGCGCGAGCAAGGGCAGCCGCGACTTTATCTTTAGGAGCCTCGTCAGATTTTCCGGACGCAGCGGCAGCTCGCGCCTCTTTCGCTTTACGGTGCTTTTCTTCGCGCTCAATTTTTTCACGTTCAAGACGGGCTTTTCGCGCCTCAAACCGTTCTTTGGCTTTTTCGGCCTTCGCTTTTTCGTCGCGCTGAACGCGAATTTCTGATTTTGCCTGCCGATAGTAATGTACCAATGGAATTTCGCTGGGGCAGACGTAAGCACAGGCACCGCATTCAATGCAGTCAAACAAGTCGTACTCTTCGGCTTTGTCGTATTCGCGCGCTTTGGCGTGCCAGAATATTTGTTGGGGCAAAAGGCTGGCCGGGCAGGCGTCGGCGCAAGCACCGCATCGAATGCAGGCACGTTCGTCCTCACCCTGGGTTAACTCGCCCGTGGCCGGCACCAATACACAGTTGGTAATTTTTACTACCGGAACCTGGGCATCGTTCAGAGTGAAGCCCATCATGGGCCCGCCCATAATAACCTGCGGCAGGGTTTGTTTACTGCCGTTGTACCCTGCATAGCCTAGTAAATGATTGATAGGGGTTCCGATAAGCGCCCATACATTATGCGGATTATCCAACGCTTCGCCGGTTAGTGTAACAACTCGCTCAATGAGAGGTTTACCCTGAAATACGGCATCGGCTACCGCATAGCAGGTTCCCACATTGAACATCACCACACCAATGTCGATGGGCAAACCTTCACGCGGCACTTCCCGGCCAGTCACTGCCTGAATGAGCTGTTTCTCGCCGCCAGCGGGATATTTGGTAGGAACACTGACTATTTTAATCTGAGGCTTGTCCTGACAGGCAATCTTCATCGCCTCCAGCGCTTCAGGTTTGTTGTCTTCCAAAGCCACAATAACCAGCTGTGGGCTGATTAAGTGCTGCAACACATCAATTCCCTGGCGCACCTGCCAGGCATGTTCACGCATTAGCCGGTCGTCAGCACTGATATAGGGCTCACACTCAGCGCCATTGATAATTAAAAATTCCGGCGCTTTCGTATTTGCAGCTTTAATATGAGTAGGAAAGCCCGCTCCCCCCATACCAGAGATACCTGCATGACATAAGGCTTCAATTATCTGTGTATCGGGCAAGTCTTTGTATTGCCCCAGGGGCGTCAGCTCTGTCCATTTGTCATCGCCGTCGGGCTCTAGGGTCACCGTGGGTTCGCTCAGACCACTGGGGTGGGCAATAGTGCGATCGCTTATTTGGCGCACTGTCCCGGAAGTGGGCGCGTGTACCGGGATAGCGAAGGGATGTGCACTAGTTGTAAGTGGCTCGCCTTTTTTTACCCGTTGTCCTACTTCAACAGCCAGACGCCCCTGGGTGCCAATATGCTGACGTATTGGAATAATAAGTTCGGGGGGCAACGGCGGGCGGGCAATAGCCTGGCGGTTCGACAGCGTTTTCCGGTCTTCAGGATGCACGCCCCCAGGAAATGAATACAGTTTGCCAGTTTCAAGTCGCTGGGTGATGGTGTCAAAGTCAGGATGCATTGCTACGACACCATCTTAATAGGGATATCGCCCTGTTCTGACTTTTTGAAGTCCCAGGTCCAGTTTGTGGGAGTTGGCTCTACAGGCACCATATCAATACAGTCGACCGGGCAGGGGTCTACGCATAAATCGCACCCGGTGCATTCACGTTCAATTACCGTGTGCATGTGTTTGGCCGCGCCTAAAATCGCATCTACCGGACACGCCTGAATGCACTTAGTGCAGCCAATACACTCGTCTTCGCGAATAAAAGCCACTTTTTTGGTGTCTTCTTCACCATGAGCGGCGTCTAACGGTTTTGCTTCAACACCCATCAGGTTAGCTAAATCTTTGATGGTAGACTCGCCCCCAGGGGGGCATTTGTTAATTTCGTCGCCATCTGCAATGGCTTGAGCATAAGGCCGACAACCCGGGTACCCACATTGCCCGCACTGAGTTTGCGGTAAGATTTCATCTATTTGATCAACCAGAGGGTCCGCTTCAACTTTAAAACGAATACTGGCATAACCCAGTAGCAGGCCGAACACTAATGCCAGCAAGCCAATGGCGATTAACGCGATGGTCATTGTCATTAAAATTTCACCAATCCACTAAAACCCATAAATGCCAGCGACATAAGACCGGCCGTCACCATTGCGATAGATGCGCCTTTAAACGGGGCGGGTACATCAGCGGCAGCCAATCGTTCACGCATGGCAGCAAATAAAATCAAAACTAAAGAAAAGCCGACGGCGGCGCCGAAACCATAAATCAGACTTTCCATAAAATTATGTTGTTCGGTTAAATTAAGTAACGCCACACCCAGAACCGCACAATTGGTTGTAATCAGCGGTAAAAATATTCCCAGCAATCGATAAAGTGTGGGACTGGTTTTGTGTACAACCATTTCGGTAAACTGAACCACCACGGCTATCACTAAAATAAACGCCAAAGTACGAAGATAACCCAAGCCCAAAGGCTGCAAAATATAGGTTTCGACCAAATAACTGGACACCGATGCCAGGGTCAGCACAAAAGTGGTGGCCATGGACATACCGATAGCGGTTTCAAGTTTGCTGGAGACCCCCATAAAAGGGCACAATCCAAGAAACTTGACCAGTACAAAGTTATTGACCAGCACTGTTCCAATAAGCAGAAGTAAAAAATCGGTCATGTGCTATTGAACGCTCCGCGTTTGCCGTGGTTTTAAGCGATATTCTACCGAGCAGACAAGGCAGATATCCGTGGTTAAAAAACGAGGGGTATTATCGCTGTTTGCAGCACGATTAACAACTTGATAAGAATAAGGTTATTCAATAAAAAACAAAGAAATAAAAATATCTGGAAGAAAAAGAAGAAGTTTGAATAAAACAATAAGATAAAAGAAAGGAAAAAACATCAAAAGTTGGCTCCCCCTCCCCGACTCGAACGGGGGACCTGCGGATTAACAGTCCGTCGCTCTAACCAACTGAGCTAAGGGGGAACAGCTTTTCAACGGAGGCGAATATTAAAGACCATCTTCCTTACTGTCAACTAACTTCATGAAAATTTTTATCAACTGCTCAAAAAGTAGCTTTTTTGAGATTGTTTGTATAAAAAGCCCGCGATATCAGGCCCTAAACGCTATGTGCCGTTATTTTTTATTTTTAAATAAAGGGTTGTTGAAAGGGGCATAGTAAGGCTCTTAAAACACTGGGCAATTAAAACGGCACTGTACTTATAACCAAAAAGTTATGGGGTTTGTGAAAATAATATTAACTTGTGCTGGATTACTGTTAATTTGTACAGTTATGCTGTATTGTGCAACCATAATATGATGTATCTAAGGTTAGTCGATACTTACCAAACTGTTCGTCCAATGGCGGGTATCTCACGTCGTTGCTGGGTTATAGGCACTTATCCACTAAAACTGTGGATAAGTATGTTGATAGACGGCCTGAATTCCCATAGCAAGCTTGATCAACCTATTGTCAATATACGCCATCAAAAAAAGAGCTATTATATTTTACGTTAAAAAACAATGGCTTGTTTGTTATAGCTTGATCGGTATTTTGATCTTACTCAGATCCATTAGACAAGCTTTAGCTTGTGTGTTAATTCGCCGTTCATTCCTTGTACAGGGCTATATTTTGCGGATTTTTGAGCAGTTGTTAACAGCTTGAATAGAATATTCAATTTTTGTCCACAGCTTCTATTCGCCATTGTCGGGTCTTATAAATTGTTATTGTGAAAATAGTAAGTGGCCTTTTGTTAATTCATTTAAAACCATCAATATCAAACCGTCTTAACTATTAATTAAACCCCATACCTTCAAAAGGGGTTTGATATGTCGAAGAAACGTTTTAGCGAATATTATAATATCTATGCTTAAGTTAAATAGCGGTTTTCATTCGCTTGCAGGTTTAAATAGCGGTTTTCATTCGCTTGCAGGTAAGGTGTAATAATACATTTTGTAATTATCAGAGAGTGCAGTGAACAAAGCCGGCGTGCGTAACAGAAATATAAATCTTACCGAAGGGCCGATAGGAGATACTTTGCGGCGCATGACCATCCCTATGATTTTAGGCATGATCATGATGATGAGCTTTGGGTTGATTGATACCTTTTTCGTTAGTCTGCTGGGTACTGAACAGTTGGCCGCCATCAGCTTTACGTTTCCCGTTACCTTTACGGTGATAAGCCTTAATATCGGGCTTGGCATCGGTACCTCGGCCATTATAGGCAAATTGCAGGGGGCCGGGGCGGTTAAAGACGCCAAGCTTTATGGTACGGGCTCGTTGATGCTGTCGGTATTACTGGTTGGTGCATTAGCTGCAATGGGTTATTGGTTAATAGAACCCATCTTCAAATATTTGAATGCCAGCGAAATGCTTATGCCCTATATTCGCGATTACATGGGTGTCTGGTATCTTTCGAGTGTATTTTTAAGTTTGCCGATGGTTGGCAACAGTATTTTACGTGCCTGCGGTGATACCCGCACGCCCAGCATTATTATGGCCTCAGGGGGGGCCTTAAATGCATTGCTCGATCCTGTTTTTATTTTTGGATTTGGCCCTGTACCCGCCATGGGTATTCAGGGGGCGGCGGTGGCCACCTTTATTGCCTGGATATTCGGGGCCAGCTGGATAATTTGGCTACTGGCCGTACGCCGACAGCTTATTATTCCCCGTCTGTTAACCCTGGCCGAGTTCAGACGAAGCTCGAAAGAGGTACTGCGCATAGGGTTGCCGGCTGCCGGAGCAAACATGCTCACGCCCATTGCCGGTGGGGTAATGACTGCGGTGGTTGCTACCTATGGCGCCGAAGCTGTGGCTGCCTGGGGGGTGGGTAACCGCTTAGAGTCTATTGCCAGTATTGTTATATTGTCATTGTCTATGACTCTGCCGCCGATAATTAGTCAAAACATCGGTGCCAATTTGTATCAACGCGTTGAACAAGCTTACATGGTGGCATTGAAATTCATTTTGATATGGCAGGTGGTTGTCTTTGCGCTGCTATGGGCCTCTTCGCACTGGATTGCACAAATTTTTGCTAATGAACAAGAAGTTGCACGGCTGATCAAACTATTTTTAGCCATTGTGCCATTAGGCTATGGCATGCAAGGGGTTATTATATTAACGAATTCCTCGTTAAATGCTATGCATCGGCCTATGACAGCATTGATGCTCAGTATCATCCGTCTGTTTGTTTTGTTCGTACCAGTTTCATACGTCGGCAGCGTCTTGTTTGATATCCCGGGCTTGTTCTGGGGAAATGTTGTCGCCAATGTACTTATGGCTGCAATTTCATATTGTTTGTTCAACACAATGCTTAAAAAACATCGACAACGTCAATAACGCTATATGCGGGAGAATGTCTATACATGAGTCGTGGATTCGAATTAGTCGCAAAATATCAACCAGCAGGCGATCAGCCCAAAGCCATTGAGTCACTTATCGATGGTTTAGACAGCGGACTTGCCACGCAAACCCTGCTTGGCGTTACCGGGTCAGGCAAAACGTTTACCATGGCCAATGTTATTGAGTCAGTTCAAAGGCCCACCTTAATTCTGGCGCACAATAAAACGCTGGCGGCGCAGTTGTATGGCGAGATGAAAGAATTTTTCCCCAATAACGCGGTAGAGTATTTTGTTTCTTATTACGACTATTATCAGCCTGAAGCTTATGTGCCCAGTACCGATACTTTCATAGAAAAAGACTCTTCAATTAACGAACATATTGAGCAAATGCGGTTGTCTGCTACCAAAGCGCTGATGGAGCGACGTGATGTAGTAATTGTAGCCAGCGTGTCTGCCATATATGGACTTGGCGATCCCGAGTCCTATATGAAAATGCTTCTGCATTTGCGCCAGGGCGATACTATGGATCAGCGCGATATTTTACGTCGTCTGGCTGAGTTGCAATACAGTCGTAACGATATTGCCTTTGAGCGCGGTAACTTCAGGGTTCGGGGTGATGTCATTGATATTTTTCCTGCTGACTCAGAAAAACAAGCGGTGCGGGTTGAGCTGTTCGATGATGAAATTGACACCATCAGCTTATTTGATCCATTAACCGGCGAGGTTGAGAAAAAGGTGGTGCGCGCTACTGTATTTCCCAAAACGCACTATGTAACACCACGCGAAAAAATTCTTGAAGCCATAGAACGTATTAAAGAAGAGCTAAAAGAACGTAAAGAACAGCTGAAAAGTGTCAATAAGTTACTTGAAGAGCAGCGTATTTCTCAGCGTACTCAGTTTGATGTCGAAATGATGCTGGAGCTGGGTTATTGCTCAGGCATTGAAAACTATTCACGTTATTTGTCTGGCCGCGCACCTGGCGAGCCGCCCCCCACGTTGCTGGATTATTTTCCTGCAGACGGATTAATGTTTATTGATGAGTCTCATGTGACGGTTTCGCAGGTCGGGGCCATGTACAAGGGCGACCGGTCTCGGAAAGAAACCCTGGTAGAATACGGATTCAGGTTGCCCTCGGCGCTGGACAACAGGCCTCTAAAATTTGATGAGTTTGAACAAATTTGCCCGCAGACGGTGTATGTATCAGCCACGCCCGGTAAGTATGAATTAGAAAAATGCGATAATGATGTGGTAGAGCAGGTCGTGCGGCCCACCGGGTTACTTGATCCAGAGATTGAAGTCAGACCTGTAGCCACACAAGTAGATGATGTTTTATCTGAAATCAGTAAGCGTGTTGAAGTTGACGAACGTGTACTTATTACCACCCTTACTAAGCGTATGGCTGAGGATTTAAGCGAATACCTGAACGAACATGGAGTGAAGGTACGCTACCTGCACTCTGATATTGACACCGTTGAGCGTATGGAAATTATCCGTGATTTACGCTTGGGTAAATTTGATGTTTTGGTGGGTATCAACTTGCTTCGTGAAGGTCTGGATATGCCAGAGGTGTCATTGGTCGCTATTTTAGATGCTGACAAAGAAGGCTTTTTGCGCGCCGAGCGTTCGCTTATTCAAACCATAGGTCGGGCAGCCCGCCATTTAAATGGCCGTGCTATTTTGTATGGCGATACGATCACCAAGTCAATGCAAAAAGCCATAGACGAAACTCAGCGCCGGCGTGAAAAACAACGTGCTCACAATGAAGCCAACGGAATTACTCCGCAAAGTCTTAATAAACCTATTACCGATATTATGGATTTGGGCGACAGTAAAACCAGCGATCCGGGTAGAGTACGGTTGCGAAAAATAGGCGATAAGAAAAAGTCAGCCGATGCGCCTAATCCTACTGATCTTATGGCGCGAATTTCAGAACTTGAAAAACAAATGTTTGAATCTGCCAGAGAGCTGGAATTTGAAAAAGCCGCATCGATTCGTGATGAAGTTGAAACATTGCGAAAACAAGTTGTGGCCCTTTCTTAAATTATCGACTGATAATGACTATTAATATTACCCGCGGCAGGGCAATACTGTCGCGAGTTTTTTACCCTAAATTCTATAGCGATTTAATTAAACTGTTAAAATGTCGTTGTAATCCTTCGAAGTGTTGCCTATTATGTGACTTGAGTATCTATAACTATACCTAAAGCGGTGCGTTCATGTTAAATCGATTACAAGAGTCAGACATCAAACTCTTACGTGTCTTTTATGCTGTGGCAAGCTGTAACGGCTTTACAGCCGCAGAGCCTGTTCTGCGAATGCAAAGACCCAATATCAGTGCAGCAATAAAAAAACTTGAAGAAAGATTAGACTTAGTGCTTTGTCATCGGGGCCGAGGTGGTTTTCAGATGACCAAAGAGGGCGAAGTTGTGTTTCAGGAAACAAAACGCATCTTTAACGCCTTCGATAACTTCGTATTTAACCTGAAATCGCTTCATGATGATTATTCAGGCCATATTACATTGGTCCTGATGTCAGGCTTGCCACTCTCTATTCACTTAGCGGTAAGCAAAGCAGTGAAAAGCACCATGAAAAAATTTGACGATATTCATGTGAATATCCAGACACGTTTGTACAATGAAGTCGAACATGTCGCACTATCAGGCGAATGCCATTTGGTTATTTCGACCTATGATATGGTGAAGCCTGAATCGGTTACTTTTCATCCTATTGGTGTGAAGTGTCAGGGCCGACTGTATTGCTCACCCACACACTCATTGGCAAAGTATCGCGATTGTGCGCTGCCTGAAGAAGTGAAAATTGAAGATTACCCAGCCATCGGATTGTCTGGGTTGTCGTCAGCAAACTACATTGAAGATGACCAGCGCCTGGCTATTCAGACATTTTCTGACTCTTACGACGCTGCAATGTCTGCGGTAATGACAGGCGAATACATCGGTTTATTACCTGACTTTATGGCAAAAGAGCAGGGGGCCAGTTTAGGTCTTGTTCCTATTGCTAATGGCAGCTTGTTCAACTTTGAACACGAACTGTTTGTAATGAACGGTAAAAATACCCGTCTGAACCCAGTACTTCGACATTGTATAAAAGAGCTAACTTACTTTATTGCAGAAAGTCAGAAGTAATCTAGTAGCAAAGCCGGTGCAAGCATATTTACTGCACCGGCCTGGCGACTATCTTGTTCCAGGCATTTTAAATGTAACAAACACCAGCGTTTTATTATCTAATTATCTAGGCTTCATACTCAAGCGGGTCGGTGGCATTGTTGGCGCTAAATGCCGCCAAACGTTCCTGACATGCACCGCACTTTCCACATGCTTTTGTTCGTCCATTGTAACAGGTCCAGGTTTGTCCATAATCTAAGCCCATAGTTAACCCGTCAGCTAAAATATCATCTTTAGAGTTGTGCAGGTACGGCGTCATTATTTCAACTGGTGTGTAGTTGGCAATACCACATACATCATTCATTTTTTCGACAAACTCAGGGCGGCAGTCAGGGTAAATGGCATGATCGCCAGAGTGCGCGCCGTAATACACCTTTTCAGCTTCCATAGATACAGCGTAGCCAACGGCTAACGAAAGTAAAATCATATTGCGATTAGGCACCACCGTAGTTTGCATACTTGGCTCTTCATAATGCCCTTCAGGAACGTCAATATCGCTGGTCAGTGCTGAACCACCAACAATACTGTTTATGGCTGAAATATCGACAATTTTATGGGCGATGCCGAGTTTTTCACACACCTGTGCAGCATAATCGAGCTCTTTCTTATGACGCTGGCCATAATCGAACGACAGTGCGTAAGACGTTTTTCCTTCCTTCAACGCTTTGTGCAGCACCGTAAAAGAATCCATTCCACCTGAATAGATAACGACCACTTTTTCTGACATGATAAAGTTTTCCTAAAATTAGCTCCGCATATCGGGCTGAATCTTGGTAAAATTCAGCGCAGATACAGCAGTAAGGGGCGTCAGTTGACCACACCACAGTTAAGCATTAACGAAGTTTTTGAAACAATCCAGGGTGAAGGCATTCACACTGGGGTACCCTCAATCTTTTTACGCCTGCAAGGGTGCCCGGTTGGCTGCCCTTGGTGCGATACAAAACACACCTGGTCATTAGATGATGCTTTTTTAACTACCGCCGATAAGGTTGTAACTAAGACAAAAGAAAGTGAGGCTTTTTTTAATGCCGATGAAATTGCGATACTAACGCTGTTTAATAATCTGAAGTATACCGCGAAACACGTGGTTATCACAGGCGGCGAGCCCTGCATGTACGATTTAACAGCCTTAACGAATTTCTTGCATGAACATGGTTATAGTACACAAATAGAAACAAGCGGCACTTACGAGATTCGCTGCGCTGACAAAACCTGGGTCACGGTATCGCCAAAGGTGGATATGAAAGCCGGTATGCCGGTACTTACCAGTGCCTTACAAAGGGCGGATGAAATAAAGCACCCGGTAGCTATGCAACGTCACATTGATGAGTTAGATTCATTACTTAGCCGACTTGATGCACAGCGCCGTCCTCCGGTTTGTTTGCAGCCTATTTCACAGCAACAACGAGCCACAGATTTAGTTATTAAAACGTGTATAGAGCGTAACTGGCGATTGTCGTTACAGACGCACAAGTACATTGGTATCGAATAAACAGGCGAGGGAGTGGGGAACATGTTTAAGCGGGTTAAAATATCTGCACTGAAGTGTTTAACGGGTGCTGCATTGCTGGGCGCGGTATGTGCGCCTGTTCAGGCTGCTCTTTGGACCATTATTTACCCCCGCCCTTTAGCCGAAAATGACCTTAGAGCAGAATATCCTATTGCGCTGCTTACATTAGCGCTAGAGAAAACCGGCGTTAAATACAAGCTACGGGCTTCAGATCGGATTTTGTTGCAGGGAAAAGCCCTAAGACAATTAAAAGAAAATCGCGAAGTTAATGTAGTCTGGAGCGTGACCGATGCGCAAAGAGAAAAAGAATTACTACCTGTTCGCATTCCAATAGCTAAAGGACTTATTGGTTGGCGGGTATTTTTGACGACAAAAACCCAGTTAGGTAGTTTTAGTCAAATTAATACATTGCGTGGTTTGTTATCAAAAACACCGGTGCAGGGCGAAGAATGGCCCGACACAAAAATTCTGCAGGCAAATGGCTTTAATGTCTTTACAGTACCCGAATACCCCGAAGCCTTCGATATTCTGGCTACTGGCCGGGCTAATTTTTTTCCAAGATCGGTAATAGAGATACAAAATGAACTGGACAGCGCGGAGATTAGCCCCGACATTGTCACCGAGCCCAGACTGAGTTTGTATTACCCTAGTGCCATGTATTTTTTTGTTAATCGTGGTAACCCAACCCTTGCCCGCCTGATACAAACCGGATTGCAACGCGCTATAGACGATGGTTCTTTTGATGCTTTATTTGAGTCAACATATCAGGAGACCCTTCAGAAACTTCGGGTTTCTAAACGTAAAGTTTTTCGGTTAGAAAATCCTTCGTTACCGAAACAAACTCCACTTGACGATGAGGCGTTATGGCATTTGCCAGCAAAGCTTGATAAGTAAGTGAAGTGACGATGCACGAACTTTGTTTTTCCTGCGACGACAACGTTTATAGAAGCAGTAAAACAACGTAATCAACAGACATAAAAAAAGAGCGGGAAAAACCGCTCTTTTTATCGATATTAAAAATATCAGCTTATTTTTTCAGGCCTATGCGTCGACGCAATCCTACCAGCGCTATAGATAGAAGTCCTAGAACCGATAGCGAGCCACCGCCTCCAGAATCGCCGCCAGATGATGTGTCAGGATCTGTACCGCCATCTGAACCACCGCCAGTGTCGCCGCCTGAACCGCCGCCAGAGCCGCCACCTGAACCGCCACCAGAGCCGCCGCCAGTGTCACCACCTGAACCGCCACCCGTGTCACCACCGTCTGAATCAGATTGTGTTGAAGCGACAAAACCTACGTTTTTATACAAAACGTTGTCACCAAATCCGACTTTCAGCATGACGATTTGTTCGTTCTTTCCGTCAAACAGATCGGCCGGAGCAGTAACCGTGACTGTTGACTCGCCGTCAGCATTGCTCACAGAAAAATCAGGTGTCCAGTCGCTAAATGCGTCAGTAAGTACCGAAACAGAAACATCATCATTAGATAGTGTTTCAGTAATCGTTACACCAACCTCACCACCAGCGCTGGTTACTTTACCTACCAATTCATCGCTATAAGCACGCGGGATGGCGTTAAACATGCCACGCATATCAAGGTGCAAAGAGTCTACATCAGTAGTGCCTTCAAGCCCGATGTTCATGGTAATGAGTTGCGGCTGTAATTCAGTTGCAGTAAGCGATGCAACCCAATCAAGCGCATTTCGATAATCTTCGTCTATCGAGATAGTTAGCGTGCGCTCATTTCCAGAACCAGAAACCTCTGCATTCATGAACTTACGGATGTCGGCAGCCGCATCAGCATCGTCATAAGCAATATTGGCATATTGAATGCCAACCAGCTTAGTGATGAATAAATCTAATTCACTGTTTTGAACACTTGCATCTTCAACATAAATTGAAGCTGTTGACGTAGAACCTGGGACGGTTGAAATATTAACGTTATCAACATGCATCGGTGACGCGGAATCATACTCCTGCATTACCCGAACAATAGGTAACACGTTGTCGTCAAATTCTACCCAGTTGATAACAACCAAACAGCCGTTAGTTTCGCCATCTAATGTCAGGCTTGATGTGTTCGCATCAGACTCAAGTGGAACCGAACGTTCAATATTGTACGCCGACAAATCTGAGCGATACAGGTTACAGTTGTAAGATGACTGAATGACATCTTGTTCAACATTACCTGGTAGTGGTTCCCAGTTCAGGGTAACCGAAGAGTCGGTAATATCTAATGTAGAGCTACTTTTTAGGTTGGTCGAGTTAGCCAGTATAGGACCTGCTTTACGCAAGAACTCAGCGTTATCAGCCGCATCGCTGCCACTTTCTACACCAATGGTAATGCCATCAACAGTTTGTGTTGGGTCTGAAAAACGTGCCACCCGAATTGCTTCAGGGTTGCTATAAGACGCCATTATAGTAGCGACTTCATCGGCTTCTACAAACGCATAGGGCAAGGCACCCGGAAACGCTTCCTCTAATGAACTGCGTTCATGATTCAACGCCAAATTATGGCCCAAGGCATGGGTTAAATTGGTGTTGCTAAAGGGGGTGTAACGCAAATGCGATTCTTTAATAAAAAACAGAAACTGTTCAGCTTCAGCTTCGTTAGCGTTTGGAATAACAAGTGAGCTTGAGCGAGTAAACTGACCCTCGTCAAAATCGCTTAAATGGACCGTGTTAATAAAGTCAGACTCGCCGGCGCCATACTCAGCTTTAGCCATAGCATCGTCATCGGCAAAAAAATCACCTTCATCATCATCTATCAGATAAAAGTTTTTTACCGACACAGTGAATCCGTTAACATTTGCGGTACCAAGAGCATCGTTAAAAATCTGAACGTCTTGTGGAAGTATCGCTAATGGACTGGTATCAGTAGCAGAGTCTGCAGCGGCAGCTTCAGCCTCGACAAATGTTGCAGCTGATATGAAAAACGCTACACCGGTTTCATCTGGCGTATCGAATCCGCCATCTGTTGATAGGTTGGTGCTTTGCATTCTTTCAGGGCGCAGTTCAGACCATTTGGCCGCAGTAGAGCGCGGCGCCACTGATGGCACGCTGGCTTCTTTACCAAACGTGTTTAATTTGTACTGTGTAAGAGCAGCAGAATTACTACTGACACTCAGGGATTTGGGAATGCCGTCATCAATTAACGTCGCGCTAATTTTCTCGCCGCGCTTTCGCAGCAATAATGAATTTGCATTATTGGTAGACGCGTAGGTAAAAGTAGTACCGAACCGATCTTGCTGCGCCGATTTAAACCGAAAAGCGGTGTCGTTTACAACAATATCAGACTGATAAGTCAAAGCATTTTCCAGGCTGCCAGCGCTTACAGAAGTGACAGATTCACTTTTAGTACTGTAATTAGCATCTGATGCGGCCAACCCGTTAGGGGAAAAAGCCATTGCGATGGCTATAGATAGTGTCGCCTGTTTAAGCATAGGTTTCCTTTTAAAATTGCCCATGGACATCCATAAGCAACCCTTTTCTATTGATCTCCCAATTAATAGCTCGCTGGAATACGCAGGGATCATTCTTAAACTACAAAAATTGGGTGATAAAATGCAAAGTTAATGTTTTATATACAAAAAAAGCCCGCATATTGCGAGCTCTAAGAATAGCATAAATTTCAGTCAACGAATACGTATGACACTATCTTCAAATTTTACCCTTTGGTAGAAGAATGCACATCTTTCATTGAACGGCCGGAGGGATCTGCATTGTTTTTAAAACTTTCATCCCACTCCAATGCTTCTACTGTACTGCAGGCTATTGATTTACCGCCAGGAACACAGCGTGCGGCACTTTCCTGGGGAAAGTAATCTTCGAAAATAGTGCGGTAGTAATAGCCTTCTTTGGTATCCGGAGTGTTAACCGGAAAACGAAACTCAGCAGCGGCCAGTTGTTGATCGCTCACTTTATCCTCAACATACTCACGTAGCGAATCTATCCAGGAGTAGCCCACGCCATCGCCAAACTGCTCCTTTTGACGCCACAGAACCTCTTCGGGAAGGGTACTGCCATCGTCAAAGGCTTTGCGTAAAATCCATTTTTCCATGCGACCGTTTAAACACATTTTATCTTGAGGATTCAAACGCATGGCAACATCAATAAACGACTTATCTAAAAACGGAACCCGTGCCTCAACACCCCAGGCACTGGTGGCTTTGTTGGCCCGGGCACAATCGAACATGTGCAGGCGTTCCAGTTTTCGAACAGTTTCTTCGTGAAACTCTTTGGCATTAGGGGCTTTATGAAAGTAAAGATAGCCACCAAAAATTTCATCAGCGCCTTCGCCCGACAAGACCATTTTGATGCCCATGGCTTTTATCTGGCGGCTCATTAAATACATCGGCGTTGCCGCACGAATGGTAGTAACATCGTACGTTTCAAGCTTGTAGATGACGTCGCGAATTGCATCTAAACCTTCTTGAACGGTAAAGTTTACCTCGTGGTGCACGGTACCTATCATGTCAGCGACTTTTTTAGCGGCAATTAAATCTGGTGCATCTTTCAGGCCTACCGCAAAACTGTGCAAACGTGGCCACCAGGCATCGCTTTTGTCTTCATCTTCTACCCGTTTAGCCACATACTGAGCCGCCACCGCCGATACTAATGACGAGTCAAGACCGCCAGAAAGTAACACAGCATAAGGGACATCAGACATAAGATGCGACTTAACCGACTTTTCAAACGCGGTTTTTAATTCAGTTAAATCGGTGGAGTTGTCTTTAACGTTGTCATAGTCCATCCAATCGCGCTGATAATAATGAGTCAGCTTTTTGTCTTTGCTCCACAAATAATGGCCTGGAGGAAATTCGCTAATCGTTTTACAGATTGGGGCTAATGCTTTCATTTCTGATGCAACATAGAAGTTGCCATGTTCATCGTAGCCGGTATAAAGCGGAATAATGCCCATATGGTCGCGGGCGATTAAGTACGCGTCTTGTTCATTATCATAAAGAACAAAAGCAAACATGCCGTGTAATTTGTCTATAAAGCTGGCGCCGTATTGTTTGAAAAGCGGCAAAATAACTTCGCAATCTGAGCGCGTTTTGAAAGGATAGTCAGAATCTACTAACTCATTGGCTAACTGGCGGTGATTATAAATTTCGCCGTTTACTGCAAGCACCTGCTCTTCGTTGTCGCTAAGCAGAGGTTGAGCGCCGGTTTCAACATCAACAATCGATAATCGTTCGTGACACAAAATGGTATTATCATTATTCCAGACGCCTGACCAGTCTGGGCCACGGTGACGTAGCAATTTTGCAAGATCCAATGCCTGAGTTCTCAACTCAGAAACATCGGTTTTAATATCCAGTATACCGAAAATACCACACATAAAACGAGCTCTCTTCTATCACAGTTTGAATTTAGGTGTTCTGTCGGGCTTTTACAAAAACATTATGGCGGAGGGACGTATTATTATGAGTATATTGCTACCGCGTTCTAATGAATGTGCCAGCCTGTGCATAAATTGCAACTACATTCTGTCCAGAGCGGCTAAAAACTAAAGTTTTAACGCATTGATAGCAAAACAAAGACGTACTGTTAACAATAAAAAGCGCCACCGCAAGGGTGACGCTGAAGTTGTATCAGATAACACTGAAGAATTCTGGCAATTTTAATAAATCAGGGGCGCTGAAATTCACTTTGTTCATTCCATTGTGGCCACTGGTCAGCATTAGCCACACCCACGCCTACGTCAAACAACAACTGGGTGTCTTGTGCAATACCGCTTAAATCCCAGTCATCGCGGTATTCATCACATACCTGATGATAACAGCCAGTTACAATAACATTCATACGTTTGCGGTATTTAGCGGTTTGTTCATCAGCCGGATCGCTCCCACCCTCGGCATAAAGCGCCGGAACGCCTTGCTTAGCAAAGCTGAAGTGATCTGAACGGTAATAATAGCCAGCTTCAGGGGTATCTTCACCGGTCAGGTAGCGGTCCTGGCGTTCAGCAGCTGACTGTAAATAATCTTCCAACTCTGATTTTCCCTGTCCCACCACGGCGACATCTTTCGTTTTACCCAACACGTTCATCGCATCCATGTTGATGTTAGCAACGGTCTTTTCTAATGGGATAACCGGGTTGTCGGCGTAGTATTTAGAGCCAAGCAAGCCTTGTTCTTCAGCAGTTACAATTAAAAAGCTGACAGAACGGTCTGGGCGAGGGTTAAGATTACCAAAAGCCTGCGCCATGATCACGCTGGCCGCTGCACCGGTAGCATTGTCATGGGCGCCGTTGTAAATTTGGTCACCTTTCAACGCATCATCCTTACCCAGGTGATCCCAGTGCGCCGAGTAAATAATATGCTCATCAGGTTTTTCAGCGCCTGGCAAGGTGGCTATCACATTGTAGCTTGCTGACTTTTTGAATGTGTTTTCTACGGTGACCGACGCTTCAAGATTTAACGACTGATTGTATGGTCCCTGCTGTGCTTTGGCCTTTTGTTCAGAAAAATCTAAACCCGCATCAGCAAATACTTTTTTAGCAGCGTCCAGGGTTAACCAACCTTCCATAGCAACCCGGCTAGCGCCTTTATCAGGACTGACCAGACCATACTGAGGGCCACTCCAGCTGTTAGCGACAACCGACCAGGGGTAAGATGCCGGCGCTGTTTCATGAACAATCAAGGCGCCTTTTGCACCCTGACGACTTGCCTCTTCATATTTGTAGCTCCAGCGCCCATAGTAGGTCATGGTTTTGCCCTGAAACTTATCACCATCCGGATTTTCAAAACCAGGATCATTAACCAGAATCACCACGGTTTTGCCTTCTACGTCTAATCCGTCGTAGTCATTCCAATCATACTCAGGCGCGTTGACACCGTAGCCCACAAATACAAGTGGCGAGTCTGTTACCGCAATCTGTTTTTGCTCACGTTTTGAAGAGGCAACCATATCTTCTTTATACCGAAAGGTATTCTCACCTATGGTCATATTCATATCAGGATTGGCTGTTATCTCCATCAGCTCAACTTTTTGTAAAAAACTGTCCTGATTACCCGGCTCAAAACCCGCTTCTTTGAACGAATTAACTAAAAAATCAATGGTCTTTTGTTCACCTGCCGTCGTAGGTAAGCGTCCTTCAAATTCATCTGAAGAAAGGGTTTTTAAAGGATCTTTGATTTTCTCAGCAGTAATAGAAGCATAAACTTCATCAAAATTAGAGGGCGCATCTTGCTTGGTCTGTTCCTGAGGCGAGGGGGTGTTTGTTTGCTGTTCTGAGCATCCTGCTACGCCCACAAGGGCGGGCACTAATACCGATAAGAGAATTCTTTTCATTGTTCGTCTCTGATTGTCTACAATATTGGCCAGTATAGAGAAACAAACAGAGCGAACCAATACTCATTTATGAAATCAGACCATCTGAAGTGGCAACCTGACGAACTTATAGTGTCAGCCGCCGCGCCTGTAGTACGCACCTTAACCGAGTTAAAGCTTACTAAGTTGACCACCTTTCCGCGTGCGGGGCATCTTAACAGCCTATGCGTGAAGCGGTTTGAACACCAGTGGCCCGGCCCCAAATTTGTTGACCAGGCTAGCCTTGATTCGGGTGAGGCCCGATATTATGAGCAAATTATCGCCCAGGATGGTTGTATTCCTACCCGCGAAGACAGCTGGCACGACTGCTTTAACGCCTGCATATGGATGCAGTTCCCTAAGACTAAACACTATTTAAATGCACTTCATATGCAGGACATTAATAACTTTGGTGTACATCCGCGTACGGCAAGGCGTAACCATGTCACACATTTTGATGAATGCGGCGTAGTACTGGCAATACCCAGGCAGCATATGAATCAGGGTAATGAAATACTGCAACAACTTGCCACACATCAATGGAAGCAAGCGATGTATCATCAGCGTGACCTTTGGCAAAGTGTGATTTTTCCCTTTGTATTTGGGCATGCAAACCTAGAGATGATGCTAAACCCGTTTATCGGTTTAACCGGAAAATGGCTGGCGGTTTTGGTCGATGAAAACTTTGAGAATTTTACGGCATTTGAACAAACACAACATCTTGACCGTGTGCTGTTAAGTCGTATTCAACAGCTAGACGATTTCATCCCAGCGCGTTTGATGCCACCGTTACCTATTTTAGGTGTGCCGGGGTGGTGGTCTCAGCAAACTGAGACGTTTTATGACAACACCGAGTATTTCAGGCCCCAACCAAAAGGAAAAGGGCCAACCCCACAACTCCCGTTGAGCCTTAATTAGCTTATTATATTAATAATTGCCCAAATACCGTAAACGATGACATAAGGCGCGACCGCAATAATGGCTGATTTTTTAGTCGAAAAGCTGGTCCATTGCGAGATGCCCACTGTGGTTAAATAGACAGTCCAGATCGTGATAAGTGACGTTGCTGAAGCAAAGCCGTTCCATGGTGAAGAAAGCGGAATGTTCAGTAAATAAGCCAGAGATAATGGTTGCATGATAGACGGCGACATCTGGGGGTCGCTGGCCAGTGCGATAAGAATAACCGCAATAAGCGCTGAAACCAGAACTGGCATGCTTATCCACCAGCTAAAGCCATACCAGTCGGTAAAGCCCTGAACATTTTGCTCGTCTGACTTTGTGGCTAAATGCAGGTACAGCGCAATAAGAAGAAAATACAAAGGCAGACCAATCAGCGGCCCCGCTAGCGACAAAATAATATAAAAGCTTTGTTGCTGAGACTGACGAAATTGTTCAATTTCTGCCGGACTTACCTCACCCAGTGTCGAGGATAATAAGTTGACATAAAAACTAAAGTCGACCGTTGAAAAATACAAATAGCTAGGCAGTATCGAGGCCAGAACCACCAGCACAAACGGAAACCAGGACCAATTATTTTTAGTTGTTAAGGCGCGAAAGACGCCATTAGGTCTGTAAAAAATATCGTTACAAGCTTGAAAGGGATTAGTCACCGTGTGCATAGAAATCCTTATTACTGTTTTTATTTGATAATCCGTGAGTCCGTAGCATACCCGTTTTTCATCTTCTGTGAACTGTACCGACACATTCTGAAGCACTTTTTATAAGATTGGATTAAATAGATAAGTTAAAGTGCACACTGGGAAAAAACTAAAAAAAGGGAAGCGCTCAATGATTGAGATAACCCAGTTGGCGAAAAAATTTGCGGTAGAAAATCCAAAAAAGCTTAGCGAACAGGAACAAAAAGATCCTCGCTTAAAAGGGAAATATTTTCATTCGGTTCGTGATGTTTCATTGAAATGTGAAAAAGGCCAGGTGTTAGGCCTTTTAGGACCAAACGGCGCGGGTAAAACAACAACATTACGCATGTTGTCTACTGCGTTAAAACCAGACAGTGGTGATATAAAAATTGATGGGCGCAGTGTGGTTTCAACACCATTGATTGCCCGAAAGTCTATTGGCTTTTTATCAGGGGCCACTGGTTTGTATGGCCGCCTTACCGGCCGCGAAAATATTACCTATTTTGGTCAATTACACGGTATGTCTAAAAAGGTTATCAGCAACAAAATTGACGAGCTTGCAAGTTTACTGGAGCTAGAAACTTTTTTAGACCGTAAATGCGATAATTACTCCACCGGCATGAAGCAAAAAACAGCGATTGCCCGCGCCGTTATTCACGATCCTGATTTGGTGGTACTGGACGAACCCACTACCGGGCTGGATATTATGGCTGCCCAGACCGTTCTGGATTTTATACAGCGCTTAAAAAGTAAAGGTATTCCTGTCATTTTTTCTACCCACCATCTACAAGAGGTTGCCGAGCTATGCGACAGGGTTTGTGTGATAAGTCATGGTCAAACTGGCTTTGATGGCACGTTAAATGAGTTTAAGGCATTGGCCCCAGCCTCACTCAATCAGTCTTTTTTATCGGTCATTGCCGGGAGTAATAACTAATGTGGATGGTTTACCTTAAAGAGCTGAAAGAAGTCATCAGAGATAAAAAAACCATGTTCTTTATGATTCTGCTGCCTTTGCTTATTTTCCCGGTTATTTTTGGTGGCGTGGTGTATTTCACCAGCAAAGCGACCGAAGAAGCCAAAACAAAAACGCTCACCTACGCGATAGAAAACCCGCAAGCCGCCTCCCAGCTTAACGAGGCTTTGTTGTCTGAAAAAGGACTGGAACGTATAGACTTGCCTGAAAATCAGACCATTACAGACTGGATAAAGGCAGAGCAGGCTGACTTTGTGTTGGTGGTTCCTGAAGATTACAGCAATAAACCGTTAGAGACAGGCAGCAATGAATTACAGTTGTACTATAACGGCGCTGGGTTTAACGCTATTAAACAACGCCTGAATACGCTTATAGAGCCTATAGCAACGGCGTCACGCACCCAGGCATTTGAGTCTCTTCAGGTCAACGAGACACAACAGCAAAAGCTGCTGGAGCCTATTATTCTGACCGAGGTTAACGTGGCTGATAAACGCGAAAACCTGGGCGAAATTGTAGGCGGGATGGTTGCCTACGTGGTATTCATTTTATGTCTTCAGGGCGCCATGATTCCGGCGGCAGACCTTGGCGCCGGAGAAAAAGAACGCGGCACATTAGAAACCTTGCTTATCTCGCCCATAGACAGACACAAACTCGTATTGGGTAAATTCTTTACTATTGCGACAGCAGGCGTGACCACATCACTGGTGACGGTGCTCAGTATGGCTGTGTGGGGCATATTGGTAGGTCAAAGTCTGGCGATTGAGGCCATTACCGAGTTTATGGGCGCCATCGGGTTTGTCGACTTTTTACTTATCTTTTTAATGTTGGTTCCGGTGGTGGCGATATTCTCGGCAATACTACTGAGCCTGTCCATCTATGCCAAAACCTTCAAAGAAGCACAGGGTTATATGGGGCCGATGATGATGGTCATCATCGTGCCCATCATTCTTGCTTTAATGCCGGGCATTAAGCTTGAAGGGGTATGGGCCTGGGTACCGCTTACTAATGTAGCACTGGCAATGAAAGAGCTCATTAAAGGGACTATGGATTATTTTCAGCTTATTGCGATATTTGGCTCTACAGCCATAATTGCTGGCCTGTTATTAGGGTTTTGTGTGTTCTGGTTTAACAAAGAAAAAGTTCTGTTTCGCTAGCTAATAATTTATCAAACAGAGGGGCGTTGGATTCTGGTCTCGCTGAGTATGCGCTACAAGTTATTTAGCGATAAATACGTTGATTGGTAATACAAATGCAAGTATGAAAAGGGGCGCTGAATTCAGCGCCCCTTTTTTATATCGGTATTTATTGTGGCATTTCTACCTAATTTACCGTTTTAATCATTCACTAGAAGTAATAAGCATTCAGCATCAATAACACAATGGTGGAATACAGGAGTGATATAGGCAAACCACATTTTATAAAATGGCTAAAGCGGTAATTGGTGGCGTTAAATACCAATAAATTGGTTTGGTAACCATAGGGCGAAATAAAGCTGGCACTTGCGGCAAACGCGACCGCCAGAGCAAAGGGCATTAGCGGCGCCTGAATAATACCGACCAATCCATACGCAAACGGGAACATCAGGGCTGCGGCCGCATTATTGGTGACAAATTCGGTTAACAGCAAGGTAGCGATGTACACCACAATTAAAGCAACGAACCAGTCTGTGTCAGACAAATACGGAATTAACATCTGCGTAGAAAGCTTAATAACACCGGAATTTTCCAGTGCGGTTGCTAAGCTGAGGGCCCCTACAATAACCACGATTAAGTTAAGCGGTAAATTGCGTTTTACCTCGCCGTTTGAAGTTACCCTTGCCCCAATTAAAACAGCCGCAAAAAACAACAGTCCAATAGCCAGAGATAAAATATTAGCAGCAGACAGGGCAACAACGGTCAAAAATCCCCCCAGCGTGATCCACTCCTGCAGACCGCCCAAAGGACGATTGATTTTTTGTTCTGACAAAATAAAGAAGTTTTTCGATAAATTCTGGCGGGACTGAAAATCAGGGCCTGCGGCCAATAATAGAAAATCTCCGGCCTGCAATTTTATCTCCCCGAGTTTTCCTGACAATTGTTCACCATCGCGACGAATCGCTACCACAGCGGCATCAAACAACGCCCGAAAGCCCAGCGCTTTAATTGACTGACCGATAACCTGAGCTCGGTTGGCAATAATAACCTCGGTTAAATTTTCACGTAATAGTCCATCTGCCTCTGCAAAGGTAGTGAGTCCTTTAATGTGACTAAGGTTATCCAGCTTTTGTACGTTGCCCGTAAATATCAGCTTGTCTTTGTCTAAAATAACCAAATCAGGAGAAACCGGAGTAATCAGCTGACCATCACGAATAATTTCGATTAAAAATAACTCAGGAAGATTTCTTAAGTGGTTCTCTTCTACGGTTTTGCCTATTAATTCAGAGCCGGTTACCACTTCAGCTTCTACCGTGTAGGCACGGTAATCCGCTTTTTTATTCGCAATATTTGGCAGTAAAGGGCTGATGAAGAACAATAAAACACCACAACTTAACCCTGCAACCAGACCAAATAAGGTAAAGTCCCAAAAGGCAAAGCCGGGGTGTCCCTGCTCTTGTAAAAAGCTGTCTACAATAAGATTGGTCGAGGTACCAATTAAGGTAACGGTGCCGCCCAATATAGCCGCATAAGACAACGGAATTAATAATCTTGAGGCGGGGTGATACTGATTTTGTTTAACCGGACCAATTAAGCTGGCCACAATGGCGGTATTGTTTAATAACGCCGAAGAGAAAAAAGTTAACCCAAATAATCGCCAGTAAGAAGCCGTAAAGCTGGCGGTCACCAGTTTTCGACCTAACCGCTTAATAAGCGCGGTTTTGTCAATGGCACTGCTGACTAAAAGCAGCAATACCAGGGTAATAAGACCTTTGTTTGTCAGGTTCTTCAATATGTCATCAAAGGTAACCTGTTGCATAATAAGAAGCCCCAGCATAGCCAGGGCAAATATTGTAGAGGGGCGCTGGTGAGTAAGCACCAACGCAAAAATAGTGCTGAAGAACGCCCCCAGCACTATTATTTGATTTACATCCATATTGTTTAAAGCCTGAAGTTACAGCTTGCTGATATCAAGTGCATTCCAGTGCGGAAAATGCTTACGAACCAGCTCGTTAAACTCAAGTTCAAACTCAGAGTAATTGACCGACTTATGCTGTTTGTCGGCAGCCAGTTCGTCGATAATCATCCCTGCGCCAACGGTGCCGTTAGTCATACGATCAATAATCACAAACGAACCAGTACCTGGATTACGCTCGTATGAGTCACACGCGATTTCCTGAGTAAATTTCAGGTCAACCACACCAATTTCGTTTAAGTTAAGATGCGCCGCCCCTTTATGTTCCAGGGTATTTACGTCGATTTGATACTCAACTTCAGCTATCGCACCGGTGGTCATTTTGGTTGCAAATTTAAAGCTGTATTGTTTGTTCGGCATCATTGGCTCTTCAGCCATCCACACCAGGTGCGCTTTAAACTGAGCAGACGACAATGGCAGATTCCCCGATTTCACAATCATATCGCCCCGTGAAATATCAATTTCGTCTTCAAGGGTCAGGGTTACTGCTTGTGGGGTATACGCCCATTCTTGCTCACCTTCAAAGGTAACAATAGATTTTACCTTTGAGGTTTTCATTGAGGGCAGGGCAGTAACTTCATCGCCAGGTTTAATCTGGCCTGAAACCACTGTGCCTGCGAACCCGCGAAAATCCAGATTTGGACGATTTACATACTGCACCGGAAAACGAAAATCATCGGCATTGACATATTTGCCCACTTCTATGTTTTCAAGCAACTCCATTAATGGGGTTCCTGTAAACCACGGGGTGTTTTCGCTCTTATTGACAATATTGTCGCCATCTAAGGCTGAAATTGGAATAAACCGAATATCAGGAATGTTCAAATCTGCTGCAAAATCCAGATACTGTTGTTTGATTTCTTCGTATTTGTCTTCGCTAAAACCAATCAAATCCATTTTATTGATGGCCACAATGACATGCTTAATACCAAGCAAACTGGCTAAAAATGAATGGCGTTTGGTTTGGGTTTTAACGCCAGCACGGGCGTCGACCATTAAAATAGCTAAATCACAGGTCGAGGCACCGGTTACCATGTTACGGGTATACTGTTCGTGTCCTGGCGTGTCTGCAATAATAAACTTACGTTTATCGGTAGAGAAATACCGATAAGCCACATCAATAGTGATGCCTTGCTCACGCTCTGACTGCAAACCATCCACCAACAATGCCAGGTCGATTTTTTCGCCAGTGGTGCCCATTTTTTTGCTGTCTTTAGTTACCGCAGCCAATTGATCTTCGTAGATCATTTTTGAGTCATGTAACAACCGGCCAATCAACGTACTTTTGCCGTCATCAACGCTGCCGCAGGTCAAAAAACGTAATAAATCTTTCTTTTCATGTTGTTCCAGATAAGCCAGAACGTCTTCTTTCAATAAACTGTTTTCGCTATTCATGCTTATGCGCTCACTAGGAAAAAGGGATTCAACACAGACTCTTTCTGATTATAAGAAAGAGGTTCGGCGTTTTTATTTAAAGGATCTTTTGGATTCAGCACCGTAACGGTAGCGCCGGCGGCTAGCGCTACGGCATGGGCAGCACCGGTGTCCCATTCAGATGTTGGCCCCAGGCGAGGGTACATATGGGCCTCACCCGTCGCCACCAAACACAGTTTTAACGAACTGCCCATAGCGACCAATTCGGTTTCGCCTTCAAGCTGAGCTAATAACTGCTGTATTTCGGGACTTTGATGAGAGCGGCTGCCAACAATCTTCCAGGTATCGCCAGACTGATGAGGCTGAGCTGAGATAGCCGTCTGACCTTGCTCATCAATTTGCCATGCGCCTTTGCCGACTACACCAACATAACTGGTGGCCTTTGCCGGTGCATAGACTACACCCATCACGGGTTCGCCATTATCAATTAACGCAATATTGACCGTAAACTCCCCGTTTTTCTTGATAAACTCTTTAGTTCCATCAAGGGGGTCAACTAACCAGTAACGCTGCCAGGTTTGTCGTTCTTCCCAGCTAATATCGGCCGACTCTTCAGACAAAATGGGTAGGTCTGACAATTGCTCTAACTCGGCCACAATAATTTTGTGTGCCGCTAAATCAGCTTCAGTCAGTGGGCTGGTATCTTGTTTTTCATAGATGGTAAAATCTTTGTCGTAAATCGACATAATTTCATCGCCAGCCTGACGGGCGATGCGCAGAATTTGCTCTGCCAATGGGTCAGGTAAAGCCATTATACAAGTCCTTTTTCGACCAATAAATGATACAACCGCTCTGCGGTATCCTCGGCACTTTCATCTTGATATTTAAGATGAACTTCAGGGTTCGCAGGCGCTTCATAAGTAGAATCGATACCGGTAAAATGTTTGATCTCACCGTTACGGGCTTTTTTGTATAAGCCTTTCGGGTCACGCTGCTCACAAACTTCTAACGGCGTGTCGACAAACACTTCAATAAATTCGTTGTCATCGAGCAGGTTTCGACAAAAATCCCGGTCAGTTTGAAAAGGCGAGATAAACGCGGTGATAACCAGGCTTCCTGCATCCACAAACAAACGCGCAACCTCACTGATGCGTCGAATATTTTCGACCCGGTCTTTATCTGAAAAGCCTAAATCGCCACACAAACCATGGCGGACATTATCGCCGTCAAGCAGGTAGGTGTGCCGGTTATTATCAACCAGCTTTTTCTCAAGCAGATTGGCCAGGGTTGATTTTCCAGAGCCGCTTAAACCAGTAAGCCAGATAACCCTGGGTTGCTGACCAAGTTGTTGGCTACGGGTCTGTTTAGTGACCTCGTGTTGATGCCAGACAATATCGGTAGCCATATTAGAAATACCCTTCCATTTTTTTCTTTTCCATCGACCCGGCGCTGTCATGGTCGATAACCCGGCCCTGACGTTCAGAGGTTTTGGTAAGCAGCATTTCCTGAATTACCTCGGGTAAAGAGGCAGCTTCTGACTCTACCGCACCGGTAAGTGGGTAGCAGCCCAATGTACGAAAGCGAACTGAACGCATTTGCGGCTCTTCACCTGGCTCCATTGGCATTCTGTCATCATCAACCATAATAAGAACACCATCACGTTCTACCACCGGCCGAGGTTTGGCCAGGTACAAAGAAGGAATATCAATGTTCTCAAGATAAATATATTGCCAGATGTCTAGCTCGGTCCAGTTAGACATGGGGAACACACGAATACTTTCACCCTTATTCACTTTAGAATTGTAGATATTCCACAATTCGGGGCGCTGATTTTTTGGGTCCCAGCGGTGATTGCTGTCGCGAAACGAATACACTCGCTCTTTAGCCCGCGACTTTTCTTCATCGCGACGTGCGCCACCAAAGGCAGCATCAAACTTGTGTTCGTTTAACGCCTGCTTTAACGCCTGGGTTTTCATGACGTCAGTGTGCACTGAACTTCCGTGAGAAAAAGGGCCCACGCCCTGGGCTACGCCTTCAGGATTTTTATGAACCAGAAGATCAAAGCCGTATTTTTCTGCCTGACGGTCACGAAACTCGATCATTTCCTGGAATTTCCAGGTCGTGTCAACATGAAGAAGAGGAAACGGGATTTTACCCGGCGAGAATGCCTTTCTGGCTAAATGCAGTAAGACCGAAGAATCCTTACCTACCGAGTACAGCATAACAGGGTTATCAAACTCTGCAGCGACCTCGCGAAAGATATGGATGCTCTCGGCTTCGAGTTGTTTCAAATGCGTAATAGACGGTATTTCTGAAGTCATTGTCGAGTCCGATAGTTAAGGTTATATACGAAACGATTATATGTATAGAACACTAGCATATTTAGATCAAAAAGTGCTATGCCATTTAGCTATACGAAATAGCACTTTTATGCCAGTTAGTAAGCACGCGCCCACGTTAGATTGATGTTGAATAAGCGCAACGCGCGATTATGAGTAATTGTGGGGCGATAAAAGTAATGCAATATCGATGCATGTTATTCAAACGCACTCAAGTGCATGGGGTAATAGCGGCCACAAAAAAGCCACTTCATTTGAAGTGGCTTTTTTTACTGAACAAAGAACTATCGATTAGCGCAGTTCTTCATCCATTTTTTTCTGAAATGCATCAAAGGTATCTTCAACACCTTCACGAGGCTTGCCAGATTTAGACAAAATCATGATAGTGATACAAGACAGTACAAAGCCAGGGACAATTTCATACATCCAGGCACTAAGTGGTTTACCGTCAATCTGGAATGGCGCGTAAATCCAGAACAATACGGTTAAGGCACCAACAACCATGCCACCCAGGGCAGCGCGACGGGTCATGCTACGTTTAAACAAACTAAACAATACCAGTGGACCAAATGCTGCGCCAAAACCAGCCCATGCGTTACTAACCAGTGTCAAAATGGTGCTGTCTCGATCATAGGCCAGATAAATAGCAACGGCAGCCACGACTACCACCGATAAACGACCGGCAACAACCAGTTCGGTATCTGACGCATTACGACGCAAAAACGCCTGGTAAAAATCGCTGGTTAATGAACTTGAAGTAACCAGCAGCTGCGATGAGATTGTACTCATAATAGCGGCCAGAATTGCGGCAAGTAAGAAACCACCAATTAATGGATGAAAGAGAATCTGAGACAGATAAATAAAGATTGTTTCAGGGTCTATCTGCACATCGCCTTGCGCAGTGACATAAGCCAGACCAAACAAACCGGTAATCAAGGCACCGATAATAGAAACAATCATCCAGCTCATGCCGATGTTACGTGCGGCCGGAACATCTTTGACGCTACGAATCGCCATGAATCGCACGATTATGTGTGGTTGACCAAAGTAACCTAAGCCCCACGCCAGCAGGGAAATAATACCTATTATGGTCAGGTCTTTCTTGGTGCTGGCATCGGCAAACGGGTTAAGCAAATCAGGGTCGATGGCCCGCACAGCCTGAACTGCTTCATTAAATCCGCCCAGCTCCATAACGGTAACAATAGGTACCATTACCAATGACACAAACATGATACAACCCTGTACAAAGTCGGTCATGCTTACCGCCATAAAACCACCCACTAGCGTGTAAAGCACCACCACAGCAGTAGTCACATACAAACCGGTTTCGTAGGTTAACCCAAATGAAGATTCGAACAGTTTACCGCCGGCAACAACACCTGAAGAGGTATACAGGGTGAAAAACACAACAATAACAACCGATGCGATGACACGCAGTAACCGGCTATTGTCATCGAATCGATTCTCAAAGTAATCGGGCAGGGTAATTGCGTTGTTGGCAATTTCGGTATAGACCCGCAACCGTGGCGCTACCAGCAGATAGTTTGCTAATGCACCTAATACTAAACCAATGGCAATCCATCCGGCAGACAGTCCTGAGACAAACATCGCTCCGGGAAGACCCATCAGCATCCAGCCACTCATGTCTGAGGCGCCAGCAGAAAGCGCGGTTACCGCGGGGCCTAACTGTCGTCCACCCAATATATAGCCTTCGACATTAGTGTCTGTTTGCCTGTAGGCAAATAAGCCAATGCCAATCATGGCTGCAAAGTAAAGCCCTAATGAAATTATAGTACCTGTGGCCATAAATCCTTCCTTATTTTTTTTGGCATGCTAACAGGAACTTACGTAAGTCTCCATGAATGGGGGCAACTTGAAGGTGAATTAATTTGAAAAATGCGGGTTGGGAATAGCAAAAAGCCACTATGTGAAGTGGCTTAAATTGCTGTATCAGGCTGAAAATCTTATGCTTTTTCGTACTCTTTCTGATAATGGGTTTAAGTCAGCGTTTTTGTCCCCGACCACCAAAATGCTTGCTCTTTGTAAATCAAACCGGGTACCTTGAAAGTTGTTATTACCAAATTGTTCCGGGGCCTGATTTGCTTTTTCAGAAGGTAAAATAAACACCGACATGGGGCCTTGCTCGGTATCCAGTATTAAATGTAAGCTGCGAACCGACTGTAGATGACAAAAATTAGCCACCTGGATATTGCCTAACGTGCTGACTAATCGTCCCCCAAAGCTAGCGAGCTTTGCATTCACCTGCTCAATATTAACGGAATAACGGTTCTCCGGTAGTTCCTGGTTAAGATGAGTAACATGTGCCAAAGCCTGAGTTTCAAGGCTTGGCGGCCGTTGTACCAACCATAATGTGCTCATTACGCCTATTACCAATGCAATTGACGCGGCTAAGGCAGTATACCAGCGCTGTGTTTTGCGTCTTGCGTTAAAATCGTCAGTGGCTTGTTGCCAAATTAGTTTGTGGGCCAGACCCTCAGGTACGGGTATTTTTGCTGCCTGTTTCAACTCGTTATTCATTTGGCGAATGTGATCGCGAAAAGCTTGTTTATCAGGATCGGCTTCGGCGGCTTTAATGACCTCAGGGTCTAAGGTGTCGGGGTCGGCATAAATTCGACGCCGAAATTCTAACTCATCCATTTTGATGGCCTCGTACTTCTGGTGTCTTAACAAGGGTATCTTTAAGTTGATTACGGGCTCTGAACAAGCGTGTCATCACCGTATTTTTGTTCAGATTAAGCTGAGCTGCAATTTCTTCGCCACTGTACCCAAAAATAAGCTGCAAAATTAGCGGCTCACGATACTCCAACGTGAGTCCTGCCAGTAACCGATGCACTTCATTTTGTTGCACCGTGCTATCGGCAAAACACGTTTCATCCACTATGGCGGCTTCATCGTACTCGACAATATCCAGCTGTTTTTTTTCAAACCGACGGGCGTTTTCACGGCGAACTATAGTGATAAGCCAGGCTTTTGCTGCCTTTTCGTCTTTTAGCGCATCTAACGAGCGCCAGGCCCGTAAAAACGTTTCTTGGGCAATATCTTCAGCAATGCTTTTATCTTTCGCCAAATAATAAGCATAGCGGTAAATATCGGCATGAAAAGCATGTACTAAGGCTTCGTAGCGTTGTTGTTTTTGTTTCATGCCAGATAAGACCCGCACGCCTTGCAATTTATTTCGTGAGATGGGCATTTTTTAAAGATGCAGTAAAATAGTGCTATGAGCATAGCCGATTTAGCGGTACTGGCAATAAAAAACCCCGGCGATCGCCGGGGTTTATACTTAATCAATAACGTAAAATCAGAGTTTATTGATTTTTGGTTTTTTCAATCCACCCATTTATTTTGTCGGTCAGTACTGCCAGAGACACAGGCCCATCTTTAAGAATTTCGTCGTGAAATTCAGGGTAGCTGAATTTTTCGCCTAATTCTTGTTGGGCTTTTTCGCGCAATTCCATAATTTTCAGTTTACCAATCATGTACGCGGTAGCCTGGCCCGGCAGCGCAATATAACGCTCAATGGCCTTTTGTGCATCGTACTTGGGGTTTGGCGTATTCTGGACTAAATAATCAACCGCTTTCTCACGCGACCATTGCTTTGCATGGATACCCGTGTCGACCACTAAACGACAAGCGCGCCACAATTCCATAGCCAGACGCCCAAAATCAGAATAGGGGTCTTTATAAAAGCCCATGTCTTTCGCCAGCTCTTCGCTGTATAACCCCCAGCCTTCGGTATAAGCGGTCGCGCTTAAGAACTTTTGAAACATAGGAATGCCTTCAAGCTCTTGCGCAATGGCACGTTGCATATGGTGACCTGGAATACCTTCATGATATGCCAGCGCCTCCATTTGATAGGTTGGCATAGAGCTCATATCGTAAAGGTTGGCGTAGTATATCCCCGGGCGCGACCCATCCTGAGCCGGGCTTTGATAAAATGCTTTACCCGCCGATTGTTCGCGAAACGCTTCAACTCGTTTTACAATCATTTTAGCCTGAGGCGTGAGACCGAAATATTCGGGTAAGGCTTCACGCATATTATCGATATGTTGTTTGGCCTCGGTCAAATAGCGCTGACGACCTTCCTGGCTGTCTTCATAGTAAAATTGCTCATCGGTACGCATGAATTCAAAAAATTCCTGTAGCGTGCCGTCAAACTCTACCTCTTTCATGATGTCTTTCATTTCTTCATGAATACGTGCGACATTTTCAACGCCAATTTGGTGTACTTCTTCGGCGCTAAGATCGGTGGTGGTGTACCAGCTTAAACGATTGTCATACCAGGCTTTGCCTTCTGGTAAGCGCCAGACACCGTCCCCCTCTGGGGTAAGCTTTTCCTGGCTTTCTAATTCGCTTATCAGCGACTGATAAGCAGGCCGTACAGAGGTAAGCAGGGCTGCTTTTGCTTCAGCCAGCAAGTTTTGTTTTACCGTATCTTCGACATCCAGCTCGTTAATTTTGCCGTTAATATCTTCCCATAAAGTTGATGGAGACTCAGAAGTGTCAAACGGGGCGCCAGAAATAACATTTTCTGAGGCTTGAATCATTTGTTCATACGCCCACTTGGGAGGAAATACTTTTGCTTTTTCACGCAACTTCATTTGATCAATAACCTGATCAAAATAGCTATCGACTTTGTCTAACCGACTTATATAGGCTTTAGCATCGTCTTCGTTTTTAACGCTATGAATGTTTATCAAAAAGCTTGGGACCATGGTGTGAGGACCGCGAAACTGATTGATAACATAGTTATGATGGCGAAACTCGTCGTTCTCGATGCTGCGCTCAAGCTCGTAACGATATAGCTCTACACTTAGCTTTTCCTGTTCGTCTAAGTTTTGCGTATCAAAAGTATCCAACTCTTCCAGACGATTTTTTGATATAGCTATTTTTTGTTCTTTAGCTTCTTCGCTTACATCGTCCCATTCGCCATAATCCCATTTATAACCCAGATAGCTCTGCGAAACAGGAGAACGCTTAAGATCTTCCTCAAAGGTGCGTTCAAAAAACGCACTAAGCCGCTCAGACTCAGTTTGAGCACTCATTTGAGACTGATTTTCAGAGCTTTGACTCGCGTTTTTATTCGAGGCGTTTTCTTGCGGTGCGGGTGAACAGGCCATTAATCCGCTAATAGCCAGTGCTAACGCACTTAAACAAAATGTATTCTTTTTCATAAAAACTCCCTGGATTGATGTCATAACTGCTTTGTTCTTATTAATACAGCGGTGACAACGGTTGCTGTTGTTGTGTTTTTTGTTGTAAGTATTGTTGGCGCACTGCTTTAAGTGCACTTTGTAACGTTTGCGGGCGCCATTGTTCAGGGTGCGGACCGTATAATGTTGCCAGCATGGTATCTACGTGAGGCTGCAGGGGCGCGGTAAGCGCCCAGTCCGCAGGCCGGTTAAGTGGCTGGGGAGCGCTGTCTAATTGTTGAAGCCAGTAATTTAAAGCCCCCACCACAGCGTTTGCCTGGCCCGCCGATACAGCTTGCTCAAGCTTAAAGTAAGCTTTGCTTTCGCCGGAAGAATCTGAATCCGGTGTAACTGGGTGTGTGGTGTGCTTAAGTTGCTTAAGCTTTCTTTGATAATAAACAATAACCCACCCTAACAAGATTAACGTCAAAACCCAAAGCGCTAAGGGTATCCAGAACCAGACAGACAGGGGGTTTTGTGTTTGCACCACCTCGGGTGAATCTGCCTCAGGGACGGGTTTAGTAGCGTTGGGGTTATTTTCAACCACGGGCTTTACCGGGTTTGAATCTGGTAAAACGTTGCCATCAGCTACCACTTCAATACTTCGCGCCTTTAATGTGGCATATTCGGTTTGTTTAGTTAATACATTAAACCAGGGAACGGTAATCTCGGGAAGTACATACTTACCCGCTTTGGTGGGAATAATTGCTACCGAGGTTACCCGTTGTGCGATCAGCGTATTGTCTTTATCTACCGTGGCGGTCTGGCTTTGATCCGGATAAACTTTAAAACCGGGAGGATAATGTTCGGGAAACTCCGGAAGCTGCTCTTCAACTACTCCCATAGCGGTAAGGGTCATGGTTCGGGTGACAGGTTCGCCTACGGTAAATTTTTGCGCTTGCGGCCATTCTTCATGAATATCCACAAACTCGCTGGGAAGCCAATGGTAATCTATGTCGTCGGGTTTAGGGCTAACCGTTAATGTAATATCTGGACCCAACCGGTTAATTGTTTGTGTGCGATTAAAAAAGCCAAAGCGTTGGCCGGAGTTGGGGGCAAGAACCTCTCCGGAGAACACCGGGCCCTGAATGGTAAATTCGCCTGAGCGTTGCGGAACCACCGCAAAATTTCTTTCAATAACCTGATAGCGTCTGCCATTAACAATTTCAGTGCTACGCTGGTCTTCGCCTAAGGGGCTGATTTGCGCCTGTTCAAGTTTTGGCGCTTGCAGGCTGCCACGCTCAATGTCTGTGGCCAGGTATAACTTCACCGTATAGCGTATCTGCTGATTCAGATACACTTCATTGGTATCCACGCTGGTAGTCACATAAAAATCGCGGGCTGGCTCATCATTTGCCTGACTTACCGGAATCACTTTAACCTGTATAGGCTGGGTTTGCTGGCCTTCAATGGTGAAGGACGGAATGGTGAAGGTTCCTTTTTCTCTGGGGAATAACGTGGTGGTCCAGGTGGTGGTTTTGCTATGGGTACCATTAATGATACTGGTTCGATTGCTAATGGAGGTCCGGCCGACAACAAAGTCAGTTAGCAAGGGCGAGCTGTCAAAAGCATCACGAGAGGGATCGCCTGCTGCAATAACCGACAATCGAATTGCCTCATCCACCATTACCGGGTTTTTATCTATCTGAGCCCGTACATTTGTAACCTGGGCCTGACTCGGGACACTTATTATCAGGATTACAAGGAAGGTGACCAACTGTTTCATTACCACTCACTCCGATTAGAGGGGGGACGCCGATTGCGTCGCTGCTGAGCCTCAAGCTGCATTTTTCGTTTAAGTAAGAATGCCGGATCATCGGGTATTCTTTTTTTCAGGTTTTCTAACCTTTGTAAATTTTCTTTTTCTTCATCGCTAAGCTCTGCCTGAGACGCTACCTGGGCGTCAGTCTCAGATTGACCCTGCTCAGATGTGTCAGGTTCAGGTTTGTCAAACTGCCCCTGCTCTGGTCCATCTGCTTCAGACTCAGAGGGCGATGTCTGTTCTGTATCATCTGTTGTGTCTGCTTCAGGCTTTTGCGCCGGGTTCTGTTGGGTGTCAGAAGCGCCAGCCTCATTAGTGGCGGGTTTTGTCGGGTCGCTGTCGCTGGCACTATCGCTCTTGTCAGTTTTATCGCTGTCGTCCGCTTCGCCACTGTTGCTATTTTCGCTATTATCGGTGTTTTCTTTGTTATCACCTGATTGTTGATTCTGCGAGTCAGAACCTGACTGAGACTGATCGTTGGCGTTTTGGTTTTCGTTGTTTTGTTGTTGTTGTTGTTGTTGTTGTTGTTGTTGTTGCTGTTGCTGTTGCTTCAATAGCTGTTCAACAATGGATTTATTGTGCAGTGCTTCTTCATGGTTTGCATTTTTAGACAAGGCTTTATCATAAGCTTTTATCGCTTGTTCATACTGCCCTGATTTAGCCAGAGCATTGCCATGATTGTAAGCGCCTACTGCTGTTTCAGCGTTTTCGTATAACGCCGCTGCACTGTCAAAGTTGCCAGCTTTATATTGGGCTGCGGCTTGCCATGAGTCTTCTTCGAATGTGTCGGCAGCTTGTTCATATGCGTCTTTTTCAAACAGTGCTAAACCTTGCTGATCAGCATTTTTAAACACCCGGCTAGGCCAATTTAAACTTTGCTCAGCTTGTGATTCAGTATTAACCGGATTCGCAGTTTGCGCAGCAACCGGCGTAGGCATGGTCAAAGAGAGCCCCACTAAAGTCACACAAAATACTGTGGCTCGTCTGAAACAAAGCAGAACCAAAGGCAAACAAAGTAACAGCAGATACGGGCCGTATTCTTGCCACTGATCACCACTATATTGGTTTTGCTGCTCTTCAGATAATTGCTTTTCGGTGTTTTGAAGGCTTCCGGCTAGCATTTTAATATCGCTTTCCCGCGCTGAGATTTCAGTAAATATACCCCCAGAATTTGAGGCCAGAGGCTCTAATGAATCAACCCGCAATCGGGGGATTACAATCTGCCCGCGAGTATCTTTTAGTAACTCACCGCTTGCCTGTTTTATAGGCGCACCTTGTTGGGTTCCTACTGCCAGTATATTTACGGTAAAGGGCAGGGTGGCGATATATTCTTGTAATTCCTGCTGCTGAGCACGGCTGATTCCATCTGTTATCCAGAAGATGTTTCCTTGCTGGTAGCCAGCATTGGTCAGCAATGTACTGGCTTGTTCAATACCGCTAATAGGGTCGCTGCCCGGTACTGGCATAATTTCAGGGCTTAGACTGGGAATAAGCGCAGTGAGGTTCTTGTAATCTGCGGTTAGGGGACTGATAGTGAAGGCATCACCCGCATAAGCCACCAGACCGGTTTCACCCTCGCTGATGCTTTTTACCAAATCCATAGCTTTGTATTTTGCGCGGGTAAGCCGGTCTGGTGAAATATCGGTTGCCCGCATTGATAATGACATATCCATGACCACCACCTGGCCGGCCTTAACCTGATATACAGGCTGCGGTAAACGTTGCCAGGTAGGGCCGGCTAATGCCAAAGAGGCCAGTATCCACCCAGTTAGCAAAACAAAATGTAATGAAGACCCCTGACCAGACCGTCCCACATCAACCATCTTTTGGTATAAATGCGGGGCTATAACACCCTGCCAACCCGACTGCCGTATGCGCAATTGACGATAGCTCAGCCATACCAGAACGAGTAACGGGATGGCGAGTAGCCACCATGGTCGTAAAAAATGAAATTCCTGCCATGCCATATTAATCATTATTCACTATATTGTGCGTTTGATTCGGTTTGCGTGCGTCTTCGGGCTTTAAGTAGCAAAACGGCCAATGCCATTACGCTGATCAGCAAAGCCAGTGCTAAAGGGTAATAATAAAGAGCACTCAAAGGCCGCAATTTTTGGCTATCGCCTTTAATTGGTTCAAGCTCATCAAGTCGGCTGTATATTTGTTCGAGTTCCTGCGCATCGCGAGCACGAAAATATTTACCTCCCGTGGCTGACGCAATATCGGTCAGCATGTCTTCATCAAGCTCCCGGGACGGATTTACCTGACGACGACCAAAAAAGTTTTCTACAACCATTTGGTCAGCGCCCACTCCGATAGTGTAAACAGTAACACCACTTTCAACGGCTAATTCTTTTGCTTGGGCGGGTGTAATATTGCCGATGGTATTGCGACCATCTGTAAGCAAAATAACAACTTTATTGGTTTTTTCGCGAGCTTCCAGACGCTTTACTGCTAAACCTATCGCATCGCCAATTGCGGTCTGCTCGCCCACCAGACCAATAACCGATTCGTCAAGTAACTGTGCTACCGTATTGCGGTCAAATGTCAGGGGCGCTTGTAAATAAGCCGTATCAGCAAACAAAATCAGCCCTAAACGGTCTGAAACCCGGCGCTCAATAAAGTTGGCCAGCACAGACTTTGTCATGGTCAGTCTGTCTACCTGACGACCGTTGATGTTCATATCATCAATTTTCATGCTGCCCGACAAATCTACTGCCAGCATCATTTCGCGCCCTTCGCTAGAGATACTGACCGGTTCACCCAACCATTGTGGACGCGCAGCTGCCACAACCAACAATAACCAAATGAGCCATAACCAAATTGAAGCGGTGGCCAAACGGGCAGGGGGCTCAGAAGGCTGGGAGCTGACCGATAACAAATGGGGTACCAGCAGTGCACTTTCATCGGCGCCCGATTTGGCCGGCAGCCATTGCACCAACAACGGTAAAGGCAGCAAAAAAAGCAACCACCACCAGGCAAACTCAAACATGACTAGCCTCAGGGGTTACATTTTGCTGTGCATACCCATGGCGTCTGAAGTCTGCTTTTTTTAACCAATACTCGGCCGCCTTTTTACACTGGGGAAATTGGTTTTTCTGCGGTTTAGCAGGCTGATAAAGCATAGATTGCAGATGGCCAAGATCGTTGGCGGCCTGGGTCTGATGACTGGGTTTTAATTGCTTTAACAAAAACTGAGTCCAGCGCTGACCATATAAACCGGCGAGTTTTGGCGCCGGGTAATAGCTGATCGCGGTGCGCTTTAAAAGCTGATTGATTTGCGAAGGCCAGTCGTCGGCTTCCACACCTATATGGTTTAGCTCGTGTAATGCCTGACGCCTGGCTGCATTAAAGCGTCGCTGGCGTAGTAACCACACGGTCAGTATGACGGCGGCTGTCAAAACTGTGAATATCACTACCCACCAGCCCCAGGCAAGGGGCCAATACGACACGGTTTCCGGAATTTGGATATCTTTTAGCTGAGCCAGAAGCTGTTGTTCTTGTTCATTCATCGGTTATTTTTACTTTGCACAAAGAGTTGATGTTCCAGAGGTGAAGATGCACTAATTTCCTGAAGCGAAATGCCAGCTTCACGGTGCACGCGCGCAATGTGTTGATGTTGCAGCTGTTGTTGCTGTTGATAACGCTGTTGTAATTGGCTATTGCCCAACAACCAGGTTTGACGCTGCTGACCGTCAGAAACACTGACCTGCCGTTGACCCATAATGGTAGGTAATGCATGTTCAAATGGGTCGGTAATCTTTATCGATTTTACTTCGCTGTGCCGGGCAAGGTGCGCCAGATGCTGTGAAGAGGTATCGTCAAAAGAATGAAAATCAGAGATAACATACATCAGGCTGCCAGGTTTGACTAAACGGCGCGCCCTCGCGCACGCATCGGTAAAAGGAATAGCGGATGTCATGCCCGCCGCTTTACTATAATGGCTTTGAAGCTGAATGAGTTCATGACAAAGCGACAAAACTGCGCGTTTTCGTGACATGGGTTTGCATTCGCGATGACGTTCGCTGTTAAACAGCAAGCCGCCTAGCTTATCGCCGCGCTGTACTGCCGACCACGCAATAAGTGCCGATAAATGCGCGGCCTGGATACTTTTAAGCAGTAATTGTGTACCAAATTGCATTGACGTTGAAAGATCGCAAAGAATAAAAACCGGTCTTTCTCTTTCTTCACGATAAATTTTTGTATGGGTTTTACCGGTGCGGGCGGTTACCCGCCAGTCTATCGCACGAATGTCATCTCCAGCCTGGTAATGGCGTGCCTCATCAAACTCCATACCCCGGCCCTTATGCTTACTCAAGTATCCGCCCGAAAGCGCCGAGCGATGAGATTTGCCAGGCTTCAGATTCAGCAGATAGGAAAGTTGACGGTATCTAAGCAGTTCACCCGTCGTAAGCTCGATGCCGTTACTGTGTAGAGATGCCAGCAGTTGCGATTTGTTCTTCATAAAGCTACGGAACAGCCACCAGTTGAACAACACGATCAAGCACCTGATTGGCGGTTACGCCCTGAGCCTCAGCTTGATAAGACAATATAATCCGATGGCGAAGCACGTTGTGAAATACCGCCTGAATATCATCAGGACCCACAAATTCGCGACCCGCTAACCAGGCGTGAGCACGGGCACAGCGGTCAAGTGCGATAGTAGCGCGTGGACTTACTCCAAACTCTATCCAGTCACCAAGTTCGGTATCGTATTTTTCAGGCGTTCGGGTCGCCACCACCAGTTCAACAATATAACGCTCAAGCTCCGGCGCCATGTGCAGGTTAATGGCTTGTTTGCGAGCGGCAAAAATATCGGCCTGAGTCAGTTTAGTTAAAGTGGGCGAGCTCTTTTGACGTTCTTCGTCACGGGTTAACTGCAAAATTTGTAATTCAGTTTGCGCCTGCGGGTAGTCAATTTCAATATGCATTAAGAAACGGTCTAGTTGTGCTTCAGGCAAAGGGTAAGTGCCTTCTTGCTCCAACGGGTTCTGCGTGGCCATAACTAAAAACATTGCAGGCAAAGAATAGGTTTTGTTTCCCACCGTAATTTGGCGTTCTGCCATGGCCTCTAACAGCGCCGATTGCACTTTAGCGGGCGCCCGGTTTATTTCATCGGCTAGTACAAGGTTATGAAACAATGGTCCCTTTTGAAAAACAAACTCCCCGGTTTCAGGCCGATAAATATCGGTTCCGGTTAAGTCGGCAGGAAGTAAGTCAGGTGTAAATTGTACCCGGTGAAAGTCAGCATCCATACCATTTGCCAACGCATTTATTGCACGTGTTTTCGCCAGGCCGGGAGGGCCTTCTACCAATAAATGGCCGTCGGCTAGCATCGCAATAAGCAGGCTTCGGGTAAGTTGAGTCTGGCCAATTATCTGCGAATCCAGATAGGCGTGAAGTTGCTGAAACTGCTCTGCTGCCATAGCGTATTAATTTCCTGATCAAATAGCTGTGTTAATCACTACTAATATATGAAATAAAAGCATTAATATTATTTATTATTTGTTTCATATAAGGTCATCACCGATTACTTCAAGTTATTCTTAAAAGAATGCTTTGTAATTAGATAAAAAAATGGTCGTTGTATGACCTATGGAACAACGGTAACACGAGAATAAAGACAGAGTCTTTACGATGAGACAATTGGCAAATATAAACGACTGGAAAGCGGTGAGTCTTCCAAATGCTGTGGTAAAAGGCATTGTGAGGCTATTTGCTATTTTATCGATTGTCTGTAGAATCCTTTAAATCACAGGTCAGACCACTTAGTGTGGCAAATGGTTCAGGTACAATATGGCGACTAAACAGCAGATAACGACACGTCAGGGCGATCGAATTGCGATTGTTTCTGGTTTAAGAACACCTTTTGCAAAAATGGCTACGTATTTTCATGGCGTACCCGCCGTCGATTTAGGCAAAATGGTAGTAAATGAGCTTCTTATCAGAAACGGGGTCTCCCCGGATCTGGTTGATCAGGTAGTGTATGGCCAGGTGGTTCAGATGCCTGAAGCACCTAATATTGCGCGTGAAATTGTGCTTGGCACCGGCATGAATGTGCGCACAGATGCTTACAGCGTATCACGCGCGTGTGCCACCAGCTTCCAGTCTACGGTAAATATTGCCGAAAGTATGATGGCTGGAAATATTCAGGTAGGCATTGCTGGTGGCGCTGACTCAACGTCAGTGTCTCCTATTGGCGTATCTAAAAATTTAGCTCGGGCACTGGTTGATTTACAAAAAACAAAAACGATGGGCCAGAAGCTAAATGTATTAAAGCGTTTGTCATTCAAAGATCTGATGCCGGTACCCCCGGCAGTAGCAGAATATTCTACCGGACTTTCTATGGGCCAAACTGCTGAGCAAATGGCGAAAACGCATAATATTGCGCGTAAAGACCAGGACAAGCTTGCGCATCGCTCGCATAGTCTGGCTGCCCAAAGCTGGGAAGAAGGAAAGCTTGATAACGAAGTTATGACCGCCTATGCAGAACCCTATAAAGGAGCGCTGGGCCGCGATAACAACATACGGTTTGATTCTAAAGAAGAAAGCTATGCGAAACTTCGCCCCGTATTCGACAAAAAATACGGCTCGGTTACCGCCGCCAATGCAACTCCGCTAACCGACGGCGCATCAGCGGTACTGATGATGACTGAAAGTCGTGCGAAAGAACTGGGCTATACGCCTTTAGGCTTTATCAAGAGCTACGCGTTTTCAGCAATAGACGTATGGGAAGATATGCTGATGGGCCCGTCTTACGCTACGCCTATAGCGTTAGATCGCGCTGGTATGTCACTTAATGACCTTACCCTTATTGAAATGCATGAAGCGTTTGCGGCTCAAACTCTGGCGAATGTTAAAATGTTCGCCAGCGATAAGTTTGCGAAAGAGAAATTGGGCCGTGACAAAGCGACCGGCGAGATAGATATGGACAAATTTAACGTAATGGGCAGCTCTATTGCTTACGGACACCCATTTGCGGCTACCGGTACGCGAATGATTACCCAAATGCTAAATGAACTTCAGCGGCGCGGCGGTGGCACCGGCCTGGTAACAGCGTGTGCTGCTGGCGGATTAGGTGCAGCAATGATTGTGGAGACAGAATAATGACAGAACAAAACTCTAACCCGCAGACTACTGAAGATACCGTGTCCAGCGCCTTCTCATTAGAGAAAAAAGACAATGGCATTGCTATTTTGACGATGGACGTGCCTGGCGAGTCGATGAATACGCTTAAAGCGGAATTTGGCGATCAAATTAATACAATGCTTGATGACATTGAAGCAGATAAAAGCATTAAAGGCGTGGTGTTAACCAGCGGCAAAAAATCGTCTTTTGTGGCCGGCGCTGATATTTCTATGCTGAGCGAGTGCAAAACGGTAGAGGACGCTCAACGCCTTGCCAGCGGTGGACAAGAAGTTTTTAACCGCATTGAAAAGATGCGCCCCACTTTTGTCGCTGCTATTCATGGCCCGGCATTAGGCGGCGGGCTAGAGCTTGCCCTGGCGTGTCATTTCAGAGTATGTACCGACGATAGCGCGACTCAATTAGGGTTGCCAGAGGTTCAGTTAGGATTATTACCAGGTAGCGGTGGAACTCAGCGTTTACCAAGACTTATTGGTATTCAGCAAGCAATGAAAATGATGCTAACCGGCTCACCAGCTCGGGCAAAGCAAGCTAAAAAATACGGTATTGTTGATGAAGTGGTACCGCATAGCGTACTGCTTGACGTTGCTGAAAAATTCGCTTTGAAACGTAAACCTGAACGTCAGGCGCCGCAAAAAGGCATGATGAATAAACTGCTTGAGCAAAACAGCATGGGGCGCGGCATGGTCTTTAAAAAAGCCCGTGAGCAGACGTTCGCTAAAACCAAAGGTAACTATCCAGCGCCGGCTAAAATTATTGATGTCATTGAGACCGGAGCAAATGAGGGAATGGCAGCAGGTTTGCGCGCAGAAGCAAAGGCGTTCGGTGAGTTAGTTATGTCCCCCGAGTCGTTTCAGCTGCGTGAAATATTTTTTGCCACCACTCAAATGAAAAAAGAAAAAGGTGTCTCAGGCGTTTCACCCCACAAGGTGAACAAAGTGGGCGTTTTGGGCGGCGGACTAATGGGGGGCGGTATTGCCTTTGTTACTGCAAGTAAAGCAGGTGTGCCCGCTCGCATCAAAGATATTCGTCCTGAAGGTATTGCCCATGCCATGAAGTATAGCTATGACATCTTGACCGGAAAAGTCAAAAAGCGTCATATTCGTAAATCTGATATGCAAAAACAAATGTCACGATTGACAGGTACGCTTGATTATAAAGGCTATCAGGATGCAGATATGGTTATAGAAGCCGTGTTTGAAGATATTGAGCTTAAACAAAAAATGGTAGCCGATATTGAGCAACATTGTCAGGACTCAACAATTTTTGCTTCAAATACCTCTTCAATTCCTATCGGGCAAATTGCTGCAAAAGCTCAAAGACCTGAAAATGTTATTGGTCTGCATTATTTTTCACCGGTAGATAAAATGCCACTGGCTGAAGTTATTGCACATGAAAAAACCAGCGATGAAACCATTTCGACAACGGTTGAGTTTGCCCGTAAGCAAGGCAAAACCCCCGTGGTGGTTAAAGACGGTGCTGGTTTTTATGTTAACCGAATTTTAGCGCCTTACATGAATGAAGCTGCCAGTTTGTTGTTAGCGGGCGAGCCCATTGAGCATATTGATAAGTCTTTGGTAAAATTTGGCTTTCCGGTAGGTCCAATCAAATTGTTGGACGAAGTTGGTATAGATGTAGGAACAAAAATCATCCCAATTTTGGTAGAGGCTTTTGGCGACCGTTTTACAGCACCCGATGCTTTTGACAAAGTACTGGCTGACAATCGTAAGGGTAAGAAAAACCAAAAAGGTTTTTATCTTTATGAAGGTAAAAATGCCGGTAAAGAGGTAGACGAAAGTATTTACAATCTACTGGGTATTTCACCTTCATCCTCTCGCAGTGAAAAAGAAGTAGCTGAACGCTGCGTACTGATGATGCTAAACGAAGCCGCAAGGTGTTTGGATGAGAACGTAATACGCAGCGCGCGCGACGGCGATATCGGCGCAATATTCGGTATTGGCTTTCCGCCATTTTTAGGCGGGCCTTTCAGATACATGGATTCTCTGGGTATTGATACGGTTGTCGAGAAGCTTGAACGCTATGCCGACAAGGTTTCAGACAAGTTTGCGCCGTGCGATCTTTTAAAACGTATGAACGTTGAAAATCAAACCTTTTATTAATTCATAGCGTTGCAGTTTTAAAGCCGGTAGGGGCAAGCCTCTTATCGGCTTTTTTGTGCCTGGGTATTTTTACGCACACTGCATATTATGAAGAATAGATTGGATCGATTGATATTTGAGCTGTATAATATGCCACCGATTTTGGCTTCAATAACATTATAGACAGGGGCGAGTGTAATGATAATGTTGGTATGGCCAATAGCGCTATTAACCGCGGCAATATTTTTTGGTGGGTATTTTTATGTCGAAGCAACCAAAGCTGGCATGAAAAAAGAACGTTGGGCGTTAGCAGGTTTGGCCCTGGGGCCTATGTTATTTCCCCTGTTTTCTTTTCACCGTTATATTCAGATGAAACGCGATACAGGGTTAAATAATATCTGGATGGCTGCCTGATAAGGCGAGGGCGGAAGAGGCTAAACTGAAGCCTCTTCCGAAATATATTTACCACTTAACGCCGCAAATTTTGCCGCAGTTTGAAGGGCGTACTGCCTGAGTTTGTGTTGATGATTCAACTTTCTTTTCTAGTGGACGAACACTTTCCTGTGTATTAACTGATGCCTGAGCGCTGGTCGATAGTACAAGTGCAACTGCGTATGCTTTCAACATGGTTTTTTTCCTTGTGTATTTATTTGGTTTTATTTTTTTATATAACCGTTAAAGTTATGTGCGGTTATATAAAAGATAAAGCGAATACCGTGCCAGAATGAAAGGGTAAAATAAAACGTTTGTATTTCAGTTACTTACACCCAGTTGTCAAGATTCTGTCAGTTGACATAGCCGAATTAAAACTCACCCTATATCACTAGTAAAATAGTGTCACTTTTTTGACGGGTTACCAATAAAGGTGCAGGTTCTGAAGATAAGAGAGCGCTTTTTACCAGGGTTATGAAAATAGAAAATCATAATAGTGGCGAGTAGTGGGTAAAATACAAACATAAAAGGCGTAAAACGCAGTATAAAAGTAGTGTTTAATATCAGCGAACAATAAAAATCACACTACCTTTTTAATACATAGCACTGGGGAGGCTAGGAAGGGTTATTGTGGCTTATCAGGTGGTGAAGCTGCTGGTTCTGGCGTAACAACGTTTCGAAACGCTCTGCATTAATAGGGCGGCTATACAAAAAGCCTTGTAGCATTTCGCATTCGTAGCGGCGAAGTATGGTTAACTGGCTTTCTTTTTCAACGCCCTCGGCTACCACTTTAAGTCCCAGATTATGCGCAATATTGATAATAGCCGCGGCCATGTGCCTATCGACACTGCTTTTATCAATATCATCAATAAAGGCTTTATCAATTTTGAGCGTGTTTAACGGAAAACGTTTTAAATACGCTAACGAGGAATAGCCGGTGCCAAAATCGTCCAGCGCCAGATGTATGCCTTTTTCGCGAAGACGTTCCATCATGCGTAACCCTTCGTCAGGGTTTTCCATAAGCGTACCTTCGGTAATTTCACACTCCAGATGTAACGGCGACAGTCCTACTTCTTTAAGTATGCGAATAATACGGTCATCTAAGTCGGGTAATTCAAATTGTTTGGCTGATATATTTACCGCCACCCGGCCACTAAAGATGCCTTCGCTAACCCAGCGTTTGGTGTCGGTTAATGCCTTGCGCAGTACCTGCTCGCCAATTTCGATGATTTGGCCTGTCTGCTCTGCCAGCGGTATAAATTGCCCCGGGCTAACAATGCCTTTATGGGGGTGTTCAAAGCGAACTAACGCCTCCATGCTTACAAGTTTGCCTGAATTTATATCAACCTTGGGCTGATAAAAAACGCTGAACAAATCATCTTTAATTCCCTGGCGAATCAGGTTTTCAATTTGTAGCTGGCGAACAGCATTCTGATTCATCTCGCCGCTGAAGAACTTATAGCTATTCCCGCCATTATTTTTAGCAAAATACATAGCGGTATCGGCATTTTTAAGCATTTCCTGCGAACTGCTACCATCTTCAGGATAAAACGCAATACCAATACTGGCACCTAATACAAATTCTTGTTTGTTAATAATAAACGGGCGTGCAAGAGTGTCCAGTAAGCCCTGGGCGTAATGAGTAATAGTATGAATATCAGATTTATCTTCAAGCAAAATACTAAACTCATCGCCACCTAACCTATAACAGGTCGCCGTTTTGCCGGTGGTGCGCAAAATACGTTTAGCAATCTGTTTTATCAGAACATCCCCTGTTTGATGGCCCAAAGAGTCGTTAATCTTCTTAAAGTTGTCCATGTCTAAACACAGCAATGCATGTTTTTCAGTACGCCGTACCAGATTTTGATGACTTGCCTGAAAAAACGAACGGTTAGGCAGGTCGGTTAGTGGGTCGGTATTGGCTAACTTCAGCAATTCTTTTTCAGTATTCTTGCGCGACGTAATATCTGAAAATACCCCTACAAAATGGCTGATTCTGCCTTCTTCATTGTGAACAGCATCAAGGTTTAGCTCCATTTCAAACTTTTCACCATTAATGCGGGCCGATTCTACTTCGCCAAACCAGTTGCCTTTTGCCCGTAGAGTTTTTTTAATCTCTTCGGTAAAGGGTTCGGGATACTGATGAAAATACAAATACGAAGCAAGCGCCTGGTCACGGGTTTCGCCGGTGTACTGGCAATACGCATTATTAACAGAAATAAATTTAAAGTTGGTATCGGTTATAAACACCCCTTCAGAAATATTTTCAATAGAGCGTTTAAATAGATTCAGCTGTTCTTCGGCTTCTTTAAGATGATGAATATTCTTTAAAGTACCTGTCATCCTGACGGGTTGGTCATTGTGATCGCGGGTAACTACCTTGCCCCGGTCTAAAATCCATATCCATTGATTATTGAAGGTTTTAGCCCGATAAGTCAGTTCATAGTATTCGGTTTTATTACCCAGATGCGCTTTTAATGCTTCTTGTACTCTTAACAGGTCGTTAGGGTGAATATTGGCATCGTAAGCGGTAGAGGTACGAATATTGTCCTGAGGAAAATCCAGCGTACCCCAGGTATTCGACCTATATACCTGGCCTTTGTACACATCCCAGTCCCATAGTTCATCGCCGCTGCTCCATAATGTCAGCTTTAAACGTTCTTCAGATTCACGGATAGCTAACTGGGTTTGTTTACGTGACTGATATTGTTTGAACATTAACAGTAAAATACTCACAAAAATCAGTGCGTAAAGTGCGAGAGCACCGGTATGAAGCCAGGGGGGGCGGCCTACCCTAATATCCAGTGTTGATGTGTCAGACCAACTTTTACCAGCTTCTTTTGCCTGCACTTCGAAGGTATAACTGCCAAACGGAATATTGTTAAACTGCGCATTACGGCCACCTTCAGAGTCCATCCAGTTACCATCGGCGCCCTGAAGACGATAGCGGTATACAACCAAATCAGGAAATAATGGATTAACAAGCTCAAACATAATACTGAAGCGAGATTCATCGTATTCAAGTTCAATATTACTATGCTTGGCGCTTATTATTTTTTGTTCTAATCCGCTTTTACCATCGGTATTGTACCCAAATATTTTAGTGGTCAAAATTATTGGTTTTTGGGTAGGGCGTTCTGACGACGACCTGATTTCTGGCCGGTTGAGCTTGATACGGTTAAAGCCTGTGCTTCCTGCAAAAACAATATGTTCATTTGATGTTTTCAAAGCAACCCCTTCGTTGAAGCTATTATAGCCCAACTGCCCTAAATCAAATGATTCAACTTTTTTAGATGTTGATAGGTCGTAGCCATATATACTGTTATTAGTTGCTACCCACAAAATTTCTTGATGGGGTATCGCCGACATAGGCCCATTACGCTCACCGTCAATAATTTTTTGGTTAACAATCTCTAGACTGACTTTATTTATTTGTAATAAAGTATTTTTACTGGTTAAAGCCCAGTAAGAGTCGCGCCAGGGAAAAATAGTTACCGTTCTGAATTCACTGGGATTCTCAAGGATAATAGTCTTAATTTTTTTTGCTGTATCAGGGTTATAAATAAATAACGACTTTGGATTTGTTATCCACAATCTACCTAATTTATCCTTATGTTGAATCGCTGAAGCTACATCTATGCCCGGTATAATATATTTTTCAATTATTGAAACAGAAGTAGTTGAGGTGAGGAAGTCATTTAAAAGCGCAGAATCTATAGAAAATACAACATTTTTTTCTTCTACTAGCCAAATTTTGTTATCGCTTTTAAAAATTGAGTCAACGAATACACCTTCTAAAAAATGTGCTACCTGAGTGAATGTACTTTTTTCTCGCCGAAAAACTTTAATACCGTTTGATGTAGCAATCCAGAAGTAACCTTTATCATCAATTACTAAATCCCAAAAGGTTTCCTCTCGGTCGGTTAAGTAGTAGGAAATTTTTCCGGATTCAAAGCTAAAGCGGCCTAGACCTTCGCTTTGAGTAACAAACCATAGTATATCGTCTTTATCCTGCTTAATACCCCAGATAGAGTTGCCATCTTTTTTCTCTTGAAAACTCTTCTTGTTTGAGTACACACGGGTATGGCTCTCTTCTGAATTGTATTTAAATAAGCCTTGATAAGATCCAATCCAGATATTGTTATTGCTGTCTCTATGATAGGTAAGTAAATAGCGCTGAGATAAACCAGTAAGCCCTGCTGTATCAGGGCCGATAGATAAAAACTTTTCTGTGTTCAGGTCGTAAATGTCTAGACTAATATCAGTACCTATCCAAAGCTGCTCTTTGTTTTTAAACGCGAAGAAAACAAAAGGAGCTTCTTCAGAGAAACCTTTTTTATCGTATAGTTCCTGAGTAGTTCCATTGGCCTGAATTTCTATCAAACCAGTTTCAGTGGCAATCCAATACATGCCTTCAATCACATTAATATGATTAATTACTTTAGCGGAAATATAGATAGACCACGGATTTGCCTCTAATGCAGAATAGAGAGTCTCTGTTGTTTTATCAAAAATAAATAAACCTGCATCTATAGTACCTATCCAGATACGGTTTTTTTCATTGTAAAGAGACATAATTTCTGAGCTGATATTTAAGTTTTCGTTGTACCTAACCAAAGATGCTGTTTGCTCATCCCACCGGTAAAGACTATTGCCTGCAGATACAATCATACCTTCTTCGGCGGTACCGATAATTTTCCCGATTGGACCTAGAGGGTTTGTGGGATCTTGGGAAGAAACTGTATGAAACTGATCAGTCTTCTTGTCAAAACGAGTTAGCCCATCCGGAGTGCCTACCCATAAAACGCTGTTTGAGTCTACAAACAGAGCAGTAATTTTAGCTGAAGGAATAGAGAATGGGTCGCTTTCTGATGGCAAATATTGCTTTATGTCGTACCCAGAATAGCGGTTTAGCCCGTTTAGCGTAGCTACCCAGATATACCCGTCATGATCTTCGGCAATGTCCAGAATGGTTAAGTCTGATAATCCATCGCGTAGGGTAAGTTCTTTAAAATAAATATCTGTTATCGAAACCGCGTGGCTTGGTATAGAAACCAGGCTTCCACACAGGATCATCAGACATAATGTCAAACGAGCGATGGTCGAGCGCACCAAAAAAACACCTTTATATGGCTTGAAGCCTTATCGTTATTAGTTAATGTTATTATTATCGGCTGTGACTCAAAGAACCGAAGTAATAATATGCCGAATTCGATCAGGCTCTACAAGATATTTTTATGGGAATACAACGACTAGCACAAAGATTGAACAATTAGTTGTAGTTTATAACCCTTTAGTTAAAACAGGGGGTGAGTGCTTTAAATTCTGCGATATCGTCAACGCGTTTAGCCTGTTCATCAGCTAATTCACCAAATTGGCCGTTTGCAAACAGGACCAGTTCACCAAACAATTTGCGGTCGGCGAGTTTGCGCGCGTAAGTTCGTATTTCGTCAAAGGTCAGCTCTGCCACGCATTCAGCCAGCTGGCTGTTACGGTTAAACTCATAATCTGATGTGCCCAGGCTAATCCATAGGCGCTGAGATTTCATCGATAAAGACAAATCGCGTTCATCAAGCTGCTTTAATAAGTTCTGTTGAATGGTAGTCCAGTATTCCTCGTAACTATCGATGTTCTGCGCTTGCTCGAACAAAAAGTTCGTTATTTCGGTTAAAATATGGTTTGCAGAATAGTTGGGACTTTGAATATAAAATGCCATGCCAGGATGATGATTGTGGGGAACGTAGCCGGTGCCAACTACATACCCTAATTGCTTTTGCGTGCGCAGCGCACTGAAAAAGGGTGCAGCCAGTATTTGTTCCAGGACCAGACACATGGCAGTGTCTTCTAATCCTGCGCTAGGCGCTTGTAAATAAAGCACCACAGCACTGTCGTCGTGTTCACACGGAACCTGGTGGTGTAACGTGGTGCCAATGGGCAACTTTGAAACCTGTCGCGGCAAGGCTATGCCAGTGGCGTTGGGATTAAGCTCAACCACCTTATCTGCAAAGCTTTTAGCGTCAGAGCCTGACCAGTTTCCATGCATAAAGGTTTCAAGATAATAATTGTCGAGTGCGCGTCGTGAATATTGCAACATATCTTCATAGCGACACTTTTCTAATGCCTTTATTAAATCCACAGGCGCCTGAGTATTACGCTGAATAAGCACACTGAGTCGCGAAAACAAACGGTTTGTCGGCTTATTAAGCAAAGCATTTTGCAATCCTTGTAACTGCATGGCTTTTCGCTGTTCAAATTGCGCCTGGGTGGGTATCTCAGACTGAATGGCTTCAAGCAATTGAGTTGCCAGCAACGTTTGTTGATTGGTAAATCCTCGGGTGTGTAAGCTGAAGCCAGCCTGATGGCCATACAAACGATAATGCAAGCCGGCAATTTCAGCCCGATAATACTTTGCCTGCAGGTTATCGTTCAGACACGCCAGCCAAATTCGCTTAGCTGCGACTGCCTCTAAAGACTCGGTAAAGGCTTTGGTGTCAAAAGAAAAATAGATATCACCTTTGGGGCTGTGAAACTGCTGATCCTGAGCAAACCAACAGGTTACCCCCGTGCTTTTAATTAATGCAGTAGGCCTTTCATAACCAGCCTCATGCAGTGTAAGCGAATACTCACTTCCCATATAAGGGTTTGCAGGGGGCAAAAATATCTCATCTATAACCGCTGGTCTATTAAGCAGTTTAAGTAAGTCTTCATCTAATTTGCTGACGCTGTATTTCGCATCATAATATTGACACTGACGGTCAGTCGATAAGCCTTTGGCAATAAGCTTCACCCGTAAATTATCCGGCGTGAAGTATGTTAAAGCCTGTTCTAGTGAAGGTCTGTCGAAGCAGTCGATAGTATTTCTGAACTGACGTATTTGGTCGTCCTTAAATACAAACATCTGTTGGGCATAATCACATGCCACCGGCATTAGTTTAGGATTTTCTTCGTACTGGTAGGCGAGGCTGTGTAAACGGGCTTTTTCCTGAAAACGCCATGGTTCGTTAAGCGAATTACGAATAATTTCAATATAAGCGAACAAAGCTTCTAAAACCTCATGATGCTGTGTCAGTCCGCTGTCAGTAAGTTGTAAGTTAACATTAAAGTCTTTGTAGTCGTCGCCTTCAATACCACTGCCGGCAATAAGGTTGGTTACCCAGTTTTTAGACTTCAGATAAGCCAGTAATGACCCTTCGCCTTCATCACCGAGCAAATGACTAATATAATTTAAAGGCTTTACTTCAATATTATTGTGTAAAGCGGGCATAGGAAAGGTAACAATCATGCGTCGCGCTGATTGCAGGGGCTCAATATTTATTTGAATACCTTTTTGCTGATCAAGGTAAAGCGGTGGCCAGGATGCCGGGGCCGGTTTGCCAGCGGGTAGGTCTTCAAACATTTGTGTTAATGCGGCAAAAAGATCTTCGGTGGGCACCGCAGAAAATACGCACAAAGCCATATTGCTGGCACAATAATATTGTTGGTGATGAGCGTGTAACAATTCTTTTAAAGACGTAATGTCACGCTGTCCGAATATTTGGGCGTTTCCTACAGAAAATTTACTAAAAGGATGGGCCTGATTGCAGGTTTCTTTGTGGATTTGGTATAGCCTGCGTAAATCATCTTTGCGTTTAAACTGGAATTCGGCTTCGATAGACTGAATTTCTTTTTCAAGCACATCTGGCTTCAGAAGCGGGCTTTGCAACATATCGGCGAAGGCCGGTAACAGCGTTGGCAGTACTTCATTCGGGCAATTAAAATGATAATTGGCATACTCGGTTCCCGTCCAGGCGTTAAGAGTGCCACCATAGTGCTCTATCAGATTGTTTATCTGATTGGGCTCGGGCAATCGTGCCGAGCCTAAAAACAACCCGTGTTCAAGTAAATGCGCTAAACCATGACAGTGGTCGGGGTCATAAAAATGGCCCGCCTTTACAGCCATAGATACGTAGCTTACGGCACTGTCCTCAATCGGGCAGTGCATAATTTTAAGGCCATTTGGTAACGTTGCAAACTGAGATTGCGTGAAATTAAGCGTGGTCAAAATGCCCTCGGGTTATTAGGTTTAGCTGCATTTTAAGGAATCAACACACTTCACTAATTCCAAGACTTAACCATTAGTATGAGATACTAAAGAATACTTACATATCTCTAGGCTATAAATATGGGTTCTGCTATCGTTAAAGAGCAGTACCTCATCTTATTAGTAATGTTATGTCACGTCAAAGCAGCGATTCGATTTATCTATTTGTAATGCGCCACGGAGAGGCCGAAAACTTGCGTCGCGATGACAAGTCGCGAAGCCTCACCGATTTTGGTTGTACACAGGCCGTTCATACCTCTCGATGGCTGGCCAAATACACGGCCGATCATGCGATTGATCTGGCTTTGGTTTCCCCTTATCAGCGAACCCGCCAAACCTTTGATATGATGACCGCCGATAATAAGTTCAGTGAAATGCAACTTTGTAGTGATATTGTTCCAGAGGGCGATACGCAGCAGGCGCACGATCTACTTGATGTGTTGTTGTCACAAACACGTAAAATACCGGTAAAAAATGTGCTGGTAGTCAGTCATATGCCATTTGTAAGCTATTTTGTGGATGAGCTATGCCGCACCCAACGAACGGCGTTATTTGCCACCGGCTCAGTTGCCGTTATTCGTTACTCACTTAGTCGTCAGTATGGCGAATTGCTAGAGCACTTTCAGGGCTAAAGGCATTCATAATGTGGCAAAACATAGTGATGCCACAAGTTATTCTTAAGTAAAGTTGGTTTTGTCCGATATAGTTAATACTTGAGAGACAACGGTTACTACTTTTTGCGGTGAAAGGGGGACCGTTCTAATGAGCAATGGTCATGATCCCAAAATCCATTCCAGAACTGTTACAGCGTTCGCTAGAAAGTCATATTGAAGATGCAGATTTGCGTAACGATGCTGAATTGCAACAGCTTATGGGCAAACTTTCAAACTTGTCACAAAAAGTGGCGGCAGCCAAAGCCCAGGCGCTGGCACGCCGGGCTCAGTCTAAAGCGAAAGATTAATCGTCGTTGGACACTTTTTGAAACGCAAAATACTCAGGCATTATTCTAACCGTCTTGATCATATTTTCAGTGATATCGACAATTTCGATGGGGTAACCGGCCAGTCGAACACTCACCCGGTTTTCCGGAATTTCTTCCAGATACTCTAAAATCAGTCCGTTTAAAGTTTTGGGTCCTTCAGTAGGTAAGTTCCACTCCATTTCCCGATTTAGATCCCGAATATTCGCGCTGCCATCGACCAATACGCTCCCATCTTGTTGCAGATGCGCTTCTTTGCTGTGATCTGGCACCATGCTGGTCGTAAAGTCGCCAATGATTTCTTCTAAAATATCTTCAAGGGTAACCAAACCCATGATGTCACCATATTCATCCACCACAAGTGCGATACGCTCTTTTTCTGCCTGAAACTTGTACATCAGGGTATGCAAAGGCGTGGACTCGGGGGTGTAATACACCTCACGTACTGCGCGCAGCAAGCTGCTTTTTGTAAATTGGTCCCGAGAAAGCAAACGAAGCGCATCACGTACATGTACAAATCCAACCGCATCATCAATACGGTCACGATATAAAAGCACCCGTGTATGCTGCGAACTGGTCAGTTGTTTCTGAATTTTTTTCCAGTCGTCGTTGATATCAATGGCAAATATCTCAGCGCGCGGCACCATAATATCTTCGGCGGTAACACTTTCCAGGTCCAAAATACTTACCAGCATATCCTGGTGCTTTTTAGGGATCATAGCGCCGGCTTCATACACCACTGTGCGAAGTTCTTCGCGGCTTAAAGAGTCGTCGCTGCCCGTCGTGGGATTAATTTTCAGCATATATAATATGCCATTTGTAATGCTGTTAATTAGCGCCACAAACGGATACATCACGGTTAACAATGGCAGCAAAATTAACGAGCTGGGAAACGCAACTTTCTCTGGGTACAACGCAGCCAGCGTTTTAGGCGTAACTTCAGCAAAAATTAATAAAATCAGGGTTAAACCAAAGGTGGTTGCGAAAAAACCCCAATAGTCACCAAATAAGCGGGTGCAAATTATAGTGGCTATCGAAGAGGCAGCAATATTGACCAGATTATTGCCGATAAGGATTAAACCAATAAGCCTGTCAGGCCGGTCTAGTAGTTTCTGAACCCGTATAGCAGAAGTATTACCTTCTTTTTGCAGATGTTTAAGCCGATAACGGTTTATCGACATCATGCCGGTTTCAGAACTTGAGAAATAAGCAGAGAACAAAATGAGCACCGCAAGGATAATTCCTAACGTGCCGGTTGATATGGCGTCCAACTATGGGTTTCCTATACCTTGATGATTTTTCAATAGTGTTTTGTGTAACCAACAAAATTCATGAGTACACAACGTTACCGTATTTTTGACGGTTTGTGATGAATTCTGGCTAAAAAAAATTTAACCCGGGTTACAGCAGTACCTCCCGAACAAAACGGCTGCCAAAGTAGGCAAGGGTAAGCAATACTATGCCTACAATGTTCATAACAATTAACTGTCGGCTTCGCCAGCCTTTCAGCTTTTGGCCTGTCAGTATGAAAATATACAGGATTAGCGCCAGGATAGATAACACAGTTTTATGAGCGTACTGTAGGCTGAACATGTCTTCTAAAAAAATAAACCCGCTTAGCAGCGAGATAATCAGTAGTCCTGTTCCTATTTGCAGAAGCCTGAACATCAGTCCTTCGACTAAGGTCAGAGGGGGCAGGGCAGAATGTAGCAAAGAGGCCCCTTTTTGTTTTAGCCGAAAAGTAATATAAGAAACTTGTAATGCATATAAAAATGCAATAACCAGCGTTCCGTAGGCAAATAACGATAAGGTAATATGAATAACCAAACCCGGGTGAAGCTCAATGTGCATAATGTGATTAACCGGGATCAGCCACGACGCAAGCACCGTTAATGCAGAGAAAGTAAACACGACCGGCAACATGATACGATTCGGCAGTACCCTGGCCGAGGCCAGTAAAGCGGCCGTAATCAGCCAGGCCACCAGCGACAGCACGTTGGTAATGCTCATGTTCTGACCCGGCGCCACCATAATGGTATTAATTAAAAATACAATATGAGCGATACACCCTACACCCGCGCATCCTGTAGCAATGCCTCGGTTTGAGTTTTCATTAGGATGAATAAAACGGCGCACAAATAAGGTGGCTGCCGTAACATAAAGTATCACCGCCAAAGGCGCAAAAAGCGAGGTCATGAATTGTCCTGTTGAGCCTGCATTTAGAAACGAACTACCTGATAATGGTTGGCTTTGCCACGTAAGTGACCAAACCGCAAAAAGGTATTGTTACGGTAAGTATTGATAAAATACAACTGTACGCTTGATTTTTGGTAATAGGTATCACCATATTGTTCACTTAAAGTTTATCAGACCGTCCGACGAAAGCCCGACGTTATAGTATTTTTGTCCGTAAGACAAAATCTTCATCATCTGATGGTACGTTCATTATCTAATTTTCGTTATACTAGACTTATTAACCAAACAAAGAAGACTCCTGTGTATGTTTGAGAATTTATCCGAACGCCTTGGCCAGACCCTCAAAAATGTGAGCGGCCGGGGCCGCCTGACTGAAGACAACATCAAAGATACCCTGCGCGAAGTGCGTATGGCATTACTTGAGGCCGATGTTGCCTTACCTGTGGTCAAAGAATTTGTTGCGCAGGTAAAAGCTCGTGCAGTCGGTACTGAGGTGTCTAAAAGCCTGAAGCCGGGTCAGGTTTTCATCAAAATTGTACAATCTGAACTTGAAGCCGTTATGGGCGAGGCAAATGAAAAGCTGAACCTGGCAACGCAACCCCCCGCGGTAATATTGATGGCGGGTTTACAGGGGGCAGGTAAAACCACCAGTGTGGGTAAGCTGGCTAAATACCTCAGCGAACGCGAAAAGAAAAAAGTAATGGTGGTGAGCGCCGATATCTATCGTCCTGCCGCGATTAAACAGCTAGAAACACTGGCCGAAGAAGTTAATGCAGGCTTTCACCCCTCAACGGTATTACAAAAGCCAGTAGATATTGTTGAAAGTGCTATTGATGCGGCCCGTAAGCAATTTTACGATGTGCTGCTTGTCGATACCGCCGGTCGTTTGCATGTTGATGCTGACATGATGGACGAGATAAAAGCACTGCACGCATCGGTGAAGCCCATCGAAACCTTGTTTGTGGTTGACGCCATGACCGGTCAGGATGCGGCCAATACCGCGAAAGCCTTCAACGATGCATTGCCATTGACCGGGGTTATATTAACCAAAGCTGATGGTGATGCCCGTGGTGGTGCCGCCTTATCGGTTCGTAAAATTACCGGTAAACCCATTAAATTTTTGGGTATGGGCGAAAAAGTGGATGCACTGGAACCTTTTTATCCTGAACGCGTCGCTTCGCGCATCTTGGGTATGGGCGATGTCCTGAGCCTGATTGAAGAAGTTGAGCGCAAAGTCGACAAAGACAAAGCGCAAAAGCTGGCCAAAAAAGTACAAAAGGGTAAGGGCTTTGATCTGCAAGACTTTAAAGAGCAGCTTGAGCAGATGAAAAACATGGGTGGCATGATGGGCATGATGGATAAAATGCCTGGTATGGGCGGCATGATGGACAAAATAAAAGATCAGGCCAACGATAAGCAGTTTAACCAAATGGAAGCCATCATTAGTTCCATGACCCCTGGTGAACGCGCGCGACCAGACATAATCAAAGGATCGCGCAAACGTCGCATTGCCGCCGGGTCAGGTACCCAAATTCAGGATGTAAACCGACTGCTGAAGCAATTTACTCAAATGCAGAAAATGATGAAAAAAATGTCTGGGGGCGGCATGAAAAAAATGATGCGCCAGATGAAAGGCATGATGCCTCCGGGCGGCGCAGGGGGTATGTTTCCACCCAGATAAACAGGCTTACATTAGAAGCAGCAGTGACAGCTTTTAATTCAAAATATTTAAAAAATGCCGGACTTCACGCCGGCATTTTTGTCTGTAAATCTCAGATCATAGTGTTAACAATACTACTTTCTTACGCTGTTTTTTGGCAAAATACCGCCCCAGCTAAGACAAGGACGTAATACACACAATCGCTCCTTTAATTATCCTTTCCTCTAATAACAACAAAGGTTTTTATGGCTGGTTTAAAACGCATTATTCTTATTGATACCCATTTACCCGGTATTGTTGAGCTGAAGCTCGAAGGCCATACCAATATCTGTGGTACCAATGCTTCGGGAAAAACCACCTTACAGCGACTGATCCCGGTTTTTTATGGGGAATATCCTAGCCGGGTTGTACCTGCTACCCGCGATAGCTTTGAACGCTGGTATTTGCCAAGAACCTCCAGTTTTATTATTTACGAGTATAGCCGGGCTGATGAACAATTGTGCCAGGCGGTACTTAGCTCGTCGGGGAATGGCGTTAACTATCGTTTTATCGGTAAAGCGTTTGCAATTGATGACTATTTAACCACCAAAAATAGTGGGAAATTTATCAGTATCAGCAGCGTCGAAATTGCCCGAAACATGAAGCGCAATGACGTACAGGTTAGCAGCCAGCTCAATACCAAAGATTTCAGGGCGATACTGCAAAACGATCACAGCGTTCTTAATCAAAGCAGCAATGCCCGCGAGTTATTGGTTTATTCGCGAATATTCAGTTTGTGCGCTCAACAGCACCATATTCGGCATATGGAAAAACTGGCTAAAGCGGTGCATTCAAAAGAAGGCAAGATGGAAACCATCAAAGCCATGATTGCCGCTATTTTAGAAGAAGACGGTGTACAACCTCCTTCCTCAGGCTTAAGCAGGCAACGTGTTGATGACTGGATTCGTGAGTGTCAGCTTATTAAGCAATTTGAGCGCATACGTCCCGAATTTGTTCGATTGGAACAAGCTAACTTAGCGTTAAACGAAGCAGAAGTTACATTAAGTGAATTATTGGTTTGCCATGAAGCTGACAAACAGCAGCTTGATACACAGATAGACGAAACCTCACAGGCAATTAAAGACAACGAATTTAATCGTAAACAAAGCGAACGTGAATGGCACAGCCAACGTGATGCTTTAAACCAGACCGTCTCTGGCGCGCGCGCGGATGTTGAGAAATACAGCAGTGAGTTAGAATCAGTAGAAAAAGAATACGACTATTGGCAAAACCAGAATATTGACCAGTTAAAAGAAGACGTTGCCAGCCTTGCACAGTGGCAAAATCAGCTCGCTACAGTAAGTAGCCGCTACGCACTTCTTACCGAGCAGCATCAGGATGTCGAGTCCGCCTATTCGCGCCAGGTTGCGGAGTCTGGCGAACGGTTGGCCCATGCGTTAGAGCAACTGGCGCAAAACCGGCAAGATATTGCTGATAATTATGCCAAACAGCAACACTTAGAAAGTGAAGGTTTGCATCAGCTAAAACAACGTTACGCCGAGCAATTGCAACAGCTAAACAACGATACCCAGCAGCAGCTTAATGCGCTTAAATTAGCGGAAGCTGAATTAAACGCTACCATCGCTCATACCGGTTTTAACGAAAATGAACAGTCGCAGCTAGATATGTTGGATGCCGCCATTAAACAGGCTTCACAAAACGAAGATGCGGCGCGTAGTGAATATCGACAAGCACAACAAGCGCACCAGAAGTCAGTACAGCAGCGCACAAATGAAGACAATCACCTTGAGAAGCTTCGCCAGCATTATTCTGACCATGAAAAAGAGGTGACCCGTTTACAACAGTTATTGTATCCGGGTGAAGGGTCGTTGCTGGAATATTTACGTAAAAATGTGGATGAGTGGGAAACCTCAATTGGTAAAATTATTCAGCCAGAGTTACTAAAGCGCACTGATTTGCATCCCCAAAACAGCGATGATAGCCGCAGTATTTTTGGCATCAGATTAGACACAGATATTATTGAAACGCCTGAGTACGCGAACAACGAGCAGCAATTACAACAAAAGTTAAAAACTGCTCAGGAACACCTATCGAGCCTTCGTCAGCAGCAAGATGAACAAGAAAACAAACTGAGGCTGGCAAGCGAACACGTGCGAGAGTGCGAATTGGCGTTGAGCCAGTACGACAACGCAGTTCGTAGTGCTCAGGCTGGTCGCCAGCGAGCTCAGCAAGATCGTGACTCGCTGCACAGTGAATACCAGCAGGCGGTGAGCCAGCGCCGGATAAAAATTAACGCCCAACTACAAACAAATACTCAGGCTCAGCAAAAAGTCAGCAATCAGTACCAGCAAGATAAAGACAAAATTTTGCATGAGCAAGGCGAAGCACAAACCGAGCACCGTTTCCATTGGCAGCAACTTTTGGGCGACATCAAAACCCAGCTTGAGCATATTGATTCAGAAACCCGGCAGACTAAAGCATTGGCCGGTACCGAGCGTAAAGAGCTTGAGGTTTGGCTTGAAAATGAGCTAAATCAGCGTGGCGTTGATGTTGATGAAATAGGTCAGCTGAAAAAACAACAAAAAAGCCTTGCCAGCAAAATTCAAAAGACCGAGAGCCAACGTTATCAGGTTACCGATTACGAGCGCTGGTATCAAAACACCTTTGTAGGTCAAAAGATTAGCTGGCAAAACTCCTTAAGTGAAGCCAGACACATTCTGGCCGAAACCGAGCGGGCTTTGGCCTCGCAGCTTGCCGCATTTCGGCAACAGCGTGAACAGGCTCAGGAACACCATAGCAAGCTGCAAGGCCAGCTTGATGTTGCTTCAGAACATCTTGAAAAAATACGCGGAATATTAAAAATACTAAAACGAATGTCATTGCAAAGTATAAAGCCAGATGACACAGTCAGCCAGGATGATATCAGCATTGGTCAGCGAATCGCTCAGTCGCAAAGGGTTATGCAGGAACATGAAAAACTAACCCTGGATGTAAAAAATTATGTTGAACATTTTGACCAGCTTATTGCCGCGCAGGCGGGTACCGGGTTATCAGATACCTGGGAGCGAGCCCGCGAAGAATGCACAGCGACTAACGCTCAGGGTATCAAAGCGGTTGATCACAGACGCATGGTCAGACATTTGGCGCAGTTGATTAATGTTATGGTGCCGCAAAAGCGGCAGGGATTAAAAGAACAGGGCCGAATTTTTGGCGCTGATTTAACTCAATATTATTATGTGCTTGCTGACATCGACAAGCGCATTGTCAGCCAAAGCCGCCGCATAACCCAGGAAGTTGATAGTGAATTGTTTCTGGACGGGGTGTCAGACTCGGCCGTTAAGATACGCTCACGTATCAGCGAGCTGGAGTTTTGGCCTGAATTGCAACAGTTTCGCGACTATTATGATACCTGGATTAAAGAAGGCTCGGCCGAGCTTCCCAGCGAGGAATATGCTCATAGTATGCGCAAGGTGTTAGATATTCTGGGGCGCGCAGCACTGGGTGGCGGTATCAGTAAACTGCTGGATATTGAGCTGCATCTGCGTGAAGGGAACAGCGACCTGGTTATTCGTACGGATCGTCAGCTAAATGAGTCATCAAGTCACGGCATGGCCTACATGATATTGTGCAAATTTTTGCTGGCCTTTACCCGCTTATTACGCGGCGACGAAAATACAATTGTACACTGGCCCATTGATGAGCTGGGCACCTTACACCAAAGCAATGTTAAAAAAATCTTTGATGCGTGTCATAACAACAATATCAGTGTAGTAGGCGCCTTTCCAAACCCAGAGTCAGACGTACTCAGTTTGTTTGAAAACCGTTATCTGATAGACAAAGTCAGTCGCCAGCTGCAAGTGGTTCAACCCAATACCAATGCCATCGCACATCGTATCGCTCAGCAGCGTCAAAAACAGGAGACATCGTTATGATGAACGAAGCCGGTCGGGTCCTGAGTTTGCTACTGGAAGGCAAATTTATTTGTCAGGTTACCGATGAAGAGGCATGGCGATACCTTAAACGTCGCGACAATGTTCAGACCCTTGAACCGCATCTTGCTTTACTTAACCGTAGTTTGGCCACCACCGCCGATGGTGAGGTATTTTTTTGCGCCTACACTACGCTGGGCGACGCAGAACGAAAAGTGTTACAGCAGCAGTTTCAGGACATTGCATCGAATTTAATTCCTCTGGTTGAGTGGCTGATGCTGATTCAGCAAGCCAGTGAGTCAGATATACCGCTGACAATAGGCGGGGCATTACGTCTGAGCGAATTGCAATCGGTTATTGAAGATACGCCCGCTTATGCTGAACAACTGGAAAAAATTTCACGCTACCGGTTGTTTAACTCGACCAGCGTCAATCTTGATGGTCAGCTAAAGCAGGTGTTTAAAAGACTGACCGATTTGGGATACTTGCACAAACCTAATAGCGAAAAACAAATCTACCTTGCTACCGGCAAAATTGAGCACCTGTACGAAATAATAAGATTTATCGACGAAACAGAATCTTTGTCATTAGCCGAACAGGCTGATGCGGCCATATCGCAAGGTAACTTGCTATGAGCCAGGCATTAATTCAGGCCAGCGGGCGACTGTTTAATGCGTTGAGCCGTCATCATGAGCTTATTATGCAGGTGTATCTTAATGGGCAGGTAGATGAAACCCAGTCCAGCACGAAAGTCCTTGAGCAACTGATTCAGTTGGGCATACTCTGGCGACCTGATGCTCATAGTCCATTGCGGTTAAAAAGCGCTGTTCGAAACCTGCTTGAAAGCAGTTTACAAGACGAGCGAAACCGAACCATAGATGCCAATATTGGCGCCGCACTTGCCAGTCTGAAAACGTTGGTGGGGCACTACAAAGAAGCGATGCACTATAACCGCTACAGTGAAGCCCAGTCGCATATGAGTACGCTAACCGAACATGTTTATCAGCTGACAGAGTCGCTGGGAAACAGTGTACGTATTATGTTTAGTCGAATTAACAACGAATTTGGGTATGTGGTGTCGGTCGATGCAAAAATACGCGAAAACGAACTCGCCCAAAGTCAGGTCTCCGACTTATTACAGCAGTTAGAGTGTTTTCAGTTTGACCAGTTAAGTGAATTAGCCGGTAGTCAGCGCGAATTGCGTCATTTACTTGTGGTCGCCCTTCAACAAAGTTTTTCCAGGGCGGCTCAGGAGCTCTCTGTTGCGCAAGCCCGGTTACTTGACCTGTTAGGGCGCTTCAGAGAATTCAAAGGCCGTACCCGATTGCTAAAAGGGTTTTTATTGCACTGTGAACACCATCCCGATTTCACCGTAAATGAATACCCGGCGTTGTCCCAGGTACCCACTTTGTTTAATCAGGCGGCGGCAATGCTCAATCCCGCTGCTGCTGACGTGAATTATGTCCATCATGAAGCTGACTATCATCAGATGGCTACTCAACTGACTCATTTAGGCAACCGGCCCAAAGCCGAAACAAGCGAGACCGTAAATAACGAGCTGGAAGTTACTGAGCAATCTACCGTAGCGCTTATAAAGGGTGAAATTCAGCACGCGGTAGAATGCTACTTTTGTGAGGTTATTGACTCGGGACAAGCATGCTCGGCACTTGACTACTATCAACACCAAAACTTTGATTTTGACGCCGAAGTTTGGATTTATCAGGTTATTGGCGGCTATCAGGCACTCGATGAAACCGATAAATTATTCTTTGCGCTCGATACACAAGGCCAGGCTCACACTACCTTTACCGGAAACTATTACATTCACGATGTGACATTGGGTTTACGGTAATATACGCTTTCATGCTGCAGGTTAATTGCATTTAAAGCGGTTTAAAAATGTTAAATTTGCACCATAAAAAATTGTTCACAAAATATTAACAATTCACTTCTGCTCATTTATACTAGGTACTGAAATCAACCCGAATTCGGGTGATGTTCTGATAGCTTTACAGTGTTACATACAGGTAAAAAGTGACCCGGTGTTCGTCATGAACCTTTCATTAGCACCCTGCGTAACAGGCTTGTTATTAAAAACCGGTAGTTGCTTAAACCTCAGGCAGCACGGGAGTTTCATCTATAATTCGTCTTTGCAGGCGAGCGGAGCATTCAATGCAGTTATCTAATCAGCAAATATTCAATCAGGCAATTATCAGATTATCCGTATTGCTATACCAGGTAGACAACAAAGTTACCTTGACCGAACAAGATTACTTAGAGGAATTACTAAGCTCGTTAGACTGGCAAAGTCCAATTTGTCGTGAGGCATTTTTTAATGATGTGGTGTACCAGACCCGTTTGGCTTTAGATACAGGAACGAGTATAGATTATTTACGTTCGTTTAAAGATGATTTGCTATTTAACGCAGAACTGGCGATGGAAGTCGCTATAGCTATGACCGGAATCGATGGCGACAGAAGCGATGAAGAAACCGAAATTCTTTCCTTGTTGAGTCATAAAATGTTGGCCAGAGCATTAGTTTACAATACCCCCAGGCCCACAGAAGCCCGTCAGATAAACTAGTCTTTACTTTTCTTTGAAGGGCCACCGCTTAGGGTGGCTTTTCTTCATATTTTAGCGCCATCCGCTTGCGCTTTTTAATGATGAATTTAGTCACCGTGCTTGTTACGAGCAGAACATCGAAAGCTTTGTCCGCATATCAGCGACGCAATCATTTTCTCTGAGTTTTTTCTGACCAACCATTAAGCACTAACCAGCGCTTGTGTTGTTGGGAATACTCACATTCAACGCGGGGCTGACTCAGTTACGGATGTATCTCGCGTCTTAGTTGGTACTGAATATTTAATAGGTGATAAACCACAGGGTTTTGCTCGTGATAATATGGGGATCAGGGTCTCACATGAGCTAGGTGTAGCTATTGATGCCGGGAGATAACAAAGTGGATGTCTCTGGGTCCGCGGTTTTATTTATGTTCGTCTTTATTTTGGCTGGTTTGGTGGGCGGTAACAAGATGAGAAAACACGCGACAGCGTAGGCTAACTAATCGATTTCTAACAAAAAAGGCATCATTTGATGCCTTTTTCTATTTTACAATATCTTGGTTACAGCGATTGCTGATGAGCCTGATCAAGCTCGCTTTCCAGACGCTTACTTTCATCAGCACGGGGCTTGGTGAAGCGCGCTAACCCTAAATATAAGACCGGGGTTAGATAAAGGGTAAATACTACGGCGATACCTAATCCGCCAAATACAACCCAACCTATGGCGTTACGCGACTCTGCACCTGCACCGGTTGACAAAATAAGAGGAAGACCGCCTAAAATTGTCGACACTAACGTCATCATAATAGGGCGAAGACGTACTTTTCCTGCTTCCACAATGGCGTCGTAGACATTGTAACCCTGGTCGCGAAGCTGATCGGCAAACTCAATCAACAGAATGGCGTTTTTAGCTAATAAACCAATTAACATCACCAAACCAATTTGTGAATACACATTAATTGTGGTGTTGGTCAGGTACAGGGCGTAAATGGCCGCCGCAATACCAAAGGGTACGGTCAGCATTACCACCACGGCACTGTTTATACTTTCAAACTGTGCTGCCAATACCAGCAGTACAATGATGAAGGCCAATACGTAGGTCAGGGCAATTTGTTGTGACGTTTCTTCAAAGGTTTGTGCCTCACCCAGGAAAATCAGACCTATTCCATCTGGGAGTGTATCTTGCAGACCCCGGATTTTTTCAACGATTTCATTAATAGGCATATCTTCTGGTAATTCCATTTCCAGCTCTATCGCCCGACGTTGAGCCTGACGTTCTAATTCTGCCGCTACACCTTCTTCGCTAATATAGGCAATACTAGATAAAGGAACTAACGCGCCGCTGTCTGACTTTACGTACAAATTAGTTAAATCGGCCGGATTACTGGTATTGCGTTCGCTGGATTGCAACATAATTGGAATAGCCTGATCGCCGACGTTTAAATCGGCAATATCGTCACCATTTACCGCCACGCGCAGTGTGCTGGCGATATCAGATAATGGCACACCCAACTCTTCGGCTCTGCGCCGGTCTATATTAATGCGCATTTGCGGCTGTGTAGGTTCATAACCTATTCTTGGCGCGCCCAGCTCAGGTAAGGTTTCTTCAATCTCACGGGCAAAACCTTTCGCTGCCTCATATATTTGTTCGTAATTGCCGCCGGTTAAAGCCAGTTCAAGTCCGCCTCCCTGGCCGCGCAGGTTCAGGCTGTTGCCGCCAAAAGCATTACCGGGTGCCCCCGGAATAGCCTGCAATTTGGGACGAATATCATCAACCACGTCCTGAAGCGATTGATCCCGGTCATCCCAGTGTTGAAGCGGGGCGGTAATAAATACGATATTGGGATCCCACGAGCCAACCACCGTATAAACCGAGTCAATAGTGCCGTTTTCGACATACGGCATTAACACCTCTTCCATCTTTTCAGCCTGACGGTTCATAAAGTTCATGCCCGCGCCATCCGGCCCTCGTGCAAAAATACGAATCGTTCCGCGATCTTCACTCGGTAATAATTCACTGTCGATTTGACCCGCAGTAAACCAGGCACCCAGGCCGGCTAAAATACTTAAGAAAACAACAATCCAGCCATGGCGTAAAGACCACTTTAAAGAACGCTGATAGCCTCGAAGCCCTGCGTAGCCGGCTCGTCCCAGAGTGCGCTGAAACAGTCCATTCGAAGGATTATTTTTTAACGGCAATCTGGCCGTAAGGGCGGGCACTAACGACAGCGCTACAAAAGAAGAAATAATGACTGCGCCAGCTAAAATACCGCCAAATTCACGAAACAGACGGCCGGCCGTAGAGGGTAAAAATGCAATGGGAATAAATACTGATGCTAACACGGCGGTGGTCGCCACTACCGCAAAGAAAACCTCACGAGAACCTACCACCGCAGCAGCCCGTGCGCCAAGCCCTAAGCTACGGCGTCGCTGAATATTTTCAGAGACAACAATTGCATCATCGACAATCATGCCGGTAGCTAATACCAGCGCCAACAACGTAAGAATATTGATTGAAAAACCGAGCGCCCAAACTACCGCCAGCGCGCCCGCAAGCGAGACGGGGATAGACAATGCCGGGACTATCGTGGCGCGCCACGAGCCGATAAAGATTAATAAAGTGAAAATAACCAATAAAATCGTCAGACTTAGTGACTGTACCACTTCGCCTACTGAGTCCCGGATAAATTCTGCATCATCTGAGGTCAATACAATATCCATATCGGTAAAGCGCTCATTCATCTGCGTTACCATGGTGCGCACTTCATCAGATATTTCGATAGTATTAGAACTGGCCTGACGAATAACCCCCAAACCAATAACCGGTTTACCATCAAGACGCACCATACTGGTGGTGTCGGCGGGACCAAAATAAACACTGGCAACGTCGCTGATACGAACATCGCCTTGCAATACAATTGCTGCCACATCTTCGGCGGTCACCGATGTTGCGTCAGCGCGCACAATCAGTGACTGGTCTTTTGACTGAATGCTACCGGCAGGAACATCAAAAGGGGCCAGCCGTAAGGCTGCCGCCACATCGGTCATCGACAACCCAAAACTGGTTAAGCGTAAAGGGTCTACCGAGACGCGTAATGTACGTTCTCGATTACCACTAAGCTGAACATCAGCAACCCCGGGAATACTTAAAAACAAGGGGGCCAGATCGGTATCTACCCGTTCGGTAAGAGTTTCCATATCAAGGGTATTAGATGAAACTGCCAGGCTTACCACTGCCTGTGCATCGCTGTCGGCGCGGATTATGGCTACTTGCTCAACGTCTTCGGGTAACTGGCGTTGCACCCGGCTGACAGACTCTCTGGTTTCATTAGCCGCATCTTCCAAATTTACGCCAGGCCGAAACTCAACCCGAATACGTGCTGAATTCTCTTCGCTTTGAGCATAAATATTTTTAACTCCGCCCACCCGTGCGACCGCACCTTCTAAACGGCTGGTTAATTCAGCATCAACCGTTTCAGGGGACGCCCCAGGTAACTGAGCAGTGACAGTAATGGTAGGTGTATCAACATCGGGCAGCTCGCGAACTTCAAGACCATTAAGAGCCGCAAAGCCAGCAATAATAATCAGCAGGTTAAGAACGACAATCAACACCGGACGGCGAATAGCCGTAGACGGTAAGTCATTCGCCTGGGTGGTCAGCTTGCTCATTGGGGCGATCTCCGGGCCAGTTCAGTGGTTACTTCCTGGCCATCGCGCAAACGTTGCACGCCTTCAGAAATAAGCAAATCGCCTTCGCTTAAATCTCCTGAAACTAAGATGGTGCCCCGTAAACGCTGATGCACTTTAACATCGACGCGTTTGGCTTTACCTTCATTCGAAATCCACACATAGGCGCCGTTAGCGCCCCACAGCAATGCCGCTTCGGGAATCGCTGCATAGCGGTTACCATTTATTGACAAGTTAACCCGAAAGCTCATACCCGGACGGTATTTATCATTACTGTTGTCAAGCATAGCCCGGGCACGCATGGTGCGATCGGTTTCGTTGATGCGCGAATCAATTTCGGCAATTTGAGCTGAAATTTTCTGGTCACGATCGGTCCATGGTTGAAGCGTAACAGAAGGCTCATTCATAATTATTGGAAGCGCCGCTTCCGGAGCCCGAAAATTAACATACAATTTTGTGCGATCATCTAAAGTGGTGATGGCCGTTTGGGTTGTGATCCGGTCACCTTCTTCAATATCAGTTAATCCAACAATACCGTCAAAAGGAGCTTCAACAGTACGATCGTCCAGGTTGGCCTGTGCTTCGTCTAGAGCGACTTTGGCTAAGTCGCGGTCAGTTTGAGCGATATCTAGCTCACTTTGTGATACCGCGCCTTGCTGTAAGGTATCTTGTAATCTGTCTAAGCTTCTTTGAGCATCCTCAAGTTGTAACTTAGCGCGGCGCAAGGCAACCTGTTGTCTTCTGTCGTCAAGGCGAATCAACACTTTTCCCTGTTCTACATGTTGGCCAGGCACAAAGTTAATCTCGACAACTTCATCGCCTACAGCAGGATACAGCGTGACTGAGCGAACTGCTTCGGCGGTACCGACAGCTTCAATATTGCGGGTGGCATGTTCAAACGAAACTTTTTCAAGTACGACTAATTTAGCCTGATTATCACCAAAATATTGCGCCTGAGCGAGCGGACATAATATAGCGAAAAATAAAGCCAGAAAGGGTTTCTGACCATGCTTAATTAATTTTGTGAACATTGGATTTCCATTTGCTAAAAATATCGAACCCGCGCCGACAGTGAATAGATGTTAAAACGTGATTCACTGCAAGATGGTTCGAAGGTTGCTTATCGTTAATGTTTTTGCAACGCTTTATATAGCACCATAAAGGGTCTAGCTAAGCAATTGCAGTTCGGCGTATTCCCGATACAGGGTATCGCTTTTCATTAACTGATTATGATTGCCCTGAGCCGCAATACGGCCTTTATCCAGTACAATGATACGATCGGCATGCTGAACGGTGGCCAGTCTGTGCGCTATGACTATTGTGGTGCGTCCTTGCATAAGTGAAGATAATGCCTGCTGAACCATTTTTTCTGAACGTGCATCTAACGCGCTGGTGGCCTCATCCAACAGTAATACAGGCCGGTCGGCTAAAATGGCTCTGGCAATGGCAATACGCTGGCGTTGACCGCCGGACAACCGCACGCCGCGTTCCCCTAATTGTGTTTGATAGCCGGTTTCGAGCTCTTCGATAAAATCATGGGCAAAGGCGTTTTTAGCGGCCGCGATAACGTCTTCATCGGTGGCATTTTCGCGGCCATAACGAATATTTTCCATCACCGTGGTGGCAAACACTACCGACTCTTGACTCACTATCGCAATTTGGTCGCGTAAGTCGTGCAGCTTCAGATCTTTGATTAGGTGCTGGTCTAATTGTATTGCGCCTTTATTTATATCGTAAAAGCGCAATAAAAGTTGAAATAACGTGGTTTTACCTGCGCCACTGGCACCTACCAGAGCCACTTTTTCGCCCGCTTCAATATGCAAAGAAAAATCTTCAAACAGTAACGCAGAATCAGGGTAGCCAAAACTGAGATTTTGAATGGTTATTGAGGGCGCGGATATAAGGTGGGGAAGGGCAACGTCACCATCAGCAATATCGGCCGGCGAGGCCAGTAGTTCAAGCAATCGTTCAGAAGCGCCTACGCCGCGCTGAACTTCACCGATAACTTCACTGATAGTGGCTACGCTACCGCCAGCCATTATCGCGTAAAATAAAAAGGCCGACAGTTCGCCGGCCGAAATGGCGCCTGAAAACACTTGTCGTGCGCCCACCCAGGCAATCAGCAATATGGCAGTTAAACTCAGTACCATGATTAAGCCAATTAACAGTGAACGATAATGAATTCGCCAGCGGGCAACCTCAAAGGCATCGCCCACGCGCTTATCGAATTGTTTCGATTCGCTGGTTTGAGCATTAAATGCCTGAACGGTAGCAATCTCGTGCAGGCTTTGGTCAATATGAGCCCCTAAGTCAGCAATTTTATCCTGGCTGAGTCGTGCATAACGCCGCACTTTTGGCGCAAATACTTTTATTGGCACCAACACCATAGGTACGGCCAGTAAAACACATGCGGTTAATAATGGGCTGGTGGTGCCCATCAATATCAGGGCACCGATAAACGTCACGGCCGAACGTAACGCCATGGATAAACTCATGCCTACCACGGTTTGTAAGATAGCGGTGTCGCTGGTAAAGCGCGAAATAACCTCGCCTGTGCGAACTTTTGAAAAAAACGACGGGGATAAGCCTAACAAGTGGTGATAAAGCTGCATGCGTATATCGGCGCTAATACGCTCGCCAAGCCAGGTCATCAGGTAAAAGCGGCAATAGGTGGCGAGGCTGGCCACAATACAAATGACTAAGACCGCCAGCGCGGCTTTATTTAAAACTTGCGGGTGGTCGCCGATAAAGCCGTTGTCTATGGCATATTTTACACCCTGGCCCAGCGCCAGCCAGGCGCCTGAAGCAAAAAACAGCGCGATAACCGCTCCGACTACATGCCAACGATACGCCGACAAATGACCGGCCAGCCAGCGCAGTACTTCACGGGTATTTACCTTAGACAAAACATGTGATGATGACAGACCATCCTCCTAAGCACGGTGGCATTGTTAAAACGCAGAACAACCAGGGGTTGTCGTTATATCGCGGTCAATGCAGCTCATCATATACTACTGATGTGATTTATCTCGATTTAATTGATTTTAAGCCGGTGTTTCGCTTGCATTTGATTTGCATACCCGTATAATTCTGCGGCCTTCCAGCCTAGTTGAAATATCAGCGAAAGTCACAGGAAGGGAAGTTAACGGTAACGCTACAACGAGTTTGAGGCACCCATGGTTACTATTCGTTTACAGCGTGGCGGCGCGAAAAAGCGTCCATTTTATCAAGTTGTCGTGGCTGAAAGCAGCCGTGCACGAGACGGTCGTTTCATCGAAAACGTCGGTTTCTTCAACCCAACTGCACAAGGTCAGGCAGAGCGTCTTCGCTTAGATCTTGACCGTGTAGAATACTGGGTTGGTGTTGGCGCGAGCTTATCAGAGCGCGTTAACAGCTTGGTAAAAGAAGCAAAAAAATCAGCAGCGTAAGCTGCAATACTGGTAGGTATAAATGAGTCAAGCGTCTGACAATTTGGTTATTGGCAAAATCGGCGCGCCACATGGCGTTAAAGGTTGGGTTAAAATCAACACTTATACTAATGTACCAGAAGGTATTTTTGAGTATTCACCCTGGATATTGGGTGAAGAAAAGGAGTACCGAGTAGACCAGTGGCGACCGCACGGTAAAGTATTGGTAGCAAAACTTGTAGATATCGAGACTCGTGACGATGCCGAGCGCATCAAGAATCTGGATATCCGCATTACTGCTGACCAGTTACCTGAACTTGAAGACGGTGAATTTTACTGGCGTGAGCTTACCGGCATGCAGGTTGTAACAACGCAAGGTTACGATTTGGGTGTGGTAAAAGATGTGTTTAATACCGGTGCGAACGACGTGGTACAAGTCAAAGCAAACGCGAAAGATGCATTTGGTCAAAAAGAAAGATTACTGCCGTTTGTTCTCGACGAAGTCGTACAAACAGTGGATAAAGAAGGTCGGGTCATTACTGTAGACTGGGATCCGGGGTTTTAAGTGACCGCGGATAAATGGTTTGGCATTGTCAGCCTTTTTCCCGATATGTTTGCGCCATTTACCCAACAAGGGGTTATTGGACGAGCAGTTAAATCGGGAACCCTGGAGGTTGAAATATTTAACCCCAGAACCTACACCCATGATCGCCATCGTACCGTAGATGATCGCCCTTATGGCGGTGGTCCCGGCATGCTAATGATGGTCAAGCCTTTAACAGACGCAATTACGGCAGCAAAGCAGGCTGGCGGAGAAAACAGCAAGGTTATCTACTTATCTCCACAGGGTAAGAAACTTGATCAGGCCGGGGTCACCCGGTTAGCGCAGAATGACCGCATGATATTGATTTGTGGTCGCTATGAAGGAATCGACGAGCGGGTAATCGAAAGCCATGTTGACGAAGAAGTCTCTATTGGTGATTACGTGCTAAGCGGCGGTGAATTGCCCGCTATGGTCTTAATGGACTCAGTAGCGCGGTTAGTTCCTGGCGTGTTGGGGCATAAAGCTTCAGCAATTGAAGATTCTTTTACCGACGGGTTATTTGATTGTCCGCACTATACGCGGCCTGAAGTACTTGAAGGTCGATCAGTTCCTTCTGTGTTGTTAAGTGGAGATCATGAAAAAATACGGCAGTGGCGACAAAAGCAAGCGCTGGGAAGAACCTGGCAGCGTCGCCCTGAATTGTTAAATCACCTAGCTCTGACTGAGGAGCAGCAGCGTCTACTTGAAGAATTCAAGTCGCAGTTGCAGCGAGATGACAGTTAACTAGGACGAGAGGATATGATGAGCAAAGTCAGTCAAGATATCATCAAGAAAATTGAGCAAGCACAGCTCAAATCTGATGTTCCTGCGTTTAGCCCAGGTGACACAGTTATAGTTAAAGTGCGCGTTACTGAAGGTGACAAAGAGCGTCTACAGGCATATGAAGGCGTTGTTATCGGTAAGCGTAACCGTGGACTTCACTCGTCTTTTACCGTTCGTAAAATTTCAAGCGGCGAAGGCGTAGAGCGTGTTTTCCAAACACACAGCCCGGCAATATCTTCTATTGAAGTGAAACGCCGTGGTGCGGTTCGTCGTGCTAAGCTTTATTATCTTCGTGAGCGTTCAGGTAAATCTGCACGTATCAAAGAAAAGCTTAACTAAGATTACTAATCCTTGCGTTATTGTTAACTTTTCGAAAAGCCCGCAGATTGCGGGCTTTTTTTATGTCTGGAGAAAGCTATGACTCAGTCGCTGTATAGCAGTCAGATTTGGCAACAAATGATAGCCGGGCGGCCCTATCAAACCCAGGCCAAGCCGTTAAAACGAGCGCGGCTGCAAGCCAAAGACTATTGCGACAGACTTAATGGTTCATCGGTTGCCAGTGAGCGCCGACGGTGGTGTGAGCTATTATTGCCAAATGCCACTGTTGCCAGCATAGGAAACGGCTTTTATTGCGACTATGGGGTAAATATTAGTTCGCAAGCTAATTTGCAGATAGGTAATAATGTTGTGATGTTAGACGCCGGGCTTATTTTGTTGGGACAAAATGTCGTGCTTGGTGAGGGAGTGGTTATTGCCGCGATGCATCATATGCACTATGAGACCCGCCGGCGCGCAGGCTGGCAATACACGCAGCCGGTTAATATAGGAAACAATGTGATTATTGAGTCGGGTGCAACAATATTGCCTGGTGCTCATATTTCAGACAACGTTACTATTAAAGCAAACCAGGTAGTTACAGCCCGGTATCCGGCATAAATGCTATCTGTCAGTTAAATTACCGCTTTTAGCAAATGAAGGTTGCGCCTTTAACTATATATTGATAAAAAGTCAATCAGCTTAACTTAATAGTGAAAATGCGGGTGTAACTAATAGTTTGCACTCGAAGGGAGTGGTGAGGCGATGAAAGTCGACCTACACTTTGTAGTCAGATTTCAAATAGTAGAGTAGTAAGATGCAAGATACAGTAAACAATATTCATATCAGCACCCAAGATGTGTTGGTAACACCTGACGCATTAAGTCAGGAACTGCCGGTGTCAGAAAAAGCGTCAAATGGCATCTCTGCTGCAAGACAAACTATTTCAGATATTATCCACGGTGAAGATCATCGGCTGCTGGTTATTTGTGGACCGTGTTCAATTCACGATATTGACGCGGCAAAAGATTATGCTCTGCGACTCAAAGAGCTGCACGAGTCGTGCAAAGACAGCCTGTTTGTTGTAATGCGGGTATACTTTGAGAAACCACGAACTACAACAGGCTGGAAAGGACTAATCAACGACCCGCACTTAGACGGCACGTTTGATATTGAAACCGGCCTTCGAAGCGCCCGTGAGCTGCTTATCTGGCTGGCTGAGTTAGGACTGCCGGTGGCCACTGAAGCGCTTGATCCCATTAGTCCTCAATACCTTGCCGAATTGTTTAGCTGGAGTGCCATTGGCGCGCGTACCTCAGAATCACAAACTCACCGCGAAATGGCCAGCGGTTTATCTATGCCTGTCGGATTTAAAAATGGGACAGACGGCAGTTTGGATATTGCGATAAACGCATTGAAGTCGGCGGCCACCGGCCATCGGTTTATGGGTATAAATCCTCAGGGTCAGGTCAGCATTATCGGTACTAAAGGCAACCCCGACGGTCACATAATTTTACGCGGCGGCAAACAACCGAATTACGACTCGGTCTGTGTGGCAGAGTGTGAAGTTGAGCTGGATGAAGCAAATCTAACTGCCGGATTAATGGTAGATTGCAGCCACGCAAACTCCAGTAAAGATTACCGACGTCAAACCGCGGTCGCCAAAAATGTGGTGAATCAGATTTTAGAAGGTAATCAGTCAATTATTGGCGTTATGTTAGAAAGTCATATAAATGAAGGCAACCAAAAGGCCGACGATAAAACGGTCGACGAGCTAAAGTATGGGGTATCTATTACCGATGGCTGTATCGATTGGCAAACCACTGAAGATTTGATCACGCAAATGCGCGATCGTCTGATTACCGTATTGCCTATGCGTCGTGATAAGCGCATCCAGGTTGCGTAAAAAGAGAGTATTAAACGCTTATGTCTGATTTGTCGAGTCGCTTAGGTGAACTACGTCAGGAAATTGATCAACTAGACTCACAGTTAGTCGAATTACTGGCTAAACGCGCAAAGGTCACCACTGAAGTGGGTCAGATAAAAGCGGAAACCGGCATGCCGGTGTATGTGCCCGAGCGTGAAAAAAACCTCATCGCTTCGCGGCGCAAACAAGCCGGGTCGGCCGGGGTTTCGCCTGATTTAGTTGAAGATTTACTGCGGCGCATTATGCGTGAGTCCTATCATACTCAAAATAACCGCTATCTTTGTATTAACCCAAATGCAGGTAACGTGGTGGTTATTGGCGGGCGGGGCGCATTGGGACGTGTTTTTGTTAATCTATTTCAAAAAAGTGGGTATCAGGTCAGTGTGGTTGAACAGGACGACTGGGACACTGGCAACGCTGAAACAGTGTTAAGCAGTGCTAAGCTTGTGGTGGTTGCGGTACCTATTAACCTGACCGAACAGGTTATCGGCCAATTAACCATGTTGTCAGACGACTGTGTATTGGCGGATATCACCAGCATCAAAGACAAACCCCTACAGGCCATGATGAGGGTTCATAACGGCCCGGTGGTGGGTTTACACCCTATGTTTGGCCCAGATGCGCCAGGCATGATCAAACAGGTGGTGGTGGTGTGTGAGGGGCGTATGCCCTCTGCGTATCAATGGTTAATAGAACAGATGAACACCTGGGGTGCTACCGTGCACCTTAGTGATGCTAAAGAACACGATGAAGCCATGGCCTATATTCAGGTGATGCGCCACTTTAATACCTTTGTGTATGGGGTGCACCTGCGAGGCGAAAAACCTGATCTTGAAAAATTAACTCAGTTTTCATCGCCAATTTACCGGCTTGAGCTGGCAATGGTGGGCCGGTTGTTTGCCCAAGCTCCCAATCTGTACGCCGATATTATCTTTAACAACCCTGATAACTTTACGTTGCTTCGCCGTTTTCATAAGCGCTTTGGGGATGCATTGTCGGTACTGGAGGCAGGGGACAAACCGGCCTTTACCCGTCAGTTTGCGGAAGTAGGTAACTGGTTTGGCGAATACGCCAAACGTTGTCTGACCGACAGCAAACAGTTGTTATTAAAAGCTGATGACAGTCACCTGTTACGCAAATAGGCATTAATTTGCCAGCGCTCACACCACAAAAACACCCGTGGGCGGGCGTTAAGCGCAACGCCGTATTAACAAAAAGCCGAATGTAGATTCGGCTTTTTTAATGGTTTTTAAGGCGGGTAACTTAAGGTTGCGTGAGCGCGTTGGCCGCGGCCACTTTAGTGGGGCTAATCTCCTCGCTGGGGTAACAGCCTAATACCTTAATATAGCGTGCAATGCTACGTAACGCCTCAAGCGCCTTTTGAACCGGCCCGTCCTGAACATTGCCCTGAACATCAATGTAGAACATTTCTTCCCATGGGTTTCCATAAATAGGTCGGGATTCCAGTTTAGTCATATTAATGTTGTTTTCACGCAATACCATAAGGGCGTCGACCAAGGCGCCCGGCTTTTGTACTGTTGATATAACCAAAGTGGTTTTTGCCGGAACCTGCAACGGAACTACAACCGGTGTCCGTGCCACCACAATAAAGCGACTGTGATTCTCTTTTTGGTTTGCCAGGTTTGATTTAATGGCAGATAGCCCATACAAGCCGCCTCCGGCTTCACTGCCAATGGCAGCCACATCGTCACGCTGAAGTTCGCTTACCATCAACATGGCTGACGAAGTGCTATCAACGGTTTTTACCTCAACATTGCCCAGTTCAGCCAAAAAATGACTACACTGGGTAAATACTTGAGGATGCGCATACAGCGTTTTTATATTATCAAGGGTGGTGTTGGTGGCGACCAGTAACGAATGGCGAATGGGATGAATCAGCTCGCCAATAATGCTCAGCTCAGTATGTTGCAGCTGGTCATACACTTCGTTAATGCTACCCGATGTACTGTTTTCGATAGGAAGAACAGCATAATCAGCTTCGGTTTGCTCAACTTTTTGAACAATTTCGGCAAAGCTCTGGCAGCCAATTTCTAATAATTCGCCGGGACGTCTGGAGAAATATTTTTGGGTAGCAAGATAAGAATACGAGCCTTTGTCGCCCAGAAAAGCTACGCGATTTAAAGGCAATGTTGCGCCTGGGTTAGCACGCGCTGCAAGTAAAGCCTGCTGATTGAGCACCGAGTCTTCAATAACAACATGAAAAACCTGGGTGACATAATGAGGGTCCAGGCCAACTTGCTGTCCTTCCTTTATCAGCCTGACTAATAATTGTTCTTCGCGCTTAATATCCCGCACCGGAATATGGTGAGAAATTTTGGTTTCTGCCACTTCCTGAGTCAGCTGGCGGCGTTCTGCCAGTAGCTGCAACAGTTGGCTATCTAGCTCAGTAATACGTTGTCGAATAGTGTCCAGTGCTGATGTTGACATGGTAAGTTCCGTTCAATAGCAAAAAAAAACCTCCCGATGCGGGAGGTTTTTAAACACAGAGCATTCTCCCTATATACAGGCAAAAAAGCGAATAAAGAAAAGAAAGCTGCGAGTGTAAATTTGTTTCATGCTAAGACTGTATAAACCCTGCGAGTACGTGTCAATCCTTTTTTACAGTATCGGATTTTTTATTTCTTAATTGTTTGTATTTATTTTATACATACTATGCTAGCATTCATTCACCCAGTAGAGCGGCTAACATTGCCCGAACCTCGGTAGGCTCAAAAGGCTTGTCACACAGGGCGTTAACACCGGTTTGTTGAATATTTAGCATATGCATACTATCGGAAGCTTCCGAGGTCACCATAATTATCGGAATATGCGAGGTTTCCGGGTTAAACCGGATAAATTCAGACAATTCTCTGCCATCCATTTCGGGCATATTGTAATCGGTGACGACCAAATCAAAGGTGTCATCTTTTATCAGGGTCAGGGCGGTGGCGCCGTTTTCAGCTTCCACAATTTTTTCAAGCCCCATGCCTTCAAGTACACGGCGTATATGATTGCGAGCTAAACGACTATCGTCGACCAACAACACTCTGACTTCCTGTACATCAAACAGCTCCAGTTCAAGCTCGTCATGATTTATCAAGTCTAAACTGGCATTCAGGGCGCGCGACAAATGTATCGGCTCAAACGGCTTTGGAAGAATAGCCGCCACACCGGCCTGTTTTAGTTCTTCAAGTTTGTTCAGGCGATTTTCTGAAGACACCAGCATAAAAGGAATACTTTCAAAGCCAGGATTTTCCTTAATGAAGGTGAGTAATTCTGAGGCTGTACCATCTTCAAAATACATTGAGCTTATGATCAAATCAGCCCCATGAGCCCGAATGGCCCCCCTGGCTTCGGCAAGATTGGCGACAGAATCAATTTCCTTTACTTTTTCTTTTAACAACAATGTTGTTATGATTTTTCGCTGTGTATCGGAAGGTTCTACCAACACAATATGTAAGTCACTAATAGACAGTTTTTCCATTAACTCTATCTCACTTTTTTATCGGTTATTCTTTATAGAGTGTAGCTGACTTTTTCGCCTCTACGACATTTAGCTGCCTGCCAGTTTGACGGTAAATCCTTGTATCTCAAGTAAGCTTTTTAATTTGGCACGATCGTCAGTCTGAACTTCAATAGTGCCTTCTTTCACCGCGCCCCCACATCCACATTTCTTTTTTAGCTCTGTGCACAGGGTTTTAAGTGCTTTGGGGTCCATGTTTAATCCGGTAACTATCGAGACCCCCTTGCCTTTACGACCTTTGGTTTCACGCTTGATTCTTACCACACCGTCGTTTGAGGTCGAACGCGTACTCTGCTGTTTGGTGTCTTTAATTTTTCCAGTGTCGGTACTGTATACCAGTTTCGCGTCTTGCATATATTGCCCTTTAGCCTAATTTTGTATCGTAAAATAGCAGTGTTTTTCCACTATGGTAGAAAATATTCGGGCAAATTTATAGCACAGTGACAGGCCGCTGCTATATTTACCTTCACAGACCAGACAATGGGTTAAGGTGAACGCTTTCTTGCTGTCGGTTGTTCACCTATATCTGCAGGAGACTCTTCATGGGATTAAGCACAGCGACCCACAGGGCCGATTCGCACCTGATAATTGCATTAGACGAAAAGTTTGATTTTGCCACCGTTCACGACTTCAAAGAGGCCTATACCGATATACCGTCTGAGGTAAAAGTAATTGAAGTAGACCTGTCTAACACCGAGTATATGGATAGCTCAGCGCTGGGAATGTTACTTAATATGCAAAAAAACTTAAGCGGTCGTGAAATTGAATTCAGAATTAGCCACTGCCGGCCGCAGGTAGCGCGAATCCTCAAAATCTCACGTTTTGATAAAAAGTTTATAATCAGTTAACGCCGGCCCATTTATGCGCATACTTATTGTTGACGACGAGCCGATAAACCGGCTTTTAATTCGAAATATGCTTGAAAAAGAAGGCTATAATGATTGTCATGAGGCCCAGGACGGTGCACAGGCATTGTTCATGGCCCAGCAGATAGAACCTGATTTAGTATTACTGGATGTGGTTATGCCTGGCCTCAGTGGGTTGGATGTGGCCCCCAAATTAAAAGCACAGTCAAACAACAACTACCTACCCATTATTTTTATTACCTCATTAGAAGACCGCGAAAGTTTGGTTCGGTGTCTGGAGGTGGGCGGCGACGATTTTGTCGCCAAGCCTTTCGACCGCTTAGTACTGGCGGCGAAAATTCGCGTTCATGGTCGTATTCGCAGTTTAACCCAGTGTATTGAAGATCAAAATCTTGCGCTATTGCAGCACCAGCAAGTTATGGCACAGGAACATGACATTGTTGAACATATTTTCAAAAATGCGGTGCGGCACACACCCGAAATGGCGGCCCGATTTGATTATAAACTCACTCCGGTAGCCCAATTCAACGGCGATGTGTTTTTAACCGAGCGCAGCCCGGCAGGCGGTGTGTACTATCTTATTGGAGATTTTACCGGGCATGGTCTGGCGTCGGCTATTGGGGTGCTGCCGGTGGCCAGGGCTTTTCATATAATGGCCATTAAAGGGCTGGGCGTGGCTGAAATCGCCCGTACTTTAAACACGACGTTATTACAGTTACTGCCAGGCAGTATGTTTTTTGCGGCAATTATTGGCGAGATAGATATAAACGGCTGCCACCATCATATCTGGCACGGCGGAATGCCTCAGTTAATGCTGAAGCGCACCAGTGATGGTAGCGTAGAGACGTATTGCCCCGCCCATATGGCCTTGGGAATTCTTGAGCCCGAAGAATTTGAAAGTGATTGTTATACCCTTAACTGCCAACCGGGAGATGAAGTTTTATTATATACCGACGGACTCATTGAAATTTGTAATTCTAAAGGCCAGATGCTCAATGAAGAAGGCATAAGACAATGGTTTCAAAAGCCAGGCATCACGGCTGATCAGCTATATCGGCAAGCCCACGAGTACATGGGCGCCGACAACCCGCTTGATGACATAACCGTGGTGGTTTATACCTGTGCCTCTTTTGAGGCGCTTCCGAAAATTCAGCACAAACCGGCATTACCGTTAGAGATCTCGATGAAGTTGACAGGTGCCCAGTTGCAAGACACCGGTATTGTGACGCGTTTTGTTGATACGGTATGCGTCGACTCGGCTATGGCAGGCATTCGCAGTGATATGTTTACTGTACTAAGTGAGCTGTTTAATAATGCATTAGAGCATGGCTTATTGCAGCTTGACTCGCAGCTAAAAGCCACCGAAGACGGCTTTTTAGCGTATTACAATCTTCGCCAATCGCGGCTGAGCGGCCTTGATAATGCCCACATTGCCATTGACTACTGTTACTTACCCCAGTCCGCAAAAGCCATAATAAGCGTGACTGATTCTGGGCACGGTTTTGACCAGGCAGACCTTGCACAACGTAGCGACAGCGATGGTTACGGTCGCGGATTATGTCTGGTAAAGGGTATATGCGGTGATATTCAGTTTTCGCTGGGTGGGCGCAAAGCAACAGCGGTGTTGTCTTTACCCTGGGCACATTAAACTATGACAAACAGAACAAACCTTTATCTGTTGTGGTCGTAGTGATGTAAACGACTAAAATAGGCTTAAGTGTATGTTGAAAAAAGTTTTTGATTTATTTGACCAGTCGAGTGATGAAACCGAAGCCTCACGAGACTCTGTAGAGCTGGCCACCGCCGCCCTGTTCAGTGAAATTGTTCATGCTGACAACACAATTGATGAGCGCGAAAAAGAGGCGTATCGGGAGGTTCTCAAGCGCCACTTTACACTTGATCAACAGGCGCTGGACTCTTTAGCTGAAGAGGGGCATGAAACCGCGGATGATTCGGTGGGGTTAGTGCACTTTACTCAAATCATCAATAAAAAATGCAGCGATGAGCAAAAGAAGAATATCTTAACCAGCCTATGGGAACTTGCCTACGCTGATGATAATCTTGCACCAATGGAAGAGCATACTATCCGGCGCATTGCTGATTTGTTGTATATTCCGCATAGCCAGTTTATTAAAACCAAGCTTTCAGTATCTGACGAGTAGCGCAGTCTTCTGCCGTAACCGATAAATACCCGTTAGCCAGGGCCCAGGGTAGTACCACATTGTTTAAATCTATAAAAACCCCCATTGCCATCATGTTGATTGTTGCAGTATTAGTCATTGTGTCAATGGTTACCTGGGCTACAGTAACAAAGCTTGAACAGCAGCATACAAAAACGGTTAAAAATGATTTAACCACACTGGCGCGAAATCTGTCTGACGAATTAACAGATGTTTTGGGCAAATCCAGCAATAACGCAGCACGGGTCACTCATTCTGAAGATACTCCCGCGTTAACCACCACAGCACCGGAGCTGTTGGCGTTGTCACCCAATTTACTGTCAAACATTCAACCGATTATGAAACGGGTTTCAGCCTATCAGAATATTGTTGAAGCCCGGCTTTACAGTACTAATAAAAAGCTATTGCACCGTCAGGTCGCAACTGCAGGTTATAATCAGGGGCTATCACAGAACGACGACTTAGTATTGTTACTTGAGTCGCCTTCAGGCACTTATCGGGTGGGTCAGCATCTGATTGCCAGTCGCCGTATTCTTGAAGATGGGGTGACCTACGGTTACCTTATGCTGATTAACGATATTAATTCGACAATTTCACAAAATCGCCAGGCTATTTTATGGCGCATTTTACCGCTGTTAGTCATTGCGCTACTGATAACAACTTTTTTAGGGATGCTGTGGCTTAACAGGTTGTTGAATCCGCTTACCAGTTTATCCCGGTTTACCCATCAGCTTAGCCAGTCAAAAGACTATACACAGCGTTTTGAGACAAAGGCAAAAGGCGAGGTGGCTCGCTTAGGTCAAAACTTTAATATGTTGCTTGATACTATTGAAGCCGAGCTAACCATTAATGATGAACAAAATCAGACACTGTTAGAGCAACAGCAAACGATGGCGCGGTTAGCGAATTATGACAGCCTTACCGGTTTGCCAAACCGACAGTTTGTGGTCGACAACTTACGTTTAGAACTAGCTCGGGCCCGGCGCCAAAGCAAAGACCTGGCGCTTATGTTTTTCGATCTGGACGGCTTCAAAGGGATCAATGATTCTTTGGGGCACGAAACCGGCGATCTGATTCTTATTGAAGTGGCCGATCGGGTTGCCAATATGCTCAGAGAAAGCGATTTAGTGGCGCGCCTGGGCGGTGACGAATTTATTATTGTTCCAGACCGGGACGTGACTGATGCCAGTCTGGAAAACCTGGCCCATCGGGTTATTGGTGCTTTTGAAGAGCCTTTTCATTTTCGCGGACTGGCGTTAACGGTCGGAGTGAGCATCGGTATTGCCAGAGCCTCTGAAGCAAATTTTGAACTAAGCCAGCTTATGAGCAATGCCGATTTAGCAATGTACCGCTCAAAAGCCCGTGGCAGGGGTATTTCGACCATTTTCACTAACGAAATGATAGAAACCCACAAACGCAAGCTGTTGATTGCCAACAGCATAGACAATGCCTTAATAAACAACGAATTTGTGCTTTTCTATCAACCTAAAATAGCCTCAGGCGGGCAGGTAGTCGGACTTGAGGCATTAATGCGCTGGCAGCATCCGGAGTTTGGGCTTCTTTCGCCCGGCGAGTTCATTCCGGTGGCAGAACAAAGCGGGAAAATTTCAGCACTTACCCGTTGGGTTATTGAACAGGTCAGTAGCGATCTGCCGTTAATGCAGTCTGTTATTCCGCACAAATTTCGGGTCGCGATTAATTTATCTGCACATGATTTACGACACACCAGATTATTTGACGTAATTCACACTATTTTCACCGAGCAGCAGGTCAACCCTGAATATATTGAATTTGAGGTTACAGAGTCGGCGTACCTGGAAAATTTTATTTCTGCAGATAAATTTTTCAAGCGTTTAAGCAACATGGGCTGTGCGATAGCACTGGATGATTTTGGTACAGGCTATTCCTCCCTGAGCTATCTTACGCAAATCTCTATCGACACACTAAAGATAGACCGTCAGTTTGTACGCGACATCAGCACCTGCCACCGAAGCCGTTTGGTTACCGGCTCTATCATCGATTTAGCCAAACGTTTGTCATTAACGGTTTGTGCTGAAGGGGTAGAAGAGTTGAATCAGTGGGACTATTTGCTCGACCATGGGTGCGATCATGTGCAAGGGTATTTATTCAGCAAACCCGTGCCACTGGAAAAAATAGCGTTACTGCCGAATCACTTTGCATTCCATTCAACGCCTTAGACTCTGCTTTAACCCTAAAGCGAGGTTGTATGTGTTGGTTAAAAGTAACACTGTTCTTCGTTTAAACTATTATAGGCACGATAATTTTACCTAAAATCATGATAGGTATACAATATTTAAATGTGGCATAATAATGGCTAGTTTTGTGAGGTAAACATCATTTAGTAAACAGAGATTACCATATTCTGTTTATTTAGTTTGGGAGCTGCACATGAAACGCTTTGAAAAAGTCTTTTTAATTTTAGTCACTGTTATCGCGATACAGTCAGTTGCGGTTGCAAACGCCAATGCTAGCGAGTCGACCATTGCTCAGCTTGATGCTGATTTTGACGGTGAAATTTCGCTTAAAGAAGCGGTAACCGATACTGAGTTATTGCGTAAATTTGGCCGGTTAGACAACAACAAAGACGGTAAACTTAGTGAGCAAGAGCTTGCGGTTGATGACTTTGTCGCTAAAGCCACGGCGCAGCCGTAATTTTAATAGGTATATAATGCAATAAGGGACACAGAGTCTCGGTCTTGCCAGCATTTTAGGGGTATGCCATTCTGATTGGCCGTTTTTCTTTCAGTGAGCATGTAGTGCGACTCGGTTCCTTACGACAATTAACTCTCGCCAGTTTTGTGCTGGCGTTGGTGCCACTTATTGCCCTGTTGTGGCAGAGCCAGAACGATCTGGTAAAAGTGGGCAAAATGACCCACGTAGAAACACGTTATGTCGTTGACGTGGTAGGGCTTATGCAGCAACTCGATGGTGCGGCTATTGACCTGGAGCGGGCTCTACGCCAATACGCCATCATTAGAAATGAAACCGTTGCCGAACTTTCTGATAATGCCATTATTCAGTTTGTCGAAGCACTTAAAGAATTGTGTTCCAGTCTTCCTGCCAGTAATACCTGCGATACCATTAAAAAAGATGTTACCAAGCTAAAAACCTTTCGCAATATCGAAGATAGCGTGGTGCTTAATGCCTATCTTAATTCCATGAACAGTCATATGTCGCTGATGCGCAAAGACGTGGATTCTGCGATTCAGCAACGATTAGAAGTACAAACAAACGACTTAAATGCGATGCAGGCTAAACAAGCCTGGTCAACGGCCATGTTGGTTAGTGTGTCGTTGCTGTTGATTCTTTTGGGCAGTCAGCTCATTGTTAATCCGGTTAAAAAGCTTAAGCAGATTATTCGTATACTCGCGCAGGAACAAGGCACATTGCCGCCGTTGTCTACCCGGGCCCCAACCGAGCTTATTGGTGTTGAAAAAGACCTACATTGGTTGGCCGATCGCTTACAACAACTTGAACATATACGCACAGCATTATTACGTCATGCCGCCCACGAATTAAAAACCCCTTTGGCCAGTATTAAAGAAGGGTGTAGTTTGTTGTCAGAAAATGTGGTGGGTCACCTCAACACCCAACAGACCGAAGTTTTAGCCTTATTGACATCAAGTACTCAGCGACTCAATACTTTGATTGAAAAACTGTTAGACTACAATTTGTTATTGCAACAAGCCCAACCTACCTTTACAAATGTGGACCCCAGCCAGATAGTAAAAGAGTGTCTTGAAGACTACGCTCTGGCGCTACAGGAACGCGAAGTCACTGTAGATATTCGGGTGAACCAGATTTGTGTGGATGAAGAATTGTATCGCCGAATTTTAGATAACCTGATTTCTAATGCGGTGGCGCACGGAGCGGTAGGCCGGCCGATAAACTTGGCTATTTATGAGAACAATAAACACATTACGTTAGATGTAGCAAATCGTGGAAAGCGTATAACACCTGAAACCGTACAACGGTTGTTTGAACCCTTTACCCGAGGCGACGATCCGCGAAACGATAATGTGATAGGTACAGGACTGGGATTATCGATTGTCTCTGATTGTGCAAAATTAATGCACGGCGACGTGGAAGTTGCTGACGTTGATTATGCAGATGTTTGTTTCAGAGTGACTATCCCGCTAGAGGAAAAATAACAATGAAAAAATTGCTCGTTCTGTCATTGATAGCAGTTCTGACAGGCTGTGCGGCAATATTGCCTAAACCGGTAAGCGAACCTGCGGACTCCGTACCGCAACCCATTACAGTCATTCATGCCAGCGATGATTTGTGCCTGGTGTCTGAAGATACGGCTGAATTTGAGCATCAGTGTGACCTGATACACTGGGCCAACTTATGGATAAAAGCAGATGCCACCGCCTGGCCCAAACGCAAGGCTGCCATCGATAAGCTGAGTGACTCGCTGCCCGATACTATTGAAAAAATAATTTTATCATTGCCGGTTGATACGCCGTATCAGGCCCGGTTACGCGCGCAGCACTGGATAAAAACCATCAGCCCAAAGCTGTCTGGCGCTATACAACCTTTGATAAAAACAGTAGTAGATGCACCCAATAATGAAATGCTTGAGCTAGAGTCGGCGTTGGTTATTTTAAATAAAGTTAATGCCGAACAAGCCCAGGCAAGTGATGCATTGCAAAAAGAGTTAGAATCTCAGCAGAAAAAATTAGCTGAACTTTTGCAAATAGAAGCAACTATGATGGACAAAAACAGGAGCAGCCAGCAATGAGTGAAGTAGGTAAAGGTCATCCGCAGTTATTGCTGGTAGATGATGATAAAAGTTTATTACGGCTTCTGACCATTCGATTAGAAGGTGAAGGCTATCAGGTTACCGCGGTAGAAGACGGCAACTCAGCGCTAAAAAAAGTACGCAGCGAAGAGTTTGATGTGGTGCTAAGCGATTTACGCATGCCCGGCTTAGACGGCTTAAGTCTGTTTGAAGAAATCATGGGAATTCGTCAGGACATCCCGGTCATTTTAATGACCGCCCATGGCACCATTTCAGATGCGGTAGCAGCCACTCAGCGTGGTGTTTTTGGCTTTTTACCCAAGCCGGTCGATCATGAAGAACTGCGTGCTCTGCTGAAAAAAGCATTGAGTCATTCTCAAGCTTCACAGCCTGGCGAATGGTGTTCGGCCATCATCACCCGTTCACCTGAAATGACCAATGTACTGGACCAGGCTTATCGAATTGCCCAACGTGAGGTTAGCGTATTGATTACCGGCGCCAGTGGTACCGGTAAAGAGTTGCTGGCCAATGCGATTCACAAAGCCAGTACCCGTGACAATATGCCCTTTGTGGCAATAAACTGCGGAGCATTGCCTGAAAACCTACTTGAGTCTGAATTGTTTGGTCATGCTAAAGGCGCGTTTACCGGAGCGGTACAGGCTGCACCAGGGCTATTTCGAGAAGCCGATGGGGGCACGCTGTTTTTAGATGAAATTGGCGATATGCCCATGACCTTGCAGGTAAAGCTTTTACGGGCCTTGCAAGAGCGGCAGATTCGACCGGTAGGCAGTAGCAAACAGATTGATATCGATGTTCGGGTGATTTCGGCCACTCATAAAGATTTGCACAAAGAAATGGAAGAGGGCACCTTTCGCGAAGATTTGTATTACCGGCTAAATGTAGTGAATCTGAAGCTGCCCTCTCTTAAAGAACGCAGCGAAGACATCCCCTTGCTAGCGCGTACGCTATTGCAACAAAGCGGTCAGCGACATAATGTCAACGTCACACAGTTTTCTGATGACGCCATGCAGCTTATGGTGAAATCTGACTGGCAGGGTAATGTACGTCAGCTGGTTAACGTGGTTGAACAGTGCGTAGCATTGACGCAAACCCCGGTCATTCCGTTGCATCTGGTTGAACAGGCGCTTTCAGCAACAAAGCAAAGCTGGCCAACACTGACCGAAGCGCGCGACTCATTTGAACAGCAATATTTATACAAGTTGCTTAAAATGACCGACGGTAATGTGACCCGGGCCGCCGAACTGGCCGGACGCAACCGTACTGACATGCACAAACTTATGAAAAAGCACGAATTAGATGCTGCTGATTTTCGACATACTTTAGAATAGCGTGTCTTGCTGGGCCGTGTTGGTAACAGGCGGGCTCAAAGGTGTTTCTGGATAGCACCGGTTGTGTAATTCAACAAATTGTTGCGCCAGCCATGGCGCATCTTTGTTATCCGGTCGATGCAAAAACAAATAAGGGCTTTTGCCTTCTTGCCGCCACTGCTGACATTTATGCACCCATGGTTCAAGCATTTGCTGATTTGTCTGCTCATCATCCCCACCCACAAACCGCACCACCGGTGAATCAGCGGTGGCAATCACATTAACCGGAACTCTTGGCTTTTTGGTACGTACTTCGGCCACCATTGCATTTTGAGCGGGGCCGGAAAACAACGCCCGGGTATCCATGATAATGCGGTTTGCCTGATACCGCATAAGTAATTGGTTAAGAGCCACTTCGGCTTCGCCTTTTGCAAAAAAGTCAGGGTGTCGAACTTCTACCGCCAGAGTAAATTCATTGTTTAAATAATTAAGCATTTTTTCAAGCTGGGGTAGCGCCGCAGGAGAAAACTGCGCAGGTAACTGAATCAACAGCATGCCGAGTTGTTTTTTTAACTGGCGCATCAACACTCGTTGCTCATTTAATCTGGCTTGGTTTGCGCCTAATATTCCTTGATGAGTAATGTCTTGATGTAGTTTGAACGTAAAACGAAAATCTTGAGGAACCGCAGCTTGCCATTTAGACAGGGTTTGAGCTGAGGGCAGCGCATAAAAAGTGGTATTACCCTCTATAGTATTAAAGTAACGTGCGTAAAACTGCAGGTTTTGCTGACGAGCCGCGGGGTTACAAAACCACTGACTTGCCCAGCTTTGATGTTGCCATACAGGCAGTCCAATATGTAAAGGCGCTATTGAACGATAATCTGTTGCACTGAATGTTGTTTTTGGCATTGGGGTTTTTTACGCATTTGTTTATACTATGCGGCCTTATTTTGTCACAAAGCCAGCAATTGCCACGCGTTTTTTTGCCCTGCTATTGTCTCAGACTGTGTTTTACACAAATAAAGACTGAATTAGCAGGAAGAGTGTCAGGCAGTATCGGTAACTAAAAGAACTTTCAGGGGTCATCGACCATGCGCACAGATTACTGTGGGAATATTGATTCATCATACATCGGACAGGAAATAACTCTGTGCGGTTGGGTAAACAAGCGTCGCGACTTCGGCGGTGTGATTTTTATCGACCTTCGCGACCGCGAAGGTATAGTGCAGGTGGTATTTGACCCTGACCTACCTGACGTATTAGAAGAAGCCAACAAGCTTCGCAACGAATTTTGCGTAAAACTCACTGGTAAAGTACGGGCGCGCCCCGAGGGTCAGAAAAACGACACCATGCGTACCGGCGAAATTGAAATTTTTGGCACAGGTTTGCATATTTACAGCAAGGCTAATGCCCTACCGCTTGACTGGAATCAGGAAAACTCTGAAGAACAGCGTCTGCGCTACCGCTACCTTGATCTGCGCCGACCGTTGATGAGCAATCGACTTAAATTTCGCGCTCAGGTAACCGCAGCAGTTCGCCGTTATCTTGAAGACGATGGCTTTTTAGATATTGAAACCCCTATTTTAACCAAAGCGACACCTGAAGGCGCGCGCGATTACCTGGTTCCAAGCCGGACTCACAAAGGTGAGTTTTTTGCCTTGCCGCAATCGCCGCAGTTATTTAAACAATTGCTCATGATGTCGGGCATGGACCGCTATTACCAGATTGTTAAATGCTTTCGCGATGAAGATTTGCGCGCCGACCGCCAGCCTGAATTTACACAGATAGATTTAGAAACGACATTTTTAGACGCTGACGGTGTGATGTCTATTACCGAAGGTCTGATTCGTAACTTGTTTAACAAAATGCTGAATGTTGAATTGGGCGATTTTCCCCGCATGACCTATGCCGAGGCTATGCAGCGTTATGGTTCTGACAAGCCCGATTTGCGTAACCCTCTTGAGCTAGTTGATGTTGCAGACTTGTTGGGTTCAGTGGAATTTAAGGTATTCAGTGGTCCGGCAAATGATCCTAAAGGCCGGGTATCGGTTATCCGCGTTCCGGGTGGCGCCAGTTTGTCTCGTAAACAACTGGATGAGTACACTAAATTTGTTGGTATTTATGGTGCAAAAGGTCTTGCCTGGTTAAAAGTAAACAGCTTAGGCGGTGGTCAAGAAGGCTTACAGTCGCCGGTGCTTAAGTTTTTAAGCGAAGATATCACCGATGCTGTGTTACAGCGTACTGGCGCTCAGGAAGGCGACATATTGCTGTTTGGCGCCGATACCGCCAATGTGGTTACCGAAGCAATGGGCGCGTTGCGGTTAAAGCTGGGCGAAGATCTCAGCTTACTTGAAGGTGAGTGGCGACCTTTGTGGGTGGTTGACTTCCCAATGTTTGAAGAAATAGATGGCCAGTATCACGCGCTGCATCATCCATTTACGGCCCCGCGCGATGTAGACGCTAAGCAGTTAAAAGAAAACCCCGCAGAAGCCTTATCTGATGCCTACGACATGGTATTAAACGGCGTTGAATTAGGCGGCGGTTCGGTGCGTATTCATGACGAACAAATGCAGTCGACGGTATTTAACATTCTGGGTATTGGCGAACAGGAAGCCCAGAGCAAATTCGGCTTTTTACTTGATGCGTTGCAATTTGGCGCGCCGCCCCATGCCGGCTTGGCATTTGGTTTAGATAGGCTGGTAATGCTAATGACCGGCGCGACGTCTATTCGCGATGTTATGGCTTTTCCAAAAACTACCACCGCAGCGTGTCCGTTAACGTCGGCGCCCAGTCCGGCGAACGAGCAACAGCTTGCCGACCTGGCGATTGGTGTCGTTAAGAAAAATACCTGATTACATGGGTTATAAACAACCTGAGTCTGTGCTGGTGGTGCTTTATGATGAGCACCACCGCATTTTATTGTTGCAACGCAATGACGACGCCAGCTTTTGGCAATCGGTAACCGGCACCATTGAAGCAGGAGAACACCCTGAACAAACAGCCTATCGGGAAGTGCGTGAAGAAATTGGCTTACAGCTACACCCTGAACATCATCGCGTAATCAACTGTCATCAAACAAACCGCTTTAAAATTCGTTCACAGTGGTTGCACCGCTATCCGCCCGGAACGCTCTATAACACTGAGCATGTTTTTACAGCGCAAATTCCTGCCACAACGCCTATTGTGCTAACCGAACACTCAGCCTATGAATGGCTTGATAAACCCGCCGCAATGGCGCGAATTTGGTCGCCCAGTAACCGCGACGCAGTCGATACATTTGTCTCTGGAGTCAATTAATGATTATACTGGGTATAGATCCAGGTTCTCGTATTACCGGATATGGGTTAATTGCCCGAAAACACGGCAAATTAGTGTATGTTGCCAGTGGCTGTATCAGGCTGAAAACCGATGCATTACCTGAACGGTTATCCCAAATATTTACCAGTGTAGGCGAAGTCATTAGTCAGTATGCCCCCCAGCAATTTGCGATAGAACAAGTGTTTATGGCAAAAAATCCAGACTCAGCATTAAAACTCGGTCAGGCCCGGGGCGCGGCTATTGTGGCTGCAACTCAAAGCAACTTACCCGTTGCGGAGTACTCGGCCCGCCAAATAAAGCAGGCGGTAGTGGGAAAGGGCGGCGCTGACAAAATCCAGGTACAGCATATGGTAAAGCAGCTACTTTCATTGCCAGGTACGCCTCAGGCTGATGCAGCCGATGCGTTAGCAGTGGCATTGTGTCATGCGCATACCGAGCAAAGTTTGATAAAACTGGCCGGACAAGCAAGTAAAACCGTTCGTCGACGGTTGCGATAATAAAGAGCAGAATAATAGATGATAGGTCGAATCAGAGGAATTCTGGTGGAAAAACACCCGCCAGAAATAGTGATAGATGTGGTTGGCGTAGGGTATGAAATTCAAATGCCCATGACCAGTTTTTATCAGTTGCCCGCACTAAACGAAGAAGTGGTCGTGTATACGCACTTTGTTGTGCGCGAAGACGCCCAGCTTTTATTTGGCTTCGCCGATAAAATGGAACGCGCATTGTTTCGCGAACTAATTAAAGCCAACGGTGTGGGGCCAAAGCTGGCATTAACCATATTATCGGGTATGTCGGCGGGTCAGTTTTTGGTATGTGTGCAAAATGAAGACATATCGTCGTTAGTGGCCATGCCCGGCATTGGTAAAAAAACCGCTGAAAGACTGGTGGTAGAGCTGCGCGACCGATTAGCAAAGTTTGGCAAAATACAAGATACAAACCTACCCGACTTACCCATGGAAAGCACCAATGGCTCAAGCGTTGTGCCTATTAATGATGTGCGTGAAGATGCCGCAAGTGCATTGGTAGCATTAGGGTATAAACCTGCTCAGGCCAGCAAAATGGTGAGTGGTGTATACAAACCCGAGATGGACAGTGAAGCTTTGATTCGCGAAGCGCTGCGAGCGGCAATATAAGAGTTTATTACCATGATTGAAGCCGATCGGCTAATTGGCGCAGACGCCACCAACGAAGATGAAGTTATTGACCGGGCGATACGGCCTAAAATGCTTAGCGACTACACGGGCCAGCCTCATGTCTGCGAGCAAATGGAAATTTTTATCCAGGCTGCCCGAAACAGACAAGACGCACTGGATCATTTGCTTATTTTTGGCCCGCCAGGCCTGGGTAAAACCACATTGGCAAATATCGTCGCAAACGAAATGGATGTCAGTATTAAAACAACCTCAGGCCCGGTACTGGAAAAAGCCGGGGACCTGGCCGCGCTGCTCACCAATCTTGAGCGTAACGATGTACTGTTTATTGACGAGATACACCGTTTAAGCCCGGTTGTTGAAGAGATTTTGTATCCGGCGATGGAAGATTATCAATTGGATATTATGATAGGAGAGGGGCCCGCTGCTCGTTCTATCAAGCTTGATCTTCCACCTTTTACACTAATAGGCGCCACCACCAGGGCTGGCTCGCTAACCTCACCCCTTCGTGACCGATTTGGTATTGTTCAGCGTTTAGAATTTTATTCAGTAAAAGATTTGACCACCATTGTGGCCCGTAGCGCCGATTTTTTGAATCTGAAAATGGATCAGCAAGGCGCATTAGAAGTTGCAAAACGCTCGCGCGGTACGCCGCGTATTGCTAACCGGTTATTACGTCGTGTGCGCGATTATGCAGAAATAAAAGCTAACGGGGATGTAACTGAAGAGGTGGCGGCCCGTGCCTTAGACATGCTGGATGTCGACAAGCAAGGTTTTGACTATATGGATCGTAAACTATTGCTGGCGATCATTGAAAAATTTGATGGCGGACCCGTAGGGTTAGACAACTTAGCAGCGGCCATCGGTGAAGAAAAAGAAACCATTGAAGATGTTATCGAACCTTTTTTGATTCAGCAGGGTTTTTTACAACGCACCCCCAGAGGCCGGATTGTTCAGCAGCGTGCGTATTTGCATTTTGGCTTTAAGCCCGACCAATAATATTTTAGTGCCTGCAGTGCGTAGCGGTAGATTAGCGTGTCACTCCCTTTTCGCACACCCAGTCTTATCTCGCTTCGGGTAAATGGGCTGCTGACGTGTATGGTCTCTTTATTATTGAAATTATCCATAAGGGGTAACTCTCACCGGCGGGGCTCCTGGTAGGTAATCGCCAGCCAGGCAATTTTCAGGCAAAAAAAAGCCCGCTCAAAAGAACGGGCAAAACAACAAGTGTTGAAGGAAATAAATCCAGGGAACTCATGCCTAACAGGAGAAACTCTCGAACATTCCGAAAAAAATCGTAATGCCTGTGTGACAGATGACGCGCATTATAAAGTAGAAAAAAATTCTCTCAATTGAGTAAAATTATTATTCCGAATTAGAAATTCTAATGCGTTAATATTGTGTTGATAATTGGCTTATATAACGTTAAAAGTGTTGCTTATAAAGGGATTGGGATTACAAGGCTTGGCAATTTTGTCCCCGTTAAAATTATTTCCAAATACATAAAAGATTAATTATATTGAGGTGTGAGGCATAACTATGCACAAGTGGTCTGTTCGAATTTATTACGAAGATACGGATGCCGGAGGAATAGTTTACTACGCGAACTACCTGAAATTTGCAGAACGTGCCCGAACCGAATGGTTACGCGAATTAGGTTATGACCAGGATGTCTTGTTGGAACAAAACCTGGGTTTTGTCGTCAAACGCGTTGAGATGCATAACTATGCGCCTGCACGTTTCAATCAGCTGTTGAGTATTGAATCACAGATTGTAGAATTGAAAGGTGCCAGTATGGTGTTTCAACAAAAAATTTATAATCAAAGTAGCGAACTACTGGTTGCTGCTGATATTCAGGTTGTGTGCGTGGACCAGCTTAAAATGAAAGCTAGAAAAATGCCGCGCACTTTATTAGGGGATTTAACGCGTGGAATCTGATTTAACCTTTATCGGGCTATTTCTACAAGCCAGCTTTGTTGTGCAGTTGGTTATGCTATTGCTACTTGCGGTGTCGGTGGCGTCATGGACATTTATTTTTCAACGTACTAAAGCGCTGAAATCGGCGCAGACCGAACTGCGAAATTTTGAAGACAAATTTTGGTCGGGTGCAGACCTGAACCGTCTGTATCAGGAATTATCAGCGCGCTCTAATCTAGGCGGAATATCTGGTATCTTTTGCTCAGGGTTTAAAGAGTTTGTGCGCTTGCGTAAAGGCAATACAGCGGCAAATGGAATTGTTGATGGCACGTACCGTGCTATGCGAGTCACTATGTCTCGTGAAGTAGAAGAATTAGAAAGCCGATTACCTTTTTTAGCGACCGCAGGCTCGATTAGCCCGTATATAGGTTTATTTGGTACGGTTTGGGGCATTATGAACGCGTTCATCGCGTTGGGCGAGGTTCAGCAGGCTACGTTAGCCATGGTGGCTCCCGGCATCGCCGAGGCCCTTATTGCTACCGCAATTGGTTTATTTGCGGCCATTCCGGCGGTTATTGCGTATAACCGTTTTAGTCACAAAGTTGAGAAACTAGAAAACAATTACGCGAACTTCATGGAAGAATTTTCGGCTATTTTACAACGGCAGGCCATTGCGGCTCAGCAGCATCAAACGCCTTAGCGCGGTTACAGGAGCCAGTTATGTATACCCGTAAACGCCGTCGTCCGGTTTCTGAGATTAATGTGGTGCCTTATATCGATGTGATGCTGGTGTTGCTGATTATTTTTATGGTGACTTCACCTCTGGTATCACAAGGCGTTAAAGTAGATTTGCCCAAAGCCAGCGCCGAGCCTATTGACCAACAAGATATTCCACCTTTGATTGCTTCGGTAGATGTTGAAGGCAGTTACTATCTGAATTTGGGAGATGACGAAGAGCAGCCTGTGGCTGCTGCAGATTTAGGTGCTCTGGTGCAGGCACAGCTGCAAAAGCAACCCGACACGCCGGTGGTGGTAAAAGGGGATGGCCAGGTGGCGTACGACAAAGTTATTCGGTTAATGGTGCTGCTGCAAAATGCGGGTGTGCCCTCGGTAGGTCTGATGACCGACCCCAAAGAGTAACCAGCTTATGCGCAAACCCCAATTGTTGGCTAAGCTTACTAATTCAGATGAAAAAGTTGCGATTGCAAAATCTATCGGTGTGCACTTTGCTATTGCTTTAGTGTTACTGATTAGCGTCAGTTTTTCGCCTGATCCGTTGCCTGCACCGGCGCCATCGCAACCCGTTATCAAAGCCACATTTATTGATGCCCAGGCAATAGCCGACAAACAAAAAGCCCAGGCAGAAGCACAAGCTAAAGTTGCCGCACGCGAAGAAGAAAAACGTCAGGCGGCAAAAGCGGCAAATCAAGCTGAAGCTGACCGTCAACGCCGGATTAATGCAGAAAAAGCGAAACAGCGCGCTGAACAAAAAAAAGCCGAACAAAAGCGGCAGGCTGAAGCTAACCGTCAAAAAGAGTTAAAGCGTGTGGCGGCGCAACAAGCCCGTGAACGCAAAGAGCGTGAAGCGCGTGAAAAAGCGGAACGCAAAGCTGCTCAGGAACAAGCCGCCATGGATAAATTACAGCAAGAGCAAGCCGAGGCCGAACGAGCCGCTCAGCAACAGCGACGCCAACGACAGGTATTATCAGAAACCGATCGATACCGCGCTTTAATCAAGCAAAAAATTATGCAGGGGCTGCTTAACGATTCGTCGTATAAAGGCAAAAAATGCAGATTAAACATTAGACTGGCAACAACAGGCTTTGTGGTACAGGTAAGAACATTAAGCGGTGATGCGGCGCTTTGTCGGGCCTCAGAGGCCGCGGTAAGACGACCCGACAAATTACCTATGTCGCAAAACCAGGACGTTTACCAACAACTTAAAGACATTAACCTAACGGTGGAATTGTAGTGATAAAGAAAAAAATCGGAATATGGTTCAGTGCCACATTGCTGATGTTTAGTACGTTAGCACAGGCTTCGCTTGAAATTGTCATTACCGAAGGTGTTGATGGAGCCCGGCCTATTGGCGTGGTGCCCTTTACGTTTAAAGGTACAGGCTCTATGCCAGAAGATTTGGCCGCGGTAGTGCGCGCCGATCTTATGCGTAGTGGTAAGTTCAACCCGACGGCCCCGGATGCTATGCCGCAATACCCTGATACCGATGCAAATATTAACTACTCGGCCTGGGCCTCAGCGGGAGTCGACACGGTACTGGTAGGCACGGTAGAGCAGCAGCCCAATAACAAATACAAAGTCAGTTACGAGCTGGTCGATGTGTTGCGTGGACAAGCTACCGGTGGAAAATCAAAAGCGATGAGTCAGGGCAAATTGGTTGCGGCTAACGACCACCTTATCGATAAACGTCAGGCAGTCATAAATCCGCAGGACTTTCGCCAGTATGCTCACCGTATTTCCGATGTGGTGTATGAAAAGCTGACCGGTACACGGGGCGCCTTTTTAACCCGTATTGCTTACGTTAAAGTACGCGATCGTGACGCCAATGCCCGCCCTTACGAGCTGGCTATTGCCGACTACGATGGTAAAAATGAAACCCGGTTGTTGTCATCACCTGAACCCCTGATGTCGCCTAGTTGGTCACCTGATGGTGAAGAACTGGCTTATGTCAGTTTTGAAAATAAACGTCCTCAAATTTTTATTCAGGATATTTATACCCGCAAGCGCGAAGCCATCACCGATTTTCCGGGCATAAATGGGAGTCCGGTGTTCTCGCCCGACGGCAAACAATTGGCTATGGTACTGTCTAAAGATGGCAATCCAGAAATTTATGTCATGGAACTTGCTTCTAAAAAACTGCGCCGGATAACCCGCAACCGGGCAATTGATACCGAGCCTTCGTGGCTACCCGATGGTAAGAGTCTGATATTTAGCTCAGAACGGGGTGGTAAACCTCAGATTTATCGCGTAAATTTGGCTTCAGGTAAAGTCAGACGTCAAACTTTTGAAGGCGAGCAGAATCTCGGCGCAACGATTTCTCCTTCTGGCGACGAAATGGTATTAGTTAACCAAACCAAGGGTGACTATCGCATTGCCCGACAGGGTTTAAATGATGGTGCAATTCAGGTGCTGACAAAGACTTATCTGGACGAGTCACCCAGTATTGCGCCGAACGGAAGTATGATAATTTACAGCACTTTGCACAATGGAACTCAGGTATTATCCTTAGTGTCATTGGATGGTCGCTTTAAAGCAAGGTTACCAGCCACGAACGGTCAGGTTAAGTCACCGAGTTGGTCACCCTTTTTGTTTTAAATAAAACATTTGGTAATGAAAACTATAAGGAATAAGTGGATGCAATTTAATAAAGTAATGAAAAGCTTCGTTATCGCCTTACCCGTGGTGACAATGATGGCATGTTCGTCAGGTCCTAGTGAAGAAGAGTTAGCGGCCGAACGTAACCGTGTTGCTCAGGAACAAGCTGAAGCAGAGCGTCAGTCTCGTCAAAATGAAGAAGCCCGTGTTGAAGCCGAAGCGGCTCAGCGTATGAACCGTCAACAAGAGATGGTTCAGGAACAGCTTGAGTCACTTAAAAACGAACAAACGGTTTATTTTGATTTTGACCGGGCGACGATTAAATCTGAATTTCAGGAGATCCTGAACAAGCATGCTGAGTTTTTGGTTCAGAACCCTGACCAAAATGTTGTAATTGAAGGCCATACCGATAGCCGTGGTACGCCAGAATACAACATTGCTTTGGGCGAACGTCGTGGCCAGGCCGTTGAAACGTATTTGATGAACGCTGGTGTAAGCAGCGATCAGGTCTCTACCGTTTCTTATGGTGAAGAAAAACCGGCAGTAATGGGTTCAACTGAATACGCCCAGGCGCAAAATCGTCGCGGTGTGGTTGTATATCAGTAATGGCTGGTTATTTACGTAAACATGCATTAACAGGCGTCGCGTTAAGCGTCGCCTGTGTGATATCAAATGCATCTTTCGCGCAGGCCCCGGTTTACGATGTTAACAATCCTCAAGGCAGTAATTTAGAAAAGCGGATTGTTGTGCTTGAGCGTATGGTTGATAGCCGTACGCAAATGCAGCATCGTTTGCAGCAGCAACTTAATGCTATGCAAGGCGAAATTGATGATCTACGGGGTTCGGTCGAGGTTCATACTAACCAGTTAGAAAAAGTACTAGAGCGCCAGCGTGAACTTTATCTGGAAATTGATAAACGAGTCTCGTCGTTAAAGCAGTCGGTGGGTCAGCAAACTCCGGCATCTGGTTCACAGGTATCAACACTAGCCCAAGAGACCAGGCAGGAGAGTACCAGTACACCTTCGCTTAGCGAAGATGACGCCTACGATAATGCCGTAAATCTTATATTAGAATCACGCGAATATGACAAAGCGATACCCGCGTTTCGCGAGTTTATCAACGATTACCCGAAAAGCCAGTATGCAGCCAACGCCCACTATTGGTTAGGGCAATTGTTGTTCAATAAACAAAATTGGCAAGAAGCAAAAACTCAGTTTAGTGAAGTTGCCAATCAGTTTAAAAAATCGAGCAAGCGAGCAGAGTCTTTGTTGAAACTAGGTGTTATTGAACAACGCTTAGGAAACAACGGTCAGGCCCGTGAATACCTTAATCAGGTTATTTCACAATATCCTAACTCTTCTGCAAGAAAACTTGCTGAGTCGCGTTTGAGTTCGTTGTAGGTAAAGTGCCTCTGAGTATCAGAGGCTTTTTGATGATAAGCCTGTTTTTTATCATCGAATAGTAATAATGCGGCGTATATTTAGGTAAATCGTTGATACTATTTTAATAGTGCATACGCCAAAGTAGAGATTCTCAACGTATTGAAGTGCAGAAAGTTTGTGCTTTTTGTTGTGAATTTGAGCGTTTAATCGCAGTTTTTTTAAAAAATTAGAATTAAACGCAATTTAGGGTTGCACGCCCACAAGAAATGGGTAATATATGCCGCCGTTGCCCCAGACAGGCAACAACAGAAAAGAAATGGGTCGTTAGCTCAGTTGGTAGAGCAGTTGACTTTTAATCAATTGGTCGCTGGTTCGAATCCAGCACGACCCACC
>NZ_JAESDK010000016.1 GCF_019249245.1 Alteromonas lipotrueiana | reverse complement strand
ATGGACGAAGGTCTGCGCTTTGCAATCCGTGAAGGTGGTCGTACTGTAGGTGCTGGTGTTGTTTCTAAGATTATGGACTAATCTGAAACACCATTAGGTATCCAAAAAAGGTCGCGTAAGCGGCCTTTTTTATTGCCTGTAATATGAAGATTTAACTCCCCGCTGCTTAATCAACTTGTATTAAAACGTCGCTCCTGCTTACAACTTTCGCCTTTATTGAGCATTCAGAAGTTCGCCCCCAAAACTTTTAGGCCCCGACCCCAAACTACAACAGTCCTACGCCTAGCCGCCCCTTACTTTAGGTACACATGTCTCAAAACATCCACCCCAATACACATCTTATGTATGCCCAAAACGCAAACTTCGGTATAAAGATAGCTAGCCGGTTGAATGACGGCGATAAATAAGGCGTATCTTTTTATCAGGCGCTGTATTACGGTAGACTTTAGTCTTACTAGTAACGACGCTGGCAGTATCTGCTGGCTATAATGCAGCGTTCAGTCAGGTAACACAAAAGGTGGGTCAGCTGATTCACTATTAGCGAAACACCCTCGATATTCGTTATTGTGGTGCCGGTCAATTATAAACTATAACAACATGTGTCATGTGACCAGGATTACTCTATGCAATCAATTCTAATCGTTTTGCTGGGAATCATCGGTATGATAATTGGGTGGTTTGTCTACTCAAAATTCATTGCCACCCGCATTTTTAAGCTTGATGAAAATTTTCTGACCCCCGCGCACGAACTCAATGATGGTAAAGATTTTGTACCAACTAACAAAGTAGTTTTGTGGGGACATCACTTTACATCGGTCGCAGGGGCTGCGCCCATAGTGGGTCCCGCTATTGCCGTTTACTGGGGCTGGGTGCCCGCCGTGCTATGGGTGGTGTTTGGTACTATTTTGTTTGCAGGCGTCCACGACATGGGGGCACTGTGGGCCAGTAGTCGCCACAAAGGAAAATCGATGGGTGCGCTGTCCGAGTCAGTTATCGGTAAACGTACTCGTTCGTTATTTATGATTGTTATATTTTTGGTACTGCTTATGGTAAACGCAGTATTTGGGGTGGTTATTGCTAATTCGTTTGTGTCGCAACCCACTGCAGTGTTTCCCGCCTGGACAGCGATTGTGGTGGCCTTAATCATTGGCCAGCTACTTAAAAGAAATTTCTCGTTGATACCCATGTGTGTGGTCGGGATTATCGTACTGTATGCCTCTGTTTATGCAGGTACTTATATTCCAATTTCGTTGCCTGAAACCATGTTTGGACTGGCTGACACAGCGAACTGGATTATCATCCTGTTTATTTATGCCGCCATTGCCTCTTTATTACCCGTATGGATGTTGTTGCAACCTCGCGACTTTATCAATGGCATGCAGCTTATTGTGGGCTTACTGTTATTGTACGGGGCGGTGTTTGTCGCCATGCCCGATATTACCGCGCCTGCTTTTAATACCCAAACCGTGGCAGACACGCCAAGTATGATCCCATTATTGTTTGTTACTATTGCCTGCGGTGCGGTCTCTGGTTTTCACGGAATTGTTGCATCGGGTACCAGCTCAAAGCAGCTAAATAAAGAAACCGATGCTCGTTTTGTTGGGTACTTGGGTGCGGTAGGCGAAGGCACATTAGCACTGATTACCATTGTTGCAGTATCGGGCGTTATGATGGCGGCTTCACCTGAAGAGTGGCATGAAGTTTACAGTCACCTTGGGGCCGGAAGCGTTGGTGCATTTATTACTGGCGGTGCTAACCTGATTGCTACCGGGTGGGGACTGCCTGTGGATTTTGCCTCTACTATTTTAGCGGTAATGGTGGTGTTATTTGCCGGTACAACTATGGACTCTGGGGTTCGCTTACAGCGCTATATTATTCAGGAGTGGGGCGACATTTATAACCTGAAAATATTGAAAAATGGCGTAGTTGCTACCCTTGTAGCGGTGGGGACCTGTTTATTACTTGCCTTTGGTGCCGGCGGTGCCTCAGGCAGTGGCGGTATGATAATCTGGCCTTTATTCGGCTCTACGAACCAGATATTAGCCAGCTTAACGTTACTGGTTATCTCGGTAATGCTAATAAAAATGGGGCGCCCGGCGAAATTTACTCTGATACCAATGACATTTGTATTGGTTATGGCCTTTTTTGCTGGCCTGATAAAACTAAAAGAATATTATCTGGCGGAAAACTATTTACTGGTTTTCTTAGACGCAGTGGTTCTGATAGTCAGCGTGTTGGTTATGCTTGAAGCATGGTCAGTCATTTCCCGTTTCAAAAAGTCTCAAACAACATAATAGTGAGTGGCAACGATTTACCGGTTACTTCAGGGCTGTCCGGGACTGAAGTAACCGGTTTTTTCCGACAAATTTAGATATTAACTAATTACCCTTGTAACTGACTCAGGCATCTTCATAATAGATGCTGATTTAAATGGTTGCGGACCAAGGGTGCATGTTTTTATTATTTGTCTATGTGTTTATCGCGTTAGGTTTTTCCTTTTTATGCAGTATTGCAGAAGCGGTAATTCTTAGTGTTTCTTCGGCTTATATTTCGGTGCTTGAAAAAGAAAAGCCACCCGCCGGTAAACTGCTACGCAAACAGACTGAGGATATCAACAGGCCTCTGTCGGCCATCCTTACCCTTAATACCATAGCGCACACTATGGGCGCCGCAGGCGCCGGGGCCCAGGCCGGACTAGTCTTTGGGCAAGCGTATCTGGGGGTTATTTCTGCGGTGCTTACCCTACTTATTTTAGTGTTTTCTGAAATCATTCCTAAAACGCTGGGCGCTACCTTTTGGCGTGCGCTAGCACCAGCCACAGCATACTTTTTAAAATATCTGACAATACTGTTGTATCCGTTCGTCAAAATGTCTGAAATGCTGACCCGAAGCTTTAAAGAAGAAAGTCCGCTACGGGGTCTTAGCCGCAGCGAACTGCATGCTATGACCGAGCTTTCCGGGCAAGAAGGCCAGTTAGCTCAGCAAGAAGCTGCATTAATGCAAAGCTTACTGGGTATGCATGAGCTGAAAGTTAAAGATGCAATGACTCACCGAACAGCGATGTTTTCAATTTGCGAAAATACGACCGTGGAAGAGTTTTTTCATCGCCATGAGAAAATAGAATACTCACGTATTCCGGTTTATGAAGAAGACGACTCAGAAAGCATTTCCGGGTTTGTTCTGCGTTCAGATTTACTGGTAGCACAAGCCAAAGGAGAAGGGCAGCGAACACTCAAAGAATTGAGCATGGCTATGGTAACAGTACTTTCGAGCATGTCATTGCCCAGCATTTTGAATCAATTTTTGCAAAAACGTATACACATGCTGTTAGTGGTTGATGAATACGGCGGACTAGAAGGGATTGTTACCCTTGAAGATCTGCTGGAAAATTTGCTTGGAGTCGACATTATTGATGAAAAAGATACCACAGTAAGTATGCGCAGATTTGCACATATGATGGCACGTCGGCGTGAACGCATGCTAACTAAACATGACGCAAAGCCCGATGATGAAGCTGACCCGGCTAAACCATAGTGAGAGCAAAATACAAATGCCAGCCCTGCTTTAAGGCGGTTTAACGGCGGTTTAGAATTCAGGGCTGTATCTACTTAGCGAAAGTGATTACCCATGAAAGAATCGGCGTTCGCATCAGGTGTATAGCCAGTATATAGGGAGAATGTGGGTTCGATGTCAAACACAAGACTTACCTTTGCAGTAAGCCACCCCTGCCACCGAATAAGATATAAAGCTATTGGCGCGCGCTTTTCAAACTCCGCCCAGGGTGCTTACCAACAAGACCTTGAAAATACAGACTTTGAACATACTTACTGTAGACTTTGCATGTACCATTCGTAATGCTCTATTTATCAGGCATTAATATGACAAAAGCATTTTGGCATACCGGTGCTGTATCACTCAAATAACAGGCTATTGCATGAAAGCATTGGATATTTCTGGTTTGCAGAAAACCTATAAAGGAGGCGTTCAGGCTCTTAAAGGTTTAGACCTCCAGGTTAACGAAGGCGATTTTTTTGCGCTTTTAGGCCCTAATGGGGCAGGTAAATCTACCACGATAGGTATCATCAGTTCACTGATAAACCCAAGTGCCGGAGACGTATCGGTATTTGGCTATGACCTGGAACAGCAAAAAGAATCTGCCAAAGCCTGCATTGGGTTGGTACCGCAAGAATTTAATTTCAATCAATTTGAAACTGTTTTACAAATTGTACTGAACCAGGCTGGTTATTACGGGGTACCGCGGGCAATAGCCAAAGATCGCGCTAAAAAGTACCTTACGCAGCTTGATTTGTGGGAAAAACGCGACGCAAGGGCCCGAGAGCTTTCAGGAGGCATGAAACGCCGGTTAATGATTGCCCGGGCATTAATGCACGAACCTAAGCTGCTGATTCTGGACGAGCCTACTGCGGGCGTTGACATTGAAATTCGTCGGTCGATGTGGACGTTTCTAAAAGAGATTAACGAGCAGGGCATAACAATTATTCTTACCACCCATTATCTTGAAGAAGCCGAAATGCTGTGTCGTAATATCGCCATTATTGATAAGGGGATTATTGTTGAGCACACTACGATGCGGGCCTTGCTGTCGAAGCTGAATATTGAAACCTTTATTCTGGATCTGGCTGACTCAGATAAAACACCTGAGCTTACTGGTTTTGAACATCGTCTTGTCGACAACCATACGCTAGAGGTTGATGTTGAGAAACAAGAAGGGTTAAACCCGGTGTTTAGTCAGTTAACAGAGCAAGGCTTTCAGGTATTAAGTATGCGGAACAAAGCGAACCGTTTAGAAGAGCTCTTTGTTCGGTTGGTTGAATCGGGGCGTAACCGGCAAGAGGATGCTGCAAATGCATAAACAAAATAACTGGGTAGCGTTAAATACTATCTGGATAAAAGAATGTACCCGCTTTTTAAGAATTTGGGTGCAAACACTGGTACCTCCGGCTATCACCATGAGCCTGTATTTTGTCATCTTTGGTAATATTATCGGTGAAAGAATTGGTGAAATGGCCGGTGTGCCCTACATGGAGTTTATTGTACCCGGGCTCATTATGATGTCGGTCATTACCAACTCCTATTCAAATGTTTGTTCTTCTTTTTTCAGTGCCAAATTTCAGCGTAATATTGAAGAGCTGATGGTCGCGCCGGTGCCCACCAGTGTGGTTATTGCCGGGTATGTTGGTGGTGGCGTAGCCAGGGCGCTTTTGATAGGCATTATTGTAACGCTGGTTTCATTATTGTTTGTTGATACGCAGATATTCAGTATTTTCACTATAGCCATTGTGGTACTGCTTACCGCTATTTTGTTTTCGCTGGCTGGATTAATTAATGCAATTTTTGCTAAGAGCTTTGACGATATCAGCATTGTTCCTACTTTTGTTTTGACCCCGCTCACGTACCTTGGCGGCGTATTTTATGACCTGGACAAACTGCCTGATTTGTGGAAAACCATCAGTATGGCCAACCCTATTGTTTATATGATTGACGGATTCCGTTATGGGTTTTTAGGTCATTCTGCAGACGGCGTTGTTACCTCATTAATCTTGTTGGTCGGCTTTAACATTGTACTGTTTGGTATAGCTTATTATCTGCTTAAAACCGGTAAGGGGATACGTAGCTAAATGAGCGAATCTGTCAATCAGGTAAACAGTATTTCTACCACCCAAACTACTGTTCATGAAAAACTGGATGCGTTGGTACAGCGGTATCAAAAGGCTGAAAATTTACGCCCGGTGAGCGAACATACGCGGGCGGCTTTTGATCAGGCGAATCAATGGCTGGGCAACTGGAGTGGCGATATTATTATCGACTCGTGCTGCGGTGTCGGAGAAAGCACTGCCCGGCTGGGCGCGGCTAATTCTCAGGCTAAAGTTATTGGGCTGGATAAGTCTCAGGCGCGGCTTGATAAACATGCGCATTATGCAGGTGAAAGTGAAAACTACGCCGTATTTCGCGCGGATGTTATTGATTTTTGGAGACTGATTCGCCAGCATCAGTGGCGTATACAGCAGCATTATTTGTTGTACCCTAATCCTTATCCAAAACCGTCGCAGGTTCAAAAACGCTGGCATGGCAGTGCTGCCTTCGCTGATCTAATGGCTATGACCCCCAATATAACCGTTCGCAGTAACTGGCTGGTGTATTTGCTCGAGTTTGCTCAGGCGACCAAACATTACGGGGTAACGGGCAATGTTCAGCAAGTAAGTGACAATGAAGCATTCACTCCCTTTGAGCGCAAATATTTAGCCAGCGGCCAAACCTGCTGGGAGCTGGTCTGCCGCGCCGAGGAAGAAAGTTAATCGGGGAGCGTTGGTTTAGGGCTGCTAAACACAAAGCCCTGGGCATAATCTATGGGTAATTGGTGAACAATTTCCAGAATCTCTAAGTCTTCAACCTGTTCGGCCACCACAGCAATATCGCGGTCACGGGCTTGCTCACACACATAACTAATATACTCCTGAACCGCTGAGGTGGTGTGGTAATGCCGTAGCAACCCTCCATCCAGCTTCATCCCCTTTATCGGCAAGTCTAACAGCCTTTTGATATTGCCCGGTACACGACCTACTTTATCTACAAATACGTTTATTCCAAGGGGCGTGACTTTTTTTATAAACTCATTCATTTGGGATAGATCATGAATAGCAGACTGTGCACTGACTTCAACGCAGATGCGTGTCGGGTCGCAATAAGAGTCTATGTGCTGGGAGAAAAATGTGATCAGCGCCGGATTATGCACATCGGCCATATCCAGGTTAATATTCCAGTTAAGATTTTTATTGGCAAAAAAAGCAGAGCACTGGGCAAACATCGTTTCAGTCAGCTGCTGTACATAGTTATGCCGTTCAACTAAATACAAAAACTCATTGGGTAAATAGACTTTCTCGGGTTCGGGTATCAGGCGGGCAAGACATTCATAGCGCCACACCCGATCGGTGCGTAAAGCAACAATAGGCTGAAAATAGGGGACAATGTCTTCCAGCCGAAAAGGGTCGGTGATTTCTCGTATCGGCATGTTTTATTTCCTTTTTATCACCTCCTCAATATAGCAGAGCTACCGCCAAAGCCAATGTAAGATATAACAAACCTTTTATTTTGTTAAAAAACGGGCGCAATACGCGTGTATATTCGCCATTAATTGTGTGCGATACATCACATATCTTGTATCTGTGCGGTATTATGGGTAAAGTTTCGCTCCTTTGTAATTATTTTGCTAACAACTTAGCAATAGTGACAAATCAGTTCCGGCTTGCGGTCATATTAACTGCCTGCAGCGCAGCACAGCGGGTGCCTGAGGTCTTTAGCGTTTAGAGGTGTGTTTAGTAGTGAGTGAAGCTCAGGTCAGTCTTAAGCACTTGTTTCGGGTATTTACCAAACCGGAGCACAAAGACTCAAAATTAGCGCAGATAGAACAACACTTATCCGACAATATTATGGATTTTTTGTCACAGCATGTGGTGACAAAAAAGACCTCGCTAGAAGAAATTGAGAAAGATTTTTCGCTGGCCAGTGTGCCCGAATCTCCCGAGTTTGTTTCAACTCATGCCGAATCCCTGCTAGAAAAGCTGGTTGCGCACTCGGTTAACACCTATTCGCCTACCTTCATTGGCCACATGACATCAGCGCTGCCTTATTTTCACCTGCCCCTGGCTAAGTTGTTGGTGGGGTTGAACCAAAACCTGGTGAAAATAGAAACGTCCAAAGCGTTTACCCCCCTGGAACGACAGGTTTTAGGAATGATGCATAATCTTATTTATGATGAACCCGAAGCCTTTTATACCAAACATTTGCACAGTGCCCGCCATGCATTAGGCGCGTTTTGTTCAGGCGGAACCATTGCTAATATTACTGCATTATGGGTTGCGCGCAACAAACTACTGGGCCCTCAACCCGGTTTTAGCGGGGTAGCAAAAGCCGGTTTAGCGGCGGCCTATCGTCATTACGATATCAATAACCTTGGGGTTATTTGTTCAAAGCGCGGCCATTATTCATTATCAAAAGCGGTGGATGCATTAGGATTAGGCCGTGAGCAACTTTTAACGCTTCCTTGTCCGGCGCAAACTCTGCGGCCTGAAGATGCGCTTAAAGCCGGCCTTGAATATCAACAACAGGGCAATAAAGTTCTGGCGATTGTAGGTATTGGCGGCACCACAGAGACCGGCCATGTCGATCCTTTAGACGAACTTGCCGATGTTGCCAAAGAGTTGGGGTGCTGGTTTCATGTGGATGCCGCCTGGGGTGGCGCCACGTTGTTCTCATCTACCAACCGGACCAAGTTAAAGGGCGTCCATCGTGCAGATTCGGTAACCATGGATGCCCACAAACAGATGTATGTTCCAATGGGCGCGGGTATGGCCATATTTCGTAACCCTGAAGACGCGAATTCGGTGCGCCACCATGCTCAGTATATTCTGCGGGAAGGCTCAAAAGATTTGGGCGCCACTACATTAGAAGGCTCTCGTAACGGTATGGCAATGATGGTGTATTCCACATTGCATATTCTGGGTCGGCGTGGGTATGAGCTTATCATTGATCAAAATATCGAAAAAGCACAAACCTTCGCTGCCATGATTCAGCGGCACGACATGTTTATGCTGACCACCGCGCCCACGTTATCGCTGTTAACTTACCGGGTTTGTCCTACTAGTGTGCAGAATGCTTTTGATGTCGCCACCCCGGCACAATGCCGTCAGCTGAACCAAAATTTAGACCGGTTGGTGGTGGCGGTCCAAAAAGCTCAGCGCGAGGCGGGTAAATCGTTTGTATCCAGAACACGTCTTGAATGTGCCGAGCTGGGCGGACAGGCTATTACTGTGTTTCGGGTGGTGCTGGCTAACCCACTCACCACCGAACAAGATCTAAAGAATATTTTAGAAGAGCAGACAATTATTGCCCGAAAAATGCGTTTGTGGAAAGAGTTGGACGACAATGCACGTGAAATATTAAGTCACAGTGGTTAACGCTCAACCTATGCTTCGGGCCGGGTGACGGTCAGGTTATCAATAAGACGCACATTGCCTAAAAAGGCTGCGACCAAAACGACCAGCTGATTATCCATATCGCCGACAGGCTCAAGGGTATCAGCATGACGAATTTCTATATAGTCGGGCTTAAAACCGGCCTGGGCAAGTACCGCCGTATATTTTTCGATAAGCACGCTTAAAGGCTGGCGGTCATTTTGTAAGTCTGTTTTCAAATTCAGCAAGCAGGCATAAAGTTTCGGCGCTATTTGACGCTGCTCTTCGGTTAAATAACCATTTCGTGAACTTAGCGCCAGGCCATCTTCGGCGCGTTGAGTAGGAATACCCTGAATATCGATATCAATCGATAAATCCGCCGCCATAAGCCGAATGACCTGCAATTGTTGATAATCTTTTTGCCCAAAAAATGCGCGATCAGGCTGAACCATATTAAACAACTTACTGACCACGGTGGCTACCCCCCGAAAATGCCCGGGTCGACTGTTTCCACAAATCATGTCTGAAATACCGGGCACCTGAACAAAAGTTTGTTCATCTAAGCCGCGAGGATACATCTCGGCTACCGAGGGTAAAAACAACACATCGGTGTGATGCCTGTCTAGCTGAGCTTTGTCTTCATCAATTGTTCGGGGGTAAGTGTCTAAATCTTCATTTTTACCGAATTGCAGAGGGTTCACAAAGATTGAGGCGACCACGATATCGCATTGCTCACGCGCGGCCGATATCAAAGTTAAATGCCCCGCGTGTAAGTTGCCCATAGTGGGGACGAAACCCACGGTTTTACCCTCACGGTGCCATTGCCTGCGTAAAGTACGTAACTCGTTGATGGATTCGACTGTGTTCATGAACTTACTCAAAGCTGTGTTCCGGGCCAGGAAATTCTCCGGATTTTACCTGTTTTATGTATTGCTCAACCGCCCGATGCAGATTGCCGGTTTCGGCGAGATAATTTTTTGAAAATTTAGGCATATAGTTGGCACTCACGCCTAACATATCGTGCATCACCAAAATTTGGCCATCGGTGCCATTACCTGCCCCAATACCAATTACCGGAATGCTGAGTTGCCCAGCTATTTGACGACCCAGGCTGCTAGGAACACATTCCAATACCAATAATTGGACGCCCGCTTGTTCAAGTGCCTTGGCATCGTTGACCAGCTGTTGTGCTTTGTTTGCTTCGCGGCCCTGAATTTTAAAGCCGCCTAATACATGCACCGACTGAGGGGTTAAACCAATGTGCGCACATACCGGAACACTGCGCTCAACTAAACCTTCAATGGTAGAGCATAGCCACTGTCCACCTTCCAGTTTAACCATACTGGCACCGGCAGCCATGAGCACAGCCGCATTTTGATAAGCGTTTTCGGGGGTGGCATAAGACATAAAGGGCATATCTGCCAACACAAACGCGCGTTCCGTGCCCTTACGCACCGCCCGGGTATGATAAGCAATATCCTCAACGGTGACATTCAGGGTATCGTCCTGACCTTGTAGCACCATGCCCAAAGAATCACCCACAAGCATGGCATCTACACCTGCTTCGTCAAACACCTTGGCAAAGCTGGCATCGTAGGCTGTTAAAGAGGTAATCTTTTCACCTCTTTGTTTTTTTGCCAGTAATGTTGAAATAGTGATTTTTTTCATAACTCACCACACCTGATAAATGCGTTAAAGGGCGAACTATACGGATTTTAGCGCTGATTGGAAGGGCGCAAACGGCGTAAACCTTCAAGGGAGCATTTTGCCACCCAGGCGGCCAGCGGTTTGCCATCGGGCATGATCATTGTCGGCGCGATTTCAAATAAAGGAACCAGCACAAATTCGCGTTCAGATAACCCGCTATGAGGCACTGTAAGCTCGGCGCTATCAAACTGTTGATTGCCAAACAGCAAAATGTCTAAATCCAGCGTACGCGGACCCCAACGTTCGGCTTTGCGCTGGCGGCCGTGATTTAACTCAATGGTTTGCAGCTGGTGCAAAAACGACAACGCCGGCATAGTGGTTTCAAGCAGGGCCACCGCATTAACAAAGTCGGGCTGATCTTTAGGCCCCATCGGCGAGCTGGCATATAAGCTTGATTGTTTAAGCAACCGCGTATCAGGCAACGCGTTCATAGCAGTTAGCGCACAATGAAGCGTTTGTGCGGAGTCTCCCTGATTACTGCCTAAACCTACATAGACGTGCTCATTGTGCATCGCTGGACCCTTTAGCCGGGTCGGCTCGGCGCCGGCGGCGTTTAGGTTTACTGCTACTGCCTTCTTTTTGTCGCAAAGACGTTAGCATTTTCTTTTGCAAGCCTGGCTCGCCGTGCTGAAACTGAGTCCACCAGTCGGTAAGCTCCAGTAATTTTCCACCTTCGGTTTCACCTCTGACCTGTAAAAAGTCATAGGCGGCGCGAAACTTAGGATGACTGAGCATCTGATAAGCGCGGCGTCCAAACCGGCGTGGTAAGCGATGCTGAAGCATCCAGATATCGCGTATTACGGTCGAAAAACGCTTAGGAATCATAATGCGCTGGGTTTGCCGATGCAAAATATCGCCCGCGGCAATATTAAACGCATCGTGCGGGCTCAGTCCTGCTTCAGCCTGAAGCTTTTGAGCATGTTCTTCAAGGGGATACCACAAAAAGGCAGCGTACAAAAACGCCGGGGTGACCCGCATGCCACTGTTTACCCTATCATCGGTATTAGCCAGAACGGTGAGTACGAATTGCATTTCTTTACTGACCGGGTCGGCCAGTAGCGGGGTAAGTTGCGGAAACAATGGCTCTAATAGTCCGTAGTCATGCAGCGCAACAAAGGTGTCTTTGCCCTGACCAGATAAAAACAGCTTAAGCGTTTCTTCAAACAAGCGTGCCGGCGGGATATTTGCTAATAAATGAGCCAGAGGCTTAAGCGGATCAGCGGTACCCGGAGCAATCTTCATATTCAGCTTGACCGCAAATCGAACGGCGCGCAACATTCGAACCGGGTCTTCGCGGTAACGTACCTCAGGGTTGCCAATAAGCTCTACCTGTCTTTGCTCAATGGCCTGCCGGCCATTAGCAAAGTCGGTAACGCTAAAGTCGGCTACGCTGTAGTACATCGCATTAAACGTAAAGTCGCGTCTCTCGGCATCTTCTGCTATCGAACCAAAGACATTGTCTCGCAGTAGCTGGCCGTGCTCACTGGCCTTTCCTAAAGAGTTTGCGTTGTCGGCGGCTGGATCGTGATGCCCTCGAAACGTCGCAACTTCAATAATTTCGCGTCCAAACACAATATGCGCTAATCGAAAACGGCGCCCGATAAGTCTGCAATTTTTGAACAAACCTTTGATTTGTTCAGGCGTGGCATTGGTAACTACGTCAAAATCTTTAGGCAACAACCCCAGCATCAGATCGCGTACACACCCCCCAACCAGGTAGGCCTCAAAGCCCGCATTGTTGAGTCGGTAAAGTACCTTTAAAGCATTATCAGAGATATTTTCTCGCGAAATGCCATGCTCAGCTCTGGGAATGACATGTCCCTCGACTGTGGCTTCACTACTGTCTGATTTGCTAAAAACCCGCTTAACGGTATCAAACATGCGCGTAATAATAATAATATCTCCGAAGTTAACTAATCTTTATAAAAGGCTGACTGCTGTTTATCAACAATAATCTCGCTGACTTTAGGCAGGGTTTCACATTTAAAGTGTTTGGTTGCCCAATTTAGTATTTTATCACAACTGGCACCATGAAGCGTATCAGGAACGTAAAGATGTAAAAATTTTAGTGCCTGAACTAAGTTTTGTTTAGCATTATGTGGGTCAATTGCGGTCGCTTTGTTCTGTTTGCTTAATTTGTAGCCCGGCTCGGTGGCAGCCACCGGAATATGTGCATACGTAGGTGGGGGCGCATTTAACAATTGATATAAGCTAAGATGCGCCAGAGTGGTGGGTAACAAATCGCTACCACGAACAATGTGCGTGACGCCCTGTTTTATATCATCTGCCACTACCGCCAGATTATAGGCATAATGCCCGTCCCGCCGGCGCAGTACCATATCTTCTGTTGCACAATCACTGCCCGCCTGTTGTGGCCCTTGTATACGGTCATTGAAAGACAGAACCGGCGTATCAAGTTTTATTCTCACAGCAGCACCGGCCGGCCCATGTTTCGCATTCCGGCAGTTACAAGCAGACCCCCCGCCTTGCTGACGAATCATTTTGCGGGTGCAGGTACAGTAGTAAGCAAGCTGGCGCGAAAAAAATGTGTTAATTAACGTCTGATAATAATCATCACACGCAGATTGATAACGTACGGGTTCGTCCCACTGCAAACCATGAGCGTGTAAGCAGTCTAAAATTGCCTTATCTGCATTTTTTATGCTGCGCTGACGATCAACATCTTCAATACGGACAAACCAATGGCCTGAATGGACACGGGCATCTAAATAACTGGCTAAAGCAGCAACCAGAGAGCCAAAGTGAAGCGGACCAGTAGGGGAAGGGGCGAAACGGCCTGTATAAGTTGAAGCGGGTACTGTTTGCATAACATCCATCAGGGTGCCCCTGACAAAGGGCGGCCACGGTGAAATTCACCATGGCCGTCATGAACTACAGGGGAGGTTAGCCTTGCAGTTGTTTTTCTTTGATTTCGGCCATCGTTTTGCAATCGATACATAAGTCGGCAGTAGGTCGGGCTTCTAATCGGCGAATACCAATTTCGATACCGCACTGATCACAAAAACCAAAATCATCTTCTTCGATACGCTTTAGCGTTTTTTCAATTTTTTTGATCAGCTTGCGCTCACGGTCGCGTGTGCGCAATTCTAAACTGAATTCTTCTTCCTGAGCGGCTCTGTCTACCGGGTCGGGAAAGTTGGCAGCTTCGTCCTTCATGTGCGTAACCGTGCGGTCAACTTCTTGACGAAGCTGGTCGCGCCAGGCTTTCAGTAGCAGACGAAAATGTTCAGTCTGCGGTTCATTCATGTACTCTTCATCAGGCTTAGGCTGGTACGGCTGCAGCCCGGCTAATGCTAAAAGTCCTAGCGATTTTGTTTCTTTTCCTGTTGGCATGTGCCACATCTCCTACACAACGACACCCACGATGTACCAAAAAACCGATTATCTATAACAAATATCCCGGCGTTGGGCAATCGAAGTATCAAAGTAACCTTTTCTACTGATGCCTTGGCACAGTTCCAAAACACCACGTTTGCAACCCTTCAAATACGTTGCAAAGGTAAAAGCAAGGCGCAAATATGGCGACATACCCAAAAAAATCAACCTATATTTTACAAATTTACTGGGAGGGTTTGATTTATCTCCAGTTTTTGTTGATTTATCAAACAGCCAAATGCCACTACCTTTACCCCGTGTTGTCGCGCTTCCTTTACGGCGAGAGCATAGAGAGGATCAATATCCTGTGCAATTCTTACCTCATGAATGCCAGTATGCTGAACACAAAATGCCAGGGTAGCAGGAATACCTTGCTGAACAAGTTCGCTCAGTTCTTTGCAATGGCGGGTGCCCCGCGCCGTCACTGCATCGGGAAAATATCCGATACGGTTGCGGGCAAGCGTTACCGACTTAACTTCCATATAGTGTAGCTCATTTGCCATAGACAACTGAAAGTCAAAGCGACTTTTACTGCCGGGGGGCGTAACCTCCCGCTTTACAGCCTCAACCTGATTAAATTGGGTCAGGGTCTTGTTATTTAGTGCTTCTGCTACCAACTTATTAGCCATATGGGTATTGATACCAATAAAGTTGCCGTCGAAGTCCTGGGCAAGCTCCCAGGTGTAGCGTAATTTTCGTTTAGGGTTGTCAGACTCACTTAAGTAGACGGTAAACCCGGGCTCGGCACACCCCGTCATGGCGCCGGTATTCGGACAGTGCGCAATAACGGTTTCGCCATCAGGCAGTTCTATGTCGGCAAGAAACCTTTTATAACGGCGAATAAGCTTTCCGCGAAGCAGTGACGTAGTAAATTCCATCAGATTACGTTGCAATAAATTTTGACTAGTGTAACAACCAAAAAAGGAATTGTTATGACAGATTTTAATGTCTCTTTATCACATGAACCTGCTGCTAAGCAGTGGGGCGAGAACGCACCATTAAGTATGAACGACAATGGCGCCACCATTCATTTGTCTGATTCAACAGACGAGCAGCGCTCTATCGCAGTAGCAGCCAGAACTCTGGACAACCTGAATATTAAACAGGTACGTCTTCAGGGCGACTGGTCGTTTGACCAGCAATGGACCTTTGCTATGAGCTACACCCGGGCACGTAATCCGGGCCGAATAGACTGGGCCGAGTCTGAAGATAAATCAAACCTTGAAAATCATTATGCGGCGATGTGCTTTACCCGCAAATTAGTGAATGATACCCCTGAAGATTTAAGCCCCGAAAATCTGGCATCACGCGCCGCAGACTGGTTAAAAGAGCTCGGTGGCGACAAAGTATCTGTGTCAATGACCACCGGTGAAGCGCTTAAAGATGCGGGCTGGGTAGGTATTTACAATGTGGGTCGTGGGAGCGAACGGCCACCGGTATTATTAGAAGTAGACTATAACCCGACAGGCGATCCCCAGGCACCGGTTGATGCGGTATTGGTAGGCAAGGGCATCACCTTTGATAGCGGCGGTTACTCAATTAAGTCAAGTGAAGGAATGCTTGATATGAAATGCGATATGGGCGGCGCCGCCACGGTAACGGGCGCTCTTGGGCTGGCCATAACATCGGGTCTTAAAAAACGTGTCACGTTATTACTTTGCTGTGCAGAAAACCTCATTAGTGGCCATGCTTATAAGCTGGGCGATGTTATCACTTATAAAAATGGGGTATCAGTAGAGGTAGTAAATACCGATGCAGAAGGCCGTCTGGTTCTGGCTGATGGTTTACTGCGTGCTGAAGAGCTTGAAGCCCCGTTAATTATTGATGCGGCTACTTTGACCGGCGCAGCGATGGTCGCATTAGGTAAAGATTATCATGCTGTATTTACAATGGATGATGAGGCACGCCAGAAAATGCTGGATGCTGCTGTTCAGGAAAACGAAAAATTCTGGCCTCTGCCACTTGAACCCTTTCACAAAAATCGCTGCCCAAGTGCTTTTGCAGACACCGCGAACAGTGTCGCCCAAAAAGGCGGCGGGGGCGGTGGTGCTTCAAATGCAGCCGGCTTTTTAGCACGTTTTGTAAATCCTGAGGGTAAAGGTTGGGTGCATCTTGACTTAGCGGCGGCTTATCAGGGACGTGGCAGTGCCGAGCTGCCGGTGGGTGCGACCGCTAAAGGTATCCGCTCTATTGCGCGCATGCTGCACAATTATTGATACATGCTGCACAGTTATTGATAATGAAAGACGGATATTGATAAACAATAACGGGTAACGCGAGAGACCCGATAAATTTAACATTAAAGACCTCCAGTAATCGGGGGTCTTTTTGTTTGTAAACCCACGCGCCCAGTCGCGGGTAAAACTGATGCTCTTTGGTTATCGGAGCTTAATTGCTATTGTCATCAAATGGGTAGTATGAACCCTAGTATCGTATGGCTGTTTTATATTTTAGTACGCACTTTGCTTCGCTTTACAATACGGCGCTTAATTGCGCATCCAGCTTTACAATGTTCGACCATCGCTGTTTTGGTGATAGTAAAAACACCAGGTAAATGCGACAATTTACCTGTTTGATTTTCAGCAAAAAAATAACAAAGGTGCCGTATTACAGGTGCCAGATTAATCACCGGTATATTTTACCTAAGACAGAGGACATGCGTTTATGGATACCTGGTCGGCAGCCGTTATGCTTTTTCTTATCATGGATCCGTTAGGTAACCTGCCCATTTTTATGTCTGTACTTAAGTCTATTGAGCCTAAACGTCGACGTATTATCCTGATCCGTGAATTGCTGTTAGCCCTGGTTATTTTGTTTGTATTTTTGTTTAGCGGACAAGCAGTACTCGATTTTTTAAATGTTCGCCAGGAAAGCGTCAGTATTGCCGGTGGAATCATACTATTCTTAATTGCGGTAAAAATGATTTTTCCGCAGTCGGGAAATCCGTTAGGACTGGCCGTTGGCGAAGAGCCTTTTTTGGTGCCGCTGGCTATTCCTTTAATTGCCGGCCCCTCTACGTTAGCTGCGTTAATATTACTGTCTAATCAAAATCCAGACCGAATGGTAGACTGGTCAATGGCGCTGGGCGTCTCCTGGTTTATTACCGCCCTTATTTTGCTATTCTCAAGTAGCTTTCATCGCTTGTTAGGCGAGCGCGGGCTGATTGCAATGGAACGCCTTATGGGAATGATCCTGGTCATGATTGCGATTCAGATGTTTTTAGATGGCATAGCACTTTATTTTTCTCACACTTCGGAAATTTTTGAATAATGCAATCAAAACTCAATACATTTGCTCGTGTTCGCGAACTGAGCGACTGGAAAGCCATTGCCTTTGGCGCGGCGTTAGTTGAACGAATGCTGCCTAATTATCAGTTATTTTGTGAAACCAGCGGTTTTGACGACGAAGGAGTAAATCGAAAATGTCTGGATTTAATCTGGGAATGGCTGCGCACACCTCGCAGTAAAATTAACTTTGGAGTGCACTTAGAGCGCGTTGAAGAAGCCACACCGGATATTCAGGATCATGATTTTTATGGCGTTTACCCGGCGATAGACGCGGCCATCGCTTTAGGCGCTTTAGTTAATCTGGTTTTAAAGCAAGATGAACAGGGTGCGGTAGTGGTAAGCAAACTGTCACAGGGGTCGGTAGAAGCTTTTTTATTACTTACCGAAGAGGCCAATGATGACACCGTAAAGCAGCACCCACTTATGCAGTTTGAAGTAGACACTCAACACGAATTGCTGAATGAGCTGCAAACTTTGGTGAGAAAACCAGAAGCGCTGAATGCTTATAAAGCACTGGCACTTGAAGCTGGAATTTCAAACATTGGTTTAGAAATTTAGTCAGTTACCTGGGCTTTTATAAGGGCGAAAGTAAGCTGCGACGACGTTTTTTGTTTAAGTACCTGAAAACCTTCGGGCAACCCCGGAAAGGACATATTTGCTTCTTGCTCAATATAGATTAGTCCGTTAGGTTTTAACAGATGGTGCTGTGCGATACTATCTAGAGCGGGTTGCACCAGGTTATGGTGAAACGGTGGGTCGACAAAAATAATATCGTAGGTCGATGTACATGCGCTCAGAAAGTTAAAAGCATCGCCTTTAAAAACCTGTCCGGTGGCGTTTAAAGATTGCAGATTGCTGGCGAGTTGCCGCGCTGCAGTCTGATCTTTTTCGAAAAAGTCACAGCTAGATGCATAGCGCGATAATGCCTCAATACCTAATGCACCAGAGCCTGCAAAAACATCAAGACACCGGGCGGTTTGGACATAAGGCATCAGCCAGTTAAACAGGGTTTCTTTATTACGGTCAGTGGTGGGGCGCAAGCCTTGTAAGTCAGTGACCGGGAGTTTTCTGCCGCGCCACTGGCCGGCTATGACCCGTACCTGACCACTACGGGCCGAAGAGGGGGCTTTAGAAGCTCGCTTCATAATGGTTAACAATGATATTATAACGACTGGTAATAGCTGGTCAGTTTAGCCGAATTTATACTGAATTAATAAGGGTTTGTCCGCACAATGTCGAAACTTTTTGGGTGGTTCCGTAAGAACAAGAAAGCTGAAGAAAAACAGCCAGAGCCTGTTGAACAAAACACCGCTTCACCAGCACAGGACACAGAACAAACTACACAGGTTGACGAAATCACCTCAGAGGTGGTCGCCGATCAGTTAGACAGTTCGCATGAAGAAGTGAGTGAAACGTTAGAGCAGGTGATTGAAAAATCAGAAGAAAAAACTGACGCCACGGTTGCATCCAGTGAAAGTGCTTCTCATACTGATAAGCCAGAGCCAGAGCCAGAGCCAGAGCCAGAGCCAGAGCCAGAGCCAGAGCCAGAGCCAGAGCCAGAGCCAGAGCCAGTTCCGGCACCGACGGCCGAAAAGCCGCAAAAGCGCTCGTTGTTTGGCCGGCTTAAAGAAAGCCTGACGCGCACCCGTACAAATCTTGGAACAGGATTCGTAAGCCTGTTTAAAGGTAAAGCCATTGATGATGAGCTTTACGAAGATTTAGAAACCCAATTGCTGGTGGCCGATGTAGGCATGAACACCACCTCTACTATCATCAATAACCTGACCGCGCGGGCCAAACGCAAGCAACTTAAAGATGCAGAAGCGCTACTTGATATATTAAAGGAGCAAATGCGCGGCATGCTAAAAGGTGTCGAGCAGCCATTGTCTGATGTAATGAACCAACATGACTCGGCTAACGGTCCCTTTGTTATATTGATGGTAGGGGTTAACGGTGTGGGTAAAACCACTACTATTGGTAAAATGGCCAAGCAATTTCAGCAAGACGGTAAAAAAGTTATGCTGGCGGCAGGGGATACCTTTCGGGCCGCTGCGGTAGAGCAACTTCAGGTATGGGGAGAACGTAACAGTATTCCGGTCATCTCTCAGCCTACCGGTTCTGACAGCGCATCCGTTCTTTACGATGCTTTAGAGTCTGCAAAATCAAGAAAAATGGACGTGCTTATTGCTGATACGGCCGGACGTTTGCAAAATAAAGACAATCTGATGGAAGAGTTGAAAAAAGTGGTGCGGGTAATGAAAAAAATCAATCCCGATGCCCCCCATGAGGTCATGCTGACCATCGACGCCGGCACCGGCCAAAACGCTATCAGTCAGGCTAAGCTTTTTAATCAGGCGGTCAATTTATCGGGCATTGCGTTAACCAAACTTGATGGTACTGCAAAAGGCGGGGTTATTTTTTCAGTCGCCGACCAGTTTAACATTCCCATTCGTTATATTGGGGTGGGTGAAAGTATTGATGACTTACGCACTTTTGATGGTGACGAATTTATTGACGCCTTATTCAGTGAAACAGAAGGGCGCGGTAAGTAACCGGCTGTCAGCCAGGGGCAAGGGTAACCAGGTAGTATTATGATTAAATTCGAACAGGTCAGTAAAACCTACCCTGGCGGGCAGCGGGCACTCAGCAAAGTTAATTTTCATATAGCGCCGGGCGAGATGGCGTTTTTAACCGGGCATTCCGGGGCAGGAAAAAGCACGCTTCTTAAGCTCATTAGTATTATGGAACGCCCTACGGTAGGCCGGGTGATGATAAACGGCCATGACCTGAATGTTATCAAGCGTCGCCAAATAGCCTATATTCGCCGCGATATCGGCATGATTTTCCAAAGTCACCAATTGTTAATGGGCAAAACGGTATTTGATAATGTAGCCCTTCCCCTGATAATCGAAGGTTATACCCACAAAGAGACCTCGCGCCGGGTTCATGCTGCATTAGACATGGTGGGTTTGCGTGATAAAGCCCGTGACATTCCTATTATGCTTTCAGGCGGAGAGCAACAACGCGTAGGCATAGCCCGGGCGGTGGTTAACAAACCTCCTCTGCTGCTTGCTGATGAGCCTACCGGTAACCTTGACCCTAAACTTTCGATGGAAATTGTCCGATTGTTTGAAGATTTTAATCAAGCAGGGGTCTCGGTGCTGATTGCAACGCACGATTTGGGTCTTATCGCTCGTATGAAGTACCGCACGCTGACACTAAAAGATGGCCGTATGATCACCGATGGGTTGTCAGATGACTTGCAGGAGAACGCACGATGAGCTTGCTGTTTAAGGGGCGTCCGCAAGGGGCGAGTGATACGCGGGTCGGGCTTTGGCAAATGTTGTCAATGCTGGTGATTTCTCATATTCGCCAGGCCCTGGGAAGCTTAGGCGAATTGTGGCGTCAGCCAGCAGCATCATTGATGACCATTGGAGTATTAGGCTTAAGTATCACGCTGCCCAGCACATTGTATATTTTGGTTAAAAACACCGAAAAAATCAGCGCCGGGTGGGAACAAGCGTCAGAAATATCATTATTTTTGAAACAGCAAACCAATGCGGGAAGCGCGCAGCAGCTTATTACCAGAGTGAAAACCTGGCCTGAAGTTGATAAGGTCACGTTTATTCCTGCAGATGACGCGTTAAAAGAATTTCAGCAACTGTCTGGGCTAGGTGACGCAATGGCGTATCTGAAAGCCAACCCTTTACCCGACGTTGTATTAGTCACCCCAGGCGAAAAGCATGTTTCACCGCAGGCTGCCAGAGCGCTGCTAGATAAACTCACATCTCAGCGCGAGGTAGATGTTGGCAAACTTGATGTAGAGTGGCTAGAGCGCTTGTATGCGGTGCTTAATATAGCGCGGGAACTGGTCACCCTTATCGGCGGGTTGTTGTTTATCTCGGTGGTATTGATTATTGGCAATACCATCAGGCTCAATATTTTAAGCAAACGCGACGAAATACTGGTAATGAAACTGGTGGGAGCGACCGATGCGTTTATCCACCGGCCCTTTTTGTACACCGGCTTTTGGTATGGTCTGTTGGGCGGGCTAATCGCATGGTTTGCGGTGATCATTATTTTGTGGTGGATGGACAGCAGTATTCAGGCTTTTGCCAGCCTGTATCAAAAGCAGTTCAATATAACTGGGTTAACCGGCACAGCATTGTTAACCATGCTCGGGGTTTCAATACTATTGGGACTGGTAGGGTCATTGATTTCAGTACAACGCCATGTGCGTGAAATTGAGCCGCGCTAGGGTTTATATCGAGGGCAGCTGAAGCTTACTTTTCGGTGCGGTTGAAGATTAATGCTGTAGGCTACCGGCCCTGTGGAGTATCTGCGAGCTTACGCTTGAGCCGGCTATTTAGCGCGTGAAGCGGGGAAGTACGAGGACAGTGTGCTTCTGACACTGTTGCCCCAGACAATGGCCTGATTGTAAAGACTATGCAGTTGTTTCTGGTCAATATCCAATGCCTTCGACTGCTTTATTACATTTAGCCACAAGGCACTTTCAAAAGCCCGAACCAGCATCAGGTAGTGATTAAACTCGGTCGATTTTCCTAATAAAGCATCGTTTACCTCATCTACCAGAGGCAACTGTTTTAAAATACCGGGCATGTCCTGATCCAGCAGCGCGTCCAACAACGAAAACAACCCAATCAAAAACCCTACTGGCGGGTTGGTTTTTTGCCTACGCTGCTGTGCCAGCAAATCAAAAAACTTAGCTCTTACCAGAGACATGTGAATAATCTCTAGCGGCTTCTCGTCACCCAAATGGGTTAACGACAACAACGCAATAAACTTCTTAATCTCTACTTCACCCATATAATTTAACGCATGTCTAAGTGAAGAGATTTCGTGACGCTTGTTGATGATAGGATTGTTGATAAAGCGCAGTAACAGGTAACTTAAAGCCGGGTCCCGCTCAATAATTTGATTGATACGATTTATGTTAAAATCTTCTGCTGAGCTTTCACCCATCAGGTCAATCAGGTTCATTTTAGAAGCAGGCAGTTGCCGGGAAATTCTGGCTTCGGGTTGCGCAAAGAAGTAACCCTGAAATAAATCAAAACCTAGCTCAAGACATTGCGTAAAGGCATCGTGAGTTTCTACATTTTCGGCAATAAGTTTGACATTGGCATCAGTGAAACGAGGCAATCGCTGAGTGATATGTTCGGCTCTGATTTTACCGACATCCACTTTTACAATATCAAGCAGGGGCAAAATATCACTTTGGCTGCTCAACATCATGGGATCGTCCAGGGCAATCTGGTACCCCAGTTGCTTTATATGCGCACACGCTTCAATAAGTCCCGACCCCCGGCCAGGGCTTTCTGATAACTCTACAACTACAGTACTGGGGTCCAGGCTGGTCGGGAAGCGGCTAATCAGCGTTTCAGAACTAAAGTTAATAAACGATTTCTTTTGGGCACTGATATCATCAAGACCCAAAGGGTTGAATCGTTGAGCGATGGTGACAGCGTTAGGAGAAGGCGTATCTGGAAAGCACCCACCCTTACCATCACGAAACAATAGTTCGTAGGCAAACACATCCTTTTGGCAGTCCAGAATAGGCTGGCGGGCTATAAAGGCAAACATTCCAATTTTCATCCTACGCTAATTCGCGATTAAAAATGCAGCGAACATATATTGTTACAACAATGAGGCACTGTACCTTACCGTCCCCTAGCAATCCAGCGTAATAACTAACCGACAGACCTTATTAGTAAATTTAATCAAACTTAGGTGTAGCGTGTAGGTTAGCGGTAAAAATCACGATGTTTGTTAATGCAGGTTTTTATTTTATAAGGATAAAAGGTATGTCTGTGAGTACTCAATGCTACAAACATGCCTGGGGTTGGGTAATATTCAATTTTTGATAAAAATTTCGGTTAATCAGAATTTATAAAGTAACGCTAACCCAACTGATAGCCGATACCAATACCTGACATTGGTTGAATGGATGGGGCCGTTTTTTACCACTATGACGATAATGGCTTATTAAATGTACACATTACACGTGAATAAATAGCTAAAGAATGGTTTTGCACGGTAAGGTAATTTATAACGTCGCAGTACAGCACTCGGGTTAATACACGCCGTATAATCGGATTTTAAGTAATATAAATAGGTGCTTAGGTTTACAGTTTCAATGGTGAAATAGGAATATATCTACTCTTAAGCAGAGTGACCCTGGGTGTTTTCAAGTCATGGCACAGGGTTTGCGTGTTATTCAGGTAGCACGTAAGATCGTAGATCTGTATCTGGCCTGAGATAAATGAAGTTGAAAAGTATCGGGCAACCATTGCCACTATTATCGTTTCGATCTACACGTTATTGCACTAACAAAGAAGATTATTATCATTTTTAGGAACTTTTTTAATAATTTTTGGGTCTTGTTTCTTGTTAATTTGAAAAGAAGCCCCTACATTGCAATACGGCGAATGTCAGGTTCGCAAATTGGCATTGGAGTTGGTACAATGGTGTGCTTAACTAACTGAGGTGATTATGAGCAAGACAATGCAATCAATGGCACTTTCTGTTCCTCACAATGGTAGCATCGAAGGCTACGTTCAGGCGGTCAGTTCAATAGATATGCTGACAGCAGAAGAGGAACGTTCTTTGGCGTTGAAACTTCGTGAAGATGAAGATTTAGAGTCAGCGCGTAAGCTGGTTATGTCTCATCTACGCTTTGTTGTGCATATCGCTAAATCCTACTCGGGTTATGGTTTACCACAGGCTGATCTTATCCAAGAGGGTAATATTGGCTTGATGAAAGCGGTTAAGCGCTTCGACCCCTCGGTCGGCGTTCGGTTGGTTTCGTTTGCAGTCCACTGGATTAAAGCTGAAATACACGAGTTCGTTCTGAAAAACTGGCGTATTGTTAAAGTGGCTACAACCAAAGCTCAGCGCAAGTTGTTCTTCAATTTACGTAAAGCTAAAAAGCGTTTAGGTTGGTTTACGCATGCAGAAGTGCAGAAAGTTGCAGAGGAGCTGGGTGTCAGCACCAAAGAGGTACTGCAAATGGAAGCACGTATGAGTAGTCAGGATCAGGCGTTTGATTTAAGCGCGGATGATGATGAAAACGGCAGTTTTGCACCGGTACAGTTTTTGGAAGACAAAACCACGGATGTGGAAACCGATGTGATTAATCAGGACTGGGATTCTAATGCGAATCGGCGTTTACATTCAGCGATTAAAACTCTGGACGAGCGCAGTCAGGATATCATCGAAACTCGCTGGCTTGCCGACAATAAGATAACTCTGCAAGACTTAGCAGACAAATATCAAGTGTCCGCTGAGCGGGTTCGTCAGATTGAAAAGAATGCAATGAAGAAGCTTCAAAATGCCATGGTAGTCTAACCCTGGTACAGCAAGCATCTTTCAAAAAGCGCCTGTAGGCGCTTTTTTTGTAGCTAAGTTTTTCTGGCTATTAGCCCGGCTCTTAATGGCTGATACCGCGATTCGCCTCTGCAACCACGCCCCATCAACTTAATCTCAAAAGCGTGGCCGTGTAGCTATTGGGCCTGCATTAAAACGCAGGCTTTATTCTTATGGGTCAGCCATTACCTTTTGAAGACGAATCTCGAATAGGCAAGACCCAATACACACCCTTGAATTCGGCTACCGGTGTTTGGTCGTCTAAAATATTCACCTGCAGAGTAAAACGGCTCTTTTTATCGCTTTCTACCAAACTGAACTTTCCTTGTAACGATTCAATATTGCAAATGGCTCTGGGTTTCATCGTCACGGGCTTGTGGTAATGAATGTTGCCGTCACCAAGAACAATGTCACCTTGCAGTTTTCGCTCTTTGAGCTGCAAAAAAATAAGGCCCCAGCCGGTTAATGTCGCAAGAGAAAAAATGCTGCCGGCGAACATGGTGCCATGAACATTGATATTCTTATTCAGTGATGCTTTGGTTTCAAGAGTTTTACCGGTGTACTGGCGTAATTTAATGCCCATATGTTCGGTAATAGGAATAGTGTCTGTCCAGGTACTTTGTAATTCTTTGCACCATTCAGGGTGAAGCACCAATGAGTTAAAATCGGTAAGTTTTTTCACCATTTGCTGGCGTCTTAACATCCCCAGCTCGTTGGGGGCTTCTCGTTCTACCACAAATCCACAGGCAGAAAAAAACTCAATAGAGGTTTCGCGGCTATTGGTTACCGCGCGAATAGCTCCTAAGTCACGCGCTACATTTTCCAGTGCACCCAGAATCATTTGGCCTAAACCACGCCGGTGGTAGTCGCCATGCACCGCAATATGACGAATTTGTGCTTCTTCTGCGGTATTCATATGAATACGACCGCAGGCAACAATGTCACCGGCACTATTCACCAGCATTCGGTGAGCGGCGACCTGCTCGTATTCGTCTTTTTCTGAACCAGGGGGGAAATTCCAGGGCTGTCGCAGGTAGGTCCAGCGAAAAGTAAAGTACGCCTCTAATTGCTCTTCTGATTTTGGTGTCACGACTTTAAACACATCAACCCCGGTTATTTTTATTATTCAGCCCCATTTAACCCTAAGGGTTTCATGTCTACAAGCGTTTTAATGAATGGGCTTTAAAGAGTAAACTGAAAAGTGACCGGACCATCGTTGACTAACGAAACCTGCATGTCGGCGCCAAACTCGCCAGTGGCAAAGCGAAGATTACTGTGGGTAAGGGCATCGATGATTTGCTGGTAAATTGCTTTTCCATGCTCGGGGCTGGCCCCGCGTGAAAAGCCCGGACGATTGCCTTTTTGAGTATCAGCCACCAACGTAAACTGAGAAACCAACAAAATCTGCCCATTGACCTGTTGCACATTTAGATTCATTTTACCGTGTTCGTCATTGAACATACGGTAGTTGCCTAATTTTTTAACCAGTTTATCAACCTGCGCAGCGCCGTCGTTTTTTTCAACCCCGAGTAATACCAGCATACCTGCGTCTATGCTTCCCACGGTTTGGGCGTTGGCCTCAACACTGGCTTTGGTTACACGTTGTATTAATGCAATCATCCTATTGCTCCAAGATAGCGGGACATATCCCTGGTTGCCTGACACAAACGTAATGCAACACCCGCTTCGCTGGTGGTGTGACCGGCGTCAGCGACAACATGCAAATCGCTGTTTTTCCAAGATTTGTGTAATTCCCATGCACCGCGGGTCCGGCAAATAACATCATAGCGGCCATGAATGATGGTGCCAGGTAAGTCGCCTATTTTGTGAAGGTTATCAAGAATGTAGTTTTCAGGTAGAAAACAGTTATTTAGCAAGTAATGACATTCCAGCTTTGCTAAACAGGTGACCAGAGAGAGCGGGTAATGTGTGGTCACATCACCCGTACCCGGCGGTAAAGACATTCTGGATAACCGCTCTTCCCATATATACCATCGTTTAAGCGCTTCAAGACGAAGGGTTTCGTCGCTACACTCAAAGCTGCGTTGATACCATTGGCAAATACGTGCGGGCGTTAGTGGAGGGGCAATACCATCCACAAAAATTTCATAATGTTCAGGAAACAACTGCGCGCCGCCGCCTTCAGGACCTAAAAACCAGTCGCGATCTTCCTGACGAGCTAAAAAAACGCCTCGCAGAATCAGACCGGAGACCGTTTCTGGTGCGTCAATAGCAGCCAGCAAAGCTAACGTAGCGCCCCAGGAGCCACCAAACAGAACCCACTTATCAACCTTGAGATGTTGGCGTAAAGCGTTTATATCGCTGAGTGTATCGGCTGTCGTATTTTGCTTGGTACAACCAAAGGGGACAGAGCGTCCGCAGCCACGTTGTTCAAAGCCAATAATCCGATACCGGTTGGCATCAAAAAAACGCCGGTAATTGGGCGACAATCCAGCCCCCGGACCGCCGTGTAAATACAACACCGGAATACCTTCGGGGTTGCCGCTTAGCTCATAATACAGTTTGATGTCATCTTGAGTGTGAAGATAACCGCTCGCGTAACATCCTATGTCAGGATAAAGTCGTTTCATTTTATTTCAGCGCGTTGTTTAACCGTGATTTTTGGTTTAGCTTATTGTTATTCTGTTTTGTCACACCCAGTGAATCGGGATGGCACAGTTTTATAGTACTTTGAAACTACTAAAACACATTTTCACAAAATATTCGAGGAAGTCACTATGTCCGGACAAGGTTCAGGCGGAAATGTTATCGCTGCCCTGTGCAATTTTTTTATCCCCGGGTTGGGCCATTTGGTTCAGGGCAGGGTATTTAAAGCCATTATATTTTTTCTGGTCGTTAGTGCCAGTTATGCCATGGCAGCCACGGTTATATTATTCTTTATGTGGCTGGTAGGCGCTATTTTTCATCTGTGGTCCATTATTGATGCGGCTACTTACAAAGGAGGAAATTAACCTCATGACATTTAAATCATTACTGCTTGGTGCTGCGATATCTTCAACGCTGGTATTGTCAGGTTGTCAGTCAGCGTATTATTCGGCCTGGGAAAAGCTAGGCGTTGAAAAGCGCGATATTATGGTAGACAGGGTAGAGAATGCCAAAGAGTCGCAGGAAGACGCTCAGGAGCAGTTTAGTTCTGCATTAGAAGAGTTTACCGCGCTTATTAATTTTGATGGTGGTGAACTTGAAGATGTTTACAACGATCTTAATGATGAATACCAGTCTAGCCGCTCTGCGGCCGAGGAAGTGTCTTCACGTATCAGCAAAGTACAAAGTGTTGCAGACGACTTGTTTGACGAATGGGAAGATGAACTTGATCAGTATCAAAGTGCATCATTGCGTCGTGAAAGCGAAAATAAATTGCGTGAAACCCGTCGTCGTTATGACAGTATGTTAAAAGCCATGCGTCGCGCCGAGTCTAAAATGGACCCGGTACTGCAGGCTTTGGAAGACAATGTTCTGTATTTAAAGCATAACCTGAATGCCAGTGCGATTGGCGCCCTACAAGGCGAAATTTCACAAATGAAAGGTGACATTAGTTCGTTAATCGCAGACATGAATTCAGCTATTGCTGAGTCTGATGCTTTTATCAAATCGATGAAATAATTGTTACGACCATTGCCCCTGTTAGTCCAGGGGCAAATCGCGTGGTTCCTGTGCGGCTTTTTTCGATTCTAGGGTATCAGTAAGGCTGCAGGTAAACTCAGCGCCAAGTAAGACCACCACCCACGATACATACACCCACAAAAACAATATTGGCAACACTGCTAAAGCTCCGTAAATTACCTGATACGCTGCGAAATTTGTGACATAAAAAGCAAATCCCTTTTTGGTAATTTCAAAACACAATGTCGCCACAATAGCACCAGGCACCGCATAGCGCGCTTTCACCTGGCGGTTAGGCACCAGCATATACAAAATAACAAATGTCAGAAGGGTCGCAATACTTGGTACCAGTTTGAGCATAAAGGTACCCAGCCCGGGAGTGTATTCTTCGGCAAATGCGGCGATACCGGTTAAATACGAGCTGACCACTACACTGGTGCCAATGAGCATGGGTCCTAATGTAATTACCATCCAGTAAATAGCAAACGTATATATAATGGGGCGATCGCTGGGGGTTTTCCAAATTCGGTTGAGGGTTTTATCGACGTTAGAGATAAGCAACAGCGCCACTACTAATAGCGACAATATGCCCACTGCACCCATCTCAGATGCATTGTTCACAAAATCGCTCATGTACTGATACACCACATCGCTGGCGGTAGGTACAAAATTAGAAAATACAAACTGTTCAAGCTTACTGCGTACCGACTTAAAGGCCGGAAAAGCACTCATCACGGTGAACGTTACCATGATAAAAGGCACCAGCGACAGTAAGGTGACATACGTTAAGTGGCCGGCCGATATGGTGATGCTGTCGGCTTTGCAACGGGCTATAAAAATTTTGGCAAAATCTTTACCGTGTCCGAAAGCTATACGCCGTAGTTCGCTGGAAGAATACCTGCCCACTTATTGCTCCTGATGCCGTTAATCTGGCCTCAGTGTAGCGTGAGTTGTGGCAGGCTTACAGTTTTTATACGCCCCAAAACAGAAAAGCCCGGGTTTACCGTAGCCCCAGCATATGGCAAATAGCGTAGCTCAGCTCACTACGGTTTAGTGTGTAGAAGTGAAAATGTTTCACCCCTTCCTTAGCAAGCACTTTAACCTGTTCCATCGCAATATTGGCACCCAGCAGATTACGGGTGGTCTGGTCGTCTTCTGCCAGTCCGTCAAACATTTTATGCATCCATCCGGGCACATGCACATTGGTAAAGTCGGCAAACTTTAATAAGGTCTGATAGTTTGTAACCGGCAAGATCCCCGGCACAATATCAAGGTCGATACCGGTGGCCGCGGCGCGGTCGCGAAAGCGCAAAAAGGTGCTGGTATCAAAGAAAAACTGGGTAATTGCTTCACTTGCGCCTGCTTCTGCCTTGCGCTTAAGGTTAAGCAAATCTGATTGCGGGTTAGCGGCTTCCGGATGCTTTTCAGGGTACGCTGCTACCGATACTTCAAAGTCGGCGACTTCTTTCAATAAAGTCACAAGTTGCGAAGCATACATTTCGGTTTTGTTGGTGCCTGGCGGTAAATCACCGCGCAAGGCCACAATACGGCGAATACCCGAATCCCAATAATCGCGGGCAATTTGTTTTAACTCATCACGACTGGCATCCACACAGGTCAAATGCGGGGCTGCTTCGATGCCGGTTTGTTGGTGAATACGCTTGACTACCTCGTGAGTGCGATCGCGCTCACCACTGTTGGCCCCATAGGTTACCGACATATAGGACGGCTTTAGTGGTGCTAAACGTTCTACCGATTGCCATAGGGTTTGTTCCATCTTTTGTGACTTTGGCGGAAAAAATTCGAACGAAACATTAATATCGCGCAATTCTGACAAAGACTGATTAAGGGCGTCTATCCCTTGTGCATAAGAAACCATGAAACACTCTTTTCGGACGTTTAGACGTCTAAAATAATTAATATATGTCTAGACGTCAAGCGGTTTACACTGCTCAATTGACCTTTTCTGTACAATGTTTAGAATTTACCCTGAAATTATAATAACGAGTAGTCTGAGAGCTTCTAATGGCAAAATGGAACGGAAAGTATATTCACCCCTACGCAGAACACGGTAAAAAGAGCGAACAGGTAAAAAAGGTTACGGTTTCAATACCAATCAATGTGCTTAAAGAGTTGACCGACGAGCGTACCCGGCGACAAATTAATAATCTTCGGCACGCCACTAATTCAGAACTGTTATGTGAGGCGTTTTTACATGCCTTTACCGGCCAGCCTTTGCCTAATGATGATGATCTTCGAAAGGACAACCCGAATCGGGTACCGGCCGAAGCAAGGGGCATTATGGAAGCAATGGGTATCGATCCGTCAATAGAAAACGACGCCTGATAAATTATGGCTCTGGGCCCACTGGGCCCAGTTTTTATTAATTACAACCTTTTAGAAACATCAGTCATCGTTGTAATGAGACGGCAGCGAGTCAAGCCTTGCTACACCAGATTCAATGGCGGCTTTAGCTACTGCAGTAGCGATTCTGGAACATAAGCGCGGGTCCATTGGTTTAGGAATAATATAGTCTTTACCAAAGGTTAATGATTCAGAGTTACTGGCTTTGAGTACTTCTGGCGGTACGTCTTCTTTAGTAATGCTGCGAATAGCTTCGACCGCAGCGACCTTCATTTCATCATTAATTGCACTGGCACGAACATCCAGGGCACCTCTGAAAATAAACGGGAAGCACAACACATTGTTTACCTGATTAGGGTAGTCAGAACGACCGGTGGCCATAATAAGGTCATCACGTACCTCGCGCGCCAGTTCTGGTTTTATTTCGGGATCAGGGTTAGAACAGGCAAATACGACTGGATTGGGTGCCATTAGTTTTAGCGCTTCAGGCGGTAATAAGTCGGGACCAGAGACGCCCACAAAAATATCGGCACCTTCCATCACATCTTCAAGGGTTCGTTTGTCGGTATTATTAGCAAATAACTGTTTATGCTCGGTTAAATCGTCCCGTCGAGTATGAATAACACCTTTGCGGTCAAGCATATAAATGCGTTCGCGCTGGGCACCACATTTTATCAGAAGCTCCATACACGCGACGGCTGCAGCGCCAGCCCCCAGACATACAATTTTGGCCTCTTCAATATTCTTGTTCTGAATTTCTAACGCGTTAAGCATGCCCGCGGCGGTTACAATAGCGGTGCCATGCTGGTCATCATGAAAAACCGGTATTTTACAGCGCTTTTGTAGCTCTTGTTCAATTTCAAAACACTCTGGCGCTTTAATGTCTTCTAAGTTGATGCCTCCGAAGGTATCAGCAATATTCGCCACAGTATTGATAAACTCTTCGGTAGTGCGGTGCTTAACCTCAATATCAATTGCATCGAGCCCGGCGAATCGTTTAAACAGTAACGCTTTACCTTCCATAACCGGTTTAGAGGCCAAAGGTCCCAGATTACCAAGACCCAAAATAGCAGTACCGTTACTGATAACCGCCACCATATTGCCTTTACCCGTATATCGGTAAGCCTCTTCAGGATCATTTGCAATTTCACGTACGGGTTCAGCCACACCCGGACTGTATGCTAAAGCCAGGTCGTCCACCGTTTCAGCGGGTTTTGACAGTTCAACCCGTATTTTTCCCGGGGTGGGTTTAGCATGGTAATCAAGCGCTCTTTGTCTGAAATCTGACATAGGTCAATGTCCTTTTTTGTCTCTGCTGTAGGGTTCTACCGCCGACAGTCTAACAAAGACCATCGTGGCGCGGTTATAAGACGTTATTTGTTGTTTTTGCTACTGTAGCACAGCCGCACAGACCGAACATATCTGATGTCACACCTGTTTTTAATCTAAAAGATAGCGAAGGATAAAGCTATTACCATGCCAGCATAATTACTATTTTTATCATTTATGCTGCTTGTATGTAGGGGCAATGCGAACCCTAAACAAGCGAAGGTAAATTGCGAACCTGATTCAGCCAATCAAACTCTTATAAAGCCCGGGGAGAGCAAGGTAGTGGGGAAAAAAGAACATAAAAAAAGCGCCAAAAGGCGCTTTTTTAGAATTTGTGAACAGGGCTTACTTTTTGCCCAATGCACCAAAACGTTTCTTGAAGCGGTCAACACGACCACCGGTGTCAACGTTACGTTGCTTACCAGTATAGAAAGGGTGACAATTTGAACAAACGTCCAGGTTCAGATCCTTACCTACGGTAGAACGAACTTTGATTTCATTACCACAAGAACAGTTTGCAGTAATTTCAGCGTATTTTGGATGGATATCTTGTTTCATGGGTTACCTCAAAAATAAGGCCGTATCGCTATTTAACCCGAAGTTAAACACCATACGTTACTTAAATAATAACAAAGCCATGGTTGGGCCTTGCTGTAAAGAGCCGCGCATATTAATGTATGACGCAGTACTAATCAAGTAGCTGCCTGTAAAAAGGCGTTTAAAAAATCACCTCCGAAGTTTTCTGCAGGCGTCGCGGATTTTATGACCACCGTTTATATTGATGTTGCTGTACCGGTGCCGTTGCGCCAGATATTTACCTACACTTTCGACACGAGCCTGCCGGCTGGCGTGCGTGTAAGTGTGCCATTTGGTAAACGCCACTTGGTGGGAGTGGTCGTTGGCCAACATAGTACGGTGACAGACACGGCGCGTCTGAAAGCCATTAGCAAAGTTTTAGACTCTGAACCGGTTTTAAACGAGGTCTCGCTTAGTCTGTGTCGCTGGCTGTGGCAATACTATCACCATGCACCGGGCGAAGTACTGCACACTGCCTTACCGGTAAAGCTGCGTAAGGGCGAGTCGGCGCAGCGAAGTACACAAGCGTGGTATCAGGTGAGCGCAAAAGGGGCGCAGTTTAGCACTGACGAATTAGCCCGGGCACCGCGACAAAAGTTATGTTTAGAACAATTGCAAAATGCACCTGAAACTGCCAGCCACCTGAAGAGCAGGTTTTCGGCGGCTATTTTAAAGGCGCTGGAAGAGCGAGGCCTGATTGAACCTTTCACTCAAATTCAATCGTCAAACCCCCAGGCCTGGCTCAATTCGATGCAAATAAGCGAAAAGCCTCGCCCTGATGCCGAACAGGCGGTGGCTATTGCCGCTATAAATCAACGGGCGGGGCAATTTGCCCCATTTTTGCTGGAAGGGGTGACCGGCAGCGGAAAGACCGAAGTTTATCTGCAAGCCATTGAAACCACATTGAGCGCAGGACGTCAGGTCTTAATTTTGGTGCCCGAAATTGGTCTGACGCCGCAAACAGTAAGCCGCTTTGAACAACGCTTTGGTATTGAAGTGGCGGTGCTGCATTCGCAAATTACCGATACCACAAGAGTGGCTATCTGGCAGCAGGCTCGTGAAGGCGAGCTGGGTATTATTATTGGCACTCGTTCTGCCATCTTCACCCCGCTGAAATATCCGGGCATGTTGATTGTAGATGAAGAACATGATGAGTCATTTAAACAGCAGGATGGGTTGCGATATCATGCGCGTGATTTAGCCGTAATGCGCGCCCGCAAAGAAAATATACCGCTGGTATTGGGCAGCGCCACGCCCTCGCTCGAAACACTGAACAATGCGCTTGGCAAACGTTATCAGCACCTGCAGCTGACCCAGCGCGCTGCCGGTGCAGCCGCGACAATGCAGCATTTACTTGATGTTCGGGACCAGCCTATGCGTTTTGGACTGGCCGAAGGCACGCTGGCCCTGATGCGTCAACATCTAAGTAAAGGCAATCAGGTGCTGGTGTTTGTTAACCGGCGTGGTTATGCGCCAGCACTACTATGTCACCATTGTGGTTATACCGAGACGTGTCAGCGCTGTGAGCGGCCCTACACCGTGCACCGATTACATCAGCGCTTACAGTGCCACCATTGCGCCAGCACCCGGCCCATGCCTCATACGTGTCAAAGCTGTGGTGCGAAAGACCTGGTAACCGCCGGTGTAGGTACCGAACAACTTGAACAGGGGCTTAGCCAGCTATTTCCTGATGCTGCTCAGGTTCGCATAGACAGCGATTCGGTACGTGGAAAAGATAAACTGCAAACCATATTGAATAAAATCAATCATCAGCAGTATCAGCTGCTTATTGGCACCCAAATTTTATCCAAAGGACATCACTTTCCCCATGTTACGCTGGTGGTGGTACTTGATTGTGATGGCGCCTTATTTAGCGCTGATTTCAGAGCGCCGGAAAAATTAGCACAATTGGTTACCCAACTGGCTGGACGTGCCGGGCGGGCCAGCAAGCCTGGGGAGATGTGGCTGCAAACTCATAACCCGGGCCATCCACTGCTTCAGGATTTGGTGAACAACGGCTATGCGCACTTTGCTCGCCATGCCTTACTTGAACGTAAAATGGCCCAGCTTCCACCCTACAGCGCACAAGTGGTCATTCGGGCTGAGGCCATCGACGCAGCGCTGGCCTGGCGTTTTTTAAGTCAGGCTCAATCTGCTCTAGCCACCGACACGCTGGAATTGATCGGACCTATGCCCGGGCTTATCGAAAAGCGCCAGGGCCGGTTTCGGTTTATGCTAGTGCTGCAATCTGCCCGGCGTCAGCAATTGCACGAACACCTGAGGCTGGCGTTACCGCACTTAAGTGCGCTGCCCGACGCATCTAAAGTCCGCTGGTCGTGCGATGTCGATCCCACCGATTTTAGTTAACGTTAAGCCGCTTTATTTGTAGAGTTTAGCCAAACGTCTAATTTACAGGCAGCAATTAGTTGCGGTTTTGGGTTACACTTATGTTTTCGTGCGCAGCAACCCGTTGTTGCATTAACCAAGGGATATGAGTGCCGGTTTATGGCTCAACGTGATTATGTTTCTCGCGGTCGTGGTTCCCAGGGCCCCAATAAAAAAAATAATAAGAAACCCAGTCGTCGCCCGCAAACGAAAGGGCCAAAAACACCACGGGCCGGCCGGCTGGCCGCCGGAGTTGTGTTTTTTCTGGTGCTGGGTTTTATCTGGTTTTTATGGTCGATTAAAGACAGTGCCGAAGAGCAAGTGGACGGGCCGGTTTCTGCCCCCTCTGCGGTAAAACAAGAAGACGAATTACCGGAGATGCCTGAAGAAGAGTGGGAGTATATTAAATCGCTTCCGGGCTACGAGGTCGAGGTAGAAGTAGCCCGGCAAGAAAAGTCAGACAAATTATACCTGCTCCAGTGCGGCTCTTTCAGAACTCGCCCCCAGGCAGAAGAAATGAAAGCCAAAATTGCGTTTCAGGGACTTGAAGCCCAAATACGCGACAGCAGCGGCAGTAATGGTAACTGGTTTCGGGTTATCTTAGGGCCACTGCAAACCAAACGCGATGCGGAACGTGCTAAGCACACGCTCCGCAAAATCAATATTACCACGTGCATCATATTGACCTGGTCGGTATAGATTCGCTTAACATTGCCTGTTCAATAGTCATCTGACCGCCTATTAAGCAGGCAATGCCTTACCTAAGCCTTGAAATTTATAGGCCATCCCCCACTTAGTTATCATCTAGTTAAATTGCGTTGCCTGAAACACGGCAAACTCGCCCAACCAACGGGGATAACAGTGACAACAATCGTATCAGTAAGACGAAATAATCAGGTAGTAATGGCTGGTGATGGTCAGGTTTCTTTGGGCAATACGGTGATGAAAGGAAATGCTCGAAAAGTTCGTCGGCTTTACAACGACAAAGTACTGGCTGGTTTTGCTGGTGGTACTGCCGATGCGTTTACCTTGTTCGAACGGTTTGAATCTAAATTAGAAACGCATCAGGGGCATCTTACCCGAGCTGCGGTCGAGCTTGCTAAAGACTGGCGCACCGACCGTGCCTTGCGTCGCCTTGAAGCGCTGCTTGCGGTAGCAGATGAAACCGCCTCGCTTATCATTACCGGCAATGGGGATGTGGTGCAACCAGAACAAGATCTGATTGCCATAGGTTCAGGCGGCCCCTACGCCCAGTCGGCGGCTACCGCGCTGCTAGGAAACAGTGAGCTTAGCGCGAAAGAAATTGCTGAAAAAAGCCTGACGATAGCCGGTGATATATGCGTTTTCACCAACCACAATCAGGCTGTTGAAGTTCTCGATTACTAGGTTCGCTACTTACACATATTCAATGCTGGTTTGTGTAAACAGACCGGCTTTTTAAAAAAGGTTTATTCATGTCTGAGATGACTCCCAGAGAAATTGTCCACGAGCTGGACAACCATATTATTGGCCAAAAAGATGCGAAGCGTGCAGTCTCTATTGCTTTGCGTAACCGCTGGCGCCGTATGCAATTACCTGATGAACTACGTCAGGAAGTAACCCCCAAAAATATTCTGATGATTGGACCTACCGGTGTGGGTAAAACTGAAATTGCCCGTCGGCTTGCAAAACTGGCCAATGCGCCGTTTATTAAGGTTGAAGCCACTAAGTTCACTGAGGTGGGTTATGTAGGCAAAGAAGTCGAAACTATTATTCGCGATCTGGTCGACATTGCGGTGAAGATGACCAAAGAGCAGGAAATGACCAAAGTACGGTACCGCGCTGAAGAAGCCGCTGAAGATCGTATTTTAGATGTATTACTGCCACCACCAGAAGACAAGTGGGGCAAAAAGGAAGATGTTGAAGACCGCGGTACACGTCAGAACTTTCGTAAAAAACTGCGTCAGGGCGAGCTTGACGATAAAGAAATTGAGATTGATTTAGCGCAGTCGCAAATGGGTGTTGAAATTATGGCGCCCCCTGGCATGGAAGAGATGACCAACCAGCTGCAGGGTATGTTCCAGAATTTGTCGGGGTCGCAAACTACCAAAAAGAAAAAAATGAAAATTAAGGATGCGTTTAAAGCCTTAATTGAGGAAGAAGCGGCCCGGCTGGTAAATCAGGAAGACTTAAAAGAAAAAGCAATTGAGTCAGTCGAACAGCACGGTATTGTATTTGTTGATGAAATTGACAAAATTTGTAAGCGCGAAGGTAATAATTCAGGCGATGTGTCGCGTGAAGGGGTACAACGAGACCTGCTGCCATTGGTAGAAGGTTCTACGGTATCCACTAAGCACGGTATGGTGCGCACTGACCACATGTTGTTTATCGCCTCGGGTGCGTTTCAAATGAGCAAGCCCTCTGACCTTATCCCTGAGTTGCAGGGGCGTCTACCGATACGTGTTGAATTGTCTGCACTGAAGGTTGAAGACTTTAAACGTATTTTAACCGAACCCAATGCATCGTTGTGTGAACAATACTGCGCATTGATGAAAACTGAAGGCGTTACCATCAACTTTGTCGAGTCAGGAATTCAGCGAATTGCCGAAGCAGCCTGGCAGGTTAATGAGCGCATAGAAAACATCGGCGCCCGCCGTCTGCACACGGTATTGGAGCGTTTAATGGAAGATATCTCTTACGAGGCGTCAGAAAAAAGCGGCGAGTCGTACACCATTGATGCCGACTACGTCAATGAGCACCTGGATACCCTGGTAGACAACGAAGATCTTAGTCGTTTTATTTTATAATAAAGACTAAGCTGATATGACCTGAAGCCGCTGAACCTACAGCGGCTTTTTTATGCCATTGAACATAGTCGTCTGGAAAGAGTGGCGGCAATAGGCAACTGGCTCATTGCCTCAAAGTACTCAAATCGCGGCGCCGGGTTTATTTCTAAAAAATAATAGCGGCCGTACTCATCAAGTCGCCAGTCGATGGCGCCCCAGCGCATACCAAGCTTTTGCATAAGATTACGTGCTCGCTGCGCCTGTTGGTCAGGAAGCATGTGAGGTAGATAGCGGGTGTATAAGTCTTCGCGAAAATCGACATAAGCTGACTGTAACTCGCCGCTAAAGCAGTAGTTATCAATAAAATAGCTACGTATATTAGTGCCGCCTATATATTGCTGAAGAGTTTTGGGTTCATCATAGCCGTCACAAAGCGCATCTATAGCATGTTGATCGTTGTGGTTCAGACGATAAGTAAATCGGCCGCCATGTACCGGCTTAACTGCTACCTGAGTGTGTTTGTGCAAAAACAGGCGTAGTTGGTCTGGATGATTACCAATACAGGTTTCTGGGATCAATAACTCACATTGCGCTGCAGCCGCTAACTGCCAAGGCTTACATTTGTGTGAGCGTATAACTGCTACACTGTTGAACCATCGAATATGAGGCTGTAGCAACAGCACTTCTAACAAGCTGTATTTATCATTGTGCTTTTGTGATGAAGCCGTAGTGTCACCATTATTGCTTGTGAACGGATAAAGGTGATCCCAAAATACGCTGTGAATCTGACTAAATGCAATATCTTCATTATGAATGTGCAGATACCCTTGTGCTGTTACCGGGTCCCAGCTGATAAAATTATCGCTGCCAAAGCACCGGGTATCTAATAACAGTATGCGATGGGTATGCTGGCTCAGGTGTGACATCAAATGCTGAACTTCAGAGGTTTTTATTGCGCCTAAAATTAATACAGTATGAAGCATAAATTATTGCGTCCGGAAGTTGATAAAAAACGACGTCTTGCAACGCCGTTTATCCTGATATTACCAAAACACAGGGTCGGGCAGGTTGCCTCCATCTTCACCCAAAGCCTGAGTAAACTCGGGCCGGGGCTTCACAGTAACAAAAGGCGTCCCTTCATCACCTAAAGCCTGGGTACCGGCGCCGGCTACCTGAACCAGTAAAGCAGGCGCAAGCTGATTGTTTGATGTAGTGTTGGAACAATTTTGATGGTTTTTATTCATGATCTTTCCTTGATTTTTAGAGGTTGGCTGCGGTATTCACAGCCATAGGGATATGTATCAGCCATTCGCTACCGTGGTTTCTTTAGGCTGATACAAATAACGGAAATAACTGGCCATTAAGGCTGACCGATTACGAATTTCCAATTTTCGGTAAATATTAGCGCAGTGAAATTTCACTGTTCGTTCGCTAATAAACAAATGCGCCGCAATACTTTTATTAGATAATCCTTCAAGTATTTTTAATGCGACCTGGTGTTCGCGTTTTGACAGGCTTGATAAACGAATGTGGTAACTACAGGTGTTGGTGATGCTAGTCATGTGTCTCTCCTTGAGACGGGGTTAAGGGCACAAATACATCCTGCTCAGTATTGGCCACTTGGGTCAGGCTACCGTTTTCCAGGATAAAAATTGCATCAGCCAGAGCAATAGTTTGCGGCCGGTGAGCAACGATAATTCGGGTTATAGACATGGCTTTGAGATGTTGATTAATACGGGCTTCATTGGCTAAATCCAGATGGCTGCTTGCTTCATCCAGAAATAATATTGCGGGCTGGCGATACAGGGCACGGGCCAAAAACAACCTTTGTAACTGGCCACCACTAAGCGCGCTGCCCATATCGCCCACCAGGGTTTGATATTGCATCGGCATGCGTTCAATTTCTTGATCCAGGCAGGCCATATGCGCAGCCTGGCGAAGACGGGCCATATCTGGGCTATCATCAAAACCGGTAATGTTGTCCAGAAGTGTTCCATTTAAGCAGGTATCGTCTTGTAACACCGCGGCGCTCACTTTTCGAAAGCTCACGCTGCTATGCACCGCTTGTCCTGCGTAATGAACAGTGCCTTCATCGGGCTTTACCAAGCCCATAAGACACTTTAGAAAGGTGCTTTTGCCGGCTCCGCTAGGGCCAATAATGGCAATGGTTTGCCCGGCAGCAATGGTCATATTAATATTTTGGAACAACGGCGCACTTAAGGCGCTAAAGCGATAGGTCAATTGGGTCACACACAGGGCCGCGGGGGTATGTGGCGAGCTGGTGTTGTCGTAATTAAGTGTTTCGGGCTGGCTGAAAACCAGATCTGAAAGACGGTCCAGATGTACGCGAAGTAGTTTTAGCTGAATGAGCTGAGTAATTAAATTATCGCAGGCACTGGTAAATTGGGTTTTGTAGCTAATAAAAGCGTAAAGCATTCCTACTGTAAAAACATTGCCCATGACCGCCTGAGCGCCAAGGTAGATAACGAGGAGGTTTTGCATCCCGAAAATCACCTGATTAGCACCAGAAAGTATAATGTCGGTTTTGCCCAGTCGAATATCTGTATTGATCACCTTAACCAAAAGATTTTGCCACTGATTGTGACGAAGGGCCTGATAGTTGAATTGTTTAACCGCCTGTATTGAACGAATCGTTTCTAAAAAGTGACCTTGTTCGGTCGCACTATGATGCAAGCGCTCGGCACTGATATTTTTGATTCGTCCAAACGTTAACCAGCGCAGCACGATATACAAACCCACACTAATTACGACAACCACCGTTAAAGTGGGCGAGTAAAGCCACATAACTATCAGCATCACCAGGGTCATTAATCCATCCAGCAGCGCAGTAACCAGGCCGGTGGTAAGTTGTTCACGCACATGGGCCAGACAACCAAAGCGCGATACAACATCGCCCAGATGACGACGGCTAAAAAAGTCGGCAGGCAGGTGCAGTAAGTGGTGAAAAAGATTGGCCGACATCTGGCCTTGCAAGCGACTGGACAGCGACAATATCAGCCACTTCCGTACACCGGTGGTGGCGCTTTCAATTAGCAGTAACAAACCGAAACCCAACGCCAGTATGGTTAGCAAATGATCGGAGTGGCGCAAAAGAACATCGTCCACCACTGTTTGCATGTAGTAAGGGCTTGCTAAAGCGAACAGCTGTAACAGTACTGATAAGGTAAACAAAATAGAGAGGCTACGCTTAAGCCCACTGGCACGTTGCCAAAAATGGCTCAAGGTCAAGCGTGGGGCCGTCTCAGGAGCCTGATAAGTTCCAGCGTAATTCAGCTCTAAAGCTACTCCGGTAAGATGCGAGTCGGCTTGTGCGTACGTTAAAAAACGCTGTCCGGTTGCTGGGTCGTTAATGTAAATGCCGAGTCGGGTTACCTGGGTCAAAACTACAAAATGCTGCATATCCCAGTGTAATATGGCCGGTAAACTTAGCTCTTTGAGCTGCTCGGGCTCAATTTTTAAAGCTCGCGCACTTAAATTGATCTGCGCAGCGACGGCCATTAAATCTTTTAACGTTAACCCGCGGCCCGATGCTCCAAAGCGCTGACGTAGCACCGCCAGATCTATGGTATTGCCAAAGTGCTGGCTCACCATGCACAAACAGGCTAGTCCGCATTCGGCCATCTCTGCCTGAAAAATTTGCGGTACTTTGCACTTGGCCGACCAACGAGCTTGTAAGGGCAGGGTTAATAAAGCGTTCATGCTGTGACCCTGCCGGATAAAGACAACAAAGGTTCTAATAGCCATTCAAGCAAACTGCGTTCGCCCAGGGATATATCGGCAGTGAAAGTCATTCCCGACTTTAGCGCGACCGAGCTTCCGTAGGCGTTGAGCTGCTGTTCATCCAGGGTGGCTTCGGCCATATAAACCGGCTCCTGAAGGGGCGCTGCTCCCGCTTCAATATCGCCGGGCAACATAGCGGCGCTTGATAGCGTCGTTATTACCGCTTGGTGTAAGCCAAACTTTTGATACGGATAAGCATCGTAACGTATGGCCAATTGCTGACCTTGCTGCACAAACCCGGCAGCACTAACCGGAATCGCAAATCGCGCCCGAACATGCTGGTCAAGCGGTTCCAGGGTTAATAAAGGTTTGTCTGGAGACGGTGAGTGTCCAACCGTTGCCATGACGTTGCTAACCACACCGGAGCGACTGGCGCGCAGCACCCGCTGTGATTGTGACTGTAAGGTGACCAGCTGTTGGCGAATTTCGCTGCGGCGCTGGTTTAGTGCCGATAGCGCGTTTTTTTGCTCTAAAGGTAGAGTTTGCAAGGCCTGTTGCTGTTGCGTTATCGAATAGGTGATGGCTGCCAAAGCTTGTTGTTTGTCGCCCTGGGCCTGTTGCGCGGAAAGCTGCCGGGCATAGGCGGTATCAACTTCGCGCGCGGCAATATGAGTACCTTTTAGTGGCTCGAGTCTTAAGTACTGAGCCTCGGCTAAACTAAGTTGCGTTTGGGCTAATCTACATAGCTGTAGCATGCGCTGTTCATCAGCCGTTAACGCGGTAATATTTTGTTGAATACTCTTTTTATTACGCTCGAAGAGAGCTTTTGTCTGCGCTATTTGCTGAGTGAGTTCACGCAATTGCTGTTGATATTCAAACTCTAGTGACTGCTGGGCGACCCGGCCATCGGATAAACTATGATGCAGAGACATTGCTACCAGTACATCGCCGCGACTAACTTGCTGGCCTTCTTTTACCAGTACCGCTTTAATGGTGCTGCCAGATTGGTCAGGATAAACTTTGATAATGCCGGTCGGGGGCTCTAGCCAACCTCTTACGGTAGCTTGTCGGCTGTACTGCGCATTACTCAGGTAGATAACCGCCGTGGCGCTCCACACCACTATTGCTGTAGCAATAAGGCCGAGTTTAATTGAGGGTTGTATGAATACACTGCCATGTAATCTTGGGCCCTGTGCAGCCAAAGCCTGGGGTCTGAACAATCCGTTTCTCATTATTATTCTCAAAATCCGTGAAAGCCAAATGTTGCCTCAGGCAGATTTGTCAAACAGCACAGCGTCATATTCCCTATGACAGTTTGGTCTCCATGGCATCTTATTCTCCGTGATACCTGCCTGCCCAACTGTGCTATTTGCAAACCGGCTACCTTTTCATACAGCGAATCAATCCGTGACGTGAAAAGTAGCGTTCCCTGACTGTGTCATTGGTGTTAACTGACGATAAAAAGATTACTCAAAGCGGTAGGGAGCTGCTTTTATAGGCAGGACTAACTGCTCTAAAGCCCGCATAAAGCTTGACGATGTCCGAATAATGATAAGAATGGCCGAAAATTAATGGTTAGGGTTAAAGAGGGTGTACGAAGAGCCAGGGGCGCCCGGTATCAAAAATGTGAACCAGAGAACCACAGCCTGAGCCAAATGAGAAAGGCAATGATAAAAATATTGATGATGTTATGACTTGAATAAAGAAAGCGGCAGTTAAGGGTTAACTGCCGCGAAGGTTTTACTTATGTTGCCAGTGATATTTATGTGTTTTTTGTTCAAGCGCCTGGCTGGTTGATTCAGGCATAAAGGTTTTATTGTCATTTTCAAAGAAAAACGGTTGGCGAGTGGTATTTTTACCCAGCTCGTTCATCGTTGCAGCTTCAAAAATGCGCCCGTTCAGCACGGTATATTCGACATACTCACTACGCTTGAGGTCACTTAGTACATCGCCGTCAATTACTACCATATCAGCCAGTTTGCCCTTTTCAATGCTACCGATGTCGCCAGCCATCCCCAAATGACGGGCACCATCAATGGTGGCGGCACGCAGTGCCTCAAAGGGCGTAAAACCGCCTTGCTCCATCAACCACATCTCCCAATGTGCCGCCAGACCTTCACGCTGGCCATGGGCACCAATATGCACACTTACCCCATTATCACGCAGGGTTTTCGCGTACTGGGCCACGGCCTGATGGTTGTATTCGCTGTCAGGGGCCGTTGGCCGACGAATGGCCCGTGAGTCGAGTAAAAACGAGGGAGTATAACGTAGCAAACGTGGATTCTTCCACACCTCGGTACGATCGTACATATACTCTTCACCCATCATGCCGCCATAAGACACCACAAAGGTAGGTGTGTAGCCAAACTCGGTGGCTTTCCATAGCTGGGTTACATCACTGTACCCGCGCTCAATGGGTAAACTATGCTCTAGCCCGGTATGACCATCTACCAACATTGACAGGTTTTGCTGTAGCTTACCTCCGCCTTCAGGTACAACCATCATTTCCTGCTTACTGGCGGCCCACAACACTTGCTGACGCTGACTTCGGGCTGGCTGGTTGTAGCTCTTGACCGAAATTGCACCGGCTTCTTTTAACCTTTGTACATGAAAGTAAGCATCATCATAGTTATTGATAATAGCTTTATAACCCAGAGCTTCGGCGCCGTATAATATGGCCCCGGTAGAGTAAATACGGGGGGCGACGATATCGCCACTACGCTGTAGTTCGGCTGCAGCGAATACTTCGGTGGTGTCGTTAGACGGATCGTGAATGGTGGTTACCCCAAAGGCAACATTTGAATACTGACTCCAGTTTTGTTGCGGGATAATTTCATTTCGTCCCTGTGAACCATGGGCGTGCGCATCAACAAACCCCGGAACAATTGTTTTGCCGGTAGTATCGACCCGCATTGCATCATCTGGAATGCTCACCTGGTCGCGCTTACCCACCTCAACAATGCGGTTATCTTTGATAATAATCACACCGTCTTCAATGACTTCTTCACCGTTATCAGCGTTACGCATAGTCACCACTTTACCGCCCACCAACGCTTTGAGCCCTGAAGGTTTGTCTGTTTCGGCTTTAAACGATAAATTGGTGACTGAGTTTTCGGCTAACTCTGCAGCTTTGTCTTCTTTAGCTTGTAAAGCCTGATTAATGTTTTGTTCATAGTAATACGGCCCATGAAACCAGCCTATCGCACTGCTGTCTGGCTGCCAGGTAAAATATTCGCCCGCCCGGTTCGACAACTGAGTCACCGGTAACGAGGTCATATCAGGACCTAATGTTACCTTTTTGCCGTTATCAATGTATGGCGCGATATAGGTTTTGAACTGATGTACAAAGGCTACCCATTTTTTATCAGGGGAGAGCCGGTATTCACTGATTTTATCAGCCCCGTATAAATGAACGCGCTTGTCATTGCCTGATAAATTAACACTGCTTAACTGGGTTTCAGGGTAGGGGGTTCCGCCAACCGATTCAGTAAAGTACACACGGTTATTATCACCGGCGAAATGCGCATTATGGCCTGAGGCAGTAATTTTGGTATGCGTGTCAGACTCAAGATCGGCAATATACAGCCCAGGTTCAAGCGAATACTTAGGATCTAACAAGTAGCCGCCCGAGAATTTACGGTAAACCACCAGTTTGTCATCACCAGAAAAGGCAGGCTCTATGAAATGCCCCGGCGTCTTTGTAATTACCTTACTATTGCTGCCATCGGCATCAACAATGCGAACCTCGCCCAGGTTCTGATCATCCCAGGTGGTATAAACAATTTTTTTGCCGTCGTTAGAATAACGCGGATAATACTCATCATGCTCGTTTTGGCTGGTTAAACGCGTCGCCTTGCCGGTTTTTTTGTCTTTGATATACAGTTTACCTAATGCCTGAAACAGCATGGTTTTACCATCGGGTGACTGTTGCGACCAACGAATCATTTTTACATCAAATTGGTCGGGCGCTACCTCTACCTTATAACGAAGCGCATCGGCATATTTCTTAGTCGCATTGACGGTAATTTCAATATCCTGGATTTTCTGACTGGCCACATCAATTTTGTGAAAGGTACCGCCGGTCCAGTAGACTAACGCACTTGAGTCAGGCAGCCAGTCAAAGTAAGCGTAGTACCCTTCAGAGCCAAACCCTTCTTGCATATCGCGTTCTAAATCTAATGTCAGTGGTTTTTCTTCGCCGGTAGTCAGGTCTTTTAAAAACAAACCTGTATTGCTTTTTACCCGACGAATAAACGCAATGTATTTGCCGTCAGGCGAGGGTGTGGGAACCACTGCGCCCCCGGTACCACTGATAAACCGCGTCTCTTCACCAGTTTCGCGGTCAAAACGAGTGATGGCAAAAATACCTTTCAACGGATCGCGGTTGTATTCAAATTGTGCGCCTGGCACGGTGTTTTCGGTGTAATAGAGATAGTTGCCGTCGTGAGAAAATACCGGGTCGGCAATATTTTGCTGGTCAGCATCGCCGTTAACCCGCGCTTTTATCTGCAGACCGTCACCGCCGTCTACGTGATACATCCAGATCTCACCAGCAGGAATACTGCGGCTAGACATAATGCCCTTGGTTGCGACCAGATACTGACCGTCCGGGCTCCACTTGGGCGAGTGCACCAAATTGCTTTTTTCCTGAGAAACCTGACGCAAATTGCCGCCATTGGCATCCATCACCCAAACATTTGATATACCACCGCGATCAGAGATAAACGCAATTTTGCTGCCATCAGGTGAGATAGCCGGTTCAATATTCCAGGCAAAATCTGCGGTCAGAGCTTTGGCTTTGCCGCCAGCTAAAGGCACCTGATATATATCGCCTAACATATCAAACACCATGTACTTGCCATCGGGAGATACCGAAAGGCTCGACCAGGTGGTCTGATTGGTAGAAATAGTGACTTCGTTTAAATCGAAGGGAGGATCGGTTACGTCCCAGGCAGGTTGGTCAGAATCAGAAGCCGCCTGAGCGGCTCCACTTATTAATAAGCCTAAAGCAGAAGCCAGCAGAGTGCGGCGAAAAGGCATGGTCATGTGTGTTAACCCTGTATGTTATTATTGTCAAAACTAATAACTTATCTGCTATCTGTGCGTAATGCAAAAGACAAAGCCAGGGGGGAGTGTAAAGCTGAGATACCAACCTGTCGCCACCCCTTGATGAATAGCGACAGGCATACCCACTTACGTCATGGTGACAAACTCTTCAGCGCTGGTGGGGTGAATGGCCACACAAGCATCAAAGTCGGCTTTTGTGGCGCCCATTTTCATCGCCACGGCGAAGCCCTGAAGAATTTCGTCCATGCCATGCCCAATACCATGCAGACCAACCACCTTTTCTTCTTCACCCACACAGACCAGCTTCATTTTAGTGGGCTGACGGTGACGGGTAACAGCGGTGAACATGGCCGAAAAAGCCGTGGTATAGACCTTTACATCTTCCTGGTACTGCTCGCGCGCCTCGGCTTCGGTCAGTCCGATAGTCCCAATAGCAGGGTGCGAAAAGACCACCGTAGGAATGAGGTTATAATCCAAATGCGCGTCTTTTTGACCGTTAAATAAGCGTTCGCTTAGTAATCGCCCAGCTTTAATTGCCACCGGAGTCAATTCAACCTGGCCGGTAATATCACCAATGGCATAAATGCCTTCAGCACGGGTATTCTGATATTTATCTACATCAATATAGCCACGGTCATCCAGCGCTACTGAAGTATTCTCCAACGCCAGTTTGTCGGTGCTGGGTACACGTCCGATAGCCCATATCAGGCAATCGGTAACAATCGTTTCACCGCTGATGAGTTTAATTTCCAGCTCGCCATTATCCAGCTTTTCAACTTTTTGAACTCCGGATTGTTTATGCAGTTTTGGACCTTCGTTTTCAATGACCTCTACCAATGTTTCATGGATAATAGGATCGAAGTGACGCAAAGGCGCATCGTGACGTATGACCAAGTCGGTTTTTGTACCAAGGCTGTGTAAAACCCCGGCAAGTTCTACCGCAATATAACCAGCGCCAACGACTACAGCGCGTTCGGGTTGTTGCTCCAGGTCAAAGAAACCATCTGAATCAATACCATGTTCAGCGCCAGGGATATCTGGTAACCGAGGATGACCGCCTACGGCTACGGTGATGTGTGGTGCCCGGTACTGCTCACCGTTTACCTCAATAGTATTGTCATCAACAAACTTCGCATAACCCTGAACTAAGGTAATATCGTTAGCAGCCAGTACTTTGTCGTACGAAGCATGAATACGTTGAATGTATGCACGGCGGTTAGCGACCATCACCGGCCAGTTAAATTTGTTTAACGTAACGTCAAAACCGTAATCTTCCGAATATCGATTAATAGCTTCGGCAACATTAGCCCCAAACCACATGGCTTTTTTAGGGACGCACCCTACATTCACACAAGTGCCACCAACCAGGTTGCCTTCAATCATGGCTACTTTTTGGCCATGTTTTGCAGCGCGGTTTGCCGACGCAATCCCTCCGCTACCGCCGCCAATACAAATATAATCAAATTCTTTCATGAGATTCCTGTTTTACTCAGGGTGGGTCAAACAAATAGTCTGGCACGATTAGATACAGTACTCAAAATATCTGTACGAACAATAATTAATACACATTATCGGGTGGTTACGCAGCAGCTTTGATATTGGGTCTTTGAAGATGCAGACAAGCTTAGCCAGACACTCATTCTACCCGGTTTGCAAGTTACGCCTTGTTTTTGTGACTGGGCAGCCCTACATTCTTGTCATATCTACGAACAAAAAGTGAGAGTCTAATGACACAACCAGCCATTGAAAAAGTTGACGGATTACCTGTTTTTTCTCAAATAACCCCTGAACAGATAAAACCCGCAATTGAACAGGCTATTGCCAATTGTAAAAAAACGATTGATGAGGTTGTCAGCTCTAAAGACGACAGTTATGCAAACGTGGTATTGCGTGTAGAAGAGGCGGATGATCGGTTAAGCAAAATGTGGTCCCCAGTGTCACATATGAATTCAGTGGTCAGCAGCGATGAACTGCGTGAAGCTCACGATAGCTGCTTGCCGCTGCTTTCTGAGTACGGCACCTGGGTTGGCCAGCACGAAGGCTTGTTTGATGCCTATACCCGTTTGCGCAAAAGCGATGAATTTGAAAATCTGGATGAACAACGTCAAAAATACATTGATAACACCATTCGCGACTTTACGTTGTCAGGGGTAGCGTTGCCAGCGGAACAAAAAAAACGCTATGCGCAGATAAGTGCCCGGTTGTCAGAGTTATCCTCTACGTTCAGCAACAATGTTATGGACGCCACAATGGGGTGGACCAAACATGTTACCGACCAGGATGAGCTGGCGGGTATGCCTGAATCAGCACTGGCAGCGGCAGCGCAAGCCGCGAAGCAAAAAGAATTGGATGGCTGGTTGTTTACCCTGGATATCCCTTCGTATTTGCCGGTAATGTTGTATGCCGATAACCGCGCGCTACGCGAACAAATGTACCGGGCGTTTGCAACCCGGGCTTCAGATCAGGGGCCTAATGCAGGCAAGTGGGACAACACCGCTATTATTCAAGAAATTTTAGCCCTGCGCACCGAGTCTGCCAAAATGTTGGGCTTTAATAATTATGCTGAAAGCTCATTAGCCACCAAAATGGCCAGCTCTACCGAACAGGTCACAGGCTTTTTAGAGGATTTGGCGACGCGTTCTTTGCCTCAGGCTCAGGCCGATTTAGACGAAGTAAAACAATATGCTGCGCAGCAGCACCAGGTCGAGGCACTAGAAGCCTGGGATGTACCGTATTACAGCGAAAAGCTAAAGCAGGAGAAATACACGATTTCAGATGAAATGCTGCGTCCGTATTTTCCTGAAGAACGAGTATTGCACGGCTTGTTTGAAACGGTTCAGCGGTTGTATGGTTTGAAAATTATCGAGCAGCCGGGTATTGATACCTGGCACGATGATGTGCGCTATTTTACGATCACCGATAACGCCGATGCATTGCGCGGCAGTTTCTATCTTGATCTGTACGCCCGGGCTAATAAACGAGGCGGTGCCTGGATGGACGAATGCCGGGTGCGTCGCGAACAAAAAGACGGTGAGATGCAGTTGCCGGTGGCTTATCTGACCTGTAACTTCAACGGACCGGTTGGCGATACCCCTGCGCTGTTTACTCATGACGAAGTCGTCACTTTATTTCATGAGTTCGGACACGGGCTGCATCATATGCTCACCAAAATGACCGTGGCCGGGGTGTCAGGAGTTAATGGCGTGCCGTGGGACGCGGTAGAGCTGCCGAGTCAATTTTTAGAAAACTGGTGTTGGGAAGAAGAAGCGCTTAATTTCATTTCCGGGCATTATGAAACCGGCGATCCGCTGCCTGAAGAATTACTGGATCGGATGCTTGCTGCCAGAGACTTTCAGTCGGCAATGCAGATGGTTCGTCAGCTAGAGTTCAGTTTGTTTGACTTCAATTTACATCAGCAAGAAGGTGAGCAGGTTGATGTGCAGGCTGAACTGGACAAAGTACGCCAGAAAGTCGCAGTTATTGTGCCGCCTGAGTTTAATCGTTTTCAAAATAGCTTTGGGCATATCTTTGCGGGTGGCTATGCAGCAGGGTATTACAGCTACAAATGGGCTGAAGTGCTCTCGGCAGATGCTTTTAGTAAATTTGAAGAGGACGGTATTTTTAACCGCGATACCGGCAAGGCCTTTTTACATAATATTCTGGAGATGGGCGGCAGTCGCGAACCAATGGACTTGTTTGTGGCGTTTCGTGGACGCGAGCCGAATGTCGAAGCGCTATTACGTCACAGTGGCATTAAAGCGGCATGAGCGTAGAGTCTTTTGAGGTAATTTACCGGCGCGCCTGTGAACGCAAAGGTGGCAAAGCGGGTCTGGAGCGGCTTCTTAGCCAGCCGCTTTCCGCGGCGCAGGTAGCGGGTATACCCGACGACCGGTTTTTATCTGCAATGACCAAAAAGGTATTTCAGTCAGGGTTTGTATGGCGGGTCATTGAACAAAAATGGCCCGCTTTCGAAGACACTTTTTTTGGCTTCGATGTAGAAAAGGTGCTGTTAATGCCCGATGAAATGCTTGAACAAAAAGCCACCGACAAGCGCATAGTCAGAAACTATAAAAAGGTAATGACGGTGCGCGCCAATGCCTTGATGATTGCGGATGTGCGTCACGAGCACGGTAGTTTCGGAAAGTTTGTTGCTGGCTTTAAGGCTGCTGAAATTACTCAATTGTGGTTAAGGCTAAAACAGCATGGCGCCCGGCTAGGTGGAAATACCGGGCCTTACATGTTGCGTGCCTTAGGCGTAGATACCTTTTTGTTGTCGCAAGATAACGAAGATTATTTGCGCAAGCACGAGGTGTTTGATGGCGGAATAAGCAGCAAACGTAGTCTGGCCGCTATTAATAATCAGTTCGACAACTGGCATCAGGAGAGCGGCCGCTCGCTTACACAAATTAGCCAGATTCTGTCTTATAGCTGGGGTACAAACCGGGCTAATCGCTAACAGGTAAAGCCGATGTTGTATTTTGGGCCTTGTTCTTTGCCACAGTGTCATCGGGTTAGTTAGCAGGAATTTAACCCTAAATGGCTGTTGCTAGCTGCCTTTATTGGGTACACTTCGAACCATGATTGAATACGTAACAGGAATGGTATGAGCGACTCAGATACGACATCTCCGGCGCCTGAGAATTCACCCGGTCAACAGACCCACTTTGGTTTTAAACAGGTCGATAAATCGCAAAAAGCATCGCTGGTTGCCAATGTATTTGATTCGGTCGCCGCCAAGTATGATGTGATGAACGACCTTATGTCGTTAGGCGTACATCGGTTGTGGAAGCGCTATACCATTGATTGTTCCGGAGTAAGAGCCGGTCATAAGGTTCTGGATATTGCTGGTGGTACCGGCGATCTGACTGCAAAATTTTCACGCATGGTAGGCCCTACCGGTTCAGTAACACTGGCTGATATTAATTTGTCGATGCTTAAAGTTGGCCGCGATAAATTGCGTGATAAAGGCCTGGTAAGTAACATTGATTATGTTCAGGCTGACGCCGAAAGCCTGCCGTTCCCCGACAACACTTTTGATGTTGTCACTATGGCATTTGGCCTGCGCAATGTGACCGAAAAACAAAACGCACTGGATTCAATCTACCGGGTGTTAAAACCGGGTGGGCGTCTGTTGGTACTGGAATTCTCAAAACCCGCATCAGAGCACTTATCAAAGCTGTACGATATCTATTCTTTTCATATTTTGCCGCGTATGGGGCAGGTAGTGGCAAACGATGAAGAAAGCTATCGTTATCTGGCTGAAAGCATTCGCATGCACCCTGACCAGGAGACGCTTAAAGGAATGTTTGAGCAGGCCGGCTTTGAGCAATGCGACTACAGTAATCTGACCGGCGGCATAGTAGCGCTGCATCGGGGATACAAATTTTAATGCCAGCAAGCGCATTGTTTACGGCCACTGCCGAAGCTGCAGTCAACCGAATACTGACACTGGATGAAGATAGTGCGGGTCGGTTGGCGGCATTAGAAGGTCAGCGACTGGTGCTGTTTTTAGATGAACTGCCTGCCGGGCTTACGCTGATATTTTCTAAGCGGGTGGATATCCATACCGAACCCCGGTCGCACCCTGAAGTAGTGGCAGATATAGACACTCACACTTGTTGTATTCGCACTTCAGTCAGTGTGTTGCCTAAACTTACCCAAACCAGCCAGCTGACTCAGCTTATCCGTCAACAAGCATTAGATTTAGACGGTGAATTAAGCATTGCACAAAAAGTAGCCGCTTTGTTCGGGCAACTGGATACTGATCCTGAAGAATGGTTGTCTGACTATATCGGCGATATTGCCGCCCATCAGGCGTTTAGTAGTGCTGAAAAGTTCAAACAGAGCCTGATGCAAGTTTTAGGGCGCACCCGCGCTGGCATAACAAACACCATAACCGAAGAAAAACCCATTGGGGTTGGTAAGTTAGCTATGTTGCACTTTAGTGACGAAGTGAGCATTTTACGCGACGACATTCAGCGTTTTGAGGCCCGCCTTAACGCATTAGACAAAGAGCAGTAATTATATTTGGTTATGCGAATTTTCCGATTGTACCAAATCAACAAGGTGCTGTTACAGCACGGCTTAGATGAGCTGATTCCTGATCGCTGGATGCCCTGGTACGCCAGAGCCCTGCGCAAATGTGTTTTCTGGATAAACAACCAGTATAAGCATGAAACTGCAGGCGAACGCATTACTCTGGCGCTGCAGTCGCTGGGGCCGGTATTTATTAAATTCGGACAAATGCTGTCGACCCGTCGTGACTTATTGCATCCGGCTATTGCCAATCAACTTGCCCGATTACAGGATAAAGTTGCGCCGTTTCCTTCTGACCAGGCTCAGATCATTATTCGAGAGGCTTTGGGGCTTACCGATTTAAATGAGTTGTTCAGCGAATTTCAGGTAGACCCATTAGCCTCAGCCTCTATAGCACAGGTGCACGCGGCAAAGCTTCACAGCAATGGTAGCAATGTGGTGGTTAAGGTACTGCGACCTGATATTCGTAAAACCATCGAAGCCGACATGGATCTGTTGTTCACCTTAGCTCAGGTTTTGCAAAAATGGCTGCCTGACGGTAAACGTCTGCGTCCGGTAGAAGTGGTTACCGAGTATCAAAAAACACTGGTCGACGAGCTTGATCTATTGCGTGAATCAGCCAATGGTATTCAGCTACGTCGTAATTTTGAAGGCTCGGATGCTCTGTATATTCCTAAAATTTACAGTGAGCTGTGCCGCCACAATGTGCTGGTAATGGAGCGTATTTACGGCATACCGGTCTCAAATATTGATGCTTTACTGGCGCAAAAGACCAATATGAAGTTGTTGGCTGAACGGGGGGTAGAAGTGTTTTTTACACAGGTATTCCGCGACAGCTTTTTTCATGCAGATATGCACCCAGGCAATATTTTTGTATCGCCTGAGACCCCTGATGAACCCAAGTATATCGCCATTGACTTTGGTATTGTCGGTACGCTGAATAAAGAAGACAAACGGTACCTTGCAGAAAACTTTGTGGCATTTTTTAATCGCGATTATCGCAAGGTCGCACAGCTACATGCCGATTCAGGCTGGGTGCCGCCCGACACCAATATTGACGAATTTGAAATGGCGATTCGCACTGTATGCGAACCCATTTTTCAAAAACCGCTGGCCGAGATTTCATTTGGTAATGTTTTGCTGCAGCTGTTTAATACTGCCCGACGTTTTAATATGGTGGTACAGCCGCAACTGGTATTGCTGCAAAAAACATTGTTGTACATTGAAGGTCTGGGCCGACAGCTGTACCCACAACTAGACCTATGGAAAACCGCCAAGCCGTTCTTAGAAAACTGGATGCAGGAGCAAATTGGCGTTAAAGCTATGCTAAAAAAAGTAAAAGCTAATTTGCCGTACTGGTCAGAAAAAATGCCAGACATGCCCGATTTGTTGCACGACAGTATGGTGCAACTTAAAGCTTTGCCTATTCGACAGCGCCGAGAGCATCAGCATCTTATTCAAATGCAAATTCATGCAACCCGGGCAGCCCATTACGGTGTTGTGGGCGCCACTTTTATTATAGTGGCGGCGATATTACCCGTTTACGAAATGCATTGGATATTTCCGGCGCTAAGTGCCGGTACTGGTGTAGGCTGCTGGTTGCAGTCGTGGCGAAAGGGTCATCGGGAGTTACAATAATAAGGCCGCAAATAGTGCCCTTAAAGTTGTACAAATTTTAACTTTTTACTTGCTATTTATGTGTTAATTATAAAAATACCTGTTATAGTGTTCTTGGCTGTTTTAGCCAAAGTCTTTAACCAGACGTGTTTATATTTGTTTCTGCGTTGATGTATAAATACTCAAGTTACGCCTGTGATTTGCAGTTAGTGGTTTGTTCATTCTAAAGTAAGACCCAAATAAACTCGTCAAGTTTAAAGACGGTTAGTTATACGCGAAAGCGATGTTAATAGAGATTTTTTGAGGTCTACATGTCAAAAGTTACAGGTACCGTTAAGTGGTTTAACGCTGATAAAGGTTATGGTTTTCTAACTCAGGATAGCGGTGATAAGGACGTTTTTGTTCATTTCCGTGCTATCGTTTCAGAAGGCTACAAGACTCTTAACGAAGGTCAACGCGTTGAGTTTGAAGTTGAGCAAGGTCAGAAAGGTCTGCAGGCTGCCAACGTGAATGCTATCTAAGTATTCCTAAAAACAGCAGTCATCTGACTGCTGTTTTTTATTTGTCACAGTTAACCGCAATGTGTCGGCACTGTGGCATCACCTCGAAATAAGACTGGTATTGTCCCCACGTAGCCAGTTTAGCCAAATCCCGTTTATTTCCCCTTTTTTGCATCCGGCGCTTTATTGTTGTCTCACTGGCATATAACCAAAAAACCGTCACCCTACACTGTATTTGTTGCTCTATTTGCTGCAGCCAGTCAGGTTGCTGTAACTCTTTAGTAAAAGGGGCGCACATAACAACCGGCACGTGGGGCAGGTTTTGTCGGGCAGTTTGCCACATGGCTTGATATATCGGCTCACGAAAGGTTTGCTTGTATTGCAGGCTATCGCGGTCGTCCATCGGCATGCCACCAAGCCCCAGTCCAGCCCGGACTATCGGCTCGCTCAGCGTATCAATGTCAATAAAACAGGCGCGCGTAGACTGCGCCAATATTGCAGCCCAGGTAGTTTTACCTACGGCCGGCTGTCCGGCGACCAGATACAATTTATGCATAGATGCTTTTTTATTCGACTTCAGGTTATGATACTAGTATGCAGTGCCTCAAACACGATGGCCAGCTGACCAAAATCATAGGAGAAGACATCATGCGTCTGCAGCAGGTAGCAATTGTAATAGGGACTTTATGGTTAGGGTTATGCACTCACGCGCCACGGGCGCAGGAAGTGGCCGTTGTGTTGGGAAACACGATTGAGCTTAGCCAGATAAGCCCAGATCAAAAAGAGCTTAAAAATATGACGCATAATGCCAGTGTCAGCAAAGAAGTAGCGTTGGTGGGTTTTCGTCAGCACCAGCTGACCCAGATTATCGTCGATACCGTGTTAAAGGATTATGCTGATAAACAGGGTATTACGACTGATCTTCAACTTGCCAGGCAATTCACCGAGCGATTTCGCACTTCTGTTGCTTCATCATCTGAAACAACTGACTTACACAAAGTGGCTCGTCAGCAGGTAGGCTCATGGCAGGTAGACAAAGCCCTGTATCAGCAGCACGGCGGTGCGGTGGTGTTTACTCCCCGTAAGCCGTTATTTCCTGTTGAAGCATACAATACTGTGCTACGCCGCTATCAGAATGACGGACTACTAACAATTCATAATCCCGACCTGCGGGCCGGTTTTTGGCAAACATTCGAGCCGCCCTATGAATTCGAGATACCCGCTGCGCAGGTATCTTTTGCGCAACCGTGGTGGCTGACTACCGACATTATGCCTTAAACCCGTTAGTCGTCCGCTTGGCTATCGGACGAATTTACAAACAGTTCAGTAGAAAAATAACGCTCAGCGCCGTCAGGCAAAATGGTCACTATTTTTTTACTGCGATATTCGGCTAGCTGGCACAGCTTTGCAGTGGCATGCATAGCTGCGCCCGATGAAATACCTACCGCCAGACCTTCACAAGTAGCCAGCAAGCGCGCAAACCCAATGGCATCATCGTCTTCTACCGTCATTATTTTATCAATGCAGTGCGGATCCAGAATATCCGGTATATGCCCTGAACTTAAGCCCTGAATATTATGTACCCCACTGCGCTTTTCACTTAATACCGGACAGCGAGCCGGCTCTATTCCAATTACTTTTAAAGCAGGACATTGCTGTTTTATGGTCTGAGCCAGTCCGGTTATGGTGCCACCGGTGCCTATTCCTGCCACCAGCACATCAATTTGTCCGGCGGTATCGTGCAATAACTCCTGAGCTGTGGTTTGAGCATGAGCTTTTACATTCGCTGGGTTTGCAAACTGGTCCAGCGCCACCGCACCGGGGGTGTGTAATACCAGTTGCCGGGCTTTATCAATAGCGCCCTTGGTACCCAACTGTTTTGGGGTAGTAATAACATCCGCACCATAATGACGAATCAAACGCTGACGCTCTATCGACATATGCTCAGGGATAACAATAGTCACCTTAATATCATAGAGCGCTCCAAGCCAGGCACAGGCCACTCCGTTATTGCCAGATGACGCTTCAATAATTTGGGTGTCTTGATTAAACGCGGCGCTGTTCATCAGTTGTTTTAGCATCGCCAGGGCAGGGCGGTCTTTTATCGAACCGGCAGGATTAAAATATTCTACCTTTACCATCGGTGTGGTAACCCATTGATACTTACGAGCCAGGCGGTGTAAATAAATTAGCGGAGTATGACCAATAGTTTGCGTGATATTGTCATAGATGCGGGCTGGGGGCATGCTGTGTCGGTCAATATTCATAAGGGTGTTCCGGTGACTTCTGATAAGAACCAGTGTGGCAGAGTGTGCTTACAAAATTTGCTTAAATAGGCTGGGCGATTTATGCTCAAAAACAAATAATTTGCTGTTATTCGATATTTTATGAAAGAAATTTCTATTGATAAGATTGATCGCGCTATTCTGGGCTTGTTGCAAACCAATGCTGATCTGTCGGTAACAGAGGTGGCTGAACAGGTGGGGTTAACTACAACTCCTTGCTGGCGTCGAATTCAGCGGCTTCAGCAAAATGGTATCGTAACGAAAAAAGTGGCACTACTGGATGCCAGCCGGCTGGCATTGACCACCACGGTTTTTGTACAGGTAAAAGCTGCGCGCCATGATGGCAAATGGTTAGAACAGTTTGCCAGGCATGTCGAAGGTTTTTATGAAGTCGTAGAGTTCTACCGCATGAGCGGCGAATATGATTATTTATTGAAGGTACTGGTTAAGGATATGACCAGTTTTGATTATTTCTATAAACGGCTGGTTAAGGGTATAGATTTAAACGATGTAACATCCAGTTTTGCGATGGAACAAATCAAGTATTCTACCGCTTTACCCTTGCATCATTTATAAATACCCGCAAATCAACCCGCCACTATCGCCACCACATACATCACAGAGGAACCTTATGAGTAATCAACCTGCTTCTTGTTGGAATGATATTTTAATGCTGGATGACCAGCTGCAAGATGACGAACGTATGGTGGCCGATACCGCCCGCGACTTTTGTCAAAACCGCCTGCAGCCGCGTATTCTTCAGGCAAACCGTGAGGCTCATTTTGACCCGGACATAATGCGCGAGTTTGGAGAACTGGGGTTGCTGGGGTCAACAATCCAGGGGTACGGGTGCGCGGGCGTCAATTATGTCACTTACGGATTAATTGCACGAGAGGTTGAGCGGGTCGACAGTGGCTATCGAAGTGCCATGAGTGTGCAATCTTCACTGGTTATGCATCCTATTGATGCTTTTGGCAGCGATGCCCAAAAACAGCAGTACTTACCCCGGTTGGCAAGCGGCGAATGGATAGGGTGTTTTGGACTAACCGAACCCGATGCCGGTTCTGATCCGGCGGCCATGCGAACCCGGGCTATTAAAACAAGCGGCGGTTATCTGCTCACCGGCACCAAAACCTGGATCACCAATGCGCCCATTGCCGATATTGCTATTGTGTGGGCAAAAGTAAGCGATAAAAATAACGCTATTCACGGCTTTATTGTAAAGACTGGTAGTCAAGGCTTATCGACCCCCGAGATAAAACACAAGTTGTCTTTAAAGGCCTCTATTACCGGGCAGTTGGTGATGGACTCAGTATTTGTACCTGATGACGATATGCTGCCAAACGTGTCGGGCTTAAAAGGGCCGTTTAGCTGTTTGAACCGGGCTCGGTACGGTATTGCCTGGGGCAGTATGGGGGCAGCCGAATTTTGCTGGCATGCAGCGCGCCAATATGGATTAGAGCGTAAACAGTTTAACCGGCCGCTGGCACAAACTCAGTTGTTTCAAACTAAACTGGCTAATATGCAAACCGATATCGCACTGGGTTTGCAAGGGGCGCTGCGGGTAGGGCGCTTAATTGATAGTCAGCAATTTGATCCGGCTATGATTTCACTGATTAAACGCAATAATTGCGGTAAAGCGTTAGATATTGCCCGCCAGGCCCGCGACATGCACGGCGGTAACGGCATCAGCGATGAATATCACATCATGCGCCATATGCTGAACTTAGAAACGGTTAACACCTATGAAGGCACCTACGATGTACATGGCCTTATACTAGGACGTGCCCAAACGGGTTTGCAGGCGTTTTTTTGATACTGCACGAGCGCAATAATGGCGGAGGCAGATGTATGGCCCCCGCCATTTTTAAATTAAGGCATTGCTTAATAATAACTGAGTTTTTCAGCCTTACCTGAAAAAATTCGATACACCATAAATGTGTAGGCCAGAATACAGGGAACAACAATTGAAGCGCCTACCAGTAAAAAGCGTAGCGAACTGGCATCGGCCACGGCCTCTATTATAGTTAACTCACCCGGCACCACATAGGGGTAGTAGCTAATAGCGAAGGCGGCAAAACACAAGCCAAATATCAGCAGAGCGATAACGAAGGGTAACCATTCGGCATGACCTTTTGCGGTGGGCGAGCGTTTTAAAACAACGGCGCATAAACACAGCAATGCAAAACAGGTAACCGGAATCGCCATTAGAAAATACCCCCAGGGCGCCGATAACCAAAGTGCTCGCACACTTTCATGCAAAGTCAGATTTAATATGCTGACCACAGCAATGCCTCCGCCTAATATAAATAGTCCGCGCTTAGCCCAGTACACCGCTTTTTGCTGCAACTCACCTTCTGTTTTCAGTATAAGCCAGCACGAACCGATAAATGCATACGCAGCGGTCACACCCAGTGCGGCCAGCAAGGCAAAGCCCTGGGCCATCCAGTCAGTACGCAGACCCGTGACCCAAATTCCCAGCATATAGCCCTGAGCCAAAGTCGTTATTAATGAGCCATACTTAAATGACAAATCCCATTTACGTTTTTTTGACTGAGCAACCTTAGCCCTAAAGTCGAACGACACACCCCGTAAAATAAGCCCCAACAGCATTAATGTGGCCGGTACGTACAAGGTTTGCAAAATTTGACTATGAGCATGAGGAAACGCAAATAATAAAAGGCCGACCGCCAACACTAACCAGGTTTCGTTGGCATCCCAATAAGGACCAATAGAAGCAATCATGTCATCACGAAAGGCCTCGTTACGCGGCGGTATCAGTACGCCAACACCTAAATCATAACCATCTAGTACGGCGTACAAAAGTACTGCTAATGCCATTAACCCTATGTAAATATGTGCCAGCGTGACTAAACTTAAACTTTCAAATGGCATAAATTACTCCTAAGCTCCGGTAGGCGAGACGCGGGCAGCGCGCGCTTTTTCGCGTTCTTCACTGGAAATTTCTTCAATTTCGATTGAGCGCCGGCACATAAGTGTCAAGGTGCTCATATAAGCCACCAGCAGTATGGAATAGACCCCGGCATACATCAGAAAAGAAAACCAGACATTACCGGCCGGTAGGGCAGTCACCGCTTGCGCTGTTTTCATGACACCATAAATCAGGTAGGGCTGCCGGCCTACTTCGGTTACATACCAGCCTGCCAACGTAGCAATCCAGCCACTAAAGCTCATGGCTATGAATATCCGGGTTAGCCATCCTGGCAACTGGTTACGGCGATACAGGAAAAAGCTACCCGCCCAGGCGCAAAATAACATCAGCATGCCCATACCCACCATAACCCGAAACGCGAAAAAGACCGGTTTCACTGGTGGATGCTCGCCTTTAAATTCGTTTAGGCCCTTAATTTCACCATCTGGCGAATGGGTAAGAATTAAACTGGCAAGTCGCGGAATACTCACTTCAAAATGATTCGTACGGTTGTCTTCATCAGGTACCGCAAACAAAACTAAGGGCACCTGGGTATCGGTTTCCCACACCCCTTCCATTGCAGCAATCTTTTGTGGCTGATGCTCAAGTGTATTTAAACCATGCAAGTCGCCGGCAAAAATTTGAAGTGGGATTAATACCGCCGCGGTATAGGTTGCCGTTTTGAGCGCAATTTTTGGCGCAATTTTGTCATCGCCCTTAAATATACGATAGGCCGAGAGCCCGGCGATTAAAAAGCTTGCTGTCAGGCCCGAAGCTAACAACATGTGTGTAAGCCGATAAGGAAATGACGGATTAAAAATTATCGCTGACCAGTCTTTGGCATACAGCACCCCATCTACCATCTCGTGGCCCTGGGGGGTATGCATCCAACTGTTAAGTGAGATAATCCAGAAGGCTGAAACTGTTGTGCCTATGGCTACCACCAAGGTTGATAAGGTGTGCAGCCAACCCGGAACCCGTCGGATACCAAATAGCATAACGCCCAGGAAGGTCGCTTCTAAGAAAAACGCAGTCAGCACTTCATAGCCCAATAATGGTCCGGCGATATTTCCGGCTTTTTCCATAAAGCCCGGCCAGTTTGTGCCAAACTGAAACGACATGGTTACACCACTGACAACCCCCAATGCAAAGGTAAGGGCAAATACCCGCACCCAAAAACGGTATATGCGCATCCACACGGGGTGACCGGAGATGTCAGAGCGAACTTTAAAGTAAAATAAAAACCATCCCAACGCGATGGTAATAGTAGGAAATAAAATATGAAAACTAATGTTTAATGCAAACTGAAGCCGTGAAAGAATCAGTGCGTCCACGAAAACCTCCATTACTGAGAGGGCGTTTTGCCCATAAACAGTTTATCTTTGAAATCGAGTATACGACCTACTCCGGAGCCTAGTTTCATTAGAGTGTCTAATTTTTCTGGCCCTAAGTTTTGTAACTCCTGCGACCACGCCGTGACTGACTCCAGCAAATCGTGAATCTCATTCAGGCGAAGTTGTACCGCTTCATCCTGCTCTTCAGCAGGCGCATCCATCATCAAATCACGAAGCAGTGATAATGTAGGATCTATTTCGCGCTTGCGGCGCTCTTCAAAAACCCGGTTCGCCAGTACCCAGATAGAGCCGGCCGGTACAAAATATTCTTTACGCTCTCCAGAAATATGATGTTGTTTGACCAACCGCCATGACTGCAGTTCTTTGAGTCCCATGCTGGTATTGCCCCGCGAAATACTTAACGCGTCAGCAATTTGTTGAGCCGCCAACGGGTGCTCGGTTAAAACTATCAGCGCCAGAATTTGCCCTACGGTGCGATTAAAACCCCAGCGGCTGCCCATTTCACCAAAATGCATAACCGCTGATTTAACGGTAGGAGACATTTCCATACATTAAACTCTTTAAAGTTTCAGAAATTACTGAAAGTTTATAATATTGGGCGTGAGGGATCAACTCTCTTTGTGATTAAAGATATTAAAACCCAGTAAGATCGTCCTCAGTCAATGACTTGAAAAAGGAGGTAAAAATGTAGAGAAGGTATTGAAGTGTGGGGTTTGCCTGCAAGGTGCAAAACAGATGATTAGCAAAATATAGCGCGATTAGAGCGATGATGGACGGGCAGGGAAGGATAAGGGCAAGCCAGATAAAAAATAACAAAACTGCACCATAGTTTACCGCGCACGTTTTGCTATCGTAGTGAAAATACTCTTATTGGAAAGGGCTTTGTTAGCAACCTACCAGCGCTGTAAAATACGCTCGTAGATATCGGTATCTAATAAGCTTGGCCGGGCGCCTACCTCGGCACTTTGTAAGGCACTGAAGGCGTCGCTGGCCGAAGTATAGAGTGTGCCATCAACCACAAATACCGAGGTATCGTCAACCGACGTTGTGTCTAAAGCTAATGCATACTCTAAGACTCTGGGTGCTAATGCCTGATGAATAACCTGCGAACTGCTTATAAAGTCTGCACTACCATCACCATTGACGTCTTTAGTCAGCCAGGTAATTCCAAGTAAACGGTTATAGCTCCCATCGCGCTGCATTGCATCAATAACCTGGTCGAATCGTTGTAAACGCGCATCCGCACCACTGACATCTTCACGCAAGGCCAGCTTGAAACCGGCGGTGACTAATGGCCGGGCCGATAAATACACCATCTCTTCGTTTTCATTGCGCAATAAGCGATTAAATTCATCAATCAACAAACGACTGGTCACCAAATAATAGGCACGATTATCCGCCAGTTGTTTAAATGCATCGTAGGTCGACGGGTTTCGACCCCACTTCACATCTTTAATAAGCCGGATAGTATCGGTATTGGAAAAGCGATTATCAATGGCTACACGACGGTCTTGTAAATGGGGAATTAATGCGACTTCTTTTACCGAATCGTTTTTGCTAACCGCGTACAGATATAGCGGCATATATGACTTGGAATACTTCATATTGCTTTTTTCATTGTCTAAATCAATGAATGCGTAATTACCATCAAGCGCACCGCTTAAAATTGCGCTTCCCAAAAAAGCGGGACGCATTACGCTGACTTCAAGGGGCTCGTCCATACGCTCAAAAGCTTCTTTGACTAAGTTGTTTAGTCGGGCTGGCTCGCCTTCATCATCCACATAGGTGGGCAACTGACTGGCACCTAAACGGGTTTGGGCAAACGAACTCAATGGGCTTAGCAACAACGAGACGACCGCGACGAAAAATAAGTAGCGCAAAGGCAATTCCTTGATAAATAAATCGGTAAATGCAAATTTTATTCTGATGCTCAGTGTAGCGGCTTTTAAGGTGAAATAGCAAAGTCCGGCTTTTTAACCCGATATGACAAATAATCTAAGGTGATAAGAAAAGAAATAGGAGAGGTGTGAAAGGGATCGCTTCCGGGCTTTAAAATGGGGGGATAGAGTCACAGTATGTCATAAACACACACTGTGACTGGGAATTAGCTTCAGGCTGGCAATTTACTCGCCAAAGCTGCCTGCCGCCCCCGGAAATACGACCGGGCTTTCATAACCGTCTTTACTTACGCTTGCCACGCCAAAGAAATAGTTATCGATAACCACGTTCTCTAAGGTTGCACTGGTGACGTCACCCACAAATTTGCTGTACTGCCACTGAGGGGCATCGGTATAGCGCCAGTAAATTTTATAACCCGCTAATTGTGGATTTTGCTTATCGTTCGCTTTCGCCCAGCTTAACGTGGTGTCGGGAGAAACCGCGCCCTTAATTTTAACATCAGCAGGTGGGGCGGGAGCCCATGCCATTGACGCCAAGCTTACTGCATTTAACGAGGTAAGCTTAGCCGCATAATCAAAATCGACGCCTTCAATGGTATCACCATATTCTACGCCGTCTTCAGTCCGAAGGTCCTGATGCTGACGAACATAATTTTCGTTGGTTTCCATAATACGAATGCCAGGATAGCCCAAATCGTTAAATGGCCGATGGTGGCCACCGCGACCAAAACGGTCTAACCGGTAAATCACCATAGTATCCAGATTTGGAATGTAGTTATCGGCCAGACGATCGATATAGCGGGCCAGGTTTCTGGACGGTGAGTCAACTTCACCACCGGTAAAGCGGCGAGTACGTGCTTCTTTGTCGGTTTCGGTGACTCTGGTACCTTCAGCAAATAAACGCGCTGTGGTGTTGTTTATGACACCGTTAACCCCTTCAATATTGCCAATCATGTCATTGTTTAGCACGGCTTTTAAACGCCAGCCTTCTTCTTTAGCTTTAGCTGCTAAAATTTTGCCACCAAACAGACCTTGTTCTTCGCCCGCAAGAGCAGCATAAACAATACTACCATTAAATTTGTATTGCGATAAAACCCGGGCCGCTTCAAGGGTGCCGGCCACACCAGACGCATTGTCATTAGCGCCAGGCGAGTCAGACGTTGCATCCATAACATCAGAGACCCGCGAGTCAATATCACCCGACATCAAAACATAACGATCAGGATCGGTTGAACCACGTTGAATCGCAATAACACTGATAACTTCGGTGGGGTCAGGAATGCGTTTTTCCCCACTTATGGTATCGCCGACAAACATCACTTCAAGACATCCTCCACACTGGGCAGAGATAGCTTCAAACTCTTGTTTTATCCAGCGGCGGGCTGCGCCAATACCGCGGGTATCCGATTCGGTTTCAGATAAAGTATGACGGGTGCCAAAGCCCACTAACTTACGAATGTCCTGCTCAATTCTGTCGGCAGATACCGCTTTTGGAATAGCGTGTAATTTATCGTTTTCATCGTTAGGTGCAGCGACACTTCCCAGGGAGGTGGTCGTTAGTATTGCAATACCAGCAAGGCGTGCAAACATAAAAGCTCCTTCTAAGCTTGTTGAGGTCACGCCATGTGGTTGTTTTAATACGGCGTGACTTAAATAAACGCGTAAGCATCACCAAACAAGTTTGTTTGAGAGAGCTCACGGGCGGTAAAATCGTCTCGGGCTGCTTTAGCCATTTCAAACCGGCCAGCAATATAAACCTGTGTATCTTTTAATGATGGATAATCGGCAATAACAGCATGGTGTACCCAGCCAGTTCTGCCACGCCACCCATCATTAGCAAATTCTATCACAGGGATAAAGCTGAACTGCTCATGCTCATCGGCTAGTTTGCTAAGCTCATCGTGCAAATATAAGTCATCGCTGTTTTTTCCGCCCCAGTACAAAGTCACAGAGGTATGAGGATGATCTTGCAGGGTTTGCTGTAAAATAGACCAGGTGTAAGAAAACCCGGTGCCCCCGGCAATCAATATTATTGGCTTACCATTAGATTGCAAATAGGCTTCGCCATGACCGCCACTAATAGAGATCTCGCCATTGTTACGCATGCGATCTAACACTTCTGTGGCATAGGCATTGTTTTCATCAGCCCCCACATGCAACTCAATTTTGTGATTATCAAACGCGGCATTAGCGATTGAAAAAGGTCGTTTGTCGTTGTCGCCCATATGCACCAGCACATATTGACCAGCATAAAAAGACAGCGGCTTTTCAGGGGTAAGAATGACCTGAAAAACAGCCTCGGCCAGCGGTGTTATTGTGTCGACCTGACATTTGATTTGTGACATTAATTCTCTTCTTTACATTAAATCGCTAAAAACATGAAGACGCTAGCCCATGATACCAAGCTCATCCCAGATGTCATCCACGCGCTGTTTCACCGCTTCGTCCATAACAATAGGTGTGCCCCATTCACGGTCGGTTTCGCCTGGCATTTTATTAGTGGCATCCATGCCCATCTTTGAACCTAATCCAGATACCGGAGAGGCAAAATCCAGATAATCGATGGGCGTGTTCTCTACCATGACCGTATCTCGGGCCGGGTCCATGCGGGTGGTTATCGCCCAGATAACATCGTTCCAGTCGCGCGCATTGACATCATCGTCACAAACAATCACAAACTTGGTATACATAAATTGTCGCAAAAATGACCACACCCCCATCATTACGCGTTTAGCATGGCCAGGATACTGTTTTTTCATGGTGACGACGGCCATGCGGTACGAACAGCCTTCGGGCGGTAGGTAAAAATCGACAATTTCTGGAAACTGCTTTTGTAAAATAGGAACAAACACCTCATTTAAGGCAACCCCTAAAATAGCAGGTTCATCAGGCGGCCTACCGGTATAGGTAGAATGATAAATGGGGTTTTTACGATGTGTAATATGCGTCACGGTCATCACCGGAAAGGTGTCAACTTCATTATAATAGCCGGTATGGTCGCCGTAGGGGCCTTCGGGAGCAGTTTCATCCTGAGCAATATAGCCTTCAAGAACAATTTCTGCAGTGGCCGGAACCTGCAAATCGTTACTCAAAGATTGCGTGACTTCGGTTTTATCCCCGCGTAGCAGGCCAGCAAAGGCGTATTCGCTTAGCGTGTCGGGCACAGGCGTTACTGCACCTAAAATGGTCGCAGGGTCAGCGCCTAAAGCCACGGAAACCGGATACGGTTCGCCGGGATGAGTTTCGCACCATTCTCTAAAATCCAGCGCCCCTCCCCGGTGAGACAACCATCGCATAATCAGTTTATTTTTAGCGATAAGCTGTTGCCGATAGATACCCAGATTCTGACGCTTTTTGTGTGGCCCACGGGTTACGGTTAACCCCCAGGTAACCAGGGGCGCGGCGTCCCCGGGCCAGCAACGCTGAATTGGTAACGTCGTCAGGTCTACATCTTCACCCTGTATAACCACTTCCTGACAGGGCGCCTTACGTACTTCTTTTACCGGCATGTTTAGCACCTGACGAAAAACAGGCAACTTTTGCCACAAATCTTTTAGCCCCTTCGGAGGCTCTGGTTCTTTTAAATAAGCCAGCAGTTTACCCACTTCACGCAAAGCTTCTACACTATCCTGACCCATACCCAGAGCCACGCGCTCGGGAGTACCAAATAAGTTTGCCAAAACCGGTATAGTGCTGCCTTTTGGATTTTCGAACAGCAACGCCGGACCTTTTGCGCGTAATGTTCTGTCCGCAATTTCAGTCATTTCCAGGTTGGTATCAATCTCGCGGGTGATACGCTTTAATTCACCGCGAGCTTCCAGCTTGTCAATGAAATCGCGTAGGTCTTTATACTTCATGGGTAACCTGTGAACGTTGTAGTGGGTAATAGTAGTGCCAGTATAACATTATGCAATGTAAACACAGTAGCCTGCGAGCGAGTACACTAAACCAATGACTCTTAAGTAAAGTTTTTCTGGACAGCGACGCGGATAGGGTGTCATATAGACAAAACGTGACAAAAATATAATGTAAGTCACCCCACTTTGTTTTCCCTAATCAGGAGCTTGCCATGGGTACATTTGACAAATCGATGACCGAAGAACTGAACCTGTTACTTAAGTTTCCTTCAGACAGCCTGATGCAAGGACTTAAAATTCACAATGATGCGACTCAATCTACCGTTCAGGCTGCGCAAAGTCTTTATTCCAAAGGGTTAATTACCCAATCTGATGGTGGCTACCTTACCGATTTGGGTATAGAAGTTGCCGATCACGCACGCCGGGTTTACAGCGCACTGCTTCGGAAACTTAACTAACCCAGGTGTCGTTGCCTTTAAGCCGGAAGGGCTACTATTATAGTTTTTATAAGTGTTGCCGATAAACAATAGGTAACGTATGAATGCGGTAATAGTAGGAAGCCGGCTGATGAAATTTTTGCTGTTTTGTATGGTTCTTTGTTTTGCACCTTCGGGTTATGGTCAGTCTGAGCCTCTTCAGGCTGTTCAGCTTTATACCCAAGACCAGTTAATTGCGCTTATTAATAAAAATGAGCATTTGAATAAAGTTATGGCTGACCGGTGTCAGCTTGTGCAAGACATTGAAGCTCATGCCGAGGTGCTTAAAGAACCGTCTTATCAATTTTTATGGGGCGATATGCTGGCCTGGGGAGTGTGTGTTGAAGCTGATCCTACCCGTGGCATACGGTTAATTCAGGAAGCAGGACAGCAAGGCTTACCCGCTGCTTTAGAACAGCTGGGAAGGTATTACAAAAACGCCACTTTGGTTCAACAAGACTTGTCGCGCGCAGTCATTTTTTTGCGAGAAGCCGCAGCACTGGGTAACCTTAACGCCCAGTTACAATTAGCCGAGCTGTTTATTGAAGGGCATGGTAGCCCCTACGACTATGAAGATGCGTATCGGTGGCTACATCAAGCCATTACTGCAGACCCGTCGACTCATAACAAAGTGACAGAGTATCTTCAGGCACTGAAAAAGCTGATGCACCCCAAAGCAGTTCGCAGAGCGCGCTCGCCACTATAGATGGGTTGCTCGTATCGCTGCATAACAAAAATCGATCTAAGTATTTTGTGACACAGTAAAAGTAAGGCTTAGACAGAACGAATTTTATCTGCTGGTAATATAACCATATTTTACAGTGTGTAGCTGTTATACTAGCGGTATAAAACGTGTGTATAAACTAACTACAGGTAAAAGACCAACTGCATGAGTGACGATCCCCATTTCAAACGCGAACAAGAAAAATACGAAAACCCGGTAGCGAGCCGCGAATATCTGTTGTCAATAATACAGGCTCACGGCAAACCCATGTCTTTTCTTGAAGTATGCGAAGCAGTGGACGCCACGGAAGAAGACAACCGTATTGGCATCCAGCGCCGGCTGCGGGCAATGGAGCGTGAGGGTCAGCTACAATTTACCAAAAGCAAACGCTACGCAATAATGGATAAAGCCGACCTTATCCGCGGAAAAATCATTGGTCATCGCGACGGGTTTGGTTTTTTTCGGCCCGAAGACCGAAGCGGCGATATGTACATCAGCGGCGGCCAGATGCAGCTTTTTCTGCATGATGATGTGGTCGATGCGCGCGTCAGTGGTACCGATCGTAAAGGGCGCAAAGAAGCTTATATTGTTGCGGTGGTAGAGCCACGTTCAGAACCTATCGTTGGACGTTTTTTCACCGAACATAACATGGCAGTGGTGATACCCGACGACAGTCGTATTAATCATGAAATAGTTATTCCGCAAGAGCATGTAAATGGTGCTCGTATGGGTCAGGTGGTGGTGGTTGAGCTTACTCAGCGTCCCCGTCGCCGCGTAAGCCCGGTAGGTCAGATTAAAGAAATTCTGGGTGAGCATATGGCACCGGGAATGGAAATTGAAATGGCGCTGCGCTCATTTGATATTCCCCATCAATGGCCAGAAGGGGTAGGGCGTTCGGTTAGCCGGCTAACCGAAGCGGTGCCTGAAGAAGCCAAACACGGTCGTATTGATTTACGCCAATTACCCTTAGTGACTATTGACGGTGAAGACGCCCGCGACTTTGATGATGCTGTATTTTGTGAACCCCTGGACGATGGAGGGTTTCAACTATGGGTCGCCATTGCCGATGTCAGTCACTATGTACGTCCTGGTACAGCATTAGATAGCGAAGCCATTAATCGTGGTAACTCGGTATATTTTCCTGAGCAGGTTATTCCAATGCTGCCCGAGCAGCTGTCTAATGGTCTTTGCTCACTAAACCCAGAGGTTGATCGGTTGTGTATGGTATGCGAAATGACCATCACGCCTAACGGTAAGCTTGACAGCTTTGAGTTCTACGAAGCCGTGATGAATTCTCATGCCCGGCTGACCTACAATAAGGTTTGGAAAATCCTGCAGGGCGATAAAGATCTGAATCAACGCTATGAAGATCAGGTTCCGCATTTACGCAATTTACATGCGCTGTTCCGTTCCCTGAAAAAAGCCCGGGCCGGACGCGGAGCAATCGAATTTGAAACACAAGAAAGTAAGTTTGTCTTTAATGCGCAGCGCAAGATAGAAAACATTGTGCCAGTGACGCGTAACGATGCTCACAAAATGATTGAAGAATGCATGATCATGGCAAATGTGAGCGCGGCGCAAATGCTTGAAGAACACAAAGCATCTACTTTATTCCGGGTGCACGATAAACCCGATGCCGATCGTCTTACCTCGTTTACCTCGTATCTTAGCGAAGTGGGTGTTCCTCATCGTATTACCGAAGACGCCACCCCCGCCGACTTTACTGATGTAGTGCTCAAAACCCGTAACAGGCCTGATCAGGAACTGATTCAGACAATGTTACTGCGCTCTATGAAACAAGCCGTGTACGATGGTGAAAACATCGGCCATTTTGGGCTGGCTTTAGGACAGTACGCGCACTTCACATCCCCTATTCGCCGTTATCCTGATTTAGTGGTGCATCGTGCTATTAAAGGCATTCTTGCAAAAGCACCATATCGCGAACAGGTTTCTGGTGCTAAAAGTTATAGCGAAGAAGAAATCTCACAACTGGGTGAACAATGCTCAATGACCGAGCGCCGGGCCGACGATGCCACCCGCGATGTTGCAGACTGGTTAAAGTGTGAGTTTATGCAAGATCATGTGGGTGACAGCTTTGAAGGTGTGGTCAGTTCGGTAACCAACTTTGGCTTATTTGTGCGTCTGACCGATTATCATATTGACGGACTGGTTCATATCACCTCGCTGGAAGATGATTACTATCGCTATGATGATGTAAAGCAAATGCTGATTGGCGAAACCGGAGCGCGGCAATTTCGTTTAGGTGACAACATTACCGTCAAGGTAGCGGCGGTAAATCTGGATGAGCGTAAAATTGACCTGGTCCTGGATGCCGCCATGGTGCGAAACCGCAGTGGTAAAAAGGTAAAAGTGAGAGAGTCAGGTAAATCGGGCCGTAAAGATAAATCAACATCTAAGCCGCGGAACGACAACAAAAAAACCGGTAAATCATTCTCAGGTAAAGGTAAGAAAAGATAAATGGCGCAACAAGAGTTTTTATATGGTCTGCACGCTGTGCAGGCGGTCATAGAGCGAGAACCTGAACGTATTCTTGAGTTAATGGTTTTAAAAGGTCGAACTGATGATCGTCTTGGCGAAATTATTAATCAGGCCCGTCGCTTTGGTATCAGTGTGCAGTTTTGTCACCGTAAATCTTTAGATGACAAAGTTGGCGGCGAGCAACATCAGGGGGTGGTGGCTAAAGCAAAACCCGCCAGAATGTTAGACGAAAATGATCTGGCTGGGATTGTCGAAAAAGCCGACAAACCATTTTTATTGATTTTAGACGGCGTGACCGATCCTCATAATCTGGGGGCTTGTTTGCGTACCGCCGATGCTGCAGGCGTACATGCGGTAGTGGTTCCCAAAGATAAATCAGCAGGCCTCAACGGCACCGTAAGCAAAGTTGCGTGCGGAGCTGCCGAAACTATGCCGTTTGTTCAGGTAACCAATTTGGCAAGAACGCTTAAAAGCCTGCAAGATGCCGGCGTATGGGTAATCGGCACCGCGGGTGAAGCTAGCCAAACCTTATATGATACAAAGCTTAGTGGCCCTATGGCATTAGTGATGGGTGCCGAAGGCAAAGGCATGCGTCGATTGACCCGGGAAACCTGTGACGAGCTTATTAAACTGCCTATGGCAGGTTCGGTCTCCAGTTTAAACGTGTCAGTAGCCACGGGTGTCTGTCTGTATGAGGTCGTGCGCCAGCGGCAACAATAATGCATTCAACCTCTGTTAGTGAACATAAGTTGACAGAGGTTTCCTTCCTAACTTATTCCTTGCTGTTTCTTTTCTTCAAAAATCTCATTAAGTTATAAATATGTTTCTGAAATGTTAAAATTATTAACAGGGCGTGAAACATAAATAGGTGGCCAATCTTACGTAGAGCTCACTGTTGGCGTTGAGAAACTCGATTTTTACAAATCAAAATAAGTATCTAGTTTCATAATTACGCATAACAAACTATACAGATTCTTCTTCGTGGATTTGTAGTATGAGGCCTTCTGGTGAATTTGCACCAACAACAAATATTCAGATGACAGTTTTTAGTCTCGCGGGTAGAGGATACGGAAATACGCCTCTTTTCTCGGTAAACGAAAAACAAACTGCGCTGAATACAATAATAATAATCCTGCTAGTAACGCTACGTTGAAGAGCGAGGGAGATAAGAAACAAAACATAACAAGATAGTAAAAGGAAACAATAAATGTTGAATAATAAACGCACACTTTGCGGTAAAGCTGTTTTACTGGCAACAATCACAACAATAAGCATGTCAGTAAGTGCGGCAATGAATGGCCCGGTAGAGGTCACGAAAGAAACTCAGAATTCTGCTCCGGCCGGATTGCTGAAAAATGCACTAAGTGACAGATTGGTATTAGCTGATGACCAGGATCGCTATATCGTTACCTTTAAAAAAACAGGCGTTGCTGCATTAAAAGGTAAGCAAAAGCTTAATAAAGGCCCCTCAGACAACGCCGCTGATCAAGCCTTTGATGCTATTGCAGCTAAAAATATATTAAAATCGGTTGGCGCGAAGACCCACAAAGTTCTTAACAAACAAAAAATGGTTGCCGCCTCCATGAACAAGGGGCAGCTTAATAAACTGCGTAAAAACCCGAATATTGCCAGCATTGCTCCGGATCCGCGTCGTCATTTAATGGCACAAACTACTCCCTACGGCATCAATATGGTGCAAGCCAGTCAGTTTGCTCAAAGCGATACGGGCGCGCGAAAAGTTTGTATTATCGATACCGGCTATAACCTGGGCCATCCAGACTTACCTGACACCAATGGCGGTGTATCGGGCGTAGGAAACAACAGCGCAGTGGGTAACTGGTATAACGATGGCAACGGCCACGGCACTCACGTAGCAGGAACCATTGCAGCTTACGACAATACGCAAGGGGTAGTCGGTGTTTACCCGGGCGTAGACATGCATATTGTTAAAATCTTTGATGACAACGGTAACTGGACCTTTGCATCAGATATTATTGACGGTATTCAGCAGTGTAAAGATGCTGGTTCAAATGTCGTTAATATGAGCTTGGGTGGCGGCGGTTCTTCTTCAGCTGAAGCGGCGGCAATGCAGTCTTTTGAAGACGGCGGCATATTATTAGTGGCTGCGGCAGGTAACGATGGCAATAGCGTGAAGTCTTATCCTGCTTCATATGATGCCGTAGTGTCGGTGGCTGCAGTAGACTCTAACGCTAATCATGCCAGCTATTCACAATATAATTCTCAGGTAGAAATAGCAGCGCCAGGTTCGTCAGTTTATTCTACGTACCCTACAAACAGCTATGCCACATTAAATGGTACTTCAATGGCAACGCCTCACGTAGCAGGGGCCGCAGCATTAGTATGGAGCTATTTTCCGCAGTGTAGCAATACCCAGATTCGTTCTGTCTTAAACGCCACTGCGCAAGATCGTGGTGCGGCCGGACGTGATAACTACTACGGGTACGGTATTGTGAAAGTAGCTGATGCCGTAGATTACATCAATGCGAACGGTTGTAGCGGAAACGGTGGTGGTGGCACGCCTCCTCCGAGTGGTGTAGATCCGGTATCAGGTGAAGTAAATAACATTTCAGCTACCCGAGGAAACTGGAAGCGCTATACATGGACTATTCCTGCAGGCGTAAGCTCGATGACAATTCAAACCTCAGGCGGGTCGGGTGATGCTGACCTGTATGTTCGCTTTGGTGCTGAGCCGACGACCAGTAGCTATGATTGCCGTCCTTATAAAAACGGCAATAGTGAAGTTTGTACTTTCACTAATCCATCTCAAGGCACCTGGAATATAGGTATTCGCGCCTATAGCACTTATTCAGGTGTTACCATGAATTACTCTTACGAGTAAATCTGAACAATAACTAATAAAAGGCCGCTTACTAAAGCGGCCTTTTTGTTTTTAAAGCAGCTGTACGTCAATTTACAGAAACCCCTTTCGTGATATTGCAAAAAGCAAACTGTTGGTCGCTTAATCAGAATGAAGAATCACATAAACCGGGCATTGCTCTAAAAAGTAGTCTTATTGCTATAAACAAAGCTTTAAAGATACTTCACTGTTCACTACACTCAGAGCAGCGACCAAAATCGGTAACAGTGCAACGCGCAGTTAAGCTAGTATCAAACACAGAGACTCCATGGACATTCTAAAAGCTCTAAACGAAGTTTCATCTGATGTATTGCAATCTTTTGAAGAAAAGATTAACCAACTATTAGGTATCGGGTGCAACACATTGCAAATGGATACCGGTATTATTACCCGTAGACATACAGATGCTTTCGAGATATTGGCGGTTTATCCCGAAGATGGACCCTTTACAAAAGATGATATGCTCCCTCTGCAGCAAAGCCATTGTCTTGATACCATTAATCAACATGAAGTTGTGGCATATCACAACACTGGCGACAATCCAGAGCTTCAGCATTCTTGTATCAAACAATTAGGGTTTGGCTGTTACATTGCGGTGCCTTTAGTTGTGGATGCGCGGCAATTCGGCACCATTACTTTTTTTGCCAACTCAACACGTTCACAGCCTTTTACAAAGCTGGCGCTTGACCAAATGATGCTATTGGCTGAGTGGGTAGGCGCCGAATTCTCGCGCAAGCAATTTTTAGATGGATTGCAGGTGCAGCAACAGCAGCTTGCCCATCAAAGCCAATTATTTGACCAAATGGCGCAGTTGGCCGGTGTCGGTTCGTGGGAGTATCATATTGCTCGCGACGAAATGTTCTGGTCAGAGCCACTACGCGAAATGTACGATCTTCCCCGAGACTATAAAGTTTCCACCGACCAGGCATTCAAATTCATCTGTGATCCGCAGCAACGTGAAGAAACCCATGCACGTTTCTTTCGCATGATGGAAACAGGCGAAGAGTTTTCAGTTGAAATACAGGTAGAAAGCTATACCGGTCGGCAATTTTGGGTTCAGGCCCAATGTAAGCTGACTTATCGTAATGGTGAGCCAGATAAAGTGATTGGTGCTACCCAGGATGTGACAAGCCGAGTGGTTGCGGCGCATGAGCTAGAACAAAAAAAGCGTGTAGCAGAACAGGCGCTACAGTCCAGAAGTCTGTTTTTAGCAAATATGAGCCACGAGATACGCACGCCTATCAACGGGGTGATGGGCATGCTTGATGCTTTGTCAAAGACCACTATGGATGAACAACAGCAAGAATACTGTAAGGTCGCCAGAAGCAGTGCAAAAACGCTTTTAGGTCTTATCAATGATATTTTAGATTTTTCAAAAATAGATTCCGGACAAATTAGCCTTGAGCAGGTACCCGTCGATATCAGTGCGCTCATTCATGAACAACAACGGGTGTTTGAACATATCGCCAAGAGCAAAGAAATTTGTTTAGAGGTAGAGACCACAGCCACCGATAATCTGTACTTTATGGCCGACCCGGTCAGAGTTAAACAAATTCTGACGAACCTGATAAACAATGCAATCAAATTCACGGCCGCCGGGCAGGTAAGCGTTAAAACCCGGGTACTAGAGCAAAGCAACAGAAAATTTCTCGTACAGCTTATTGTGCAGGATTCGGGCATAGGCATTGAGCCAGATCGTCAGGCAGCGATATTTTCACCTTTTCAGCAGGGCGATAGCGCCACCACCCGACGCTTTGGCGGAACGGGTTTAGGGTTGTCTATTGTGGCGCAAATTGCGGAACATATGGGTGGGGGGATACGGGTAAAGAGTACGCCGGGCGAGGGCTCAACATTTATAGTCGCGTTGCAGCTGAATAAATCGACACAAGCAGCCGCCACCACCGAAAATGACTGTTATTTTGATGATGCATCTCAATTAACTGCCGAAATGGTGGCCGGTTGCCGGTTGCTGGTTGTAGAGGATAACGAAATAAATCAGTTAGTTATCGCTGAACAGTTAAAAGAGCTTGGCATTGAGGCAGATCTTGTTCAAAATGGCAGCGAAGCCGTGGACCGATATGTCCGCAGTCAATCATCAGAAAAAGGCTATGACCTTATTTTGATGGATTGCCAAATGCCCGTTATGGACGGCTACGAAGCAACTGCTGCTATTCGTAAGCTTGGGAAAGACGCACTGACAGTGCCAATTATTGCACTGACAGCGAATGCTTTGGCTGGCGAACGTGAAAAATGTGTATTAGCCGGAATGAACGACTATTTAACCAAACCGGTGAGTGTTGAACAGCTTGGAAAATGTATTAGACGTTACCTTATCGGCGCCTATCAGGCTGAAGGTAGCGAATTTTAACGCCTTTATTCGTTTTGAAAGGCGGCATCCTCGATCGTCTAAAAATAATTCAAATTTAGCCTATCGCTGACCTATCTTATCTGTTATCATTTCGCGCCCTTTTTATGGGGGTATGTACATAAAAGCAACAGTGTTTGTTGCTTTTAGCAGCGTAATCGACTCGAAAGAGTTTTCATTTAATAGCGGAGCACTAACATGATCCAAATGCAAACTAACCTGGACGTTGCAGATAACAGCGGCGCTCGCAGGGTTCAGTGTATTAAGGTTCTTGGTGGCTCGCATCGCCGTTATGCAGGTATCGGTGACATCATCAAAGTTACCGTCAAGGAAGCAATTCCTCGCGGTAAAGTAAAAAAAGGTGACGTACTGAACGCAGTGGTGGTGCGTACTAGAAAAGGCGTTCGTCGTGCAGATGGTTCAACCATCCGTTTCGATAATAACGCGGCTGTATTGTTGAATACCAACAAGCAACCAATTGGTACGCGTATCTTTGGCCCGGTAACCCGTGAGTTGAGAAGTGATAACTTCATGAAGATCATCTCATTGGCCCCAGAGGTACTATAAGGAGTCACGATAATGGCTAATAAAATTCGTCGTGATGATGAAATAGTCGTATTAGCGGGTAAAGACAAAGGCAAAACAGGCAAAGTCCTGAAAGTGCTTATTGCTGATAACCGCGTAGTTGTAGAAGGTGTAAACCTTATCAAGAAGCACCAGAAGCCTAACCCGCAAGCGGGTCAGCCTGGCGGTGTGATTGAAAAGGAAGCATCTATTCACGTTTCTAATGTTGCGATTGTTAACCCGGCAACGGGTAAAGCAGATCGCGTTGGTTTCCGTTTCGAAGACGAGAAGAAAGTTCGTTTCTTCAAATCTAACGGCGAACTTGTTTAATTAATTGGAGAGTACGATGGCGAAACTGCATGATTTCTATAAAGAAACAGTAGTAGCTGAACTTGCGAAGCAGTTCGGATACAAAAGCGTCATGCAAGTCCCTCGGATTGAAAAAATCACCTTGAACATGGGTCTTGGTGAAGCAGTTGCTGACAAAAAGGTTCTTGAGAATGCTCAGTCTGACATGGCGTCTATCGCTGGTCAGAAACCTATTGTCACAGTTGCCAGAAAATCAGTAGCGGGCTTCAAAATCCGTGAAGGTTATCCGATTGGCTGTAAAGTAACCCTACGTGGCGAGCGTATGTGGGAATTCTTAGAGCGTTTGATTTCAATCGCTATCCCGCGTATCCGCGACTTCCGTGGTCTGAATCCTAAATCATTCGACGGTCGTGGTAACTACAGCATGGGCGTGCGTGAACAAATTATTTTCCCTGAAATCGACTTTGATAAAGTTGATAAGGTACGTGGTATGGATATTACTATCACTACCAGTGCGGAATCTAATGAAGAAGCACGTGCTCTGCTGGACGCGTTCAACTTCCCATTCAAAAAGTAAGGGGTGTAGGGTTATGGCAAAAGAATCAATGAAGGCTCGTGAAGCGAAGCGCGCTAAGCTTGTAGCTAAGTACGCTGAAAAACGTGCCGCACTTAAAGCAACTATCAGCGATGTTAACGCTTCTGAAGAAGAGCGCTGGGACGCTGTTCTGAAGCTACAACAACTGCCACGTGATTCAGCCAGAGTACGTCAACAAAATCGTTGTCGTATTACTGGTCGTCCACATGGTTACCTACGCAAATTCGGTCTTAGCCGTATTAAACTGCGTGAAGCAGCGATGCGCGGTGAAGTCCCTGGCTTGAAAAAAGCCAGCTGGTAAGGAGTAGCTGATAATGAGCATGCAAGATCCTATCGCGGATATGTTTACCCGCATCCGTAACGGCCAAATGGCACAGAAAGTTTCTGTGACTATGCCTTCTTCAAAAGTACGCGTTGCTATTTGTGGCGTGTTGAAAGCTGAAGGTTATATCACTGACTTCGCTGCATCTGGTGACGTTAAGCCTGTTTTAGAAGTGACGTTAAAGTACTTCGAAGGCAAGCAAGTAATTGACACAATTGAACGTGTTAGCCGCCCTGGTTTGCGCATCTATAAGAAAAAAGATGAGCTTCCAAAGGTAATGGGTGGTCTAGGCGTAGCTATCGTGTCGACTTCTAAAGGTGTGATGACCGACCGTGCTGCGCGTAAAGCAGGCATGGGCGGTGAGATCATCGGTTATGTTGCGTAATCGGAGGAGTTGATATGTCACGAGTAGCAAAAGCCCCGGTCGACGTTGTATCAGGTGTAGAAGTATCTATCGCTGGTCAAGACGTTACCGTAAAAGGCAAAAACGGCACGTTGGTTCGTAACTTCAACAATGCAGTTGAAGTGGTTCAGGAAGACAACCAGCTTAAAGCATTACCTCGTGAAGGTTTTGCTGACGGTTGGGCACAAGCAGGTACTGTACGTGCGCTTCTGAACACTATGATTCAAGGTGTTACCGAAGGTTTTGAGAAAAAACTACAGTTGAATGGTGTTGGTTACCGTGCACAAGCACAAGGTAGCAAACTTAACCTGACTCTGGGTTTCTCTCACCCTGTTGTATACGAGATGCCTGAAGGCATTACGGTCCAAACTCCTAGCCAAACTGAAATCATCGTCAAAGGCGCTGATAAGCAGCAGGTAGGACAGGTTGCGGCGAACATTCGCGCGTATCGTCCACCAGAGCCTTATAAAGGCAAAGGTGTTCGCTATGCAGACGAACATGTACGTCGTAAAGAAGCTAAGAAAAAGTAGGTGGGTGATACGATGGATAAAAGAGCAGCTCGCTTGCGTCGCGCAACTCGCGGACGCGCAAAAATTCGTGAACTGGCCGCGCATCGCTTGGTAGTAAACCGTACACCTCGCCACATTTATGCTCAGCTAATCGCACCCAGCGGTTCTGAAGTATTAGCGGCAGCTTCTACTGTTGAACAGGATCTTGCAAAAGATCTTAAATCAACTGGCAATGCTGAAGCAGCGGCAGTAGTGGGGAAGGCAATCGCAGAGCGCGCACTTGAGAAAGGCATTAAAGAAGTGGCTTTCGATCGCAGCGGTTTCCAGTACCATGGTCGTGTTAAAGCATTAGCTGATGCAGCTCGCGAAGCTGGCCTTCAGTTCTAGGAGTTTATAATGGCTAAACAAGATGTTCAAAATGGTGATATGCTGGAAAAATTGATTGCCGTAAACCGCGTTTCTAAAGTGGTTAAAGGTGGTCGAATCTTCAGTTTCACCGCATTGACGGTAGTGGGTGACGGCAATGGCCGCGTTGGTTTTGGTTACGGTAAAGCACGTGAAGTGCCAGCCGCTATTCAAAAAGCAATGGAAAAGGCTCGCCGTAACATGGTGACTGTTGACCTTAAAGGTCACACGTTGCAACACCCTATTAAAGGTCGTCACTCTGGCTCGAAAGTTTATATGCAGCCAGCATCTGAAGGTACCGGTATTATTGCCGGTGGTGCGATGCGTGCAGTACTTGAAGTAGCTGGTGTACAAAACGTACTTTCAAAATGTTATGGCTCGACTAACCCAATGAACGTTGTTCGCGCAACGATCAACGCACTGACAGAGATGAATTCTCCGGCAGGCGTCGCTGCCAAGCGTGGGTTGTCAGTAGAAGAGATTTTGGGGTAAGCAGACATGGCAACGATTAAAGTAAAGCAAACTAAAAGTGCGATTGGCCGCTTGCCAAAGCACCGAGCTACGCTGAAAGGCCTAGGTCTTCGTAAAATCAACCATGTTCGTGAGTTGGAAGACACCCCAGCTGTTCGTGGCATGATCAACCGTGTACATTACATGGTTGAGGTAGTGGAGGAGTAACACATGCGTTTGAATGAAATTTCTCCTGCACCTGGAGCGAAAAGCACAGCTAAGCGTGTTGGCCGTGGTATTGGTTCAGGTCTTGGTAAAACTGCTGGCCGTGGTCACAAAGGTCAGAAAAGCCGTTCTGGCGGTTCTGTGAAGCCAGGTTTTGAAGGTGGTCAGATGCCAATTCAGCGCCGTCTGCCTAAATTTGGTTTCACGTCTCGTAAGGGCATGGTTACTGATCAAGTAACCTTGAATGAAATCGCTAAGGTAGAAGGTGATACTGCTTCTGTTGAGACCCTAAAAGCTGCTGGGCTTGTTAAAAAGCACATCCAGTTTGTTAAGGTCGTCAAGAGTGGTGAAGTATCACGTGCTGTTACGATTAGCGGGTTGAAGGTTACTAAAGGCGCGCGTGAAGCAATTGAAGCTGCCGGCGGTAAAGTAGAGGAATAAGCTAGATGGCTAAACCAGGATTGGATTCGGGCGCTAAAAGCGGCTTAAGTGAGCTTAAGGCAAGATTGCTGTTCGTACTCGGTGCGATCGTAGTATTCCGGTTAGGTTCTTATGTTCCTATTCCGGGCATTGATCCTGCGGTTCTGGCTGAGCTTTTTGAGCAGCAGAAAGGTACCATCGTTGAAATGTTCAACATGTTCTCCGGTGGTGCTCTTGAGCGTGCATCCGTTCTGGCTTTGGGCATTATGCCATACATTACTGCATCCATTATTATGCAGTTGCTCACGGTGGTACATCCACCGATGATGGAGCTTAAAAAAGAAGGTGAAGCAGGTCGTCGTAAAATTAGTCAGTACACGCGTTATTTGACGCTGATTCTGGCTACCTTCCAATCTATTGGAATAGCGACAAACTTGCCGAACCTAATTAATGGATTGGTGATAAGTCCTGGCTTCGGATTCTACTTTACAGCGGTAGTGAGCTTAGTCACAGGAACAATGTTCCTGATGTGGCTAGGTGAGCAAATTACTGAACGAGGTATCGGAAACGGTATTTCTATATTGATATTTGCTGGTATTGTTGCCGGTCTGCCAACAGCGATAGGTCAGACCGCCGAACAAGCACGACAGGGCGACATTAACTTGTTATTCCTGTTATTAATTGGTGCCATTGTAATTGGCCTTATCTATTTGGTGGTGTTCGTGGAACGCGCTCAACGCCGAATTGTGGTAAACTACGCGAAACGTCAGCAAGGCCGTAAAGTTTTTGCTGCTCAAAGTACCCATTTACCACTGAAGGTAAACATGGCTGGGGTTATCCCACCAATTTTTGCTTCCAGTATTATTCTGTTTCCCGGAACTATCGCAGGATGGTTCGGTCAGAATGAATCAACAGCCTGGCTTCAGGATGTAGCGTTAATGCTATCACCTGGTCAGCCGTTGTATGTGATGTTGTATGCAGCAGCTATAATCTTTTTCTGCTTCTTCTATACTGCGTTGGTTTTTAATCCACGTGATACAGCAGAAAACCTGAAGAAGTCTGGTGCGTTCATTCCTGGTATCCGTCCAGGTGAACAAACATCACGTTATATCGATAAGGTAATGACTCGCCTAACCTTGGCTGGCGCACTTTACATAACCTTTATTTGTTTAGTGCCTGAATTTATGTTGATTGCCTGGAATGTGCCGTTCTACTTCGGTGGTACGTCGCTTCTGATAATAGTGGTAGTCATCATGGACTTTATGGCGCAGGTGCAGACCCATTTGATGTCAAGTCAGTATGAGTCTGTTCTGAAGAAAGCTAATCTGAAAGGCTACGGCCGATGAGTTTAGTGAACTACGGAGTGATGTAATGAAAGTTCGTGCATCAGTAAAGAAGATTTGCCGTAACTGTAAAGTCATCAAGCGCAACGGTGTTGTGCGGGTGATTTGTACAGAGCCTAAGCATAAGCAAAGGCAGGGTTAATCGAATACGCGGTACATTTGTCGAATTAATTTTAAGCTGAACCAATCAGGTTCAGCTTAGCTTATTACGAATAAATGAACCTTAAGTTGCAATTTTGTCGATGGATAAGTATCCTATCGGGCTTTTTAGGCTGTCGACATAAAATACAAGAGGAGTGCTGTTAATGGCCCGTATCGCTGGCATTAACATTCCTGAGCACAAGCATACTGTAATCGCGCTTCAAGCGATTTACGGTGTTGGAACAACTCGCGCTAAAGCGATTTGTGAAAATGCTGGTGTTGCAGAATCAACAAAAATTAAAGAACTAGACGAAGCGACTGTAGAGAAACTTCGTGAAGAAGTAGCGAAGTTCACCGTTGAAGGTGATCTGCGTCGTGAAGTCTCCATGAGCATCAAACGTTTGATGGACCTGGGTTGCTTCCGTGGCATACGCCACCGTCGTAGCTTGCCTCTACGTGGTCAGCGCACTAAAACTAATGCGCGTACCCGTAAAGGTCCTCGTAAGCCAATTAAGAAGTAAGCGGGGGAGTATAAGTTATGGCAAAAGCACCAACTCGTACAACGCGTAAGCGCGCTAAACGTCAGGTTGCAGACGGAATGGCTCATATCCATGCGTCTTTCAACAACACTATTGTGACTATTACTGACCGTTCTGGTAATGCACTATCTTGGGCAACATCAGGTGGTTCTGGTTTCCGTGGTTCACGTAAATCAACGCCATTTGCTGCACAGGTAGCTGCAGAACGTGCTGGAATCGCAGCACAAGAATACGGTCTGAAAAACCTAGAAGTATTTGTTAAGGGTCCAGGTCCAGGCCGCGAGTCTGCTATCCGCGCACTTAACGCAACAGGTTACAAGATCACAAACATTACCGATGTGACCCCTATTCCTCACAACGGTTGTCGTCCACCGAAAAAACGTCGCGTTTAATCGACGGACAGTTGGAGAAAGAACATGGCAAGATATTTGGGTCCAAAACTCAAACTTAGCCGTCGCGAAGGAACCGATCTGTTCCTAAAAAGCGGCGTTCGCGCAATCGATTCTAAATGTAAAATCGATACTGCGCCTGGTCAGCATGGTGCCCGTCGTGGCCGTTTGTCTGATTACGGTGTACAGCTGCGTGAAAAGCAAAAAGTTCGTCGTATGTACGGCGTTCTGGAAAAACAATTCCGCAACTACTATAAAGAAGCTGCTCGTTTAAAAGGAAATACAGGTGAAAACTTGTTGCAACTTTTAGAACAGCGTCTTGATAACGTAGTATATCGGATGGGATTCGCCAGTACTCGTGCTGAAGCACGTCAACTGGTTAGCCACAAAGCGATTATGGTAAATGGTCGTTGTGTGAATATTCCATCATATAACGTTTCTGCCGAAGACGTGGTTTCTGTTCGTGAAAAAGCTAAAAAGCAAGCGCGTATCGTCGCTGCTTTGGAATTGGCTGACCAACGCGAGAAGCCAACCTGGATTGAAGTAGACGGCAATAAAATGGAAGGTACGTTTAAACGCGTTCCTGAAAGAACTGACCTGTCTGCTGAAATTAACGAACAGTTGATCGTCGAACTTTACTCTAAGTAAAGCTAACTAAAGAGGAAGCATTGTGGGTTCTGTGACTGAATTCCTTAAACCGAGATTAGTTGAGATCGAAAACGTTTCATCTACTCGTGCCAAAGTAACTTTGGAACCGCTAGAGCGCGGCTTTGGCCACACTCTGGGTAACGCCCTGCGTCGTATTCTGTTGTCATCCATGCCAGGATGCGCAGTTACTGAAGTAGAAATCGATGGCGTTCTACACGAGTACAGCACTAAAGAAGGTGTTCAAGAAGACGTTATCGAAATCCTGCTAAATCTAAAGGGTTTAGCGGTTCGTCTTGAAGGTAAAGACGAAGCTACGCTGACCATAGTGAAGTCTGGCGCTGGCCCTGTTGTTGCTGGTGATATTCAGCATGATGGTGATGTAGAAATTACGAATCCTGATCACGTTATTTGTACTTTAACCGGCGAAGCTGAAATCAGCATGCGCATTAAAGTAGAAATGGGTCGTGGTTATGTTCCGGCTTCTACCCGTCGCTCCTCAGAAGATGATGATCGTCCAATTGGTCGTTTGTTAGTAGATGCTTCATTCAGTCCTGTTGAACGTATTGCTTATGCTGTTGAGTCTGCCCGTGTTGAACAACGCACAGACCTTGATAAGCTTATTATCGACATGGAAACAAATGGCACCTTGGATCCTGAAGAAGCGATCCGCCGTTCTGCTACTATTTTAGCTGAACAGTTAGATGCGTTTGTTGACTTACGTGATGTCTCAGAGCCTGTACAGAAAGAAGAGAAGCCGGAATTCGATCCGATTCTACTTCGTCCTGTAGATGATTTGGAGCTAACCGTACGTTCTGCCAACTGTTTGAAAGCAGAAGCTATCCAGTATATTGGTGACCTGGTTCAGCGTACTGAGGTTGAGCTTCTTAAAACGCCAAACCTTGGTAAAAAATCGCTAACTGAAATCAAAGACGTGTTAGCCTCTCGTGGTCTATCTCTGGGTATGCGCCTGGAAAACTGGCCACCAGAGAGCATCGCTGACAAAGATTAATCAGGTTTTTATCAAACTGATTTGTAGAGAAGGATAAAACTATGCGCCATCGTAAGAGTGGTCGTCAGTTGAATCGCAACAGCAGCCATCGTCAAGCTATGTTTAAAAACATGGCCGGCTCTTTGGTCAAGCACGAAGTGATCAAAACGACGTTACCCAAAGCGAAAGAATTACGTCGCGTAATTGAGCCACTAATCACACTTGCTAAGCAAGACAGTGTAGCAAACCGCCGTCTGGCCTTTGCACGCACTGGTGATAAAGAAGTGGTAGGTAAACTGTTCAATGACTTAGGTCCTCGTTATGAGGCCCGCCCAGGCGGTTACACACGCATTCTTAAATGCGGTTACCGTGCAGGCGACAGCGCCCCAATGGCGTTTGTTGAGCTAGTAGACCGTCCTGTTGAAGAAGTTTCTGAAGAAGCTGAAGCAGCAGAAGAATAAGCTTAACTAAGTGAATTCGTATAAAAAAACCCGGCTTATGCCGGGTTTTTTGTTAATGCAAGCAATATAATTTAGTTATGAGATCCGATAAATTTTTTTCAGTACCTGAGTTCTGGATAAATGGCTTATGACTGGGCTTCTTAAGCTTTATAACTAATTCGGTAGAAAAATCAGTAGTGGCAGGCTTTATCAAAAATCTCGAATTTGTCTGATTCAGTAAATACTTAGGTTTAATTAAATCTAATAATTTCAAATCAATATGACCTGCTGAATGAACGAAAAATACTGTTTTAAAGATCCTAGTTAAATAATTAAGCATTGGATAGGTTGAAGAAGAGCCAAAGAGAAGTAGTGTTTCCTTGCTTGCGGATTCAATAGTATCTATTACAATAATTCTTCCTTTATTCTTTATTTTATTATCAAAAATCACGTTTTCTGTATAATCGTAGTTTTTTAATACTAGCTCTGGACTTTTTCTTTTTGGAAACAGTTTATTACCTAAATCTCCGCCTAATCTTTTTTTCACATAGAGGTCGTTTTCGAATGCATAGCTATAGTCAGAATCTAATAGCTTTAGGGCGACTAGCGATGTCGCTTTTTGGGCCCCATAATCATTCCAATGTGAGTCGCATTTTCTAAACGTACTTTCTTCTAAATCTCTTAACTCATTCAGAGGAATTAATAAGTTACAATTATTGGGTGCTAATTTAACTAACTGATCCAATACTGTTTTATTTGATTTTTCATATGGATAAAATTCAGGATAGATTAATTCTTTAGATGGAACTATTAAAGTTAATATCTTTATGTTATTACGTTTAGATAAAAATATTAGCTCTTTAAGAAAACGTTTCCAAAGCCTGCGTCTTGACCATGAAAGTAGAAGTTTACCTCTGAACTGGTCTACACTACAATTAGAGTCATTGTCCAAAAATAGCCAGTTATTTTTACCTTCTAATATCTCTAATTCATGTTTAACCCTTATTGTATAAAGTACATGGACCTGATCCTCCTCCATGACCTCTAGAGTAGACTCGTTACATTCAAAAACGACAGACTCATTAAATAAAAAAGTACACTCAGGCGTGTAGCTTTCATTATCGAAGAGATGATTGTGATAGTCGATCTCTATTAAGGTTAGAGAATGAAACGTTTTATTTATTCTTAAACCAACCTTAATATTTGTAAGATTGTCGCATGACAGATAGCCTTTTATGCGAATGCCACGATTGACCGCTTCATTATAGTCTAACTCCTGCTCAGCCACCGGCTCGTTAAGCTGTAGTGATATCTTTTTATCATGAAAACCATGTTCGAAAAGATGAATTTTGAAATCTTTCAAAGTGGGTGCCTTATACGTCAGAACCGATTTTCCATATTGATGGAAAAACAAAGACAGTAGTCCGTTTTAGTCGACTGAAAAAATATCACTAGTCTAAAAAATACGTCAAGTAAATAAACTAGTTTATTACTTTTGGTTCTTAAACAACATATAATCTGTTAGGATTAGCAAGTTTTTGTAATAATTACAATCTTGAGATTCATCCTAGATAAAGTATAGATTAGCTTATAAAGTTAATATAGGAGGTGCGGTGGTCGTTTATTGTACAGTTGATGGTTCTGATGCTTGGCAGGAACTCTGCGGAAAATTAACGAACATACAGAGTTTTACTTCGCTGGACGAAGCAAAAAATAATACTGACGAACAATCTATAGTTAGTGTTCCGGTTGATATCATCGAGCTCTTTGATTTTGCTAAGCAGAATAAAGACGTTGAAGTTAAGCTGGTATTAATACCCCTAATGGTAGTAATGGTTGAATATTTCATCAATGGGACAAACTTCGAGCTCCGCAAGAATAATTTTATTTCCTGTAGACGAGCATTGCTGAAAGCCTTAAAAAAATATAACAGCTTTGTTTCCCTGTTATCCCTTGAAGAGCTAGACTGTTTTTCTGAATCCGATGTTGAATTAACATTATTTACCATTAAAGACGGTAGATATTGCTTCAACTGTGATGACGCCACCTATCTATTGAGCTACTACATTTATCAAAGCGATGAACTTTTGGGTTTATTAGAGACATCATTTGAAGCTATCGGATGTGGAGATTTCAAACTTCACGCCAAAAATATTAATGTTGACTCATATTTCAAGTCAAAAGAATCCGTAAGTGATAGTGATGAATACGAGTCGATCCTGAAACAGCTATTTATTGTTCAAGAAGAACTAGAAAAAAGTTTTGAAATTAATTCTTTATTAGAGAAAGAAAGCTACCAAAAAAATTATCAGTTGGAACGAAAAAAAGGTAGAGAGATTCTTAATCTTGAAAGAAAAATATTAAAAAAGCAAGAAGATGAATCAAGGTTACGATCACAATTAGCAGAGCTTAAAATGTTAAAGTCTTCCCTATTTTGGAAGATTTATATTAAATGTTTGCCGCTAATGAAGAATTTACTACCTAAACAAAAGAAGCGGAAGATTCTTTTGGATGATATTAAGCTTCTTTATAAAAGTGAGTACTTTGATCCTGACTGGTATATTTCCACATACCCTGACGTCGATGCTTCTTTCACAGATCCCGCCGAACATTATCTGTTATATGGTGCGGTTGAGGGCAGAAACCCATCTTCCAAGTTCGATACAGAATACTACTTGAATAAATATAAAGATGTTTCTGAGTCTGGCTTGAATCCTTTAATTCATTTTATTAAATTTGGTCGTTCGGAAAATAGAAGGTCATGTTAAAAGTATTAGTATCTCTACACTCTACTTTCATTACAAATCAATTAGAGGTTGGTTATGGAATTTAATTCTAACTATTTCAGCGAGATTGCAAACTTCTATTTTTCTGAGGCGAAATACGATGAAGCAGAAAAATACTATAATTTGGCCCAGGAAAAATTAGGGACAGCGCTTTTTACGACGAATATCTGGTTGTGTAAAAGAAGAAAACTTCAAAGAACATCTTCATTTGACGATTCTTTTCTAAAGTCTATCACAGCTCCAATTTTCGCAGAAAGAGAGGAGTACTCTAGTTATGAATTAAAAAAGCAGCTATCAGAGACCCAATCTCTTTTGGAAAAATATTATAAAGAGGCCTTAGATAGTAAAGCCCAGCTTGAGGAGCTAATTCAAAAATGAAAGTTTTAACAGTTTTCGGAACCCGCCCTGAAGCAATAAAAATGGCACCACTAGCAATAAAGTTAGCTGCAACTGATAGTATTGACGCAAGAGTATGTGTTACAGCCCAACATCGAGAAATGCTTGATCAGGTGCTTGGTCTCTTCAATTTGGTCCCCGATTTTGATCTGAATTTAATGAAACCGGGTCAGGACTTAACTGATGTAACGACCGGCATACTTCAAGGCATGAAGAAAGTATTTAACGAATTCAGACCCGATATTGTGTTGGTTCATGGTGATACCGCGACAACATTTGCTACAAGCCTAGCTTCTTATTATCAACAGATTCCGGTGGGCCATGTTGAAGCAGGATTGCGCACAGGAAATATTTATTCTCCTTGGCCTGAAGAGGCGAATCGAAAGCTCACCGGCGCCCTTACCAGTCTACACTTTGCTCCAACTACTAAATCTCAAAACAATCTAATAGCTGAATCAGTACCAGGCAAGTCTGTTTTTGTCACAGGTAATACAGTTATTGATGCATTACTAGACGTAACAGCGAAATTTGATAATGACCAGAACTTACTGAAGCAGATGCAAAGTAAATTCGATTTTATTGATGAAAACAAAAAGCTTATCCTTGTAACAGGACATCGCCGTGAAAGTTTTGGTGGCGGATTTGAGCGTATTTGTGCAGCATTAGCACAAACTGCTAAGCAGCATCCCGAATGCCAAATCTTATATCCTGTACATCTAAATCCAAACGTACAGGAACCAGTTAACAGGCTACTGAAAGATATTACTAATGTGCGATTAATAGAGCCACAAGATTACTTACCGTTTGTATATCTGATGAATAAAGCTTATGTCATTCTTACTGATTCCGGCGGAATACAAGAAGAAGCCCCCTCTTTGGGTAAACCCGTACTTGTAATGCGAGATACGACCGAGCGTCCGGAAGCAGTTGATGCAGGTACTGTTAAGTTAGTGGGGACTGATATCGATAAAATTACATCTAGTCTTACTCGCCTACTAACTAACGACCAAGAATATAAAGACATGAGCTTTGCCCATAATCCGTATGGAGATGGTAAAGCGTGTGATCGTATCATTCAGATCTTAAAGGACCATTATGGAAATTAATAAATCAGTTTGTGTTGTCGGCTTAGGTTACATTGGTTTGCCCACAGCAGCTCTCCTCGCTAACAGAGGCTTCAAAGTCCATGGCGTCGATGTTGATAAGCACGCCGTAAATACTATTAACGAGGGTAAGATTCATATCGTCGAACCTGAGTTAGATACGTTTGTAAATTCAGCAGTTAATAGTGGGATGCTAACAGCGAATCTTGAACCTACAGCTGCAGATATTTTTCTAGTAGCGGTGCCAACACCCTTTCATCATGACCAACTTAATCAGGTAACCAATTCACCAGTTCCTAATCTTGATTATGTCATTAGCGCAACGCGAGCTATTGCGCCGCACATTAAGCCTGGAAATTTAGTTCTGCTTGAATCAACATCGCCTGTAGGAACAACACAAATGATGGCGGACGAGTTAGAAAAAGCAGGCGTAGATCTTTCTAGTATTCATGTAGCTCACTCTCCAGAACGTGTCCTGCCAGGTCATATTATGCGTGAATTGATTGAAAATGACCGTGTGGTAGGGGGGATTAATGAATCATCGACTTTAGCTGCAGCTGAATTTTATCGCAGTTTTGTACAAGGCGAAGTACTTGAAACAAATGCTAAAACAGCTGAAATGGCGAAGTTAACGGAAAATGCATTTCGAGACGTAAATATTGCGTTTGCTAACGAACTGTCGATGCTCAGTGATGAAATGGAAATTGATGTTTATGAGCTCATTAAGCTAGCCAATCACCATCCTCGAGTGAATATATTGCAACCCGGTTGCGGAGTTGGAGGACATTGTATTTCCGTAGATCCTTGGTTTATTGTCAACTCAGGCAACGGTAAAGCAAAAATGGTTGAGCAGGCACGCCGAACCAACGACTATAAGTCCGATTGGGTCATCGAGAAAGTGAAAAATGCTGCTCTTCAGTTTGAAAATAAGCAGGGGCGTCCGCCAAAAGTAGCCTGTATGGGACTTGCGTTTAAACCAGATATTGATGATCTAAGAGAATCACCGGCCCTCCGAATCACTACTGCACTTAACAAAATACTGGATGTCGTAGCGGTTGAGCCGAACGTAGAAAAAGTGAATGGGCTTAAATTAGTTGACGAAGATACCGCCAAGACAGCGGATATTTTGGTCTATCTGGTTGCACATAAGCAATTTAAAACCCATGTAGCTCATGACTTAACAATAGACTTCGCAGGCTTGTTTAAGTAAAACCGGACCTCCCACCTTCGCTGGTAGGTAAACAAAACTTTAATAAAACTCACCAAAAAACTCTGGATAATGTAACTCGCTATGGATATAACGCAGGATTATTTACTTGAAAAAGCTGAACATCTATTACTTGATGGAAAGATTAAATCAAAAATTCCTATCCAAAAGCGAGTTGCTTACATTGTTAGCCACGGTGCAAGTTACGCAAGTAACGGTTATGCGATACGAACCCAAAATGTAGCTCAGGCACTAACATCAAAAGGGTACGAAACAATTTGTTTTATTAAACCCGGAAGACCTTGGAATTTATCTTCCGATATAAGTGTTTCTACAGAAGAATGGGTCGAAAATGTAAGATATGTTCATTCAGGCAAAGGTGAATACTTTGATATCGGCTCTTCAGAGGAAATACTCGATAAAGAAGTAGCCTACTTTATTCGGCTTTTTGAAATCTATCGACCAGAGTACGTTGTAGGTGCTTCTGATTATAATACCTCATTACCAGCTCTGATTGCAGCGCGACATTTGAATTTATCTTTTCTTAATGAAGTTCGCGGATTCTGGGAGCTCACACGCGTAGCGAAAAATAAAAGCTATGTTGATAGCGAGGATTATCACAAGCAAAAAATGCGCGATACTTTCGTTGCAAAAAAATCTGATAAAGTTCTTACTCTTAACGAATTGATGAAAGATGAGTTGATTAATAGAGGTATTACTAAAGATCTTATAAGTGTAATTCCTAATGGTGTTAAAGAAATTCCAAATCAAACTCAGGACTGCAACAATGATTCTTTAGGGATAAAAAAGGATTGTTTGACTGTAGGTTTTGTTGGTAGTACGAATGAATATGAGGGGCTTGATGACTTAATAGAAGCCTGTAAATGGCTAATCAGCGAAGGAAATAATATACAGCTAATTGTTGTTGGAAATAAAAGTCCCTTAGCAGTATTAGATAAAAAGATGGAATCTAAATTTTCATGGTTGCTGCAGACTGGTCGCGTAAGTCATGATTCAATAAAAAAATATTACGATGCTATAGATATAATTGTAATACCGAGGCGGAATGAACAGGTATGTAATCTCGTTCCCCCTCTTAAGTTGGTTGAAGCATTAGCCCATAAGAAAAATATAATAGTATCAAATCTTCCTCCGCTAACATATTACGCTAAAAACTATCATAATGTGAAAGTTTTCGAAAGCGGCAACGTTCATGAATTAGCTGATCAGATTATCAACCTAAAAAATACAAATCGATTGTATAAGGCTGAGGATTTGATGATGAGCTCAAATATCCAGTCACTGATTGATACGTTTGAAAAGGAAAAAGTGACAAGGCACACATCTAATATTATTTCTACGCCAAAACCTTTGAATATCTCAAGAGAGGAATCTATCTTTAAAGTTCTTCTTGAGGTAAATGGAAAAAATACAGATGAAATTAATAAGGTAATATCTAGTTATACAAAAATAGCTAAAAACGTAAATAGAATTGCCTTAACTCTCACCGGTATGGAAGATACAGACCGTAAAAAGTTAAAAGATCAAGCAGCTTTCAACTTCCTTAATATCGACAGTTCTATTGATTTATCGAACTGGGATTTGGTTCTGACTGATACAAGGGAAATGAACCAAAACCACCATCAAGTATTTAGTCTAGAAAATGGATTATCTGTTCTGGAGTCGATATGTGAGGCATCCAGGCTATCTGCTTTGAGTAAAATCTTGTATTTTGTATCTACAAATGAAAATAACTTTTCAGCTGGTTATCACAAACGATCTCTACATTTAAAAAACGGCTTTGCTGAAAATGGCATTATAATTCCACTAGTATCATTCACTAATGATACCTTTGGTGTGACAAACAGTGTGTGTTTCATTCCAAAAAGCATCGATTTCCTAGCGCGGTTAATAAAATGGTTAGCACCAAACTCTATAATAGCAGCTTCTAATTTTGAAAATGCCGCACCTTTTCTTCAATTAAGGAAAAATATTCCTTTCGTATTCATATATGAGATGCGTGGCCTATGGCATGAAACCTATGCAGCTAAGATGAAAGAAAAGTCTAAGACATACGACTTAGAATCAGATGATTTTTATAAAAGTAGCCTAAACGCTGAATTAGAGGTTGTCTCAAAAGCAGACAAGGTCGTTTTCATATGTTCTGAGATGCAAGCTTATGTACAGAATAAATTACAGCAACCTATTCAAAACTATCAGATAGTTGGTAATGGTTTTGATATTAAATCTGTTAGTGTGAGGAAACCTAAAGCTAATGCTGAAGCAGGCAGTTCATTTGTAATAGGCTATTTTGGTGCAATAACATATTACGAAGGTATAGCCTTTTTGCTTGATTCAATTAGAGAGCTAATTGCACAGGGTTATAATATCCGAGTCATTCTACTTGGAAAAATCTCTATTAAAGAGAAATGGATTCTTGATTTATCTAAATATAATTTTGTTACTTTTGAAGGGTTTTCAAATAATATTGACCAATATTATAATCAGATTGATCTTTTCATTATTCCCCGTTTGCCTTATTCAGTGTGCCAAAATGTAGAGCCCCTAAAGCCATTCGATTGTTTTGCTAGAAAAGTTCCTCTACTTGTTTCAGACTGTAAAGCGCTTAACCGATTGGCTGATGGGGGTAATAGAGCTCTTGTATTTAAAGCGGGTAATACAGAAAGTTTGAAAAATTCTTTAATTGACATACTTAAAAAGGGGTATCCTACAGAGCTGCTTGATCAAGCATACAGATGGGTACAAGAACAAGCTGATTGGACTCAGATTACAAAAGACTATACAGATTTCATTCAAATTGATAAAAAGAAAATTTACTATTTGTATGCAGATAAGTGGATAATTTCTTATAAATGGAGCGGAGCCTCTATCAATGCGATAAACGAAATGGCTGTGCTATCTGTTGAGAATGATGTGTACTATAACGACATATATGTAAATGATCTTTTTTCCGACGGTTTATTTGATGAAGAAGCATTTTCCAGACGGTATAATATAGAAGCTACAAAACGATCTGTAGGTCATTCAAAATATTTATCTAAAATCTTATTGCCCTCAAGAAAATACGATATCTCGTTTTATAGGAGTGGCGAGTCTGAGAAGTTTATTAAATTTTTTGAATCCGAATTATCCCTTCCCAAAGTATTTAGCCACAATTTTGTAGAGAGGATATGGACAGATTCTATAGTTGGATTTCAAACAGAAGCTTCTTACCATTTTTCTCAAAAACTTTTATTAAGTGATTTTGATGATGACGGTACGCTAGGCTATAGAGACTGCAGAGTAATTCCAAAATCTTCATTTATCCGCTATCAATCAAGTGTTACCGATGGGGAAATTACCAAGACCACTGGAGATGCGAACCACTTACGTGATCAGTTAAAAAGTAAGTTTATCGTGGGTGTTATTGGCACGATTTACGATGGTACGTATCCTGATTTACTTATTGAAACGATAGAGCTGTTAAGAGAACAGTACCCAGAAAAAAATATTCAGTTAGTAGTTTACACGATCAATGTATTAAAAGAGCTGCCAGATAAAGATTGGATAAAAGTTTCTAACTATTCAAAACATGAAAAGGAACTAGCTCTCTCTCAATTAGATGTGATTGTGAATACCTGGAAGTCATCAACACAGATGTACAGTGGTTCAAATAAGAATATAGATTCAATTAATTATTCAATACCGCTGATAGCAGCGCGAACTCCCGCTTATGAGGAGCAGCTAGGATCTTCATATCCTCTTTTTTATGAATTCGATCCAAATGATCCTGACCGCGATAGTGTCACGAGAGATAGATTTGGCGTTCTTTTGAAAAGATGTTTTGATGAGGATTTCAAATTAGGTGTAAAAAACTACTTGGCATGGCGAAGGTGTTTTATATCAAAAGATGTCGCCTCCTATTTGTATAATTATCAAATCAGAGAACTCTGCGAAAAGCGTATTTTAATAATCACGCAGAATATGAATGTCGGGGGCGTGCAAAAATATACAAAGCAATTAATTGAATCATTATATGGCTGTAGCATAACGGTCCTTGTTAATGAAATTATAGAAAAAGACAAACTCGACGCTCTGAAGACAATAAATCGAAATATGAAAGTCGTTTATATGGAAAATTATTCAGAGCTGTTCGATAGTTCTTTCGATTTCACATTTGTAAATAGTTTTCCTGTTGATAGGGATTTACTATCGAAATTACTCTCTTCTCTTAAAAGCGGTGGCTCCAGAATATACCCTATCTTGCATTCAGATATTCATCCTTTTACTGTTGAAATTACTAATCATCTATCATTGGTGGATGAGTTAATTACAATAAATAAAAATATAATAAAAAAGATTAAGTTTTCTTGTGGTGCGGATTTTTCAAGTAGATTTCATAATATTACACCGGCTCTAGATTCAGGAGCTAATGGTCTGAAGTATTCCGAAGTTAAGAAAGTTAGATCGTACCGGGTCGCTTTTTTTGGAAGAATAGCGAGATTAAAGTGTGCTGATTTTCTTTGTAAGGCCTTCACCGAGTATGTAATGCGCAATGACAGTGGCTATACACTTTTAATTTGTGGCCCTCTCGCCCATAAAGGTTTAGACAGCGTGATTGCAAAGTGTAACAAATTAGCAGGTAGAAGTGTAATTGAACTCCACGACAAAGAATTCAATGCTCAGGAACGAATAGAGCTGTTTAAATCAGTAGATGCTTTGGTCTACACCACTGCTACTGAAGGTCTTCCTTACACCTTTATCGAAGCTAATTCCTTGGGGCTGCCCGTACTAAGTTCAAATGTCGGAGCAGTTTCTTCTCTAATAAAAGATGGAGTTAACGGTTATCTTTTCAATTTTCCTGAACTTAACCTTGATAATCTTTTCGAGGAAAAGCCGTATAACAAATTATCCAAAGTAATGCACGATAATGAAACGAGTAACATTGAGGAATTCATTCGTGTGTTTAAACTTTTTGAATCTGACGATTTCAGCCTAGAAGAGTTAAGTTTTAATTCTATATCTTTAGTCGCAGATAAGTTTAGTTTTGAAAGCATGTCCAACAAATTTAGAAATATAGTTTATTAGTGTGGAGTTATATCTTGAATTCTTACGGTTATAAAACAAAACTAATTGATAAGCTTGATGATATTTCCTGTCTTATATCTTCGGGATTATTTCAGTTTCACTTTATTTACAAGAATACTGATTTTTATTACTCTCATAAATCAAATGACTATGGGACATTGGTTAGTTTTCACGCTGCTGTCGAGCCTACTATTTCACTACCAGTTTTTAGAGGACATGATTGGTCCGTGGATAACACTAATATTTTGTGTGTCAGTGATCCGGTGCTTGCCAAATACAGGGAAGGTAATAATACTACAATTTCTTTTGATTCTACGTTTTTTCAGGGTACATCGAAAATAGATTCTGAATCAATTATTATAGAAGTGTTAGCGTTTTTCCAAAGTTTTAACGTTGGCGATATTCTGACATTTGGTACTAGTGCCGGGGGATTGGCCGCATTAAAGTATAGCTCATACTTTAATGGCTATTGTTTAATAGGAAATGCCGAATTTTATTTGGACATCTGGTGGAATTTCGAAAATACAGCAGAAGTAATACGTAGTCAGGGCGACGAAATCGATTATCCTGATATCTTTTCTTGGTTAAATAAATATGGGCCGCCTAAAAAACTTATTTTATCTTCAAATGTATTCGATGATATGACGTTTGAAGCACATCATTTACCCATTGTAGATTACTTCCAAGATAAACATCCGGAAAAGCTTTATGACATAAGACATTGTGAAAAACATTCTGGCAAATTTCACACTTCTCATTTTCCAGCCAATACCCCTTATAAAAAATTGATAGAGACTTTGTCTTATGATTCATCTTTAATCGAAGTTATCACAGATAGTAAAGAAAAAGCGCTAATAGACTTCGATTACGTATCGAAATTCATTAACGTAAGTGAGTTATCTAATCTAGCTGTTTCAGAATCGAACGACGCTGAAAGTTTGAAAAGTAACCATTGTAAGCTACTCGTTATTTACAATAAAGTTGATGTTCATGAACTTTTGAAAAAAATTCCAGTTAAAGTTGACTGGGTATTTATTAGAAAGACCAATTCTAATCCTACTCCTAGTAAGCATGGAGTTTTTACTATATCTCTACCTTTCAAAAAGTTTTTCTTCCAGTCAAATGATTTCTCAATTGTAAAGTATTAGATAGTTAATGAATCAGTTCGATGAAGTTTGGTATCTTGAAAGGTACCCTGATGTCCGCGAGTCTTCTATTTCCCCATATCAGCACTATATTAAGTTTGGTAAAAAAGAAGGCAGACTTCCTTTTTTTATAAAGAGTGTCGATATTGATTGTAGGCTCTGGTCTCAATCTAACCATAGTGCTAGAATTTATGATTTAGAAAATGTTTTATTATACGAAAGTGAATCAGTCGAATTAAGTTTCGCTGCTTGGTCTTTAGCTAGGTGGTATGGAAGTAATGGAGAATGGATTCAAGCGCGGGTATATATTAATAAGATGCTCGAAAATGACATTATTTTTGATGTTATAGGGTGCCAGGGCCCATTTTTACTCGCGTTTTCGATTTATTTTAATTTGCAAGAGCATCAACTTGCGAAATCACTTTTGGATGATGAAAGGTGGGTATATTCTGAAGATAAAGCCTTAGCAAAGTCGATGCTTCACTTTGGTTCAGATAAACTCGAGCAGATTAACAAGGTTTTCGAAAATCACAATTTAGCTCTTATCAATACTAATTCCGGTAACTCTTTAGATTTAATTTCTGCTTACGCTCGCAGTAATCATCGGTATTTTGACCCTTTGGTTACAGTCATTATCCCTTGTTATAACGCTGAGAAGACAATATCTACTGCGCTCAAAAGTCTTTTAAATCAGAGTTACCAAAAGTTGGAGATTCTGGTTGCGGACGATGCATCTACAGATACGTCGCGAGAGGTCGTTCAACAGTTTAGTGAGCGGGATAGGCGCATTCGACTGTTATCAATGCCAGAAAATAGTGGAGCTTATGCAGCTAGAAACGCAGCATTACGAGTTTCCAAGGGGAGCCTGATAACAACTCATGATGCCGATGACTGGTCGCATCCTGATAAAATTAGATTACAAGTGGCCGTATTAATCTGGAACCCCAAAGCCGCTGCGTCGGTATCTCATTGGGTTCGTACTACACCTGATCTTAGTTTTCAGCGTTGGCGCATGGAGGAAGGATGGGTTTATCGTAATGTATCCTCGTTGATGTTCAAACGAAAAGTCTTTCGCAAATTAGGGTTTTGGGACCGGGTGTCTGTTAATGCTGACACAGAATACTATCACCGAATTAGGAAAGTATTTGGTGATAAGAGCATCCTGGAAGTAAAACCAGGTGTTCCACTTGCCTTCGGAAGAGCTGACGAATCATCCCTTAGTCAGACAAAAGCTACACATTTGCGTACACAATTTAAGGGAGTAAGGAAGGATTATCACGACGCCGCGATACAATGGCACAATTCATCCAAGCGTCTTTTTATGCCAGAAAAGCCTAGTAAAAGACCTTTTGCAGTTCCTTTTCTTATTTGTCGTGGAACGCAACGTGCTAAGGAAAGTAATCTAGCTCTTCGTCTTAAGGATAGTGGATTATTCGATGCCGAATGGTATTTGTCTCGTTATAAAGATGTGAGACTAGCAAAAGCTAACCCATTTAATCATTTTATCCGTTTTGGTTTAACGGAAGGGCGAGATCCCTCTGCCATCTGCAGTGTTACTGGCCTCGCTTTTAAATTGAACGTTAGCCTGTGGGAGTCCATAGAGCGCTTCATCGATGCACCTCAACAGCTCAAAAGTCCAATAGGTATTGCTGGAAGTAAATCTCGGATTGCTGCAAAACCTACCTTGTTGATGGTTGGGCACCAGGTTACAGATGAGCTATTTGGTGCTGAACGCAGTTTTTTAGATGTTATTGAAGTGCTTTCTCAACAAAAGCTCAATATTATAGTCACTTTGCCTAGCGCAAGTAACAAGAGCTACATCGAAAAGATAGTTCCTTTGGTCAGTAGCGTCATCATTCTTCCATATGGTTGGTGGGAAAAGAATAAACAAGCTTGTTCAGCTACAGTTGATCAATTTAAACAATTGATGATTAGGCACGCAATCAAGCAGGTTTATATAAATACCTTGGTTCTTGGCGAAGCCGCTATTGCCGCCAGAGAATTAGACCTTACTACGACTGTACATGTAAGAGAGCTTCTTGAGTATGATCCGGATCTATGTGAAGTTTTAGGTACAACTCATACAGATGTAAGAAATTCACTTCATGCTACCGGATGTAGACTTATCGCTAATTCAAATGCGGTAGCGAAATGGTTACAACCATCATCGAGCGCAACCGTTATACCGAATACTATTCATATTAACGATTATCCCTTGGCTCCGATGAACTTTGACAGTGAAATAAAGATAGTAGTGCTGAGCAGTAATCTACCCAAAAAGGGAATTGATGATGTTATTGCGGTAGCTGAAAGATTAAAAAAGCTAAATATCAACGTAGCGTTCAAGTTATATGGTCCTATTAATGAATATGTAGTTAATTGGAAAAAGCAGGGGTTACCTTCGAATTTGTTATTTTGTGGCTACGCGGAGTCGTCGTGGCAAGGCATTTCAGATGCACATATCGTACTAAATTTATCTCATTTTCAAGAGTCGTTTGGGCGAACAGTACTCGAAGCTATGGCGTGCGGTAGAGCCGTGGTTGCATACGACTGGGGCGCTGTCTCAGAGGTAATTGATGAAAGTTGTGGAATCGTCGTTGAATATAAAAATATAGAGCATGTTGTCGCTGCAATAATGAAACTCAGTGCAGACACAACTAGTATTGTGGAAATGGGACAGCAAGGAAGACGGAGGGCCGCCACATACTTTAATAAGAAGGTAGTGGCTGAAAAATTCATGTCACATTTTAACTTCTAAAGTTTTAATTATAAAAAAGAATTGCTGTAGGATTGAAGATGGGCAACAAGTATTTTGGTACTGATGGAATACGCGGTAAAGTTGGACAACTACCAATGATGCCTGATTTTGTAATGAAATTAGGCTGGGCAGCCGGTACCGTTTTGGCAGCTTCAGGTACCAAGGAAGTGCTGATTGGCAAAGATACCCGGGCAAGCGGGTATATGCTTGAGTCTGCACTGGAGGCTGGCTTATCTGCTGCAGGAGTAAATATTGCATTGGCGGGTCCGATTCCATCGCCGGCCGTGGCATATCTCGCGTCTACGTTTAGAGCTGACGCTGGCGTAGTCATTAGTGCGTCCCATAACCCTTATTATGATAACGGTATTAAATTTTTCGCCCAGCGGGGCGCAAAATTATCGGACGAACAACAATACCAGGTTGAAAAAAAGCTATGTTATGCGTTGAAAAACGGTATTGATTGCGTAAGCTCAGAAAGGCTAGGAAAAGCGAGAAGAGTTGAAGACGCAGCAGGACGTTACATCGAGTACTGCAAAGGTTCTTTCCCCACAGAAGCAAGCCTGCAAGGTCTAAAAATAGTTATTGATAGTGCTAACGGCGCTGCCTATAAAGTAGGCCCTAGCGTTTTATTAGAACTGGGGGCTGAGGTTGTTAGTATTCATGATAAGCCTAATGGCATAAATATCAATCAAGATTGTGGTTCTACTTCTTTAACAAACCTACAAAATTCAGTTATTAAACACCAGGCAGATTTAGGGATTGCCGTCGACGGAGATGCAGATCGGCTTATTATGGTCGATCATGAAGGAGAGGTTGTCGATGGTGATGAGATTCTTTTTTTGTTAGCTCGAGCGGCCAAGCGGGATGGCTACAGTGGTGGTGTTGTTGGCACATTAATGACAAACCTAGGTTTGCAGCGGGCGCTTGAAGGGTTGGGGATAGCTTTTGAAAGAGCAGAAGTAGGCGACCGATATGTAATGCAAAAACTTAAAGAAAATGGTTGGAAGATTGGAGGGGAGCCCTCTGGCCATATATTGCATTTAGGCCATTCATCTACAGGTGATGCCTTAGTAATTGCTTTACAAGTTTTAGCAATTATTGTTGCTAGTGGTCATCCCTTGCACGAACTTAAAAAGGGTATGACCAAAATCCCTCAGAGTTTTGCTAATGTTCGCATCAACGGGATAAAAGATCCTTTGCAGGCGCCAATCGTAATTCAAGCGGTGGAAAATCTTAAGGCGTCGCTTGCCGAGACTGGAAGGTTAGTATTGCGGGAGTCAGGTACTGAACCGCTTATACGCATTATGGTAGAAGCCCTTCATCATAATGATGCAAGCTTTTTTGCAGAAAATTTGGCAAAAGTCATCGATTCTGAATCCTAATAAGGCTATAGATACGTTGCGCTAGTTCATTCTGTTAGTAATGACAGCTTGTACCAGTGCTTTTTTATATGAAAGATTTATTTAAAATTCTTTCCAATTAAGAAGTCAGTAATTTAATGCGCGTTATCTTCCATTTCGGCCCACCTAAAACAGGTACTTCGGCAATACAAAAGTGGTTTTCAACTAACTACGAATGGTTATTGAAGCAGGGTATTCATTATCCTAAGCACTCACTGGATTTGAACGGTGTTAGCTCTGGTAATTTGCGTAGTGTTTTTTCTGGTAGCAAAGCAAATTTTGAGTTTTCTGAGTCGCTATTTAGTAATGAGCAGCAAATAGCTGAACAAAAAAATTGTCATACAGTCATTTTTTCATCTGAATTTTTTTTCAGAAGTTTGGCAATACTCGCGGAGAAAGTGCCCGGCGCTCTATTTGTAGGTTATGTTCGGTTTGGATTAGAGACATTGCAATCCTCCTACAATCAGTCAGTAAAAAGACATAGTAGAACTACGCTATTTGATCCGGGGAATTATACACAATCGTCTTTAACGTTTATGTCCAAAATGATTGCATCAATTGGAGAGAATCGATTTATCCTCCGCCCTTACAGTACGTCACTGTTTGCGAGAAACAACCTGGTATCTGACTTTCTTGATACCGTTGGTATAGATGCAAAAAATGTCAGTACGGCAGTGGGTAGGGTTAATTCATCTTACTCTATAGAGGCAATCGAAGTAAAACGCTGGTTCAATCAGCTCGATTTAGAAAGCTTACAAGATCGCCTCGATCTTTCACTACAAGGTTACGGTGACGGTCAACCTTTCTCGCTGCTAAGTGACGAAGAGTTTGAGACTGCGAAAGCAAGATATTTGCTACAATTAAAGCACTTTTTACATCAACGAAACCTTGACTGGAGTAGCGACTTCTATCAACAGTGTGAGCAACTTCAAAATCAAAATTACAAACAGCAGATTCTCTCAGATATCAAGTTTGAACGAATATTGAGGGGTATGATTGCCGATCAGAAGCTAACTTATACCGCTTTACATACGGCTTACGAGCAGGCTCGGTTATATCAAGAAAAGTTAGAAAATCCGCAACGTGTAGAAATACTAAATAAAGTTGTGCCTTACTGGGTAAAACTGGCTTTTAAGCTTAAAACAACTCTATTTTCACAACAGCAGAGGAACAATAAATGAGAGATCTTCTGCTTAAAGCAGTAAAAGGCGCTTATGGTCTGTTACCCGAAAAATCAAAAAACAGAATGCGTGGGTATCACAACCTACGACAGTGGTATGGCAATAAATTACGTCAATCTAGTATTGCCTATGAAGTACCTTCGCTAAGAAAGACACGTCAACTTCATCAATTACATCTTTTGGGTCAGGCTGCACGTGTTGAAAAGGCCCTACCTATTAAACAGACTATTAATGTATTGATTATTGGCGAGAAGGGCTTTGCAAAGACGGCTGCCTCGCTATGCCGTTTAAAAACTAACGTTAACTCGGTTTATGTTGACCACAGCAAATGTCGGGAGGGCTTAAATACAGCTTTGCCGGTAAAACCTCGTTCGGCAATAGTTATGGGTATTTATCCTCTGCTCGTTTTAAAAGCGGGCGTAGAAGTGTATGAAGACATCCTGCCGATTGACAGAAAAAGCCCCGAATCGGATGTAACCTACTTCGATGCATTCACGGTTGATGAAAAAAATAAACTGCAAACTTATGAGTTTTTACCGGACTGGAATCCCGATTTATTATTGTCTACAGGGTATGTTAAATCGGCTGTTATGTTGAAGCCTGACTCCCGGCTTAACCCGTTTTTTTCCGATAGTAATAATATTGAAAGTGCGTTGGCCGATGCTTATTTAGCAGGTGTAGATTTTTCAATTGATCATTTACCACTGTCTTTTACGCAGAGCAGAGCTATTAAGCCTGACTTAGACAGCTTAAAAAAAATCATAAACAAACATCATCTGCAAACCGAAAATTTGACTGGTAACGTGTTGTCAGTGCAATGGCCTTTACTGTCCAAACCTCTTGTATCTCTGGTCATTCCAACTTACAACGGCAAAGAGTTAGTTAAAGCCTGTATTGATTCTATTTTAGAGAAAACTACTTACCAGAATTACGAAATTTTACTGGTAGACAACAATTCAGACGAGACCGCAAGTCTGGAGTTTTTTGAGCAACTGAATCAACATCCACGAATCAGAGTTCTGAAATACCCATATCCTTTTAACTACTCAGCGATCAATAATTTTGCAGTAAAGCAGGCAAAAGGCGAAGTCGTCGGTCTGGTTAATAATGATATCGAAGTTATTTCAGATCACTGGCTTGAATATATGGCGGCTCATGCTATGCGCGACGACATAGGTTGCGTAGGAGCAAAGCTATTGTACTCAGATGGCAGAATTCAGCATGCCGGGGTGGTGTTAGGCTATGGTGGCGGGGCAGGGCACGCGCACAAGTATTTTCCACGCTACCACCCAGGGTACATGAATCGATTGCTTGCAACTCAGAATTACAGTGCGGTAACTGCCGCCTGCTTATTTGTGAAAAAGTCTAAGTATGAAGAGGTAGACGGATTAAACGAAAAAGACCTGCACGTAGCTTTCAATGATGTGGATTTTTGTTTGCGGGTAGCTCAATCCGGAGTCCGCAATCTTTATTGCGCCGAAGCTGAACTGTTTCATCATGAATCGGTGTCGCGTGGTTTGGATATCACTCCTGAAAAGGCGGCGCGCTTCAATAAAGAGCTAAACTACCTAAAAACCACGTGGGGTCAATATATCGATCACGATCCGGCCTACAACCCAAATCTTACGCTAAAGCGCGAGAACTTTGCTATTAAGGCAAAAGAAGAGTATTGACGCCGCCGCCAGCGATTTATTGAATGTATTATGGTTTGTAAAGGTAAACGCTGGTGACAAAACATAAACCAGGCATTGAGTATCGCTACGCTCGGGCTTACCATTACCAGCCTATTAAATGCTGTTTGTCGGGTCTGATTACTTTTTCCATACAAGCAGACGTTCTTTTTTATTAATATTTGTGAAGGCTCAGCTTTAGCTATGAGAAAAGGAATAATCCTCGCCGGTGGCTCCGGCACCCGCTTGCACCCTCTGACTTCAGTAGTTAGTAAGCAACTGATGCCAGTGTACGACAAGCCGATGATTTTCTACCCATTGTCTACTCTGATGATGTCGGGCATTCGAGATATTCTTATCATTACCACGCCTGAAGAGCAGTCGCGATTTGTTCAGCTTATAGGAGACGGAACTTCTTTAGGCATGAATATTCAATACGCGGTACAAAAAAGCCCCGATGGTCTGGCGCAGGCCTTTTTAATTGGTGAAGAGTTTATCGGTAATGACAGTTGCACGCTGGTTTTGGGTGACAACATCTACTATGGCCATGATTTGAAGCTTTCTTTACAAAGCGCTTTTAAACAAGAGCAAGGCGCTACCGTCTTTGGTTATCATGTAAATGATCCTGAGCGTTATGGTGTGGTTGACTTTGATGATGACTGGAATGCTTTATCTATTGAAGAAAAACCTCAAAAGGCGAAATCAAATTACGCAGTTACGGGTTTGTATTATTATGATAACCGCGTTGTGGATTTTGCTAAAGAGGTCAAACCCTCTGCCAGGGGAGAGCTTGAAATAACTGACCTGAATAATTTATACCTAAAGGATGGCTCATTAAAGGTAGAGCTGATGGGCCGCGGTTCAGCGTGGTTAGACACCGGAACACTGGATAGTCTATTGGATGCGGCCAATTTTGTTGCCGCTATTGAAAAACGTCAGGGTTTGAAAGTCTGTTGCCCGGAAGAAGTTGCTTATCGTATGGGTTATATCGACGCGACCCAACTTGAACAGCTCGCTGCCCCATTAATAAAAAGCGGATATGGCGATTATCTGCTTAAAGTAATCAATGATCGCGTTAAATAATATATTCAGGTTAGTAGTAAAGTATGCAAGTAATCAAAACAGACATTCCCGATGTGAAAATCATCGAGCCGAAAGTATTTGGCGATGAGCGTGGTTTCTTTATGGAAACCTTTCGCACCGACTGGTTTCAAAAGGAATGCGCCGATGTCGAATTTGTACAGGATAATCACTCTAAGTCGCGACAGGGGATTTTACGGGGTTTGCATTATCAGCTAGAACAAACTCAGGGTAAATTAGTACGTGTTACCCATGGTGAGGTGTTTGATGTTGCGGTCGATATGCGCAAGAACTCGGCAACGTTCGGTCAGTGGGTTGGGGTCATGCTTTCGGCTGAAAATAGTCGGCAGCTATGGGTTCCGGCTGGCTTTGCACACGGTTTTTATGTCACCAGTGAATCGGCTGAATTTGTGTACAAATGTACCGACTATTATCATCCCGAATCTGAAGTATCGGTGAAGTACGACGATACAGATATCGGTATTCATTGGCCACTATTAGATGGCAAAAAACCGTCGTTGTCAGCAAAAGATGAAGATGGTTTGGATTTTTCTGACGCCCCGACATTTTAAGGTGGTGATGTGAATATTGTCGTTATTGGTAAGTCGGGTCAGCTGGCACGCGAACTACAACAACTATTGCCCGAATCGGTATCTTTTTTAGGTCGGGATGATATCGATCTGGTTAATAGCGAAAGACTGTTTTCTACGTTGGGTGCTTTGGCCCCACAGGCGATAATTAATGCGTCTGCCTATACCGCGGTAGATAAAGCCGAATCAGAGCCTGAAGCTGCACACCTAATCAACTGTGACGGTGTCGAAAACCTGGCTCGCTACTGCAAAAGTACAAATACTTTCATGGTGCATGTTTCTACAGACTATGTTTTCAACGGGCACAAAGGTGTGCCTTACATGCCTGACGATACCATTGAGCCCCAAGGCGTATACGGGCGAACAAAGGCTGAAGGTGAAAAAGCCCTGTTAAAAATTTTGCCCGAACAAAGTTGTTTGTTGCGCACTGCCTGGGTGTATTCAGTACATGGCAATAATTTTGTAAAAACGATGCTTACGCTAATGGCGCAAAAGCCGCAATTGGGCGTTATTGATGACCAAATAGGTACGCCCACGTGGGCCCGGGGGCTGGCCCAAGCCTGTGTTTTTGCCGCTCAAAACTGTACCAAAGGTGTTTTTCACTGGACTGATGAAGGCGTCGCCAGCTGGTACGATTTTGCTTGTGCAATTCAGGAGCTGGCGTTGCAAAAAGGCTTACTAAAGTCTGCAATTTCCATCTTACCGATTCCGTCTTCACAATATCCTACGCCCGCCAAACGCCCACCTTACAGCGTGTTGGATAAAACCTCGGCACGACAAGCTTTCAGCACTATTCAGCCTCAGCATTGGCGAAGTCAGTTAGCTAAAATGCTTGATGCACTTTAACAATCGAGAAAGTTGATGAAGAAAATCATTCTTGTAACTGGCGGCGCTGGCTTTATTGGGTCAGCGGTAGTGCGCCATCTTATTAATGACACTACGCATACGGTTATCAATCTGGACAAACTGACCTATGCGGGCAATCTTGAATCTTTGCAATGTATAGATTCTGACAATCGTTATCACTTCGAGCAGGTGGATATATGTGATGGCGAAAGCGTTCGTACCGTATTAGAACAGTATCAGCCTGATATTATTATGCATCTGGCGGCTGAGTCACACGTTGATCGGTCAATTGATGGGCCTGGCGAGTTTATCCAGACTAACGTAGTCGGTACCTATACGCTACTTGAACAAGCTCGCGCATATTGGAATGATTTAACTAATAACAAGCGTGAAAGCTTTAGGTTTCATCATATCTCTACCGACGAAGTGTATGGCGACTTACCTCATCCCGATGAAATGGAACCGGGTACGGAGCTTCCACTATTTACTGAAACCACGCCCTATGCGCCAAGTTCCCCTTATTCTGCTTCTAAAGCATCATCCGATCAGTTAGTACGGGCATGGTTGCGAACCTATAAATTACCTGCGCTTGTCACCAATTGTTCAAACAACTATGGCCCGTATCACTTCCCGGAAAAATTGATTCCGCTGGTAATTCTGAATGCGCTGGCAGGAAAGCCGTTGCCCGTTTATGGTAAGGGCAACCAAATCCGCGACTGGCTATATGTAGAAGACCATGCCCGAGCATTGGTTCTTGTTGCACTGGAGGGGAAGATTGGTGAAACCTACAATATTGGCGGCCACAATGAAAAGCAGAATCTAGAAGTCGTACAAACCATTTGTTCAATTCTGGATGAAGTAAAGCCAAAAGAATCCCTTTACGCTGAGCAGATTACGTATGTACAGGACCGTCCGGGACACGATATGCGTTATGCTATAGATGCCTCAAAAATAGAGCGCGAGTTAGGCTGGAGCCCGCAAGAAACATTTGAATCTGGTATACGTAAAACCATCGAATGGTATCTAAATAATGAAAGCTGGTGGCAAGCGGTCCTTGATGGAAGTTATCAGGGTGAAAGGCTCGGGGCTGGAAGCTAAGCTATGAGAACCCGCATTTAAAAGCGGGTTCTTTTTGTTCAGTCTAAAACTACTTGTCGTTTAATACACCTGCCAATTCTTCATCAGAAAAACCTGCATCCAGACCATACTGTCTGATTCGGTCATCTGCCACACCCGCATCTTGGGCGGTTTCCAGGATACGTAATATTTGTTCACGCTGCGCCGCGGATTCTTTAATCGCGGTGGTTACAACATTATCCGCCTGACCTGGGAAAATAGCCAATAAGGCATCAACAACATATTCTCCTACATAAGGAACGGTGTTCAGCGCGGTAGTCATTATATCGACGAGTTTGTTTGGGTGTTGGCGAGAAAGGGTTTGGACAATAGAGTCGGCAGAGTTTGGCTCGGTTAGTACCGCCACTCGTACAATCTCATTTAATTCATCGGGTGTGGCGTTGGCTGCCGCCTGAACCACAAAGTCTACATAGCTAGGCTCAGCAGAGATTGCGAGTTTAACAATAGCCGGGCATGAGCTCACGTTTTTAGCGATAGCGAGTTCAACTATTTCTTTAGTGGACGAAGGTTGAGCAGATATCGCTGAATGAATAATTTCCTGGTAGTAGTCGGGGTAGGTTTCTAATGCTACTTCGACAATTGCTACTACGTCTTGGGGATAATGGCTGGCGATAGATTTGATAGCCCTGCCAATAGACATGTTCTGATCTACCTGGCGTTTAAGAAACTTAACCTGATAGGGGTCAATCACTTTTGCTTCGGTATCTGAAAATTCCGTAGCACCGGCTGAGGTGCAAATGCAAGCCGCTAAGGCTATATAGCTTAGACTGCGCATAAAAAGCCGAACTCCTAAAGTGGGTGAACAAACAGGTTAATGTATAAGATAGCGTAAAGATAGAACGAAACCATTATCAATAAGTCCACAATGGTCACTTTTTGTTACGCAAGTGTAAAAAGTAACCTTTTAATGAGTTTTTTTCAATTTTATTTGCATTAAGTATTGACCTTTTTTAGAGAGTCGCTAGAATGCGCTCCACTTCGACGGGACAGGCCAAACGGCAACACTGAAGAAGGGTTATCAGTCAGGCTACAGAGCAACGCTGGTAACGGTTT
>NZ_JAESDK010000015.1 GCF_019249245.1 Alteromonas lipotrueiana | reverse complement strand
GGAGTCTGGGCCGTGTCTCAGTCCCAGTGTGGCTGATCTTCCTCTCAGAACAGCTAGAGATCGTTGCCTTGGTGAGCCTTTACCCCACCAACTAGCTAATCTCACTTGGGCCTCTCTTTGCGCAAGAGCCTAAGCCCTCGTTTGGTCCGTAGACATTATGCGGTATTAGCCACCGTTTCCAGTGGTTATCCCCCTCGCAAAGGCAAGTTCCCAAGCATTACTCACCCGTCCGCCACTCGTCATCTTCTAGCAAGCTAGAAATGTTACCGTTCGACTTGCATGTGTTAGGCCTGCCGCCAGCGTTCAATCTGAGCCATGATCAAACTCTTCAATTAAATATATCGAAAACTTTTTATGAATCTTCGGTTGACACTCTTAACGAGTGCCCACACAGATTGTCTTGTTACAAATTGTTAAAGAACGTTTTGACAGCCGGCATGCCGGCTGGCACGCTTTTCAAAGTAAACCGAGGTTTATTTCTACTTCACGTTTTGCTTCGTTTCTCCCCGAAGCGGGATGCGCATTCTACGCGTTTCGTTTTCTGCGTCAACACTTTTTTGAAAGTTTTTTCTAAAAGCGTTTGAAGCTAAAAACCGTTACCAGCGTTGCTCTGTAGCCTGACTGATAACCCTTCTTCAGTGTTGCCGTTTGGCCTGTCCCGTCGAAGAGATGCGCATAGTACGCTGATCTGAGATTTGATCAACCCTTAATTTAAAGAAAATGACATTTTAATGACTATTCGGTCAATATGTGCGCGATCAGGTCAATTTTTGTTTAAAAAGCCCGTTTTGTGCGGGGTACAGATAAAAGTAATGCTATGTTTAGTAGCTGTTTCAAGGACTGAATCCCTGTTTGTAACGCCTACAAATAGAGGTTTCAGGGTTATTTCGTTTGGTTCCTTCTAATATGAAGAGGAATTATTAATTTTTTGGTAACCGAAAAGCTCTGGTAACGCAGTTATTTGTATCAAGGCCTGAGTAGTTTATACAAAGGGGGGGCGATGAAAGTAACCGAAATGGCGTCTCATAAAGTAGCAAGGTGTAACCCGATAGCGCCAAGTACCAGCGCGTTGAGCCGGTTAAACCAACGCCAGAATTTAGGTTTACGCATCCACTTTGCACAAAACGTAGTTAATACACTTAACCCTACAAACCAAACTACAGAAGCTACGATAGCGCCGGCAACGAACCACCACTTATCAGCACGCCATTGGCTGGCAAGATTGCCCATTAGTAGTAATGTATCTAAATAAAAGTGTGGGTTTAGCCAGGTGACGGCGAGTGCAGTCAGTATCGCCCGTTTTATTGGCATAACCTGGCTGCTTAGTTTGATCAGCATAGCGTCGCTGGCCATAGAGGCTTTGATTTTTTGTGCAGCGAATAAAAGTAAAAATACAACACCCGCCCACTTCGTGACCGCAATAAGTAGTGGGTATTCCTGTAGCAATAACCCAAAGCCCAGGGCCCCCAGTGTAATACCGGCGGCATCACTGACAATAAACAATACAACAAACAATCCGGTCCATTGTTTCTTTAGTGACTGCTCTATCAAAAAGCTGTTTTGCGCGCCTATTGCGATAATCAGCGTACCGCCCATTAGAAATCCACTTATTGCAGCTAACATCGCTTTCTCTACCCATTTGCACTTTTAACTTCCGAATTCGTTTGATCATAGTGTGTACAATGGAATAAATTAAATTAATCTTATTTTGTTTAAAGTAATTATTTTAATGCTTGATTATTCGGGTTTACACTGTTTAAGCGAGGTGATTCGTTACGGCAGTTTCGAAAGAGGCGCACAGGCGCTGAACTTAACTCAGTCGGCGGTATCGCAAAAAATTAAACGGCTTGAACATAAGGTTCATGGGCCGGTACTGGTGCGCGCTAAACCGCTTAAAGCGACCGATTTAGGTGCGCAGCTACTAGCGCATTATCAAAAGGTATGTGTTCTGGAAGAGCAGTTGGCCGGTGATACCGGACTTGATGAAGAAGTGTCTGCACTTAGTGTAGCAGTCAACAATGATGTGCTGGCCACCTGGTTTAGTGAGGTAATGGCGCAATTTACAGCGGAAAAGTCTAACCCGGTACATATTTATAATGCTGATCAATCCCAAACCCGCAGCTTGTTACAACAAGGCAAGGTTATGGCGTGTATTAGCCAGACTGGCCTGGCGGTGGCTGGGGCCCAATCTGTGCGCTTGGGTACTATGGATTATCAACTGTATGCGTCGCCTGCTTTTATTCAGCAACATTTATCTGAAGGTATCAGCCCGGAAACGGTAAACCGGGCCCCCGGCTTAATTTATGATGAGTATGATGTAGCCTTATTAAGTGACTATCAACAGCAGTGTATGAATGTCGCTCCCTCGATAAATAACTGCCATTGGTATCCTTCTTCCCACGGCTTTGCACAAATGGCGGTTTCGGGCGCCGTGTGGGCGCTATTACCGGCACTACAGGTAAAAGAGCAAACCGAAGCCGGGCAGCTGGTGAACCTGTTCCCTGGAAAACAGCTAAGCGTACCTTTGTTCTGGCACTGGTTTGATCTTGAATCAGCGGCGTTAACTGCTCTTACCCGCGCAGTTAAACAAGTGAGCAAATACCAGCTAAGCCGATAGTTTCCTTAACCAATATGCGCAAAGCATTGCAGACGGCGGGGCATCACACATGTTGTCCCGCTACCCAGCCCGAACTCCATGCCCACTGAAAATTATAGCCGCCAAGCCAGCCTGTCACATCCACCACTTCGCCAATAAAGAACAAGCCCGGTACTTGCTTGGCTTCCATGGTCTTAGAAGATAGCCCATCAGTATTGACTCCGCCCAAAGTTACTTCGGCGGTACGATAGCCTTCTGTACCAGACGGTTTTACCTGCCACTGGTGCAGCTGGCTGGCAATATCACTCAGCTGTTTTTGGTTCAACTGCTTAAGTGGCACGTTTGGCAGAGCCATTACGTCGATAAGGGTTTCGGCCAGTCTTTTTGCAAAGCAGGTACCTAAAAATGTCTTTAAGGTAATGTTGGGCTGGTTTTCTCGCGTACTACAAAGTTTGTTGTGCATATCTTCCTGCGGGCTTAAATCAATACTGACCTCACCGCCCTCCCAATAAGAAGAGATTTGCAACACCGCGGGTCCAGACAAGCCCCGATGGGTTATCAACAGGTCTTCCAGAAAGTCAGTGTTATTACATGCGGTGCGCACCGGTTGCGATATGCCAGAAATTGCCGCTAATGGTTCTTTAAGCTCGGGAGGAAGTGTAAATGGCACCAGACCCGCGCGGGTCGGCAATACACTTAAGCCGAACTGCTCGGCTACTTTATAACCAAAGGGTGTAGCACCTAGCTTAGGCATACTTAGCCCCCCGGTGGCTATCACTAAAGATTCACATTGGTATTCACCCAAACTGGTATTTAAGTAGTAGCCCTTATCGTTCTTTTCTACCTGTAGAATTTCGCAACGGGTGGTGACGGTCGCATTGGCTTTACGGCACTCGCTCATTAGTAAATCAACAATTTGCGATGCGCTGTCGTCACAAAATAGCTGACCCAGGGCTTTTTCATGATATGCAATATGGTAGTCATTGACTAAAGCGATAAAATCCCACTGGGTGTATTGATTAAGCGCCGACTTACAATAGTGGGGGTTAGCTGAGAGAAAATTTTCGGGCCCGGTATACATATTGGTAAAATTACAACGTCCTCCCCCGGACATCAGAATCTTACGCCCTACTTTTTTAGCGTGATCCAAAACTTCAACTTTACGTCCGCGTTGACCCGCCTGCGCTGCACAAAACAGCCCTGCAGCTCCTGCTCCAATCACAATAACATCGCGTTTGTTCACCCATAACCCCACAAATAATTAACCCGGGTGATTATACCCGGGCCAATGTACGAAAGGAATATAAGGGGTTCACTTGATAAGAGGTATCAAGCTTGCTCATTCATATAGTTTTGCGACCACGACAATAGCTCGATACGATTGCGTGACTGAGTTTTGCGAAAAATACTGTAGATATGGGTTTTTACTGTATTAACGCTAATATGTAACTGGTCTGCAATCTCCTGGTTTTGCGCTCCTTTAGACACTAACTCAATAATAGTCATTTCACGTTTGGTCAACTTAGGATGATTGTTACCGGCTCTGGGAACCGTCGGACGATTCGCTTTTAATGCAGGTCTGCGGGCATACTGACGCATACGTCGCAACGCTTCATTAATTGAACCTCGTTTAAACCACACATCCATTTTGCTTAAACGGCGAACACCTTTTAATAACAGTTCGGGTGAATCAGATGCGTAAAACGTGCCTTCAACTCCGGCAATAATCGCTTCACATTCGTCTAATTCGCCTGGTTGCAGGTTGAACAGAATCCAGCGTGCATTTCCGGCGCTCCCGTAAAAGTCATCCAGTTTGTTGGTACTGCCCGCGGCGTCATAAAATACCAGATCCTGGTTATAAGTTTCTGGTAACGCTGCCGCGCTGCCAAGCAAATTAACCTCGTACCCGCATGTCTCTAGCAGGCTTTTGAACAAATTCACATTTGGGTCTTGTTTAGCATCGCTATAACAAGATGGGGAAATTAAATATACATTGAACTTTTGGCTTTTTGCCATAAGAACAACCCTCCATGGCCCGACGAAAAGAAGAATGCCGTCTTGTTAAGATGACTCGAATGCGCGTCGGGTTACGTATTTATAATACGTGAAGTACTGCCTTATCTTCACCGCTCTATTCTTATAATAGGTTAACTTTTTAGTTCAATATCCGGCATATTACCGAACAGTTCTAAAAGATTAACCAAGCCTGTGCTAAATCAGACATATTGTACCTGTCTGACCAAATAGTCATACGTATTGAAGCCCTAAGTAAGATCGCTTTTATAGGCTATCTAACATAGATTGCGCATCGCTGACTACAAAACGACCAGGATCTTCAATATTTACCGCTTCAACAATACCATCGTTTACCAACATTGAATAACGTAACGAACGAACACCCCCAAATTCACCGGTGTCCATATCCATACCTATTTGCTTGGTAAATGTGGCATTGGCGTCAGCCAGCATAGTTACAGCATCAGCATTAGCCGACTGTTTCCAGGCATCCATTACAAAGGCATCGTTCACCGACACACACATGATTTCATCAATACCTTTGGCTTTAAGTTTGTCAGCCAACGTAATATATCCGGGCAAATGAGCCGCCGAACAAGTTGGCGTAAACGCGCCAGGAACCGCAAACAACACCACTTTTTTATCACCAAACAATGCATTTGTATGGGGATTAGTTATCTCTCCATTTACCAGCACACCAAAAGACACTTCTGGCAGTGGACTACCTACATTGATCATAACATTCTCCCTATTTATTGGTTAAGTCAGATAAACATCAAATCGATGCTTCTTACTGGTAATAGCCATGTCAGGTGACTGACCCGCCAAAACCTCTGCGCTATTAGGGCGCTTCACTACCACCCGCTGGGTCGCCAATTTCAACGCTGGCGACAACAGGCTATCTGCATCTGCGTCGGTTCCTAAAAGGTTTTGAAAGACTCTCATCTCTTTTTTAACTAAAGCAGATTTTTTACGATGTGGAAACATTGGATCTAAATAAATGGCTTCAACAACCTGGTGCGGCCAATGCTGTAAAATATCGATACTATTGCCATGTATCAATTTAAACTGCTCGGCTAGCTCGGGCATTTGTTGCGCTAAACGCTGAATGCCGTCGTCTAGCAAAGCGGCCACCACCGCTGAGCGTTCTATCATGTAGACCGAACAACCCAGGCCCGCTAACACAAACGCATCGCGGCCCAACCCGGGCGTTGCATCTATTACCGTACGTGCCTGATTACCCTTCATGCCGATGGCTTTGGCAATAGGCTCTTTTTTAGCACCGCTACGTAGCCGCCGGTACTCACTGGCACCAGACAAAAAATCGACCATAACCCCTTGTTGGCGAGGCACATCAAAATCTTTTAGCTGCAAACCAGCACTATCAAGATACAGCGCCAGACCAGTGGGCGGCTGGTCACAGCAAACAAAGCCCCAGCGGCTGGCAATTTCATCGGCCTGTTGTGACTGTTTTTCGGTATACAAAAAATACTCAGGCATGTCCATATTGTTCCTTAAAGCCAATCCAGCGATTGATGATGGCCTGGGCATGGGACGGATATTCCTGCCAAAGGCGTTCAGCAATGTCCTGAACCTGAGGAATCAGCTGGGCATCGCGCACCAAATCCGCAATTTTAAGCTCGGCCATGCCGGTTTGCCGGGTGCCCATAAGCTCGCCCGGCCCGCGAATTTCAAGATCGCGCTGAGCGATATAAAAGCCATCGCTTGACTCACGCAATACGCCCAAACGCTGGGTGGCTGTTTTTGATAAAGGACTTGAATACAATAACACACACTGACTTTCTACCGCCCCCCGTCCTACCCGGCCACGCAGCTGGTGCAGTTGAGCCAGACCCAGACGTTCCGGATTTTCAATAATCATAATACTGGCGTTGGGCACATCTACGCCCACTTCAATCACGGTGGTGGCAACCAGTAAGTCTAGCTCACCAGCTTTAAACTGGGCCATAACCTGCGCCTTTTCAGCTGGCTTTAACCGCCCATGCACCAGTCCGACCTTCAATTCTGGTAAAGCAGTACGCAGGGTCACCGCCGCATCTTCAGCAGCCTGACATTCCAATACCTCAGACTCATCGATTAAAGTACATACCCAATAAGCCTGACGCCCATGCCCATGGCACGCATCGTAAACCCGGGAAATAACGTCATCACGGCGGGTATCGGGAATGACAACGGTGGTTACCGGGGAGCGCCCGGGCGGCAGCTCATCAATTATCGACGTATCTAAGTCGGCATAGGCGGTCATAGCCAGCGTACGCGGAATAGGGGTGGCCGTCATAATTAACTGATGAGGGAACCGGCCCTGAGTTTCGCCTTTTTCACGTAGCGCTAAACGCTGATGCACGCCAAATCGATGTTGCTCATCAACAATCACTAATGCCAGGTGCTGATAGTTAACACTAGCCTGAAAAATAGCATGAGTGCCTACCAGCATTTGTATATCACCGGCAGCCAGCTGAGTGAGAACCTGTTCGCGAGCTTTGCCTTTAAGCTTGCCCGCTAACCACCCCACCTCTATACCCAGCGGGGCAAGCCAGTCACGAAAGTTATTAGCATGCTGCTCGGCCAATAGCTCGGTAGGTGCCATTAAAGCTACCTGATACCCAGCCCCGATAGCAGATAATGCAGCCAGCGCAGCCACCAACGTTTTGCCCGACCCTACGTCACCTTGCACCAAACGCATCATGGGTCTGGTTCGTTGCATATCGGTCTGAATTTCATTAACTACCCGCTGCTGCGCGCCAGTAGGGTTAAACGGCAATGCACTTAATAACTTATCGACCAGTTTTTGATTAACCTCGATAGGGATACCTGGTTGCTGATCTGATTGCTGGCGAACTTTCAATACACTTAAATTATGCGCCAGTAATTCTTCTAAAATAAGACGTTGCTGAGAAGGATGGCGGCCCTCTTCAAGCAAAACCAGTCCGGCATCGGGGGGTGGCCGGTGAACCAAATGCAAAGCTTCCGTCAGCGAAACTTGCTGAGCGTACATCCCATCAGGAAGTAAGTCGGTCAACGCGCCTTTATCAAGCAGTGCCAACCCCTGGTCGGTAAGGTTTCGCAAAGTAAGCTGCTTTACGCCCTCGGTGGTGGGGTAAACGGGGGTCAGTGCTTCTTCTGTTTCAATATGATCATCGTCAATAAGTTTAAATTCGGGGTGCATCATTTCCAGCCCCCACTTGCCGGTACGTATTTCACCAAAACAGCGTACCTGATTACCAGGTGAAAGCATGGTGCGCTGCAATGCGCCAAAATGGAAAAAGCGCAGTGTAATAGTGCCGCTGCCATCGCTGACCTTAACCGCCAGCATACGGGTTTTGCCATACATAATATCGGCGCTTTTTACCTCGCCCTGAATACTGACATGCGTAAACGGACGACATGCATCCACACTGTAAACTTTGGTTCTGTCTTCATAGCGCGACGGCAAATGAAACAGAATATCCTGAATGGTGGCAAGACCAATTTTTGCCAGCTTCTCAGCAACCTTAGCACCTACGCCTTTTAAGGTGGTGATGGGTGTTTGAGCCAGTGCCTGCATAGTGATGTATGGTTCCTGAAAAATAAATACAGTGTATGTCTGCGAGTGTAAACTACCCATCGGCGAATGGCGAGTAATGCGCCTTTGCATCCGTATCCCGGGGCGACGTAGTTTAAGGGGTTAACGTCTCGCGGCTTTGAGTTGTTAATTGCGGGCACAAAAAAAGCCGGCCTGTTGCAAGGCCAGCTTTTGCCGGTGTGCTTAAAAGACGGCCAATATTACTCGGGGAGTTCCATAATGCCGTCTATTTCAATTTGCGCATCTTTTGGCAACGCGCGTACACCAATTGCGGCACGGGCCGGGTAAGGCTGCGAAAAATAGCCACTCATAATTTCATTTACCGTGGCAAAATGACTCAGGTCGGTTAGATAAATATTTATCTTTGCTAAATCGTTTATCGTACCACCGGCGGCTTCACACACCGCCTTCACATTTTCAAAAACCTGGCGGGCCTGTTCAGCAAAGTCTTGAGAAACCAGTTTCATCGTACTGGGAACCAACGGAATTTGTCCCGATAAATAAACAGTAGTTCCAGCTTTAACAGCCTGACTATAAGTACCTATGGCTTCTGGAGCGTTATCGGTCTGAATAATGGCTTTTGACATGAAAGTGTCCTGTATAATAAATGAATTAGTGCCGAGACTGACTGTGTCTTGAAACTTTCTGTACTTCTGGCATGGTGCGAATTTTTCGCATGATACGCGCCAGATGCACACGGTTGTGCGTGGTCAGTTCAATATCGATAAAATAAATGTTACTTTCTTTTTCTTCTGTCTGCAGACCAATAATATTAGAGTCGCAACCCGAAATCATATTGGTGAGTGTCGCCAGCGTGCCCTGATGATTGTACAGTTCAATACGCAACGAAGCTTTAAATTCACCATGAGGCTGATCGTCCCACTGCATAGGTAATACGCGCTGCGGTTCTTCGCGGCTCAGTTTACGAATATTGTTACAACCGGTTTGGTGAATGGTCATGCCGCGGCCCGGGCTAAGCACTGCCACTATTTCATCATCAGGAATAGGGTGACAACAGCGTGCGTAGTGCACCAGTAAACCTTCTGTACCGCGTATAGCTACATGACCTTTTTTCTGGGGCAGGTCTTCACTTTGGCCCAATAATCGCCGCGCCACAATAGCGCTAAGTTCATTGCCCAGACCAATATCAACCAATAAGTCATCAAAGGTTCTGTGCTTGGTTTCCTGTACCACCCGCTCAATGTTTTCTGGAGCAATATTGTCCAGCTTCACATTACCTAAAGCATGACGTAGCAAGCGGTTGCCCATATTTACCGCCTCCTGAGAATGCTGCTTACGCAAATACTGGCGAATTCGGGTGCGGGCCCGGGCACTCACTACAAAATTAAGCCAATTAGCATTGGGCTTGGCTTTGGGCGAAGTAATAACCTCAACAGTCTGGCCGTTTTCTAACGGCTTACTTAAGCTATAGTTACGTCGCTCAACCCGAACCCCTACACAGGTATTGCCAATATCAGAGTGTACGGCATAGGCAAAATCGACCGCCGTGGCGCCCATTGGCAGCTCAATAATACGGCCGTCGGGCGTAAAAACATAAATTTCATCAGGGAACAAATCGGTTTTTACCGACTCGATAAATTCAAAGGATGAACTGGCGCTCTGTTGAAGCTCCAGTAAGCTTTGCATCCATTTACGAGCTCGCAGTTGCGCAGTTGTGTCGCTGTCGCTGGGTTCTTTATAAAGCCAGTGCGCTGCCACGCCTTTGTCGGCCATTTGATCCATAGCGTGAGTACGAATCTGTACTTCAACCGGAATACCATGGGGGCCCACCAACGAGGTATGCAACGACTGATACCCATTGGTGCGCGGAATCGCAATATAGTCTTTAAACCGGGTTTCGATGGGTTTGTACAAACTGTGCATCGCCCCTAACGAACGATAACAATTATCAACCGAGTCGACGACGATACGAAACGCATAAATATCCATCACTTCGTTAAACATCAGTTCTTTGTTCAACATTTTACGATAGATAGAATAAAGATGCTTTTCGCGACCAATCACCGTGGCCGAAATAGCATATTCGGCTAACCGGGAGTCCAGTTCCAACCGAATATTGTCGATAATTTCTTTACGATTACCCCGAGCCTGTTTTACTGCTGACTTAAGGGCGCGATGGCGCATTGGGTACATAGCCTGAAAACCCAGATCTTCAAGCTCATTCTTGACATCGTGAATACCCAGCCGATGGGCAATAGGGGCATAAATATCCAGGGTTTCACGGGCAATACGACGGCGTTTATCAGGGCGTAAAGCCCCCAACGTGCGCATATTGTGGGTACGATCGGCCAATTTTATCAATATAACCCGGATATCCTGCACCATCGCCATCATCATTTTACGAAAGTTTTCTGCCTGGGCTTCCTGTTTATTAGAAAATGCCAATTTGTCGAGTTTGCTGACCCCTTCAACCAATTCGGCCACGGTGTTTCCAAACGCGTCGGCAAGATCTTTTTCGCTAAAATGCGTATCTTCGATGACATCATGTAGCAATGCTGCCATTAAAGTTTCGTGGTCAAGATGCATATCGGCCAGAATGCCGGCTACCGCTACAGGATGAGTAATATACGGGTCGCCGCTGGAACGCATTTGGCCATCATGCGCCTCATGGGCAAGAATAAAGGCTTCCTGTACCAGATGAACACGTTCTGGCGACAGGTAGTCTGAAATTTTTTGTTTTAAACCCTCAAATAGATACACAGTGTTATACAGACTTCCGGTAAATACGATGAGTGATAAGAATACGGCGAATTAAAAGACTTGCCAATGGCAAAGCGCCAGTGAACCTTAAGGGCACACTGGCGCTTTATATTTTCTTACAGTCGGGCGAAGCCTACTGATCAGACAGAATGTTCGCAACAGAAGAAAAATCTGTACGTTCCTGTTGTTCCTGATCGCGCATGTCGTCTTGCTCTAACGTCGCCGCTGTTACCAGGCCTTCTTCAATTTCGCGAAGCGCTGTAACAGTGGGTTTGTCGTTGGCCACATCAACCATGGCATCTTTGCCTCCGGTTGCTAGCTGACGGGCACGACGTGCTGCAATCAGCACCAGGTCAAAACGGTTGCCAACCTTATCTACAGCATCTTCTACGGTTACGCGGGCCATGTATATCTCCGACAATCAAATTAGCGAGTTTTAAAAAACGGTCGCGAAGTATAGCTTACAACCGATATTTGTCATAGTGTTTTGAACGATTTTACACCATTTATTCGTCTTCGTCAGGGCTAAGATCGCCCAACAGATCGTGCAACAGATCCTTATATCGCATTTTTTGCTTAAGAGTACGTTGCCGATGTGCCCTGACCACCGACTCTAAGTCGCCCAGCGCGGTCGCAAAGTCGTCGTTTACCAGTACAAAGTCAAATTCGTCAAAATGCGACATTTCAGACACAGCTTCTTGCATCCGAGCTGCAATAACATCGTCAGAGTCTTGGCCGCGCTTGTTAAGGCGTTCTTTAAGCACTACGGTGGAGGGCGGTAAAATGAAAATACCACAGGCATCAGGCAGTAACTTCTTTATCTGTCTCGCCCCTTGCCAGTCTATATCTAAAAACACATCTACGCCTTGATGCAGGGTTTGTTCAATGGTGACCCGAGAAGTGCCGTAGTAATTACCGAATACTTCAGCCCATTCAAAAAACACGCCTAGCTCTATGAGTTTTTCAAATTGATCGCGGCTGACAAAGTGATAATGTTCGCCGTCTATCTCACCTGGCCGTGGGTCCCGGGTGGTGTGCGATACCGATACCTGCATGGGATACGCATCATTGGTATCGTGCTTTTCGAGCAGGGCTTTAATTAAACTGGATTTGCCAGCACCTGAAGGCGCGGCCAGAATAAACAAATTTCCTAATTGAGCTGCCATAGTCGTTGTTTTTAGCTGTCTGGATGGTGGTTATTTGAACCTGCGATGGTAGCATAAACACAATCATGCCGTAATCTTTACCTGAAAGCCGACGTATTTGTCTGCGTACTGAATTAATTATTAAATACTAAAAGGTGCTTATGTCTGAAGCTCTGCTACCGTTTGTAGAAGTAAATACTAACGACAACCCCACAGCCTGTGTAATCTGGATGCATGGACTTGGCGACTCTGGTCATGGTTTTTCACCTATTGTGCCTGAGTTAAATTTACCCGACTCTTTGGGTATTCGTTTTATATTTCCTCATGCTCCTACCCGCACCGTCACTATTAACAACAATATGAAAATGCCAGCCTGGTACGATATTAAATCGCTGGATTTTAATAGCCGTGCCGATTTAAGCGGGGTTGAAGAAAGTGCAGCCAGCATCAAGGCTATTTTTGATGCACAAGTTAAGGCGGGGATTGCGCCTGACAAAATTGTACTGGCTGGTTTTTCTCAAGGGGGGGTTATTGCTTACCATCTGGGTTTGCGGTTACAGCATAAAATTGCCGGTATTATGGCGCTGTCGACCTACATGTGCGAACCGGATTTGCTCAACGAACAGGCCAGTGGCGAAAATCGTCAGGTTCCTATTTTTATTGCCCACGGCACTCAGGACCCGGTGGTCCCGCCTGTTTTAGGCGAGATGGCGTATAAAACATTGCAAGACGCCGGTTACAAGCCAGAGTTTCATGAGTATCCAATGCAGCACAATGTCTGTATGAAAGAGTTAGAAGATATCAGCGCCTGGTTACAGCAACAGCTGGCGTAGTCTGGTCATAAATCTGAATATTGCGCAGCCTGAACTGAAGTAATTTTGGCTGTAGTTATTTGTTTATACAGGAACAGTGAAAAACATGTCTGCAAAAAATCGAACCATTCGCATCGCTACCCGAAAAAGTGCCTTAGCAATGTGGCAGGCAGAATACGTAAAAGCGGAACTATTAAAACACCACCCTCAACTGACCGTAGAGCTGGTCCCTATGAGTACCCAGGGCGATAAAATACTTGATACCCCACTGGCAAAAATTGGCGGTAAAGGGCTGTTTATCAAAGAGCTTGAAATAGCCATGCTGGAAGGCCGCGCTGATATTGCCGTACATTCAATCAAAGACATACCGGTGAGGTTCCCCGATGCCTTTGGTTTGCATGCTATTTGTCCTCGTGAAAATCCTTTTGATGCGTTTGTCTCTAATCACGTCGACTCTATTGATGCCCTGCCCCACGGCGCGGTGGTAGGTACATCCAGTTTGCGTCGTCAAAGCCAGATTAGAAAACACCGCCCCGATCTTATTATTCGTGACCTGCGGGGCAACGTAAATACCCGTTTAGCAAAGCTGGACAATGGTGATTACGATGCCATCATTCTGGCTGCAGCGGGATTAATTCGGCTGGGGATGCAGGCACGGATAGTCCAACAGCTCACCCCTGATATCTGCTTACCTGCTGTAGGCCAGGGCGCCGTAGGAATTGAATGTCGCAATGATGACGAACAGCTAATTGAATTACTGGCAGCATTAGATGATGCCCCAACCAATTTACGGGTTAGCGCCGAACGGGCGATGAACGAGCGCTTAGAAGGCGGGTGTCAGGTACCCATTGGCAGTTTTGCTACCCTGGATGACGACACCCTTACTCTGACCGGGATGGTCGGCAGGCCTGATGGCACACAATTATTGTTTGCCTCGGCTACCGGTAAAGCGCACCGCGGCGAAACCTTAGGAATTGAGGTGGCCGAAGCCTTGCTTGAGCAAGGTGCAGGTGAAATATTAAAGGCGCTGTATCAATAACTATGTATCTATTAACTCGTCCGGCCCCTAATTTAGAAAAAAGCCAGCAGGCTTTTGATAAACTTGGTATTAATGTCAGTGTTTTAGGCCTTAACGATATTCGCTTTATGAAAGGCGCAGCGGATAAGCTGAATTTACTGCTAAGACAGCATAGCGCAGATATTTTGATATTTACCAGCCAGTTTGCGGTACAGGCGTGTAGCGAAGCCTTATCAGAGCCTGTGGAGGTTCCCGTGCTGGCGGTAGGTAAAGGTACCGCACAAATGCTGGCAAACTATAATATCGAACCCATAGTGCCTCACGAGCATACCTCTGAAGGATTATTAGCGCTGCCGCAGTTAATAGATGCAAATCAGCGCCAAGTGGTTATTATTAAGGGTGAGGCTGGTCGAACCACTTTAACAGAGACACTTCGCCAACGTGGTGCTTCGGTTCTGCCAATGCCGGTATATCAGCGGGTTGTTCCGCAAGTATTCAGACAAACAAACTATTGGCAGTGGTCTGACGTAAAAGGAGTCATCGCCACCAGCGAAGAAATGACCCGGCAATTATTTGGCCGGCTGAATAATACTGAACTTACCGGTCAGCGCTGGCTTACTGTTAGCCCTCGGGTAGCAGAGGTAGTTCGTGCCTATGGGGTAACGAATGTAGAGGTTGCTGCAGGTGCCAGTGATGCACAGCTGGGCCAGTGGATAAAGGATAATTGGGAGTAAACAATGGCGGATAACGAAAACAAATCCCAGGGCGAAAAAACCCCGGAAAAAGCAGCCGGTAAGTCGGCGTCATCTAAACCAGTTGAACCACAGGAACGCGCGGGCAAACCGTCTGGCAAAGCTGCTGACAAAAGTTTGGGTAAGGCTACTGCCAAAACCACGACGCACTCTGATAAGCGACAAACCCGCAAGGGCAGTAAGTCGTCTGCATTGCTATGGGTGGTGGTGGTTATAACATTATTGCTGGTGTTAGCACTTGGCGCGGTGGGCTACTGGTACTGGCAGCAGCAAGGTAGCGAGCGTACTGATATGGAATCAAAGCGCCAGCAACAAATTCAGCAACTGGGCAGTGTTGAACAGCAAAACCAGCAATTGCGGCAGCAACTGTTGCAGCTTGATAAAAATAAGCAGCAATTGGCAACAATGGTGAGTCAGCTGGCCGACAAAACCGACCAAATTCAGCGTCAAAGCGAACAGGCATTAGCTGAGATTAGTAACATGGAAGGCAAACGGCCGGCTGACTGGTTATTAGCGGAAGCCGACTACCTGGTGCGTATGGCGGGACGCAAGGTCTGGCTTGAAAAAGATATACGTACTGCCATCATGCTGCTAAAAAATGCCGATACGCGTCTTAGCGAGCTGGCTGATCCTTCTGTTATACCGGTACGTGAACTGATTGCCAACGATATCCAAACCTTACGTCAAATAAACCCGGTATCACGTACCTCGGTGGCCTTGACGGTGGCGGGCATGTTAGGTCAGGTCGACAACCTGGCTTTGGATACCTTTGAAAAGCCGAGCACTGAAAAGTCACAAGATTTGTCAGAGTCACCCAAAGACTGGCAGCAAAACCTTAAACAGGTATGGAACAATATCGTCGATGACTTTATTTCAGTAGAGCGCACCGAGACCGCAGTTAAACCAGTGATGAGTCAGCAGGAACAATGGCTTAATCGCGAGCAGTTAAAACTGCAATTAATGCAGGCGCAATCGGCTGCAGTAGCAGCTCAGCCAGAACTCTATCAACAGTCCCTTCAAAACGCTCTGCAACTACTTGCAAATAAGTATGATAATGAAGATGCTGCGGTAACCGGTTTTATTAACAGTGTGCAGAGTCTGCTTGAAACCGATGTTACTCAGCAATTACCTGAGTCGTTAAAAAGTGCCGACCCATTACAGCGATTACTTGATAAACGAGTAGACGGAGCATTTGGTCGCGGAGATCGTGACTCATGAGACGCTTATTAATTATCATCGCGCTTATTATTGCGTTACTGGCAGCATTAATTGTGGCTCCGCAGGTGGTAGGCGATAAAGGTTATGTACTGATTTCTATGGGCACGTTCATCATAGAAATGACCGTGGTCAGCCTGGCCATATCTTTGGTCATTGCGGTTTTGCTGGCCTGGGTGCTACTCAAAATTGTGGGGGTCATTAAAGGCTGGCTCACCGGATCGCGTCGATGGTTTGGCCATTTAAGCCGTAAAAAACGTCAACGCAGTTTCTATCGGGGTGTTCAGTCTTATGCCCAGGGCGAGTTAGCTCAGGCACGTAAGTATTTTGAGCAGTCGTTAGAGGGCGACTTTGATGGCGCCAATTTGTTGTTGGCTGCGCAAGTAGCGTATGACCTGGGTGACCAGAGTCGTGCCAGCGAATTACTTGACCATGCCAGTGATTACGAGCGCTGCGCGGTGCCGGCCAGAGTGCAGCAGGCACGTATGCTGCTTAGCGCCGATAAGCCTGAAGCTGCCTTAGCAGCCTTAGACAAACTTGATGAAAAGCAGGCAACCGAAAAACCAGTAATTCAGTTGAAAGCAGACTGTTTAGCCCGCTCTGGGCAGTGGCAAACCATTCAAACCCAATTACCTCAATGGCGCAAAATCCTGAAAAAAGATGCGGTTCCCCTGGCTCAACGGGCGGCCAAAGGCAAGTTTTCAGAATTGGCGAGTAAACAGGGTGCAAACGCGCTCAAACAATACTGGGCAGAATTGCCCCGTAAAAAGCGACACGATGAAGCTTTTCGGGCGGCTTATGTCGAGCAGCTTATTGAGCAAGGCATGCATCAGGACGCCGAAGAGTGCTTGGTAGAGTGGCAAAGCCATGGCCCTGAGCCCACGCTTATGCCGTTTTTCAAAGCGTTACGTATGCCTAATCCGGCGGCTTCGATTAAACTACTTGAAAGCTGGATTAAAAAAGATGAGACCAATCGTCAATACTACTCACTGCTAGGTCATGTGGCTTTTAATGCGAATGATTTAAACCTGGCCGAAAGGGCATTATTGAAAGCGGTTAAATTAAAAGAAACCCCTGAAGATCTTATGTTGCTTGCGCGAATTAGCGAGCGCCAGCAAGACCATGCTAAAGCGCTGACATTTTATAAGCAATCGATGGCACATAGCTAAAATACGGTAAAAAACATAACCGATGACAACCATTGTTTATCGTGGTTTTTAAAAGGCTGCATATAATTTTGCAGCCTTTTTTATAAGCAGATTTTGTTAGTTGGCCAACCTTATTAGCAACAGTTTGTGATGAAGCGTTGTCTCGATATCAGGTTTATAAGCCGGCTTGCTTCCTTTATTACACGCCTTCTGCTTTCTAATTTTTCGACATTTATCCATGTCGCCTAAGTAAAACCTATCTTCTTGATTAGCCTTTACTATTTTGTAAACCCTCGAGTAGATATAAGTTGAGGTGGGAGCAATTTAACCAAAATAGAGAGTCTCGCGGGGTTGAAGTAATGTCCGCTTTATTCTTATACTGGCGCTTCACTTCTTGTCGGAGTGCTGTAAAAGTTGTTAACTATTAGAAACTTTTACAGCTGAGACCGCATTTGCGGGATCCGTTGAACCTGATCAGGCTAATACCTGCGAAGGGAACAAGACCGGTTAAACCACGTGCCTGCATAACCTGCTTAAACTAGCAGTGCAGCCGGGTTTAATGGCTTATTATTCAACAATCACTCCTGACAAGCATTTTAAACCTACTACAACAGGCCCGAATGCATGTCACATCGTCGTCACCAACGCCAACAGGCGCAACAGTTTATCAGTCAGCTTGCTGGCGAAGCCTACCCCAATGCTACCCGCGAATACCATACTGGCTCCAGGCCAGATATTCAGGTGGCTATGCGACACATCCAGCTTAGCGACACCCCGATAAACGAAAATCAGAGCGAACCAAATCAGGCTGTGCCGGTTTATGATACCTCAGGCCCCTATGGCGACCCTGCGATATCTATTGATGTTAACGTTGGAATAGCCCCAGTACGCCAGCCGTGGATTAACGAACGGGGCGATACCCATAGCTTAACCGGCGTTAGCTCTACGTATGCCAAAGCCAGGTCTCAGGATATTAGTCTGGATGAGCTACGTTTTGAACGTCAGCGGGTTGTGTTACAGGCTCGGCCAAAGCATTGCGTAACCCAGCTTCATTATGCCCGACGCGGTATTATTACCCCCGAAATGGAATATATTGCCATTCGCGAAAATATGGGCCGGGCTCAGATTACCGATCCTGTTTTAACCCAGCAGCATAGTGGCGAGAGCTTCGAGGCTGAACTGCCAGACACCATCACCCCTGAGTTTGTGCGCAGCGAAGTTGCCGCCGGCCGGGCCATTATCCCGGCCAATATCAATCACCCTGAAGCCGAGCCGATGATCATCGGACGCAATTTTTTAGTTAAGATCAACGCCAACATAGGCAACTCTGCGGTCACGTCATCAATTGAAGAGGAAGTAGAAAAGCTGGTGTGGTCTACACGCTGGGGCGCCGACACTATTATGGATTTATCCACGGGTCGTAATATCCACGAAACCCGGGAGTGGTTATTGCGTAACAGCCCGGTGCCTATTGGTACTGTCCCCATTTATCAGGCGCTCGAAAAAGTGGGCGGTGTTGCCGAAAATCTTAACTGGGAGATTTTTAAAGACACTTTGATAGAACAAGCCGAACAGGGAGTGGATTATTTTACGATACACGCCGGTGTTCGATTGCCCTTTGTACCGATGACAGCAAACCGTCTTACCGGTATTGTGTCACGCGGCGGGGCTATTATGGCAAAGTGGTGTTTAAGTCATCATCGGGAAAGCTTTTTGTACACCCACTTTGATGAAATTTGTCAGCTTTGTGCTCAGTATGATGTGTCGTTGTCGTTAGGTGACGGATTGCGTCCTGGTTCAGTGGCTGATGCCAACGATGAAGCACAGTTTGCCGAACTGCGGACGTTGGGCGAACTCACCAAAATTGCGTGGCAACATGATGTTCAGGTAATGATTGAAGGTCCCGGCCATGTGCCGATGCATATGATAAAAGAAAATATGCAGCAGCAGCTGACTCATTGCCATGGCGCGCCTTTTTACACCCTGGGCCCGTTGACCACCGACATCGCTCCCGGCTATGACCATATTACCTCAGGCATTGGCGCTGCGCTGATTGGTTGGTACGGCTGTGCCATGCTGTGTTATGTCACCCCCAAAGAACATTTGGGTCTGCCTAACAAAGAAGATGTTAAGCAAGGCCTGATCACTTACAAAATTGCCGCTCATGCCGCTGATTTAGCCAAAGGCCACCCCGGCGCGCAAATTCGCGATAATGCTATGTCTAAAGCCCGCTTTGAGTTTCGTTGGGAAGACCAGTTTAATTTGGCGCTCGACCCGCATACCGCTCGCGCCTACCACGACGAAACATTGCCCCAGGCTTCAAATAAGGTCGCGCATTTTTGCTCTATGTGTGGTCCTAAATTCTGTTCGATGAAGATTTCACAGGAAGTAAGAGATCATGCATCAAAGCAGGCGCAGCAAGGTATGCAGGATATGGCCGAACGCTTTAATCAGCATGGTGCAAATTTGTATGTCGATGCCGGCGGGTCAGCAAAATGAGTCAGGTACCCGAGAATATCTGGGCCATAGGGGGCTGGGACACCAGCGGTGGCGCTGGCCTTACGCGCGACGCCATTGTTGCTTCGCAGCTAAGCGCACATTGTACGCCTTTGCCAACTTTAATTTCGTTACAAACCCACGATCAGTCTTATGGATTTGAGAGCATTGACACAGATTTGTTTAAACAACAGCTGTTATGCGCCATTAAACAACCACCCGCTGCGATTAAAGTAGGCGCAGTAGCAGATGACGCCCACATACAGACACTTATTGAGTTAAAACAAAGGCATTTTCCTGAGGTGCCTCTGGTATGGGACCCGGTAATGCAAACCTCTTGTGGGGGTAGCTTTGGACGGTTAACAGATACCACAATTGCTGCACTTTTACAGCATTGTACTTTGGTTACGCCCAATTTGGACGAACTGTATCGGCTGGCTGATACCCGATGTTACTCGACCGCAGTGAAGTATTGGCAAACAATGGGCGCTCGCGCATTGTTGGTTAAAAGCGATAGTGCATGTGAGCAAAGCATAACAGATACATTATATACCTGTGACATCACGTGGCGCTATACTGGCGAACGCTTCGATGTACCCAACGTCCGGGGCACCGGATGCACGTTAGCCACCTCGCTGGCCGTAGCACTTGCCCGAAATTATGCTATTGAAGATGCCATGTGTCTTGCCCGCGCCTGGATACACAATGTTATTGCAAATGCACACACACTCACGTCGCACCAGGCATTAGCCGGACCGGCAGTCTGTCACCCGGCCCCCGAATACTTTGCCCAGGTACAACGCAATAACCCTTTAACCGTTCCGGCTTGCCGTTTTGCTGCGCTGCATAAGCCTAAAATAGGCTTGTATCCGGTTATTGATGATGTCGGCTGGCTACCTTTGTTAATTGAAGCCGGCATTACCACTGTACAGCTTCGTATTAAACATGATTGCGACATTGCCTTGCGCAGGCAAATACACCAGGCCGTCAAACTCTGCTATGCCAGTAACATTCAGCTGTTTATTAATGATCACTGGCAACTGGCTATTGAGGCCGGGGCATTTGGGGTACATTTAGGCCAGGATGATTTGAACCAGGCTAACCTGGAGGCTATTGCTACCGCCGGCCTGCGTTTAGGGGTCTCAACCCATGGTTATGCAGAGCTTTGCCGAGTGTTGCCCTTACGTCCCTCCTACATTGCACTGGGCCATGTGTTTGCAACCAAGACTAAAGCCATGCCTTCATCGCCCCAGGGCACTCAGCGGTTATCTGAATATCGAGCCTTGTGCCAAAATATTCCAACCGTAGCCATTGGTGGTATTAATCTGACCCGGCTGCCTTCGGTACAGGCGGCCGGCATTACCAACGTGGCTGTGGTCAGTGCCATTACGCAGGCCGAAAACCCGGCGCAGGTTATCTCCGGCTTTCAAAAGGCGCTTTATAATGACTGACCAACAATGGTACAGCCGCTACAGCCGTCACTTTTTGCTGAACAACTTTGATGAAACACATCAGCACAAATTAGCCAGCGCCTCTATTACCATTGTGGGTATGGGAGGGCTTGGCAGCATGGCCGCACAGCAACTGGCAGCCATGGGAGTTGGCACACTGAATCTGGTCGACCATGACACGGTAAGTCTTAGCAATTTACCTCGTCAATTCATTTACACCCAGCGGCAAATAGGCCAGCCCAAGGTTTATGCAGCACAACAGCAACTGGCGCAAAACAACTCAGCCTGTACGATTAATCCGTTTGAACAACGCGCTGTACCCGACAATCTTGCCGAGGTTTGTGATACCGCAGACGCGTTACTGGATTGTACCGATACGGTTACCACCAGACTTCAGCTTAGCGCTTACGCCCGCCAGGTTAATAAGGCGTTATTTAGCGGCTCGGCGGCCGGTTTTAGCGGGCAGGTAATTGCGATTTCGCCGCATCCTGAAGCGCCCTGCTACGGGTGTCTGTCTGCTCTGAACGCCTACGAACCGCAAACCTGTCTGGCCAACGGAATATTCGGTCCGGTCGTGTCTACCATCGCGTTGTATCAGGTAATGCTACTTGTTTACTTTATTACGGGCATAGCGCCCGTGCCCTGGAGCACCCTTCATTGTTTTGATGCCACCAAATTTAACTGGCGAGCTTTTACACTTACCCCCAACCCTCAATGCAGGTTATGCCAATGACGAGTTTTACGATATTTGTTAATAACAAAGCCTATCAGTGCGTTGCCGGTACAACGCTTTCACAACTTCCCGACCAGCTAGACTGGCCTGATACCGACCTGGCATTAGCGGTTAATCAAAACATAATACATCGCCCGCAATGGTCACAAATTCAATTAAGCGAAGGCGACAAAGTCGATGCGTTTACGCTTGTCGCAGGAGGATAAGCTGTGCTTAACATTGCCGAAACCCAATTTTCGTCGCGCCTGTTTACCGGCACCGGTAAGTTTGCAAATACTCATATTATGCAGCAGGCCATTGGTGCCAGCCGTAGTCAAATGGTGACCCTGGCCATGAAACGCGTCGAGCATCATGACGAACTAAAAAAGATAAAAGACAATACTGTAGAAGCGTTGCGTGCCCTTGATGTACAGCTTTTGCCCAATACCTCAGGCGCTAAAACCGCCGAAGAAGCGGTATATGCTGCCCACCTTAGCCAGGAACTGCTTGGTACCCCCTGGGTAAAGCTAGAGATTCATCCAGATACACGCTATTTATTGCCCGACCCTATCGAAACACTCAAAGCCGCGACTCAACTTGTAGCTGAAGGATTTGTAGTATTGCCTTATTGTCATGCCGATCCCGTGTTATGTAAGCGATTAGAAGAAGCAGGCTGCGCGGCGGTTATGCCCCTTGCCGCGCCCATAGGGTCTAATCGAGGTCTGCTTACCCGCGAGTTTTTGCAGATTATTATTGAACAGGCGCACATACCTGTGGTGGTAGATGCAGGTATCGGTAAACCCAGTGAAGCAACGGCCATTATGGAAATGGGGGCGGATGCAGTATTAATAAATTCGGCCATCGCCAGTGCCAGCAATCCATGTGCAATGGCAGGCGCCTTTGCACAGGCGGTGGAAACAGGTCGCATAGCCTATGAAAGCGGGCTGGGTCGCATACATTTTAACGCCCTGCCTACCAGCCCTGCAGACACCTTTCTGGAGCAATTATGACCCCAGTGGCAGATAAACTTAATGCGCAAGACTGGGATGCTCTTTCAATGCAGCTTTACAGCAAAACTGCCAAAGATGTAGAGCAGGCTTTAATGCGACCCAAACGTACACTTGAGGACTTTATGGCGCTGGTATCGCCGGCTGCCGAACCTTATGTAGCTCAAATGAGCGCTTTAGCAGACCAGCTTACCCGGCAACGATTCGGCTATACCATGGGACTGTTTGTACCGCTGTATTTATCTAATCTGTGTGCCAATGAATGCACCTACTGCGGTTTTTCGATGAGTAATCGTATTAAGCGCACAACATTAACACTTGATCAAATTAAGCAGGAAGCCGCTGCTATCAAAGCCATGGGATTTAACCAGTTATTACTGGTTACCGGCGAGCACGAAACAAAGGTGGGTATGCATTACTTTTGCGAAGTGGTTACCTATCTTAAAACCCAGTTTGACTACGTGATGATGGAGGTTCAGCCGCTATCAACCTGCGACTATGAAACATTACACCAGGCGGGTGTCAATGCGGTGCTGGTCTATCAGGAAACTTACCAGCGCAGAGCCTACGCCCGCTATCACTTGCGCGGCAACAAACAAGATTTTGACTGGCGCTTGCAAACCCCTGACCGACTGGGTCAGGCAAAAATGGACAAAATAGGCGTAGCCGCTTTACTGGGTTTAAACGACTGGCGTACCGACAGCGTGATGACAGCGCTGCATGTGCAGCTGTTACAACAGCACTATTGGCGCTCTCGTTATGTTATCGGATTTCCAAGGTTACGACCGTGCGAGGGCAGCGAAAACTCGACAACGTCAGGTCAGTTCATTAGTTCGCGACAATTAGTGCAGCTAATTTGTGCTCATCGTTTATTACACCCCTATGTTGAACTGTCTTTGTCGACTCGCGAGTCTCAGGCGTTTCGCGATCACGCATCGGCTTTCGGAATTACCAGTATGTCGGCGGGCTCCTCAACCCAACCCGGGGGGTACAGCAATACCACTAAAGCGCTGGCTCAGTTTGATACCAATGATACCCGTTCGCCAGATGAGGTGGCGCAGGCGCTTGTTGCTAAGGGTATTGCTCCGGTATGGAGCGACTGGTTACAGGGTTTTCGAAGCTAAGCAAAGGCCTAAAAAACTTTAATAAAGGTAAACTATAAGTTCGCACAACAGGTAAACATAGACACGGTAACAATTGTGAAAATAAATTAATAACCAGTTGAGGCAAGGTATATGGCAGAAAGCAGAATTTATCTATACCTGCTCATCGGTATAAGCTTGGTGGCCGCGGTAGCCGTACAACGCCGCCTGGCTGATACGCTGATTCCATTTCCGTTAATCTTTATTTTTGTGGGCTGGGGTGTTTTTAGTCTTCCGATAAATCTGCCTGCTATTGATTTAGCTAATAACGAAGCCCATGCCAAGGGCGCCGAATACCTTACCGAATTTTTAGTTATTGCCTCATTAAGCGCCGCCGGCATTTCTATTGACCGCCCGTTGTCGTGGCGCTGCTGGAACCAGGTATGGCCGCTGCTGCTTATTACTATGCCTTTAACCATTGCTTTGATCGCTTTGTTTGGTTGGTACGTTATGGGCTTAACCGTAGCCTCGGCACTGCTTTTAGGTGCAGTGCTAAGCCCGACCGACCCGGTTTTAGCCAGTACCGTACAGGTGGGTCCTCCCGGTGAAACCGAGGAGCGTCACGATATACGCTTTAATCTGACCGTTGAAGCAGGCGCAAACGATGGTCTGGCTTTTCCTTTTGTGCATCTGGCTATTGCCGCTATCGGGGTAAGTACGCTGGGCGAGTGGACCATGCAATGGGCCCTTGAAGACTTGCTATGGCGGGTTTTTGCCGGGGTAGCCGCAGGTCTGGCTATTGGTAAGCTAGGGGGCTGGTATGTATTTACCTATCTGGCCAAGATAAAAGCGCCGTCGTTGTCTGACAAACACCCTATGTCTTATACCAGTGAAGGCGTTGTGGCATTAGGGGCGTTGTTTTGTGCCTACGCACTGGCTGAAATTATCCATGGCTATGGCTTTTTGGCGGTATTTGTTTCGGCGGTTATTGCAAAGCAAGCACAGCCTAATGACGATTATCACGCCTTTTCGCATCATTTTATGGAACAAATTGAACGGGTCATGTTGGTTATATTTTTACTTATCCTGGGCGCGTATTTGGCAAACGGTATTCTGGATGCGTTAACCTGGCCTGGGGCAATCCTTGGCATAGTGGTGGTATTTGCAATTCGACCTATTGCCGGATTAATCGGCATGGCGGGATGCAAGCTGCCCTTTTTTGGAAAACTCACGATGGCATTTTTAGGGGTTCGCGGGGTAGGCTCTTTGTATTACCTGACGTATGGTGAAAATCATGGAGAATTTGGTGATACTACCGCGTTGTGGTCTGCCGTTATGTTCACCATCTTACTGTCGATCATCGTCCACGGTATTATTGCTCCGCTCATGCTAAATAAGGCCGAAAAAAGAGCCGCCCATCAGCTTCCTGAAAAGCACCAATAAAAAGAGACTTTACGACACTATTTATCATAGTGGTTAACGCTTGATTAACAGATTAGTTTTTCTTATCTGGCTGGTCTGAAAAAGTGCTTTGCAGATAGTGTTGTTTAGTCCTACACTCCGTTTGTTTTTTAATCACCCTGATAATGGGGCCAAACATAGGTTGATAGGCTGTGGACGCTCGCGAATTTATTTTAATCCGCAAATTTATAGTTAAACTGGGAAAAATGCTGCACCGCTATGGAACGCCGGCATTTCGACTGGAAGCCTATTTAACTGAAGTCGCCACTTACCTTGGGGTTCGTTCAGCGTTTGTTTCAACGCCCACGTCGCTTACCTTTGTATTATGGAGCGATCGTCACGAAGAAGAATACAACTCTACGGCCAGATTGCTGCCAGGTGACCTTGATCTCAACGCGCTTTCGCTGACCGACGAGCTGGCAATAAAGCTGTTGGATGGACAGTTAACGCTGGGCGAAGCCGATCGCCAGCTTGATGCCATTGATGTCATGCAAAGCCCCTACTCTAAGCACATAACTCTTGCCGCTTTTGGTTTAGCAACCGGGGCTTTTGGAATGTTGATGGGCGCCAGTTTCAACGAAGTTGTCTGGACCGGGTTGTTGGGCCTGGTGGTTTACCTGTGGACGTTATGGGCGGGACGCAGTAAACGTGTCAATCTTATGCTAGAGCCCGCCACTGCATTTACTTCTGGTTTATTGGCTTGTGTCATCAGTCGCTATTTTGACCCGGGTATTAACATTCCCCTTATTGTGCTTTCTTCGCTTATTATTTTAGTACCGGGTTTAGCCATTACCATGGGGCTGGCCGAGCTGTCTTCCCGCAACATGGTGTCGGGCACTGCCCGGGTCATGGATGCTTTAATGCAACTATTTAAACTGTATTTTGGGGCATTTTTGGGCATTTCGCTGGGCTTTTTCTTACTTGGAGAAAACCAGTATGAACCTTCAGCCTCGTTACCCTACTGGGCAACCTGGTTAGCGGTTTTACTACTGAGTATCGCCCTGCTGGCCATTTTCCGAACCCGGCCTAAACACATGCTCTGGGCTATTGCAGCTGCGTTTGTCTCGTATGGCACCACTGTAGGTACCTCGCTGTTTATGGAACAGTCTATGGCTACCTTTGCCGGGGCCTTTGCACTGGGCGTATTTGCCAATCTGTCGACCCGCCTGGCCAATCAGCCAGCCACCATTGTCAGTATGCACGGACTTATTGTTCTGGTGCCGGGGTCAAAAACCTATATTGGCCTGAACACCTTTATTTCAGGCAAAAACTTTGTTCAGGCGCAGCATATTGGTCAGGAAGTTTTTTTGATTTTTATGTCTTTGGTCGGCGGGCTGATTTTTGCCAATGTGGTTATGCCAACCAAAAAGACGCTTTAGTTCAGCAGTCGTATCAGGGCTTTACCCAGGCGCACATTTAGCGCGCCAGCGGCAACCGCTTCGGCTGAGTTTTCAACAAACCGGGCTGTTAGCGAGCCGCTAATCTGATTGGCAATTTCATCAGTCGTTAAATCAAAAATACTTTGCGCAGCCAGATTTTGCGCCACAATAGTCAGTAACTTCCAGTTACCGGCGGTCGCAGGCCGTAATCCATACACCTGAGCCACTCGGCGTATGGTTCGTAAGCTTATCCAAACAATGGCAAAGGTCTGAATTAAATGATTAGGGCTGACAAACACCAGACTACCACTGGTTAAAGACTCTCTTTTCACCACAGCCTGTGCTTTTTCATTAACGGGTATCATCACCATGCGCTCGTACAAACGTACCAGTTCTGCGCTGGTCATGTCATCTGTAACGGTGTGCTGAAACTGACGATATTGATAGGCCGCAAAACTATGCTTTGAAAAAGTACCTGCATACTGGCGTAATGTCTTTTGTATTGTTTGGGGCTTTTTCTCGGCCAGCACCGGTAAATTCAGGTGTGCGGACAAATGCTGGTTAACCGCGCGAAATCCTCGCCATTCACGCACGCAAAGCCAAAGCAAGCACAGCGTAAATGCACTTAATAACACCGCCAGCACAATAGTACTTGTTGGTGCCTGCTCAAAGCGTGCTAACAAATAACTGGCCGACTGCACCACAGAAAAGGCAACAAAAGTGAACAGGCCTAACAGTAACGTGACGGTAAATAATGATATTCTGGCCGCAGTGGGCGCTTCCCAAACGGTAGTATCAACCTTTTCTGGCATTGCCTGCTTTACCGGTGCATCGGTAATTTCACGTTGCTGAACACGGGCACGATAACCTTGTGTCGATTCATTCATGACTCTTTACCTAATAAAAACTGAAATAGCCTGTCTAAACCCCGACCATTAAGTATTCGGGGTAAGTAGTCGTCGGGTACCCGGGCGGGTAATACCGGAAAATGCTCTTCTGCCGACATTTGAGCCAGGGTTTCGGGTAGCGGCTCAAACTCAGCTTCTAAGTAGCGCTTGTCGGCAGTTAAATAGCGCAAACTGTTGGCATTGCTGCCCGGGTCGGTAGCCTGAATTGCGCTTACCAAAAAATGTTCAAACTGCACTGTGTTATCATCAAAGCGAGCAACTGCTCCGGCGGTCACCTGTTTTAATAAACTCAGTAATGCATCACGATGCCCTGGTGGAATCAAATCAGCCTTGCCAGCAACAAAGGCCACTTTGCTGATGGTGGTTTGGCGCAAAACATGGCGTGCTACCCACGAGTCCTCGCCGTATCTAAAGGTTTCAGCCAGATGACTCAGTGTTTCTTTTAGCTGATACAAATGATGTTTACTGTGATTAAGCCCTTCGAACAAATCAATGAGAATGATTTGTTTGTCGGCCTGTCGAAATGTTTGCTGACGCAAAGGCTTCAGCCAACTGGTTTGAAAATGCGTAAAGTGCTCGGTAAACAGCTTGGTCCAGGGGTTGGTAATATCGCTACTGATACATGACGGCAACGGCGTAAAGCCTTTGCTTTGCCAGTCGTAGCTATTATCGCCTAACAAAAAACTACCGGGCTGTAATAAGGTTATACCATGTTTTTTCGCATGTTGTAGGTAGCGCCGATAGCTACCTACCAGGGTTGTGACACGCTGTTCATCAGGCGCCGTGTCAAAATCAAAGCTTTCCACCGTTTCATGCCACTCATGCGCGTAGTCGCGCTGAGGCCGGTTCATTTGTTGCGCCCAGGAAGAGTCTGACCACTGATTGAAAGTACGATTAAGCAAAGGCAGGTCGGTTAGCCATTCACCGGGATAGTCGATAAATTCGAACATGATATCGGTGTAAGGTAATAGATATTTTTTCACCTTGCCGGTTTGCTGAAGCCGAACCACCAGTTTAAACCCGTAGACATCTTCGGTAGGACTTGGCCACTGCCCCTGATGAAGGGCCTCTACGTGGGCTTCTACCGGAAACATTTTAAACCCGTCTAAAGGCTCAACCCATATGTGTTCAACCAACTCCATAGGCAAATGCTCAAGCAACGGCAAACAGTCGTATTTGCCTTCGCTTCGAAACTTAAGCATTGTCATCAGGCTGGTAAACAGCATCGACTTTCCGCTTCGGCTTAACCCGGTAATGGTAAAGCGGTGACGCTCCTTTAAAAACCAGTCAGCCCAGTGCTTGTGTTGTGCGGGGGTAAACCATTGATGAATCAAAATCGACTCGCCCTTAAAATGATTATATAGATGTGGCTTTATTCTGTTTTAATTCAATAGCAGCTCATAATTTGTTACATCTGAAGTCTGCTTAACATGCCGCTTTGCTGAAATTATTCAGACTTACCTGAAGTAACGCGAAGCTTCGAGGCATTGAGAAACAATGCCAGAAACAAAGCCAGTGCGGCGGCCCCCGCACTAATAGCAAAGGTAAGGCTTGCTCCCCAGGCCCACAGGTAACCAGCACAGGCAATACCTATCGCCTGTCCGGCTGCGGCGCAACCGCCTGCCAGTAGTGCTTGCCCTCTACCCTCTAAAGCTCCGCAAAACAATTGCTTGAAAATCAATATGCCCACGCTGTGCACCCAGCTGAACGAAAAACCATGCAGTAGTTGTATAAATGCCAGCGCCCACCATGTTTGTGGTTCTGTTGCCATAACTGTCCAGCGCACCACCGTTAACACTAAGCTGACTATTAGAATACGAATATAACTTACGTGACGCAGTATCCACGGCATCACAGCGAACATAGCAAGCTCGAAGACCACAGCTACAGACCACAGATTGCCAATTTGACCTTGCGAGTATCCTCGATCCTCAAGAAACAAACTAAAAAAACCGTAGTAGCCACCATGACTCAGATTAGATAAAAAGAAAATAGCCACGGTAAGTAATACTTCGGGTGTTGCCAGTTGCCCCATAATAGACTGAGTGCGGGTCTGGTCGGTTTCAATATGACCACCGTAGTTGACCCAGGCCGATACCAGCAGCATTATCATAAGTGCCAAAAGCATAATGGGTAGATAATCAATATCGATAATTTCAAGCAAATGACCGGTTGCCCATACGCTTAAAACAAATCCTACTGAACCTACTAATCGCACTAAGCTGTAGTTATCCTGGAATCGGCCTAAATGGCGCAGGGTGATCACTTCAAATTGTGCATTTATGCCTTGCCAAAAAAAGCTGCTTCCTGCCAGTACCATTATGACACCCAGGTAATTGTCTGAAACCCAGAATATAGCGGTAAACAGTGTAAGCGCGATGATTATACCGCCACGTACCAACTGTAGTGGCTTACCCGTTTTGTCACTTAAAAAACCAAAAAAATATGTTCCGGCCACTGTCATTAGTATTTGGGCAGACGTTACTCCACCAATTTCAAGGGCGTTATAACCTTTATCACGCATCCATAAAACCCAGTAAGGCAACATAGCGCCGTAAATGGCACAGCTGAAAAAATAATAGGAAGATAGCCGACAATACGGGGGGCGCGTAGATTCAGAAACAGACATTACCGTTTAGCACAACAAAACCGATGATAACTAAAGTGTAACCTTACTGCTTACAAAGTAAATGTGCTATGACCTTAATTTAAAGGCTTAAAAAGCGGTACTGTAACTACCGCTCGTGGTCAGGCAATGTGCCTGTCGTTTAGCTTCAGGCCCCATTAGCTGTAACATTTTAAGTCAACATTGTTATTTGTAACATCGCTAACTAACCACATAATCGATGAACCTACTTAAGCAAAAATCCAAACACAAACACACTGTAAGCCATTGTTATTATATGCTGTTACGTGTAACATTAATTGCACTTTGTTAATTTAAACCTGTTTAACTATCATGCAAAAAGTCAAACCTCGCGTAACATTAAAAGACATCGCAGATGCGGTGGGTGTCACAAAAATGACCGTGTCACGCTACCTTCGCGAGCCCGAGACAGTCTCACAGAAAACCAGAATTAAAATTGCGGCATCAATAGAATCACTCGGTTATATAAAAAGCCGCCTTCCTTCGGCACTCTCCAAAACAGGTAATAAAACCATCGGTATGGTTATGGTTAACATGCCCGATGAAGTCTCAGGGCGCCTTATTAAAGGAATTGAACCTGAGCTGCGCGCTAATGGGTACGAGATTTTAATTAAGTATTGTATTGACGATGAGTCGGCCGAAGAGGCCCAGGTTACTTCGCTATTGTCGTATGAGGTTGATGCAATAATGCTCACCCGAAGCGCCCATACAGCACGAACCCGGCAACTTTTGAAGGCCTCGGGGGTTCCGGTGGTAGAGTGCCTGTCCTTACCTGACGCGCCTCTTGATATTGCAGTGGGCATTAATCATGAGCTCGCTGCTTTTGAGGCGGTGTATCAGCTTGTTAACGCTGGCTGTACTGATATTGTTTGTTTAGCTCACACCACTGAGGCATTAACGCAGAGATGCGTAAATGGGTATCGCCGGGCTATTAAGCAGGCTGGCCTGCCCGAGATGATAATAGAGTCAACATCAGATACGCCCTTTTCTGCAGGCCGCGATATGCTAAACGACGCTCTGGCTCAGTTTGAAACAATAGATGGGCTTTTTTGTACACACGACAATATAGCTGCCGGCGCTTTTTTGTGTGCCCAGGAGTATGGTTTAGAAATACCTGATGATTTGCGGGTTATTGGATATCATCATCTCGATATAGGTCAGGTTTTGGCCCCGGCTCTTACCAGTGTCTCTACCTTCGCTCAACAAGTGGGTAAAAAAAGTGCGCAACTGCTTTTAGCGCGTCTTCACAATGAAACAGTTAACGAGCTTACGGTTGAGCTAGACTTCAATATTGAGTCAGGCGGCTCTGTTTAAAAAGAGAACTTCAGACTCAACCCTTTGCGCAAGCCTATAAAATGCGCCAATATACCCTCACCAAAATTGTTACTGATAACATGTTACCAGTAACAATGGCATTAATTTAGCCCTGTGTGTTCAGGATATTTTTTATCGTCAATATATAGCAAGGCTCCGAAACGATTAAATTCAGAGCCCTTATTGCCGCTTAAAGTATGCTAGTTACAACCATTACGTGAATAACAGGACATATCAGACTGGTAGAAGTTTTTGTATTATCCGGCTACCTTTTGCGTAAAATTCAAACTCAATGAGGAGTGGTTTGCGGCTTGTGATCGTGAATTAGGGCAAAGCAATATCCCACAATAACACTCATTATCAGCATTTCACCGGCATCTTCAATCAGACCGAAAAAGAAGTTTCCAAATGGCAATGCGCTATGCACCATATCCACAAAAACGCCAAAAAATGCCAGGCCGGCGACAAACAACAATAGTTGATGTGTAACGTGTCGGGTTGGGGCAGTAGCAAAATAATACGCCACAAACAGCATCGAAAACAAAATGCCACCGGCGATAGCGGTTACCAGTAACTCGCCAAAGTCTTGCGCTCTCAGGTTAAGCGCGGGCTGTATATTTAACGCCTCAACCAGTAATCCGCCACCAGTTTCATGCACACTTAAAGAGTCATCTGCGAGCAAATACAAAAATATCAGAGACCAAATTACATAACTTGCTGCTTTGTGACGCAGGGCAATGATGCCTAACAGACAGGCTATCCAGAACTCTTTGATATATTGAAATACCTCTGCATACCCCATATCCTGGGTCAGTCTGAAATAACCGCTACTGATGAACCCGAGCTTGTTAATGATATGTAGAAAAATAAAACCGGCATCGGTCACCAACAACAGTACAATTAACACTGTTATCGGGTAAGAAAACTTCCATTTAAATATGTTCATAGAGCACTGCTTAGTTGTTTATTATTTTTTACCGACAAAACCACCAAGTTTTACCATACTTAAATCGTAAAACGATTATTTTGATGTCAGTTTTTTATCGCGCATCATTTGTGCAGTTCGTTGAAAAGTAAGCGTTAACCGCTCAAATACCCCTTCAATCATTTTCAGGTTGTTCGCTGAAAGCTGATTTTGCTTCAACGTGAAAATCACCTTATCACAGGCGGTTTCAAAACGACGGGTATCTCTACCTTTGGCTGCATCAATAAAGGCATCGGCGAGCGCATATTGCCACTCTTTTAATTCTGCCGACATATCAATAGAGGTCAGGCTTTGTACATAGGGTCTGAACCTAATAGACGTATGACCCAAATTTAGCCCGGTAAGTCCAAAGTCGGTAATCACCCGCGCATTATTAATAGCTTCTTTATCTAGGTTAGCCAAACGCAATAACCGATCGCCCATTCGTGCGTTAAACCAGTGCTCCGGCGACTTTTTCCCCACCAGGCGCTTTAAATCTCGGCGGGTGGCGGCCAGTAACCGGGTCTGCATCAATGCTATGCCCGGCCCGGTGATAATCCGGAATATCCAGTACAGCATGGTTACACCCAACAAAATAGCCATTGCACTGCTTAAGGTATAGTCTATTGAAAATGGTAATCGCATGTCGTTGGAGGGCTGGACCAGTATGGTGAACGGGATACAAAGCCCCATACCGTATGCCAACGTTGCTTTATCAGCGATAGCCATTAGCCCTAAAAAATAAGGGCCGGCCAATACCAGCACCAACACAGCAAAATCACCGGAACTTTGCGCCAGCAAATTCAGGGCGTAAAATATCGCCAGAGGAATTGAAATGACTACGCCCACCAGCATCTTTTTTAACGCACTTTTCACCGCTGCGGCCGATAGTCTAGCGAACATAATTGAATAAATAACGGGCAGTATCATTAGCATAACGGCGGCGGGTGAGCCCGTATGTAACCATAAAAACGCGCCAATACTAAATACCAGGAAGGTTCGAAACCCGGTTGCCAGCCCAATCAACGGGTCGCGGTAGGGTCTGTGCTGAGGGGCTTTCAATAAGGAATGCTTGTTATTGGTTAATGCATTATAAGCACGCAGTACCAGTACTAATTCTGCCACCATGTGCTGCGCCGTCTGAATAAGCCTTGCTTCCAGGGGAGTAAGGGTGTCGGTTTGGCGTGCGTTTTTGAGCAGGCTTCGGCGCTGCTTTTGAGCCAGTTCGTAACAGCGTTCAGAGCTGTGTGACAATGCAATGTGTTGTAAATCGCTGCGTAAAGAATCTAACAGTTTTGAGAGTTTGGGTGTAACTACGGAAGTATGGTTACGCTGAAGTCGCCCGAAAATTTGAATCACCGCCACCAGCGATAGAATTTTATTACCAATTACGGTCGCCGCGCGTGAACGTCCTGGCCCAAACGGACCTTCATAGGTCACGGCACTGGCATCGTCATTTAGCTCGGCCAAGGACTCCAGAATGGTATCAATGCGTTGGTGCCGGGCTTCATGCGAGCCTTTAGGGTCCAGCTCTAATACCAGATAGTCCATGGTCTGATTAATAGCGGTACGAGCCTGAGATTTTAACGCGGTATGAATCCGTCGAGGCCATACCAGCATACTGACAGCCATGGCACACAAAGATCCGACAATTATTTCGGTAACCCGTGCCTGAGCAATACCAAAAACGGTCTGACTAGAAACCGACTCTGGCGTTACCATGGTCAGTAACACAATAATACAGGGCGTCACGCAAGCCATGGCAAAAAAGTAGATAAAATTAACCCGCCGAACCATGGCAGAAAGGCCGGAATTAATGCCTAGCCAGGCAGCCAGCGCAACCATAGCGGGCACCGGGACCGTATGTAAGTAGTTCAGAACAAATATGCCATAGAGCCCCCCAATCAGGGTACCCGATATTTGGCTTACTGTTTTTTCAACCACCATGCCGCCTTCGGGTCGAATTTGCAAAAAGACTGCAGACACGACTGCCCAGTACGGCTTATCAAGATTAAAATACAAGGCGATGTACAATGCCAACGCCATCGACAAAACTCCCTTGCAGGCAAAGACAACCGACTCGCGCGTTGGCTTAAGATAGGTGCGGGCAAGAGGATGAGTGATGTGCATGTTAGGTTTAATTCAGATGCACAGACACAGTGGTTCCAGCCACTAACCGCACGTTATCAGGAACGGGGTCAAGTTTAATGTCGACAGGAATTCTTTGTGCCAGCCGAACCCAGTTAAAGGTTTGCTGAATTTTTGGTAGCATTTGTTCGTTATGTCCCACGCTGGTATTAGCAATTGCCTGCCCAATACTCACTACCTTGCCAGTAAGTGTGTGCTCACTGCTCATAAGTTTGACCGTAGCACTTTGTCCTATGCGTACCAGCGGAAGCTTGGTTTCTTCAAAGTATCCTGTGACATAAAAGGAATCTTTGTTGACCAAAGAAAGTACTGGCTTGCCTCGTTGAACATAGTTGCCGGTACGTAAATCTAAATTTACTACCGAACCTGACTGAGACGCTTCAACCTTGGTACGCTGTAAATCCAGCAACAGGGTCTTAAGTTTCGACTCTGCCTCTTTATAATCAGCTTTAGCTACTTCTGCTGCAATTCGGTAAGCTTCGTGATTAGGCGAGCTGTCATCTTCGCCGTTGTCGCTTTGTAGTGCTTGCTTATATTTTGATTGCGCCAGTTCCCAAACACGCTGTTTATGTTCAATAATGGCCCGCTGTTCATCTACCGCGGCCTGATACCGTGCATCATCGATAGTAAAGAGAACCTCGCCTTTTTGAACGTATTCGTTATCACGTACGCTAAGTTGCGTAACCCAGCCCGAAACATCAGGGGCCACCACGGTAATATCGGCCCGAACGCGACCGTCGCGGGTCCAGGGTGAATACAGATAATGATCCCATACCCAACGACCGGCGAAAACAGCCAGCGCGACCACCAGCAACGTAACAATAATACGCAGTACAGTACCCATCAAAACTTATCTCCCTGCAATAAATACTACAGCAGCCAAATAACAAACAAACAAAGACACCTCAAGCCAGGCCGGACGCCAGACGTGTTGGTACAAACCCGTTTTATACAATACCAGCCGGGTAATCACCGACAGTAAAAAAGCCACAGGCATAAATATTACAAGCGGGCTGAATAGCATTCCGCCAAACGCAATTTCTTCAAACATAAGCCTGGATGAATGGAAAAAACCTAATTAAAGAATAGCTTACAAATACATGCAAAATCATCTGCTATTCAAACAATGCCAGCTACACCTTACCTCACCCCTTAAGCACAACGGCTTTCAGGCTGGCCTGACCAGTATATTTATTAACTGATAAGATCGTGAATATACTCAATCGAAGGTAATTGATGTTCAGGCTGATAAAACAAGCGATTCAGCCTGCCTAAAAAATTAACTCTACGGTTCGGATCGTGAGCTTTTACCCGACGTTCACTGGTTGTTTGCATAAACTCCCACGCCTGCAAATCTATTTGCTCAATATCTCTGTCGGTCATTCCTAACGAAGAAACCGTAGATAAAATACGTTCAGTTTTGCTTTCTTTTACCGGCAAAATATCATTTTGATAATGTTGCTCTAAAGGGGTGGCCAAAGCGGTTAACGTACTATTGATCGCGTGCCATATTTCGTCATGAGAAAAGTAAGCGTTATCAGGTACATAATAACCATCAATTTCCCATTCTAATTCAGCATTACTACGTGCAATTGAGCTTTGCGCTTCTTCGCAATAAGACAAATCGGGCCGCGCACCTATATTATAAGCATCAACAGACAACGCCACACATACGGCGATATCACCTAACTCAGAAGGATTATAGTAAATTGCTTCAAAAGCCGCTCGCTTGACCCCCATCCAGCCATATACTCTGGCGGGTTGCTGAATAAACTGGCGAACGTCAAAAGGTAAGTCTTCACCGTAACGCTCAATAAAAAGTGGCAGAGGATCAAGAGTTGGATTGTCTTCAGGCATCCAAACCTCATATTCTTGTCGATTATCGGCTTTACCCCGGCTTTTGATGCCATACGAAAGGTTAACCGGTCGACAAATACTGCGATCTTCGTCTACTTTGTGAAAATATTCGGAGCGCAGTCGTTTTATAAAAGGGGCGTCATTACCCGCTAACGCTGCAGTAGGGTAACGATACCCTACTTCGCTATGTTCAACCGCCGTAAGCTGAGGCAATGCTTCGTGCAGAATAGGCCGAACATTTTCTAACATGGTGAGTTGTGGTAGCACAATACTGCGCTCGGGCTCAACGGTAAGGCGTTCGCCGTTAGGTCCGTAAAACTTAGGTGTTTTGTGAAATTGATAACCCTTTAGCCCCATTTTCGCAATTGTGCTATCGCGCAAACGAGCTAGTTCAGTAAATACAAATGAGTGATCGCGAATGTGCTTAAGTAACGGACGTGGCGACATGAAAAACGTTATTCCTGTTAGTACATTCAGTCTTTTTAACACCGAGGTGAAACTTCGCCTTCGTCAGGTCATATTGTTTAGGCAAAATACAAACTGTTATGTGTAAACGTTTAAAGATAATCATTAAATACTGATTTGGTGAGTAAATAGTTTGTTCTGCCTCCGTGCTTTCGCCATGCCAGGCGTTGAATAATGCTATGTTAAAACCCTGTCTGCTTATATCTCCAGACTGAATGCTTTGCGCAAGTGTTGTGCCTGTCTGCGACTCACCTCTATATGACTATCATCGTTCATATGTATGCAGAAAGTTCCTGATGCCATACCTTCTTCAATTCGTTTAATATGGTCTATACGTACGATATCGCTGCGGCTTGTTTTAAAATAGCAGTTGGGGTTAAGTCGGCTTTCGACCTTAGACAGGGTGGTATGCAAATATGACTTGCCGGCGTGTGAGTAGATGGCGACATGATTACCTATAGACTCAAAGCGATAAATATCACCAATTCTGACAATATTAAAATTGTGGCCAAACTTTAGTAATAAGCCGTGGTCATCGGGCAAAAAATCAACAGGTGCCGAGGCGCTGTCTGGTGTCTCATAAATAATGCGGGCTTTGTTGATAACAGCATCTAAGCGCGCAGGGATCACAGGCTTTACGATATAATCGAAAGCGTTAAGCTCATAGGCTTCTACCGCGTGTTCACTGTAGGCGGTACAAAACACAAAGTGCACCTGGTCATGGACTGCCCGTGCAAAGTCAAGACCGTTCAGTTCAGGCATTTTAATATCGACAAAAACCAAATCTATCGAATGTGCTTTTACCGCTTCTAAGGCTTCTTTTCCATTCGCGGCCTCAGCCACTATGGTTACATCTTCATAGCGTCCCAGCAGTCGAATAAGTTCCATTCGAGCCAGTCGTTCATCATCAACGATTAAGACTTTTAACATACGGTAATTCCATCCAAACCTGATATTGTTGATTTTTATCACTGGTAACAAACTGGCTGTGTTTTCCGTGCACCAGCTCAAGACGTTTTTTTACATTCAGTTGCCCTACCCGCGTACCAGATGTATTTTGTGGCGATACATGCGAGTTAATAACTTCAAGACACCAGGTCTGTTCATCAGTAGTGTAGCTTTGTAAGGTGATAAACCCGGGTTGGCTACTTTGCGATATGCCGTGTTTTATCGCATTTTCGGCCAGGGTTAACAGCGTTAAAGTAGGAATTTCCTGGTGCAGTGTTTGCTCGTCCAGTTTTACCTGCAGGGTCAGTCGGTCATCAAATCGAACTTTTTCAATTTCGAGGTATTTTTTGGTTAACTGCCATTCTTGCTGAAGTGTCGAGCGAACCTTCATTTGCGACTGCATTTGGGTTCGAAGTAAATCAGATAGTAACGTAAGTACTTCTGCGGCGCGCTCCTGGTCGGCAAAAATCAGCGCCCTTATACTGTTTAAGCTATTAAATAAAAAGTGCGGACTTAACTGTTTTGTTAACTGTTGAATTTGACTTTGATTAACCTGTTGTTGCAGAGCTCGTTTGTTTTTTTGAAAGTGCCAACCCAGATATACAAATGACCACAAACTTAACGTAACAAAAGATTCGGCACTGCCCATCACTATCATAGCTAAAAAGCTAACTTCGCCACCTTGTTGTCCTTGCTGTGCCAACACCTGCAGCTGACTTAAATCAGTAGCATTTAAAAACTGAAGTTTTCCCAGTGCCGTGGAGGTACAAAAATAGAAAGCCGATAGCCCCATAAGGTACAGCAGTCCAAAGGCTATCGAGACCGGATCTAAACTGGTGCCGACCAAATTAAGACGCAGATAAGGACGCACTAAAAAATGACAAATGCCGGTAAATAAAGAAGCTTCAAGCAAGGCTCGGGCAACCAGCGCATTGGCAAACTGCTCAACACCAGGTATCAACGACTGCATTGCGGCCCAGGTCAATATGAAATGTAAGCCAAAAATCAGTAGCATTACAGCCCGGTACAACTTACTGGTATTACGACTTTGGGCCCAAAAGCGGCTTAGTAACGCTACAACTGAGCCTTTTTTACTCATAGTACAGCGTATCAGCGGGATCCAGTTGAGCAGCTTTAATCGCCGGTATAAGGCCAAAAATAATTCCCAGCATCAGGCTTAGGGTAATAGCAAGAATAATGGTCCATAGGGGCATAAAAAACAATCCTTCAGTTGGCAAAAACAACATTACCAGAACACTCAGCAGATACCCCACCGCAATACCTATTGCGCCCCCAAAAAGGGCAAGTACGCCTGCTTCGGTTAAAAACCGGGTCATAATAAACCCTTTGCTGGCGCCCATAGCCCGGGCCATACTGATCTCTACTGTTCGTTGGGTAACGGCAACCAGCATAATATTGGTAATTCCCAGCCCGCCTATCATCAGGCTGATTGCCGCCACAGCCCCTGCAATTAGCATCGTCGCATCACGCAGTTTTTCTAATGTGGCCGACTGACGCGGCATTTGTTCTACCACCAGCGTGGGCGGGCTTAAAAAATACTGTGCAAAAAAATGCTGGATATCGGAACGTATTTTTTCCAGATTACTGCTTTTTGTTAGCGTAAACAATACTTCTGCCTGACCGGGTGAACTCGGTGACGACCATTGTGTGGCGATAGTATGCGGAACAATAAGATAATTGCTGTCGGCTATACCCGGTAATCGTTGGTTTGCTAAGCCCACTCCTACTACAGTGAGCTGGGTGTTGTTTACAAAAATCAACCTACCTACCGGATTATCCTTTAGGTTCAGCAGCTGCGCTAATCGCGGACCAATAAATGCTACCGGCTCTTTTTGGCGGGTTTCCTGAGCGGTGATAAACCGGCCCCGATGTACCATAGTGCCCGGTAAATACTGATACCGGGACTGGGCGCCTACAACCTGAGTAGTGGCCTGGGAGTAAACGGTGTTAACCTGAGTTTTAGCCCCTAAGGGTAAAGTTTTATAGTGCGCACCGACCAAATCGGGTATTGCTTGTTTCAGAATAAGGAAGTCAGCGTAACTGAAATCAACCTTAGCATTTGAGTATGCCGGACGTTGATTTGCAAAGTGAAGGCGCGCTACATTTACAAGGTTAGGCTCTGTGGGGGAAAAAGTCCCACTTTGTACATTTTGTAAAATAGTCGCCGCCGCAACTACGGATGCCACCCCTACCACCACGCCCAGAGTTATAAGCAGGCTTCTTAAAAGGTTGGTGATGATGGCCTGAAGGGCGCAACCTGTGCCTTCAATAGCGGCGCTTAATAGCTTGTTCATGCGTACGCTCGTAAATCAGCCTGAAAGTTTAGCGGGCGGTGAACAATATCTTTGTGAATAGTATAATTAAGAAGGTGGATTTGCCGCCGGCACTGGCTTGCCAGCATTTGGCTACGGGTAGCCAGCACAATAGTTTGGCCATATTGATTCAGCTTTTTAAAAAGCCGCATGATTTGGGCTGTGTCATTGTCAGATAAGTTCTCGGTGGGGTCATCGACCAATAATAAGGTAGGATTACGCGCCATTGCCCGGGCAATAGCCAGTTGCTGTTGCTGAACTTTAGACAGCTCTGGCGGGCGATGACCTGCATACCGGTTTAGCCCTACAAAGTTTAGCCAGAACCTGGCACGCTTTTTTTCATTCTGCTTTAGCCACAATCCTACTGAAAGCGGATGCATACTGTTTTTTAAAACACTGTATCGGTCGATTAAGTTTGAATTACTGAACACCCAGCCAATATGTTTGCTTCGGGTGTGAGTTAATTGTTTTTCTGTTTGGTTGTGAATACTTTCGCCCAACAACAAATACTGCCCTTCTTGGGGTTTTTTCAAACACCCTAGAATATGCAGCAGCGCAGACTTACCTGAACCCGCTGGACCAGTGATGGCCAGAAATTCACCCTGGCCAATATTCAGATGTATATTATTAAGAGTTTCTATAGACTCATTTTGAAATACACAATGCTGACCAATATTGTTTAAGGTAAGTAACGGAATATGTCGGTTTACACTCATGACACTGTCCACAAGCTGGCTAAAACAATATAAGGCAATAATGCATACCCTAAACTTGCTGACAGAGTGGTTTTTAAACAGCGATTTATGGCGGTTGCGGTAAGTCCAAGGCTCCAAAAGTGGAACAAATTTATCCCCTCAATGAGGGTGTACCAGGAATCCTGCGGCTTAAGCTGAAAAAACAGATAATTAACAGACGCATAATCAAGCATACTGAAAGGTAATGCGGTATCAGCGGCGCTGAAAGTAAGTAAGATTAAGCCTAAATAGTTTGCTACCCAGGGTAGCTGGCACACCATGATAATTTTGTACCATTGCATAAGGGTCATGTGGTTTTCACTGCGCACGGTAAATTGCATTGTCCAATAAGCTGTACCTAACGCCGCCACCAGAAATAAAACATTTAATGAGCGAAGTACACCCACATACAAACCAGGCTCAAGACCGATAAGCCCTGCGGACGAAAACAACTGGGGGCGGTAAGCTTCAAACAGTTGAGCAATACCATTTAGTTGAATGGGGGTTTCAGGACTTACCGATATAACATGAAAAAAATAATACGTGCTCAACAGCGAAGCACTTAACACCAGCACAGCACACCACTTTGCCCATTGTAAGCTGATAGAAAATTTAGAAAACAGCTCTGTAGGAGCCACAAAGGTATCGATAAATGCCTGCGCTGAAGAATAAACGGGGGATGCTTTCACAATGAAGTCCTTTTTATGACCCTTTAAGATTAGCGCTGAAAATAAAATCTCGTCCTCAAATTGTGATAAGCGGAGGAATTGAGGGATGTATGGCAAGATTAACGTCAATCAATAAAAAAGCCCTGCAACTTATCCGTGTTGAGGGCCCTGCTTAAAGCAAAAGGGAGGTTATACACTTAAATATTAATTAAAATGGGTGGGCTTTGTTTGTGTTCACAACGACAACTGCTCGACGTAGTACTGGGCCATTTTTTGTACCATGGTTGAATTCGCATTCAGCCCATATTTTCTAATCACCTCAAACCGACTACTGTTATCGGGCAAGGCTGCGGTTATGGCTTTAATTGCCCGAAATCGGTCTTCTTCAATAACGCCATTTTTGGCCACATGTTCTAAAAACTCCTGACCTTTTTGACCCCCGCAGCGTGCAATTAAATGCAACGCTGGCTCAGTTGACGAATTTGAGGTGGTTACCGTACGCTCAATATGAGTGCATTGTGCATTGAAGATATATTGCGGTCGTAAATGCGCAAACATCATAGAAGGCATAATGTTAAGTGATACCGACAGTTCGTCGGCAGGTAATTGATTGTGAACATCACGGTGCGCTCTATACAACATCACCTTGCCAGGGCTTAATGCAGAGCGCTTAACAAATGTCATATCTACCGGTTCGCCCGGGTAGCCATCAACGCTAAAATAATCATACTCGTAATAGTCGCTAAGATAGCCTGGTCCTAAATAGCCTGAGGTCAGAAAATGAAAATTATGGTCATGAGGCACATGATAATAAAAAGACTTTTCTCCCGCTAATTGCAGCATCGGATCTTGTTGGGCGAGCCATATATTAGCCCGGATAAAAAAATTGGTGTGCTTTGCTGGTGCTTTAAGTAACAAAACCTGTGGTGTGTAATGATTTTTTGCTTGTGCTGTTGCCGGTGTACTGAGTTCGTTAATAAGAGTTTCGGCCAAAAAAGTACGGTTATTGTTCAGCCTTTTTAGCAGTGGCGCCACACTTTTAAAGCTTTCAATATCATTACAGTCAAACCGGCTGTCTATTAGCTGTTCGTAACATTCGTCCAGGCCAATAGATTCGTTAATCTGATCGCAATTTATTTCAACAGGCATAATCAAATTCCTGCTTTTGAATCATTAACAGGGTTTGTTTAGCCGCAAGCTTTACCTCTGGATGAGGATCGGTCACTGCCATGTCTGCAAGTTCCTGCAACACCTGAAGCGCGTCCAGAGCAAGAATTTGCTGCATGGCATACCAACGAACAAAATGATGCGGATGCGTCAAAAATGCTTTAAGCGTTGGAATGGCTTCAACATAATCCAGCTTCACTAAAATAGCCATACACAGCTGTAACCGGGAGTCGGCTTCATCTGACGGGTTTTGGTACCGTAAAGTGTGATCTGAGGCACTGAAGATTAAGCTTGCCGGTAGTTTATTGCGTTTAATTTCAAGTGTGACGACTACAGCGCATTGTTCGCAACTTTCGTACATATACGTTTGGTTGTTTTGACAATGAACAAAACTGCCATCGTGAATAAGCTGGCTGTTTTCGCGGGTGCATCGCATACCAAAAAACTGATCTGCTGATGAAGGGTGAGACCAGTGTGAAACCTGCAGATTACCTGAATGAATAAAATAACTCAGGGTTTCGCGTCCAAAAAATGAAACCCCACGTTGCTGAAGGTTTTCTCGGCTTTCTTGTTTGTATTGGGTGAGTAAAGAGGGATCGATAAAGTCGAGACTGAGATCAAAGTCAGGGGTACTTTCTACAATTAATCGTTGTGCAAAGTACGTTGAATGACCCGCCATAGGGTAAACATAAAAAGGGTTTTGGCCCATCTGAGTTATTGCGCCATTAACCACCTGCTGAAGTAAGTGGTCAGCATGTTTAGCAATAACCGTTTTAAGCGTAGCGGTGGATGGCACGCTATCGGTATTGTCGAACAACGCTTTTAAGTTGGCAGTGATAGGTAACGATGCGTTTTGAACCCGGTCTGCATTCATTGCGGTAGCGGTTTCATGGCGTAATGTCTTGTTGCCAATAAATGCTTCAATCGTTTCATTTCTTTTCATGTTCAACCCTTTATCTGTACCTAACCAGCCTTAAAAATGAATAGCTGGCAGACAGCGCCCCCCAGCGAAAAATAGTTAAGATTTACGCTAAAGCAATGAGCATCCCTACACAGATAGGCCCGCCTACCACCTGAAGCTGAGAAACACCGGCCAGGCCAAAAGGGTTTTGAAGTGATGCGCTGTTTGTAATTTTCATTCGGTTTGTATCCTTATTTAGTGACATTACTCAATAGTGTTTCATGTTGGTGAAGCACAACTTTAGTAATTCACTTTTCCGAATATCCATTTAAAGCAATAGCTTAAATACAAACCCATATCAGGCATCTGACATTAATAGCCAGAAGCGGGATGTAAAAGACACAGAGCAGCATTCCGTTTGCAGTAAGTGAAAAGCAGGTTCGCTTCGCAACAAACTCATACTAATGTGGTAGGGGCTTGAAAGGTCGGTATTGTGATTTGTGGTCTAAAAAGAGGATTAATGGCTGTCAGCGTTCCCAAAGACCGAGGTTTTTATTCTAACGTACGGTATTTGCTATGAATTCACCGGTTTTCTACTGCGTCGTTAAAGCGACGACGAACGTAGCAAGCCTAGCTTTTTTATAATGCGGTTTTTTGAAGCATGCCAGTGATTTTTAGGTAGCGTCGGGGCATCGGCAATAATTTGCCCGAAGTCTATCTGCGCCGCCTGTAGGGGTTTGATATGAGCGCAAAAAAGGGTGTCGGCGTTTATTGAGGCAATTTTTTGTAGCGACTGCCGATATTGATTTGGATGACAAATAGGATATGGCGAATGCAGGCGTCCTTTCACTTTCACCAGCAAGTCGGCTATATACACCTGGTTGCCGGGAATATAAAACAGCGATAAATCGTGGTTGGTATGGCCGGGCGTATACAATACCTGCCAGTCAGGAAATCCGGGCACTGTTTGTTCGTCGGTTAAAATTATATCAGGCTTGAGAACAGGCGAATACCACGCTTTACGACGCCCTTTACCCAGGCGCTGCGCGACCCAGTACATTAGCGAAACATCAATAATATGGGCGGTTCGGCCCGCGATACCGGCGTACCACTTAGCGGCCTTTGGATGAGCCGCCAATTTCGCCCCTGTGCGTTTTCGTAACCAATGCGCACCACCTGCATGGTCGGGGTGCATGTGGGTGACCACAATCATCTTTAAGTCAGCTAAAGGCCGCTTTAACGTATGTGTAATATAGCGACATACCGTATGGACGTCGGCGCGGCTACACCCGTCTAACAATAACAGCCCATGATTGTGCTCAACTAAAAAAATATTTTGTATATACCCATTCAGGGTGTGTAGCTGCATAACTTATCCGTTTGTTAAATGGCACCGGGATTGCCCCATGGTTTTTGACCTACCCAAGATAGGCTTGCGGGACATCTTTTAGTGTTGCGAGCCGCGCTAAAATTTCAGTTTAAAGCGCCACCAGTCAATGTGGCCGGCCGATACCATCAAATGCAAAAGCCCCAACGCCACCTGCCATTAACCGCGCTATTGGAGAATAGTTGTGCTACCCAATAGTCGCGGTTTCAAACCTTTAGCGTTTGCCTTAGCACAAGCTTAATCGTCTTTAAGTTTACGTCTTAAAATTTTGCCCACCCCAGATTTAGGTAGTTCATCAACAAAGTTGACTTCTTTAGGTACTTTGTAAGCCGCAAGATGCTCACGGCATACTTCGGTAATTGCTTCTTTGGTTACACTGTCGTCTTTAAGTACCACAAATACTCTGACACGTTCGCCTTGTTTGTCGTCGCGACCACCCACACAGGCCGCTTCTAATACGCCAGGGTGCTGACAAACCGCATTTTCTACTTCGTTGGGGTACACATTAAACCCTGAAACCAAAATCATGTCTTTTTTACGATCGACAATATGATAGTTCTGGTTTTCATCAAGGGTGCCTATATCGCCAGTCTTGAAAAAACCGTCACTGGTAAAACTTTGACTATTGGCCTGTTCATTTTGCCAATAGCCCTGCATGACCTGAGGGCCCTTTACCGCAATTTCGCCACGCTCACCGCTGGCGACTTCGTTGTCAGTGTCATCTATCAGTTTAAATGTAGTGTGTTTAACCGGCTTACCAATGCCGCCGTTTTCATCGCCGCAATTTAATGAGGCCACCGGCGCGGTTTCAGACAACCCATACCCTTCAAAAAGCGCGACACCGGTTAGCTCTTTCCAGCTTTTTGCTGTTGATGACAGCACCGCGGTACCGCCGCCTACCGCCAACCGTAATGAGTCAAATGATAAGGCTCTGAAGGGTTCGAAATTCATTAGCCCGTTATACAGGGTATTAACGCCGGTGATCGCTGTTACCTGATGCTCTTCCCACTGTTTTACAATCAGTGGCGCGTCTTTAGGGTTGGTGATCAATATGTTTTTGCCACCTAAAGCAAAATACAGCATGGTGTTTACCGTGAGCGCAAATATATGGTACGCCGGCAACACGGTAAGAATAACGTTATCGTCTCCTTCCAATAAATCGCCAAGACGGTCACGGCTTTGATCGATATTCGCCACAATGTTGCTATGCAGCAGCACCGCACCTTTTGAAAACCCGGTGGTACCGCCGGTATATTGCAAAAAGACTTTGTCAGACGGTTCAATCGAAACACTAAATACAGGTAAGCTTTCACCCATTTTAAGCGCATGAGAAAAGCACGTTACTGTGCGTCCCATGGTCTCGCTCATTTGTTCAGCATTAGTATCAGGAGCGTCTATACACACTAGTTTACATTGCGGAATATCGGTTAACGATTGCTGCACAGTTGCGGTTGCACTGTGATGAAAGACCAGCAACGAAACACTGGCATCGGTGAGCTGATGAGTCAGTTCTCGGGTGGTGTAATTAGGGTTGGTGTTTACCTGCACCGCACCGGTACGAATAATACCCCACATGCACACCATAAACTCCAGGGTATTGGGGCACATCAACGCAACCCGGTCGCCTTTTTTAACGCCATGATCTTGTAGATACGCACAAAATTTTGCTGACCGTTCTTCTAACTGCGCAAAAGTAAGAGTGTTGTCGCCTTCTACATAGCATACCCGCTGACTGTATTGCTGTGTGGCCTCGTCGAACATATCAACAAGCGTAGAATCGTACTGGTGAACATCAGTGGGGGTCATCAAACTATCTCCTCATAAACACAGTTTAAAAAACGGGGGAGCTCCACCGCCTTTTGTTGCTCTGACTCTACATTAATCAAGTTGTTAACAAAATGATAGCTATTGTGCATTAGGATTGATGATACTCATTAGTAGCGCATACTAATAATGGGCTAGTCATCGCGATAGGTGTTAGCAAAGTTTTGAATATCCTGCTCGGTAGCCGACTCGTTACATTCGCCTAGTAAGTAAATATGTTGCGGCGCTTCGTAGGTGTCTATTTCAATAAAGCCTTCGCGACAATACTGGGTTTCAGCCAGCTTTTGCTCTAGCCTTGAATACAGTTTATCGAGTTTTTTGCGGTAGTGGTCAGACTGTCCCGAGTTGTTAGCTGCGTTTTTGAGCGCGTGCTGTTCGGGATTACCACGGCCTTGCCCGCGCTGACCATTGCCTTTTTTATCGGCCTTTTTTGCCGGTGCAGTGACAAGCGTAAAGCGAAAAATTTTCGCGCCTGAAGCTTTGATATTTGTTACAAACCTGTCGTTATCCACGGGTCGGGGGGGCGGTTTTTTGGCGCACGCAGACAGTAGCAGCGGTGCACAAAGTATAACCGGGAAAATGGCTTTCATCATTGCATCCATAATTGGTTTATTAAGATCTTAAACAGATAAATTACAGACTCTCAGGCGCTGATATAGTTGCCATCAATTGTGTAAAGAAAGGTAAAGATTAAAATGTGGGGCAAGCACATTGCGCGCTTGCCCACGTAGTTCTGTGGTAATAAACCGCCTTTCGAGCAATCAATATTGCCCACCTTATTTTGTTGGTCGCGAGTTTCGCTGAACCCGGCGCTCAACAAAATAAACACAATACTGGCGATGCGGCTCTGGCCACCAGGCTTTGGTTATGTTTTTTTGGTAAAAGCCCGGGTGACCCATACAAAGAAATAAGGCGCAAAGAAAACCACAAACAACGTGGTGCTGACAATACCCCCCAATACACCAATGCTGATCGCATTTTGCGCCCCCGACCCTGGCCCGGTCGCAAATACCAGGGGCATTACCCCCAAAATAAAGGTGAGCGAGGTCATAAGAATGGGCCGCAAGCGCTGCTTTGCCGCATTTAGGGCAGCATCGAATGCATCCATTCCCTCATTTACATTTCGCTGAGCAAACTCAACAATTAAAATCGCATTTTTAGCGGCCAGACCAATAGTCATCAACAGCCCTACCTGAAAATAAACATCATTAGCTTGTCCGGTTAACCAGGTAGCCAGAACCGCGCCCATAATCCCAAAGGGGACGGTTAGCATAATGGCCAGCGGTATTGCCCAGCTCTCGTACAAAGCTGCCAAAATCATAAATACAGCAATAATCGTAATGCTGTACAGCAACAGGGTTTGGTTACCACTTTGTTTTTCTTCGTACGACAACCCGGTCCAGGCAATACTAATGCCCGACGGCAAGCTTTGGGCAATACGTGCTATTTCTTGTAAAGCTTCGCCAGAACTGACCCCGGGGGTGGTTGAACCTTGTATTTCTCGTGACGATGCGCCATTGAAACGGGTTAGTTTTGGTGGCCCAAAGCTCCAGTTTCCTGCGGCAATCTCTTTAAGTTGAACCATGCCGCCGCTTTCATTGCGCACATACCAGTTGTTAATATCTTTAGGCAGCATTCGATACTGGTCTTCGGCTTGTACATACACCCGTTTAACCCGGCCATTTTCTAAAAAGTCGTTTACATAAGTGCCGCCTAATGCTGCGCTCAAGGTTTGATTAATAGTGGCTATAGGCACTCCCAACGCACGCGCTTTAATGGTATCGATATCTAAATTGTACTGAGGGTTGTCGGCCAGACCGTTAAAACGTACCGAGGTAAGCAGCTTACTTTGATTGGCTTTGGCCAGTAGTTGTTCAGAAGCCTGTACCAGCGCATCATGGCCCAGCCCCCCCTGATCAATTAGCTGAAACTGAAATCCGCTGGCATTACCCAATGCACTTACCGGCGGGGGAATAAGCGGTATCACCATGGCATCGGGAATACCTGATAACGACTCAAACGCCCGTTGCTTTATGTTGAAAACACTGCCTTGCTGATCGCGCTGGTCCCAGGGTTTCATTTTCACAAACGCGATCCCCACATTTTGCGCCTGCCCCATAAAACTAAAACCTGCCGCGGTAAATAATCCTTCCACCGAATCGCCGGCCTCATTCATATAAAAATCTTCTACCTGCTCCATCTTTTCGCGGGTTTGTTGCAGTGTTGTACTTGCCGGTCCTGAAACCAGCGTAAACATACGCCCTTGATCTTCTTCAGGTAAAAACGAAGACGGCACCCTTAAAAACACCAGAACGCTAACAATTACAGCAATCACAAAAATAGCCGGCAGAATGATTTTATTATTTAAGGTGGCTTGCAAAACATGGCTGTGGCCAGAACGCATTTTGGCAAAACCACGGTTAAAATACCCAAATACGCCGGTTTGGGTTTCTGTTTTGCCTTGTTTAAGTACGGCTGCACACAAGGTGGGCGACAGGGTTAGCGCCACAAATAAAGACAGTCCCATGGCCGCAGATATGGTAATAGCGAATTGACGATAAATGACCCCTACCGAGCCATCAAACAACGCCATGGGCAAAAACACCGCCCAAATAACCACCGTAGTGCCTAACAACGCGGAAGAAATCTCTTTCATCGCCTGTTTCGAGGCCTCTTCAGGGGTCAGGCTGCTATCTTGCTCTAGCTTACGTTCGGCGTTTTCGGTAACCACAATGGCATCGTCTACCAGCATGCCAATAGCCAGCACCAGCGCAAACAAAGTCAGTACATTAATTGAGTAGCCCAGAGCCAGCAAAAAGCCAAAGGTACCCAGCAAGACAATAGGAATGGCCACCGCCGGAATTAACGTGGCACGCAGGGTTTGCAAAAAAATGTAAATAACTAAAATAACCAGCACCACGGCGATACCGAGTGTTTCAACCACGTTTAAAATAGACGCCTCAATAAAGGGCGAAATATCGACCGGGTACATCACTTCTAAATCGTCGGGGATAATATTGTCAAAATCGCTGATGCGAGCTTTTATGGCGTCAATAGTTGCCAGTGCGTTAGCCGAAGGTGCCAGCTCAATGGCTATTCCTGAAGCAGGTTTGCCATTCCACCGGCCAATAATGTTGTAGTTTTCAGCGCCAATCTCAATGTTTGCGACATCACCCAACGTAACATGGGAGCCGTCTGAGTTTACCGACAACAGTATTTTTTCAAATTCGGCCGGGGTCGATAACAGCGCCTGCGCGGTAATAGTGGCATTAAGCTGTTGACCGTCCACCGAGGGTGCGCCGCCTATCTCACCAGACGCCAGTTGTACATTTTGCTGCTCAATTGCACTTATCACATCAAGGGTGGTGATATTAAAGTTGTTCATGCTGTGGGGATCAAGCCAGACCCGCATTGCATGCTCAGGGCCAAAGGTTTGTATTTGCCCCACCCCGTTCACCCGGCTTAACGGTTCTTCTAAGTTTGACACCAAAAAGTCAGAAATGTCGTTGCGGTCCATATTGCCGCTTTTAGAGGAAAAACTAACAATTAATGCATAGCTATTGCCTGCCTTTTCAACGGCCACGCCTAGTTGCTGTACAATCGGCGGCAGAGAGGACTGCGCCTGCGACACTTTATTCTGAGTTTGCACCTGCGCAATATCAGGATCGGTCCCCGGTTCAAAGGTAAGAGTAATAGACGCCTGGCCCGATGACGAGCTTTGCGACTGGATGTAACGCAGGTTGTCTATACCCGTGAGGTTTTTCTCGATAACCTGAGTGACGGTGTTTTCAAGCGTTTGAGCAGACGCGCCCGGGTACGAGGCTGAAATTGACACCTTGGGCGGCGCAATATTGGGGTATTGTTCAAGGGGCAGACTTAAGACTGAAAATATCCCTGCGCCCATAACAATAAGCGCAAGTACGGTAGTAAAAATAGGCCGGGCAATAAAAAAGCGTGAAAACATAAGTGATTAACGCCCCTGGTCTGTGGATGACGGGCTATTGGCTTTTTCATCCGTTGCCGACTTAGCTTGCGATGAATTACCCTGGGCCCTTGGCTTTACCGAAGCCCCCTCTTTTAGCGTCATGGTGCCTTCAACCACCACTTTGTCGCCCGCTTTTAATCCGCTTTCAATAATCCAGCGATTATCATAAGCCAGTCCGGTTTGTACTGTTCTTTTCTGGGCTTTGTTATCAGAGGTCACGACCCACACATGACGCATACCGCCCTGGCTTATCTGCACGCTTTTTTGAGGCACGGTTATCGCCTTACTGGTCGCCAGGCCTTCAATAGAGGCGCGCACAAATAGTCCCGGCAACAGTTGCTTATCAGGATTAGGAAACACCGAACGCAGACGTATCGCCCCGGTTTGCTCGTTAACCGCCAGGTCAGTGGCTTCTAACTGCCCTTTATGAGCATAAGCGTCGCCCGATTGCGAAAAAAACAGGCTTACCTCAAACTTTGTGTCATCACGCTTTTGAATTCGCGATTCGATAAGCCTGGATTTTAATTGCTGGGCATCGCCTACCGACTGGGCTAAATCCACATAAACAGGGTCAAGCTGGCGAATAGTTGCCAATGGAGTATCTTGCTGTTGGGTAACCAGCGCACCTTCGGTCACCTCCGACGGACCAATAAAGCCATTGATAGGCGCATAAACCCGAGTGTACGCCAAATTAATTTCGGCGGTTTTAAGCTGCGCCTGAGCCTGACCTACCGAAGCTCGAGCCTGCTTTAAACGTGTGGTAGCATCATCTAAATCCTGCTCACTCAGAGCGTTCATTTCTGCCAGCCCGTCGTAACGGTTCACCAGTGCCTGGGCGTTGTCTACCTGAGCCTCTGCACTTTGTAAATTAGCCTGAGCCACCTCTACGTCAGCCTGATAAGTTTCGGGATCTATTTGATACAGCTGCTGGCCTTTTTCTACCAAGGTGCCCTCTTCAAACAAACGAGCCTGAATAATGCCGCTTACCTGAGGCCGTATTTCAGCCTGCCGGTAAGCCACTACCCTACCCGGCAATTTTTCGGTATAGCCGATAGGTTTAGCTGATACTTCAACAAAGGTCACGGGCATGGCTTGTTGCTGCTGTGCGTTACCCGATTTATCGCCCGAAGATTGTGACTTATCTGCAGGCGCATCACTACAGGCTGCCAGCCCGGTAGCAAGCAGTATGAAGACAAAAGCCCGGGGTGCCCGCAGCAGCTGCGTAACAAGGTCGGGGAAAACAAAAGCGTGGATCATGATAGAAAAAGCCTGTGTCGCTGAACGGGTGGCAGCCGCAAACGAGCCGACAAAAGCGGAACCCTTTTAATATTGCGACAAATCAGTGGGTGGTTACGTTAGCGGGCTTACGAGTGATCAGCATTAGGCGAATGACAATAATTTAAGATAGTGGAGATTTTGCTAATAACAATATGAAAAAAAATATAAAAACCGGCTTCGCCGCCGCAGTAGACGCGGGGCAAAGCCAGTTTCTGACTACCGCATTTTATGCGTCGCGGCAGGCCTCCCAGCTGGCACCTTCATCGTAAGAACACTCGGTGGCATAAGTGCCATCGGCCTGAGTAGTGGTTTTTACCCACTGCCCGGCCGAATTATAATCAACCTGGTAGCGGGTGCTTCCTTCATCCCAGGTTTGGCGCTTCGCCCATGAACTGGTAGGAATACTCACCGGGTCCGTAAATTCATAGCCTGAGACACTCAGCGCAGCCACCAGCTCAGCAAAATCAAACGCAGCACTGGCCCCGGCAAAGCCCACCCAATGGGGTAAGACGGTCACCATCCCTTCCTCTTGTCGTAAATCGGCCAGATAGGATTTGTTGGCGTTAGTGTAACTGACATAAAAAATTCGCCGCGGTGTGGTGGCGTCAAATGACTGGTTGTCGCAACCATCAACGGTGGTGACCTGCTGGCCCTGAGGCAGATAATTGTGTAAGGCATAGGTAACGTCTGCCTCGGTAATTGTCACCTGCTCACTAAGGCTACATCGAAAGCCGGCCCCGGCGCCGTTGTAAATGGCATCTTTAGTGGCCGTTAGTAGCCCCTCGCCCCATGTGGTGTCCAGCGCGTCCCGATAATAGACCGGCGTTAGCACTTCGCTTAAGTCGTCATTCATCAAGTCTTCGCGGGAGATAAATTCATCACCATTGAAAATCACTACTTCCCGAAACCAGTGGGACGCCTCATCATCGGTAAAATAGCTATTTTTGCCGTTATAATGCACCACCCGCACTTCACTGGCCTGCGGGTAAGCGGCCTTTACCGTCTGGGTATAGGCAAAACTGCGTTTAAGCCCTTTTACAAGTTGCTGGGCCAGGGCTTTGGCCTCATCATTTCCATCGGCAATAAAGTCACGAAAAAGGGTGTCGGCACTGATGTTATACAGACTTAGGGTATGGCGGATGGTGTCATCTACCAGAGTCTGAACCTCCTGACGTTTGCTTTGATCAGCCAGCAGGGTTTCGCAATCACTAAAAGACGAGCCATTCAGCGTGCTCTGAATATTTTGCCACAACACCGTGGTGAGCGGCGAGATATGCACCAGGCTGCCATCATCTAAGATGCTCATGACCGGCGGCCGTACCATCTGATAGGCCTTGGTAACCTCGCCTAAATCTTCATCCATCGCGCCCACCGGCACATCCACATATACCGGGGCATAGGCAGCGCACTGCTGCTGGGCCTCGGTTAGCTCCAGGGTGTAATTACCGGCCTCTGCAGAAACCGCGCTTGGCTCATTCGGGTCAAACACGCCATCGTTGTTAAAGTCGATCCAGACCGTGGCCCCACTCACATAACCATCGATAACCTTGCCCGATACCGACGATGTGGGTGGTTCAGAACCAGAGTCATCAGAACCAGAGTCATCAGAGCCTGAAGCCCCATCACTGCCTGAAGAATTATCCCCACCACCGGTGTTGCCCGACTCATCGGGCGGTGATTTATCGGTGCTATTGTTTTGCTGCGAAGGTTCTGGATCAGAGGCGTCTGAGCCGCCACATGCGCCTAGTAGCACTATCATCCCTAATGTACATAATGAGTAACTTGTTTTCATTTGTTGCTGTGTTCTTCTTATTTTAACCACGAGCCAGAATATACCAATAAAGTACCACTTTAGAAGTGCTTTAATTCCGCGCTACTTGAAGACACTTGTTCTGTTTGAAAGTAATAACCCTTCACAACTCAATAGTTCATTATGCGGTAACGATAACCACCCGCTTTTTGCATCAGAAAATTTTCATAAATTGCCGTCAGACTTGCTGTTCTTTACAAAAATGAACGATAAACAAGTGAAAATAAAAGACGCGACAAAAAATAAAATATACGCCACCGCTGCCATATCCGCTCCACCGGCTTTTGGCATGCTATCAGCTAAATTGCTATTAGCTAAATAATGCCCAGCTTGCGCGACCAGTACGGTAAGTACGGTGGTAACTGCCACCACCAATAGCAAAGCCAGGCCCGATTGCACGACCCCTCGTGTTTTAGCCGCCACCCAATAACCATTTAAGAGACTTAAAATAATTAAAAAGGCATAGGTAATAAAAACCGTCATATATCTTTCCTTGATAAGTATGAATTTCGCATTAACGGTGTACGTTAATTCCTTTTTATTTTTTGAACAACCAATACCTTCAAGCTATTTAAAGTTTGTATATTGTATTTATACGGTTAAGTAACATTTCAGTATGGCTTTTGCTAAACACTGCACTTTGATTATTCACATTGATTGTACGTTAGTGAAATTCTTAACCCGAAACGTGGTTTTATCTGGTTTTGTTTAAACAGCGCAAGCACCTAGGATAGCGGGTATAAAAAGCAAGGGTGAATGAATTTTTCAGTGGCTGAGTAAAATGGTAACCTGGCCAAAAATTCAGATGTAGAAGCTACATTTCGTTGCCTTATAGACTAGGGAAAAGGCTACCGTGACAAGGACTATTACGCATTACCACCAGCAAGCCAAACACTTTCAATCGTTGTATGACTCTGTTAGCGCGCAACAGATCCATCAGGACTGGAGCTATTTAATAGAAAGGTTAACGCCAGGCTTTGCTCTAGACATCGGCGCGGGAAGTGGAAGAGATGCACGTTGGCTAGCATCTAAGGGTTGGCAGGTGGTCGCAGCCGAGCCGGCTCAAGCATTAAGAGAACTAGCCCAAAAATCCTCTGGCCCTGAGGTGCTATGGTCGGCTGCGTCTTTGCCTGAACTTATCGAGTTGCCCACCACACCGACTACTTACCAACTGATTCTATTGAGTGCGGTATGGATGCATATTCCTCCTTCCGAGCGAAAGCTAGCATTTCAAACCATAGCTGAGCGCTTAGCGACAGATGGGTTAATAGTGATATCTTTGCGATTCGGGCCAAGCGATAGTAAAAGACCGATGTACGAGGTCTCTGTCGCCGAAGTGCAGCAGTTGGCTGCGGCCTGCAACCTACGTACAGAAGTGCTTTCACCTGCAAGTACCTCCGATAAATTAGGACGCCAAGAAGTCTCATGGCAAACCTTGTTGTTAAAGCAGGAGTTAGCGTGATGGAAGCCAAACGATTTCTTATTACAGGGCAAAATGAACCTTATTTGGTTCAGGAGATTCGCCGCGCACTGACCACTGCCACCCACATCGAGATTGCGGTGTCGTTTATACGTAATTCCGGCCTTAACTTATTATTTGACGATATTGAGCAGGCGCTGGCCTCCACATCGCGACAGGTTGAACTGTGCCTATTGACCAGTGATTACATGAATATCACCGAGCCCCAGGCATTGAAACGCTTGATGTTGTTGCAGGAACGCGGGGCAGATATCCGGGTGTTTAACAGCCGTCAGGCCACCAGTTTTCATTTAAAAACCTACATTTTTGTGCGCGAAGAAGACACCCTTCTGCACTCTGCGGCCGCGTTCATTGGCTCTAGCAATATCAGTAAAACTGCGTTAACTGACGGCATCGAATGGAATTACCGTATCGATCACCCAGACAGTACCGACACTGCCTCTTTGGCTAAACTCAACCATATACGCACAGAGTTCCGGCGTTTACTTGGCCACCCCAATGTAATGGCGCTTTCTTATGACTGGATTGCTGAATACGAAAAGCGCTATGAGTATGCCCGAAATGTTGTCGCTCAGCCTTCTGCAGCTGACCTGCCGGATGAAAAAGAGCACGTGCCTCCAACACCTACTGGCCACCAGCAAAAGGCACTGGAAGCACTGGTAGGTACACGTCAGCAAGGCAACAAGCGCGGGCTGGTGGTACTGGCGACCGGTATGGGTAAAACCTACCTAGCAGCCTTTGATGCTGCCCAGTGTCATGCTTGTAAAGTGTTGTTTGTGGCTCATCGGGAAGAAATTCTGCTGCAGGCCGAATCCAGCTTCCTAGCCGTAATGCCAGACAAAAAAGTTGGCCGCTATACCGGCCAGCAAAAAGATGCTGAATACGACATGCTATTTGGCTCAATTCAAACCATTGGGCGGCAGTCACATTTAGATACTTTCGCACCCGAAACGTTTGACTATATCGTGATAGATGAATTTCATCACGCTGCTGCAGGCAGCTACCAACAGCTGCTAAACCATTTCAAGCCGACATTTTTGCTCGGTCTGACTGCCACACCCCAACGTACCGACGGCTCAGACATTCTAGCGTTATGTCACCATAACTTTGTGTATCAGAAAAACCTGTTTGAGGGAGTTGCCTCAAAGGTGCTTTGCCCGTTCAGCTATTACGGTATCTTTGATAACAGCGTGGACTATGAGCATATCCCATGGCGTAGCGGTCGGTTTGACCCAGAAAAGCTTTCTACCAAACTGGCTACCGTCATGCGGGCCAAGCATGCATTAAAGGAATGGCAGGACAAAGCTCAGACATACACCCTGGCGTTTTGTGTTTCCCAAAAACATGCTGATTATATGGCCGAGTTTTTTAACAATAATGGTATTGCCTCAGCCAGTGTTCACTCTGACTCAACGCTGTCGCGCTCCGAAGCTCTGGACCAACTGAAGCAAGGCAAAATCAATGTATTGTTTTCGGTCGATTTGTTCAATGAAGGGGTCGACGCGCCCCACATCGATACGGTGCTGTTACTGCGCCCCACCGAATCAAAGATTTTATTCTTGCAGCAACTGGGCAGGGGTTTACGCAAGCATACGCAAAAAGAACGATTAGTAGTATTGGATTTTGTAGGCAACCACCATAGCTTTTTAAACCGCCCTGAATTGTTGCTGGCAACCCTAGTAGCTGGCACTCCCAGCCGCACTAAGCTGATTCAACTGGCTAAAGCGCCTGAAAAACTGCTACCCGACGGTTGTTATATCAATTTTGATTTGGCGTTTATCGATTTTCTTGAAAGCTTGGCTGACGATGCGTTGCCCTTGCAATACCAACAGTTAAAAACCAGTCTCGGCCGCCGGCCGACCTATAACGAGTTTTGGCAAAATGGTAACTCTGAAGCCAAGCTGCGCAATAATTACGGCTCATGGTGGCAGTTTGTGGATGAGATGGGCGATATGCAGGCTGACGAACTGGCAGTGCTAGAAAGTCACATGCAGTGGTTTAAAGATTTGGCCATCACTAAAACTGCCAAATCCTATAAGTTGGTTTTGTTGGAAACCTTGCTAGCCAATGATGCTTTAAACCAATCAATATCGCTGGCCACATTAAGCGAATGGGCGAAGCAATGGTTCATCACTCACCCCAAGTGGCAAGCAGATCTACCTGCATCAAAGCAACCGTTAGAAAATGTGAGTGATACAGCCTGGCAGACGCATTGGCGTATAAACCCAGTGACATTCTGGTGTACCGAGGAACGAGGTTCGCAACGAGCATGGTTTTCATTTACTGATAAGCATTTCACTTTCACTCAGCCTGCCCCAGTCGAATACACGCAAACCCTGGCTAGAATGACCAATGAAATTAACGAGCAGCGTTTGGGTTATTACAAACAGCGTAACCTGCCCGCTTTGGACAGCACTATAGCGACCTTTACCAAGCCAGCTATTGAAGCGGCAACGCTACCCTTTTTCCCGGATATCAAAATTGCCTGTGGTCACTTTAAAACTGGTAACGCTGAACAGTCTGAACAAGTGGTGATGCCAGACGGATATGGCAGTTTAACCGCGGGCAAACACTTTATCGCGCGGGCCTCCGGCAACTCCATGAACGGCGGAAAGTCGCCTATTCAAGATGGCGATTATTTGTTGTTTGAACAAATCACTCCCGCCAATGCTGGCTCGATTAGCAATTCTACAATCGCCATCGAACGTCAAGATAGTAGTGGTGATAATCAGTATTTGTTACGTAAAATTTTAAAAGACACGCAAGGCAATTACTTATTGAGAGCCGCCAACCCTGACTACGAAGATATGTTAGCCACCGAAGATATGACTACCTTTGCTCGGTTAAAAGGCAAAGTCGATCCCTTAAACTTGTTTGTAGGCAAAGAGTTTATGCGCGAAGACATTCCCGAATTATTTGGTGAAACCTTCAACCCAGGTAATTGGCACGCAGGGCATATATATTTACCCAATTATAATGCGCACGTGTTGTTAGTGACTTTGAATAAAGCAGGTAAAGCCACTAACTTACGTTTTCACGATCACTTCGAAAGCCAAACCCATTTTCACTGGCAATCGCAAAACAGCACCTCGCCAACTAATAAACGGGGTCAACAAATTATCAACCATGAAAAAGATGGAGCTAAGTTCTACCTGTTTGTGCGAGAGCATAAATTACAGGGTAAAACCGCCGCCCCTTTTATGTTTCATGGCGAAGTAATATACGAAAAGCATATCAGTGAAAAACCGATGAACATAACGTGGCGGTTAGAGCATCAGGTGCAATAGTAGCGGCTTTGCAGCATTCTAGCATGAGGATCTTTTGGATATTTTTATCGTAAGAACATAGGAATATTTCTATATTATCCGTCCAAGAGAAGTGCCATGAACAAACAAGTTAAGCGGTATATTGCCGGGGCCCAATTGCTAATGTTTTCGTCGTTAAGTATTGCAACAGACTTTGTATGCGATGAAAACATCGACACCACCACCCAAAACACCAAAGAGTCGCAGATATTGTGGCAACAAACCTTAACGTACCTGAGGGGCGTTAAGGAGATTCTGACCAAAAAACAAGGATGTGAGGCAGGGCCGTTAGCGATTACCGAAACCAACAATGGCAGCGCCAATATCGCCCGAGACTGCACAACAGGTTATCGTGACGTGCAAAAAGTGATTAAGCATGTAGATGCGGTGCTGGCCAATCCAAATGCGGCCAAAGCCTGCTTTGATAGCCAAAAAAATTATGACGCATTGGCGCTTTATACTGCCAATGAAGAGCTGAAAGTTTCATGGAAAGTTGCCGGCTGGCTTGACCGACCTACGCTGACCGAGTTTTATGATAAAAAGTCTGGAGATTTGAAAAAGGCGGGTTTAACTCTAGCGAATGAGTTCTGGTCTATCGTGACTCAAAGCCACATGCCGGATTATCTGGAAACAAATATAACAGCGAACGCGCTGCCAGAACTTTGGGCTGCTGTAGGCTGGTTACCTTTTTATGCTGATGCTGAAAAAGCGCATAATGATCGATTTCGTGGTGGCTATACATATGCAGAGGTTATGGGCCCCTGGGGACTACTGCGCATAAAATCGATTAATGGTGAAAGTGTTGGTGCAGAGCTTGGCATGACAATCCAGCTTAGCGATACCTTCTACCCATATCACTATCATCACCCGCAAGAATTCTACCTCCCGCTGACAACGCCTTCATGCGGTACTGAAAACCGCTTTTTTGCTGCCCATTCTGACAGTGCGTTGTTTGAGCATAGCAGTGAAGATAGCTCGTTTATAATTGACGCTAACCAAGACACCGATTTGCCCGCATGGTTTGTTCCAAAGTCTCCTAATGGCAATTATTTTACCTACTTTGAGCGCAATACCGTTCATGCATTTGATGCGGCACCTAGTTGTGATGAAACCGCCTCAGGCATTGTTTCAATATGGGGAAGAACAACTGCGCGAGATAATGTTCAGACCACCCAAATATGTGAAGTAATAGAGCAACAAGGTGGCGAGCGCAAAGCCGAACCTCACTCTCGCTATCGCTGCAAGCCGACACAATGGGACTACTGAGAGAAACAGGTGATTTACTTGTCAGGCAATTCAATAAACGTCGTATTCTGACAGTGTTTTGTCAGAATTAGACTTTCTGTTTAATACGCAGATAGGATTACTCGGCGCGTCCCTGCCCCTCGCCCTTACGGGCCGCGCTGAAGCGCGTTCAAAATCGCTCCCGACGATTTTGTCGAACCTATGACCTTTGCCTCCGGAGCCAAGAAATATAGTGTTTTTTAGTGACGCTCAGTGAACAGAAAAAACAAAAAACACTACATAAGCCCTTGTTTTTACTATAGTAGTGAAATTCATAGTTTGTTCACCCTTGTTCATGTAAACTCACCCAAAATCACTCAATCTGCTACATATTTGCTACATATTTTGAAATGACTATCAAAAAGAAGATCTCAAACTCGACGATTTCGAGCCTCAAAATTGATGATAAGCGGCTAAATGATACAGAGATATCTGGCTTTCATGCGCGAATAAGCCCGAAAGGCAGAATTACCTATTTTTTGTATTATCGGCACAATGGCAAACAGCAGAATGTGAAGCTGGGCACTCATCCTGAAATAACTCCGGCGCAAGCCAGAGACGCAGCAAAAGCAGCAGGTGCTTCTGTGGTTCAGGGGGTTGATCCTCATGAACACAAAAAAGAGCTAAAAGCCCAGGAAAGAAAATCCAGGTTAACCACGCTGGAAGCATTTTTGGATTTACAGTTTGCGCCCTGGTACAGCGCCCAGTATCCCAAGTCTGGTGAACAGGAGTTAAAAAACCTCAAAAAGAACTTCCCTACCCTGCTACCTATGCAGCTAAAAGATATTACTGCCGCGGTAGTCGAGCGCCGCCGTACAGACATGATGAAAGTTAAACGCAGCAACGCCACCATCAACCGGCGCTTCACTACGCTTAAATCTATCATGAGCAGAGCAGTCGAGTGGGAAGTGATAGAAAAGCACGACCTGAGAAAGGTTAAGATGCTGCGCGAAGACAACACCCATATTCGCTATCTAAGTTTTGAGGAAGAAGAAGCACTGAAACGCGCCCTCGCCGCCCGAGACTATCGTATTAAAAAAGACCGTGAGAATGGCAACAAGCACAGAACAGAGCGCGGCTACCCGTTACTACCTGATTTGAGTAATCGCACGTTTGCGGATCATATAGCGCCTCTGGTGATAGTCGCTATGAATACCGGTATGCGAAAAGGTGAGATACTTAGCCTTACCTGGGCTGATGTTAACTTTGAAAGGGAATTTGTGACCGTGAAAGCGGCTAATGCCAAAAGCGGAAAAGCTCGACACATTCCGCTTAATCAAAAAGCCAAGTCTGCGCTGCTCAACTGGAAGCTGGATTGCGGTTCCCTGCACTGGGTTTTTGAAGGTGAAAACGGCCAGCCAATTAAGGACTTCAAGAAAGCCTGGGTAGCTTTGTTGGAAAGCGCTAAGATTATCGACTTTCGTTTTCATGACTTTCGCCACCACTTTGCTAGCAAACTAGTAATGGCCGGAGTAGATTTGAATACTACCCGTGAGCTACTTGGGCATGGTTCATTAGATATGACGCTCAGGTACGCACATTTGGCACCTGAGCATAAGGCCGCAGCGGTAAATTTGCTCTAATGTCTACTTTAAAAAAAATTTATAAAAGTTACCCACAATCTCGAAAATTAAGTTACGATTATTAAAATATTTTAACTCAAATAGCCTTCAATTTCTTCATCATATTTGGCCTCTTCATTGACTCTGTCTACCAATATTTTGGCATTTTCTATAGATGGATTTACAGCTTCCATACCTAAACCACTTCGAGAAGATAGGAAGTCCATAGCCGAGAAATACAACCATGTGTTTTCTTTAAAAATATTTACATTACTATCATTGAAAGTTATCCAACAATTCTTTTTTATCTTTTTAAAGTCATCTTCATGGTTTGCTTCAGCATATGGGTGGGTTATTCTTTCTTCTTGCCCTGAAACGAGCAATTCTTTAAAAGCTAATTGATGATACTTTATATCCCCTGTACTCACCATAAAAACACAGTAATAGTCAACTTCATCTATTTCCAATTTAGCGTAGCTCAACTGCATAAAATTAAACGGAACTGATGTTTTAGAATCATCAAAGCGCTCTGTATTTTCTAAAGTATATTTACGAACATCCCATAACCCAAAAGCAAATTTATGAGTGAGATTTAAAGAACGAAATACTAGTTCGACTTGATCCATTTTTGGTTCCAAACTGACAATTTCACTTGCCCAAAAGAAAGTAACCGTGGACTCAAATAAGCTTGGTGAAATATCATAAATAAAATCAAAAACTTTCCCAAAGGACTGAAAGTATTTACTATTAAATAATTGCAGAACCTTCTTTTTACTATCGCTATGGTATATAAGATATTCAGCTGCAAAGTACTCCAGAATTGTCTTATGTAGAAACTTAATTTCTAAGCCTTCCTTAGTCATTAAAGGAACTGAAACAAGTAGGTCATCTAGGAAATTATCAGCTGTAGTAGGTGCAATATTGGCGCGTTTTGATGCTTCCCGTATATGCTCAATAGCCTTGGTATAGCTTTCAAAAGAAGTCATCCTTGATATAGACATATAAAAACACACAGATCTTAAAAGTCTTCTGAAATCCTCAAAGTCTAAGCCAGACTTTTTTTTCCTTGTATAATTGTTTTTATTCATTATATCGTGACCCTTGAATAGGGCATTGTAAATATCATCATAGAATGTGCAGACTCTGTCTGCAATTGAGTTATTTACACCATACGTGCGATATAATAGAGAAACGAGAAGCGGGGTCTCGAGTAGCTTTTCAGGAACGCTATCAAGCTGTTTAATTAATCCTTCACCGACATTTAAACCTCTGAATCTATCATATCGTTTAATCAATGATATGGCTTGTTCCTTTGAAAAAGAATTGAACTCTAGTTTTTTACATCTAACAATATCAGGCAAATTATTTTGCGGCCGGGAGGTTAAAAAAATTAAGTTATCACCTCCATCTATAGATAAATCGTTAAGGTATGTGGATAATTTCTCTTGTGCCTCTAAAGGAACCTCATCGAAACCATCTGCTACAACGTAAAATTTACCAGCACTTAATAGTTTGTAGAATAAATTTCTATCAAAATCTTCACCGATTCCATCAAATAGCTTAGCTAAATTTTCAATTAAATTTTCCTGCATGTTAATTTTTCTAAGCTCGAAAAAGATAGGTATTCTCTCTGACTTTAGAAGTATTTGTGAAACAACATACTTAGAAAACGTACTTTTACCCATACCTGCTCTATCAATCAGTAATAAATTTGATTTGGAGGCATTTAAAATACTTTCAAAAGATACTTCTCTTTTTACAACTGAACCTTGCGAAGAAACATGGAGAGAAAGCGGCTCATAAGTTTCATTTATAGGAAGCTTAATTTGAGGAAAGGCGATACTGGTAATTTCAGAGACCTTGTGTGCTAAATTTGAAAGATAATTTTCCATTAACTTAGCTAATACATCCTCCTTCAGTTTACTTTTTAGCTCTCTTGCTTCAGTCCAAGCGCGTATTTTTTTTATTTTTTGCTCTAAAATCGCAGCAATCAGTCCACTAGCTGGCTTTGCTGCTTCTAATGCAACTTTACTCTCTATTCCTTCCATATAAATAGACCCTTTACTTTTCCGTAATATATTTATTTTAGCTTTCGGCAATTAAATTATGTAAGACGTGATTATTTTACGTTATATCTGTTAAGTTGACATATACCTTTAGCAACCTCTAGATTTTTGCCATTCCTCAGTAAAATATGGTCCATTTCTAACGGCTTTATTAGAGAATACAAAGCGTCATCTTATCTATTTAGATATTTTTAGGCGAACCATATGAAAGTAGCTATTCAAAAAATTGAAACCATAAATTTTATAGGAGAAATGCGCTGCTTATTAAGTGTGTAAGTTAAGCACGAAGATTTGTTATTCATGGATGACGACTGTCGGTACTATTGCTTCTCTCGACACTTCTCAGTCAGTCTCGCTTTTCACTCAGAGAAAAGTCAACGCTTAAACGGTGTATCCACATAAATCTATTTAAAACTATTCAATTTGGTATCCATTTATCGATCAAAGCACCTAATCCCGAAATAGCTGAGGGGCATCAGGCTGCACTTTCAAATATGAAACAGAATATAATTGTCGCTATTAAGCTTCCAAGCACGTAGTAATTCTTTTTGGGTGTGGTGGCCCAGCGCCGCTCAAATCTTCGGAGAAGATAAATCAGACTGGTGAGATAATTCTCTTTAGTCAAGCGTTTAAATTTTCAGTTACTGCTACCTGTCCTTTTATCGACGATTTAAAACGCCATAGCCTATTAGGCTTAAATACGCTTCTAGGCCGCATTTCCCTTAGCTTAAGCCCGCAGTTATAAGCGCTAATAGCAAGTCTAATAGGCTAACTAATAAACCTATTAGTTCAGGTCGACAAAACGCTTTTCTGTTTCAGTAACGATTATTCAGAGCTGCGCGTTCAGCGATGAGCCTAATAGACTATACTCTTTACGAGAATTCTGACAGGCATATAGTCATTATTCGTAAGGTATGTCCACCTCATGACAACTTTCTTTTAAGAGGTAGTTGAATGACGCTATCCGATCAAGGTTGTTTCGTTTTTGAGAAGTAAATCAAGCTCATCGCTAGAAGCCCACTTCAACCTTTGCGTCACACCTTTTTCATAATTATCAAATCCATCTGAGCATTCTTGGTAAGTATTGGTACCATACCGTCCGCATTTAAGTCCCTCGTAGTAAGCCTCTGCGTTGTACTTCACACTTATACCCTAAATTCAAAATTAACAGATGAAGTATGGTAGTGAACAAACTGGATGAGTTGTAACCATATGATTTGGACTCGAGATACTACCCGAACAGCCTTAGAGATAAAAAAATGAAGAAACTTTATTACCGCCTGGAAGAACTTCAAGACAAGTACAATATCTGTTCTTACGATATTCGCTACTTGATGGAAAGGGACCAATTACCTCTATGCTTTTTCAGAACTTACTGTGCATTTATCGCAGGAAAGGAAGATGCTCATAGATTCGACGCTTACGGTTGTGTTTCGTACTTTGGTCTCGTTGAGCTCAAGCATTATCATAATGACGCTTTGCTCGAAAATGGTTACACAGACGCAAGCAACTGCTATTTGCTCGAGAAGGACACGGTCGAGACACTCAGTATTGATTGCCCCAACAGCATAAAACCACCTAATAATTTCATTTCAAAGTGGCTTCACATTGATGTAGAGGAAGTTGAGTTTGAGCGACTTTTTGCCATAGAAAATAATACTACAACAAGGATAGAAAATGCGACCGGTGAACCTGACTCGGGGTACTTCTTCCCACTACAAGGCCAAAACGCAAGTATGCATATAGACTTTCCCTCTCACAGATATGAAATGAAAGATCTTGTAATAACTCATAAAACGCTCGTGGAGCTTGGTTTATTCAAGGAAGAGCAAAGAGCTAAAGCTGATAAAGAGCGCTCAAAAAATGCTTTCCACCGTCTGATAGAGCACATGATAGCTAGCCATCCAAGAAAAAGAGCATCAGAGTTATGGGCGCTATTAAGAAATACCTGGGAAGAAGACGACAATATAGATCCCGAGTCTATCCTCTCCGAAGTTAACGAGAGATCTCTGATATGGGTTAGTGCCTCTGGTACTGAGAATCGGATTTCCTACAAGACCTTTCAAAACCGTGTCTCGGAAATACGAAAATAAATGTAATCCCGGCTTCCCGTAAAACCTCCCAGGGAAAAAGGGAAAGGTAAGTTGCCTCTGAAATAACAACAAGTATTCAGAGGCACAACAATGAGTTCATTAATCACACCACGCCTTTTATCTGAAAAAGAGGCATCACAATATATCTGCATGAGCCGTTCTTTTCTGCGTCAAGCGCGGATGGACGGCAACCGTGAAAACCGCACACCGGCACCACCGTTTATCAAAATTGGTCGTGCTGTGCGTTACTTGCGCGAAGACTTAGACGCATGGCTGGAAAGCTTTGTTCGTCGCACTCACCTTTATCAAGATGAGAGGGCGGCATAATGAAAAAGTTAACTTCGAGTCAAACAGAGCTGCTTCACTACTTTGCCAACGGCGGTTACGTCGAGTTGTGTACCTCTGTCTGTAATCAGTTTGGCAAAACCAATTTTCCTAAAACTCAACCGGTGCGCTTTTCAAGAACCGTACTGTATTCACTGATAAAAGAAGGCTTGCTCAGGCAATCAACTGAGCAGTGCGTTTATGGCTTGCGCTGGTCGCGTGTAGAGGTCTCAGAACGGGGCATCAAACATACTCAGGCATTGGAGGCATCCAATGAAACGGTTTAAAGAGTCCTCTATCGCTAGAACGCTGGATTTAATGTCTGGTAAAAAAGGTGAATTCTATCGTTCGTTGGGTACTGAAGACCGAATTTTTGTTAAAGAGCAAATTTCCCACTTCCCGCAGGCCGTTCAGCAAATCCTAATAGGCCGTTATCAGGAATTCGATAAGCCTTTTAATGCGAATAGTTATTTGAGGCAAATCACCGAAAAACTAAACGGTTTGTTACCTACCAAGTTAATTCCGCATTTTGGCGCGGGTGAAGCTGAGTTAAGGGAGTTAGCAGAAGACAATGCTAGGCGTTGCAAGCGCTTTGAACTGTATGCGGTAAAAAGCGACAAACACCGCGCTGAAAACACTTCAAACATTGGTCAGGGTCTCCTCTCTACCTTTGCAGAAGCATCAAAGTATGTAAGCGGCTACGGTATCGAATTACCAGAACTTACAGAAGACAAGATGCTAATAGGCACATTACGCAGAATGCAGGATGTTTATTGGTGGCTGCGGCAACTAAGAAAGGTTGTTATCCGCAAGCGTGAGACGGTGCTGATGCACCTGGGCCAGGTAAATAGTCGCAAAGGCAAATACTGTAGTGACTTCACCGTTCAATCTCGTTTAGCGCAAAAAGAACTACAACGTAAAATGCTCGAAAACCTTGTTATCGTTAATGAGGTAGGCGAATCATTTTCCTTGGCAGAACTGTCAGATAAAAACGTCTCGAATCCCGTTAACAGAAAAAACGAGCTGATGACACGTATGTCTGGTTTTGAAAAGCTTTCAAAGGAAGCCGGACACAAAGCGATATTTGTCACCATTACCTGCCCTTCTCGCTTTCATAATACCTACGCAAAATCAGGCGACCCAAACCCGAAATGGGATGGTTCAACGCCCCGTGATGCTCAGGACTACTTAAACAAGCTATGGCGGCGTATACGTGCCGAGTTCGACCGCCGTAAAATCCAGCAATATGGCTTTCGTATCGCTGAGCCCCAGCATGACGGTACGCCGCACTGGCACATGCTGCTTTTTATCGAGCCTATTCACGCTGATGCCTTTAAATCAGTGATTACTCATTATGCCCTTCAGGAAGATGGCGACGAAGCCGGAGCACAGGAAAACCGTTGTGATTTTAAAGATATTGATTATAGCCGTGGTAGTGCTACTGGCTATATTGCGAAATACGTCAGTAAGAATGTTAATGGCGAACAACTTGATAGTGATATTGATGGCGGTGACGCTATACACGCAGCTCAACGGGTGGAAGCCTGGGCAAGCTGCTGGGGTATTCGCCAATTTCAGCAAATTGGTATCGGCTCAGTCACCGTATGGCGCGAACTTAGGCGGTTAAAGCAACTTGTTGGTTTGTCAGAAACATTCGACGCAATTTATGAAGCTGCTGACAGTGGCGATTGGGCAAAGTTTGTTCAGCTAATGGGCGGCGTGTTCTGCAAGCGAAACGACCAGCCTATCAGGCCGTTGTACCAGGAAAAGGTGAACGAGGAAACTGGCGAAGTGAAGCAAAGCTACTTTGACGGCGTAGTTACCCTGGCATTAAAAGGCGTGCGATATGCAGATAATGAAGTTATTACCCGCGTTCATGAGTGGCGCATTGAACATGAACTCAAAAGAGCCGCATAGCGGCTCTTCTGCTTTTACTTGGAGTTCTGTAAATAAGTGTACCTAACCCAATTTAGCTTCACAAAACAGGAAAAAAAATGATAAAAATAGTAAACTAAGTGCCAATCTATCGAAATAAAAACCCTAAAGGGACAAAAAATGAACTATTTAGTGGAGTTGTCCAAAATCATAGGAGGGGCACTAGCAGGTGATGAAAAGGCGGTTAGCGCATATACTGAACTATTATCTACTAAGCTGGAGCAATCTGGTGATATCAAGGCAGCCGATAGACTAAAAGAACTGTTAAAGCAAAAAAAGCCCTCCAAGGCACTGCAACCAAGCTCGCTGACTCGTCCTATCCCTGTGGAAAAAGACAATAGATTTTCACTGGCCGATAAATCTGAGCCCCGAGGCAACGTGGTTTTCATGACAGAAAACGAACAAGAGCTCATAAACTCTTTTGTTCGCTACATTAACAACAAAGAAAAACTTGCTTTTGCTGAAATACCCATAAATCCGACTTTACTCCTCTATGGCCCACCAGGCACGGGGAAGAGTAAGCTTGCAGCTAACATAGCGCAACGTCTCGACTTGCCACTCGTGACAGCTCGGGCGGATGCTTTGATTTCTTCATACCTTGGTTCAACCTCGAAAAACATTCGCAGTTTACTTGAATATGCTAAGGAAGAACCGTGTGTGTTGTTTTTAGATGAATTCGACGCTATCGCAAAGGCAAGAGACGACCGGAATGAAATCGGCGAACTTAAAAGAGTCGTAGTAAGCTTGTTACAGAATATCGATAACCTAGAAGATACAGTGCTTGTAGCCGCTACCAATCATGAACACCTGTTAGATCCGGCTATCGGTAGACGTTTTCACTACAAAATACATATGAAAAATCCTGAAATGGGTGTAAGAGAAAAATTAGTAAGGCACCTTTTAAGGAATTTTCCATTAGATGAAAATGAATACTATCTGTTAGCACAAGTTTCTAAAGGAATGTCAGGCGCAGAGATTGAAATAATCATTCATGATTATCTTCGAGAAATCATCGTTGAAGATAAAGAGGTTGAAACAACGAAAATTCTAAGACGTTTCATACAAGCCGCAAACCCAAACATTTCCTTCGACAATGAAAATAAACCAGAAGAAATAAAAATTTTAAGAGAGTTAGACACTGAATTTTTCTCAGGAAAAATAATCAGCCAGCTTTGGGGTATATCTCCCAGCTACGTAAGCAAAATTTTAAAGGGAATTAAGCATGACTGAAAAAAAGAATAAAATTAAACACGTTCGTTTCTCGGACATTGACTATATCCAACCAGATAGAAGCTATGGAGGTTCAAGCAAGCCCCACAAAGAAGTTACTGACAACTTTATTATCGGTTTGCTTAGTTCTATCGACGAGTTGAAAGTTAACCTTGAAAACATTGACAAATCACTAACTACAGGCGTGACAGCTGCCGTTGTTGAGCTAGAAGAAAATGCTATAGCTAAAACGAACAGACCAAATTCCATTTTTTCAGATAAATCATGCCCATTTTTTGGAGATATCGGACATACAAAATTCCTTATAAAGGTTACAGAGTCAGGCTTGGAATCATTAAAATCTAAAATAAGCCAAGCAAAAAATACAAAAAAGGCATTAAAGGAAGTTTCTGCAATAAAATCGATCCATCCATATAGGCCAAGAATAGAATTATCGGATGATTCAAATCAATTAAGCGTAAGACTCTTTCGTTTTAATTCCCAAGAAGATAATAGCTTTCTAGATTCAAAATTTGAAGATTTTCTAAATTCAAACGAATTTGGGTGGTATAAACACAGATCCAACTCCATTCGGCTATATAGAGTAGAGGGCAATCCTGCTGAAATCGTATCAAAGCTCAATCAATTTTTAGGAGTGCAAAGTGCGACTTCAAGCAAATGCATTAAAATAAAACCCATGGTTGGTGGAGTAAACTCAGAAGAGCAAGTTGAAATTACTCCTCCCAGTGACGTCTTTGAATATCCTATTGTAGCTGTCGTTGACTCTGGAATCAGCGATTCGTGTAAGCCTCTAGAGCCATGGTTAGTTGGCCGAAACTCATATGTTGCAGCTCCCTACAGAGATGCTTCACACGGTACCTTTGTAGCGGGTCTAATCTGTGACTCCCATAATCTCAATGGTCGCGACGTCAGGTTTCCTTTATGCCAAGCCAAGGTTTTTAGCGTAGAAGTTTTAGGAAATGAACATGGTGATATGTATGAAATAATTAATGCCATGTATGAAGTAGCCGAACAAAACCCCGATATAAAAGTCTGGAATTTGTCACTGGGTGCGTCTACTCCAGTATCCATGAGCGAAATATCAGCCATGGCATTACTTTTAGACGAATTTCAGGATAGATATGATTGTATTTGTGTTGTTGCTGCGGGAAATTTTGAAGATGAGACTAGAGCATGGCCGCCGAACAAGATACTAAATGATGGAATATCAAGTCCAGGTGATTCAGTTCGAAGTATTACTGTCGGTTCACTCGCACATGTAGATGGTTTCGTGAAAAATGAAGAGCCATCTCATTTCAGTAGGAAAGGACCTGTTTCTAATTTCGTACAAAAGCCCGAAGTCGTCCATTACGGTGGGAACATAACAATTGTCGGCGGTCGCCCCTTAGTTCTTGGAGTTAATTCAGTAGATATCAGCGGCTACTCTCGCAACGACATCGGAACCAGTTTTTCAACTCCAGTGATTTCTGCTATAACTGCAAATCTATTCCAAGCCTTAGGAGATAGAGCAAATGTTAACCTTGTAAAAGCTCTGATTGTACATAGCGCTAATACCTCTTATCCTACGCCAATCGAATATAGGCCTTACTTTGGTTGGGGCGTACCACAAAGTTCTAGTTCACTTTTGTCAGTGAGTGACTTCGAGACAACGGTAGTCTTCGAAGGGCAAGCTAAAGAGAGCTTTGAGATAAATAAACTGCCTTTCCCAATACCCTCGTGTTTGCGAACTCCTGAGGGGAAAGTTCGAGCTGAATTTTTTATAACACTCGTATATACACCTGAATTAGATCCCAATAAGGCATTTGAGTATTGCCAAGTCGATTTACAGTTGGGACTTGGGAAATATGACCAAACAACAGGAAAATTCAATTCCAAAGTCCCTCTACAAACTTCGGATAATCTTTACGAGCATGAACTAGTTAAGAACGGCGATAAGTGGTCACCAGTAAAAGTTTATCATGCGCGCTTTCCACAAGGTGTTGATATTGACACGTGGAAACTGAGATTAACTGTTTTAGGTAGAGATGGATATTCGGCCCCAGATGTAGCTATTCCGTTTTCCGTAGTATTAACCATAAGGGATTTGGATGCAGAGCAACCAGTCTATAACGAAATGGTCAGATTAATGAATGATTACAACTGGGAAGTCTCCGACTTGGTTCTGGATCAACGAATTCAGCTGTAGCCTTGCTACACATTTGCTACATATTTTGAAAAGGGAATTTTTAGAGGATAGGAATCGGGCCACAGCCCTTTAAAAATGGCGCACCCGATAGGATTCGAACCTATGACCTTTGCCTCCGGAGGGCAACGCTCTATCCAGCTGAGCTACGGGTGCGTACTTTAAAACTTTTCAACAAGATTTTGGCGGGCAATTGCTGCTCTCGCTAACCTGTCGAGGGCCGCTATAATACGTATCCCTGGGCTTGGCATCAACCGTTTTGTGTAACAATTCTGAATGCACTATATTTTTCCCGAGTCTTGGGCCAAAAACCGGTTAAATAGGCCTAAACTATTGTAGTAAAATAGGAACCAGTATAATCTTTCAACAATATTGTATTTTTTTGACGTTGCCTGGAGGCAGATGTGAAGATAAAACTTTGGTTTGGCGCAGCAGCTGTGGCTCTGGTTGCGGTAGTTCAGGCTCAGGATATGAGCGATGAAGCAATTGCAGAACGCATTAAGCCCCATGCTTCGCTTAAAATAGCCGGAGCAGAAGACGCTTCTGCTAGCGCAGGTGCCGGCGGCCCCCGGTCGGGCGAGACGGTATACAACAATGCCTGTGTTGCCTGTCATGGCGCGGGCGTGCTGGGCGCACCTAAACTTCAGGTAGCCGCTGACTGGCAGCCGCGTATTGATGAACGTGGCATGGACATGTTGCTGCAAAATGCTATTAACGGCTACAACGCAATGCCACCCAAAGGCACGTGTGGAGATTGCAGCGACAATGAGATACAAGCGGCTATTGATTATATGATTGAAGGTACTTAAACCCTGCCCATCTTGGCCGGCGTTCTTTCACGATGCCGGCTATTCGCATCATAATCAATACCTTCCAGCGAATATACATACCTTAAAAACGAAGCTTTGCCTGTCGTATTTTTAAACAAATCTGGTATTTGTTGCAATAATACGCTAGCTTTACCGCCCCCTTTAACATTATAAAAATAATTACTGGCTAACTTGATGTCGACAAGGTCTACGCAGTATGAGTTATCAGAAGAAGAACTTCGCGAGCTGATACCTCAACTGCAACAACTCACTGATAAATACAAACGCGCCGAACGCATTCAAAAAGCGCTCTTTGATATTTCAGAACTGTCGAGTTCAATCAGTAATCTCAACCACCTATATAGCTCGGTTCACGAAATTATCGGCGACTTTATGAATGCCGACAACTTTTTTGTGGCCTTTTACGAACGCGATGTAAATCTTATTAACTTTGCTTATTTTGTTGATGAGTTTGACGAACAGGCTATTAAGCAGGTGCCGGCAGAAGAGATGATGGACGGCATCACCGGCTACATTCTGCGTACCGGCCAGCATGTATTTTTGCATAAAGACGAAACAGATGAGTTTGCCCATAACACTCAGGTGAAAATGGTTGGAGCGCCGCCGAACTTACTTTTAGGCGTACCCTTGAAGCGCGGAACTCAGGTTATCGGCGCAATGGTGGTGCAAAGCTATGATGAAAATGTGTCTTATACACAAGAAGATCTGGAAGTTTTATTATTTGTTTCGCAACACATTGTTACTACAGTAGACCGGGTAAAAAGCCGGGAGTTAACCGAGCGTACTATTCGTGAGCGTACCAGGCAGCTGCGCAAGATAAACGATGACCTGCAAGAAGAGATTCTTGAACGCCAAAAGGCAGAACAACTGCAACAGGCATTATTTGAAATTTCAGAACTGGCAGCCAATGTAGAAGGCGACATGCACAACTTCTACAGCAACTTACACGATATTTTGGCCCGCCTTATCAGTGCTCCCAACTGTTATATCGCTACATTAGATGAAGAAGCCCAAACCCTGAAGTTTCCTTATTACAGCGATATTGAGAACGAAGGCGCGTTGGAAAGACCCCTGGGGCTAGGTCTTACTGAAATGGTATTACGCTCGGGTCAGGCAGAGCTCATCAACCCTTCGCGTATTTTGCAATTAGCCGAAGCCGGTGAAATTGATGTAAGTGTTGCCCAAACTATGCTCAACAGTTCTAATTCGTGGTTGGGCTCGCCCCTGGTGGTCGAGGGCGAAATATCGGGCGTTATTGCAGTGCAAACCTATGGCAGACACGCCAAATACACGCCCCGCGATTTAGAACTTTTACGCTTTGTGTCACATCACATTGCCGTGGCAATGGAGCGCAAGCGCAGTACCAAAGCCATACATCGATACAATGCGCAGCTAGAAGAACATGTTAAAGAGCGCACGGAAGAGCTTAACAAAGCCAATGACAGCCTGCGCGAGCAAATTGAAGAACGCAAAGAGATGGAAATGAAGCTCATTCATGATGCCCATCATGATGCGCTAACTGATTTACCTAACCGCACCATGTTTACCAGCCGGTTAGAACTGGCAGTCGCCAGCAAGCAGCGCTATCAGGACAATCTTTTTGCCGTGCTGTTTATTGATTTAGACCGCTTTAAAGTGATCAACGATACCCTGGGCCACCACGCGGGCGACGAATTTTTAGTAGAAGTGGCCCGGCGTATCGCGTTATGTGTTCGCGGTCACGATTTGCTGGCTCGTTTGGGCGGCGATGAGTTTGTGGTGCTGCTCGACAATTTTGACTCTGTAGAAGATGTTGAAGAAGTCGCCACGCGCATTATTGATGCCGTGTCCCAACCCTTTGTGTTAGAAGGCAAAGAGATGTATTCAGGGGCAAGTATTGGTATTGCCCACTTAGATGCGTATTACCGTAGTGCCGATGAGGTGCTGCGCGATGCGGATGCCGCCATGTATCAGGCTAAAACCCTGGGGCGTGGCCGCTTTGTTATGTTTGATAAAAGCATGCGCGAACGCTTAATAGAAGAGCTGGAGCTAGAAAACGAATTTCGCCATGCCCTGCGTGAAGAAGAGTTTGACTGCTTTTTACAGCCGGTTATTAATTTAACGTCAAACCAGGCTATTTATCATGAGATGTATGTGCGCTGGTCACACCCGCAATACGGCAAAATTTCACGCGAGCAGTTTCGTGAAGTGGCTGAACAAAGCGGCCTCACCTTAGATTTGGATTTGTATCAGCTAAACCATGCCTGCGATCTACTGATTGCGCGGCAACAAGCTGATCGCCCAATTAAGATTGCCGTTAATGTGTCGGTTAACCATTTACTGCGCGGCTCACTGGTAAACAAAATCCTCGCGCTTATTGAGCAAAGCGGCGTAACCCCACAACAGCTGGTGTTTGAATTTGACGAAAACGATTTAAACCGACGCTCACAATCTATTTTACCGGCCATTAAACAATTAAAACGCGCCGGCGTAACGCTGGTACTGGATAATTTTGGTAGCGGGTTAGCCTCGTTAAGCTATTTATTTGCTTATCCGTTTGATTATATAAAGATTGATCACCGGTTTGTAAAATCGCTGCCCCGCTCGCAGCGCAACCGAAAACTTATTCAGTCGGTTATGCTTATCTCTGAGCACCTTAAATTTAAGGTGATTGCTGAGGGAGTTAACTCGGCATCACAACTTGTTGCGCTGCACGAAATACAGTGTAACTTTGCTCAGGGCAAAGCCCTAAGCGAGCCTGAAGCCCTGGCCATACGCACGTTAGCAGGGTAACAACGCGTCGGCCCAGTGTCAGTTTAATTGCATGTACTGAATGCTCTGGCGGAGCATTCTGATTAACCGCTATAGGTTCTGTTTAGGGTGGTTAGCACCGCTCATTCTTTGCCCAGCATAGCGCGCAAGTTGGCAATACTCTTATTGCCTTTTTCCTGACGCTCTTCAGCGCTGACCTTTTTCTTTTTTTCCTCCCAATCTACATCATCAGGGGGCAATTCAAACAAAAACCGGCTGGGCTCAGGGTTTAGCACCTCACCATATTGGCGTCGTTCTTTGGCCAGCGAAAATATCAGTTCGCGCTGGGCCCGGGTAATGCCCACGTAGGCCAGGCGGCGCTCTTCTTCTACGTTGTCTTCATCAATACTGCTTTGATGGGGCAATAAACCTTCTTCCATACCCACTAAAAACACCACCGGAAATTCGAGTCCTTTCGAGGCGTGCAAGGTCATTAGCTGCACCTGATCAGCCTCGGCGTCGTCTTCGCCGCGCTCCATCATGTCGCGTAAAATGAGTCGGTTTACTACCTCGGGCAGGGTCATTGGCGGGTCCAGCTCGCCTCCTTCCAGCATGTCGGTAACCCACCCAAACAACGTACTGACATTGGCCATGGCCATTTCGGCCGCTTTGGGCGTATTGCTGTGTTCATACAGCCATTCTTCGTAGCTCATCGACTTTATCATTTGGCGTAGTACGTCTTTGGTTTCACCCCGCATGGCATTGTCAGATAACTCTACCATCCAGCGTCCAAACCCGGCGACCCGGCCGTAAGCTGCCTCAGGCAAAACCTGACGCAGGCCGTCGTGTACCGCCGCTGCAAAAATAGACACACCCAGTTCGTTGGCAAAATTCCCCAGTTTTTCAAGAGTGGCGCGGCCAATGCCTCGATGTGGCGTGTTAATAATACGCAATAGCGCATTGTCATCATCTGGATTCACCAACAGGCGTAAATACGCCATGATGTCTTTAACCTCGGTTCGCCCAAAAAACGACATTCCACCACTTATCTTGTAAGGTATGCGGTTAGCCATCAGCAGTTTTTCAAACAACCGGCTTTGATGATTACCCCGATACAAAATGGCGTAGTCTTTAAATTTAGTGCGGTTCATAAATTTATGCGCAATAAGTTCAGCCACTACCCGTTCGGCTTCGTGCTCTTCATTTTTTGCCTGAATAACCTTAAGCGGCTCGCCGTAAGCCAGCTCTGAAAACAGCGTTTTGTCGAACAAATGCGGATTGTTCTGAATCAAGATATTTGCACAGTGCAAAATTCGCTTTGATGAACGATAATTTTGTTGCAGTTTCACCACGTTAAGCCGCGGAAAATCTTCTTTCAGTAGATTAAGATTTTGTGGCCGCGCACCGCGCCATGAATAGATAGACTGATCGTCATCGCCCACCACCGTAAAACGGGCCCGCTCGCCCACCAGCAACTTAACCAGTTCGTACTGACTGGTGTTGGTGTCCTGGTATTCATCAACCAGCAGGTAACGTAGTTTACGCTGCCACTTTTCACGCACCTGAAGATTAGATTTGAGCAATAAGGTGGGCAGCAAAATCAAATCATCAAAGTCCAGGGCGTTATACGCCTTTAAATGATTCTGATATTGCCGGTACGCCTCAGCAAATTCTTTTTCACCGGTACTGGCCGCCTGATTTAACAAGGCATCGGGTAAAATCAGGTCGTTTTTCCAGTTGGATATGCAGCTTTGCAGTAATTTAAGCTGATCTTTATCGCCGTCTAATGTGTCTTCGGTTAAATCGTTTAGCAGCGCCATTGAGTCTTTATCATCAAACAACGAAAACCCGGGTTTCAGGCCCAGTTCTTTTACATGCTTTTTGATAATATTTAGCCCAAGGGTATGAAATGTGGAAACTTTCAAGCCGCGCGCTTCAACCTTACCTAAGGTTTGGGCCACCCGCTCTTTCATCTCCCGGGCCGCCTTGTTGGTAAATGTAACCGCAGCAATAGAGCGCGCAGGAATATCACACTGGCGTACCAGATACGCAATTTTGTTGGTAATTACCCGGGTTTTTCCGCTTCCGGCCCCGGCCAGAACCAGACACGGCCCAGAAACGTATGTAACTGCAGATTGTTGAGCGTCATTTAATCGCATAACTGTTGGTATTGGCTCTTGCTAGGGTTATGAAGGCGGTTTTCGTTGCATGTGCTCAGCAACTCATTAAAATGGTTAAACCATGTCGTGGCGCATTATAGAGGAAAACTATGCTCGATCCGAAAAAACTCGAAGAACTGGCAAAACAAATTTCTAATGCGGTACCCCCCGGCATGCGTAATGCCGCTGAAGGTGCTGAGACCCGGGTTAAACAAGTATTACAGTCGCAATTGTCTAAGCTGGATCTGGTCAGCCGTGAAGAATTTGATATTCAGAGTCAGGTGTTAATTCGCACCCGTGAAAAACTGGATGCGATGGAAGCCCGTTTGGCAATGTTAGAGGCCCAGCAGCAAGCTGACAACTCGTAGTCAGCTTACCAGCAGATAGTCTGTCAGCAACCCTACAGCAAAGGCGAGTCCAACGTAGTGGTTGTCTAAAAACGAGGTAAAGCACGCTTCTCGTTGCCGAAACCGTATATTATATTGCTGCTGGGCAAACAGCCCAGCGCATATAATTATGGCCAAAAATACCGGCCAGCCAGCCCCAATTTGCATTGCCACAGCCCACATTAAGATAAGGGTGGTTACTTGCAACACCCCAATACTTATTTTGTCGTACCGGCCAAATAAAATAGCACTCGATTTCACCCCAACTTTTAAATCGTCGTCTCTGTCGACCATGGCATACATGGTGTCATAGGCAATGGTCCAACATAGGTTAGCAAAAAACAATAACCAGCATGCTAATGGCAAAGACTCGTTAATGGCCGCAAAAGCCATAGGTATCGCCCAGCCAAATGCTGCCCCCAACACCGCCTGAGGCATGTTGGTATAACGCTTCATAAACGGATAACAGGCAGCCAGTGCTACGGCAACCACCGACAACGCTATGGTCATAGGGTTAAGCATAAGCACCAGCAAAAATGACAGCCCCACCAATACGCCAAACAGTTGCAGTGCTTCTTTTTCACTGGCCTGCCCGCTTACCAGCGGTCGTGCTTTGGTGCGCTCAACAGCGCCATCTACCTTTCGGTCAGCATAGTCGTTTATCACACAGCCTGCCGAGCGCATTAAAATTACCCCAGCCACAAAAATAGCCGTTATCGATAATGCCGGCACACCTTCTGCGGCAATAATTAACGCCCAGAGCGTGGGCCACAGCAACAAATAAATACCAATCGGTTTGTCTAGCCGGGTAAGTTTGATATAGGCGTCAAGATTAGAAAACGACAAACGATTTTGCATAGATTAATTGCCCTGATAAGCCGGTGAGGCGGTCAGAAAGATTTCGGCGACAATAATATAGTCATTGTGCAGATGAAACCGAGAACGACGGCCCCACAAATGCGCTTTCGGTGACGCTTTGCCGTCAAAGCAAAAGGCCTGAGCCGGAACCTGACATAGCTCAAAGTCACTGCGCACAAAACGTGCATCGTTGAATAACCGCTTGCCCAAAGGCTCATTGCCTAAATTAGCCAGCTCGCCGTCAACCAAGCTTTGCGGCAACACCGAGCGGGCAAACACCCATGGCGTGGTATCGGCGCACAGCAGTACTTCACGCACCTGCCAGCTATGGACCGAATGCTGAGGCAGCCAACGCTGCTCGTTGGCATATAAGGGCGCGGCTCCCTGCCCCAGCCGGTTAACGGTCAGCGCATCGCATTGCTCTTGCAAGCGTTCGGTCAGCGAACCGGTATCAAGTAGCCAGTGCCGCAAGGTTGCATTGTTAATTTGCACCTCACTGGCCGGCTGCCAGTGCACCTGAACATTGTGGGCGTAAGGAAAAACTAATTCCAAGGACTAATACACTCTTTATTCTTTATCGGCTATCTTAGCATTATGAAATCAGGTCGCACAGTGTTGGCCACCATACCAAAAAAATACCACCAGATAGAGGTTTATTGGTAAGGCTTTGCTACACTATACAAATACTTATCCTTGCTTCTTTACCAGCACAGTAGTCTTTTAATACTATGAAAATGCATTATTTACTCCGCCACCTTACGGCGCTAATACTAATTACCGTGTCTGTAGTTAGTTTTTCAACTCAGGCTCAAGGCAAACCCAATTACGCATACCTGGGATTAGAGCCCGACATCGTGACTAATTTTGTGGGTCCTTCGGCAAAAAAGCTGGGATTTGTCAGAGTAACCATTGAACTGATGATTGCCGATGCCGATCAGCTAGAGATAGCCGAGCATCATATGCCCTTACTGCGGGCGACCGCTATTGAAGTATTTGGGCAGCAGACCAAACAAAACGTACGCTCGATGACCGGGCGTGAAGACATACGTTTGGCGGTACTTAAAGCACTGCAAACCCACATGAAACAAGAAACCGGCGCAGAAATCATCAAGAATGTGATTTTTACCAAATACCTTTATGACGCCTAGCCGGTTAAGTTGTCTATACCGGCTTGCGCCGGGCTCCTATGGCTAATAGTGCCGCCAGAGCGCAGCCGCATATTAGTCCGGCCAGGTGAGCGGTATTGGCCATTTCTACCCACAGCAGGTCAGTATAACCAATCACCAGCCAAATGAGCATAAAGCCCACAATTGAGCGTGGCAAACCTAGCCCCCATTGTGGCCGCAGCCAGCCTAACCACCAAACAAAGCCCAGCACGGCATATACCACGCCCGACAATCCGCCAAAGTTGGGGCCGCTCACCAATGCCTGCGCAACATTTGATACCATGGCCGAGACCACAAATACCATAAATAACGCAAAGAACCCCAGTCTGCGTTCAATTTGTGCTCCCAGCATCGCCCACCACAACATATTAAAAATAAAGTGCAGAGCACTAAAATGCAGGAAAACCGGGCCAATTAATCGCCACCACTGACCGCTTTCCAGTAGCTGCGGCAACGGCTGCATGGTCAGCGTGTAGTAAAACTGAGGAAACAACCCTACCCAGGACAATGAATAAATCAACGAACACAGCACCAGTATTACCGCAGTAAAAGGGGCATAGCGGGCGTTGTTTAACATAGTGCCCAGGGTATTGCCTTTGCCAAACGACATTTTCACCTGTTCACCCGACTGCCAAGCCGCCTGCTGATAGCGAGGATGCCCCGGTTCTTTTAAAAAGGTTTCGCAGATGTTTTTTACCTCAGTCAAATCACTGTCTGAGGCCACGCTTACTTCATATTCGCCTTTATTCAGCTGGTGTGCCTGAGCCCGGTAACCCTGACTGGTCAGGTAGGTCGCTAACGTATGGGCATACGCCTGGTTTTGAATTCGTAATATAGGCTGATTCACGATGTGGGGGTTACCGAACTTTGGCTTGCGCGCCAGGCTTCAAAGCCACCGTCCATACTATACACTTCGGCAAATCCCTGGCCCGCAATCATTTGCGCAGCCTGCTGGCTGCTAATACCGTGATAACACACCACCACCACCGGCTGCTGCTTAGGCGTGGTGCTAATAAACTTAGCGAAATTATGGTTATGCAGATGCTGGGCATTTTGCATGTGCCCGGTAGCAAATGATTGCGGATCGCGAATATCAACCACGGTGTAGGCTGACAAATTGTCAGCCACTTCCTGTACAGAAATATGTTTAAAATCAGACATTCAGACTACCAGTTTAAAATCACTTTACCCGACTCACCCGAGCCCATTTTGTCAAAACCTTTTTGAAAGTCATTAACATCAAACTGATGGGTGATAATAGGTGAAAGGTCCAGGCCACTTTGCAGTAAGCTGGCCATTTTATACCAGGTTTCAAACATTTCGCGGCCGTAAATACCTTTAATTACCAAACCTTTGAAAATAACCTGATTCCAGTCTATTGCCACATCTGAAGGAGGAATGCCTAACATGGCTACCTTGCCACCGTGGTTCATCACATCCAGCATTTCACGAAACGCCACCGGCACGCCTGACATCTCCAGACCTACATCGAACCCTTCTGACATGCCAATCTCTTTCATCACATCGCTTAACGACTCTTTGCTGACATCTACCGTCCGCGTCGCGCCCATTTTTTCAGCCAGCTCTAACCGAAAAGGATTGATGTCGGTGATCACCACATGTCTGGCACCCACATGACGCGCTACCGCCGCTGCCATAATACCAATTGGACCCGCGCCGGTAATAAGCACATCTTCACCGACTAAATCAAACGACAAGGCAGTGTGTACCGCATTGCCGAAGGGGTCGAAGATAGATGCCAGCTCGTCTGAGATGTTGTCCGGTATTTTAAAAGCATTAAATGCCGGAATGCTCAGATACTCAGCAAACGCGCCCGGGCGGTTAACCCCAACACCGGTGGTATTACGGCAAAGATGACGCCGGCCAGCCCGGCAGTTTCGGCAGTGTCCACAGGTAATATGGCCTTCGCCCGACACCCGGTCGCCAACCTCGAAACCGCGCACTTCCTGACCCATTTCGACAACTTCGCCTACATATTCATGACCAACCACCATAGGAACCGGAATGGTCTGTTGTGACCATTCGTCCCAGTTGTAAATATGCATGTCGGTGCCGCAAATGGCTGTTTTACGAATTTTAATCAGCAGATCATTATGACCCACCTCGGGTTTAGGCGTATCTTCAAGCCAAATGCCTTTTTCGGCTTTTGCTTTAACTAAAGATTTCATTCAATAATCCCCATTTCGCGGCCAATTTCAATAAAGGCATCTACCGCGGTATCGACGTGCTCTATGGTGTGGCCAGCCGACATTTGAGTACGAATTCGCGCTTCACCTTTTGGCACCACCGGATACGAAAACCCAATAACATAAATGCCTTTTGCCAACAGTTTGTCCGCCATTTCGCTGGCCTTTTTAGCATCGCCCAACATAACCGGAATAATGGCGTGGTCTTTACCCGCCAGCGTAAAGCCCGCCTCTTGCATACGCCTACGAAAATGCTCAGCGTTACGCCATAACTGCTCACGCAGCCCGCGGCCTTCTGCCATCATGTCGAACACTTTCAATGAGGCTGCCACAATGGGTGGCGCAACTGAGTTTGAAAACAAATAGGGACGCGAACGCTGACGCAGCCATTCAACAATTTCTTTTTTACCGGCGGTATAACCACCTGACGCACCGCCCATGGCTTTGCCCAGGGTGCCGGTAATAATATCGATACGATCTAACACACCGCAGTATTCGTGACTGCCTTTACCATTTTCACCTAAAAAGCCGGTGGCATGACAGTCATCAACCATAACCAGTGCATCGTATTTGTCGGCTAAATCACAAATACCTTTCAAATTGGCAATGACACCATCCATTGAAAACACACCGTCGGTAGCAATAATTTTGAAGCGCGCCCCATCGGCCTGAGCCTGTTTAAGCTGATCTTCGAGCGAGGCCATATCGTTGTTGGCATAACGATAACGTTTGGCCTTACACAGGCGCACACCGTCAATGATACTGGCATGATTTAGCGCATCAGAGATAACCGCATCTTCAGGGCCTAACAAGGTTTCAAACAAACCACCATTAGCATCAAAGCACGACGGATACAAAATGGTATCTTCGGTGCCCAGAAACTGACTGATTTTGCCTTCTAGTTCTTTGTGAATATCTTGCGTACCGCAAATAAAACGAACCGAGGCAACCCCGAAGCCGTGACTGTCCAGACCTTCTTTAGCGGCGCTGATAAGATCGGGATGGTTGGCCAGACCCAGATAGTTATTTGCACAAAAGTTGATCACGTGACCATCTTTGCCTACTTCAATGTCGGCCTGTTGTTGTGAGGTGATAACACGTTCTTTTTTGTACAGGCCATCTTCTTTAACCTGTTCGATTTGCGCTTGCAGATGAGCGGTAAATGCCTCAGACATGCTTTTCTCCGGTACCAGCTAAAAAGAGTATTTTAATGAATACCGGCTGCGCGGTATACCATTTCACAAAAGCCCGGCGTTACCGAGCTCATTTGCTGTAAATTAAACAACACACCCTGACATCAAAATGTTTATTGAACGGGTAGTTTCCATACTCCAGCATCCAGGGATTCGTTCAGTTGCTGCCACAATTGAGCCTGCGGAATGGGGGGGCTGAATAAATACCCCTGCCCCTGATGACAGCCAAACTGATCAAGCATGGCAAACTGCTGCAAAGTCTCAATGCCTTCGGCAACGACAGTCAGTCCCATCCCTCGTACCATTGATACGGTAGAAGCCACGATACTGCGATCATCATCACTTTCGAGCATGCCAGATACAAACGAACGGTCAATTTTAATAAAGTCGGCCGGTAAGGCTTTTAAATAACCCAGTGATGAGTACCCTGTTCCAAAGTCATCAATGGCAATTAAACACCCCATTGCCCGCAAGGTCTCTAACGTTGCTGAGGCCCGGGTGATATCTGCCACCAGCGCGGTTTCAGTTAATTCAAGCTCGATCATATGCGGTTCAACCGCATACTGCTTTAACTGGCGCTCGATAAACTTGGGTAATGCCGGGTCCAGAAAATGCGCGGCCGAGATATTAATTGCCATCTTAATCCCGGTATAACCCCGCGCTTTAATTTGGGCAGCCATATTAATGGCTTGTTCGATAACCCAGTAATCAATCGTCATCATCAGCGAGGTATTTTCCAGCAAAGGAATAAACTCGGCAGGTGAAATAGGCCCTTTTTCGGGATGATGCCAACGTATCAGTGCTTCCATGCCCACCAACTTGCGCGTGTGTAAACACAACTGAGGCTGCAAGGCTAACGAAAACTGATTGTCGTTAAGACCAATACGAGCTTCTTTTTCAAGCTCGACCCGGCGCATTACACGCTGATTCATCGACACATCGAATTTACAATAGGCAGAGCCCTGCTCGGCTTTGGCTTCGTACATGGCAATATCGGCATGGCGCAAGAGCTCCATGGCGGTGGTGTCGCTGTCGTTACAAAATGCCAGCCCAATACTCAGCGAAACATAAAACTGGTGGTTATCAAACTGAATCGGGGCTTCAAATGCCTGAATCAGCCGGTTGGCCACAAGTTCTACCTGACACACAGTATCCAGACTGGGCAGCAATATAACAAACTCGTCACCGCCAAAGCGTGCTGCCATGTCGCTTTCACGCAGCGGCCCGTTAATACGCTGGGCCGCCGCCTGAATGAGTTTATCGCCTACATCGTGACCATGGCTGTCGTTAATACGTTTGAAGTCGTCAAGATCAAGAAACAGCAAACCCAACGGGGCATTTTGCCGTGTTGCCAGAGAGACTTCTTTTTCCATCTGAAACATCAGCATATTGCGATTTGGCAAACCGGTGAGCACATCAAACATGGCCATGTTTTCAAGCTGCGCCGTAGTTAGCGCCATTTTGCTGTCGATGGTCTCAAGCTCGTGGGCCAGGTTACTGGCAGCTTCTTCTAAAACGTCAAGCTCATCGGTAAGGCGTTTGTTTTGAAGCGGACGCGAACGACTGGCACTTTTGTTGAATTCTTTATAGCGGTGTTCGGCAAGCAGCGGCAATCGCTGACTTAACGCCATAAGCCGACTGCGATACTGATTTAAAATTAAATACAACAACAGCGCAAAAACGGCGACTAGTCCTACTGCGCTGCCCACCACCCAGTTTTGATAAACGCTGGCCGAACGCACCTGCTCGGTAATATCGCGGGCAAATAAAATGTAACTATCAGATACCCGACCATCAAGAATAGGCAAAAGACTGACCAGCAGCAGTCTGTTTTCGTAAACCACCCGACTGCCCTGGGTCGTTAAAGAGGCGATGGATGTATTGGGCGGTAATGCCTGAATAATAGCGGTCACCGCTTTTTTGTTGGCCGCCGACAACCGGCTGATAACCGTCATCGACTCGGCATTGTCAGAGCCTCTTGCAATGGCGATACGACCTACATCGGCCGAACGTGACAGCAGCGCAAGTAATTCCTGCATACCGGTAGCAAATACCATAACCGCAGGCTCAGCATTTTGGGTCATAACCGGCGCAGCAATATAGCGACGGCACAAATGCGCGCATGAGGTCAGTACCTGCGGACGTAAGGTTTTTAATGCTTTGCTCCGTAAATCTACAACAAATCCCGGCATTTCGCGGTCATCGCCATACACCAGCACTTCCTGAGCATTAAATAACCAGACATTGTCTATTTGCAAGCTCATTTGCATGGTATTGCGGGCATCTTCAATTGCACTTTGCAGTTCACTTACCGAGGCGGGCAATCCGCTTTTATCCTGGGTAAATGTTTCTGCCCACAACAAGATACGGTCGGTTAATAACGTATTGAGCAAAGCATACCGATGCATGTTTTGCTGTTGTACCACCTGATGCTGGGTGTCGATAGCGGTATTAGACTGCTGTATAAGCAACGAGCCAATCACGGCGGTAATACAGGCCATCATCAACATTAACAACAGCATCACTTTGGTTAAAAATGAAAGTTTCACACGCATAGAGTTTAAAACCAGTACATAAGTTGCACCGACCACATGCGCCAGTGCTCAGCTGTTTTAGTCGTATGTTGAGGCAATATCAGGCTGGTGGCCCGGGCGCCGCCTTCCACCCAATGGTGTTCGCCCTGAAGCCGCCAGTTTGGGGCAAGGTCCCAGCGAAAACCTACGGCCAGGGTGTCAGCAAAACCATAATGGGCGGGTATTAACCCTTCGCTAATCTGGTTAAGACGCAGACCATCGGGGTCGTCACGGTCAAGGGTGTAGGTGTCGTAGCTTACCAAGGCGCTAATACGCGGCGTAAATAAATAGCGGGCCTGAACATAACCCCCTTCACTTACCCGTTTGTTACGAAAACCTAATGCGTAGCCACCGCTGTCTACCCGGTCTTCACGAAGCAGCTCTGAGCTTATTTCCCAGAACTCGCTAAAATAGATAGCCGAAAGCATGAGTCTGGAAACATTTGTGTCTCCATCGACAAAATTATCGACCGGCGCCGCTTCGTAACTAAAGTCAGAATTAAGCCAGCTGGCACCTACCCGCCAGTTGAGCGAAGGCGGTTGATAATACACACTAAACTGATGCACAAAATCCTGTAGAGCGTGGCCCTGAGCCCCTTCACCTAAAAAAGCGCCGGTTTCGCCCTGGTTTAATGGCGAGCGGCCATAGCTCCAGTTAACTTCCCAGGTACCGGTATCTCCGCTACGAATAGACTGTAACAATGCCCCATCGCTGCCTAAGGTAATGTCTCTGAAACCGTCAAAATACACCGACTGTGGCAATACGGCGGTCGCCCGGGTATGGGGGACATCGCGCGTGGCTGAGTACAGCCAGTGACGATTTTTAAAACGGCCAATATTTAAGTGTGTATTCCATTTATAGACACTGGGTAATTTCCAGTCCAAAAACAGGTAGTCGATGCGGCCGCCCTTCTCATAACGGTTACCGCCATCAAGATAATTTGCCTGGCCTACCAGCGCCAGTGACGGGTTCAATTGAAACCGGGCATTAACCCCGATTTCAGTCAATTCAGTGGTGATGTTGTTATTATCGGTAATAAAGTTGCTGTCTATCGACTGGGTTATGCCCTGCGAAACATAACCATGCCAGCTAAAATTGTCGGCTTGCACCGCCACACTTAATGCAGAAAGTGAGAAAACTAACACTCGTTTCATTGCGGTATAACCTTTTCTTGCTGATCGTCTAACATTTTTTGGCTGGCGTAACCTATGGCCCCTGGCGTGGTATAAACAGCTTGAACCAACGCTTGAGGGGATTTAACAATGTGGGGGGGATCGCCCTGGCCTGAGTAGGTAATTTGATTCCAGATGCGCTCTAACTGATACGGAAAGATCTGCAGCACCTGCTGACAAAATTGTTGATGCAGTGCGGTATCGGTATTCAATACAAACACATGAATTTTTGAGCCATCTTCCCAGTGCTGCTGACGGGCAGAGAAAATTTGACGTGCTTCAGCCTGAGAAATAGTCTGCTGAGCAATATCAGGATGAAATATCACACTGATATCCATCTCCTTTGCCTGTAGATTACAGGTGTACAAAAACGCCATCACCACTACCACTGAAAACAGCAGATGTGTTGGCTGTGTTATACCGCCAGATATCCTAATCAAGGTCATCTAGCTTATCTCCCTGGTCTGGCTCATAGTCAGCATCAATAAATAGTTATGTAATTATTTTAAACAAAATGCGCTCGCTGTATCGGCGAGGCGCTCTATAACTCAAACAACTTGTCTGACTTTTTCCCAAACATCATCAACGTTAATGTGTTGCATTAAGTCATCACCTTTGGCACGTGTACCCCAGGGTAACGACTCCCATGACTTACCCTTTTGCCGGGTGATCATTGTGTCATACACCGACACCACATATTGTAGGTTATTCACCGGCCCGGTACGCCGCGGATTAGAGTGCGCATACAAGCCTACTACGGGAGTTCCCATCGCCGCCCCAATATGTGCAGGCCCGGTGTCGGGGGCCACCACTAATTTAGCATGGCTTAACAAGGCGGCCATCTGGTGTAGCGAGGTTTGCCCAACGCGGTCGTGTAATGGTGCCGCGCACTGCTGTTTTATAGCATCAGCCAGTTCTCGGTCTAATTTACCAGGCCCTCCGCACAACACCACCTGATAGCCTTTATTAACCAGCCGGTGAGCAATATCAGCATAACCCGTCACACTCCAGTTACGGGCGGCTTTACTGGCAGCCGGACTTATCACCACAAAAGGTCCCAACGAAGCGGCCTGTTGCTTTGCCCAGTGCCTGGCTGAGTCTTCTAACGGAATATCCCAGACCAACGGAGCCGGCGGTACACCTAGCTTATCGGCAAAATCCATAAACCCCTCAATGACATGGGCATGTTTACGCGCAGCAATGCGTTCGTTGGTAAATAACCAATGCAACTCTTTGCTTCGGTCCCAGTCAAAGCCAATTCTGCGTTTAGCACGAATCACCCGCGCGGCTAAATTTGCACGAAGCGCGACCTGCATCATTAACAGCGCATCAAAATGCTCATCACCCAAAGCGTTTTGCAGCTTCTTTACCGCTTGTTTTTTCTCAGTTTTGTCAAAGACAACAAACCGAACCTGCGGAATAAGTCGCACCAGCTGATATTCAATTTTGCCAATGACCCAGGTAAGTTCAGCATCAGGCCATTGTTGTCGGATTCGGGTTACCATTGCAGCAGCGTGGCAAACATCACCGATGGCAGAGAGCCGAACCAAGCAGATTTTTTTTCCCAATCGAAGCCTCCGGGGGTGCGCTGCTCAAAAAACTGATTACAATAATAAATTTACCATAAGTTAACCTGTTCATGGCCATAAAGCACCAAAAAATAAGTATGGGTCGCCATACGTTAGTTAACACTCACTTTTTAAGCAATGCCAATGGCTCTTTTTTTGATGAACAATATTGGCGTAAAAAACAAGCGGTTGTAGGCCAGGCAACGGGCCGGGGCACCACCTTGTTTGTGCAGCATGCCCCAGATACCTGTTGGGTACTTCGCCATTATCGGCGTGGAGGGGTTATCGCAAAGCTGATAGACGATCAGTTTTTATACACTGGTTTAGCCAAAACACGTCCGTTTCAGGAAATGCGCCTGCTAAATACCATGCAGGCGGCGGGGTTAAAGGTTCCCTCCCCGGTGGCTGCCCAGGTTACGCGTCGCGGTATGATTTATCGGGCCGACCTTATTACCCTTAAAATCGATAACGCCCAGGATTTGCATCATGTTTTGACGCAACAGCCAGCAACTGACTTGCTGTGGTATGACGTGGGCCAGGCCATACGTAAAATGCACAACCTAGGGGTATACCATCACGACCTGAATATTCGAAATATTATGGTTGATGACAATCAAACGGTATGGATTATTGATTTTGATCGCTGCTACCAACGTTCAGGAGAGTCCTGGAAAGCTAAGAATTTAGACCGTCTCTATCGATCGCTGCAAAAAGAGCGTGCCCGATGCCCCTCTTTTTTCTGGCAGCAGGAAGACTTTGAAGCATTACTGCAAGGCTATCAGCAACAACCGAAGACGGCATCTGCGGTAAGATAATTGCAACCTTTCGCATTAGTCGGTAATGTGCGGCTAATTACAGTAAATATGACGATAAACTATGCATACACGAGCGATTTATCCCGGTACCTTCGATCCCATCACGAATGGACATGCCGATTTAATTCAGCGCGCTTCACAGATGTTTTCCCATGTTATCGTGGCGATTGCCTCTAATCCTAGTAAAGCGCCGGTGTTTACATTAGATGAGCGTGTTGAGCTGATAAAAACAGTCACCAGGGGAATCGAAAATGTCGAAGTACAGGGGTTCACCGGGTTACTGGCTGACTTTGCCGACCAGCAACATGCTACGGTGTTAATTCGTGGTTTGCGGGCCGTATCTGACTTTGAGTATGAGTTTCAGCTGGCCAACATGAATCGGCGCTTAAACCCCAAGCTTGAAAGCGTATTTTTAACGCCCTCTGAAGAGAACTCGTTTATCTCTTCTACACTGGTCAAAGAAGTAGCTCGTCACCGTGGCCGGGTAAACGAGTTTTGTCATCCTGAGGTAGAAAAAGCGCTATTGGCACGTTTTCACGACGACCCGCAGATTTAGCGCTGACAGGTGGGGCAATAAAATGTATTGCGCTGCCCGATAACCACACTTTTTATGGGTGTGGTACACACGTCACAAGGGGCGTTATTACGCCCATACACACACAGATGCTGTTTAAAGTACCCAGGGTTGCCGTCTGACTGCGTAAAGTCCTTTAAGGTGGTACCGCCCTGTTCAATGGCTTTAACTAATACCGTTTTGATAGCCTGGGTTAATAATACATACCGCTTTTGACTGACCTTACCCGCCGCGCGGCGCGGGTCTATGCCTGCCATAAACAATGCTTCGTTGGCATAGATATTCCCTACGCCCACCACGTTGCTGTTGTCCATGATAAAGGTTTTGACTGCCTGCGTGCGCCCTCTGGAGCGGGTATACAAACGCAGGTCGTCAAAATCGTCAGTAAGAGGCTCGGGCCCTAAATTTCCCAACAGCGTGCTGCTGTCCCCTTTGGCCAGCCATAAACACGCACCAAACCGACGGGCGTCATTTAGTCGCAGACATTTGCCACTGTCTAGCACAATATCAATGTGATCGTGCTTAACCACAGCCGTTGTGGCGTCTACCACCCTGAGTTTGCCTGACATACCCAGGTGCATAATAATGGTGCCGCTATCAACTCCTATCAGCAAGTATTTAGCTCGTCTTTTTACGCTACGAACGGTTTGACCCACGGCGTTTTGAAGTTGTTCGGGAACAGGCCAGCGCAGTTTTGGCTGACGCACAATAATTTGTTTGATTTGGTGTTCAACTAACCAGGGCTCTATGCCGCGGCGGCTCACTTCTACCTCGGGTAACTCAGGCATATCACTTACCTTCCTCAATAATTATGGGGCGTTCCAAGGCAGTAGCTGGCTTATGGTTGTTCCCTCAAGGGTAAACCACTGGTCATCAAACAACACAAAGGTAGCATTGGTGTCAGGATAAAACGCATACACTGCCCCATTGGGTTTACCTGCCAACCACACCACCACAATATAAGCCAGCTGAGTGTTTAATGTTGTGGGCTTTTGTTCAACTGGCTCAAGGTAGCCTTGTTGCCAGGCCAACACTTGCTGCCCTGCGCTTGTTGCTGGTTGTTGAGACAAACCAATCTGCCGCCAGCTTTGCCCTGCTCGTTCTAGCTTGAAGTTGTCTTGCTCAATACGCAAAAGATATTCATTTGGGGCAATCAAAGGACGAGCCTGAGGCTTGTTGGTAGCCGGCAACAATGCATCAAGATTGAACAATGCAATCATAAACAACATGGCAAAAATGACGACATTGTTCATGGCTTTTGAAGAAACCCGCTTTTTAGCCATGGTGAGTGTCCTAAAACTTCTTCGTTGTCTAAAACTTATCAGGATTACAGCTTTTGTAAAGTCTGGGTTTTAAACGCAAAAAACCCGGCAAGAGCCGGGTTTTCGTGGAGACAAAAGCAAGTTTTATTACTTGATTTTGGCCTCTTTAAACATCACATGCTTACGCACTACGGGATCAAACTTTTTGATCTCCATTTTGCCAGGCATATTACGTTTATTCTTATCAGTGGTGTAGAAAAATCCAGTACCTGCTGATGAAACTAATTTGATTTTATCACGCATTTTCAGGCTTCCTTAGATCTTTTCACCGCGAGCACGGATGTCAGTTAATACTGCATCGATGCCGCGCTTGTCGATAATACGCATGGCTTTTGCAGACAGACGCAATTTAACGAAACGATTTTCGCTCTCAACCCAAAAACGGTGAGAATGAAGGTTTGGTAAGAAGCGACGACGGGTCGCGTTTCTTGCGTGCGAACGGTTATTTCCAACCGTAGGACGCTTACCTGTAACTTGACATACTTTTGACATGTATTTGTCTCCAGAACAACGATAACTGTCGCGCCAATCGATCCCACCACTCACTAGTCACTGGGTCAAATGACGTTATTACTATAAATAAGAGGGCGCATTTTATACAGCAAAGCTGTTCCAAATACAAGGCAACCAGCAAAAAAAGCTGGCAAATGACCCTAAAAGCTGTAGATCTGTTTCAGATCCCGGCGGCGGATTCTACCCTATCCAGCGCCCACAGTAAAAGATCTCTGACGCTTTTTTATCCACGATCGCCTAAATCATTGCAATGATCGTTAATTAGCGTGATGAAAACGGCAATAACTCAGTAAGGTTAGTATCTGCATAGGGCGCATTGGCATGTAATGGCTGACCGTCGAGCACCTGCTGATAACATGCTTCGTACCCTTTCGCCATTTTATAATGACCAAAACGCTCAACCGCTAACTCATGACACAAACGACGATCGTACCCTGACAAATCACTGACAGCATGAGCCAGTTCGGTGCCCGAAGCCGATAAAAAACCTACTTCAGGCTCGCTGATTATCTCTGGGATAGCGCCATAGGGGGTGGCAAACACCGGACAACCCAGATACAAACTTTCGGTATAAGCTAAGCCAAACGGCTCGTGCCAGCGCACTGGCAACAAGAGGCCCTGCGACTGCCGTATCAGGTTATTTTTGGTTTCGCCGCCGACCATACCTTTAAACGACACATGGCGAGCCAGATGAATATAGCCACCGCGTCCAAGCTTTATTCGTGGGCCACCTAATACCGACAGTTTTTTGTTAGCCTGGCGGGCCACGTCCATTGCTCCGGTCAGGTTTTTAGTCGCCACCCGCGCTTTGCCCAGGAAGTGCAGATAGTTACCACGTGGCGAAAACTCAGGTTGCCCGTAATCGCTCCAGTTCAAACCGTTGTATACAAAGCGATGGGCGTTGTGAATGGCAGCATGGCGTCGTGACAAAAAAATGGTATTTTGATGATAGGTTTGTGGCCCACCGGCATTAAAGTGCTCGGTGACCACAAAGGGCTTACTAATAGGCTCATCGGGCGCCCGGTGAAAATGCACAATGTCGGGCCAGTCGCCAATAAGCGGGTTAAGCGCCTGCCCTTTTTTTGCTACCGTAGTCCCGGCCGGTACACGAGGGGCATCACCCCATAAAAACCGGACCTCGTGGCCATGGTCGCGCTGGGCCTGAGCCAGCGCCCAGATAACACGTTGCGTTCCGCCATATTTAAGCGGAGGCAATGAAACCCGGGAAACCAGTACGTGCAAAATCTTCATCAAATACCCTTGTTGTATCCTGCCTCAAGGCACCTGGATTATTCCATAAACGGTGAACGCGGCGCAGTAATATTAATCAGCTGAGAAGGCCGGTTAAGCATTTGTCCACCATCTCGAGAGATGGGCACCCACGGAAAACGACCACTGCCTTTGGCTGGCTGTATAATAAATAAGTCCAGCGGAACCGAAATATAAAAGCCTTTGGTAAAGCTGCCTTCGCCATAATCTTCGGATGAGGCATCGGTGAAGGCTGCATAGGCACCCACCACAATGCCGCTATCAAACCGTTTTGCAAAATCGATGTTCACGCCTTTATCTTTTGCCAAAAACTGTCCGGCACTCACCGAGATACGAGTTTCTGGTAAAAATTCGGGGCGCCAGTACGCGGTAGCAAACCCAGTGACTGCGTTGTAATCAAACAGGTCCCAGTCGTTTTCAAACGAACGTTGCTGTACATAATTGATATCAACACCAAACGCAAAATTGCTGTCTACCGGACGATACAAAGCCTCAGCACCCACACCAGCAAACATGGTTTCTAAATAACCGCCATAGGCTTGTGCGTACCAGTTGTCATCCACTTTATCTATCCAGCGTCCGTAAAGCGTATCAAGCGCTACATCTGAACCAGAGATATATTCACGAATATAAGTTCGTACCCGGGGCAACGTCGATTCAGCTTTGTCGATGGTATAGTTAAATTTATCGTAGTTATCGAACAAGGTGGTACGAAGCGACCCGAATACGCCGTAGTTTTCGTCCAGGGTATAGCTGCCACTTAAAATAAGACCGCCCTGATAAAGATAAAAGTCTTCAGGCCCACCAAAGCTTTGCGTATAAAAGAAATCGGCTGAATAACCAAAGCCTGTCACACCGTCTGGCTCATAGTGGGCAAGATCTTCTGATGAGGGGCTAATGCGAGTATAAGTATCCGTTATTTCGCTTTTTACACCTTCATAGCGAGCCGCTGATTTAAACGCGCTGGCATCAATCTGGGTGGTGGTCATGGGCAGACCGCCATTGGTTTCAACAACCCGGTACTGGGTTACTTCCTGGGGGAGTTCGTCGGCCAATACCCGCCCGGCACGCTCGGTGGCTTCAACCAGGTCGCGATAGGCAGTTTGTTGGCCATACACGGTGATTTTGTCTTCTTCAATACGGACATCGTGCAGTACTAACCCCGCTTCAGAACGTAACCCACGTGACAGCGCTACCCGATCAATATCAGTTGCCGAGGCAGGCGGCTGTGAACGTACAATTGAGCGTGGCGACTCATCGATTTTAATTTGCTCAAAGGTGTTCATATTGAAGTTATAAGTCACCCCAAAACCGATGGTATTTCCGCGCTGATAATTCAGGGTAAAATCAAAATTATTCCAACGGTATACCGCGGCTGCATTCCAGCGCGAGTCTTGCTGTAATCGCCCCGCTCTGTCCTGGGTATAGTTGTTGCCTTCGTACTCGACTTTAAGGGTTAACGGCTGCCAGGGTGTTTGATATTCAACCCCCCCAAACATGGCTGCCGGCCCTTTGAAAAACTGATCGTAATCAACCTTACCGCCATTACCACTAAAGCCACCCGGGCGGTTACAAAAGCTGTCCCGCAGTTCGCAAAACGGATTGGTAAAGCTGTTTGCAGTCCCCAGATAGCCCCAGCCCATGCCTAAGTGAAAGTCGAACGGCCCCCAGGCTTTACTGGCTGATATATGCTCACTTTCAAAAAAGCCGGTACCGCCAATATCGCGAAAACCAACCGAAACTTCAGGCAGATAAAAACTTTCTTCCAACAATCTGAATTTTACATCCAGGCCTTTGTCTTTCAGGGTTTGATCGCCACTGAAGCTTTCTACATTACTGTACAACCGGGTTCTGACATCAGTGTACCGGGCGGTAGCTTCCATCCACGGAAATAACTGCAGGCTTACGGTCCAAAAACGATACTGGTCATTATCGGTATAGCTGAGTGACAGTTCACCTTCAGGGCGCATACGCGAGGTGGGTGTCTGTATTAAACCGGCCCCACCCTGCACCATTTGTGAAGGCTTAACCGCTAACGTATTGTCTGCTTGTTGAGCGCCAGCTGCCGTGGCAAAAGTACTGGCAATCAGTAATGAAAGAGTCGTTCGTTTGCTTGATAACATTACAGCACCCTATGAACAGCAAGCTCCGCCACTTTCTGATTTAGCTCAGACAACGAGGGAGTGAGAAGATAAGAAAAAATGGGTACATACAACTGGCTCTTGGGCATAAGCTGAATATATTCACGATTCCAGTATGCAGTTTTTATTTTTTGAACGTCACCCGAAGGGGTAATAACATAAACAAAGTCGGGGTCTGCATCGTCGCGTAACGTAATATTTTGGGTGTATTGGTGAGCATTGGCACCGGGTAAATGCTGATAGGGCCCCGGGGTCTTAACCAAACCACTTAAGTACACTAGGTCAGGTCTTGGGCTTAATGAAAGTAAATATTCACCATCAAGTAATTTGGGATTGTGGGCCATATTCACACGGGCTAAATCATAGCTTACCGGGCGTTTGATGCGTTTAGCCAGTTTCCAGCTTTCTATCTGCTGACGTAAAGCCTGCAACCCGATGGCGCGTTCATTATTGGGTTCCAGCTCAACAATAAGCGTATTAATCAGACTCAGTACTTCATCACGCTGCGGCTCTACACTTTCATCAAGTTGGTAAAATCCTGTTGCCGGCCAATACCAATCCTGATTTGTCGCTACGATGGAAAGAACCTGCGATAACCGTACCGGTTGCTGAAACCGATATTGTTGCTTATTAATTTTTATATTAACTTCAGCTACGCTGAAACTCGCCAGCACCGAAAGTATTACGCCTACCATAAACTTCATTGTGAGGCCTCCTGTTGGGCAATGTATCTTGCCGCACGGCTGACATAGGTCATTTGAATACGCGGTGCTTGAGGCATTATTTTTACCGAAGCTTTAAGAAGCTCACCATTGGTTGAGTTAACCCAGTAGGTATTTTGCCATTGGGTTTGGGTATCAATGTATGGGCCTGTTTTAGGAAAGGTCACTTGCTCAGTAATTTTCTGGGTGTCGAACGATTGCTCTAAAATACTTATGGCTTCATTTTGCTGTATTCGCCACTGCCCTTCAATAACCAGTCCGTAACCTACCGAGGCAATATCTACCTGCCGTTGCCATGAAAAATTAACCATCGCGGTGTCGGTTAAAGGGTTTTCTTTGACATTACTGGTGTAAAGCAGGTCGTGTTCGAACCCTTCGGTAGCAACAATAACGCCATGGTGAATCTTTATAATTGCATTGTCTGCCGATACCCATTTATTCAGATTGTTTTCAATAAAACCCAAAGCCATAAATGCGGTAGGTTTTTCACCAATTTGAACTTGCAGTAAATCAGCCTGACTTTGTCTTACCATTTCAAGGGTAACCTGCTGACTTTGATTTGCCTTAAAAGCAAGTTTCAACGTATTAAAGTACGCCTGATTGGTTGATGAGCATGAGGCTAACAACAGGCCCAAAAAAGCCACGGTAGCTATCTTAAAAAATCTGAATTTATTCATGAAGGAATTTGGCGGTCTTTTGGCTTGAAAAAAGGGTTTTGCAGAAACAAAAAAAGCCGCACCAGGCGGCTTTATCTTACCGGTTCAAAACACTTATGCAGCAGGTGCGTAAGTGAATGTTACTGAGGTCATAGTTGTTGCTGTAGCAGTACCAGTTACTGTGTCAGTTGTACCTACACAGAAACCCTCAGCGTTAAGCTCGTCATCGCCGTTACAGCCGTTGCCAACGACAGGAGCGTCCTCTGGCAGATCAGCAGAACCACGGTTGTTAGCAACAACAGCGGCCAAAACACCAGCAGCAACTACGCCAGTAGCGATGTATCCAGTAGTTACACCACCCATAGCACTTTCAGTAGAGCCAGACTGGTCCTGAGCTGTAGCAGAAAAAGCTAAGCCAGCACCTACAATCAATGATACCAATGACTTTTTCATAATGGTCCTTTCAAAATTCCACCAACTCACCATGTTAAAGCATAGAGCCATTATTGACCATACTTTAAACAAAGCTTCGTCGTATTAACTAAAAATCCATCCCCAGCAATATAACAAAGCAGGTCAGAATTCGACTATCTACCAGTATAACTGGCCTTTAGTATTACATCAATCCCCGTTGTGACAGAGAAACGGTTAAACTTTCTCCTACCACAAAGTGATCAAGTACATTAATGTCCATTAAGGACATTGCCGCCACCACCTGTTTGGTCAGGGCGATATCGGCATGACTGGGTTCAGGTATCCCGGACGGATGATTATGTACCAAAATAACCGCAGCCGCATTTTCTTTTAGTGCCTGCTTAACTAATTCTCTTGGGTACACGGCAGCACTATTGATGGTGCCGAAGAACATAGGCCGGTAAGCAATAAGCTGATGCTGGCTATCTAACATCAGCATTCCAAACACCTCTTGTTCTAAGCCTTTAAAGGTAGCCACTAAATACTGGCTAACCTGAGCAACTTCAGTAAAAACATGCTGACGCTGTAATGGTTCTTCTAGCATACGCCGTACCATTTCTTTTGCGGCCTGCAACTGCAGATAGCGCGCCATGCCAATGCCATTGATATCACAAAAGTCTTCCGCCGAGGCCGTAAAAAGGTGACTCATCGTGGTAAATTTTACCAAAAGCTGTTGTGCCAATTGAAGTGCGCTGCGTCCCTGTGAACCACTTCCTAAAAACACCGTTAACAGTTCGGTATTATTCATAGCCTCAGGACCAATGCACAACAGTTTTTCCCGGGGCTGCTCGGTTACCGGCAGATCTTGAATTCGCATGTGAACACTACCTTATGAAATTTTAAGGCATAGTTATACGCCTTGCTTCAAAAGATAAAAACTGGCCCTTGTACGCGTTTATCAAACTACCGATACGAAAGGGACCATGTTACGCTTGTGCTATTCATAAGCGCTTATATTTTGAGCTATGCAACTTCAAAACAAAAAAATTCTGTTGGGTATAAGCGGCGGTATTGCTGCCTATAAAACGCCTGATCTGGTCCGCAAACTTACCGCTCAGGGAGCAACGGTAAGAGTGGTTGTCACCGCTTCGGCTAAAGAATTTGTTAGCCCGTTGTCTTTGCAGGCAGTGTCAGGCCATATTGTGCACGATAGTCTGTTAGACCCGGCAGCCGAAGCCGCGATGGGCCATATTGAGTTGGCCAAATGGGCCGACATTTTGTTACTGGCCCCGGCTACCGCTAACTTATTGGCAAAGCTAACCGTGGGCCTGGCCGACGATTTACTGACCACCTTATGCTTAGCCACCCGCGCCCCGCTGGTCATAGCTCCTGCTATGAATCAACAAATGTGGCAGGCGGCAGCCACCCAGCAAAATATGTCAGTGCTAACCGCCCGCGGCATCGATTTTATCGGGCCTGCCAGCGGTGCTCAGGCATGTGGAGACACCGGCTACGGGCGTATGAGTGAGCCTGAAGATATTGTAGAGCACTTGTGCAAATGCACAGCCGCTAAAACTTTGCCGGATTTAAGCGCCACCCGAGTTTTGATCACCGCCGGCCCTACTCAAGAAGCATTAGATCCGGTGCGTTATATTTCAAATCACAGCTCAGGAAAAATGGGCTATGCACTTGCCCATGCTGCTCAGCAAGCTGGGGCCGAGGTTGTCTTGATCAGTGGCCCTACCACGCTGAACGTATCACCAGGTATAACCAAAATAGATGTTGTTAGCGCTGAACAAATGCATAATGCAGTAATGGGTCAAATTCAGCAGTGTGATATTTTTATTGCGACCGCGGCGGTGGCTGATTACCGGGCTTCAAGTGTTGCTGACAACAAAATTAAGAAAAAGGATGAAGAGTTAACCCTTACTTTTGTCAAAAACCCTGATATTCTCAAAACTGTAGCAAACCTGCCGAGTCCTCCCTTTACCGTCGGTTTTGCCGCAGAAAGCCAAAATGTTGAGCATTATGCCCGCAGCAAATTACACAATAAAAAATTAAACATGATTGCGGCGAATAATATATCTACAGCAGGATTAGGATTTAACAGCGACCATAACGCGCTGCATGTTATTTGGCCCGACGGTGAACAACATTTGCCTGCACAACCTAAAGTGCAACTGGCCGGCGAACTGTTGTCGGTTGTCGCGACCCAATTTAAAAAGAAAACGTCAAAGTAACCTAACTCCGGTCGATACAAAGACGTTCAAACAACAATAGTTGCCTATATTAGGTTATTTGTACATGGAACGGGCGTGGTGCCCAAAGCATAGGAATTACTCGCTTTATGCCTGCTGTAAAAAAGACGAATCGCCGTGCCCAAATTCTTCAGGCGCTGGCTGGCATGTTAGAATCCAGCCCGGGTCAACGAATTACCACCGCCAAACTGGCTGAAAAAGTTGGGGTTTCAGAGGCGGCGTTGTATCGCCACTTCCCAAGCAAAGCTCGTATGTTTGAAGGGCTTATTGAGTTTATCGAAGAAACCTTATTTTCCCGTATTAATAAAATTTTGAACGAGGAAAAAGACTCTAGCAATCGCTGTCAGATGATTTTGCATTTGTTGTTAGGTTTTGCCGAGAAAAACCCGGGCATTACCCGCATTTTAAATGGCGATGCGCTGTTAGGCGAACAAGAGCGGTTACGGGCACGTATTGCAAAGCTATTCGAGCGTCTGGAAACCCAGTTTAAACAGGTGTTACGCGAACGTAAATTACGGGAAGGCCGCGACTTGTCTGCTGATGAAAGCGTTTTGGCAAACATGTTTATATGCTACGTCGATGGCCGGATTAATATGTTTATACGCAGCGGTTTTACCCGCAAACCCACTGAACAGTTTTTAGAACACTGGGCTTGTTACAAACACACCTTTTTGTAGGTTATTTGCGCCAACAAATAATAAAAAGCCCCCGACTTTGTACACACGTTATCGGGGGCTTTTTTGTATCGCTCTTTTTTCTATTTAAAAGCCAATGTTTTATTTACGATCTTTGGCAAACGTTTCGCCGAAGAAGTCGTCTTTATTCCACTTAGGCTTTTGTTCCTGAGTTGCTAGGGTATAGCCAATTTGAGCGTTGACTTCAGCAAATGTACGCGCCGCGTCCCAGTTAAATTTCTGGTTCGTATCATCGCTTGGCTTGTGATAATGCGTAGATAAAAACTCGCCAAACACTTTGCTACCGTCAACTTCTGGATCTTTTGACTTAAGTCCAGGCACCAAAAATACCGAAGGTACCCCCTGCTTCACAAAAGCATAATGATCAGAACGGGTGAAAAGCGCCTGTTCTGGCCACGGATCAGGACTGAGTTCGATGCCCGCATTAGAAGCTGCTTTTTCTACTGACGCTTTCATATCACTATGGCTGGCACCAAAAGCAATAACATCGGCAAACTCGTAGGTGAGTATTGGCATATCCAAGTTTACGTCGGCAACCATTTTCTCTACTGGTACCGTGGGGTTATGAGCAAAGTAATCAGCGCCCAGCAGCCCTTTTTCTTCGCCAGTGACGGCCACGAATAAAATAGAACGCTTCGGTTTTTGTTTCATTTGACTGAATAAACGGGCGGTTTCCAGCATGACTGACGTACCGGAAGCATTGTCCATCGCGCCATTATTAACGTTGTCTTTTTTAACAGTTTTGGCAAAGCCAATATGGTCAGAGTGCGCTGAAAATACGACGTACTCGTCTTTTAGCTCTGGATCTGAGCCTTCCAGCGCCGCCACCACATTAGGGCTGGTAATTTGTGAATGCTTGCTTTTTTTACTCATGCTTACTGAGCCTGATAACGCAAACCCTTCAGGTGCTTTGTCGTCTTCTAACTGTGCATAAATTTCGTCTAAAGACAGGGGCGCATTATCAAACAATTTGCGCGCTGCACCTTCGCTTAAAAAGGCTGAGCCTTTAAGCTGAGGAAAGCTATTGGCTGGTTCGTTGTTCTCATTCAGCCATGCCATACGCGGAGTATGAATATAGCTTAAACGAGATTGGTACGGACGCACTTTTTCAGCGGTAGGGGTAGTCACCGAGATCATGCCAATAGCGCCATTATCTACCGCATACTGAGCTTTTTGTGAGCCTGACGCTAAGTGCGCGCCCATCTCACTTGGGAAAGACTTAGGCTTACCAGATAAAACCACCACAATTTTACCTTCAACATCTAAGTCCTGATAATCGTTGTGCTCAAGCTCATCAGCGATAATACCGTAGCCGGCGAAAACCAGCTCACCACTAACCTGGCTAGCAGTATTTAACAGGCTTGGGCCGGTCAGGTAGTCTTTTGGGTAGGCTAAAGACACATCACCGCTATCGGTGCTTAACGTAAAAGACGGCGATTCTTGTTCCAGCATGGCTTTACGAAACTCAACCGACTGCATATAGCCGTCGGTACCCATAGGTTTAAGACCGTACTTAGAAAATTCAGTCGCAATGTACAGTGAAGCAATATCGTGGCCTCGCGAGCCCGTATCACGACCTTCAAGTAAGTCGTCAGCAAGAAAAAACAGGTGAGATTTAATACGGTTTGTATCGGGCTCAAATGACACAGACTTATCGGTTTGTGCTACTGCACCCGCACTTAAAGTCGAAACCATCGCGCCCAAGAGTAATTTTTTTATCATAATCGTTAGCAATGTTGTTGTTTTGTGAATAACCGATGGTATACCAGCTGGCCGTAATAACAAATATTACCGGGCAGGCTTTTCGTTGGGCGTCGTAAACCTGAGACTACCTGCAAAAAAATACTATGACTTTATTCCCCTTTTCTATCAACGATCATAAACCGTTGAAAGGCCTGAGGTTGAAAAAACTTTATCAGACGCCCCATATTGTGTTTACACGAAGATGAGAAAGGTTAGCCCTGAATAATTCTGAACTTCGGTACCGCATCCAGTTTAATGCAATGGTAAGCGTTATATCCGGCAGCTAAGCCAGGCAAGTTTGTTTAGGTTTGTGCGGGACGCACATACCCGCATAGAGATTGTCCCATCGCATAAAAAGCTAAAATCTGAATTTGTCGATGTGACAACAACTTATGTTCCGATGCATAATGTGTTACGAATAGATGCGGTAAAAAGCAGAGGGCCGCAAAATATCCCGATTAGCAGATATCGTTGCGGCGTTTTCTAACCCAATTTATCCACCTAACAAAAACTAGCCTGGTTTTTCTGCACGCCGGGCCATAGCCCGGAAGTTATTATGATGAAAATTTACCGCAATATTGTATTTTGTTTCACCTGGCTGTGTTTGCCGGTAACGATAGGGTTTAGTTCGCTGGTTAATGCGAATGAATCGTTCGATGCTTTAATCGAAGAAATTTGGGAATACGAGTCAAATTTGCGAGAAGTAAAGCCAGCCGATATCTCCCCGCAAGCTCTGAGTAAACAACACCAGCGTTACTCATCATTTTTAGAAAAGACTCAACAGTATCAACCAGCCGAATTGTCACAGGAGCAAAAAATTACCTTGCTTATGCAGCAATACCGGCTAAACAATTACATCGACCAGCATAAATTTGAGTCTTTCAAAGTGCCTCTTACCTCAGAATATGGGTTTCACAGTGCACTGGCCACCTTGCCTAAAGCCACACGATTCAGTAAGTTAAAAGATTACCGCGATTACCTCACCCAACTAAAACGTATAAAAGGCTATATTCAACAAAACATAGCCTATATGCAGCAAGGTTTAGAGCAAGGGTATACTCAACCCAAAGCAGTGTTAAAAGATTACGAGGCGTCGGTTACACCATTTTTAGTTGATAAAGCACAAGACAGCGTTTTTTATACGCCGTTTAAAACCCTGCCCTCTTTTATTAGCAAGGAGCAGGCTCAAAAGTTGCGCAATCAAGCTAAAGCAATTATCAGTTCTGATATTGTTTCGGCCTATAAGCAGTATCATGATTTCTTGGTAGACCATTATATTCCTCAGGCGCGCGAGTCGATTGCTGCATCAGATTGGCCAAACGGCGAAGCCTATTACAACAATCGGATAAAGCACTACACCACCACCGATATGAACGCTCAGCAAGTCCATGATCTTGGCTTAAACGAAGTTAAACGTATTCGTAATGCTATGCAGAAAATTGTGGACGAGCTAGATTTTGATGGCGATATTGATGCGTTTATTCGTTTTTTACGCACCGACCCCCAGTTTTATGCCAAAACGCCTGAGGCCTTACTTAAACAAGCCTCTTTTATTGCTAAACGCGCCGATGCCAGTTTGCCAGCTTTATTTGAAAAACTACCCAGAACGCCATATGGGGTAGCGCCAGTACCAGAAGATATTGCCCCTAAATACACTACCGGGCGTTATATTCATGCTGCCAACGAAACCGAGCCTGGGTATTATTGGGTAAATACCTATGCGTTAGATAAACGCCCTTTATACGCTCTGCCCGCGCTGACTTTACATGAAGCCGTACCAGGTCATCACTTACAGATCTCTTTGGCCAAAGAAATGAGTGACCTACCCGCCGTACGACAAAATACATACATTTCAGCCTTTGGTGAAGGTTGGGGGCTGTATTCTGAATTTTTGGGTATTGAGGCTGGCATATATCAAACGCCTTATGATCATTTTGGCCGTTTGAGCTATGAAATGTGGCGAGCTTGCCGACTGGTGGTAGATACCGGTATGCATATGTTTGGTTGGACCCGTCAACAGGCCATTGATTACATGATGAAAAATACCGCCTTATCTGAACATAATATTAAAACAGAAATTGACCGTTATATTTCATGGCCTGCTCAGGCGTTGTCTTATAAAATTGGCGAGATAAAAATTAAAGCACTTCGTCAAAAAGCAGAACAGGCACTAGGCGAACAGTTTGATGTACGCGAGTTTCATACCGCTGTATTAGCGCATGGTTCGGTACCACTGTTTGTTTTAGAACAAAATATCAATGCATTTATTAAAAACAAACAAGCAGGGAAGTAAGTATGCTGGCATTTGGAGTTATTGGCGCTTTAGTTCTGTTACTGGTTTATTTCGCCATGCGAATACAAACCTTACAACGCGAGATGGTTTTACTTCGCAGCAGCTCCAAAAGCCAAACCCATCGGGCCAATGAGGCTTTGGCGGGGTTGGCTGAAATTGTATCAAGGTTAGAACAGGTTTATGCGCAGAATGTGGATACCGCAGCGTCTAAGGGGCTTATTGGGGGACAACAACATTCAGTATTACAGTTTCTTACGGGTCACTTTTCTGCCATTGTGCTGGATTGCTGGCAAAACAGCAGTACTACCGAAGAAGCATTAAAACGTCAGCTTGCCTTTGACAACCAGCTAAGCATGGAAGACCTGCGCGCATTTATGCAACAGCAGCCCAGCCAGGTTCGTATTGGCTGGTCAAAGAACACGCCAGACGGGTTCATTAGTGCCTGTGAATCTTTAACCCAACTGGCTTTGGGAAAACAAATAAAGCCAAAATAATACCCCGCTTTATAATAAAAAATCGCTGCCAGGTAATAGACTTAGCGGCGATTTTTTTATTTAGTCTTGTCATCAGTAAACACCTGCCTATAATACTGTATATACATACAGGTGATTTATGACTCAATCCACGTCTTCTTTACAACAACACCCCGCTATTTGGCGGGCCAGTGATAGCTTAAAACATACCGAGATCGCCCGGCTAAATACGGGCTATGATGCCTTAAATACTATTTTGTCGGGTGGTTTTCCAGCTGCCGGGCTGACACGTATTCGCAGTTTATTAGGCATTGGCGAAATAAGTGCTTTGAAGTTGTTGATAAGCCATAATCCCCTTCAAAAGTTACTCGTATTTATAAACCCGCCCGGTAAGATTCATAAAAGCTGGCTCGCTAGTCTGGGGCAAACTTCAAATACTGTCCATGTGGTTTACTGCGCAACGCCAGAACAAACTTTATGGACTGCAGAGCAATGCATTAAAAGTGAAGCTTGTTATTTGGTACTCATGTGGCATCAGGCTATCGAACCCAAACAAGCCCGGCGTTTACAAGTGGCGGCGGCCCAACACGACACGCTTTGTCTGCTTTATGAAACCTTTTCTCACCAATACAACGCGCTGCCAGTCGCGCTGGATATTGAGCTACAGCCTGCAGGCAATGGTTTACGCATTACGGTGCATAAAAATATTGGCTCATGGCCTGGTCAAAGTACTCAAATCACGTTTAAACACACCCCCGACAATCAGGCTATTTATCGGGCCATGAATAACACTGTGGCATTGCAAGCTTTGTCTGCCCAGGTGGGCTGATTTGTATGTTGTGGGTTTATTTTGACTTTTATCGCTTAACGCTTGATCAGATAGAGGTTACGGTACCGGCTCAGCAAGACACTGCAACAGTGGTGTATCATGCGAGCAATAATCAATTGATACAGGTTAATCGAGCAGCACAACAGGCTGGTTTAAAACCGGGCATGGGCATGGCTCAGGCTGCCGCTCTTTGTGCACAGCTCACGATTATTGATTACCAGGCCGAATATGAAACAAAAAGATTAACGGCTCTTGCAAACAGGTTGTATCAACTGGCTGCCGACATCGTATTGTATGAACCCAATGGTTTGGCAGTCAGGCTGGATACACTGGTAAAGTATTACGATGGTTTAGATTGTATTTGGGCTGCTTTATCAAACGAGCTACAAGAAGCCGCAGTGAATTATCACTTTGCGTCTGCCTGGAGTATTGAGGCTGCAATTGTATTAACTAATTACAAAGTTAACCAACTTCTTCATCAGCCGCAGGCCATCAAAGCAGCCCTGGCCCGCTGTCCTCTTTGGGCCACTCAGGTTGAACCCAAACAACTTCAGGCACTAAAACGGGTTGGTATTAACTCATTGGCAGAGTTACTTAACTTACCCGTCACCGAGCTTGGAAAGCGTTTTGATAATAAACTTATAAGCTATTTATGTGCGCTGCGCGCCGAGATTGTGCCGAAACGAATTGCATACCATCCACCAACAACATTTTGTCATCAGCTAACTCCGTCCTATGAAATTAGCGAAGCTTCACGGCTGACGCCCTGGCTTGAGACCTTACTGGAGGAGTTCTTAACTTATGCCAGGTTGCGCAACAAGCTCACCAGCCATCTGCAATTTTCACTCTATTTTCGTGACCATCCGGTGCAGTTGCTTAATATACAAAGCGCCATGCCTTTAAGTCAGTTTTCTCAGTGGCAAAGTTTATTACGACTAAAGCTTGAAACACTCACGCTCGTCGCCCCCGTTATTCAAACACAATTGAACGTGGTTGCGCTGGAAGCCCTGACCGAACAAACCTCAGATTTTTTTAGCAACCGGCAACATGTGTTCGCTCAAAAGCACTTGATTAGCAGACTCAAAACCCGTCTGGGTGAGGCCGCGGTCAGTACACCCGTAGCCGGCGAAGATCATCGTATTAGTCATCACCTGCCCCACCAACCACATTCTTCGACAAACCTAAAACACACTACACCCGGAATTTGCTTATTGGCATGTAAGTTATTAAGCGAAGAGTGTCATATTGAATACGGGCCCGTACGTATCCATGCTGGTTGGTGGGACGATGATATACAAAAGCGCGATTACTATATTGCCCGTACCCCGACCGGACAAAGATTGTCTATTTTCAAAGCACATGGAGGGGAATGGTTTGTACAGGGATGGTACTGCTGATGTTTGCTGAGCTTGTGTGCCAGTCTAATTTTAGTTTTTTAACCGGCGCCTCTCACCCTGAAGAGTTACTGACTACTGCAGCATTTTTAGGTTATGAAGCGTTAGCGATAACCGATGAGTGCTCTGTAGCCGGAGTTGTCAGGGCTTATGCAGAAAAAAAGCGTCACAACTTACCCATTAAAATTATTGTAGGCAGTCGCTTTGTTATGGCCGCCGGCCTAGAGCTGGTATTGCTTTGCCCCAATAAACCGGCTTACACCGAGTTATGTCGAATAATTACTAATGCTCGACGTAGGTCTGATAAGGGTGAATACCAATTGGCCGAGTGGGATTTAAAATCCATACAACACTGTATGGCTATTTGGTTACCTGGCGAGTCTGAACCCACAAATGATCACTGGGGTAAATGGCTAACAAAGCATATGCCTTCACGTTGCTGGATAGGTGCCAGCCGGCTTTTAAATGGTAATGATGAAACCTCCTGGGCGGCAATTGAACGGTTAGCTCTGAGGTTTTCGATACCGATAGTGGCTACGTCACAGGCATTGTTTCACCATAGTGACAGACTTCCGGTGCAACACGTATTGCATGCCATCGGACAAAATACAACCGTAGAAGCATTGGGCCAACTTAGCCAGATAAATGCTGAGCGTTGTTTGCGTTCCTTAAACAAATTAAAAAAGCTTTATCCAAAAAATTGGCTTGAAGCCTCACTAGATATCGCCAACCAATGTGATTTTTGTTTATCTGAGCTGCGTTACCAGTATCCGGCCGAGATAATACCTGAAGGCCAAACAGCGCAGTCTTATCTGCGTGAGTGTGTTGAAAAAGGCATAAAAAAACGTTTTGGACAGGAACCACCGGCCGACATACGCGCTCTTATCGAAAAAGAAATGCGTTTGATTCATGAGCAACACTATGAGTATTTTTTCTTAACCATTTATGATGTAGTTCAGTTTGCGGCCCATCAAGATATTTTGTATCAGGGGCGCGGGTCTGCCGCCAATTCGGTGGTATGTTATTGTCTTGAAATAACCGCTGTGGACCCTCGTCAAATTAATGTTTTATTTGAACGTTTTATATCTAAAGAGCGCGACGAGCCCCCCGATATTGATGTTGATTTTGAACATAGCCGACGAGAAGAAGTTATTCAGTATATCTATAATAAATACGGACGCGAACGTACTGCGTTAGCGGCCACTGTTATCGCTTTTCGATTTAAAAGTGCTTTCAGAGAAGTAGGAAAAGCTCTGGGCTTTGCCGAATCTCAATTAGATTACGTAATCAAAAATATCAATCGCCGGGACAAAACCATACCCTGGAAATCCCAATTAAAGCAGCTCGGCCTGAACCCTAACGTGCTTCGGGTAAAACAACTGGTGTATCTGGTTGAGCAGATTATAGGGTTTCCCCGTCACCTTTCTCAGCATGTCGGAGGGTTTGTTATCAGCGCCGGCCCTTTATACGAGCTGGTGCCAATAGAAAACGCCGCAATGACTGAACGTACGGTAATTCAGTGGGATAAAGATGATTTAGAAACATTAGGATTACTTAAAGTAGATGTGCTGGCATTAGGCATGCTTACTGCCATTCAAAAAACCTTTAAGCTGATTGAGAAACAACTCAATTATCCTGTTTCTATTCCTTTTATCACCAAGCTGGGCGATGATCCGCAAGTGTACGATATGATTTGCAAGGCTGATACGGTGGGTGTGTTTCAAATTGAATCCCGCGCACAAATGGGCATGTTGCCCCGGCTCAAACCCCGCAAATATTATGATTTGGTGGTTCAGATAGCGATCGTCAGACCCGGCCCCATTCAAGGCGAAATGGTCCATCCCTATTTAAAACGACGTCAAAAAAAACAGGTTGTACATTACCCTTCAGCAGACGTTGAACAGGTATTATCGCGAACTATGGGCGTGCCCATTTTTCAGGAGCAGGTTATTCAGCTGGCAATGGTGGCCGCAGGATTTACCGGAGGCGAGGCCGACCAGTTACGGCGAGCTATGGCCAGCTGGAAAAAAGATGGTCGCCTGGCTCAGTTTCGACAAAAATTAGTAGACGGCATGCTTAGCAAAGGGTACCAGCCAGACTTCGCCAATCAGTTATTTGATCAAATAAAAGGGTTCAGTGGTTATGGATTTCCTGAGTCTCATTCTGCCTCTTTTGCGGTATTAACCTATGTGTCGTGTTGGTTGAAGCATTATTTTCCTACTGAATTTTATATTGGCCTTTTAAACAGTTGGCCGATGGGATTCTACACACCCAGCCAGTTGGTTCAGGATGCAAAACGTCATCACGTTGGATTGATACCCGTTTGTATTAATACATCTCATTGGGAGCATGCTCTGGTAATAAAAGGCTCCTACAAATATATTCAACTTGGTTTTCGTTTGGTCAAAGGCTTAAATGAACAGGCTATGGCGCGCTTGATTGAATGCAGGCCATCTACAGGCTTTGCTTCTATCCAAAGCGTGACACACACAAAGATATTAAAAAATGATGAGATTGCTGCACTTGCCAGCGCCGATGCTTTTAAAGCTATAGCCGGTAATCGATACCAGGCTCGCTGGCAAATTATGGATAAACAAAGTGAACTGCCACTTTTTGAATGCGCTGAGAGTGAACAAAGCTATATCGTTTCTCCTACCAAGGTACAAAGCTTAATTGAAGATTATGCAGCAACCGGCTTATCTATCAAACATCATCCCATTGCCTTAATACATCAACAGCAAAACCTGCCTGATATTACCCTTGCCAGTAGTCTCAAACAGGCAAAAAACAAAACTGTGGTTCGGATTTTAGGCTGCGTAACCTGCCGACAAGCTCCGGGCACAGCTTCTGGTGTAACTTTTTTAACATTGGAAGACCATACGGGTAATACAAATGTTGTGGTGTGGCAGGCCACCGCTCGCCACCAACAAGCTGCTTATATGCAAGCCAGTATTCTTCAGGTAGACGGTATTTTAGAGCGTTCCGATGAAGGGGTTATTCATGTTATTGCCGGGCGGCTTACGGATAGAACCCAATGGTTGGAAGACCTTAATGTTGTCTCCAGAGATTTCCATTAATAACGTATCTGCTGGCAGTTCCAACTTATTGCTATTTTGACATGCACTGACTTCACATAGATTACTATCTTGCACCGCCAATTTCGTTCTATCACGATAGCCTTGTCAAACTAATCAGAACAAGCACGTTATCCATTTTCTATCGTTTATTACCTAGCTCTCATTAACCAGTCCGCCCTTTGTATCCAATAATATTGCTAAACCTCTGGCGTTAATAAAATGCGAATAATTTGCAAAATAGTAAGTAAAGATCTTCCAACCTATTTCTGAAAAATTGTTCTCATTACTCTATACCATATTGAATATTATGGTTTTTTCCAGAAAGGCATAGATAGTGTATGGTTTATATTGAACTTTTCCTCCGGTCAGTAGTTTCTACGGAGGCACGACAAAGGAAATATATATGAAAAAGCTTACTTTAGCTGTTGTAATTTCAGGTGCACTATCAACTGCAGCCTATGCCCATAACAATATGGAAAAAATTGGTAGCACATTTAATAGCCTGGACAATAACGGCGATCAAATGGTATCGATGGAAGAAGTCAAAGACGCTCCTATCTCAGAATACTTTGAAAAAATTGATAAAAATGGCGATCAATCTTTATCTGAAAACGAATACGTAACTTTTTACGACAACAATCCAAAAGCGTTTTCTGACCAAGTGAAAGAAGATATTCAACTGACGAAAGCAACAGTTGAAGCTGATATGGATAAAGTTGCCAAGCAGTCTCGTGAAGATATGGATTATCAACAGGAAAACATTTCAGCTACAGTTGAAGAAGGTAGCTCTGAAATGACACAAGGAATGCGTGAATCTAATACAATGGAACACGCTGCAAAATCTCATGGTCAAGATTCAATGAATCAGCTTGAGCAAGACCGTGATACCGAAGTAGCCTATATGGATGACAATATGCGTCAGTCCGAAGACGGCATGGCTACACATAAAGCATTTGAAATGATGGATAAAAATGGTGATGGTCATGTTACCGAAGATGAAGCATCAGAAGCTGATGTCATAGCCTCTTTTAACGAAATTGACCAAAACGAAGATAATAAGATTACTCATTCAGAATTCCAGGAATATCGTGAATCTGAACAAGCTGACGAAGAATAAGTTCTTTTGTAGCTTTTAATTTTATTTTGCATACCAAAAGCACCTGATTAATATCAGGTGCTTTTTTGTATGTGGCAGAGTCGTTGTATATCAGTAGTGCTCAATTACCCACACCATCTGGCTTAGCGTTTCCCCTTCCCAAAAAAGCCTTTGCTTATTCAATATAGTCAGGCAAACACATCACTGAGCCTATAGCCAATAACTAATAGAACGGTAAAGGCTTAGCCTTATTCGTCCCAATTGAATCCCATAGACCAAGTTTAGAGCCGGCCGCAACCGCGCTATCTCGCCAATTTTTCATACCAGATATAAGGAAATGCCTAGAGCTGTAACTCCGAGTCATTGAGGAAAATATGATCTCGCGAAGGGATGCTTTCACTGAATAAATACCAGGCTTACAGTCGAACTTTGTCCCACGAGATAAGTTCATCATGAACTGGCAAGGTTTCTACAGTCAATAACAAAGTCTCTGTCTTTCAACAAGGGCTTTTTCGTGTAATGGGGGCAGCGCGCTAAGGTTACTTGGGGTTGGACCCACACTGGGTGAAGAGCGGTGAGCGTAGCGAATGAGGGGTGCCTATGGCACGCCGACAAACTGAACCGGAATCAGTTTGAACAGCTTTAGCTGGCCTGCGTCAGCAGGTGAACCACAAGGATATGGCGAATAAAGTGATGAACGCGAGGCATGGGTGAACACGGTTAGAAGCAGATGAATCGTTTCATTTGCGCCGTGTGAACGACCCGAACTCTGCGGCTGGACCAGCTTGCTGGCCGAGCTGGACATTACTTCAGGGACGAATTGGCGGAGGTGAACTCACGCAGAACATCGAACTTAAACAGCCCCGATGGGTTAGGTTTTCCATGGGATGGAGCACGCCAGTGCTCTTCTGAGTAAAAGGGCTATCCGCAATAGCCAAATAACCCTAATAAAGTTAGTAAACAACAGACACAAAAAAGGGCCACCCTTTCGGATAGTTCTCGCTGAGAAACAGTTTTTCTTAGAATCAGGAGCTCCGTAGGCCGGCAAGGGACAATTCATTTCGTGACGAGAGCTATCTCTGGCAACCACGTTGTCACATGAGGGCGTAGGTTGACCGAATGTCCACAGACATTCGCAGCAACCGGAGCGGCTCGCCAGGGAGGGCGAGACTGGTGGCTGCACCAGGGATGGGTGAGGCTCCGGTTTGCAACGCAAATTTAAGGTGACTTAACGTCACCTTAAAAGGAACGAACGGCCGTACAGGACGTACGCCCTGGCACTAACCAACATGAATGTTTCCGAATGCGTAGTTCAAATATCCGAGGGGTTAGGTTTCCCATGGGATGGAGCACGCCAGTGCTTTGCTGAGTAAAAGGGCTATCCGCAATAGCCAAATACACCTAATATAGTTAGTAAACAACAGACACAAAAAAGGGCCACCCTTTCGGATGGTTCTCGCTGAGAAACAGTTTTTCTTAGAATGAGG
>NZ_JAESDK010000014.1 GCF_019249245.1 Alteromonas lipotrueiana | reverse complement strand
CCTTTAGAATAATGGTGCCTCGACCCGGGATTGTAACGCGTGGTGCAGCCACAGGGGTACGCCAGCGTGTTCCGATAACCCAGATCTAAAAAAGCCCGCATAGATGCGGGCCTTTAGAATAATGGTGCCTCGACCCGGGATCGAACCAGGGACACGCGGATTTTCAATCCGCTGCTCTACCAACTGAGCTATCGAGGCAAAACTGTTTAGCGTTGGGGCATTACTGCCTCTCTCGCTGTGGGTGTGCATTAAACGGATTTCCGACCTTTAAGTCAACCGTTTTTTAAAAACTTTTTACTGTTTGCGCACAATCTGTTCGATATCTGTTATTTTGATTATTTTTCAGGCGGCACATAGCCTTCGATGGTCGGCTCTTCACCCCGAAACAGATACCCTTCCATCTGTTCTTCCAAAAATTTACGCGCGTTGGGTTCCATCATATTCAGTTTGTTTTCATTGATCAGCATGGTTTGCTTTTTTTGCCAGTCGGTCCACGCTTCTTTAGATATATTCTCATAAATACGCTTGCCCAGTTCACCGGGGTAAAGCTGAAAATCCAGTCCTTCGGCTTCTTTGTTCAGACGTTGACAATGTACGGTTCTGCTCATGGCGAATTCCTATTTAAGCGATTAGAAAGCGAAATCTACAGCATACGCTGAATTTGTTCGATAATTTTCTTGGTGGGTGCAGCCAAACCTACTTCAATAGGTTCATTAAGAGGAAACCAGCGTGCGGACAACTCTTCAGCCACGTTCATAATATTTTGCTGCTGTGCGATTAACAACACCGGGGTAATGTCCAGATGAAAATGGCTAAAAGTATGCCTGAAGCTGGTTAATGTATGCTGGTTAAAGTTGGTGAGGCCATATTCTTTAGCCACCTGCTCTACCGACTGCTGAGATTCAATAAAGCCATACAATCCACCCCATAATCCGGATAAGGGTCTTTGGATCAAGTATATCTGGCCGGCAACCAACAACGCTACCAAATTAGTGTTTTTTACAGGTTTGTCTTTTTTAGGTTTTTTACCCGGAAAATCAGCTTGTCGGCCTTGAGCATACGCCAGGCATTCAGACTGCAGTGGACACGCATCACATTTCGGACGGCTGCGGGTACAAACCATTGCGCCCAGGTCCATCATTGCCTGAGTATAATGCTGACACCGTTCTGATGGCAGGTTTTGTTCGGCTAACGACCATAGAGTATTTTCTACTTTCTTTTGCCCAGGCCAGCCTTCTATGGCGTAGTAGCGAGCCAACACCCGCTTTACGTTCCCGTCGAGAATGGCGTGGCGCTGCGCACAAGCCAGCGACAATACCGCACCGGCGGTAGAACGACCAATGCCCGGCAAAGCTATCACCTGCTCCAGGGTTTGCGGAAATTTACCGTTATGGTCCTCAACAATCTGCTTTGCGGCCTTATGCAAATTGCGAGCGCGAGCATAGTAGCCCAACCCGGTCCAGTGATGAAGCACATCATCTACCGGCGCCGCGGCCAACGTCTGAACATCAGCAAACGAGGTCATAAACCGTTCATAATAAGGAATTACTGTAGCAACCTGAGTTTGTTGCAACATAATTTCAGATACCCAGACGCGATAAGGCGTAACCTGTTGTTGCCATGGCAGATGTTTACGGCCATAAATGTCGTACCAGTTAAGTACCTGATTTGAAAAGGTGTGAGTCATTAAACCATATCGTCGAATCTTAAATACTAACACCTATGATATCATGACTGTCTATTAGGTCGGGACAAACGGAGGACGCGTGACAGACGCACCGGTTTTATTTTTGCCAGGAACGCTGTGTGATGAACGGGTTTGGTTGCCTGTGTGGCGCCAAATGTCACTTTCGAATCGTCGTTATGTGCCGCTACAATGGGCGTCGAGCTTCGATGAAATGCTGGCATTAACCGACGATCGCGTTTTGCCCGACGAAAAAGTACATGTCGTTGGCTTTTCTATGGGCGGGTATGTGGCAGCTAGTTGGGCGTTACAAAATCCGGCTAACGTGGCCTCACTCACATTAATCGGATACAACCCGGAAGGGCTTGGAAGCGATGAAATAAAGCGGCGCCGAGAGCTTGTTGCTGCACTACAAAAAGGCCAACCGATAGTACAAAGCCCTGCCTACACAGCGCAGTTTGTTTCGTCTGACTTTATTGACGATCCTCTGGTTGCCGGAGTTATGCAACAAATGGGACAGGATTTGGGCACCAGCACGTTATTGGCGCACATGCAAAGTACCACGCCGCGCGAAGATTTAACGCCCAGACTAAGAAAAGCCCCCTTTGCAATTAACCTGATTGCAGCTCGTCACGATCTTATTGCGCGGTACGATATCCTAAGTGCTATCGCTACCCAATTGAACGACTGTACGTTGTTTTCAATCGAAGATTCGGCGCACATGATGTTGTTAGAGCGCCCCGGCGAGGTCAGCTCTGCGCTTAATCAAATACTGTCTTAAAAAGACAAAATTGTGTTTAAAAAGACCTTTGCCGTTTATTCAGAATGTTTATTAACTCGCTTATAAGCTCGAGGTGTTGCTTGCAATGTCCCGGTTAGGCTGGATAATGCGCTACATTCACATTTTTGCCATCGTACAGTTATTATGGGTCAATACAAAAACGAACACGAAGCCGCTGCCGCTGGTGTTTATGTTAGCAAAGTCAGAAGTTTTGTTAAGCGCGAGGGTCGACTGACTCGAGGACAAGCCAAAGCACTTGAAGATCACTGGCCGGCTATGGGCATCGAATATACAGGTCAACCTCTTGATTTAACCGAAGTGTTTGGCCGAAGTGCACCGGTAATACTAGAGATTGGTTTTGGGATGGGCAAGTCTCTGGTTGAGATGGCAGCCAACGCTCCTGAGCAGAACTTTATTGGTATTGAAGTGCACCGGCCTGGCGTAGGCGCAGCGCTGGCCGAAGCTGGCGAGCGGGGACTTACAAATTTGCGGGTCATGGAGCATGACGCGGTAGAAGTGCTGAATCATATGTTGCCTGCCGAGTCTTTACGTCGTCTGCAATTGTATTTTCCCGACCCATGGCATAAAAAACGTCATCATAAAAGACGTATTGTACAACCTGAATTTGCGCAAACGATTCGTCGCTGTCTGGCTATTGGTGGGCATTTTCATATGGCTACTGATTGGGAAAACTACGCCCAATACATGGCAGAGGTTATGAGTCAGGCACCGGGTTACGTTAATACCGCTGAATCCGGTGACTATGTCGCCCGTCCAGATTACCGCCCTATTACTAAGTTTGAAGTTCGGGGCCAAAAACTGGGCCACGGGGTCTGGGATCTTATTTATGAGCGTACCGAATAATGCTAAGTCCACAAAGCCAACTGCTTGAACGCAACATCGAACTATTCCAGGAAGGCAAATGGTTACTTGTTAATCCCGCAGATGCCTACTTTACTGATCAGCTAACCGACTATCCACTTGATATATTACACCAGTACTATGATGTATATTCAGAAAGTGTTCGGGTAAATTCAGCGCATACCTTTGATAGCCGTGATGTAGCCAGTGACCCTGACGGATTTTGCCTTAATCAGCAAATTGGAGAGCATCGACATACTTTCGCACCCTTTGCAGACAGTAAAAAATCTTATACCGATGTGCTGATTTATTTGCCTAAAGCCAAGGCGCATCTTGCTATGTTGTTACAAATGGCTGCCAGCGTATTGAGCCCGAACGGTCGCGTGCATTTAGTAGGCGAAAACAAAGGTGGCATTAAAAGCGCAGATAAACTGACCTCCCAGTACGGGTCTACCGAAAAAATTGATTCGGCCCGCCACTGTAGTTTATTAACCACGCATATAGAACAAGAAGTCGAATTTTCTGCGGCCAGCTGGCTTGATACCAACACTTTTTCGATAGGTGACAATGAGCTTCAGGTGGTATCGATGCCAGGCGTATTTAGTCACAACCAGCTGGATGAAGGAACTGAGTTACTTTTACAAAAACTGCCTTCATCGCTGCGCTCTAAAGTTCTTGATTTTGCCTGTGGTGGCGGGGTGATTGGTTCATATTTAAAGCAGCAGTACCCGCATTTTGATGTCACATTGCTTGACGTTAGTGCTTTGGCTCTGTATTGCACGGCACGCACGTTAGCGGCAAATCAGCTTACCGGAACACTTATTGGTGCAAATGGTTTGCACGGTGTCGAAGGCCGATTTGACCATATAATCACAAATCCACCCTTTCATACCGGGATAAAAACAGACTATAGTATCACTAAGCGCTTTATCAGTGATGCTAAGCGGGTGCTAGTAAAATCTGGCGCGTTGTATATGGTCGCTAATCGCTTTCTTCCCTATCCGGGTTTACTGGCTGAACATTTTTCTCAGGTTCGTACATTAGCCCAAACCTCTCGATTTTCAGTTTATCTGGCATTGGCGAAGTAGCGGGAGTGAGTATCAAATTTGGTGTAGAAGAATAGCGCTACTGACGTTGCAGGGGTTCACTGCACTGGTATCGCTTTTGTTATTATCGTAATTTGGGTCGAGGCTTTTACTGTGAAGATTATTTTTACAATTTCTGAGGTAGAGGAACTGGTAAAGACGGGCGGATTGGCGGATGTAGGCAAGGCACTGCCTTTAGCCCTTAAAGATGCTGGTCATGATGTCTCAATCATAATGCCTTATTATCAAGCCATTCGGCATCAGTTTACGCTGGCTACAGCCTGTACTCAACAAACGCTGTTTACACAAAACAAAGTTTATCCTTTTGATATTCGCCAGTTAAAATGGAATGATATCGATGTTTATTTTGTAGACTACCCACCTTACTTCGATCGTGGCGACTTATACAGCAGCACTTACCAAGCCTATCAGGATAACGGAGAGCGGTTTAGCTTTTTTTGTGGTGCAGCATTAATGACCATGCAATCGCTGGCCCTTAAGCCCGATATTATACATTGTCACGATTGGCACACGGCCATGCTGCCGTTTTTACTTAAACATGATAGCAGCGGTGAATTTACCCAAACCAAAAGCGTATTTACTATCCATAATGCCGCTTTTCAGGGTGTGCACCAGCTAGATAGCATTCCTTTTTTGCAGCAGCACCCGGCTATTTCAGCTCAGGTTCATGGCGGTTATATCAATATGCTGCAAACCGGCATTGAATACGCCGACAAAATCACAACGGTAAGCCCCAACTATGCTCAGGAACTATTAACCAACTTAGGCAGTCATGGTTTACACGATCGTTTGGTTACCCGACACAAGGATTTATCGGGTATTTTGAATGGTTGTGATTATACCCAGTGGAACCCGGCAACCGACCCCCACCTGCCAAAAAACTACAGTGCTGACGATATAAGTGGCAAGCAGTATTGCAAGCAAATACTACAACAACAAACCGGACTGCCTGATAAACCCCACACACCGCTTATTGGTATGGTATGTCGTCTTACCGAGCAAAAGGGCTTTGGCTATATACTGCCCATGTTAGATGAATTAATGGAACACAATGTTCAGCTGGTTATTGTAGGCACGGGCGACCCCAGTGTTTGTATGGACCTGGACGAATATGCCCATAATCATCCTCACCAGTTTGCTTTTATCAACGGCTTTAGCACCGAACATGCTCATTGGGTAGAAGCCGGCGCTGACTTCTTTTTAATGCCTTCGCAATTTGAGCCCTGCGGATTAAACCAGATGTATAGTCTAGCCTACGGTACGTTGCCGATTGTGCGTGCAGTAGGCGGACTCAAAGATACCGTTATCGATCCTAAGGATGATGCGCAAAACGCCACAGGCTTTGCGTTTTCCTTGCCCAGTCCTGAAGGTCTTTTAACCTGTATTCGTCGTGCTTTATTGTTTTACTACGAACACCCTGATCGTTTCAAAGCAATGCAGCAACGTGCTATGCATACCCGCTTTACCTGGCAAAAAGCAGCCAGCGAATACTCATCGCTGTATCAACAAATGCAACCTGACGAATAAAAACTTTCATGCTTGCGTCTTTTCATCGCCGATACCGGTTAACATGGTGAAAAGGCGCATTATGCCAACACCGCTTTGACGCTCTCCTTATCATCAATCCTGTAGCACTTTTTAAAAATACAAAACTTTGCGAGTCAAATTGCATAACTAATGCAGGTAGTTTGGTTGCTACAAAGCAAATATCCGGGAACCTTTTGCGTTTCGCAGCAAATTAATGAGATACTAATGGCTACTGGGGCCGCGGTTGAAGCAGCTTGGTTATTTTATTTTAAAATAAGATACAATTCCGTCCACACGATTAATTCAGAAGCAGGCTTAGGCAGATACATCCTGATCACTCGCTTCGTAGTTCATGTTTTAGACAATTAATTACAAAGTTTGTAAACTCGATAGCAAAGTTAAACCTGATTGGAACACATTAATCTGGACAACGGGTTTATAGCCGAACGCTTTAGCAAATTGCTTTATGGCAGAATTGTACGGCACAGTTATAGGTCGTAAATTTGGGCGAAACCAATATGCCCAGTAAATTTCAGCAATTTCAAAAACCTAACGGTTTTAATTTGCCTTTTTAACCTGCTTAAAAGACTGATGGAATTTGTAGTTGTTTTGCCTGTCCAACATAGCATAGTGAAAAAAGCCACCGGATTAACTGTTGTTGCCCTTGTAAATTAGTTACAAACCCTTATACCGTAGGTCAGTATTTAATTCGGCATTGACTTGCAAACACCGTTATAAAGAATAAAACTTAAACAGATTGTTGCTTAAACCGATTGTTAAAGAGTGTGAAATATCATGCAGACGCCAAATGTATTAATTGTTGAAGATGAAGTGGTAACTCGTACCACCCTAAAAAGCTTGTTTGAAGCTGAAGGCTATAATGTTTTTGAGGCCGAGAACGGCGACCAAATGCATGATTTTTTCGAAAACCACGCCATCAACCTGGTGATTATGGATATCAACCTACCAGGTAAAAACGGCCTGATTCTAGCGCGCGAAGTTCGCGATCGTAAAAATGTCGGCCTTATCTTTTTGACCGGTCGTGACAATGATGTCGATCGTATTTTAGGGCTTGAAATTGGTGCAGATGATTATCTGACGAAACCTTTTAACCCACGCGAGCTGACAATTCGGGCGCGTAACTTACTGACTCGTACTACCAACACCGCCGAAGACGATGACCTGCCTAGCCGCGTAAGCTTTAATGGCTGGACACTAGACGGCGACAGTCGTTCGCTAATATCTCCAAGTGGTAAAGAATTCCGCCTGCCGCGCAGCGAGTTCAGAGCATTGCATTTATTTCTAAGTAATCCGGGTAAGATTTTAACCCGTGAACAGCTAATTATGGAAATGACGGGTCGCGAGCTACGTCCTAACGACCGTACGGTTGATGTGACAATTCGCCGCATTCGTAAACACTTCGAGTCAGATCCAAGTGATGAAGAATTGATTGTAACCATTCACGGTGAAGGCTACCGTTTTTGTGGTTCAGTAGACAGCTAAGCAACCGCTAAAGCTTTATTTCAATAAAAAACGCAGCTTTACGCTGCGTTTTTTATTGGCTTTGTTTCTACAAGCGTTCGTTTAGTTTCCGGCAATTTTCATATTGTCGATTAACACTGAACCGGTTTGTACCCCACCGCGTACATCTCGGTCGCTGCCAATAGCACGAATATTAGCAAACATATCTTTTAAATTTCCGGCGATAGTGATTTCGTGTACAGGATATTGAATCACACCATTTTCGACCCAGAAACCTGCTGCGCCACGAGAATAGTCACCGGTTACGGTACTTACTCCCTGCCCCATTAGTTCGGTAACAAGCAACCCTGTATCCATTTCTTTTAACAGCTGGGCATCGGTGTGGCCGGTATCGCCCACAATCCAGTTATGTATGCCGCCGGCATGCCCCGTAGACTGCGTATTCATTTTACGCGAGGAATACGTGGTAAATAAATACTGGGCTAAACATCCCTGATCAACCACTGTGGCATCGTGAGTAGCTACGCCTTCAGCATCAAAGTTGGCACTGGCTAAACCGCCTTTTAAACGCGGCTTTTCTTCAATATTCAGCCACTGCGGAAAAATTTGCTCGCCAAGTTTATCCAGCAAAAAGCTTGAACGACGATACAGGCTGCCACCACTGATAGCACCAACGTAGTGACCAAACAGCGACGAGGCTACGTCTTTTTGCATAATGACCGGTACATTGGCGGTATTGATTTTTTGTGCGCCCAAACGTGCGATGGTCGCTTCAGAAGCCTCGCGTCCAATTTTTGTCGCAGCGTCCAAACCATCAGGTTTACGGCTGATAGTATAGGCGTAGTCACGCTGCATATCATCGCTCTGAGCGCCAATCATCATACAGCTCAGGCTATAGCGGGTACTTGGGTAACCTGCATTGATACCGTGTGTATTACCATATACCCGCATGCCGTGATTAGCATTGTAGCTGGCGCCATCTGAATTAATAATGCGCGGGTCATAATCCAAAGCCGCAGCTTCGGTTTCAATAGCCAACTGCATGGCATGCTGAGGATCTAATTCTTGTGGGTGGTACAAGTCAAGATCAGGAAATTCTGTTGCCATTAACTCGGCGTCTGCTAACCCGGTACACGGGTCTTCGCTAGTGTAACGGGCTATGTCGATGGCTTTTTCTACGGTTAGGGCGAGCGCCTGGGGGCTAAGGTCAGCCGTTGAAGCGCTGCCTTTATGTTTTCCAACATAAACGCTGATACCCAGGCCACCATCGTTGGTGAACTCCACATTCTCGACTTCTTTCATACGCGATGATACAGCAATGCCCTGCACTTTTGACATACTGGCTTCGGCTTGGGTTGCCCCTTTGCTTGTCGCCATTTTCAGTACATCGTCTACTACGTTTTGAATTTCTGCGATTTGCTGTTCAATTTGCATAGTCAGTTTCGCTATCCCAGTCTGTGTGTCACAATTAGAAGTATTAATAGTGTAACACTTATGAGACCCAAATGAGCGACCGCAAGCATCATTCACCAGAAGATTCTTTTTCGACTTTCAAAGAGACGAACGAGAATGAAGAGCCGCTGAGTAAAACCGAATTAAAGCGTCAGTCGGCCCAGTTTCAAAAGCTTGGCGAGCAGCTGGTAAAACTCACACCCGCGCATCTTGAAACCATTCCTATGGACGAGCAGCTGGAAGAAGCGGTAATGATTGCCCGTTCGGTAAACCGTAAGAAAGACGGTTATCGGCGGCAGCTGCAGTTTATCGGAAAATTACTGCGCCAGCGCGATGTAACCCCGATTAATCAAGCGTTGTTGATGTTAACGCATCAGCATCAGGCCAATAATGCGGCTTTCCACGAACTTGAAAAAGCCCGTGATGATGTAGCCAAAAATGGTGATGAAGCCATTCAGCAATTGCTCGAAGAATACCCCGAACTGGACCGTCAAAAATTGCGTCAGTTTCATCGGCAGATAAACAAAGAACAAGAAAAAAACGCCGCGCCTAAAGCCTACCGCGAATTATTTCAATATTTAAAGCAGGTTATTGTCGAAGATTAGATTCTTGTGGCCAATACAAAAAACCGCCAGTACAACAATGTGCATGGCGGTTTTTTTATAACGCAGATAAAACGTAACGTATTTTAGGCGGTCCCACCTACCGTCAGTTTATCAATTTTCAGGGTTGGCTGACCAACCCCTACCGGCACTGACTGGCCGTCTTTACCGCATACACCCACACCCGAGTCCAGTTCGGCATCATTACCTATCATAGATATTTGCTGCATAACTTCTGGCCCGTTGCCAATAAGCGTTGCGCCTTTAACAGGAGCGGTAATTTTACCATTTTCGATAAGGTAGGCTTCAGCGCTTGAGAACACAAATTTTCCTGAAGTAATATCCACCTGACCACCAGCAAAATTCGGTGCGTAAATGCCCTTATCGATGGTCTGGATAATTTCCTGCGGGTTGTACTGGCCGCCCATCATGAAGGTATTGGTCATGCGCGGCATCGGCAAGTGCGCATATGACTCTCGACGGCCGTTACCGGTAGGCTTCACACCCATTAAACGCGCGTTCATTTTGTCCTGCATGTAGCCGGTTAATATGCCATCTTCAATCAGTACGTTACGCTGAGTCGGTGTGCCTTCATCATCGACTGATAACGAACCTCGGCGGTCTTGCATGGTTCCATCGTCGACTACCGTGACGCCCTTAGCCGCCACCTGCTGGCCCATTTTACCGCTAAACGTCGACGCCCCTTTACGGTTAAAATCGCCTTCAAGGCCATGGCCTACAGCTTCGTGCAGCAACACGCCTGGCCAGCCATTACCAAGTACCACGGGCATAGCGCCCGCCGGTGAAGCTATTGCCTGCATGTTTACCCGCGCCATGTGCAGGGCATCATCGGCCAGCTTTTCGTAAACCGGGCGCCCATCGGCCTGTGAAGCAAAGAAGTCGTAGGTATGGCGGCCACCGGCGCCGGCACTGCCCCGCTCGCGACGGTCGCCTTTTTCCAGTAACACAGAACAATTAAGTCTGACCAATGGACGAATATCGGTAGCCAGCGTGCCATCTGATGCCGCCACTAATATTTCTTCATAGACACCGCTAAGGCTAACCACTACCTGGTTAATCCCTTGCTCTTGCTTTCGAATATAAGCATCAACCGCTTTGAGCAAAGCAACTTTGTCGGCCTCGACCATCCCCAAAATAGGATTTTTTTCATCGTATCTTGCCGGGTAGCTTTGCTGATGCAAACTACTTACCTGATGCGTGCCACCAGCCGGAGCGATAGTCCGTGCTGCCTGGCATGCTTTTTCAAGCGCTGCCGGGCTAATCTCATCAGAGTAAGCAAAACCTGTTTTTTCGCCACTGATAGCCCGCACGCCAACACCGCGCTCAATATTGTAGCTGCCTTCCTTGATAATACCGTCTTCCAGTACCCAGCTTTCGTGTTGACTTGACTGAAAGTAAAGATCTGCATAATCGGTATCATGACGATGAATCTGACCCAACGCCTGTTCCAGCGAAGAAAGCTCCAGACCCGAGTCGGTAAGTAAGTGCCTTGCTACGTTATTTAACAAAATCGCTCCTGAATTTATTGTGTTGCGCCACTGGCATATTTTGCTTCAGTAGGTCGCGATCACCAAGATTTACCGATGTGCTTACCACGCCCGGCTCTAAAGTTCGCTCGGCCAGTATTTCGCCCCATGGCGAGTAAATAATACTATGCCCAAAGGTTTCACGGTCATTCGCATGGTCACCCGTTTGATTAGGCGCTACCACGAAACATTGTTTTTCGATGGCTCTGGCGCGGACCAGGGTATGCCAGTGAGCATGACCAGTATACCGGGTAAATGCCGCTGGTAGCACCAGAATATCGACATCGCCCATAGCATTAAACAAGCCTGTAAAGCGAACATCATAACATACTGCCAGCCCTATGCGGCCGATTGGAGTATCACAGACCACGACTTTGTCGCCTGCCTGAGTATGTTTTGACTCTTTATAGCTACCTGTTTTGTCTTTTACCGAAACATCAAAAAGATGGATTTTTTTATACTCATCAATAACTTCTCCATCAGGTCCCACTAACAAACAAGACGCTGTAAATTTATCTTGCGTATCGCCTTGCAAAGGAAAAGTACCGGTAACCAGGTAAACCCCGTATTGTTTTGCCATTCGCTGCATGGCCTGGCCAATTTTTCCGGTGTAGCGCGGTTCGGCGATAGAAAGTAAAGTGCTGTCTTTGGTACCAAAGCAGGCAAAGCATTCAGGCAGTACGACCAGGGTGGGTTCCTGAGTGTCCAGTTGCGCTATTTGTTGTTCAACAAAGCGTAAGTTTTCATCCACATCAGGTTCAGATGTCATCTGAACGGCGACCAGATTTACCATGTTATACCTCCAGTGTGATTGCTGTTAGTCAGGTTGTGCGCCAGAAACCGGTGTCGAAACCGACTTTTTCGATTGGGTAGGTAGCTCAATATCTTTACTGTCGCGGCCCACTTCCTTAAATTTCGGGTTAGTCCAGTTACCCGTTACTTTGTAATTTACGTTTGAAATAACCTTAGCTGAGGTGAGTACCTGATCTAAGGCCAGCGCCGCCAATGCCGTGGTGGGCGTAGCTAAAAAGTATACCAGTACCGGTAAATTGCCGGTGACATTGGGCGTAAATTCAACATTGTAATTAAGCTGCTGCGCCAGTAAATCGGTATAGCCTTTAATTTCTATCTCGCCAGCCCCTCCATCTATTATGGTGTCGCTGGTGGCGGCCTTCCCATCATGTACACTCAGGGTACCGCGCATATCGTCATAGAAAAACCCCTTAGCAAATACATCCCGAAAATCCAGGCTCAGTTTTCGCACTAATGAATTTAAACTGAATAACGTGAAAATACGCGACCCCTGATCACTCAAATCACTCAGATAACCATCAGAAAGTCGCCATTCGATCCCACCATCAATATGAGCTAAATCAAAGTCCATAGGAGACTGCGGCCAACCCAAACTAAATTTCATATCAGCGCCAGAGTCTTTAATGCCCGAATCAACGCCTAAATCAGCCAACAGCGCGCCAATATCGTTGCTGTTTACGGTGCCGCTTAGCTGAGTATGATTGTTTGCACCGTGCCATTGTCCGCTGGCTTTTAACAGGCCGTTGTCACTGTTAATTTCAAGGTTTTGTATATGCATTCCGGCCGCACTGCGGGTAATGTTTAGCGTAACCTCTCCCAGCGGGCGCTCAAGCACTATGCATTGTTTGCAGTGAAAATTTATCGGTGGAAAGTTTGTAACGTCGAATACTGAGGCGCTGTTTTTCTCGGGCTTTGATTGAGCGTTATAGGTTTCTGTTTGCTCAAAATCTGCCGTGTTTTTCCAGTCACCCAGGTCAATGTAATCTGCCTCAACTTTTATGCCCCGCTCAAGCCAGTCATTATACAGAGCTATTTGTGCTTTAAGCTGTTTGGCATCAATGTCTAAATTCCAATCAAGATTGCTTTGTTTGGCGGTAATATTGACAGCTTCAAGCTGTTGTCCGGCGATAAGCAGTGTCGGGGTTTGTATAAACAAACGCTCGGGTACACCAAATAACGGCGGCTTCGTCGGCCTACTGGTATTTGCTGTAAGATTAGTGGTATCCGAACTCTGATTTAGCAGTAATTTGACCGTATCGTACCATTTACTGAAATTGACCTCAGGCAGGTTAGCCGAAACACTGAACCCTATCCCCATGCCATCAAAATCGCTGTTACCCAACGCTAAATGAGCACGTGAAAATTGCATTTGCGCATGCGGTAAAATTCCGTCAAAGACAATCTCCTGACCCAGCTTTGCATGAATAGTTGAGGCTTTCTGATTGCCCTGGCTACTTAAAGCCAAACGCTTGATGCTGTCTTGCTGTTTGGTAAAAGGAGTGGGTAACGACGAGCTAATGCCGGTTAGCTCAGATTGTATGCTGGCGCTGTAGTTAAAACCTGTTTCGGGCAGCTGCAGCGTGACATTCCCTTTCCATTGCGAGTGGCCATCAACATAGCGCTCAAAATCCGGGTTTAAATACGCCAGTAATGGTTGTATTTGCCAGTCTCCGCCAATACCAATATCGACCTGGTAGGCGTTGTTCTGCATCCCGCCGGTCACATCTAGTTCAACAGGCTGCCCAAACAGATTACCGCTAAAATCATCTGTATTGATGTTTTCGTTAATAAAGCGTACTTCACCACTTGCCTGATCAAGCGTTAAGCCGATACTGGCTATATGCACCTGATTGCCCTGAAGTCTGGCACTACCGGCTGCTACTACGTGGGGGTTACCAAACGGAATATCCAGATTCAGACTCGCCTGTACCTGTCCTGCTACCTGCACATGTTCATTTAGTACCATACCCAAAGAGTCACTCAGCGAGCTATTAACCATCAGATTCGTTAATTGAGCTCCTGTACCCACGCCCTGAGCGTCAATAAGCAAGTGCGCGCCTTTTGCCAGGCGCGGAATACGAGCGGTGAGATTTTGTACCCGGATATCATTCAGCCTGGCTTCGGGGCTGGTCATGGTTAACCCGTCGTTTTCAAACCACAGCTGAATATTGGCCTGTTGCAGCGCCGGCCAGTCTTCAGAAAATAAAAAGTCTGCTTGCTGTAACTCTACCGCCGCCTGAAACACTCCCTGATTGCGTTCAAACGGGTAATCTTTGGGCTGACCATGCCACAAGATGCTGGCTTGCTGAATATCGCCATTACCGGTAAGTGCTTTGGTTAGATAATCACTGGTATTCTGGCCCATCAGCGCCGCTGGAAAAAGCTTATAAGCCTGATTCAGGGGGATACCTTTTACTTGCGTTAGCAGCGACAAATCGGTGGATGAGGTATCAAGGCGTAAACTTTGGGTGAGTGAAAATTGATTGGTATCAAGCACCAAATCATCATAGCTGACCATCCACGCCGGCTTGGTTGTAGCGTTTCCGGACTGCTGATATACGTAAACTTTGGCGCGTAAGTCATTCAGTATTATATTTTCTGGCAGAAGATTGTCGGCCTCAATATGCCCGTCACGGGCGAACAGGTTCACCACCCCGTGATTTTGTTGCCAGTAAATGCCAATATCAATGGCATCTACCCCAGGAATACTGCCGTGTTGTTGCCAGCTGACATCAAGAAGTTTTGCACTTAAGGCCAGCCCATTTTCATCAGCCTGCAGCTGCATTGTCGCCAGTTGGCCGGTGGGGTTGAGTTCACGAACATCATCATCAGCGGTGTCGCTGGTGAACAAAGGCAGTAACACTAAAAAAGGATTCACCGGGGTAGGTTTCATGGTATTGAGTATGGCTTCACCATTTGCATTAATTTGCCCTACCAAATCGGTAACCAGCTGCTGCGAATTTGACTCTATAATGAGTTTATCAAGGCGCAGCAGCCAGCGATTGTCCACCGGCAGTGCTTGTAAGCTGCCGCCGCGAATCCCGGTGCTAACGCTCACTTCATCCTGACCGCCCCACTCTAACCGGCTTTCATCAAAGCGGGTGAAAAAGGCACTAAACTGGCTGTTTTCAAGCTGCGCCCACACCTCTAAATTTGCACGGCTTTCTTTTAAAGGCCGACGGGTGTCAATCAGTGCACTGGCCCAGGGCGAAATATCCATATCTTCGGCTTTGGCATACAGCACGCCACTTAAGGCGTCTTTATCGCCGGTCAAATCGATTTGAAAAGACGCAGAGTTGGTGGCCAGTTCACGCACCTGCAAAGCTCCGGCTCCTTGATGATGCCGACCCCGGTTAAGCCACCTTAAAGAAGAAACATCCACCATCTGGGTGCTGTTATTACGGGTAAGGTAAAGAGTACTGTCGGTAACTTCAAAATACTCAAGCTGCTCCAAAAACAAACGAGTAAGCGCATTTTGAATAGACGGTTGGGAGTTATCGCTTTGTCCAAGCCGGTCGGTATTAATTCGAAGCTGCAGGCCTGATAAAGTAAACTGGTTTGACGCCAACTGGCGTTGCCAAAGTGAGCGCCAGAAGTCCAGCTCAATATCAATATTTTTAATATCAAGCCCAATCGGCGACATCGCGCTTTGCTGCAGGCTGACCCCTTTTAGCACCATTGCCGGCCCGGTTTTTTGCCAGTCAGCCTGCAAAGAGTCTATGGTCAGGTTAACCGAATAACGCTGACTCAGGTAGTCTTCGATATGTTGCTTTTGTTGTTCCAGATGCGGCAACGCCAGACGCAAGCCACTGAGCAGCACCGCAAACAGTACCAGCAATACTGCCAGTACCAGCCATAGGGTTTTGATACCCAGGGCAAGATAATCAGAAAGCTTGTTCACACCCAGCCTTTTACATCATCACAACGTCGTATTTGTCCTGGTTGTACAAAGGCTCGGTTTGAACTTTAATTTGTTTAGATACAAACACTTCTAGTTCAGCCAGCATATGCGACTCTTCACCCAAAAGGGCTTCGGCCACGCTGGGTGAGGCATAGACCACAAATTTGTCTGCATCGTAAGCCCGGTTCACCCGAACAATTTCACGCATAATTTCAAAACAAATAGTTTCGATGGTCTTTACCGAACCGCGCCCCTTGCACACCGGGCATTCACCACACAGTACATGCTCAAGACTTTCACGGGTGCGTTTGCGAGTCATTTCAATTAACCCTAACGAGGTAAACCCATGGATATTTATCTTGGCACGATCTTTACTTGTGGACGTCTCCAGACTATGTAAGACCCGGCGCTTGTGATCAGGTTCAACCATATCGATAAAGTCGATAAGAATCATCCCTCCCAAATTTCGCAGACGCAGTTGCCGGGCAATCGCCAGGGTCGCTTCAATATTGGTATTAAAAATGGTTTCTTCTAAATTACGGTGCCCCACAAAGGCCCCGGTGTTAATATCAATGGTGGTCATGGCTTCGGTCTGGTCAATAATTAAATACCCCCCCGATTTCAAATCTACCCGCCGCTCTAAGGCTCGCTGGACCTCGTTTTCAACATCGTACAAATCAAAAATTGGCCGTTCACCGCGATAGTAATCAAGTTTGTTGCTTAATTCAGGCACGTATTCTTTGGTGAACTCAATAAGCTCCTGATACGACAACTTAGAATCAATACGTATTCGGTCAAGCTCGGTCCCCACAAAGTCTCTTAGTACTCGTCGGGCCAGCGGCAGATCTTCATACAGCACATTTGGCTTTTTCTTTTTCATACGCTGCTGAATTTTATTCCATAACCGGCGTAAAAAGGCAGCATCCTGTGCCAGCTCAGTTTTGCTCACACCTTCAGCGGCCGTTCGTAAAATAAAACCGCCCTCGTCATCGCAAAACTCTTGCACCAATTCTTTTAAACGTTCGCGCTCTGCTTCATCTTCAATGCGCTGTGACACACCCACATGGGTAACGCTGGGCATAAAGACCAAATACCGGGACGGAATAGTAATGTCTGTGGTCAGGCGTGCACCTTTGGTACCAATAGGGTCTTTAACCACCTGCACAACAATTTCCTGACCTTCACGAACCAGTTCGCGTATATCCTGTTTTTGAATATGCGACCCTGACATTTCGCCTTCTAACTCAGTATGCACAATAATGTCTGATGCATGTAAAAAGGCGGCTTTTTCAAGACCAATGTCTACAAAAGCGGCTTGCATGCCCGGTAATACGCGGCTTACTTTGCCCCGATACATGTTTCCTACCAGGCCTTTTTTAGTGTGCCGTTCAACATGAATTTCCTGCAAAATGCCATTTTCAATTAAAGCCACCCGAGACTCGGAAGGGGTGACATTAATCAGTAGTTCTGCGCTCATACGGTCACTCCAAACTGTTGTAATAACACCCGGGTTTCATACATGGGTAAGCCTATAACACTACTGACACTGCCTGTTACCGATTTGACAAACTGCCCACCGCGCCCCTGAATAGCATAGCTGCCTGCTTTGTCGGCCGGTTCACCTGATTGCCAGTACTGTTCTATGTCGGTCAGCGATAATTCAGCAAACTCAACCTGTGTAGTGACAATCAGCGACTGCTGGGTTTGTTCGTTGCGCGCATGCACAGCGGTTAATACCCGATGCGTATTGCCCGACAAACGGCTGAGTATGGCAATACTGTCAGATTTATCGACGGGTTTGCCCAGACTTTCACCGTCAAACTCAATAAGTGTGTCGCTGGCCAGGACTACAGCGCTGGTTTTCTCAGTAGTGGAGAGTCGCTGCCATGCTTCGGCGGCTTTTTCGCAAGCCAGGCGTGCAACCATATCTGCCGGCTTTTCTGCCGGCAATGCCGATTCATCAATATCAACCGGTAAACATCGGTGGCTGATGCCCATTTGGTCAAGCAAGGCCGTGCGGCGGGCCGACGCCGACGCCAGAATTAATTCAGGTGCCATGGCAACTCCTTGTAGGGTGGGTCAGGTGATACTAAGTTGACGACGGGCTTTGCGTAGCACCCAAAACATCCAGGGCCACAGTACCATTGATGAAATTACCGGCCACAGGTAGGCAAACTGAAATGGAATATCGGTAAGTAAATGCTGTAACCAGAACAGCATCAGGTGGTAAAACGAACTCAGTAAGCCAATAATAATAGCCTGTTGCCAAACAGAGTAGTTGCGCAAACGCTGATAATTGGCGGCAAGTACATACACCGCGACACTCAATGCAAAACTGTGGATGCCCAGCGCTGACCCCAGCAAAATATCCATGGCCAGCCCGGTTAAAAACGCTACACCTACATTTACCCGGTGCGGCAACGCCATCGCCCAGTAAACAAGAACAATAAGTACCCAGTCAGGGCGGTACAAATCAGCCTGAATAGGCAGCGGCATAATTTGCAGTACCAGCGCAATTAAAATACTCAGTAAAATAGCGTAATAACGAGCTTTTATAAGCATAGGTTAGCCTTTTGGTTGCCCCGTGACCTGACGCAATGCGCTGCCTTCAGGTTGACGAGGCGCATCGTGTGGCCACAACAGCAATAAGTATTTAAGCCGGTCTAGCTGGGCCAGCGGGCGCACTTTCACCGTAGCAAATGGACGGCTTTCATCATGCACTACCGACTCAACCTGAGCCACAGGATACCCGGCCGGAAAGACTTTTCCCAAACCAGACGACATCAGCATATCGCCTGGTTGGATATCTACGCTGTGCGGCACATGCTCTAAAAACAGCTCGTCCATATCGCCGTGGCCACTGGCGATAAACCGAATATTATTGCGTACCGAGCGTACAGGAATTGCGTGGGTGACATCTGAGATCAGCACAACCCGGCTATTGGTACTGCCTACTTCCATAACCTGCCCTACCACCCCGCGATCATCTAATACCGATTGGGATAAATACACCCCATCAATTGCGCCTTTGTTAATCACGATTTGCTGGCTGAATGGGTTGTTGTCTACGGCCATCAACTCCACCACCATTTTGTGTACCTTGGGCTCTACCGGCACATCAAGTAATTTGCGCAGCTGTTCATTTTCAGCCTGTAATATTTCAAACTGTTGTAGCTGCTCACGCATCATCAGATTTTGATTGGTCAGTCGGCTATTTTCAGATACCAGTGCCTGATTTGAGGTAAGCCGCTGTGCACTAAAGTTGAGCATAACACTGGGCAGGTTCGCCAGATACTGTAGCGGGCTCATTATAGAGTTAAGGTACACGCGGGTAGATTGAAATGCTGCCAGTTTATGGTCGGCCACGATCAACAAAACCGACAAGGCCAGGGCAAGCGCAAGTCGGTTGTTTAGCGACGGTCCGCGAGTAAATATAGTATCCATGACACCCGGTCAGGTTAGCGCCCGAAGACGCACCTGATGTTATTCGTAGGTGAACAGGTCGCCGCCGTGCAGGTCAATCATATCGAATGCCTTACCGCCGCCACGTGCTACACAGGTCAAGGGATCATCGGCAATTACCACCGGAATACCGGTTTCTTCCATTAATAGCCGGTCCAGATCTTTTAATAATGCCCCGCCTCCGGTCAGTACCATACCGCGCTCAGAAATATCCGATGCCAGCTCGGGTGGAGACTGCTCTAAGGCAACCATCACTGCTGAAACGATGCCGGTTAAAGGTTCTTGTAATGCTTCAAGAATCTCGTTCGAATTCAGTGTAAAGCCGCGTGGTACACCTTCAGCTAAGTTACGGCCTCGCACTTCAATCTCACGCACTTCTTCGCCTGGGTAGGCGGCGCCAATTTCATGTTTAATACGCTCGGCAGTGGCTTCACCAATTAACGACCCAAAATTACGGCGAACGTAATTAATAATGGCTTCGTCAAATTTGTCACCCCCAATGCGTACCGAAGAAGAATACACCACACCATTTAAAGAGATAATGGCAACTTCAGTGGTACCGCCACCAATATCGACCACCATTGAACCGGTGGCTTCTGATACCGGCAAACCAGCACCAATAGCTGCCGCCATGGGTTCGTCTATCAGGTAGACTTCACGCGCGCCAGCACCTAGTGCTGACTCACGAATGGCACGTCGCTCTACCTGAGTAGAGCCACATGGCACGCACACCAGAACCCGTGGGCTGGGACGCATAAAGTTATTGTCGTGAACTTGTTTAATGAAATGCTGAAGCATTTTTTCAGTTACAAAAAAGTCAGCAATTACGCCGTCCTTCATGGGCCGGATTGCGCGTATGTTACCCGGCGTACGACCTAACATACGTTTGGCTTCAGCACCTACGGCCGCCACACTTTTAGGGCCACCAGCGCGCTCTTGGCGAATAGCCACAACTGAAGGTTCGTTTAGTACAATACCCTGATCTTTAACGTAGATCAGCGTATTAGCTGTTCCGAGGTCGATGGACAAATCGTTCGAAAACATGCCCCGAAGCTTTTTAAACATGAAATGCTCATTCCTGTAACTGTATGCCGGGCGCTTGGTTCGGGTGAGGATTTTTAGCGCCCGCTAAGAAGAAGATACCGATTGTTACACTTTAACAACGGGGGCAGGTTTGGGCAAGCGAACACCTCAGGTAAGCAGGGTATTTACCCGTGTTTTTTCTGCGCTCAGTCGTTTTTGACGCTACCAGGTTTCAATGTGTTCAAAAAACAACCAACCAGCCTATTACCTAGCCGTTAAAAATGACCTGGCCGCGATCAATGACATAATCAAACCCACTACCCCGACTATAACCAAATCGACAAACTGCACCAGAGTTGGGCGTGTCACTATCGGCGGCTATATATTTGGCCCGAATTTTAAAGCCTTCTACCTGTAACGCGGTATTCGTTAACACCCGCCATAGGCGTTCGCACTGAGCATTGCCGGTAAGCACTTTAGGCAAACCATTGATTGCCACGTTTACGGGCTTTCGACCTACTTCCCTGCCCGCTTTGTTATAGTGAATCAGCATAATAGCGGGGGGCTGATTTTCAACCTGCCATTGATAACGGGTTCGGGTTGCACTGGTTTGCATTTTTTCAGACAACATTTTTAGCGTCCGGTACTTTGTGTTCGGTTCGGTGGTGTTCAGATAAACAATCAGTACCAATAAAATAGCGGCAAAAGTAGATACAACTATAATGTTGAGCCAAAAGCGGCGGGAGTCAGACCGAGTGCGTTTCATTTTCACACATTTTTTTACCCCTAAATTTGGGTGGTGTTATACCAAAGGAAGCCATTAGTGCTGCTCACAGGTTGAGTATATTAATCTCTGTCTTTTTTTGCACATGCAAACAAGCCTTATTTTTCTAATCGAATCACTCCCCAGTAGCGATGATCTTTTTCAGTGACCTTCCACCCCAAAGCCTGAAGGTAGCGTACCAGGAAACGATTGGTCAGTGCGTGGGCAAAAACACAAATTTTTGAATGCTGTTGTGCACGTACTTCTAACAGGTTTGCCGCCCGGTATATTCGTTGCCGGGCGTGCAGGTAAGACTCAAATGGGCCTGGGCGGCCCCCAAACCATAGCAACCGGTTTAAGTATACCCAGCTCCATGCTTTTATTTTAAGCGGAAGCCGATAGCGGGGTATCTGCATTTCATTAAGCAAAGCATTAATTTCTGTTATCGGGTGATGGGTATAGCGCGCTGCAGACAATTGCGCACGTCGCAGTTTACTGGCCATAATATAATGCTGACTTAAATTTCGCTGACACCGAGGCAGGCTATGTTGATGCAGTACAGCACGATTGTAGTTTCTAACCCAGTTTGAAAACCCCGCGCTGGACAGCCGGAAATTGTGTTCAGAAGCGGGTCGGCCATGACGTATCAGTAAAATTTCCTTTTTTTGATGCATCGCAAGTGGGTCAGGTGTTTTACAATGAAGACAAATGTACCTTACTTCAGATGTTATGCAAAATGCTTTGCCAGAACGTCGTCATGGCGATATTCCCTACTATATTCATCACTTTGAGCAAAGTGATCATGCGCACCAGATAAACGCGCAGCATTGGCGGGCTTTTAATTGCGCCAGTAAAACCCAGCGTGCGGCAATACAGCGCCAGATTTTTAGTCAGCATAACCCCGCTCTTATTGAGCCTGCTTTTTTTTGCGAAACGCCGGCCTTAATGCAATTTGGCCAATCGGTTTTTATAAACCACAATACCGCGCTGCTGGGCGCTCATTCTATATCGATGAATGACGGGGTTTTAATAGGCCCCAACTGCATTGTATCAAGCAGGCCTATAGCGGGCTATCCCGACCCGGCGGCCACTGTCACTATCGAGTCTGACGTATGGGTTGGTGCTAATGTATTGGTACTGCCTGGAGTGACTATTGGCAAACAGGCTATTATCGGTGCCGGCAGTGTGGTGAGTCAATGTGTAGCGGCGCACACTACATTTTACAATGCCTCGGTTTTTAAAGGCTGATGCCGCTATCTCAGCTTTTCAGGTAATAATTCAATAATACGCTGCGCGCCCGTTACCGAAGGATGATTGTCGTCAAAGTATAGTGCCTGGCCTGCGATAACAGCCATACACTTTTGCTTATTACACAAAGCCTTTACAGGGTTTAAAAATTTCACATTAGGCGGATACTGGGCTTGTTTAAAGTGCTGTAAAATAAACGCGTTTCGCTTTTGGTAATAGGCAATTGTGGCCCCGGGTAAATGCTCGGGGCTCTCGTCGGTAATTTGTATGTCAGCCAGCATTGACATCACCGGTTTGGGAAGCTCGGGAATCGGCAGGGTTATAAATACTGTTTGTTTTGCCGCAGCCAGGGTGTGAATAGTGGCGTCTAACGATTTCACAATTCGCTGCGCCCGGGCATTATTTTTGATAGCAGGTACTTTAGGGTAGACCTCACCATGCTCTCCCGCCAAACTCCAGGAATATCGGTGATTAATAAGCACATGCTCAATGCGGTTATCTTCAGCGATAGCTTTCACCGACTCCTTGTACCAGCGTGTACACCGGCTACTGCCCGCGGCGTGTAGCAACGATGGCGAGCAGCCTGAAAAGCTAAAATGCTTTATGCCCTGATCTTTTTGTTTTAACTGCAATGCCAGGGCGTAGGCAAGCTCTACGGTGTGGCTGTCTCCAAATACTGCCCAGCGTATGTCTTTTCCAAAATATTCACACGCTTCGGTTGGGTTCTGATATTCATCAATATGGCATTGTTCACGTTTGGGGCTGGCCGTGACCGAGTTTAACGCTTGTTGCATAGGCGCAGAAAACCGCTCAATTACGCCCTGATAAATGACTACGGTGCTGCCCATAATAATAACCAGCAAACCCAACCATAGTGGCTTGGCCTGCCATAGATCAAAAAGATGTTCTAACCGGCGCCACTTAATATTTTCGATAAACCGGTAGCTGATAAACCCCAACAGCACGCATACCAACATGCCCGGAATCCACCAGTAGGTAATGTCGTAACGATAACCCAGTACCACCACCGGCCAATGCCACAAATAGATAGAATAAGACCAGCGTCCCAGCGCCTGAAATGCCCTGTTGTTCGTTAATATACTGTCTTGACGCGCCGCAACGAGTACCAGATAAGTACCGGCCACCGGGACCAGTGCCATATACCCCGGCCAGCTTATCGACTCATCAACCAGAACATAGGCTGCCACAATCAGACCGATTCCTGATACATTGAATATACGGCTGTATTTTTGGTTTTGCGATAGCGGGTATAAAAACGCAAGTCCACCCAATAACAACTCCCACGCCCTGGCCGCGAGCAGATAATACGATGCACTGGGCCACAATACTGAAGTTAACGCGCTGTATATAAATAAACCACCGGTAAGCAGCAATACGCCACGTTTAATACCGGCGATTGCCCCCAGTCTGCTTAACCCCAGCAATACCAGCGGGTAAAGCAAGTAAAACTGCCATTCTACTGCCAGTGACCAGGTGTGTAATAACCATTTTTGATGCGAAGCTGCATCAAAATAACCGGCTTCCTGCCAATACATGAAGTTTGAGATGAACGCCACACTGCCCCAGGCATGTTTGCCCAGAGCGGCATATTCTTCTGGCAGTAAAATAAACCAGCCTAATACCAACAGTGTCAGGCAAAGTATCGCCAAAGCCGGAACAATACGGTTCGCCCGGGCCAGGTAAAACTTCAGCAGTCCAAATCTTTTTTCATCAATGGCTCTGACCACAATGCTGGTCATCAAAAAACCGGAGATAACAAAAAAAACATCTACCCCGGCAAAGCCGCCTGGCAACCATGCTGGTTTAAAGTGAAAAAGAACCACTGCAATAACGGCAATCGCTCTTAAGCCGTTAATATCGTAACGAAAGTTCAAAATGTATCAGGCCATTAATTGTAAAAAAGTTAAGCAATTAACTTTTGTTGATATGAATATAATACAGTGCATCAATTGGACCAGATTTATTGTCAGGCCCTACCCATACTACGCTTTAACAGAGTTTTAAGGTGTAAGCGGTAACTGTATGTTGCGTCCGACTTTAAGGCCAAGCAAAGCCTGACTGATACTAAAGGCCACACAAATAAACAAAGCTAATTGCCAGCCACCTACCCAGTCGTAGACAGCGCCTAAAGCAAACGGCCCGGTGGCTGCGACACAATAGCCGGTAGTCTGGGCCGCACTAGAAAGTGACGATGCCTGATCGCTGGTACGGGTACGCAGCCCAATAAAAGATAACGCCAGAATGAAATTGGCGCCAATTGCAAAACCAAGTACCGCTGACCAGGCATAAGCAAATTGGGGAAATAGCATTAATCCGGCAAATCCTACCAAATTCAGAGCTGTCATCGATACTGATAACCCGCGTTGGTCGTGCAGGCGCTTCATGGCAGGTACAATCACAAATCCGGGTAATGCACTGGCAAACTGAAAAATACCGTGAATATTACCGGCTTGGGCTTCACTAAAACCAGCCTCGTTCACTATTGCAGGAAGCCAGCTGACTACCGAATAGTACAAAAAGGCATTACAGCCGAAAAAACCACAAAGTTGCCAGGTCAGCCGATGACCAAAAATAGCTTTTCCGGCCCCCTTATGCGGACCTTCGTCAGGGGCACGTTGCTTAGCGTCTTTGAGTTGATTTAACCACAATAACGCCGAAACAACCGGCATTCCTACCATTGCCAGTAACGCAAACTCCCACTCGGGCCCGCCATTAGCCAGGGGGATGACCGCTGCAGACCAAGCCGCAGCGACTATCCCCATTGCCAGTACGTAGGATGACGTCAGCAGGGCTATATGGTTTGGAAAGCGTAATTTTACTACCCCGGGTAATAAAACATTCCCCGCCGCTATTCCGGCGCCAATTAATACCGTACCACCCAGCAACCCATACAATCCTGCGATAGAGCGCACCAGTACGCCTACCGCTATGACTACCAGTGCTAAAAACAGAGTACGTTCAATACCAAAGCGCCGTGATATGGCCGGTACCAGAGGCGACACCAGCATAAATACCAATAGTGGCAAGGTGATTAGTAACCCTACCGTAGATGCACTTAAGGTCAGCTCGTTTTGGATAGCCACCATTAAAGGCGCTACGCCCGTAAACGGGGCCCGCAAATTGGCTGCAATGAGCATAACCCCGGCAAACAGTACAAATGGAAAAGCAGAAGAAAAAGAGGAGCGCGGACTCATAAAGTGGTTTCATCACACCTAAATATAATAAGGGGCGTATTGTACTGGTTTACGCCGTAGCTGCACCTTTTTGTCGATAAGTTTACCGTGAGCCCTGATATCGCCAAGAATTTTGTTACGTGGATGTTGTTGCATGGACAGTCGCGTGTTACGTGGACAGTCACATAGTTTGAGTTATTGCTTGGACAGTCACCCGTTACCCACGTCGGCACGAGTTTGTCGACTGGACAGTCACATATTATTGGTGGAAATAGGACAGTCATATAAGAGCCTGTGCACCACTGGCGGAAATAGGACAGTCATAGCAGAACTCGTGCACCACGACCTATAATGAGACTTGTGTTACGTGGACAGTCACATAGTTTAAGTTGCTGCCTGGACAGTCATGCTACCTGGACACCCACCCCAAATGTTTTCTCTGGACAGTCATGTATTGCTGTCGCGAGTTATTGCCTGGACACGCATAGTTTGTTGCCTGGACAGTTTGTTGCCTGGACAGTCACTCATTACCCACGTCGATGAGTGTCAACAGCTACTAAAAACCCCGGTCAGAGCCGGGGTTTATCAGACTTACCGGGGGCAATCAGGCAAATTCTCAGCCTGTGGCTCCAGGCGCACATCAGAAATAGTGAGCGCGGTATCGGCTCCTGCTTTCAATGATAAGACTTCAAACACTTCGTCCAATGCCATACCGGCTTCAATCAAGCATTCGGTAGGCACGGTAACGGTCTGCCAGTTGGTAGTCGCCTGGCTGAAATCTGACAACTTAACATCCCCTGAACAGCCTTCACCGCAATGCATCGACAACACCACCTCCGTAGTGTTGCTTTGTTTTTTCACATCCAGCACCAGCGCAGACTTAGCGGTAGTGTAATCACGCAAATCTTCAGGGAACTGCGCCCCGAAGCTTACCGTGGCAGCCTGTTTCCAACTAATGGCCAGCGCGTCTTCCTGCACATTACGATCAGTAGTACGAATATCGATGCTGGCAGTAGACAAAGTATTGCTATTCATCACCTGCTCGCCCTCTTCGCCCCTGACCGTTAGCTTCCACGGCTTTTGAATACTACGTACAAAAACAGGATGGGTCATGACCAGTTCATTACCGGCACTGGCTTGTTCAGAAAAGGGCTGTGTCAGTGGATCCTGCTCACCATAGGCCAGCCCATAGCCATAGGCGAACAGCGGAGTCTGGCCGTCGCCTTTGTTCACAGTCTGAGTCGGGCTGGCAGGCCATGAGAATGACAATTTTCCCTGCATCGGATAACGTGCCTGTCCCTGGGCATCGGCAAACAGTACATCAGCCACGCCATGACCTTCTGTGCCTGGTAACCAGGCCACCACAAACGCATCACTGGCATTTAGCTCAGGATTAACCCACAACGGGCGTCCGGTAATGAAAACCGAAACCACCGGAATGTTTTGTTCCTGCAATGATTTCAGTATTGCCAAATCCTGCTTGTCACCACGCTGATATTCCAGGTTAGACAAGTCTCCGTTGCCTTCGGCATATGGGTTTTCACCAAATACCACAACGGCCACATCAGGGCGTTTCTCAAAGCTGCCATCTACCGACAGTTCGGTACTGCCACCCTGTGTGCTTACTGTCTGCTCAATGCCCTGGTAAATAGAGGTTGCACCGGGAAAGTCGCTATTCTGATTACCGGTTCCTTGCCAGGTAATGCTCCAGCCACCCGCTTGCTTTCCTATGTTGTCCGCAGCATCACCCGCTACCAGAATGTGCTGGTCGGCCGCAAGTGGCAGCAATTGATCCTGATTTTTCAGCATAACCAGTGACTTGCGTACCGCTTCACGGGCGATAGCGCGATGCTCGGGGGCACCAATCAACTCAGCTTTTGCCGATAACGCACGCTTGGCCGGCGACGGTAAATCAAACAGTCCTACCCGCATTTTTACGCGCAGCACACGACGTACTGCGTCATTCAGTCGCTCTTTGGAAATTTCTCCGCTTTTAACCTGAGCGATGGTGTTTTGCATCAACGGCTTCCAGGCGTCGGTGGGCACCATATATACATCCAGGCCGGCATTAATAGCCTGTGGACAGCTTTGATTGGTGCAGCCTTCAATCTGGCCGTGGCCATTCCAGTCGCCTACCACAAAGCCATCGAAGCCCATTTTTTCTTTTAATACGTGCGTAAGTAAATATTTACTGCCGTGAATTTTATCGCCTTTCCAACTGTTAAACGATGCCATCACTGACTGTGACCCGGCATTTAACCCTTCAACATAACCCTGGCCATGGATTTCAAACAAGGTTTTCTCATCTGCGATATTATTGCCTTGATCATCACCCTCTTGGGTGCCCCCGTCGCCGATAAAATGCTTTACAGTTGACACCACATGAGAATCATCAATGTTACCGTCACTTAGATCGCCTTGCAGTCCGGTAACGATAGCCCGGGCGTATTCACCCACGACCTGCGGGTCTTCTGAATAAGACTCGTAGGTGCGTCCCCAGCGGTCATCACGGGCGGTGGCAACAGTAGGGGCGAAAATCCAGTCGATACCGGTTGCCCGCACTTCTTTAGCGGTCGCCGCGGCAATCTGCTCGACCAGACTGGCATCGCGCATAGCCCCTAAACCAATATTATGGGGGAATAAGGTGGCGCCAATAACGTTATTGTGACCATGCACTGCGTCGGTACCCCACATGGTCGGGATAGCCGACCCATCAATCGAGTCATCCACCGAGGCCTGATACATATTCTCGGCCAGGGCCACCCAGTCTTCCATCGAAGCCTGCTTGTCACCATTAGGAAATGAACCGCCGCCATTGAGGTATGAGCCAAATCCGTAACGGCGCATGTCTTCTACCGTAATATCCCGTATTTCCGGTTGCATCAGTTGGGCTACTTTTTGCTCCAGTGTCATGGTGCTCATGATGTCATCCACTCGCTGCTCAATCTCTTTGCTATTGGGAGTATCGAAGCGAATTTGGGGCCAGTAATCAGGTACGGTAACCGTGGAGTCGTCGGCTTTCACCGACTTAGATTCCGTTTGGCTGGCACTTTGCTGACAGCCATTTAAGGCCAAAGCTACGGCAATAAAACCTAATGAGTGCAAAAATGTTTTTTTCATGAATGAACTTCCTTACTGATGACCGGTTTGCTGCCTACCAACCCATAGTAGGCAATATAAAAGTAACAAATTAGAGGTAATAAAAAGGAGAGTTGCAGACCTATGCTGTCAGCCAGTGCGCCTTGCACTAGCGGTACGATTGCACCACCCACAATAGCCAGACACAACATGCCCGAGCCCTGTGCGGTTTGCTGACCCAGCCCTTTAAGTGCCAGGCTGAAAATAGTGGGGAACATAATTGAGTTACATAAACCGACAGCCAGAATACTCCACATTGCCAATAAACCATCGCTGGATACTGATAAAATAATCAGGCCACAAGACAACGCGCTATTAAAGGCTAATAACTTCCCGGCAGACACTTTTTGCATTACTATCGCGCCGATAAAACGCCCTACCATTGCCCCGCCCCAGTAGTAAGCAATATATTTTGAGGCCTGGCTTTCGCCCATCCCCATAACATTGTCCAGTCCCAGATAATTCACCAGAAAGCTTCCGATGGTTACCTCAGCCCCGACATATGTAAACAAACCAATAACCCCCAGCGCCAGATGTCGATGTTTTAGTACCGAACTGTCAGCTGAGGTGGGCAGCTCTGTGTTGTCGGTAGGTGGCGTTGGCATTGCGATTTTCAGCATAACAACCGCCATAATTAACAGCGCGGCTGCCAGTGCAAGGTACGGCAGAATAACGGAATCGGCATTAGTCTCTACTGCCTCGCCATGCGAAGAGAACAACAACATACCGCCAATGATAGGGGCGACGGTGGTACCCAGCGAATTGAATGCCTGCGTCATCGTCAGACGGCTGGAGGCGGTATCTGGGTCACCCATGACAGTCACCAGCGGATTGGCCGCGACCTGTAATACGGTTACACCACTGGCTAACACAAACAAAGACGCCAGAAACATACTGTACTGGGCTAAAAATGCCGACGGTATAAACATTACGCATCCGATGGCGGCGGTGGTCAACCCAACGGCAATCCCTTTTTGGTAGCCAATTTTACTAACCAGCTTACCTGCGGGAATCGATACCAAAAAATAGGCACCAAAAAAGCAAAACTGTACCAGCATAGCCTGGGTGTAGCTTAACGCGAACAACGATTTAAGATGTGGAATTAGTACATCGTTCATAGCGGTTATAAACCCCCACATAAAGAACAATGATGTGAGTGCCCACAGAGCAAAACGTGTTGTAGACGGCTGCGCAAGTATGGAAGTTTGTGCCGATGTATTCATGAGGCTGCCTCTATAATAAACAACTTATCAGACCCAGAATCGACCTCTTCCAGGTTATATATTTGTTGTTAATAAACGTTAACAATGCGTAGCAGTATAAAGCGCTTTCGCCCCAATGCAAGCGCTTACATTTGAGAAGTTAAATTTTTGGTTTTCTCGTTTCCTCATTAAATATTAATACCAGGTTACTTAGGGATGGTGGTTCGTACCGCACCAAAACGATATAATCGGCTGGTCTATTGATGAATAAATATAATATCATCAATGTGTTAGTTCAATTTTTAATCGATAGCGTCTTTTCGAATAAAGAATCGAACCAGGCGCGTCCCGCCATTAACAAGTTAAAAACACTTGCATTACAATTAACATCTTCGTAAAGTATTATGAAAGCGCTTACAGAGAAACCGTCTTAGTTTGCGTTTTTACAATTACGTTGCCGACACGAAGACTTACATCCGGGTTATTTGATCTATCGATTAAGAGCCTCATAGCATTTGCAGATAGCTATAAATGTAAGCGCTTCACATTGGCGATGTTATTCATAAGGCTGGGGAAACCAATGAAAACACACACATTCTCAAAAACACGTATTGCATCGTGTCTGTCATTAGTGATGGGCGCGGTCGCCTCTTACCCTGTACTGGCCCAAGAAACTGAAGAAAAAGAAATTCAGGCCGGCAACTTTGAGGTTATTGAAGTAAGCGGGATCCGCGAAAGTCTGACCAAATCGATGCTCACCAAAAAAGCAGCATCAGGCGTGGTCGATGCTATCTCTGCCGAAGACATCGGTAAATTTCCAGATACTAACCTGGCTGAGTCGCTGCAGCGGATTACCGGTGTAGCGATTGACCGTAATAACGGTGAAGGCAGTCGAATTACAGTACGTGGGTTTGGCCCCGACTATAATCTGGTGACTCTGAACGGTCGTCAGATGCCGGCGGCGAATATTGAAGCCACCAGTGCTTCATCTTCACGCTCTTATGATTTTGGAAACCTGGCCTCAGAAGGCGTGGCTGCGGTAGAAGTCTACAAAACCAGTCTGGCCAACCAGCCTACCGGTGGTATCGGTTCTACGGTGAACCTGGTAACAGCAAAACCATTAAGTAACCCCGGCAAAAAAGCCAGTGTTGGCTTAAAAGGCGTCATCGACAACTCGACCGAAACCGGCAATGACATCACTCCGGAAGTTTCGGGTATCTACAGCCAGACATTCAATGATGACAAGTTTGGTGTGCAGATTATCGGTTCTTATCAGGAGCGCGACAGCGGCTCTTCTCAGGCTGAAACCGGCAATGGCTGGTACACCATCAAAGGTGATGGTGGCGACTGGGGATCATTGCCACGCGATGGCAGTTTTACCGGATTGCCGGGTGAAAATGACCTGTATGCAGTACCCCGTAACCTGGCGTATAACTTCAATGAAGTTCGCCGCACCCGCACTAATGGTCAGCTGACCTTACAATATCGTCCTGTGGATGATGTGACAGCCACCCTGGATTACACCTATTCAGAGCTGGAAACCCAAACCATGCGTCAGCAACTGTCGACCTGGTTTAATGGCGTACCGGCGTATGGTGCGTATACCGAAGGTACTAACGAGCCAGGCTCGGTAATTGGTCCGATCATTTATGCCGACAATACCTGTTGCGATGTAGGCCTGGGTACCAGCGATTACACTACCATTAATGAAAACAAATCACTGGGCGCCAACATTGAGTGGATTGCTACCGATAATCTGACTTTAGAGTTGGATTTTCACACCTCTACTGCTGAAGCCGGGCCTGAAAATGACCTGGGCAGTAACAATGTGGTCAGTGCAGTTCAGTTTGAACGCGCTCAAACCGAAGTGGATTATTCACAAGACTTCCCAGTCATGGACATCCGTTTCGCCGATGGCGTCACCGGCTTAGACCCGGCACTAATGAGCACCTCGGGCAGCTCGTTTCGTAACAGCTTTATGAAATCGGAAATTGACCAACTGCAATTTCGCGGTAATTACTATTTAGATGAAGGTATTATCACCAGCATCGACTTTGGTTTATCGGGCATCGAAGTGAAAAACCGCTCTGCCTACTCGGTGGCGCAACGTGATACCTGGGGCGGGTATGGTACAGCTGAAGATTATCCGGATGATATTTTCCTGCAACAGGATCTTCCCGGTCGCTTTGATGACACCTTAGGCAGTAATGCCGCCGAACTGGAACCATTTTATTATGCCTCCAGCATGGGCGATTTAATCAGTGCGATATCGTCTATTGCCGCTGCTAATGGCGAGACCATCAGTCCGTGTGGCACGGTGCTGTGCGCGCCTTCTACTTACGATACCGATCGCCGGGTAACAGAAAAACAGTGGGCGGTTTATGCCCAGGCTAATATGCAGTTTGATATTGGTGATATGCCGGCCTGGTTGTCTGTAGGCGTGCGTTATGAAGACACCACGGTAGATTCTGAAGCCAAAGTACCGCAGATAGATTATCTGCGCTGGTCTGGTGCTAATGAATTCAGCATTGTTCAGGTTGATGGTGCTTCACAATTCACATCGCTGGATGGTGGCTATAGTCATTTCCTTCCTTCGGTCGACTTTAAGTTAGAGCTAATGGAAGACTGGTTTATTCGCTCATCGTACAGCCAAACCATTACCCGTCCTGGATATGCTGACCTGCAAGGCGGTTTGACGGTCGATCTGGGTGCACGCTTTAACGGCGGTACCGGTAACGCTGGCAACCCGAATCTGGAGCCGTTTGAGTCAACCAACATCGATATTTCGACCGAATACTACTACGGCGAAGGCAGTTATGTATCGATTGGTTACTTTGATAAGAAAGTAGACAACTTTATTGGTACCGATACGTACACCGATACCCTGTTTGATATCGCCACCCCTGTGGGTGGGCCACGTTACAATGAAGCGGTCGCGGCTGTGGGCGAAGATGCTGCCGCGGTGCGCCAGTACTTCTTTGATCAGGGCTATACCAACGCCGCTGGTGAAATTGTTGGTATCGACGGCGAAGATCCACTGTTACCTATTACAATTAACCAACCGGTTAACTCTGATACTAGCCGCTCTGTAGATGGTATGGAGTTTGCGGTACAACATTTATTTGGTGACAGCGGCTTTGGCACTGTAGTGAACTACACCATGGTCGACGGCGATGTTGAATATGATAATTACAGCACCGACACCCAGTTCGTACTGTTGGGACTAAGTGATACCGCCAATGCTGTATTGTTCTATGAAATGGATGCCTGGGAAGTGCGTGCGGCCTGGAACTGGCGTGACAAATTTTTGGCTGCAACCGTTGACGGTAACGGCAACCAAAATCCAACCTATGTTGAAGCTTACGACCAGTTTGACGTGAATGTTCGCTACCAGGTGAATGAACAGCTTGAAGTATTTGTGGAAGGTATCAATATTACCGGCGAATACCAGCGTGCTCATGCGCGTCACCCCAACATGGTGGTGAACCTTACCGACCAGGAAGCGCGTTATAATATCGGCTTGCGTTACAATTTCTGGTAGGCTGTTAAACGGACTGACCTCCTTCGATACCGTGTGGCGATCTTTGGCCGCACGGTATCTATTCTGGCAAAATCATTTTAAACAAACGGCTGCCTATTAGCGGCGGTTTGTTTAAGATTGTTTTTCTTTTCTTGGCGCTTGCCAAGAGCTTTGACAAGGCAAATGTGGTGCACGAAAACTCCCCGGCAATACAATCTGTAGTCATTATGGGCGGCGGTGCGGCCGGTTGGTTGACTGCCGCCATACTTGCCTCCTCAGCCGCGGTTAAAGCGCGTAATGTGAAGATTACCTTAATTGAATCGCCCGATGTGGGTATTTTGGGGGTGGGTGAAGGCACCTGGCCGACCATGCGCGACACACTGCGAAAAATTGGTCTCGATGAAGCCACGGTGATTCGTCAGTGCGATGCATCCTTTAAGCAAGGCACCTGCTTTAACCAGTGGCACCATACCGGCACCGATGACACGTATTACCATCCTTTCGAGCTACCGGCCGGAATGTTCGACACCGACCCTATGGCGTGGTGGGCAGCACACCGTTCAAATAGTTCGTTTGCCGAATTGTTTACCGCGCACCCACAGCTAAGCCAGGCAGCAAAGGCACCAAAACAACCACAAACCCCAGACTATGCAGCGGTGGCTAACTATGGCTATCATCTGGACGCGCACAAATTTGCTAACCTGTTAAAACAGCATTGTCAGCAATATTTGGGCGTACAACTTATTAGCATGCATGTTACCGATATTATCAGTAACGAGTCAGGTGATATTCACTCACTGGCCAACGAGGCTCAGACGGTGCCTGGTGATTTATTTGTTGATTGCAGCGGTTTTTCGGCGCAGCTGATTGGTCAGCACTATCAAATATCCTTGCAAGACCAGGCCTCGGTATTACCTAATGACAGTGCGCTGGCGATACAAGCCCGATATGTAAGTAATGAAACCCCTATCGCCTCCAACACGCACTCTACAGCCCATGCCAATGGCTGGTTGTGGGATATTGCACTGCCCCACCGTAAAGGTGTGGGCTGTGTTTATAGTAGCCAGTATTGTGATGAGGCCACCGCCAGAGCCACCTTGCTGGATTATCTTGAGCGCGATACCACTACCGCCCCGGTAGATGAAGCCGACATCCGAAAATTATCTTTTACCCCAGGCTACCGTAAGACCCCGTGGGTAAAAAACTGTATCGCTATTGGGGGCTCGGCGGGTTTTTTAGAACCCTTAGAAGCTTCTGCGCTGGTCATGATAGAGTTGGCCGCAAGCAAGCTGGCGGCGCAACTGCCGGCCTGTCGAAACAACCTGGCGCCTCTGGCTCGCCAGTACAATCAGTCAATGGTGGCAAAGTGGCAGCGTATTGTCGACTTTCTGAAGCTACATTATGTATTAAGCGATCGTCGCGATAGCGCCTACTGGCGTGCGGTAAGTAACACCAGCAGTGCATCTGAGCAGTTAAATGACTGGTTGTGCTTGTGGCAGCATCGAACACCCAACCTGCATGACTTTTGTTATCAGGATGAAATTTTTCCACTGGCCAGCTACTGGTTTATCCTGTGTGGCATGAACTTTGTGCCGCAAAGCCCTGGTAATCCAGATGAGCAGGCCCAGACGTGGGTACAAAAAAATCGCCAGCGTAGCCGCCAGTTGCTGGCCGGTCTGCCCGGTAACCGACAGCTTATTGAACACATTATTAAACAAAATAATCAGGGTTGAGACTCAGGTCTGCAGTCCCGGGGAGTAACAATGGCGAATCATGTATTACTAAATAATGTTGAACACAAAAACCTGAAAATTCAGCCCGAGCTGGTGACTCAACCCTATCAGCAGGCCATGTGTATTCCGGTGTATCCTGCCGAAGCCCGATTGGCCCAGGCCCATTATCCGTTGCTGTTTGCTCGCAATGAACAAGGCGCCTTCCAGCTGGTGGCTCTGACCGGTGTAAAGCAGGGTGAAAATGTATTTATTAAAGCAGGCCAGTGGGATGCCCCTTACCGGCCGCTGGTCGTCGAAAAAGGCCCGTTTTTAATTGGCCGTAACGCACCTGACAGCGAACAACTGTCGATTCATGTAGACATGGATCATCCATGTGTGAGCGAAGAACATGGCGAACCGGTATTCTTATCCCATGGAGGCAATACCGACTATATCGATCATATCGGTAATATTTTGAGCACGTTACATGAAAATCAGCCCAAACATCAGTTGCTGGTCGATCTGTGCGACGAGCTGCAGCTGATTGAATCCATGGTACTGGATATTGAGCACCCGGGACAAAGTCCCCACCGGTTATCCGGCTTTTTCACGATTAATGAAGAAGCCCTGGCGGCCTTAGGGGGCGAACAACTTAACTTACTGCACGAACAAGGCCTGCTGGAAATTGTGTATATGTTGCTGGCATCACAGGCACAAATTAACACCCTGATGCACCGCCGCGCCGACCGTCGAGAAACCTGATATGAGCCAGCCGGTTGTGCGTGAAGGCTGCCCCGCCGCCAACGATTTATTATCGGCATTACGGGCCTGGGATAGCCCAAGAGTGTTACCGGGGTTGGTGCGCCACTGGCCGGTGGTTCAGGCCGCGAATACCAGTAATCAGGCATTGGTCACCTATTTAAAACAATTTGACGCCAGCAAGCAGGTGGATTGTATGCACCTGCCCTTTGCCGAAGACGGCAGAATGTTTTACAACCGCACCATGACCGGCTTTAATTTTTCCCGCCATAGGGCGCCGTTTACCCAGGTGCTGGATGAACTGTTACAGCGTGCTGAGCAGACTCATCCCGACTCGTTGTATATCGGCTCCACCAGCGTAGAGTCCTGCCTGCCCGGCTTTTTGCAGCATAATAGTCTGCCCCTCACCGAAGCCGAACCTTTGGCCACGTTATGGATCGGCAATAAAAGCCGTATTGCAGCCCATTACGATGTTCCGGACAACATTATTTGTGTGACCGCCGGCAAGCGTAAAGTTACACTTTTTGCCCCCGAACAAGTGAAAAATCTGTATATCGGGCCGCTGCACCTGACGCCGGCCGGTCAGGCAATCAGTATGGTCGATTTTACCGCACCTGACTTGCAGCGGTTTCCACGTTTTCAGCATGCGCTGGACAACGCCTACACGGTAGAGTTAAACCCCGGCGATGCGTTATATATCCCCTCGATGTGGTGGCATCATATTGAGGGAATCGAAGCGGTGAATATGCTGGTTAATTTTTGGTGGCGAGATGTCCCGGCCTTTATCGGTCGCAGCGAAAATACGCTGTATCATGCGCTTCTCACCCTGGCCCAGTTACCCGCTCACGAGCGCAAGGCCTGGCAGGCGCTGTTTGATCATTATGTGTTCAATCCCGAACCTGACCAATATCACTATATTGAAAAGCACGCCCGGGGGCCTTTAGGTACGCTTGACGAAGCTACCATTCGGCAATTTAAAGCCTGGCTGGTCAATCATTTAAAGCATTAACATTCCAGAGACACAGATTATGGCTAAAACAGACAAGATACCGCGAATTGTGATTGCCGGAGGTGGCACGGCAGGCTGGATGGCAGCGGCAGCTTTCACCCGGGTTCTGGGTAAAAAGGTTGATGTAACCTTGATTGAAAGCTCGCAGATTGGGACTGTTGGCGTGGGTGAGGCCACCATTCCTACCCTGGTGTTTTTTCATAAGCTGTTGAAAGTCAGCGAACAGGAATTTATGCGGGCCACGAATGCCACGTTTAAGCTGGGCATTAATTTTGAAAACTGGAAACAACGCGATCACAGCTACCTGCATGCTTTTGGTGTCACCGGTAAAGATTGCTGGGCCGCCGGGTTTCAACACTTCTGGTTGCGGGGGTTGCAAGAAGGTCTGAGCACCGACTTTGGCGACTACTGCTTAGAACGCCAGGCCGCTGAAGCACACCGGTTTGCCCACCTGCCTAATAACGGGCTTAATTATGCTTATCACATCGATGCCGCCAGTTATGCCAAATTTTTACGCAAGCTGGCTGAAAAAGAAGGGCTGCGTCGTATTGATGCCAAAATTAATTCGGTCAGGCTGCGCCCGGAAGATGGTCATATTGAGCAGCTGATTTTAGATGATGGTCAGCACATTGACGGCGACATGTTTATCGACTGCACGGGTTTTCAGGGTTTGCTGATTGAAAAAGCCATGCACACCGGTTACGAGGATTGGTCGCACTGGTTACCCTGTGACAGCGCCGTGGCCGTACAAACTGAAGCCACCCAGGAACCGCTGCCGTATACCCGCTGTATTGCTCACGATGCTGGCTGGCAATGGCGAATCCCGCTGCAGCATCGGGTGGGCAATGGCATGGTATTTTGTAGCCAGTATGTCAGTGATGATGCCATGAAGCAGACCTTGTTGAACAAGGTTGAGGGTAAGGTGCTAAACGACCCCAAGGTGATCCATTTTCGGACCGGACGGCGACGCAAACAATGGAACCGAAACTGTCTGGCGCTGGGATTAGCCAGCGGGTTTCTGGAACCACTGGAGTCCACCAGCATCCATCTTATTCAGCAAGGTATTGTACGCTTTTTGCGAATGTTCCCGGTAAATGGTGACATTATCGAGCAAGACGTGGTCGAATATAATCGTCAGGCCGATTTTGATATTGAACATATTCGCGACTTCATTATTTTGCATTATCATGTTACCGAGCGCACTGATACCCCATTTTGGCGCCATTGTCGTCAGATGGATGTGCCAGACAGCTTAAGGCATCGTATCGACTTGTTCACCGAAACTGGTAGAGTGTTTCGCGAGGGCAGTGAGTTATTTGATGACTCATGGCAGCAGGTGATGATTGGCCAGGGTTTAATGCCAAAGCGGTACCATCCACTGGTCGATACTATGAGTAAAGCCGAGTTAGAAACGTTGCTGAACCAAATTAAACAGCAGATCGAGCGTACGGTCGACAAATTGCCTGGGCATCAGCAGTATCTGAATCGTTTTTTGTAATTAATTGTAAAGGCCGGCGTATAGTAGCCTTCAGGGCAGTGACGAACCGGTCAGGCAGTGCAATAAGGAACTTGTTGTCCCTACCTTATACCCAATCTATTGGACATAAGGTAGGGACATCCACATTATGATGGTAACAATTAAACAGGTAAGTGAGCTGGCCGGAGTTTCATCGGCAACAGTCTCCCGAGTTATCAACAATACTGACACCGTAAAACAAAAGACCCGAGAACTTGTGCTTAACGCCATGACAGAGCTTGGCTACCGGCACAACACTATTGCAGCATCACTGGCTTCTAATAAAACAAATACGGTAGGCCTGGTTGTTCCTGAACTACATGGATCGTTTTTCGGCTCTATGATGAGTGGTGCAGAGCAGGTGCTCAGAAAAGCAAATAAGCATATGTTCGTTGTCGCCGGACACAGTGATGACACCATGGAACGCAACGAGATTGACGCATTGCTTAGTCGACGGTGCGATGCGCTGATTTTACATGTCGAAGCGGTAAGTGATGAATATTTAATCACTCTAGCCAAGCAGAATATCCCACTGGTCGTAGTCAGCCGGTTTATAGATGCCATTGGTGATAAATGCATTAGCCTGGATAATCATGTTGGGGGGTATCTTGCTACCCGACATTTGCTGGATTTAGGCCATCGGTCCATCGCCTGTATTACGGGTGCCTTATTTAAAGCCGACGGGGTCAATCGTTTAGCCGGCCACAAATCTGCGTTGCAAGAAGCTGGACTCAGACCTGACGAACGCATAATTGAAGAAGGTAACTTTCAGGCTGATTCTGGTGAAAGGTGTATGGAAGCTATTTTAGCTCAGCAAGTTCCCTTTTCTGCCGTGGTGTGCGGTAACGATGAAATGGCTACCGGGGCGATTAATGTTTTACGAAGCCATGGCTTACGGGTGCCTGAAGATATATCTGTAGTGGGCTATGACAATATCGATTATGCCAGCTACCTCACCCCTAAACTCACCACCATCGATTACCCTATCAAAGACATTGGCCAGATGGCCGCTCGCTGGATTGTAAATCAGGCCTATGGCGATGGCACACAATCTCTTACTCCAGTATTAACACCAAAGTTGATAGAACGCGGTACCACCCGCTCAATTTGACCCCGTTGAGGCGTGAGAGAGTTTACTACTTACTGCAGATTGACATTATGCGTAAGAAAATATTGTATTAAAACGCTCCCTTTTGATACTTAATTCGTAGGAATGTTCAGTCTGTCTTAGAACCAATTTGTACATATGCGATCAGGACCGCTATTTTAGCAACGGGTATTGAGCCCAGGGTCGTATTTGCGCTGTATAGTCGTTCCAGGCAATTAAACTTTAATAACAATTACGGGGTTCGTATGCAGGAAAAAAATCCGCGAGGAAAACTCAACCCGCCGGTGTTTTATACCGCAACCGCTTTAGTTTCAATAATAGTTTTCTTTTCTTCTTTTTTTCCCAAAAGAGCAGAAGAGTTTTTCAATGGTCTGCAGGCCACTATTGTTACTAATGGCAGTTGGTTTTATGTACTTACCGTAGGTATTATCTTAATTACTGTTGTTTACCTTGGGCTTTCAAGATACGGCGAAATAAAGCTCGGGCCCGATCACTCTACTCCCGACTATAGCTACATCACCTGGTTTGCTATGCTCTTTTCTGCAGGTATGGGTATTGGTTTGATGTTCTTTGGGGTCGCTGAGCCGGTAATGCACTTTATGAATCCCCCTCTGGGCGATGCAGAAACGGTTAGTGCTGCGCGCGAAGCCATGAAACTTACCTTCTTCCATTGGGGCCTGCATGCATGGGCCATTTACGCCATTGTGGCGCTCATCCTGGCGTTTTTCAGCTATCGGCACGGTTTGCCTCTGACATTGCGCTCAGCCTTATACCCAATGATAGGCGATAAAATTTATGGCCCGATTGGTCATGCGGTGGATATTTTTGCTGTTATCGGAACGGTATTTGGTGTAGCTACGTCGCTAGGCTATGGCGTGATGCAGGTCAACTCTGGCCTTAATTACTTATTCGAGATTCCGGTAGGTATAACTACCCAGGTATTGCTGATTGTGGGGGTCACACTGCTGGCAGTTATCTCAGTAACTACCGGTTTAGACAAAGGCATTCGCAGATTATCTGAGCTCAATATGGGGCTGGCGGTACTGCTGCTTTTGATTATCTTAATTGTAGGCCCGACGGTTTATTTACTTCAGGCCTTTGTGCAAAATACCGGGGCTTACGTATCAGATCTGGTTAGTATTACCTTCAATTTATTTGCCTATGAAAAGACCGACTGGCAGGGCGGCTGGACCATTTTGTACTGGGGCTGGTGGATGTCGTGGGCTCCTTTTGTAGGTCTGTTTATTGCCCGTGTTTCGCGCGGAAGAACCATTCGTGAATTTGCTATGGGCGTATTGTTTATTCCAAGTGGTTTTACCCTATTATGGATGACAGTTTTTGGTAACTCAGCCATAGATTTGATTATCAATCAGGGTCAAACCGCATTGGCTGAGGCCGTTTCTAACGATGTGGCCATATCATTATTTGCATTCTTAGAGAACTTCCCGTTTGCTACTGCTTTATCGTTTATCGGTACGCTGATGGTTATTGTATTCTTTGTTACCTCATCTGATTCGGGCTCTATGGTTGTTGATATGCTGTGTTCAAACGGAAACGACAACACGCCTGTTTGGCAACGTATATTCTGGGCCAGTGTAGAAGGTATAGTCGCCGCCGTGTTATTGGTAGCCGGGGGCTTAGGAGCTCTACAAACCATGACTATTGCTAGTGCATTACCCTTCGCGGTCGTGCTACTTGTGGCGACTTACGGACTTCTGAAAGCATTGAAAGTCGATATTGTGAAACGGGACAGTTTGCTTTTAAATGTCAGCCCGGTGGTTATCGGACACAGTGATAATGCTACCTGGGAAAATCGTCTGGCCAGTATTTTAGATTATCCCAACAAGAAAAATGTAAATAACTTTATCGACTCAGTGGTTAAAAGTGCTATGCGTCGGGTTGTGCAACAACTTAAAGAACATAACGTCGATGCGAACATTGAAGAAATCCAGAACGGCAGGGTAATCTTCACTATCGAATTCGAAGATAATTTCGACTTCCATTATGAAGTGCGTCGTTTCTCTTATGACCGCCCTGATCATGTAACTGAGGACGACGACGATGGCGCTGATGAACAGTACTATCGAGCAGAGGTACATTTACGCGAAGGCGGTCAGGATTACGATATTATGGGCTGGCCCGAAGAAGCCGTTATCAATGATATAGTTGAGCACTATCAAAAGCACCTACACTTTTTGCATTCATTACGCTGATTGCTCAGGCGTATCTTTGGTTTAAAGCCCTGCCTCTGTGCAGGGCTTTTTTATGAACTCTGCCTCCTGCCCCCTTTCAGGCTGAAGCTTTACGTAAAAACTTGTTCAACGAGACCAGTTGTTGTGACATGTTGTAAACTTGTTGGACACCCACACTGTGAACTTGTTGGACACCCACACTGTGAACTTGTTGGACACCCACATGAATAAACTTGTTGGACACCCACATGAAAGTTCAAGCCAAATTTGAAACCTAGATTGTTTGTTAACCAAAGAATTCTCGCATGTTTATAAATAGTGAAAGCCGGAGCTGTTGGACACCCACATGAAAGCCGGAGCTGTTGGACACCCACATGAAAGTTTAAGCCAAATTTGAAACCTAAATTGTTTGTTAACCAGAGAATTCTCGCATGTTTATAAATAGTGAAAATTAAGATATAGGTCATAGCGTTTGCGTAAGAAATGCCGGACTGATTCTATCTTCTATTGAGTATTTCGTGCACTAAGACAACGTATACGAACTTTGAGATTTAGCCGAAAGCGAGTATTTAGTGTAGCGGACGATGTTTTGCTAAGAAGTGAAGAATAAAAAATATTAGGGCGTATTTTAATAATTTTTTTAAGCTACTTTTTGTTTTTTTAGTTTTTGGTCTGCCTGAATTAGACTCACACGCGAGGTGAACCTGGTTTCGATATTTTTGACTAGCCAGATCCAGTCTGTATTTGAAAGGCCTGTGTTTTCTGTTATGCGTAGGGAGCTTGTTATTCGTCCCCATTTTCGGGGCTGAAATTGTCGACCAGTTTGTTCGACTAACTCGATATAATCTTTAAGCAGAAAAGGCAGGCCGGTAAGCCTGTTATTTTGGGTAGAGCCTATAAAAGGACTAAGCTTACGCGGTTGTTTATTTTGCTTTGCAGCCTTCAACCGCTTTTGAATACTGGTATGCGCCGATTGCTTCGGTGATGTTGCCAGCCCCGCTCGTATAGGATTTAAATCAACATACACCATACACGCAGCCAGTGCGGTTTCATCCAACAGAGCCTGAGATTTAAACCGGCCTTCCCAAAAGCGACCGGTACACTCATCTTCTTTATTTGCCCGACGGGCAATGTACTCGTTCAATAGCCGCATAAACCAACTGATATCGTATAGTCGCTCTCGATAAACTGCGGCGGTGCTTTCTACAGCATTAATTTCAGCGCCAGACATTGTGCTTCTGTCTGTCGGATTCAGATAGCGGTTTGTTAAAATCGTGCCTTTATGAAGTCGATGCCACCGTTTTAATACCTGCTCGGTAGACCACTGTTGTGCCGCGGCTTTATTAACATGCAATACCACATGAGTATGATTGCTCATTACCGCAAATGCACAAATATCGATGCCAAACACAGATCCTAAGAACAACAAGCGGTCTTCCACCCATTGACGACGGTGCTCATAACTTTGGCCGCTGAACCTGTCTTTGCCACACAAAAATGCGCGCCGAACGCAGCGCGATACACAATGATAATAAGGCGTATCGGATAAAGAAATCAGGCTTTTTCTGGGTCTGGGCATAACAGGTAGTTCACGGGTTAAAAAGAATAATATAATGCCCTGATAGCGACCTGCTGGCTACTGTCCACAAAGACAGGTTGTGGGTGTCCAAAATGGAAGGTGGGTGTCTTAAATCTAAGGTGTGGGTGTCCTGCAGCAAAGAAAGTAAAGAATAGGTGTCATCGGTTGTTCTCGCGGCGCTGACAAATCTCTAAACTATCTGCGGTTCAAAGCAGGCTGGTACATTGAGTCTGACTGGGTACAAAAAACAAAAAGGGCCTGCAACAACAGACCCTTTATACTTTCATCACACCATTTCAATTTTATTATATTTTCTATCTAAAACGGTATGTCATCATCAAAATCAAAATCGGGTTCAGCCATTGGTGGTTTAGCTTGTCCGCCTTGCTGATTACCTTGCCCCTGACTTTGTGAGCGATTTTGTCCGCCCTGAGCCTGACCGCCGCTTTGGGGTGCATTTTGATTGTAACCCTGGTTTTGTGCTGGAGGCTGTTGATAGCCTCCTTGCTGCTGGCCGTAGTTGCCCTGATTATTCTGCGAACGCTGCTGTGAGCCACCGCCATTGCCGCCACCTGTATTGCCACCCAGCATTTGCATCTGATCAACAATAATTTCGGTCGTGTAACGGTCCTGACCTTGCTGGTCTTGCCATTTGCGTGTTTGAAGCTTACCTTCTACGTAAATTTGCGAACCTTTTTTCAGGTATTCACCAGCAACTTCAGCAAGCCGGCGATACATTGTCAACCGGTGCCATTCTGTGCGCTCCTGCATTTGACCTTGCTGGTCTTTCCAACTTTCACTGGTTGCCAGGCTAAGATTGGCTACGGCATTACCGTTAGGCATGTATCTAACTTCAGGGTCTGTACCAAGGTTTCCAACCAGGATCACCTTGTTTACGCCTCTACTTGCCATCGATATCTCCTGTTTATGTCTTTAGGGTTGCAAGCGTTACTGTTTGTGGTCCGTTGCAAATTCAAGCTCTGCACGGACTAACCGGCTGTTCCGATTTGCTTAAGCCAGCCATTATAACGAAAAATTACACTCTGTAGATGAAAATTGTTGAGCTCATTTTCAGCTTACTGATTTTAAAGCTTAATAAAAAGAAGGGAAGAAAACTGCTGGGCTATAGATCAGAAAAAATGTTGCCATAGCAGTCGTTCAAACTGCTATGGCATTTTACCGCATTATTAAAACTTGTATTGCATGCTAAGACGAGCGTTTACCGGCTCGCCAGTACCGATGTTGTTGGCATTATGCGCAGACGGAAAATATTCTTCGTCAAACACATTCTCAACATTCAACTGAACTTGCATTTTGTCACTGTAGTCATAATAAACCGCAGCATCTACACGCCAAAAGTCAGGCAATTCGACCTCGTTATTCAGCGTGGCATATTGTTCTGACTGATACAATACACCCAGGCCAAGACGCCAATCGTTGGTCAATGAGTACTGGTTCCACAGAGTGAATTTATGTTCTGGCAGTTGAGCTAAGTCCCGGTTAGCAATTTCGCCGTCCACTACGCGGCCAAGTTCTTCACCATCTAAGTTGCTGTAACCCGCGTTAATTTCCCACTGTTTGGTAATTTGACCCACCATTTGAATTTCAAAACCTGTGGTTTCAGTGCCAGTTAAAATAGAACGCTCTGGATTGTTCGGATCCTGGGTAACGCCATTTTCACGCTCAACTTCAAATACGGCAGCATTGACACTCAGTGCATTGCTGATGTTCCATTTTACGCCCAACTCACGGTTTTCAAACTCTTCTGCATCTAACGCCTGAGAGGTCAATGATAAAGACAAAAATTGGTCGCCTGAACGAGGTAAGAACGACTTACTGTAACTTGCGTATAATGAGATGTTTTCCATCGGCTTATAAATTAAGCCTAAACGTGGCGACATCTCAGTATCTGAGCTGCTTAATAAACCATTATTACCATCTTGACTGCCATTAGCAGCCTCAATTTTATCAGCAACATCAATATCGAAATTGTCATAACGTAAACCTGCGACAACCATCCATTGTTCGGTCAGCTCAACCTCATCCTGAACAAACAGAGAGGTGAAAGTAACTTCAGATGCACGGTCGCGAACCGGATCGGTCAGACTCATTTGTGGGATATCCAGCGGATTGCTGAACATAAAAGTAACCTGATCGTCCTGCGACTGGTCGAAAAACGCATCACGACGTGCGTTTTCTGTGTCCTGATCGCCATATTCTGCACCCATTAGTAAGGTGTGCGCTACACCGAAGCCGTCGAGCTGACCTACCAGGTTAACCTGCAACAATGTATTTTGGCGTGAGGTGGTATCTTTATAGCCGTCCAGGGTTACGGTGCCTGCGGTATCATCAAAATTGACCGGATACAGATTTTGGTACAACTTGTCATAATCGGCGTATTGCAAGGTTGCATTACTGGTCCAGCTGTTATTAATGCGATGTTCAACTCGCACTTTAGCAATATGGGCCTCTAAAGTGGTGTTATTAAAATCCGGTTTACCGAAGTAGGTATCCTGTGCATTCATAAGCGGCTCGCCATCTAACGAAGGTACGCCGCGATCCACAACCCGGTCATCATCAACATATTCGTAAGACGCACGTAATACAGTGTTGCTATCGACCTGCCAGCTATAGGTAGGATTAAGGGCAAAACGTTCGCCATCTTTAAAGTCGCGATGGTTATCAATGGTATCGAACACGCCGTTAAAGCGAAATGCCTGATTGTTTTCAAGTATTTTGTTGCTATCGATACTAATTGAGCCTGCTGAGAAAGTATCGATGCCAGCGCTTAGCGTTGTAAAATCTTCATCTAGTTCGGCCACTTTTGTAACACGGTTAACAACACCACCGCCGCCTCCGCGACCAAATAACAAGGCATTAGCACCGCGTAGTACTTCAACACGCTCTAAGTTATAAAGAGGACGAAAATACTGCACATCATCGCGTAAACCATCTACAAAAAAGTCGGCGGTTGTATTTTGGCCACGAATAGTAATTTGGTCGCGATGATCTTCTCCCAGCCCCACGCTGACGCCTGGCGTGTATTGCATAACATCTGCAACACTGAATAGTGCCTGCTCGTCAATTTGCTCTTCGCTGATAACTGATACCGACTGAGGTACATTGATAAGTAAGGTGGGTGTCTTAACTGCGTCTGCAACCTGTTGGCCGAAGAAGGCGCCACGAACAGTAATACGTTCCAGATCCGACTCTTTAGCTGTCGTCTCTGTTTGAGCGTGAGCAGTGCTCAGGGTCATGGCCAAGCCTACTGCGATGGATAATGTGTGCTTTTTCACTCAGTGTCCTCTCAAATTTCTATATGCGAATGATAAGAATTATTATTTGCGAAAGATAATAAACACTTTTATTGAGGAAGAAAAGACCCAAACCTAAATTAGAATAAGAATAATTATCATCTAGATGTGGAACGGACGAAAACACCTCCCTCCTAAAACAAATCTCAGGCAGCCATAATAAAAAACGCCGCAAATGCGGCGTTTTTTAAAGCTATCGGCAGCGCTACCACCAGGTAGCATAGAAAGCGATTAAAATTGCTATCACCGCCACAGACGACAAATTGAAGCTGGTGCGTGTCTTAAACTCCACTTCATTAATATTGACCGCCCGAGGATTATCACCTTGGTTTTGCACCAACGAAATAACAATCGCCAGCCCCGAGCATAATAAAAATACAATGCCTACACGGTCGATAAATGGAATGTCAGGTAAAAACAACCAGAACAACAAGCTAAAGACAAACGAGCCTAGTGCTGCGACTAACCCACCGGTTGCCGTCGTTTTTTTCCAGAACATACCCAAAATAAATAAGGCCACGATGCCCGGAGTAAAGAAGCCGGTAAATTCCTGAATATACTGAAATGCCTGGTCGAAGTTACCTAACAATGGCTTGGCAACTACCATCGCAATTATTAAAGAAACCAGGCTTACAATTCGTCCTACTGTCACATAGTGGTGCTGACTTTCATTGGGTTTACTATCACGATAAATATCCATAGTGAAAATAGTAGAAACACTGTTGGTCATAGAGGCAAGAGACGACACGATCGCCGCTACCAGAGCGGCAAAGATAAGGCCTTTGAGACCTACCGGCATCAGGGTCATCATTGACGGGTAAGCCTGGTCGGCTTTATCCAGGTCGGGCGACAAGATAACCGCGGCAATTCCTGGCAATACCACAATAAGGGGCATCATCAGTTTTAGGAATGCAGCAAATACAATACCTTTTTGTGCTTCCGCAAGATTTTTAGCCGCCAAAGTTCGCTGAATAATATATTGATTAAAGCCCCAGTAAGATAAGTTCATTATCCACATACCGCCAATAAGTACCGATATGCCTGGCAGGCTGTCATAATGTGAGCTGTCCTCAGACAAAATCATATCGAATTTTTCAGGTAAACGATTTGTTATCTCAACAAAGCCTTGCCATGCCCCATTTCCGTCACTAATCAGATTTAGTGTGGTGTAAGACAAAAATAAGCCTCCAATAACCAACAATACCACCTGAATAATGTCGGTCATGGCCACCGCTTTTAATCCGCCATATAGCGAATAAGCCAGTGAAAAAGCCCCCAGAAAAATCATTCCGTAGATTAAGTCAACACCTGCAATGGTATTGATGGCCAAGGCTCCGAGCCATAATACCGCCGTGAGGTTAACGAAGATATATACCCCAATCCAGAAGATAGCCATCACCTTTCGCACGCGGTGATCATAGCGCTGTTCCAGAAACTGCGGCATGGTATAAATTTTGTGTTTTAAAAATATCGGTAAAAAGAATTTACCCACAATAATAAGCGTGAGTGCAGCCATCCATTCGTACGATGCGATGGCAAGCCCTATTTGATAGCCCGAGCCTGACATGCCGATAATTTGCTCAGCCGATATATTGGCGGCAATCAGTGATGCGCCAATGGCCCACCATGGCAAGCTAGAGCCGGCTAAAAAGTAATCGTTAGTGTCTTTTGCGTGACCTTTTTTCTCGCGTGAAACCCAGCCGGCAATGCCAATAAGTGCAATAACGTAAATAACGAATACTGCGAGATCTAATGTCTCGATGTTCATAGTGTCCCTGCGATTTTATTGTTGTATTTTTTGATTTAGCCTACCGCGATCAGGCAAAAGCCCCCCGCTCTGCTGAGCACACGTAAATAGCAGCGGTTAGCCCAGTGTGACTATGATAAAAGTTATTGACCGTATCTGACACCTTTTCTACTAACTTTTTTGGAATCAGTGCTACCACGCAGCCTCCAAAGCCGCCCCCTGTCATTCTGACGCCTCCTTTGTCACCCACAACCTGAGCTATCTGCTCTACCAGAAAATCGATTTGCGGGACTGTAATTTCAAAGTCATCGCGCATAGAAACATGAGATTCAGCCATCACCTGGCTTACCTTGGCAATATCCCCCGCTTCTAATGCATCGAACATAGCAAGAGTACGGGCATTTTCAGTAATGACATGATGAGCTCGCTGGTACACAGTGTTTTTAAGCTCAGGCTTGTGCTGTTCTAATTGCTCTAACGTTGCATGGCGTAAGCTGGTCACCTGCAACACACCGGCTGCTTCTTCGCACTGCTCGCGGCGAATATTGTATTCACTATCGACCAAACCTCGTTTTACATTTGAGTTGATAATGACAATGGCAAGGTCGTCGGGTAATGTTGTATGTCGGTAGGTGAGGGCCTCACAATCAAGCAGCATAGCCTGATCTTCTCCCCCCAATGCGCTAACAAGCTGATCCATGATACCGCACGAACATCCCACAAAGTCGTTTTCTGCCTTTTGCCCTAACAACGCCGCTTCAACGCCTGTTAGTGATAAACCGTAAGCGTCGCTAAATGCCCGCAACAAGGCGATTTCGAATGAAGCTGACGAACTTAGCCCGGCGCCTTGCGGTACATTGCCGGTTATCATAAGACTCATGCCATTAATGTCGGGGTATGCCTGTTGCAGCATTTTTACCACCCCCCGTACATAGTTAGCCCAACTCTGATTATGATCGAACTGAATATCATCAAGGTTAAATGAATTTTCATTACCATTAATATCCATGGCTACCGCAACAACCTGATTATCGCTGCGTTTACATGCAGCAATCCAGGTTCCGAAGTTAATAGCTGCAGGAAAAACAAATCCGCCATTGTAATCGGTATGCTCGCCAATAAGATTAACCCGCCCCGGGGCGTGTACCGTTAAAGCTGCGGGTTGTCCAAAATGACTTAAAAACGCATCCTGTAATTCTTGCCTATTTAGCATTTGAGCGCGACTCCTTGTAATGAACACCAGGTTGAGCCTTAAGCCGTTCGGCGGCTTGTTCGGGGGTTAAATCGCGCTGGGCCTCGGCAAGCATTTCGTAGCCTACCATGAATTTTTTAACCTCTGCAGAGCGCAGTAACGGCGGAAAAAAGTGAGCATGCAAACCCCAGCCGCTATGCTCATCATTAGTTGCCGGGGCACTATGCCACCCCATCGAATAAGGAAACGAAGTAGTAAACAAGTTGTCATAGCAAATTGTAATCTGACCCACAATGTCAGCCAGACTTTGCTGTTGTTTTTCACTTAACTGAGTAATAGAGGCCACCTCAAAACGCGGTAATAATAATATTTCAAAGGGCCAGGCTGCCCAATACGGCACAATAGCCGCCCAATCGTCATTCAATCTGACCACCCGCTTCTGGGCGGTAATTTCACGCTCGACATAATCGGCCAGCAAGCTACGTTTATGCTGTGAAAAATACGCTTTAAATTGAGTCAGCTTTTTTTCAGCCTGAGTTGGCAGATGTTGCTGAGCCCATATTTGTCCATGGGGATGAGGATTAGAACACCCCATCGCTGCGCCTTTGTTCTCGAAAATTTGTACCCACTCATAGCGCTGCGATAACGCCTGCGCTTGCTCTACCCAGGTTTTAACCACCGAAGCTCGTTCAGAATTGGTGAGCTCTGGTAAGGTTTTGCTGTGATCCGGCGAAAAACATATTACTTTGCTACAGCCTTGTTCAGAATGCATTGAAAAGAGCGGATCGTCGTGGCGAGCCTCAGGGGTGTGTTCCTGCAATGCCGCAAAGTCGTTCTGAAATACAAAGGTAGATGAATAATCAGGGTTTTTTTCACCATTGATGCGAGTATTTCCGGGGCATAAATAGCATGCCGGGTCGTATTCAGGTTGCTCAGCTTGCGCCGGCGCTTCAGACTGACCCTGCCACGGCCTCTTGGCCCGATGGGGCGAGACCAAAACCCACTCACCTAATAAAGGATTGAACCGGCGGTGAGGGTGCTCAGTTGGATCGAAGTTAACGGTCATAAAATTCTCTTTCAATAGTTGTTGCAAACGATTTTCGTCGTAATTTCACACCCACGCTTAGGTAAACGATTACCCCTCACTCGTAGCACAATGGGTAATACCTGTTGGCTGTACCTTATAAGGTGCTGAATTTATACACTATCTGGTTTTCATATTTTTCGCCGGGTCGCAATACCGGGTTTGGGAACGCCGGCTGATTCGGGGCATCTGGAAACTGTTGAGGCTCCAGGGCGAAAGCCTCGCGGTCTTGATAGTACTCACCCTGTCGGTTTGGCCCGCACCCCGACAAATAATTTGCCGAATAAAACTGTACGCCCGGGCTGGTGGTGAAAAGCTCTAATATCCTTCCCGAATAAGGCTCAGTCACTGTAGCTATTGGCATGTTGCCATTGCGATACACATCGGGGATAACAAATGTATGATCGTAGCCATTACCCAATTTAAGCTGAGGGTGGGCCGCCTCTATTTGCCCGCCAATAGCACGCGGCTGACGAAAATCAAATGGCGAATCTGCGACGTGGGCTGGTGTTTGCTCTGGAATAAGCGCCGTGTCTACGGGTAAAAAATGTTCAGCTTTCAGCATAAGAGTGTGAGACATAGCCGTACCGCGCCCCGCCAAATTAAAATAGCTGTGTCCGGTCAGACTTACCGGTGTAGCCTGGTCGGTAGTGGCTTCCAGCAAAAGGCGAAGTTCGTTGTGATTATTTAATGTATAGGTTGCCGTTATTTCCAGATTACCCGGAAAACCGCCTTCTTTGTCCTGACTCGTCGTTGCCAGCTTTACCGAAGCTTCATCTGCAGTGCAGATGGGTGTCGCATGCCATAGTTTTTTGTGCACGCCGGCAACAGAACTATGTAATGTGTTATCACCTTCGTTATTATGTAGCGAAAAAAAACGTCCATCGAGCCAAAATCCTTTATTTCCTATACGGTTGGCATAGGGACCGACGATTGCTCCAAAACATGCATCATCGTTGATGTAGTCAGACAAATTACTAAGTCCCGCTACAACATTCGCTGTCACGCCGTGCTTGTCTGGAACTTCAAGCGCAGTAATAATGCCACCAAAGTTTGTAATACTCACTTGCATACCGTGGGTATTTTTCAGTGTAAACAAATCAACAGTTTCGGTGCCGATGGTTCCGAAATTTGATTTTGACACCGTACATCCGCTCGTTTTTTTATGATTCTGCAATGTTTCCTGCGCCATATTCACCTTCTGATTCGTCTGCAGACTTCACCATACTATGTAGGTTTTGAATTTCGATAAAGTGGTATACACTGACCGCCTAGGTTATACGTTTTCCCTGCTGGTGAAAAGCGTGAAATTAAGATTCTTTGCTAAAAAATAATTTTATAGGGAAAATTTTTTCCTGATACCCGGTTAATTTTTTATTGTTCGTGCTAACCTCCCTTTCGCCAATAACTTTTACTGTTTAAAAAGGATACCCGGACGTTTCATGGCTACCATTAAAGACATTGCTAATGCCGCTGGCGTTTCGCTGGCCACTGTGTCGCGCGTTATTAATAACGGGCCCAAAGTTGGGGATAAAACCCGCGAACGGGTCAAAAAAATTATGCTGGAAATGGGTTACCGGCCCAATGCAAATGCACGGGCATTGGTGACACAGAAAAGCGCCTCGCTAGGCGTAGTGATTGCCGAGCTTCTCGACCCCTTTTTTGCCACCCTGGCCCATGGCATCGAAACGGTTACCCGGCGACATAATGTTCAAATACTAATGAGCGCTGGCTCAATTGAGAAACAAACCGAGTTAAAGGCCATTGAAACCCTACTTGAACATCGGGTCGAAGCCATGGTTGTGCATAGTAAAGCCCTTGACGATGAGACACTTATTGAGTTTGCACGCCAGGTACCGGGGTTTGTGCTGATAAACCGGTATATTCCTGAAATTAGCCATCGCTGTGTGTGGTTGGACAATGTCACCGGCGGCCGTTTAATGGCCGAACACATGATAAAAAGCGGTCACAAAGATATCGCGGTAATAAGTAGTCGCTATCAAATTGTCGACCCTATTCAGCGTATTGAAGGTATTGAGCAAGCTTTCGCCCAGGCAGGTCTTACATTGCCAACAAGTCATATTGAATACGCCACCCCGGATCAGGAAGGCGGTGAAAAAGCGATGCAGAATCTGTTGGCAAAAAGCATCCCTTTTACCGGTGTGCTGGCTTACAACGATGCGATGGCCTCAGGCGCTATAACTATGCTGCAAGATCATCATGTAGATATACCCTCACAGGTTTCAATTATCGGCTATGACGATGTTCTGCTTGCCAAATATTGTCGCCCTAAGCTGACCACCTTGCGTTATCCGGTTGAAATGATGGCAGCAAAGGCCGCCGAACTGGCTTTGGCCTATGCGCGTGGCGAAAAGCCGCAAATGGGCAGCACCTATAAGTACACCCCGACTATTGTAAAACGTGAGTCGGTTGTTAATATTTAACCCAGGTTTCAAACCTTACAGGACTTTTGTTGGTCACCAGAGGTAAGGTACACTTATTAAACAATAAATAAGATAAAGGTGGCCTGTGACGTCTCCAAATTATACTGACTACTCGCTAGCCGAATTACGCGAAGCGCTGCTTGTTATCGACGCCGATGCTTACCCTGAACGCGCAGCTCAGTTAAAACAACGCATTAGCGAAGCGCAAGCTGCCCATCAGGAGCGTTTACAAAACGATGCTGAGCTTGACGAAATCAACGATATTCAGCGGTTTGCGGTAGCGCGCCGACGTGAACGTTTTGCCGCGGCGCTAATCGATATGCTCGTTAATGCGTTAGCCACCATCCCATTTTGGATTATTGCCTCCCCTCTGTTTCAACAGCTCAGCAATACTGAACAGAATGACTTGAGTGTCCTGACCCAGGCATTTTTCTGGGGGCTGGGTTACGGGATACTGATGTTTGTGATACTAAATGGCTATTTAATTGCGACCCGCGCCCAAACTATCGGTAAATATTTTTTAAATATTCAGGTGCAAACGTTAAACAGCCAGCCTGCCACATTCAGCCGCTATGTTTTCAGGCGCCACCTGCCCATTTTACTTGCCTATTCGTTGCCCGTAGTCGGTGCAGGTATCGCTTTGGTTGATATTCTGTTTATTTTTGGTAAACCCCGCCGGTGTTTGCATGACCATGTGGCCAACACCCAGGTAGGTTACATCGCGCAACCGAAGTAAGCCGTAAATAGTCAGAGGGTCATCGTATTAATGTTGCCCTTCAGCGCTGGATAACGTCACACTTAGGTTTTGGCATCTTATATTTGCAATAGGGATTTAAATGAAAATTAGTGTTCTCACTGTATCGATAGCAGGCTTAATGCTGTCGATGCTTATGGTTAATAAGGTTAGTCTTGCTGCTACCGGTCTTACCCAAACTCAAACCGAAACTTTGCAAACGCTGAAACAGCAAGCTTTGCAGGACGATCTTTCGTACCAGCTTATCGAGTCTTTAACTACCGAGGTAGGTGCCCGGCTGGTAGGCAGTGAAGGTGAAAAACGCTCAGTACAATGGGCGGTAGATAAAATGAAGTCGTTAGGTTTTGACAAAGTCTGGACCGAAGAAAGCGAAGCTCAGCTATGGCAACGTGGTGATATGCGCGCACAAATATCCAGCCCCTTTCCGCATTCAGTCGCGGCGCTGGCTTTGGGCAATAGTGTAGGTACTAATGGTAAAACCCTAAAAGCAGAAGTAGTAGAGTTTGCTGATTTGGCAGCACTTAAAGCGGCTTCAGAAGATGAACTGGAAGGTAAAATTGCGTTTATTTCCTACAAAATGGAGCGTCATAAAGACGGTCATGGTTATGGAAAAGCAGTGGGCGCACGCGTTGTTGGTGCTTCTGAAGCAGCTAAAAAAGGCGCGGTTGCCTTTATCATGCGTTCGGTGGGAACCGACTCAAACAAATTCGCGCATACCGGGGTTTCTCGCTATACCGAAGGCGTTAAAAAAATTCCGGCGGTAGCCATTTCTAATCCTGATGCCGACTTGCTGCAAAATGCTTTGAAACGCGGCAAGCCAGTCACTTTTTCGTTAACAACGAATGCCAGTGGCCCTACGGGCGAAACAACAACAATAGCTAATGTTATCGGTGAAGTTACTGGCAGTAAGATGCCTGAACAGCTGGTCACACTAGGCGCTCACCTGGACAGCTGGGATGTGGGCACCGGTGCAATAGACGATGGAATTGGTGTGGGTATTACCATGGCAGCAGGTCATTATATTGCTACGCTCAAACAACGCCCTGCCCGCACCCTAAGAGTGATTTTGTTTGCGGCCGAAGAAGTTGGACTTTTAGGCGCAAAAGACTATGTAAAACAACACAAAGATGAGATGAGTCAGCATGTTATCGGCGCCGAGTGGGACTTTGGTAATGGTAAAATTTATGAATTAGAACCGGGAATTAATCCTGATGCATTGCCTGCCATGTCGGCCTTTGCCAAAGAACTGGCATCACTTGGCGTAACTATGGCTGACACCAATACCGCCAAGGGGCAGTCGGATATGAGCGCACTGGGTGAAGCGGGCCAGCCGGCGGTAAACTTTAACCCTGATGGCAGCGACTATTTTGACTTTCACCACACCCGTAACGATACATTAGATAAGGTTGACCAGGAAGCATTGAAAACCAACACCGCCATTTATACTATGTTTGCTTTCTTCGCGACCTCGACCCCCACTGAGTTTCGTCACTCGCCCAGCACCAATAACAGCGATAGTCAGTAACCTGGGTATTGTTCGAAAGAGTTTAAAAACTCTCGATATCGGGGCACTACTTTGTAGTGCTCCATATTTTCGGCATGCCGGGCGCCCGGAACAATAATAATTTCCTTATTGTAGCTTGGCGACACATCATACAGCTCCCGACCAAATGAAACCGGGGTCAGCTCATCGTCGCGGCCTGCCAGTATCAACAGCGGGCCATGGTAATTGCGTATATAATCCGCGTTATCCACCATTGCCAGGTCTGCCGATACGGCGAGGTAGGTGAAGTACTTAGTCCACTCTGGCACCATATTTTGAGCCACATCAGTAATACGATTAACGGCGCCATCAAGTACTAGCCCATCGACTTCGCGCACCGATGCCACATAACTGGCTAAAATGCTGCCCATAGCCATACCATGCACTACCGTGGGTAACGTTTCGGGAAAAACGCTGTGTCCGTAGTCATAAACCTGCAATGCATCGGCTTTGATATTAGCCATGCGCATGCCTGAGGCTTTTTGACTGGCGCCCATCCCCTGATAATCTACCCATAAAATATTAGCGGGCAACTTGCCAAATCGATGGACCAAGCCTGACGATTTTGAAATCGTCGTTCCATTGCCTCCAAAAAAGACAATATTGACCACAGGGTTCGGGTACGAAACTGCGATGCCTTTAAGCTCTACGCCCTGCGCATTAGTCAGCTCGACCGAAGTTATCGAAACTTCTGCTTCATCGCGGTTAACCCGCTGATGGAGCTGAGTGGTATCAATTGGCGTGACTTTATTGTCCTGATGCACAAAGGTGGCCGTGCTTACATCAATAGCACAGCCGCCCATTATCAAAAGCATAAATGCTCCGGCCAGGCGAGAAATATAAACATTTCCCATTGTCTGTCGCACGGTACGCTGCATAGTTACTGACCAAACTTATTATTGTGACGTGTCATAGCATTTTGAAGATGTGTGGGGTATTTGAATAACGCCGCCGCGTACTAAAAAGCAATCCATATTCGCCCGCCGTGCTGCTTGCTGACCAATTTGAGTGTCCTCAAATACCACGCAGTGTTCGGGCGCTACGCCCAGATGCTTAGCAACCGTCAAAAAGGTTTCCGGGTGCGGTTTGCCCTGCTTCACATCACTTGAGGTGACCAGTACGTCAATACGCTCTAACAAGCCATGGTAAGTCAACAGCTCTTCAGCCTGACTGCGGCCTGCACCAGTGCCTACTCCAATTTTCATCGAGGGACGGTAGTATTCAAATACTTCCATGGTTTGTTCAATAAGCGTGGGGTTATGATCCAGCTTTGACCAGGCATCACTTTTGTAGCGGGCCACCGCTTCAGGAGAATGATCTAACTGGTATTTCTCGTTCAACATTTCTACCGTCGCGATACTGGGTACGCCCCCAAGGCTATGCAAGTATTCCCGGTCAAACGGGTAATCATAGTGTTCACAGGTTTGCTGCCACGCTTTAATATGAGAGCCCATTGAATCAAGCAATGTGCCATCCATATCAAACACAATTCCCTGATACTGAGATAAATCTACTTTCATGAAAACCCTTAGTCTTGCACAAACTGCTGTATGAATAACTTGCTTTTATGCTACAGACAATCGTCGATTAATGTTCAAAATGGCGCAGTGTTTCGGTCGCTTTTATGTGGTCGAAGTCGCGATTTACCTTCAGGTATACCACACCTTCTAATGCGTTGGTCTGACTTTCTTCCACCCCGGTTAATTGGGCCAGGGCAACCTCTAACTCTACTTCACGGTTAATCGCCACCGTCGTATGTAAAGCCACGCGTTTCAGACGTGACACCTCCCGCAATCCCGCTAAAACCCACAGCCAGATAACGGCGGCTACAGCCCCGACACCATACGCCGCGGCCGCGCTGAAGTAATCGCTTACTAACCCCGCAGAAACGCCTCCCAGGAATGCCCCAAAGAACTGAAAGCTGGCATACAGCCCCATGGCGGTTCCTTTGCTGCCCGCAGGGGCAATGCTGGAGACCAACGCGGGAAAGCTGGCTTCTAAATAATTAAAGCCGGTAAAAAACATAATAACTGCGGTTACAACCAGCCATTGATTGCCGTCGTTGTAGGCCAGCAGCGTAAATGCCAAGGCCATAAATACTGCCGCCAGCAATACCAGATATCGGGGCATTCTGCCCCGGGCCATGCCCATCATAACAATAAGGCCCAGTATCGAGGCTGCCAACACCGGCAAATACAGTTGCCAATGACTTTCAAGCGTCATATCAAAATGCACCAGCGTCAATGGCAATTGCACAAACAACAAGGTAATCATCATATGCAATACCATCACACTGATATTCAGGCGCCACAGTTGCGATGAGAAGATTAATTGTTGAAGCTGACCTGCACGGGGCAGCACATCGGCGCTATTAAACATGACCACGGTAGGCACTGCCCACTGAATAAGTGGCATACAACACAACGCAAATAAGCCGGTTAAAGCAAAGACTCCGGTCAGTCCCCATTGCTTTGCAATAAGCGGCCCGACCAACACAGCCAGGTAAAAAGAAAAACCAATTGCGATACCAATGACCGCCATAACCTTGGCCCGCTGGCTTTCACGGCTGACATCGGTGGCCAGAGCCATAATAGCGCCGGCGATAGCGCCTGCGCCCTGAAGAATTCGGCCCACCACCATGATGGTCAGGCTATCAGCCGCCGCAGCGACAAAGCTGCCCAAAGCAAAAATGCTCAGGCCCAATAGAATTACTGGTTTTCGGCCCCAGCGGTCTGACAACATGCCCATAGGAATTTGTAAGGCAGCCTGGGTCAGACCATAACCTCCTATGGCCAAGCCAACCAACACCGCAGAGTAGTCAGGATAGTCCATAGCAGCAACAGCCAGCACCGGCATTACCATGAATAATCCCATCATTCGCAACACATAAACCAGTGCCAGAGTGAGGGCCGCACGTAACTCTATCGCGTTCAAAACCTTACCATTCCCCTGCATTTAATAAGCTGCAAAGTGTACCATAAATTCTGCCTGCGCCTATTGGACGATTACCCCTTCAAGGTGATCTGCACAGGGCTGCAGGCGTAACTAAAGATTATTTTCAAGACTCAGTATGGCATACTGGATCTTTTGGCAATTGATGGGTTTCAATGGATAAAATCGAAATACGTGGTGCCCGCACCCACAATCTGAAGAATGTCGATTTAACAATTCCCAGAGACAAACTGGTGGTGATCACCGGGTTATCTGGTTCGGGAAAATCCTCCCTCGCTTTCGATACGCTGTATGCGGAAGGCCAGCGCCGGTATGTTGAGTCTCTGTCGGCCTACGCTCGGCAATTTTTATCAATGATGGAAAAACCCGATGTGGATCATATCGAAGGGCTGTCTCCAGCCATTTCTATCGAACAAAAATCCACCTCGCACAATCCACGTTCTACTGTGGGTACCATCACCGAAATTTATGATTATTTGCGCCTGATGTTTGCCCGGGTAGGTACACCACGCTGCCCGACTCACGATGTACCGCTGGATGCACAGACCATCAGTCAGATGGTAGATAAAGTACTGGCAATGCCTGAAGGCTCAAAGCTAATGTTGTTGGCCCCGGTTATCTCAGACCGAAAGGGCGAGCATGTCAAAATGCTGCAGAACCTGGCCGCTCAGGGATTTATTCGTGCCCGAATTGATGGTGAAGTGTGCGATCTTTCCGATCCTCCAGAGCTCGATTTACATAAAAAACACACCATTGAAGTTGTGGTGGACCGCTTCAAAGTACGCGAAGATTTGCAGCTCAGACTGGCAGAGTCTTTCGAAACCGCACTGGAGCTGTCAGGTGGCAATGCAAAAATTGCTGACATGGACGACCCCAACGCTTTAGAGACGGTGTTTTCTGCCAACTTTGCCTGCCCTCACTGTGGTTACAGTATTAGCGAACTCGAACCGCGCCTGTTTTCCTTTAATAACCCGGCGGGTGCGTGTCCAACCTGTGACGGTTTGGGCACCCGACAATTTTTTGATCCCACCCGAATTTTGACAAACGATGAACTAAGTTTATCCGGAGGCGCTATTCGCGGCTGGGACAAACGCAGCTATTATTATTTTCAGATGCTGCAGGCCGTAGCCGACCATTATGATTTTGATTTAACCAAGCCTTTTGGAGAATTACCCCCCAAAGCCAAGGATATAGTGCTGTATGGTTCAAAGGGCAAATCGCTGAAGTTCAAATACATCAATGACCGCGGCGACATTATGGAGCGTAAGCACCCATTTGAAGGCGTTATTCCAAATATGGAACGGCGTTATCGGGAAACCGAGTCAAATGCCGTACGTGATGAGCTCGCCAAATATCTTGCCCAGCAGCCGTGTAATAGCTGTGGAGGGTCGCGTTTGCGCGAAGAATCGCGTAATGTTTTCATTCAAAATACGAACTTACCCAAAATCGCTGATATGTCGATTGCCGGTGCATTTGAATTTTTCGAATCATTGGATTTGCCCGGCCAGAAAGGTCAGATTGCAGAAAAAATTCTTAAAGAAATTCAGGACCGGCTGAGCTTTCTGATCAATGTGGGCCTTAATTACTTAAGCTTGTCACGCAGCGCCGATACGTTGTCTGGCGGTGAAGCGCAGCGTATTCGTCTGGCCAGCCAAATTGGCGCGGGCCTCGTGGGCGTAATGTACGTACTGGATGAGCCTTCTATTGGCTTACATCAGCGCGACAATGAGCGGCTTTTAAAAACCCTTACCCGATTACGCGACCTGGGCAATACCGTGTTGGTGGTTGAGCATGACGAAGACGCCATTCGTGAAGCAGACTATGTGATTGATATTGGGCCGGGAGCCGGCACGCACGGTGGAGAAATTATTGCAGCGGGCTCACTGGATGATATACTAAATTGTGAAGACTCACTTACCGGGAAATACCTTTCAGGTCGAGAGAGAATTGAAGTTCCGGAACAGCGAAACCCGCCTCAAAAAGACAAGTGGGTAACCCTGGAAGGCGCTACGGGCAATAATTTGCAGGATGTTACCCTGGCAATACCCGCAGGGCTGATGACCTGTGTTACCGGCGTATCGGGTTCAGGCAAATCAACTCTGATAAACGATACGTTCTACCGTATAGCCCAACGCGAGCTAAACAATGCCACCGCGAATGAACCCGCTGCTCATAAAAGCATGTCAGGCTTAGACTTGCTCGACAAAGTGGTCGATATTGATCAAAGCCCTATCGGGCGCACGCCTCGCTCTAACCCGGCTACTTACGCTGGCATATTCACACCAATTCGTGAACTGTTTGCAGGCACTCAGGAAGCCCGCTCACGTGGGTACAAACCCGGGCGGTTTAGCTTTAATGTTAAAGGCGGTCGTTGCGAAGCCTGTCAGGGTGATGGGGTTATTAAGGTAGAAATGCACTTTTTACCCGATGTGTATGTGCCTTGCGATGTTTGTAAGGGCAAGCGCTATAACCGTGAAACCCTCGAAATACAGTACAAAGGGCAAAATATTAATGAAGTGCTAAGTATGACGGTAGAAGAAGCCAGACAGTTTTTTGACCCTATTCCGTCTATTGCCCGAAAACTGCAAACTCTGACCGATGTTGGCTTGGCGTATATCAAGCTGGGACAGGCGGCCACCACCCTTTCTGGCGGTGAAGCTCAACGGGTGAAACTGGCGCGGGAATTGTCAAAACGCGATACCGGGCAAACTTTATATATTTTAGATGAGCCGACAACTGGCTTGCACTTTGCCGACATCAAACAGTTGCTGGCCGTATTGCATCGTTTGCGCGACCATGGCAACACAGTGGTGGTAATCGAACATAACCTTGATGTAATAAAAACCGCCGACTGGATTGTTGATTTGGGCCCCGAAGGTGGTTCAGGGGGAGGCTTAATTATTGCCGAAGGTACCCCTGAAGAAGTGGCTGAAGTTGAAGCTTCCCATACGGGGCGTTTCTTGAAGCCGCTGCTTGAACAACAACGCTGATATTGACCCTATTGCCCGCCATGCTATGGTGGGCAAACCCTTATAACGATTAATTAACAAGTTGTATAATGTCTGAAAACTTGCCTTTAGAAACTACTTTTGATGTACGCTTTTGCGAAACCGATGCATTGGGTCATGTGGGCAATACCGCTCTGGTGCAATGGTTTGAAGCAGGCCGGGATCCCATCTTTCGCTTTTTTACCCCAGAGCTGGACTTAACGAACTGGCCTTTAATTCTGGCCAGCTATCATGTCGACTTTCATGCCCAGTTATTTTACGGCAAACCGGTTACTATCAAGACGTTTATCAGCCGGGTCGGTAAAAGTTCTTTTGAAACGTTACAAGAAGCCTGGCAAAACGATGTGAAATGCGCCACCGGTACCACAACTCTGGTGCACTTCGATTTTAAAAGCCAGCGTTCTGCCCCCATTTCAGATGCTGTCAAAAATGAGTTAATGGCGCATTTCAAAGAAAAATAAGTTAGGAAGTAATAAGCATGTACGGTGAAAAAACCGATTTTATCGAAGTAATTGAGGATGTTTTGCCGCGCTCGTTGTGTCAGGACATTATTACTCAGTTTGACCAAAGTCCAAATTTGGTCGCCGGTAAAACCGGCGGCGGTATCGATCTTGATAAAAAGCGTAGCGTTGATGTCTCGTTTAGTGACAACAATGAATTTGCGCCTTTATTTAAACCCGTCATGGAGAAGACCGGAAACGCACTACTTAGCTATATCGAAAAATATTTTTTCGCGCTGGTAGGCCCTATCGGACTTACAGTTCGCCATCCTGAAACCGGCGAGCCGGTCAAACTTACGGGCCAAAATTTTGAAGAAGTAGGTAAACCCAATTTACCCAACCTTTTAAATTACCTGTTTCGGGTAGGCGAGATTAACGCTCAGCGTTACACGGCAGGCGAAGGCGGTTATCCCTACTGGCATTCAGAAGTGTTTCCACAACTGCCCCACAATGAAGCTCTGCATCGTACCCTGCTGTTTATGTATTACCTTAACGATGTGGAAGAAGGGGGAGAAACCGACTTTTATTATCAGAACCGGTCAATCAAACCCAAAGCCGGCACTATGGTTATTGCACCTGCGTACTTTACACATACCCATCGTGGGCAGGTGCCAAAGAGTAACGATAAGTACATTTTGACTTCGTGGCTTTTATTTAGCCGTGCAGAGCATATTTATACACCCGAACAATAATTGTCTATGCTGCGCGTCGAGCCCGTCTGAGCATACGTAGCGCAGCAATTTTTCCATGCTTATAACCGCGATCAAGTTTGTGGCGGTCCATGGTCAGCCTTTTTACATTAAATCCGGCGGGTGGGGCGATAATGTTTAACTGCAAATCGGCAGGCGGATTTTGCAAAAACGCTAAGGTATCGTTATAGATCTGCGGACGCTGTAACAAAGTGTAAAGTAAGGCCGGTTGATGACCATAAAGCTTTTCAAGCAACCAACCCGAATGCGTCGACGGTTTAGAAAATCCTAATGGCTGCGATAATACTACCGTAATTTCCCGAGCTCCCATTTCGTAGGCTTTGCGTACCGGAATTGAGTCGCCTACTCCACCGTCGACATAACGATGATCACCAATTTGAGGCTGATCGCGGTAAGCGACAGGAATAGAACACGAGGCTACCATCAGGTCATTAATATTGTCGGCGTTTGCCCGTAAATAATCACATTTACCTGTGTCTACATTGGTAACACCCACATAGACAGGTAACGTACCTTCTCGTTGAGAGCCCTGTTGGTCAAGTTGCGCCCGGGCCTGATGCCACAACCAGTGAACGTCGGTCATATGACCGCCGCGAATAAAGCGCAGCGGGCTAAAAAATTCACGTCGCGTTGCATAGTCGGTAATAAGCTTACGACTAAGACCCGGAATGCCAGCTGCGAAAGTAGATAAGTTAGTCGCTCCGGCCGACACACCAATAGCGTAGTCGAACATACACCCCTTGGACAAAAAGACATCCAGCACACCAGCGGCAAAAATACCGCGCATAGCGCCGCCTTCAACTACCAATGCTTTTTTCATGAGTTTTCCCTCGCCGGATTGTTTGAAGTATTTACACTTCGCAGTTACAAAACCCGGGCAAACAGGAAAAAATCACATAATTCTTATGCTCGGGCTGGTTTAATTAAACATTATTCAAAATGCTTGCCAGCCCATCATTCAAACTCATTAACCGATACGTAGCGTGGTGGTAGCGCTTTAAAAAGCCGAGACTGATTCTCCGGTTAAACGGTAGCCCACGGTGGCGATATCGCCTTTCCACCCTTCTGTCGACAATACACCGGTAACCCAAACCGCATCGTACAAATCGTCAATCGCAACGCCCTTTTCAAAGGTTACATGAACAATTTGATTTGACGGAGGGGGTGGGACATGAATACAGGCACCAAAATAAGGAACCAGAAGAAACTCGGTGGTTAATTCAGAGGTACCTTCAAGCGGTACCACAAAGCCAGGAACCTTTACACGTTTCCCATCGTATTTTGGCACTATCGGCGCATTCGGCTGTAATTGAGTCATGCTACCATCATGATTTATTGAACGCGTACTTTGTTCATCAAAGCCAACGGGCACTAAATCTTCCCAGTAGACTTCTGTTGGCTCTTCGGCCCATGCAATACTGCTACACAGCAACAATAAGAGTAATACTGATTTCAACACGAACTTCACCCCTTGGTGTTCAATAATTCATCGGCTCTATTATTTCATAAAATGGATACATATTAACCCGCAACTTATCGCTAAATTGCGTTGGCTAATTTTGACCGACGGTGAGTAAAAAGCGAAATGATTGGTGTTTTCGATATTGGAAGCGTATCGCTCCGGATAAATTTTCAGGTAGCATGGTTTTTCCAACCCCGCTTCGTACAAATTATTATTGTACCGTCATGTCAGTGTCCTCGTTTGTATCAATAGCATCAAAGTATTTATAGCTCAAACCGAGTGTACCCATCGGTTCCTGGACAGTTTGAACAGGAAGCAAAACAACTCACAGCGATGCAATGCTATTAGCGGTGGTAGGAATATAACCCTATACAACACTCAAACCCCAAAACACTTGATTAGTAATTAAACAAACCTTTAATAATCATTAATTTAACTTCTAATCCATGTGTCGACATAATTTACAGAAGATTTAGATCAAAACTAAAAACATATTAAAATCAATTACTTAAAAGTTGGCACGGTAGATGCTGTATCTAGTTAGACGCTTATTAAAGCATTACTTCAAATTGGAATATGGAGTTCGGAATATGAAACTTAAAACATTAGTAAAATCTTTAGCACTTACTGCTGGTATTGCAGCATCTTTTTCAAGTCAGGCTGACTTTCTTGATTTCCAGATAGACGAAACCCCTTACGGTGGTGAAGTTGTTAACGCTGATAAACTGAATGGCGGCTACACTGAAATCATTAGCTTTGACGATGCGGGTAACTTCACAGCAAGCGCATTTGCTTCTATGAATCAGCTGTTTGGTAATGATGGTACTGCGAACAGTTCACAGATTGGTTCTGTAATTGGCGCTAACTACAACCTGTATGCAACATTCACTGCTTCAGGCACGGTAATGACTCCTGGCGCAATGGGTGCCAACTCTTCATTGTCTGCTGATTCGGGTTCGTTCTCATTGTTTCTTGATGAAAATCAGGACACCATTGCAAATGATGTAGCGACACTGGATCTGGCTAATACGTCTGATGACAAACTGCTAGGCTCAAGCGACAACCTGGCTGAAAACGTAGGTCTTCTTTACGGTTTTGGCGGTGTATTTGATTTCATGTTCCGTGACTTCGAATTAACTGCAGACGGCGATACTTATTTTGTATCTCCAACGCCATTTTATATGAGTGTGCGTGTAGATGGTGATTTTGATACTGTACCGTTAGAAGGTGAGCAACGTGTAACTGGTGACGTAAGTGCGGTATTTGATGTGCCAGAGCCATCAACTATTGCGGTATTATCACTTGGTCTGTTAGGCCTTGGCGCTACCAGCCGTCGTAAGTCTTAATAGTACGCACGTAAGTTTGAAAAGGCGGCCCTCGGGTCGCCTTTTTTGATTTTATCAGCATCAACTTTGGTAACGTGAGCTCGTAAGTACGATTCAAGCCTTATGGCTAAGCGGTCACTTTATAGCACGAGTAGTTTGTATTTTTAAAATTATTGATTCGTTATCTTCAGCTTGCCACTCGGCGTATAAAAATTATTAAGCGTTCAACCTTTATAACTAATTGTATTCTTCTTTATAAATAACTTCGCAATAAGCATCTCTTACTGTTTTCTATATTGAAATCGCTTTCTAATTCTTTTTTAAAAATTCTTGGTTAATAGTAAAGATATAGCAAAAAACTTATTACCAAAATTATGCCTGACAATATAAGCCACGATAAATAACCTCTTTTATTTAGACAAATATCATCTAATACTAAAGTGTCAAATAAATTTACAAACAATTAAGATCACATATAAATTTAGCTAAATATCAGTGATATACAAGTTGGCACATAGTCTGCAAATTAAATATTAGAAGCTGATTCTAGCTTCATTTAAATTTTTACTTTGGAGTACTAAATATGAAACTTAAGACACTAGTAAAATCTTTAGCACTTACTGCTGGTATTGCAGCTTCTTTTTCAAGTCAGGCTGATTTTTTAGACTTTCAGATTGATGAAACCCCATATGGTGGTGAAGTCATCACTGCAGATAAGCTAAATGGCGGTTACACCGAAGTCATTAATTTTGACGATGCCGGCAACTTTACGGCCACTGCATTCGCTTCAATGAACCAGTTATTTGGTAATGATGGTACGGCCAATAGCTCTCAGATTAATTCTGTAATCGGCGCAAACTACAACCTGTATGCCACCTTCACAGCCACAGGTACAGTAATGACGCCAGGTGCAATGGGCTCTAACTCCTCATTGACTGCCGAGTCTGGCTCGTTTTCATTGTTCTTAGATGCCGATCAAGACACCGTAGCAAATGATGTAGCCTCGTTAGATCTGTCGAATACCGCTGACGATATGCTACTGGGTTCAAGTGAGAATCTGGCACAAAATGTAGGTCTGTTGTATGGATTTGGCGGTGTGTTTGATTTCATGTTCCGCGATTTCGAATTAACGGCCGATGGTGATACGTACTTTGTATCGCCTACCCCATTTTACATGAGCGTACGTGTGGATGGCGATTTTGACACTATTCCATTAGAAGGTGAGCAAACCGTTACCGGTGATGTGAGTGCAGTATTTGAAGTACCAGAACCTTCAACTATCGCAATAATGTCACTAGGCTTGTTAGGTCTGGGTGCTACCAGCCGTCGTAAGTCTTAATTACACGCTTATTGCCGTAAATATTGCCACAATATAAACGAGCAACTTTTAAAGACTGCCGGTTAGTACTGCTAGCCGGCAGTCTTTTGTATTGAGTCAGATATTTTGCCTGGTAGTCAACTACAGGCGTACCCGCAATTCACTTTCGACACTATTCATCTTCCTATCCGATAATTAAATATTTACAGCCATAAATCTGAACCTGTAATGAGATGGTTCTACGTGCTTATCTATGATAAAAAATTTGAATACTATTTTTCAGGCACTTCATTATTGGTTAATACGTTAGTGCTGAGGATTCAGGCGTGGCCACCCGCTTTTTATAAATATTGCAAACAATACCGATGGCTCGAAAAATACCAGCATCTATTTTTATTCGTTTTAACCCGGATACTTTTGGCGATTTGAATATGAATCAGGTAAGGCAGTAAATCGGACTCTTTCTTTTAATTTACGTAATAATGGGCAGCGTAGGATTATTAACAGGCATAAAAATCCGGCCTCTTTCGATACCGGATTTTTACCAGACACATATCAGTATTATGCAGACTGTTCGAAACGCTTAACACTGCCTACAATTTCTTCTTTAGCGGCGGCGGCATCTGCCCAACCATCAATCTTCACCCATTTGCCAGGCTCAAGATCTTTATAGTGAGTAAAGAAGTGCTCAATTTGCTGTTTTGTCAGCTCTGGAACATCGGTGATTTCTTGAACATCACGGTAAATTGTAGATAGCTTGTCTACCGGTACAGCCAGAACTTTGGCATCTTTGCCTGACTCGTCGGTCATATTCAATACACCCACCGGACGACATTTGATAACTGAGCCGCTATGAATAGGAAACGGCGTCATAACCAAAACATCTACGGGATCGTTATCTTCTGACAATGTGTTATTAACGTAGCCATAATTAACCGGATAGTGCATGCATGTAGCCATGAAACGGTCGACAAACATGGCGCCGCTTTCTTTGTCTACTTCGTATTTTACCGGGTTAGCATGGGCCGGAATTTCAATAATGACATTAATTTCGTCAGGTAAATTGTTACCCGCAGGTACAGTGTTCAAACTCATAAATGGTTCCTATGTGTTAAATCAAACTAAGGGAGATTTGCTCAGGCAAAGCAATGCATCGCCCTGTCTTGCCTGAGCAAACAGCTAAAGTATACGGTTAGCGCGGCAAAATAAAAACAACCAATGGTACACCGCCATGCCGGCTGCTCATTTGCCGCGCAATTTTTTATTCTGCTGCTTTCTGGTAATAGCTAAGACAAGTCTCTACCTCGTCTTTAGAGCCCAGTAAAACGGGCACACGCTGATGGATTTCAGTCGGCATAACTTCCATAATGCGGCCATGACCGGTATTTGCAAGGCCCCCCGCTTGCTCCATTAAAAAGGCCATTGGATTGGCTTCGTATAAAAGGCGCAGTTTGCCAGGTTTTGACGGATTACGTTTATCAAACGGATACATAAAAATACCGCCACGGCATAAGACACGGTGAATATCACCTACCATTGCGGCGACCCAACGCATATTGAAATCTTTTTCACGGGGGCCTTCGGTACCGGCCAGTAAATCGTTGATGTAATCTTTTACAGGTTGTTCCCAATGGCGCTCATTTGATGCATTAATTGCAAATTCAGAGGTCTGCGCAGGAACCTGTACATTAGGATGAGTCAAAAGAAAACCGCCATGGGTTTTATCCAGCGTATAAATATGGGTGCCCCGACCGGTAGTCATAGCAAGCATAGTAGAGGGGCCATACAAGACATAACCGGCAGCAACTATCTGCGTCCCAGGCTGCAAAAAGGCAGAAGGATCATCAGCGTCCATCCACTGGGGGGCATGAGTGATTGAAAAAATAGTGCCGATCAGGCTGTTAATTTCAGTGTTTGAAGAACCATCTAAAGGATCGAAGCTGACCAAAAAGTTACCTTCAGGGTTACAGGGCACTACCGTATCTTCTTCTTCTGACGAAATCGCTTTTACATAGCCAGAGTCACGCAATGTATCTTTAAGAATCTGATTAGAGATTACATCTAGTTTTTTCTGGGTTTCGCCCTGAACATTTTCACTTAACGTGGAACCCAAAACACCAGCCAGAGCTCCTTGACTTACCCGAAACGAAATTTCTTTACAACCCGCGAGCAGGGTTCTGATAAGCAGGATAAGTTCTAGCGGAGCGCCATCGTGCTGCAATTGCGAATTTAAACGTTTCATGTGTGCTTTTGCCTTGTTTTGTAGGGTTTTTTAATAGTGTAACTCAATATTACATGATGTCATGACCGGATAGCTGGTTTTACATTGTTTGCTTATTCTGATGATATGGCCTGGCAAAAGTAACGACTTTACCCAGGCTCTGATTGCAAAACGCAATGCAAACACAGTTTAACGTAGTTTTTAGAACCAAAAGCTATCGTTTCTTTTTTAACCGGCCGGTGCCGATTGTACCTTTGAACACCACTCAGGGGAAATGAGATATTCGCAGCTTATGCTGGTTCTGGTAAAGTAATCATCCTAACAAGAAAAACAGACTTTTTATGCACGTACATATTCTTGGTATTTGTGGCAGTTTTATGGGTGGCATTGCGGCTATTGCAAAGTCGCTGGGGCACACGGTAACAGGCTCTGACACAAATGTTTACCCCCCAATGAGCACGCAGCTTGAAGCACTGGGTATCACCCTTACTGAAGGTTATGACCCAAAGCAGTTTGACCCGGTACCCGACACCGTCATTATTGGTAACGCCATGTCCCGAGGAAACCCCGCGGTTGAGTATGTACTTAGCCGAAATCTGGATTACACCAGCGGGCCGCAATGGCTGCTTGAAAACTTTCTCAAAGACCGTTGGGTTATTGGCGTATCGGGTACCCATGGTAAAACGACCACCAGCAGTATGGTAGCCTGGATATTAGAAGATGCGGGATTAAATCCCGGTTTTTTGATTGGTGGTGTACCCGAAAATTTTGGTATTTCAGCGCGTACCTGTGACAGCCCATTTTTTGTAATTGAGGCCGACGAATACGACAGCGCGTTTTTCGATAAGCGCTCAAAGTTTGTGCATTATCGCCCCAAAACACTGGTCATCAATAATCTTGAATTTGACCATGCCGATATTTTTGCCGACCTGGCGGCCATCCAGACCCAGTTTCACCATTTGGTGCGCATGGTTCCGCAAAATGGATTGATTTTATCGCCCCATAATACCCCCGCTATCACCCAAACTCTGGATAAGGGATGCTGGAGCGAACAACAGCAATTAGGCACACACTGGCAATCCCGGTTGATACAGCCTGATGGCAGTGCGTTTGAAGTGTTACACCATGGCAAAGTGGTGGGTGAGGTACACTGGACATTGTTGGGTCAGCATAATGTCGATAACGCCATAATGGCAATTGGCGCTGCGCACCATGCGGGCGTGCAGCTAAACGATGCCATTACCGCCTTGCAGCGGTTTAAAAATGTAAAAAGGCGGATGGAAACAAAAGGCCGGGTGGCCGGGGTCACGGTTTATGATGACTTTGCGCACCACCCTACGGCAATTGCCTCCACTGTGGCTGGGTTACGCAACAAAGTCGGAACAGCCAGAATTATCGCTATTATTGAGCCACGTTCTAACACCATGAAAATGGGCATTCACAAAGACACATTGGCGGCCTCATGGCAACAGGCTGATGAGATTCTGATTTATGAGCCAGCGGGCATGAACTGGTCTTTGGCCCAGGCAGTACAAACCAGCAGCGCTTCTGCCCAATGTTATCAACAGGTGCAGGATATTATTGATGCAGCTGTGCGTATAGCCTGTTCAGGCGATCATATTCTGGTAATGAGTAACGGCGGCTTTGAAGGTATACACCAGCGCATACTGACTGCATTAAGCGATTTACCCACGGATATTTCAGATCATGACTAAACGTATTACCTTAGCCATTACCGGCGCCTCGGGCGCTCCTTATGCATTACGCCTGCTTGAAATGCTGGTTCGGGCCGACTACCAGGTTTTTGTACTTATTTCTTCTGCGGCTAAAGTGGTATTTGCTACTGAGGAAAATATAAAGATACCGGGGAAACCCGACGCTACTGCAGCTTTTTTCACAGAGCGATTTAATGCCAAACCTGACCAAATCACGGTGTGCGGTAAAGAGGAATGGTTTTCGCCGGTTGCCTCGGGTTCTGCTGCGCCTAAGCAAATGGTAATTTGCCCCTGCTCTACGGGCACGTTGTCGGCTGTAGCCTGCGGCGCGAGTGATAATTTAATAGAACGCGCGGCCGATGTGGTATTAAAAGAGCGCGGTCAATTAATTATGGTGCCCCGGGAAATGCCTTTGTCGACTTTGCATCTTGAAAATATGCACAAATTGTCGCAAATGGGGGTAGTAATGATGCCCGCAGCGCCCGGCTTTTATCACCAACCCCAAACTATTGCCGATCTAATCGATTTTGTCGTGGCACGGATTTTAGATCATCTTGGTGTTGATCAACAATTGATGGCCCGGTGGGGCTATCAGGCTCATTCAATAAAGGAATAATACCCATGCAGGTGCTTTCAAAGTCTAACCTTACGCTGCTAGCGTGTCTTACCACCGGATTAATTACCAGCTTGCCGGCACTGGGCTGGGGCCAGACCGGTCATCGCGTAACCGGAGCGATTGCTGAACGCTATCTGAGCCCGGCTGCCAGTACCGCCGTAGAGCAATTGCTGCCCAACGAAACGCTTGCTGAGGCCTCAACCTATGCCGACGAACAACGTTCAAATCCGGCATTATTCTGGCAAAAAACGGCCTCTCCATTTCACTATGTAACGGTGCCCGAAGACAAACATTACCACGAAGTAGGCGCGCCAGAACAAGGGGATGCGGCTTCAGCCCTGCAGCGTTTTACTAAGACACTTAAAGACCCCTCGGCAAGCAAAGAAGATAAACAGCTCGCTTTGCGCTTTGTGGTACATATTATTGGTGATTTGCACCAGCCTTTACATGCGGGTAATGGTACTGACAGGGGGGGGAATGATGTCAAGGTTCGGTTTTTCTGGGAAGACTCGAATTTGCACCGGGTTTGGGACACCCAGATGCTGGCTCAGCGCAATTTATCTTTTACTGAGTGGACTAATTGGCTCGACTCAAAAATAACACCTGAAAATATTGTGCAGTGGAACACCACCAATCCGCATGACTGGATTGCCGAAAGTGTGGCTTTGCGCGATACCCTTTATCCTGAAGATGCCAATAAAATGTCGTACGACTATTTATATAAACACTTACCACAAGCTAAAACACGGTTGCAGCAGGCAGGCATCAGAATGGCGCAATATCTTAACGAAGTATTTGCGCCAGGCTCGTCTGAACATCCTGAAGGTTAGTCGATATCCAGTGGTTCAGGCGATAAAATAACACCCGTGCTATCGGCGTAAAGGTGATCTTCAGGTAAGAAGGTCACCCCGCCAAAATTAACCGGTATATCAGCATCGCCAATGCTTTCGCTTTCCGCATTTACGGGAATTGTCGCCACAGCCATAATGCCAATATCGAAATCACTGAGGGTGTCTACATCGCGGACACTGCCATAACACACAATGCCTTCCCAGTCGTTGTCTATTGCCAGTTGGGCAGAGGTGGCGTCGATAAGTGCACGGCGGGTAGAACCTCCGCCGTCAATCAACAAAACTTTGCCACTGCCCGACTGGGCCAGCACCCGGTCAATAAGGCCACGATCTTCATAACATTTTATCGTGGTAATCTCGCCACCAAATGAAAAACGGCCCCCATAGCTGGCAAAAATAGGATCGACAACGTCGACGCTGTCGGCAAATAAATCGCAGAGTTCAGAGGTGTTATAGTCCATCGTAGCGCCTTTTATGGTTAACTGGATAAATCGTTACAGTGGAAGCCTGCGTTACAAACATGGCGTCACCGGGTTGTTGCTCTCATTAGCATAGCATTATTTAATGCAATACAAACGGGGCTTTTAATGCAGTTCATCGCATTGAACCATTGATAAGACTGTGATTTATAGCGGTCAACTGCGAATTCTGGCAGTCTTATTGAAGTGAGCAAAATCAATTACCCCGGCCTGCGCCGTTCTATGCTCTATACTCACCCAAACTGAAGCCGTATTGACTCTTGCATTTTCATTCGGCAATGCGATGATAACGGCATCATGAGATATTTTTTGCCAGGATTTACGTGTTAAGAAAACCCTGTATACGCTTTTGCCTGATAGTTAGTGCATTATTTGTAAGTGCCTGTGGTTACCGGGGCCCGCTGTACCTTCCCGAAGAAGCAGAAAAAAACGGTACCGAAAACACAGATAAAGTCACTTTAGATTCGTTTCAGGAACACAACTGATGGACTATTTTAACTACCGAGGCGCTCATTTATACGCTGAAGATGTGGCAGTAGCCGACATTGTCGCTAACCACGACACCCCTCTGTACATATATTCTCGCGCCACGTTAGAGCGCCATTGGCATGCGTTTGACGACGCAATAGGTTCGCATCCTCATCTTATATGCTATGCCGTAAAAGCTAATTCTAACCTTGGTGTGCTAAGTGTACTGGCTAAATTAGGTTCGGGTTTTGATATTGTCTCGGGCGGCGAACTGGCCCGGGTTATCGAAGCTGGCGGCGACCCGTCGCGAGTGGTATTTTCAGGTGTAGGCAAAACCTCTGCTGAAATACGTTATGCGCTCGAACAAAATATTCTTTGTTTTAATGTTGAGTCAGAAGCAGAATTACATCGCATTAATCAGGTAGCCAGTAGTCTGGATGTTAAAGCGCCAATTTCACTCAGAATCAATCCTGATGTTGATGCGAAAACGCATCCTTACATTTCTACCGGATTAAAAGCCAATAAATTCGGTATTGCCCGGGAACAGGCGCTACGCGCTTATGAGCTGGCTGCCTCTATGTCGCACCTGAAAATTGTGGGCATGGATTGTCACATAGGATCGCAACTTACCGAGTTGGCCCCTTTTGTTGACGCGCTCGACCGGCTGCTGGCGTTGGTCGACGAGCTGGCGAATAAAGATATTCATATTCAGCACTTAGATGTAGGTGGCGGCTTAGGTGTAACGTACCAGGATGAAACCCCTCCGCATCCTAAAGAGTACGCGGCGGCATTGGCTCAGCGCATGCAAGGACGTGAAGCATTGACCCTTATTTTAGAGCCAGGCCGGGCAATAGCGGCTAATGCTGGCATAATGGTCACCCGGGTCGAATTTATAAAAGAAGGAGAAGATAAGCATTTTGCTATTGTAGATGCGGCCATGAACGATTTAATTCGTCCTTCTTTGTATTCAGCGTGGCAAAATATCATTCGGGTAGACACGCAAACTCAGGCCCCCTCACGCATTTATGACATAGTAGGCCCGGTCTGCGAAACCGGTGACTTTTTGGGCCGGGACCGTCAGCTTGCCGTAGCGCCGGATGATTTATTGGCGGTCCGCAGTGCCGGGGCGTATGGATTTGTAATGGCGTCTAACTACAATAGTCGGTGTCGACCAGCTGAAATTTTAGTCGACAAAGATCAGGTACTGGTAGTACGTGAGCGAGAAAAACAAAAAGATCTCTGGAAAGGCGAGTATAAACTTCCGTAAACTAGAGATTAATACAGACAGGCAGTAAGCGGTTAATGCAAATTCAATTTTCCAAAATGCACGGCCTGGGTAACGACTTTATGGTGATCGACAACGTTACCCAGAATGTCTATTTTTCACAGGACAAAATTCAGCAGCTGGCTGACCGGCATTTTGGTATTGGTTTTGACCAACTGCTGATGGTAGAGCCTCCTTACGATCCTGAGCAAGACTTCCACTATCGCATTTTTAATGCAGATGGTAGTGAGGTGAATCAGTGTGGTAACGGGGCGCGTTGTTTTGCGCGCTTTGTAAAACAAAAGGGGCTTATTAACCGCAATAAAATTTTGGTAAGTACCAAAGCCGGAAAAATGGTGCTGTATCTTGAAAAAGATGGGCAGGTTACGGTCAACATGGGAAAACCGGAATTCGAGCCGTCAAAAATTCCTTTAAAAGCGAACAAACAAGAAAAAACGTATTTGATTCGCGAAGACAATCATACCCTGTTCTATGGTGCGGTTTCGATGGGAAACCCACATTGTGTGCTGGAAGTTGACAATATTGATACTGCTCAGGTCGAAACGCTGGGTCCTATGTTAGAGCGTCACGAAAGGTTTCCTGAAGGCGCTAACATTGGGTTTATGCAAATACTGCACGCAGGTCATATTAAACTGCGGGTGTTCGAACGTGCGGTAGGCGAAACCATGGCCTGTGGCAGTGGCGCGTGTGCAGCAGCGGCTATCGGGCAGTTACAGGGAAAACTGGGCAAAGATGTTCGGGTTGACTTACCCGGAGGTAGCTTGCGCATACGCTGGCAGGGGCCGGGTTCGGTTCTTAAAATGACCGGTCCCGCACAGCATATTTATGACGGACAATTGATGTTATGAACGATGTTTCAGGGAAGACAAAACCAACCATTAAACTCTCTTCGTCCTATGCTGAAAAAAGTTCGCTAACCGCTGATCAGGTGAGTGATTATTTACTTAAAAACCCCGATTTTTTTAAGCAACAACCGCATCTGCTAGAGCGTTTACACATTCCACATGAAGCCCGGGGCAGTGTCTCTTTAGTTGAGATTCAAAGTGAACAGCTTCGAAAAAAAGTACGTCAGCAAAATTACAAACTCAATCAGCTTATTGGTGTCGCTCGACAAAACGAAAAAATTTATCGGGTTTATACCGATCTGAATGTACAGCTGCTTACCTGTAAAAGTGCCGCTGAAATTCAGTACAAACTTGAAGAGGTGTTACAGGAAGAGTTAGATCTGACGTCGGTCAAGCTGCACCTTTTCAGTGGCCCACATGCCTTACAAGAGCTGCAGCGGCGACTGTTTGTGGAAAAACGGTTCAAGCACAGCAACTTCTTTTTTGGACGCCTGAGCCAACACGAGCGCCAACTTTTGTTTGCAGACAATATTGCTGAGTCAGCAGCCCTTATTTTGTTAGGCGCTAAGCAGCCTATCGCGATGGTGGCGGTAGGCAGTCGCGATCCGGGTCATTTTACGCCCGACATGGACACACTGTTATTAAAACAGCTGCAGCAGGTTTTAAACATTGTGTTGCCCGACTTACTGGATTATTAACGTTGTCTGAAGCAACATCTTCTAAACCTGTATCTACTTTGATGTCTGATCAGTGCGCCCACTGGCTCGAAAAATTTATCACTCACTTGCAGATCGAACGTGGGTTATCTTCGCATACTCTTGCTAATTACCGACGCCAGCTGAGCTTTGTGGCGACAACTCTACAGCTTTCAGACTGGTCCGGACTGACCCCCACCGACATCAAACGTATTTTAAGCCTGTCAAAACAACAGGGGCAGCATGCCCGCAGCATCGCCTTACGATTGTCAGCGCTACGTACTTTTTGTCGCTACCTGATAGAACAGCAGCAGTTGTACAGTAACCCGGTAGAAGGGATTTCGGCGCCCAAACAACCTCGTCCGCTACCTAAACAGTTATCGGTTGACGATATGCAGCATTTGCTTAGTCACGATGACAGTGCATTATTAATAGTACGTGATAAAGCCATGTTCGAACTGCTGTACGGCTGCGGCTTACGCCTTAACGAATTAACCGGCCTGAACCTTAACGACTGTCAGGCAGATGGTACTTTGCGGGTGCGCGGTAAGGGGAGTAAAGAACGTATTCTTCCGATGGGGAGTATGGCTCGCAAAGCGTTGGCGGCGTGGCTAAGAGTACGGCCTCAGCTTTGCCCAACGGGTGAAGCGGCCGTTTTTCTAAGCTCACATAAAAACCGTATTTCTAATCGTCAGGTTGCCAACCGGTTAGAAACCATGTCGATAAATCAGGGGTTAGGCCGTAAAATCAGTCCTCATAAGTTGCGCCATTCTTTTGCTACCCACGTATTGGAGTCAAGCGGTGATCTGCGCTCGGTTCAGGAATTGTTAGGTCATGCTAATTTGTCGACCACGCAGGTGTATACCCATCTGGACTTTCAGCATTTGGCAAAGGTCTATGACTCGGCCCATCCCAAAGCACGGAAAAAATAAAGGAGACAGCCATGCGGTTTTATCGTCCGGTAGGTCCGGTTAAAGCAATGACATTCGATTTGGACGATACGCTTTATGACAACGGCCCGGTAATTCGCGCGGCCGAAGCAACCTTAAAAAACCATATTTCTGAGCATCACCCCCGCACTGCTGCCTTGAGCCCAGGACAGTGGCATCATATTAAGCAAACATTATTAGACGCTGAGCCGCGCTTATCCAGTGACATGGGGCGCTGGCGTATGCAAACATTACAACAAGCCCTCACGCACGATATTGACGATGAAACCGAAGTTAAAAAAGCGGCGAAAGTTTGTTTCGATTGCTTTTACACAGCGCGCAGCAATTTTGTATTGACCGATGAAATGCATCAAACGCTGGCCAAACTTGCCCGCAGACTGCCTTTAATTGGTATTACTAACGGCAATGTAGATACCGAGGCGACCGGACTCAGCCGGTATTTTTCGCAGGTTCTGCACGCCAGTATCGAACGTCCGATGAAGCCATCCAGAGCGATGTTTGATGAAGCCGTTACATTATTAAACATCCCTGCTCATGAGATCTTACACATTGGCGATAATTTAGAAAAAGACGTGTATGGGGCCATTGCTGCGGGCTTACAAAGTGCGTGGTATGCATACAACCGGAAGATGATAATGCGACAAGAACACGTCAGGGTACTGCCGCATATCGAGCTTGATAGTCTTGAAGAGCTAGTTACCCTGCTGTAACTGGCCGTTGTCTTCAAGTACATTTTGGCGCATTGAATCGCAAGGTCTTGGGCACGTTGGCCGGCCAACTACTTTTGCAGGAACTCCCACTACCGTCGTATGCGGGGGGACATCGCTTAAAACCACGCTGCCAGCTCCCACTTTCGAGCCTTCTCCTACTTCAATATTGCCAAGTATTTTTGCTCCGGCGCCCACTAACACACCCTGGCGTACCTTAGGGTGACGATCGCCTGACTGGTGTCCGGTACCACCTAGCGTTACGCTTTGAAGCAACGAAACATGGTCTTCAATAACCGCGGTCTCACCTACTACAATGCCTGTGGCATGGTCAAACATAACGCCTTTGCCTATTCGGGCAGCAGGATGAATATCAACACCAAAGGTCACAGAATTCCGGCTTTGTAAAAATAGCGCTAACTGACGCCGGCCTTTGTTCCACAAATAATGCGCTATACGATGAATTTGTACCGCCTGAAAGCCTTTAAAATATAAAAGCGGCGTAAGCCAGTCTTCAACTGCAGCATCACGGCGATGTATGGCCTCGATATCTTCAATTGCTGATTCTGTTATTTGCGGTTCCAACAGATAGGCTTCATCAAGGACCTCACGAATTGCCAGCGCAGGCATAACATCGTCTGCCACTTTATTTGACAGAATAAAGCTTAAAGACGATTCAAAATTATGATGCGTTAAAATACAGGCATGGATATAGCTGGCGAGCAAAGGCTCATTGTCTGCAATTGTTTTGGCCTCTTGTTTTAACACATGCCAAAAGTCTGTGGTTGCCGAGTTTGCCTGCATAGCCTTGCTCCCAAAGATAGCGTATCGAAAAGGTGCCATTTTGTAGCCTCAGCCTGATAAATTTCAAGCCATAGACCACCAAAGGTACAAATTATCAGAGTGAATGGTTGGTACCGATGAGCAGGCTGGTTTGATCAAAAAACCTGCTAGAAAGGATGTAGAATTTCTTTTTTATGCAACGCCGTGTAAAACATGCAGAACTTCACAAATTCATTAAGGCTATTAATTACCAATTAGCCCTTCTTGAATACCTAATAAATGTTATTTTTCATAAACTTAAATACTTCATATGATTTTGGGTACAGCCTATGCTTTGTATTTATTGAAGCAGACTGGAATTATTCGGTCACAGCCAATCTCATTTATGGAGGAAGATATGAACGACGATAAAGTAAAAGGCAACTGGAAAGAGATGAAAGGCAAAGTGCAGCAGAAATGGGGTAAACTGACCGATGATGACGTTGATAAAATTGACGGCCGCCGTGAAGAACTCGTTGGAAAGCTGCAACAGCAATATGGTAAGTCTCGCGAAGAAGCCGAGCGTGAAGTAGACGACTACTTCAAATAGAACTTTCTGGCACCAGTGATTCGTCACTGGTGCTCAGCTTTTCTTCTCACTACCCCCGTAAGTTACACCGCAAAAAAATCCCGCACACAATCCTGTATAAACACCCAGTTCACTGGCATAATTGATGGCAACTTTTCACTTCCTTATTATTTGGAATACAGGTAGCCACTATTTATGGATGTATCTTTACTGCTCGACAGCTTAAATGACAAACAACGTGAAGCCGTGGCTGCTCCGTTATCTAACATGCTGGTATTAGCGGGGGCTGGCAGTGGAAAAACCCGAGTATTGGTTCATCGTATTGCCTGGTTGATGGAAGTTGAAAACATTACCCCTTTTTCTATTCTCGCGGTGACCTTTACCAATAAGGCTGCGCGTGAAATGCGCGGTCGTATTGAGCACTTGATGGGCCGGGGCCTCAACAGCACGTGGATTGGTACGTTTCACGGCTTAGCGCATCGCTTATTACGGGCTCATCATGCCGAAGCCGGGCTACCTGAAAACTTCCAGATTTTAGACTCTGACGACCAGTATCGACTGGTGCGACGTATTCTAAAAGCCATGAACCTTGACGAAAAACACTGGGCCCCGCGCCAAATTCAGTGGTACATCAATGGTAATAAAGACGAAGGGTTGCGGGCACAGCATATTGAAACTCACGGCGATGCTACCGCACAAAAAATGCAGGAAATCTATACCGCTTATCAGGAAGCCTGTGATCGGTCCGGGCTGGTCGACTTTGCTGAACTTTTACTGCGAGCCCACGAGTTATGGGCCAAGAACCCTGAAGTTCTGGCACATTATCAACGCCGTTTTAAAGCAGTATTGGTAGATGAGTTTCAAGATACCAACAACATTCAATACGCCTGGCTGCGCATGCTATGTAGCGCCGAAACTAACAATATTATGATTGTGGGCGATGACGATCAGTCTATTTACGGCTGGCGCGGCGCCAATGTCGATAATATCCATAATTTTTTGAAAGACTTTAAAGACACCTCTACCATCAGGCTAGAGCAAAATTATCGCTCAACAGCAAACATACTAAACGCGGCTAATGCGGTAATAGACAACAACTCAGGTCGCTTAGGTAAAGACCTATGGACCGAAGGTGAAGAAGGCGAACTTATCTCTGTTTACGCCGGCTTTAACGAGTTGGATGAAGCTCGCTTTATTGTTTCACAAATAAAAAAATGGCTGGACGAAGGTTATAGCCTGAACAATACCGCTATTTTGTACCGAAACAACGCACAGTCGCGGGTATTAGAAGAAGCCCTGCTACACGAAAGTATTGCGTACCGCATTTATGGAGGCCTGCGCTTTTTCGAACGCCAGGAAATTCGTGATGCACTGGGCTATCTGCGCATGATAAATCATCCCCATGACGATGCCGCCTTTGAGCGAGTGGTAAATACGCCAAGTCGGGGAATTGGTGAAAAAACCATTACCCAGGTGCGTCAAACAGCGCGTGAGCATCAGTGCTCACTATGGCAAGCCAGTAATATGCTATTGCAAGAAGGCAGTATGACCGGTCGGGCCTCAAAAGCACTGCAGTCATTTACTGCATTAGTTACCGATCTTGAACAATCAACAGCAGACCTGCCTCTAGAGGAACAAGCTGACAAAGCTATCAAACAGTCAGGTTTGTATGCCATGTATCAGGCTGAACGTGGCGAAAAAGCCCAGGCCCGCATCGAAAACCTTGAAGAGTTAGTAACCGCTTGCAAACAATTCGTGGTGCCGGAAGAAGCTGAAGAAATGACGCCTATATCGGCGTTTCTGGCCCATGCCTCGTTAGAAGCTGGCGATACTCAGGCTGACTCAGAGCAAGATGCCGTGCAGATGATGACTATTCATAGCGCCAAGGGTTTGGAGTTTGGCCTGGTTTTTCTGGCCGGCGTAGAAGAAGGTATGTTCCCTTCTCAGATGACCAACGATGAACCAGGGCGAATGGAAGAAGAGCGCCGACTTTGTTATGTAGGTATGACCCGTGCTATGCAAAGATTGTTTATTACCTATGCCGAGAGTCGTCGGGTATACGGTCAGGACAAATTTCATACGGCTTCTCGGTTTATACGCGAAATTCCAGCCGAGTTTGTGCAAGAGGTACGTCTTAAAAGCCAGATATCCCGCCCGGTACATAACCGGTTTAGTCGTATGGCTTCGCACGAAGCCTTTGAAGATAGCGGCTTTGCGTTAGGTCAGCGTGTCGAGCATCCTAAGTTTGGGGCTGGCGTAGTTTTAAATTACGAAGGTTCAGGTGATCATTCCCGGGTACAGGTAAACTTTGATGATTTCGGCTCCAAGTGGCTGGTATTGGCCTATGCTAAACTAAAGGCTAATTGAAGAAACTTCTGGTTACCGCACAATTGTGCTATCGAACTGGGTTGGGCGGTATGTCACATGCAAACAAAAGTGCTGATTATAGAAGATAGCAGAATGGCGATGAATATTATCGTCAAGCTGGTACAGCAAGCAGGTCTTGAGCCTGTGTCTGCGCAGTCTTTGACCGAAGCCCGTCATCTGTTTGCCAATACTATCCCTGAAAGTTTTTTGTGTGCCATTGTTGACTATAATTTACCCGATGCAGTAAGTGGTCAGGCTATCGACTTTTGCTTACAAAGTATTTTGCCGACCATTGTGGTTACCGGCCGAATGGACGCAAAAACCCGCAGTAATGTGTTGAGCCGCGAAGTGGTCGATTATATACCGAAAGAAAACGCCCAAACTTATGACTACCTAAGCCGGTTATTAGGCCGTCTTGAACGCAATAAAAATATTGGCATTATTGTAACCGGTCAGGATCGTAGCTCTGCCCGCCATATGGTGTCTTTATTAAAGCGCCATAACTTTAATACGTACGAAGCGGCTACTGCTGAACAAACCCACCAGCTTCTAAGAGAAAATCACAATATTAAAGTGGTTATTACCGGTGCAGAATTAGAAGATCAAAACAGCACGGCGTTAATTTCCAGCCTACGCGCCGATTACGCAAAAGAACAGTTAGCCATTATCAGTGTGTGCGAACGCAATAATGACATGCACTCTGCCCGTTATATTAAATCGGGCGCGAATGACTTTTTACTTAAGCCCTATTGCCATGAAGAGTTTTTGTGTCGAATAAGCCAGAACATCGAGCTTATCGAACATGTAGAGGCATTAACAAACATGGCTAATACCGATTTTTTAACCGGCTTAGCCAACCGCCGCTTCTTTTTCGAAAAACTTACTTCACGGGTGCGTCATCAGGCTGATGGTCACGCCCTGGCTATGCTTGACCTCGATTTTTTCAAAAAAATTAATGACACCTATGGTCACGATGCCGGTGATGAGGTGTTAACTACGGTTTCGGGGTTGCTTAAACATCATTTTGACGATGCCGTAGTGGCGCGTTTGGGCGGTGAAGAATTTGCAGTTTTTCTGCCCTCTACCCCGCCTAAACTGGCGTTTAAGCGGCTAGATACCTTTCGTCGTGATGTAGAAAAACAAACTTTTCGCGTGTTAAAAAAAGCCTACAATGTATCGGTCAGTATTGGCCTGCTTACTTCAATGCCCGTCGGGCTGAACGCGGCAGTAACCCAGGCAGATAACTTATTATATCAGGCCAAAGATAGCGGCCGAAACCGTATTGCCAGCGATATAATGGCTGTACAACAACGGCTTCAGTCAGTTATGTGAGTTGTTTTGTTACGGCGGATCCGACGCTGTTCACGATACACTTTTAAAGAGTCTACACTAAACACCAGCAAGGCCACCCAAACAAAGCCGAAGGTGGTTAAGCGCGCAGAATCCAACGGCTCGTTGTACAAAAACACCGCTAAAATAAACATCAGTGATGGTCCGATATACTGAAAAAAGCCTAGTGTAGAATACATAATACGTCGGGCGGCAGCAGTGAAACACAACAATGGTGCGGTGGTAACAATACCTGCAGCAATTAATAGTATATTCAGATTGGCACTGTTTTGCGTTAAGTCAGCATGTTCAGAGGCCAAAAATATCCAGTAAATTAATGCCAGCGGCAGCAACATCAGCGTTTCGATAAACAGCCCTGGCAGAGTATCGACAGCGACCCGCTTTCGAAGCAGCCCGTATACGCCAAAGGTAAAGGCCAGCACTAATGCTATCCAGGGCAAGCGCCCATAAGAAAATATTAAAATAGCCACACCGATAACTGCCAGACCCACGGCGAACTGCTGCATTGGGCGTAACCGTTCACCTAAAAACAGGCGCCCAAGAAACACATTAAATAGTGGATTAATGTAATACCCCAGGCTTGCATCTAAAATATGATCGTTATTAATGGCCCATATAAACAGTAACCAGTTTGCGCCTAGCAACAATCCGGCGATAAACAAGGTCTGCATTACAAGCTTAGAGCGAAGCGCCTGGCGTACTTTATTCCACTGTTTTAGCGCCCCGATAAGAATCACTAAAATCAATACCGACCAGACGACCCGATGCATAAGCACTTCCATTGCCGGGATAATCTGAAGCTGTTTAAAATAGATAGGGGCCACACCCCACATAGTATACGCCGCAATGGCGCACAGTACGCCTACTTGTGTATTGCGGGCCTGTTCGTCTGTCTGCATGAGGTCGGGTGTCTGTAGGTTGGAGGAAAAAACGAGGCTATTTTGCAACCAACAACCACAATTAACAAGAACAATACGCTGGCCGGCCCACGGGGGCCGTTTAACAGGCCAGCATACCGGTTAGTTTTTAAAGTAAAAACAGCGTACCCAGCCCTAAAAAGGCAACAAACCCAACGATGTCAGTGACGGTAGTTAAAATAACCGACCCCGACAAGGCCGGGTCGATTTTTAGTTTATCCAACACAATGGGCAACAACACACCCGCCAGCGCAGCCGCGACAATATTGAACAGAATAGCCAGGCATATCACGACACCTAACATTACATCGGTAAACCAGAAGTACGCGACAATCCCAATGACCAGGGCCCAGATTACGCCATTAACGCCGCCCACTTTTAGTTCTTTTATCATAAGCGCGCGCCGGTTAGCCGGGCTTACCTGACCTAAGGCCAGGCCTCTGACAATAAGCGTCAGAGTTTGGCTACCTGCAATCCCGCCCATACTGGCCACCACCGGCATTAGCACGGCAAGGGCAACAACCTGCTGCAAGGTGGCTTCGAACATCCCGATAAACCAGGAAGCTAAAAACGCAGTTAATAAATTGATGCCCAGCCAAAGGGCCCGGTTTCTGGCACTTTTTGCGACCGGAGAAAATAAATCCTCATCTTCATCCATACCCGCTGTAGCCATCACCTGGCGTTCGTAGGATTCATTAATCAGCTCACTGGCAGAGGTTATATCAAGACGTCCCAGCAGCTTATTACTATCATCAACCACCGGTAGTGCGGCAAATCCTGAACGCTGAACCTGAAAAGAAGCGCTGGACGCATCATCGGTTCCTTTCAAAATACTCATGTTTTCTTCAATTAATTCCACCAAAGGCAAATGTTCCGGCGCGCCAAATAACTGGGTTACTTTAACCGCCGCCGAAAACTGACCCGATCGGTTTATTAAAAAAACAGTGTCACAATGACGCGGAACATTGCGTCGGATAAGTCGAAGACCATCACGTACCTTCGCATTCAGGGGCAAAACCAGCAGATCGTGAGTTAGCCAGTGTCCCACCTGGTCGTCATCAAACTGGGTGGCTTCGCGAAAAAAGCGCTGTTGCTGAGCATCTAATTCGGCATAAGCCAAATGTACAATGCGGTTTGGCAATGAGTCCATCAACTCAAGCAAGTCTTCGGCTTCAATATCGGCAAACAGCGCTATCCATGCATCTTCGGACATGGCGTCAATCAAAATTTCGCGCGGATCGCTACGCATTTCAACCAGTACGTCGAGCTTACGTTCGCGCGGAAGCTCTTGCCATAAATTGATACGGTGCTCTACGGGCAACGACTCTAGCAGCGTTGCTACCGCTACGTCATCCTGACTGGCGACGGCCGATAACACCGTGGCTGAGTCTTCGGGGTGCGTGTCTGATACAATTTCATGGATCAGCTCTGGTAACGGTTCAGCCATGACTACTCTCCTTTATTACGCGGGGTCTTGAATGCTGCAGGACAATTATACGAAAACCGTGGCCATATCAGGCCATTAATCTGACATAAGTTTGCAAAATAACAGTAGCTTATAAACTAATTAAAAAGAAAAGTACGATTTTACCGTGAAGCATAGTGCGAAAGTGCGTAAAATCCATGCCGATGACTACAGATGCTTCTTCTTCGGCCATAAAGGCCAGCACCAACACAGACCAGGAAACCGCTCAACAGGTTTTAGAGCGGGTCTTTGGCTATGCAACATTCAGAACCGGCCAGCAAGATGTGATTAATCACATTATTGAAGGGCGCGATACATTAGTGTTGCTGCCTACCGGCGGCGGTAAATCTTTGTGCTATCAAATTCCGGCTATGGTGCGCCCGGGAACGGGCATTGTGGTTTCTCCATTAATTTCACTGATGCAGGACCAGGTTGAGCAACTGCATGAATTAGGCGTAAGTGCCGCCTACCTGAATTCATCACTAAACGCCGAAACCCAGCAACAGATTCAGCAGTCTTTGTTACAAGGCGAATACGATTTGCTTTATGTTTCGCCCGAACGTTTGCTACAACCTTATTTTCAAAGCCTGCTACAACGTATCGATATTGCGCTTTTTGCGATTGATGAGGCGCACTGCGTGAGCCACTGGGGGCACGATTTTCGACTAGATTACCGAATGCTGGGCAGACTCAAATCTCAGTTTAGCCACATTCCCGTGGTGGGGCTTACCGCTACCGCCGATGCGGCCACCCAGGCCGATATTTTGCTGCAATTAAGTCTGCAGGACCCATTTGTGTTTAAAGGCAGCTTCGACCGGCCCAATATTCGTTATCGGGTTATGTCTAAGTACAAAGGCTTTGAGCAGGTCGCTGCCTACGTAAAACAACAAGACGGCAACAGTGGCATTATTTATTGTAACAGCCGCGCAAAAGTAGATGACCTGTATGCCAAACTACACCGCACCGGGGTAAGCTGCGCCGCCTACCACGCGGGTTTAGACGCTGACGAACGAGAACATGTTCAGCGGCGTTTTTTGAACGACCAGACCGACATTGTGGTTGCCACTGTGGCATTTGGTATGGGGATAAACAAGTCAAATGTTCGCTTTGTGGTTCATCACGATGTACCGCGTTCGGTCGAAAGCTATTATCAGGAAACGGGGCGCGCCGGCCGTGATGGACTTGAAGCCGAGGCCTTGCTGCTATTTGACGAAAAAGATGTGGCCCGCGTAAAACAATGGATTGAACAAGGCGAAAAAGCCGAGCGCAACCAGGTAGAACTGCAAAAATTTGCCGCCATGGAAGCCTTTGCTGAAGCCCAGACATGTCGACGTCAGGTCTTGCTAAACTATTTTTCTGAGTTTAGCGACAAACCCTGTGGCAACTGTGATATTTGTCTGGACCCGCCTAAACTTATTGATGGCCTGGTGATTAGCCAAAAAATACTGTCGTGTATTTTACGCCTTCAGCAGCAGGCTGGCACCCAGTATGTTATTGATATTTTACGGGGAAAACAGTTAAAGCGTATTTTTGAAGCCGGTCATCAGGACATCAGCACCTATGGTATTGGTAAAGATGAGTCGGACAGCTATTGGCATAACATGATAAACCAGCTGATTCACAAAGGTTTATTGCGTGTTGATTTGACCGCCGGCGCTGCGTTACGGCTTACCGAAGCCGCTCGGCCGGTGTTAAAAGGCGAAGTCCCGGTGAGTGTTGCTGTTCCCCGTTTGACATTCAAAGCAGAGAAAAAACCGCGTCAGACTCCCGCGGTGTACGATAAAGCCTTGTTTAAACGATTAAAGCATTTACGCAAAACGCTGGCGCAGGAACACAGCGTTCCTCCTTATGTGGTGTTCTCAGACGCCACCCTGGCTGATATGGCCGCCCGTACTCCCACCACCCGCAATGACATGTTAGATGTCAGCGGGGTAGGCCGAACCAAAATGGAACGTTACGGTGAAACCTTTTTGCATATGATTCGTGATTATTTAGAAAGCACGGTTAATAACGACTACTAACCCTCACGATTCAGGCATAGTCATAAGGACCGCCTTTTTCTAATGCCCGCTGATACGCCGGCCGTTGGTGTATGCGCTTGACGTAGGCACTGATAGCTGCACACTTGTTGCCTGCGCCACGGGCCATCAGGGCTTCTAACGGAAAAATCATTTGTATGTCGGCGCCACTGGGGGCCTCCCCGGAAAACCAGTCATTAGACCCCAGATACGACTCAACATACCGCACACTTTGCTCAAGATTCGGTCGGTAGTAGGCATCCATAATACCGTCGGTAATTTTACGTACCAATGGCGATAATAAGCGTGGCGACTTTTCTTTGGCCTTATTCATCACCAGCGTTGCCACCAGCGGTGGCATCAAAGAGCCTTCTGCAAAATGCAGCCAGAATAAATACTCCTGATACTGGCGTGGCTCGCTCGGGGTCACAAAACTACCCTGCCCGTGTGTCTGAATTAAATACTCGATTATCGCGCCTGACTCAGCCAGTGTGCCATGTTCGGTGGTCAGCAATGGTGAGCGGCCTAACGGATGTATTGCTTTTAGCGACTTTGGCGCCAGACTGGTTTGTGGGTCGCGCTGATATTTTTCAAGTTGATACTCAATACCCAACTCTTCTAAAAGCCATAAAATACGTTGCGAGCGTGAATTATTCAGATGATGTACAGTTAGCATATGTCTTTCTGTTCCCTGATGTTGGTGGCTGATCGCAGACAAAGCGGTACAGCGTAAACAGGCTGTTTGTGATGCATACCTGTTAAGTGAACACCTAGATTACCCATACACAAGGCTTTTGTCCCCGATATTCTTTTTTGGTAGCCTTAACAGAGCAAATTTTATTGATTAAACGGGAGTCACGTTGAAACTTACGCACTTGTACGCCACCGAACTGCCTGAGCTGGTTTCTTCTGTAACCCCTCAACCACCAGCTAACAGTACCCTCCAATTAGTGAATACCGCATTGGCGGAGGAGCTGGGCTTACCCGCACAGTGGTGGCAGAATAATTATTTGGCAGGGGCCTTAAGCGACCCCGACTTTGTGCTTTGCCGTCAGTCGGTCGCACAAAAATATGGGGGTCATCAGTTTGGTCACTGGAATCCCATGCTCGGCGACGGGCGTGGTCTTCTTCTTGCTGAAGTACAAAATAGTAAACAGCAGCATATTGATTTACATTTGAAAGGCGCCGGTCCAACGCCCTATTCTCGTCATGCCGACGGCCGGGCCGTGCTGCGTTCTACATTACGAGAATACATTGGTGGCGAAGCGCTCCACTATTTAGGTATTCCTTCATCGCGTAGCTTGTGTCTATTTAATAGCGACGAAACCATTTACCGCGAAACGCCTGAAACTGCCGCGATGATGATTCGTACTGCCGCGAGTCATATACGTTTTGGTCATTTTGAGTATTACTATCATCACAATCAGCATCAGGCATTACAGCAACTGTTTGAACATACCTTTATACATCATTTTCCTGAAGCGCTTAAATCCGACAACCCGCACCAGGCGCTGTTACGCACCATAACGCTTCGCACTGCCCGTATGATTGCCCTCTGGCAGGCCTATGGTTTTGTGCATGGCGTTATGAATACTGACAACATGTCGATACACGGCATTACCTTTGATTATGGCCCCTTTGCCTTTTTAGATAACTTTGAGTCCAACGCGGTTTTTAATCATACCGATCAACAGGGGCGGTACGCCTTTGACCAACAACCGGGTATTGGTTTATGGAATTTATATGCCCTGTCGCAGGCATTTTCTGCGTTTTGCAGTCAACCAGAAATTGATGAGTGCCTGGCCTTGTATGAGCCTACTTTTATGCAGCAGTATCAGCAAACTATGCTGCAACGTATCGGTTTGAATAAACCAGACAGTACTAAGCTTGCAGTGTTAAATCGATGGCTAAGTATGCTCTCTGACCAGCAGCGCGATTATACCAAAACTTTTCGTCAGCTTAGTTTGTCAGATATTGAAAGTTCAGCGCCTACGCTGCGTGACCAATTTATTGACCGGGTGGCGTTTGATGAGTGGTGGCACGATTATCAGCAGTTACGCACGAAGGAAGGTGATACAAATGCGCAACAACTGATGATGCAAACACATAACCCGGCTGTAATACCCCGCACCCACCATTTGCAATATGTGATTGACAGCGCGAAACAAAATAACTTTAAACCAGCTGAAGAGTTACTTGAGGCAATTAAGACGCCGTTTGATACACGCTGGGATGAAACCCGCTGGGCCTTGCCTCCGCTAACCACCAGTGCAGTAAGTTTGTCATGCAGCAGTTAACCCAACAACAAATCCGACAGTCATTAGTACTGCAGGCCCGCAGTATAGATGTATTGCTAACGCTGCCCTCCACCCCCTTAAAAACAGAACAATTTATTCATACTTTGGCTGAAGCGGGTGGCATGCGGGCGTCAAATGTAGACTGGGGCGCCGACCGTTGCCAGGCTATTTTGATGAAACAAGACATCAGCGCAGTTTTATGTATAGAATGGTTATGTGAGGCTATTTGGTTAGAACCCACCGGCACTACTGATCTGAATCAGATATGGCAGGCTTTGGGTCAGCGCTGATATTTAAAAAGCTTGCTGTAAGCTCGCCCCGCTCCTGTCATGTGGAGACTAACAATGAATATGCTAACCGCTCCTATTCTAACGACAAAGCGCTGGGTGTTAAGTACGATAGTGTTGTTATTAGTAGTAACCACTCAGCTAACCGGTGTAACCCATGCTGCTATTGAGCTAAAGCAGCCGCCGGCAACAATGCGCCTTGATATCACTCCGGTTCGTGCCCCTGCTTATCTGGGGTATCAGGATATATTACAGGCAATGCAAAACCCATCCGGGCCCAGTTTTAACAAGAGTCAGGCCAATCGTTACTGGTATATTATTCCCGTTAAAAACACCGCGGCCAATACTCTCAAGGCGTTTATCAGTAACCCGCGCCTCGTTCCTATTTCTACCACAATTTATCTTCTTGACGAAAAAGACCGTATTATCAATGTCATTAACTACGATACTGACGATTACGAGCTTCCCCAAACCTTTACTCCAGGTTTAACCTTGCCGGTATCACTTAGTGCCGGGGCTCAGCATACTATTATGTTTAGCGTAGATACCGCTGTGAGGCCTTATTTTCCGTTGGTATTACGTGGAGAAAAAGCGTTTTCATCGCATGTTCAGCAGCGTCTGCTGTTACACGGCATCATGGCGGGCGGGCTGATTGTATTGCTGATTTATTTTGCGCTTAGCCACTTGTATCAGCAAACCGGCGCCCGGCTCTGGCTTGCCGGCACCTGTTTATTGTTGCTGGCACTACTGGCAACACTGCAAGAGCCTGTGACCCGATGGCTGAACTTCATACAATTTGGTGAGTATATTTTAAGCGGACTGGGGCTGGCTTTTTTGTTTGCTATGGGCAAGTTTACCCACAGCCTGTTCAGCCGAATTCCTTTGTGGTTAAAACTGATTAACCTGTCGCTGCCGCTGGTTGTTATTTTTATTTCAGTTTACCCGCTGTCGTTCGCCCCACTCTTCATTGAGCTGTTGTGTATTCCGGTATATGGCGCATTACAGATATTGCTATGCGTTTTGTTTCAGGATCGCCGTAATTTGTCGCTAAGTCGGCTGCTAGGGGTTGCGTGGTTGTTACTCAGTTTGGCCTGGGCCTTGTTTTTAGTACAGTTCAGTTCAATAGTATTGCCGCTGGTTTCTTCACCCGCCAGTGCTGCAGCCGCCCTGTTAAGTGGCATGTGTGTTTTGGCCGTTTGCGTACTGTTGGCTGAAAGAAATATGTCGAGCCAGCAAATCAATACTCAGGCACGGGCAATTGATGACTTACATGTGTTTTATCATTTATTCAAAAACTCGGCAGAAGGCCTTTACACCTCGGCCGTAGATGGAACTCTGAAAACCATTAATCCGGCCATGTGCTCGTTGTTCGGGTATGACAACGAACAGCAAATGTTACAAGAGGTAAATGATACCAGTGACTTTTATGCAGATCCCTCTCAGCGAGATGTTCTGGTGGGAGAGCTGCTTGAAAACAAAACCGTGACGGGACGTGAAATTATGGGCCGCAAAGCCGACGGTACCCAATTCTGGTTTTCAATCTCTTGTCAGCTGCACAAAGACAGTGACCAAACCTTTCTTTCAGGTTCGATTATCGATGTAACTGAAAGAAAGCTGTCTGACATAAATTTGAATTACATGGCCACCCATGACTCTTTAACCGGCATTTATAACCGGCAAGAATTTGAAAGTGCGCTTAGCCAGGCTCTTACCACATTAACCGATGATCAGCCTCTAATTCTTTTATATTTAGACCTGGATCGCTTTAAAGCGGTGAACGATACGTGTGGACACAAGGCAGGCGATGCATTAATCAAAGAGCTTGCAGGGCAGCTTAATACCTTGTTAAACAGTCGCGGAACGCTGGCGCGGTTAGGAGGCGACGAATTTGGCGTTCTTATGTCTTCGCAAACCCAGGAATCTGCGTACGAACTGGCCAACAGTATGGTTGAAGCTGTTCGTGATTATCGGTTTTATTGGGAAAACCATGTGTTTTCAGTAGGGGTCAGTATTGGGTTGCTCAATGCATCACAGTATTCATGCGACCCTGCGCAAGCTTTGTTTATGGCAGATGCCGCCTGTCATCTGGCAAAACAACAAGGTCGAAATCAGGTTTACTGTTATCAGCGAAATGACGAGCGGTTACAGCAATACGAACAAGAACTTGACTGGGTACAAATTTTAAACACGGCCCTTCAGGATGAAGGTTTTGAGCTCTTTTACCAGCACTACCGACCCTTACACTCTATTTCAAAAGGCGATTGCTATGAAATACTACTACGCTTACGTTTAAGTGATGGAACGTTAGCCGACCCGGCCAGCTTTATGCCCCCCGCTGAACGCTACAATTTGACAGCGCGTCTCGACCGTTACGTTATTCAGCATACATTTGCATGGCTTGAGGCTAATCCGCGACACCTGGCCAGACTGCAATACTGCAACATTAATATCAATGGACAGTCACTGGTAGACACTGATTTGCGTCGTTTTCTGTTAACCTTGTTTGAACGTAGTAAAGTTCCTGGTGATAAAATTTGTTTTGATATCAGCGAAACAACTGCCGCAGCCCACAAACTGTCTATTCAGGAGTTTATCGATACCTTTCGGGCGCAGGGTTGTCATTTTGCATTGGATAATTTTGGTAGTGGGTTTTCTTCCTATGCTTGTCTCAAAGCATTGCCGGTACAGTGTTTGAAAATTGATGGTAATTTTGTCAAAGGACTCATGACCGACCCGCTAGACTCGGCTATTATTAGCTCGTTTAAAAGTATTGCTAAGGCTGGCGACATTACTACTGTCGCGTTATGTGTAGAAGATGAATCGACCTTAACGCAGTTGGGCCGGCTAGGCATTGATTATGCGCAGGGAAACATTATCGCTAAACCACAACCGCTGTGCGAGTTCAAACCGCTATGAGATATGTGCCGCCAGTGTTATAATATAACAATTAATTGAAAATTTGACAGACGGCCCCATACACTGAGGCTCTCTATACCACGGTTAAGATGTGTCATGACCACTAAGCAACCCAAATACGAATACGTTAGCTCTGCCCGTTTGCCCACCCGCTTTGGTGATTTCACCATTCACGGTTTTGTGGAGGCCAGTGGCCAGGAGCATGTAGCACTGTCTTATGGACAGTGGCAAGCAGGTGACCTCGTTCCTATTCGAATTCATTCAGAATGTTTAACCGGCGATGCCCTTTTCAGCACCCGCTGCGACTGTGGTTTTCAGCTTGAAAAAGCCTTACAGAATATTGTGGAGAATGGCCGCGGCGTGCTTTTATACTTGCGTCAGGAAGGACGTGGCATCGGACTGTTAAATAAAATACGTGCTTATAATTTGCAAGACACCGGCATGGACACCGTTGAGGCCAATGAGCATCTTGGTTTTGATGCTGACTTACGTAGCTACGATATTTGTAAGCTTATGCTTGATACCCTCGATGTCAGTCAGGTTGAGCTGATGACCAACAACCCCCGTAAAATGCAGGCGCTTGAACAGCTTGGTATTAAGATAACGGCTCGCAAACCAATTGATCATGGCATTACCAAAGATAATAAACATTATCTGAAAACAAAAACAGAAAAGTTGGGACACGCTTTCGACCCGCACCTTTTTAAATAAATCACCGGTTAATTCTGGTTCAGCTTCGGTTAATGCCCGGGCGGTTATAACTTCATACATAATGCTCGCCCGCTATTGTGGGTTTGGCCAATCTCAAGACCTGTCTGGTGCAGGCTTAAGGAGTACGTATGAAACTCTCAATTGTTGCGCTTCTTACTGGTTTGGCGGTCTCAGTCACCGGCTTTTCGGTATCAGTACAAGCACAAGGCGCTCAAACGGGTAGCTATCACAGTGAAGACCAGGCCGCGTCGTTAGATGCATTGCTGGCGCCCGTGGCGCTTTACCCCGATACTGTTCTTACACATATATTAATTGCAGCAACGTACCCTTTGGATGTGGTTGCTGCTGATCGCTGGCGTCAGGCAAACTCTCATTTGTCAGATGAAAGCGTGGCCCGGCATATCGAAAATTTTGACTGGGACCCGAGTGTGAAAGCCTTGGTGTTATTTTCAGATGTGCTGCGAACTATGGCAGAAGACCTTTCGTGGCTAGATGCGTTAGGCCAGCAGGTACTGGCCAGTCAGTCTCAGGTATTAAGCCGGGTTCAGGTTTTGCGTCAGCAGGCAATGTCGGCTGGAAACCTGCAAACCAATCAGTTTATTACGGTAGGTCATACCCAAAGCAGTATTGTCATTCACCCTGTCAGCCCACACACTGTCTATTTACCTTATTACGACACCCGTGTGATCTACGGCTCACGCTGGCACCGGCATCAACCGGTGTACTGGCAGCGGCCTGCCCACTATCACCGTCGTGCGGGCATTTACTGGAGCCCGGCAATCCACTTTTCAGCCGTATTCGATTTTGGTGCAATTCACTGGTCTAAGCGCTATGTAATTGTGAACCGACAGTCCCCGAGGCATTATCGTTATCATTCACCGATAAAACGAGTGAAGGTAAAAGATTATCAACGCTGGCAACCGCAGCATCGCAAAATACGCCGCCATGCAGGTTATCAGATACCCCGGTCAGTGTCCGGGCATAGTTATAAGCCTGAGCGTTTAGCAACACGTAAAATAAAACAGGCCAAAGATACCTATACGGTTTCAAAACAGCCGGCTGTAGTAAGCCGATCGCACGGACCTGCCTACGCCGAAAACAGACAAAAACAAAAGGTAAACTCGTATACTCGTGAACACCGGCCTCAAGTACGAAATACGCATAAAGTCCGACAACAAAGTGGTTCGCAACGCCACCGTGATGGTCGCACCATTAATCGTCAAAACGGTCATTAACAGATTAAGTACGTTTTAAATAGTGGGTCATCGCTTCGGCAAATCGTTGGGGCGATGTTCCATCTAAATTGAAATACAAAGACGGTTCAATAAGCTCAACTTCCATCACGGCCCAGTCGTCTTTAAAGCGGACAATATCAATTCGGGCGTACAACGACTCAGTGGGCAAAGCTTTTAATGTCTGCTCGCCTACCTGCTGCATCCGCGGCGTAGCATCAACTAACTTTAACTGGCCACCATGTTCTTCTTGTACCCGGAAATCATGCTTTTTTGGCGTTTTTATAATAACGTGGCTCAATTCACCACCAAAATAAAACAGTGAGTACTCACCCTCTTCAGTTACTGCGCTAACAAAAGGCTGAATCATATGCGGGCGTTGTGCGAAAGTTTTTTCCAATAAGATTTTATGATCAGCACAATTAGCCGGCGTTAACCAGAAGGTATCGTCTGCGTTGGCACTAACCGTGGGTTTGATGACCAGCCCAGGGGCGCAAAAAGTGTCAAACGACTCGAGTAATACTTGGTAGTCAAAGGTTTCACCCCAGTAGGTAGGGATTAACGGCACCCCATTAATGGCGAGTGATTTGAGGTATTTTTTATCAATATTCCAGAGGAGCAAAGAAAGAGGATTTTCGAGTCTGGTTTGTTTGTCAATGTGGGTTAGCTTTCTGACAAAAGCATCAGGGTGCTGCTGATAGTCCCAGGTACTGCGCACAATAACAAGATCATACACAGACCAGTCTACTGACTCATCGCGCCAGGAAACCGTTTCGGCTTGCCAGCCTCTTTGCGCCAAAGGTTCAACCAGCAATTCATCATAAACAAAAAATTCTTCAAGGTTGTCGGTCGACAACAATGCAACGCGTGCCATATTTTGCTCCCTTAAAAGCTTACCACCAGCTGCCTGTTCTCAACTTTTATATTAGTGGGGGTTCTGTTGCCCAGTAAAGGTAAATTAAGCTGCGCAAAATCAATAAGCAAAATAAGGGGCGCAGGCTGATTTTTTAAGCTTTGTAGGGTATCTATGAGCTCTGAATGATCGCCCTTGGGCTGCTCTAATATAGTCAGGTCGGTGAGCTCAGGCCGATGAATATTCAGCGTACCGGCACTTTTTTGGTACCTTAACTCACCCTGCATACTGGCTCTGACTTTGGCTTTTTGCGCCTGATTCTGACCGCTGATGGTCAATGTCACGTTTACAACATTTTGGTGGTCTAACCTGACTACAGGATCAGAAAAAATCATATCTATCGATTGATACTGGCTTCGCTGAGGAAAAGCTAAGGTAACCATCTGGTTGAGATCTTGTTGAGACAGCTTCAGATCCAATGCATTTGCTGAAACGCTTAGCACTGCAAGAATGACAAAAACGATATATTTATAACAAAGTGTGTTCATGATGATGATTCCGGTAACGGTTATAAAAGACTTTACCATAGCCTATAGCTGGCTATAGAAAAGCATAGCTGCGCTCGCTATGATGAGCTTAACTGCCCTTTATCACAGTGTAACCTTGTCATGCTCGAAAATCTTCAGGCTTTGCTGACGACTCGTTTATTTTCTATTTTGGACCGTTCTTTCACTCTGGGTGAACTGTTGATGGTGCCATTGCTTTTAATTGTCGGCTGGTGGCTTATCAACAAGCTTGCTCATCTGGCAACATTTCGGTTACGCAAAACCGGAGCCAGCGCCGACTCAGTGCATCTGTTCAAGCGTATTTTCTATATTCTGGCGTTAGGCGTTCTGTTTATTACCACCCTGGATATTTTGAATGTCCCGCTTACAGCCTTCACCTTTTTGTCCGGTGCCGTGGCTATTGGTTTTGGCTTTGGTGCACAAAACATTATTAATAACTTTATTAGCGGCTGGATACTCATGTGGGAGCGCCCCATTCGTATCGGCGATTTTTTAGAAGTAGATGGTGCCAGAGGATCGGTTGAAGCCATCAATACCCGTTCTACCCGAATACGCCGGGTCGATGGCGTTCACATGCTTATTCCTAACAGCAAGCTGCTGGAAAATACGGTCATCAACTGGACCTTGATTGACTATCTCACCCGTACCTCAGTGCGTGTCGGGGTAGCCTATGGTTCTAATAGCGAAGAAGTTGCAAGAATTGTTGTTTCAGCGGCGCAAAACCATGAACATGTACTAAAAGAACCCAAACCGATGGTAATTTTTGACGATTTTGGTGACAACGCACTAATATTTGAGGTCTTGTTTTGGGTGAACGCTTCTGTAGAACGAGATTTACGGATGATACGCAGCGAGCTTCGTTTTGACATTGAACGCTCTTTTCGCGAGGCTGAAGTGGTTATTGCCTTTCCTCAGCGCGATATACATATTGACGGCGCCCTAAAGATCACTCGCTCTGCCACTGAAACGACCTAAATCTAATCTTAGGTCTAATCGACCCCTAGATATTTCTTTGCCTATACTATATCACTGCTGATTTGTGAATTAAAAAATAGTAATTAGGCCAGTTTAGCCAATGCTTCTAAGCTATAGCCTGTTTGATCACAACAACCCCTTTGCTGGCTATAAGGAATATAGATGTATCCTTGGATTAAAGATGGTCTTACCATATTTCGCTATTTGCTGATTATTCAGTTTCTGCTTGCTCTTGGAATAGGCGCTTTTACCGGCGACATATTAATGCCGGTAATATTCGGTTTGGCTATTATTGCTTTACCTTTGTTGCTGAGTTTTACCAGCCCTGACAGTCAATTATGCCGCATTACTCTGGCTATTGGCGTACAACTTATGGCCGCGCTGCATATTCATCAAACCTATGGCTTGATTGAAATGCACTTTCAGGTTTTTGTACTCCTGGCATTTCTGGTTTATTTTCGTGACTGGAAAGTGTTGCTTGTCAGTACCCTCACCATAGCCGTGCATCATATTGGCTTTTTTGTACTTCAAATTCAGGGGCTTGAAGTTTTTATTTTTGAACAAGGTCATGTGAACATTTCGATGCTGTTACTACACGCAGCTTTTGCAGTGAGTGAAGGCTGCCTACTTATGTTTATGGCACATAAGTCGCTAAAAGAAGGAATTGCAGGGTTAGAGGTTCGTGAGGCTATTGAAAAGATACATCAGGCTGACGGACGCATTAATTTAAATGTATCAATAGGTACGCAAAGCATAAATGGTAAGCATTTCGCCAGTCTAATTCAAAAAATATCGCAGCTGGTTAATCAGTCGGGTGCACTTGCCCATGATGTAAATAAAGCTTGTACCACCTTGTCTGAGGCTGCAGATTCTATGCGAAAAACCAGTATGCAGACCAATTCAGAAATCACTAATATCTCTACAGCGAGTGAGGAAATGGCGGTAGGCATGGGTCAGGCGACCGAGCAAATACACCAGGCCCATGAATTAAACTCTACAACCCAACAGCATATACACGACTCACAGCAAGCAATACATACTGCCGGCCAGACCGTTGCCTCGTTAAAGCAAACGCTGTCTGAAGCTGCCCGCACCAATGAAGAACTGAATCGTCGCTGCAGTGATACCGCCAACGCAATGCGTTCTATTACAGCCATTGCTGAACAAACTAATTTACTTGCGCTTAATGCCGCCATTGAATCTGCTCGTGCCGGAGAACATGGCAGAGGTTTTGCCGTGGTTGCTGATGAAGTCCGCACGCTGGCGATTCGCTCTAAACAAAGCGCGGAAGAAATCACACAAGATACCGAGCAGCTGGTACAAAGTACCGCCCGCTCGGTTGCCCAGATGCAGGAAAGTATCGAACTGGTCGGAACCGCGCATTCACAAAGTACCCAGGTAAGCGACTCCATGGGTGAAATTGCTAAAAAAATGGATGTGTCCACCAACTTCATGACCCAGGTTTCGGCAGCGGCAGTGGAACAAGAGGCCGCCACGGCCGCCATTGCGCAAAGTACCTCTCGTATCACCGAGGTAACCGCTGAAAGTTCTGATAATGCCGTACAATTACAAGACCAGGTAACGCGTTTAACGGATCTTAACCGTTCCATGCAAGAGGCACTTCAGGGTTTCACTGACCGGTGAAAAAAAAGGTAGGGTATGTATTGGTGCTCGTGTGGGCGGGTTCTTTATTAACAGGTCTATGGCTTTATAGTGATAAGCAACTGACTGCATTTGACCCTGACTTGCGCTTAAACACTGCAGCAGCAAATCCTGCGTTTGATAGCCAGATTGTTACGGCGTTAATTAAAGCCGGGGTGAAAACGCCGGCCATTGTACACCTGAGTAATCAAAACAACTGTTTTTGTGAGAGGTTAAGTATACCTCATCAGGTACAGCTTAATGAGGCTTTACCTGACTTTACGCTACACACAATGACTATTGACGCCCTGCCCGATAACTTATCAAAGCTATTTGCCATGACGCCTGTAGTGGTGGTTATTGATGCGCAGAGCCGGTTACGCTATCTGGGCCCTTATGCCCTTGGGTATGGCTGTGTCACCGGTAAAACACTACTTGGCACTATTGCTGAAAAGGCCCAAGGAGATTATCAGCCGGCAGGTGCTGTTATATCGCAGGCCCAGGGTTGTTTTTGTGATGCCCGATAGCTCAGGCGCCCCCGGTTTCAATGCCATCGCCACTTAGGCCCTTAAGGTGTGCAACCACACTGCGCCCCAGTGCACTTAAGCAGTAGCCGCCTTCTAAGCTGCTTACTATCCGGCCACAACAATGTTTATCAGCTAATTTGCGAATCTGGTAGCTTAGCCACTTATAATCGTCTTCGGTTAAGCGTAAGTGCGCCATGGGATCTTCAGCGTGGGCGTCAAATCCGGCAGAGATAATAATTAGCTGTGGAGCAAAGTTATCCAGAGCCGTAAACCAGCCCGACACCGCCTTTCGATATTGCTCTCCATTAGCCCCCGGTGGTAAAGGCACCGCCACAGTATTAGAGCTGGTGTGTTGCGGGTCACTAAAAGGATAAAGCGGGTGTTCGAACGATGAACACAATAAAATACGTTTGTCGTCTTTTATAATATGTTCGGTGCCATTGCCGTGGTGAACATCAAAGTCGACAATGGCGACCCGATCAATATCGTGATGCTTTAATGCATATTTAGCCGCCAGCGCCGTATTGTTGATGAAACAAAAACCCATCGCTTTGTTTTTTTCGGCATGATGGCCGGGCGGCCGCACCATACAAAAGGCCTGACGGTCCTGGCCTTTCATAGTCCAGTCTACCGCCTCACACGCTGCCCCCGCTGCATAGCACATTGCGCTCAGAGTTTTATTCATCATACCTGTTTCTTCGTCAAACCAAATTAAATCCTGGGTGGGGGCTTTGGCGAACAGGTTATCTACATACTCAGGGGCATGAGCCAGATACAATTGTTGTTGGGTGGCGGGCTTTGCATCAGCATGTTCGCAGCTCATTTCCAGTCCGGATGCAATAAGCTGATCATTAATAGCATACAGCCGTTCTGGCGACTCTGGATGATCGTAACCCATGTCATGAAGAGCACAATCGCGCCCCCGATAAATTCTCACGGTCATTATTCATCATCCTTAAGGTTAAGCACCAGCTCGACATCACTTGGATCGCTGCTAAATACCCGTTTAAAATTGTTTTGTTCAAAAATGTTTATCATAGGTTTGTTCGCTGCCACGACGTAGGCCATCATTTTGTCAATGTTACGCTGTCTCGCAATGTCAATTAACTGTGCTAATAAGCGCTTGGCCATCCCTTTACCCTGATGGGTTTCGCGGGTTACAAATGCCACTTCACAGGTGTTGTCGTGGGCAAAGTAGTAAAAACGGCCTACCGCATGAATAGTAATACGCGAACCATCCTGGCGAACAATACACAATGCGGCATCCTGACTTTGATCAACACTGACCAAATCACAGGATTTTTCGCGCGACATTTGTTTGGGGTCGTAGTTATAGCGCAGTCGCAGGGTTTCTTTTGTATGCGAATAAAAAAATTCCTGCAGCCGACGTTCGTCCGCAGGGTTTAAGGGGCGCAAATAGAATGTTTCATTATGAATATGCATTCTTTGTAGCTGAATGACGCCCAACTCCGGGATATCAGTCGGATACTTGGCCTGATAATGCGGCACCCAATAGTGGGTTCTGACCTGTTCTAATAGTGTCGCTCTGAACTTTGGATGCGCCACCCGAATCAGCTCTAATGCACGTTCACGAATGCTTTTGCCTTTTAGTGAGGCAACCCCGTATTCGGTGACCACATAGTGAACATTACCTCGCGAGGTAACCACCCCGGCACCTTCGGTAATACTGGGAACAATACGTGAGATTGTTTCATTTTTTGCGGTTGAAGGCAGCGCGATAATAGGTTTTCCACCTTTGCTGATAGAAGCCCCGGTCACAAAGTCAACTTGCCCGCCGATGCCTGAATAAAAATCATGGCCAATAGAATCGGCAACTACCTGACCGGTCAAATCAACTTCCAAAGCGCTGTTTATAGCCACCATATTGTCGTTTTTTGCAATATTCGTAGGCTTATTCACATAGCTACTGGCGTAAAATTCGATATGCGGGTTGTTGTTGATAAAATCATAAAGGCGCTGGCTACCAATAGCAAAGCTGGTCACCACCTTTCCCGGGTGAAAGGTTTTAAGCCGGTTGGTAACGGCGCCAGACTCAATAAGCGTTATAATACTGTCGGTCAGCATCTCGCTATGAATACCCAGATCTTTGTGCTGGCAAAGATACTTTAATGTGGCACTGGGAATTTTGCCAATACCAAACTGCAACGTGGCACCATTATCTACCAGCATTGATACGTACTGACCGATGCGTTCGGCTTGCGTATCGACCGGGGGCGGCTGAACCGATACCAGCGGCTCACTGGCCTCAATACACGCGCTGATTTCGCTAAGGTGTACATACGAATGCCCAGCGGTTCGAGGCACCTGGTCATTTATTTGCGCGATGATAAGTTTGGTATGACGTACTGCCGACATGCTGATATCAACGGATGCCCCTAAAGAACAATAACCAAATTCATCTGGCGGGCTGACATTAACAAGCACCGCATCCAGGGGCAAAGTCCCGTCGGTAAATAAGCTGGAAATTTCAGATAAAAAACACGGGGTATAGTCTGCCCGGCCTTCATCTACCGCGCGCCGTACCTCGTCGCCACCAATAAAAAACGTATTGACTTTAAACAAGCGTCGGTATTCTTCTTTTGCCCACGGCGTCTCGCCTAAGGCCAGCCCGTGAACCAACTCAATATCACTAAAACCCTGGCTATTATCGATGAGATTTCGGACTAATGCATGAGGTACGCTGGCGTGGCCACCCACAAATACCCTACATCCTGATTTCAACAGTTTCTGCCAGCGTGGTGCAGGTGGTAGTGATAGTGTCATGCAAACATCCCTCGCTTACTAATAGGGGTTTATCATGCCATACAAACTGGTTTTTATTCACCCGTATACATAAGCGATTAGTCGTAAACGACTCAGCACAGCCGATTACCGGTCAAAAAAACGGCCCTGCTAAGGACCGTCTTTTACATCAGACATACCGTTTATTTATCTTTATGGCTGTGTTCTTTATGAAACAAGCGTTCGACCGCTACATAGAACATTGGCACAAAGAAAATCGCCAGGAACGTGGCTGCCAGCATACCGCCCATCACGGCAATACCTATGGCGTTTTGACTGGTCGCCCCTGCGCCGCTGGCTAAGGCTAGTGGCGTAACCCCTAAGATAAATGCCATAGAAGTCATTAAAATAGGACGAAAGCGTTGTTTGGCAGCAATGGCTACTGCATCCATCAAGTCGGTTCCTTTCTCAAGCTCTTCTTTAGCAAACTCTACGATCAATATTGCATTTTTGGCCGCCAGACCTACCGTGGTCAAAAACGCCACTTGTAAATACACATCGTTGGGCAGACCAAACAAGAAAGCGGCCACTACTGAGCCCAAAATACCCAGTGGCACCACCAGCATAACGGCAAAAGGTACTGACCAGCTTTCGTATAATGCAGCCAAACATAAAAATACGACCAAAATAGAAATTGCATACAGCATAGGCGCTTGGGAGCCTGCGGCTTTTTCTTCAAACGACAACCCTGACCAGGCTAAGTCAAAACCCTGGGGTAATTGCTTCACCAGTCGTTGCATTTCATCCATAGCTTCACCGGTAGACACGCCCGGCGCCGGACTGCCCTGTACATTAACCGACGATATGCCATTGAAGCGCTCTAACTTTGGTGAGCCATATTCCCAGCTAGAGGTAGAAAAAGAGCTGAATGCCACCATTTCACCGGCTTTGTTGCGCACATACCAACTGTCGAGATCTTCTGGGTTCATGCGATACGGTGCATCAGCTTGCATATAAACCCGCTTAATACGCCCATCATCGATAAAGTCATTTACATAGGCTGAGCCCCAGGCCAGTTGCAACGAATTATTAATATCGCTTAGTGACACGCCCAGTGCCGCCGCTTTCTCGTTGTCGATATCAATTTTAAATTGGGGCACATCGCTTAAACCATTGGGCCGCACACCGTTAAGTTTGTCTGATTGCGAAGCCATACCCAATAACTGGTTACGGGCATTCATTAAAGCTTCGTGTCCTTGACTGGCACGATCGACTAACTGCATATTAAAGCCCGTAGCATTGCCCAGCTCACGAATAGGAGGCGGCATAATCGGAAAAGCCTGGGCATCTTTTATCTGACTGAATTGTTTAAAGGCATCCTGAAGAATAGCAAACGCACTTTGCGATTCATCACGCTCGCTCCAGTCATTCAAATGCACAAAGCCCATGGCAGCATTTTGCGCCGCGCCGGCAAAACTAAAGCCTACAACAGTAAATAAGTCGTGGGTTACATCACCTTTTTCTTCTAAGAAAAATTCTTCAACTTCTTTTACCGACTCTAAAGTACGCTCAGCGGTAGAGCCTGGCGGAGTACTAAGCAGTACCATCAAGCTGCCCTGATCTTCGTTAGGTAAAAACGCCCCTGGTAAACGCATAAAAATAAACACCATGCCGGCAACCAGTACCCCATACACCGCCAGATACCGCTTAAATCGGTGCGCCATATGGGTGGTTGCACGCTGATAACGATCACGCCCTTTATTAAAATTGCGATTAAACCAACCCGCGAAGCCTTTATCCCGGTTTTTTTCCGGATCGTGCTTTTTGAGCAATGTTGCACATAACGACGGTGATAAAATAATGGCCACCAATACCGAGAAGGCCATGGCCGATACTATAGTGATTGAAAATTGTCGATAAATAGAACCGGCTGAACCGCTGAAAAATGCCATCGGAATAAATACCGTAGAGAGCACCGCCGCAATTCCTACCAAAGCACTGGTAATTTGTCCCATCGACTTTTTAGTGGCTTCTTTGGGGGATAAACCTTCTTCTTCCATGATACGTTCAACATTTTCCACCACCACAATGGCATCATCCACTAACAAGCCAATAGCCAGTACCATAGCAAACATAGTCAGCACATTTATGCTAAAGCCAAACGCATACAGCACCGCAAAGGTGCCTAACAACACAACCGGTACAGCAATAGTGGGGATGAGCGTTGCTCGCCAGTTTTGCAAAAACAGCAGCATGACTAAAAAGACCAGTACCACCGCTTCAATTAAAGTTTTTACTACCGACTCAATAGACAATTCTATAAAGGGCGAAGAGTCGACCGGGTAAACCACTTCTACGCCATCAGGAATTTGTCCGCCTAATTCGGCAATTCGCTGTTTAACCCGCTCTATGGTATCCAGCGCGTTAGCGCCAGAGGCCAAACTAACGGCCATGCCCGACGCAGGCTTGCCTTTATAGCGGGTAATATAACCGTAGGTTTGCGAGCCCAGTTCAACACGTGCTACATCTTTAAGACGCACCTGTGAACCATCGGTATTAACCCGTAAAATAATATTCTCAAAATCTTCAACCGTTTGTAGCAACGATTGCGCCTGAATAGTGGCATTAATTTGCTGGTTATCTACCGCCGGCATGCCGCCGAGTTGCCCGGCTGACACATCCGTATTTTGAGTTTTCAGCGCTTGCTGTACATCTACCGGCGTCAGATTAAAGCTATAAAGTTCATTAGGATTAAGCCACACGCGCATCGAACGTTGGGCACCAAAGACACGAACACTGCCGACCCCGTTTACTCGCGATATAGGATCTCGAAATTCAGATACCAGCAAATCACTTAAATCAAACTGCGACTGTTTTTCATCGGTTGAATAAAAACCGATGACCAGTGCGAAGGCATCGTTAGACTTGGTAACCGTGACACCTTGTTGTTGTACAGAGGCTGGCAATAACGATACTGCGCTTTGAACTTTGTTCTGGGTTTGCACCTGGGCTGTGTCTGGGTCGGTGCCCGGCTCAAAGGTCAGGGTAATTGACATACTGCCGCGCTGAGAGCTGGAAGAAAAATAACGCAGATTATCAATACCGTTAAGATTTTGCTCTACAACCTGTGTCACTGAGTTCTCGACACTTTTGGCAGAAGCCCCAGGATAGCTGGCATTGATAGAAACCGAAGGCGGAGCGACCTTCGGGTACTGCTCAATTGGCAAGTTGTTAATTGCCAATACCCCAGCAAGCATAGTGATAATTGCCAAAACCCAGGCAAAGACGGGTCGATCAATAAAAAAGCGTGCCATAGATACACATTCCTGCCAGTTAGTGGTTTAGCGCCCTTGCGAGCCTTGCTTCCAGGGTTGGGGGGTAACCTGTGCGCCAGGCTTTACCTTTTGGTAACCTTCAATGATAACGCTATCACCGCTTGATACACCGGCGGTTACCAAATACTGACTTTGATAGCTTCGAACTACCTCAAGCGTGCGGGCCTGCACGGTATTGTTGGTGTCGACCACATAAACCATTAATGAGCCGTCTTGCTGACGCATCGTTGCACGCTGTGGTACCAGCAGTCCCTGCTTTCGCGATTTGATCACATTGGTTTTAACAAACAAACCTGGCATCAGTACGCTATCGGGATTCGGAACCACGGCGCGCAGCGTTACACTTCCCGTACTCTCATCCACGGTCACTTCTGAGAATTTTAATGTCCCTTGTTTTTCGTAAAGCGTATCGCTGGCTTCGTCCAGTACAATCTCTACCGGCATTGCATTGTTGCCCTGCATAGAGCGACGTAATTCTACAATAGCTTTACCCGAGTTTTGCATATCAACAAACACAGGATCCAGCTGAGTAATCGTGGCCAGCTCCTGAGACTGATTGGCAGTGACCAGTGTGCCTTCGGTTACGTACGAGCGGCTAATTTGTCCGTTAATAGGTGCATACACCTTGGTATAGTCTACGTTTACACGGGCCAGCTCTATCGCTGCCTGAGCCACCGCAATTTGAGCATCGGCCTGATCGGTTTGCGCCACAACATCATCGTATTCCTGTTCGCTGACCGAATTTCTGGATAATAAATCTTTGTATCGTGTTTCTTTGGCCTTTAGTGTCTTTAAGTTTGCCTCAGCACTTTTCAGATCGGCTTTGGCGCTGGCCAGCTCAGCTTTATAACGCGCATCATTAATTTGATACAACTGTTGGCCTTTTTCTACGACAGCGCCTTCTTCAAACAGGCGCTCCGTAATAACGCCTGCAACCTGCGGACGAACCTGCGACTGCTGAAACGCAGTAACCCGACCAGGTAGTGACAATATATCCGGCACCGTCGTCGATTCTATAGACACCACCGACACCGCCGTAGCCGGGGGCTTTTGCTGCCCCTGCTTCGCCGACTCTGATTCAGGCTCTGGTGAGCAGCCCGCCAAAATCACGGCCGACACAATTGCCGCCAACGACAAAAAAATGTGCTTCATAGTATTTGTTTTCCCGAATATACGCTGGACAAAATGATTCTGAACCATTAACGTCATAAAGATACGTTCTTGTATGTATGCTGTCAAATTGAAGCGGAAGTTACCTATTATGCGTCGAACCAAAGAAGAAGCTGAACAAACCAAACAAGCTATTCTTGAAGCTGCTATTAATGTGTTTTTTGAACGGGGAGTAGCCAAGGCCTCGTTAGAAGAAGTGGCCAGGGCGGCTGAGGTCACCCGGGGGGCGGTATACTGGCATTTCAAAAATAAGGTTGAGATATTCGAAGCATTACATGAAAAGCTTCATACGCCCTTTATCGAACAAATTCTTGAAGGGCTTGAAGTTGACCACCCCAACCCCGTTGAACAGCTTCAGCATATCTGTACTACCTTAATTTTAGCATTAGAAGAAGACGAGCAGTTACGTAAAGCAATACAGTTGTTTATGTTCAAATGCGACTATTCAGGTGAATTAGCATTTTGCAAAAATCGTTTTAATGTAAAAAAACAAGAAAAACTTAAAGCGTTTGAAGCGTATTTTGAAAAAGCGCAGCGACAACAAACCCTGCCTATGTCAGCAGACCCAAGAATGCTGGCGTTATCGGTAAACTGCTTTATTCGGGGTGTGGTAAGCGAGTACCTTGATTCTCCCCGCCAATTTACGCTAAAGCAGGACGTTCCTCCTATGATGCAGCTTTTTTTCAAAAGTATTTTACAGCCCGCTGCCAGCTAAAACAGCAGTATCAATATATTGACTATACTGCGTTACTATTTACTTTAAGCAGCAATTGATAGGCCTGAGTAAGCTGCTGAGTGGACTGATGATCACCGCCCTTGTCAGGGTGGCACTGATGCAGCAGTTTTCGATATTGCTGCTTTAGCATAGCAGTATGCTGCCACTGAGTTTCATTCAATTGTAAGATGCGAACAGCATCATCAATATCAGTCCGGGTTATGGTTTCTGGCAGTGTGAACATCTTTTGCCAAAAATTATCTAACATAACCGCAATGTCTGAGCTTGCTGTTTGTACAAAATTGTCCCAGTTTAAATAATAACTTTTTAGTGGGGTGGCAACAGCGGGTAGCTGCACCTGTGTCGGCTCAGTATATGTGCTTAAATGGATACGCAATGCACTGACCGTTAAGTTTTCACCCTTTTGACTCCATTCCTGCTGAAGCAGGTATAAACAATGAAACAGCAAAAAATGAGTTTGAAACAGGGTCAGGTTTTCGCGCAGCGCCTCAGCGTCAAAAATAAAGTACGGCGCACCTGACAGCTTGCGTATCAATTGATATTCAGAGACCCCTTCACGTAGTAATGGGCGCTCTGTATAAACAGCTTGTTTGAGTACCTGAAGCAGTGGATGATCGCTTTTGCTCACAAAATATCCTATTTACGTAGCTTAAAATAAAGCTTAGTTTTACATTACAGGAAATAAGTACCTGATTGCTTTAATTTCACTAAAATATTAACAATAAAAAAGAAGGAACATCATTTGAAATTTTTAGTTGCGCTAACCAGTATCATCGGATTCTTGATGGTTGTTTTAGCAGGTCCTCTTTACCAGTTTGCTGGTATGGAGTTAAATATGTCGTTTACGCTACTGCGGTATGGGGTTTATATTGGTGGCGCTGCGCTGGTGCTTATTCTTTTACAAGTATTGTTCGTACGAAAAAATATCCGTTGGGGGGCCACGTTTGTTTACGCCATTCTGGCATTAATTACTATCGGCATGCCGCTAAGTATGATGAACAAAGTCAAATCGGTTCCCCCTATTCATGACATAACCACTGACGTTAACAATCCGCCCATGTTTGATGCGATCATTGAGCTTCGTAAAGACGCCCCTAACCCGGTAGCTTATGAAGGTGGGGAGATTACAAAGCAGCAATTAGATGCTTACCCTGATTTAAAAACTCAAGTATTTGCCGCCTCTATCAGTGAGCTTTATCCACATGCGTTAAGCACTGTAAAAGATTTAGGCTGGGAGATAGCTGCAAGCAATACAGAAAACCACACGATTGAAGCAACTGATACTACGTTGTGGTTCGGCTTTAAAGATGATGTGGTAATACGACTTACCACCCAAGGCGAAAAAACACTAGTAGATGTACGCAGCAAGTCACGGGTAGGTGGTAGCGACTTAGGCAAAAATGCTGAGCGTATTAATACCTTTTTTGAAACCTTACGTGAGCGTACGAATTCTCCTGCTAACTAACCTCAGTTAAAAACTGAGATAAGTTTTTTTAGAAGCGTATTGCAGGCTCAATAAAGAGCCTCTGGTTTTGCAAGGGTAAAGTCATCCGGGTAAACCTTTGCAAAAATTGATTAATGGTGTACTAACATGACCGTTAGTACACCATTAATTACCTACCTTTTCCTATCTTATATCCAATTAAAATGTTTATCGGCAACGAGCGTGCCTGTAAGGCTCACCGTTCTTAGCCATGGATATGAGGCTCAAGAGCCTGTCTTTAGGTTTCGTTCGCCTCCCCCTGTCTTTTTAGTCCTTTCGCAGTTAATCACAAATTATCATCGCTTATTTAATTTCATTCGAAATATCGATTAGGATAGCTTAAATAGATTATAACAATTGAATCAATGTTTTTTGATTCAAAAAAACTATGGTTTATTCTAGCTGCGCATTAAGGGGCCAGAGCTTTTTGGTGCTACGACAGATGATGGAGGAATGTATGTCGAATAAACGTTGTCCAATGACTACCAGTGCAGGGGCCCCCGTTGCCAATGATAATCAAAGCCGTACGGCCGGTGCTCGCGGACCGGTAACCTTTGATAATCATTACCTGTTTGAAAAACTGGCCCACTTTAACCGGGAGCGTATCCCCGAACGTGTTGTGCATGCTCGCGGTAGCGCAGCTTACGGTACCTTTACTCTGACCAAAAGCTTACACAACTATACTGTGGCCGATTTTTTACAGGAGCCTGGTCAGCAAACTGATATCTTCTTGCGCTTCTCGACAGTGGGCGACGGCCAGGATTCCAGTGATTATGCTCGGGATCCTCGTGGTTTTGCGCTTAAATTTTATACCAACCGAGGTAACTGGGATATTGTAGGCAATAACACCCCGGTATTTTTTCTGCGTGATGGAATAAAATTCCCAGACTTTATCCATAGTCAGAAGAAGAACCCAAGAACGAATTTGCCCGACCCCCAGGCTATTTATGAGTTTTGGGCGAACAACCCACAGTCGCTACACCAGTCGACCATTTTGATGTCTGACCGGGGTATTCCCTTGTCGTATCGTCATGTAAATGGCTATAGCTCTCACACCCTTAGCTTTTGGAACGAAAAAGGCGAGCGATTCTGGGTTAAATGGCACTTTAAAACCAATCAGGGCATCAAAACCCTGACCAATGAAGAAGCAGCCACCCGACCGGCGTTCGGCGCGCAGCAGGATTTGGTCGAAAGCATAGACAAAGGTGAGTTCCCGTCATGGACGGTGAATGTGCAAATTATGACCGAGGAAGAAGCAAAAAATTATCGAATTAATCCGTTTGATGTAACAAAGGTATGGCCACACAGTGATTATCCGTTAATTGAGGTGGGGCAGCTTGAACTTAACCGTAATGTAGATAATTTCTTTGCCGAAAATGAACAAGCGGCATTTGCGCCAAGTAATGTGGTACCGGGTGTGGGTGTATCACCTGATCGGATGCTACAGGCTCGCCTACTGGCGTATCAGGATGCCCACCGTTACCGGATTGGCGCAAACTACAACCAGATTCCGGTAAATGCGCCGCGCTGTCCGGTACATAACTATCAGCGCGATGGTGCCTTTGCTGGCATTACACCAAGTATTGCAGGTAGCGGAGCCAACTTTTATCCAAATAACCGTGGTGATAATGGGGCGCCTGTTGAAGTGTCTGAGGTCCAAGAGCCCCCAATGGCACTGGAACACAATGCCTGGTTAGATATTTACGATAACCGGGATGAGGATAACTTTAGCCAGGCTGGTGATTTATTCTGCATGATGAGTGAAGATCAGAAAAATCAGTTGGTAAATAATATTGCCGATGGGTTAAGCCAGTGTACGCTGGATGTTCAGCAAGCCATGTTTGAACAATATGACAATGCCCATGCAGACTATGGAAAATGTGTGAGACAAGAAGTACTCAACCGCCTTGGGTGAGATTTACAAAACATGCCAGACTACACTACGTAACGCTTGATAATTGAAAAATTAGCTCGGCAGCAAAGCCGGGCTAGTTTATATAACAGTAAGAACAGTGCTCAGTTAACTGCGCTTTTCCAATGTGCTGTTGAATAAATTTGTGTACGAGCAGATAACGTTTAATGCGTTAACAGAATAATTCTAACGCGACTGTTTCAAAGGATTCGAACTGGGGTTTACTAAAGAAATAGCCTTGTTGTTTAACCACCCCCATTTCGGCCAATGTGTCCCTTTCCGCTTTTGTTTCGACCCCCTCTGCCAGTACATCAATATCAAGCTGCCGACACAACGAGGTCAGGGTACTAACGATAGCTTTCTTTTTATGATTTTTGTCTATATCTCTAATCAGGTGCATATCAATTTTTATACTATCTGGAGACAGATCTGCCAGCCAGTCTAGATTAGCGTAGCCTGAGCCAAAATCATCAAGAGCAGTGGCAAAGCCCATTTCTTTGTAATAATCAATGATACGCTGCAAATGCGCGGTATCGGTTATATGGGCGCTTTCGACCACTTCGAAAGTAATCCTGGACAATGGAAAGCCGTATTTTTGCGCCGCTTTCAGGGTCGTTTTTATACATATATCCGGACGGTATATGGCGCCGGGCATAAAATTAATATTGAGTCGTTCCTTAATATCAGCTTCAGCTGCTAAGGCGATCGCTTTAACTCTGCATGCCTGATCAAAGCGGTAAATATATTCTGCTTTCACTTTCTCAATAATGGTATAAGCCGGCTCATTATTTAACCCACGTACCAAGCCTTCATACCCTATTACTTTACGATGCTCCAGATCCACTAAGGGTTGAAAAGCCATTGTAAAATCGAAAGGGAGCGCTTCGCCATTCCGGCACCCCTCACACGGTAATTCATTGGCATTCTGCTCAATAATATACAAAGGGAGTTCACTTGCTGATACGTTTGAAAATTTCATGGTGCCTTTTAAAATTTAATTTTATACGTTTAAAACAAGCCATTCTTACCTCAAAAGACCAAAGTTGATGTTTGCAATCGGCCATCAAGTAGTGTGAGGGTAAGCACATGTCCATTTGCGAAAGCGACGAAATCTTAATAGCAGATACTTTTCTTTTGCAATTTTAACTAACTTCAAGTGGAGCGGTTGCAGGCGTTTAGCTTCTGTTAAACCACTAGCCAGGCCTTGAAACAGATAAACTTAAGTGCATTTCTGGCAGCTTTTATTCTGAATAATATTAATTCACCCTACAATAGATCTCATCTTTGAAAGTCCCTATTGAGGAGTGAATATTTTATTATACGAATTAAAAGATATAACTTTTTATAAGCACCTTAAACCCTACTACACCGAAACTCTTTTTATAAAAATATTCTAATATAGTGCCTGTGCTAACCATTATGTTTCGTAAGTGACTATAAGTGACTATGTCAGTGATTTACGGCCGGCTAGGAGGAAGGAGTGAGGCGTCGGTTTGCAACGCAAATTTAAGGTGACTTAACGTCACCTTAAAAGGAACGAACGTGCGTACAGGGTGGACACGGAAAGAAGTGAATGAATAGTTTCATTCGCGCCGTGGGAACGCCCCGAGCTCTGCAAGGGGCTGGACCGGTTTACCGGTACGCCCCGGCATTAACCAACATAGATGTTTCCGAAGGCGCAGCGCAAATATCTGATGGGTTAGTTTTCCCATGGGATGAGCACGCCAGTGCGCTTCTGAGTAAAAGGGCTATCCGCAATAGTCAAATAACCCTAATAAAATTAGTAAACAACAGATACAAAAAGCGCCACCCTTTCGCATAGTTCTCGCTGAGAAACAGTTTTTCTTTGAATGAGGAGCTCCGTAGCCGGCAAGGGACAGTGTGCTACTCTCACATGGGGGTGAAGAGCGGTGAGCGTAACGAGCGAGGGGTTAGGTTTCCCATGTGATGGAGCACGCCAGGGCTCTTCTGAGTAAAAGGGCTATCCGCAATAGTCAAATAACCCTAATAAAATTAGTAAACAACAGACACAAAAAAGGGCCACCCTTTCGGATGGTTCTCGCTGAGAAACAGTTTTTCTTAGAATGAGGAGCTCCGTAGCCGGCAAGGGACAGTGTGCTACTCTCACATGGGGGCGTAGGTTGACCGAATGTCCTCAGACATTCGCAGCAACCGGAGCGGCTCGCCATGGAGGGCGAGACTGGTGGCTGTACCAGGGATGGGTGAGGCTCCGGTTTGCAACGCAAATTTAAGGTGACTTAACGTCACCTTAAAAGGAACGAACGGGCGTACAGGACGTACGTCCTGGCACTAACCAACATGGATGTTTCCGAACGCGTAGCTCAAATATCCGATGGGTTAGGTTCTGTATGCAAGAGTGGCGCAGCTATGCTGCGCATATACGAAAAAAGCCCACTCAAATGAGTGGGCTTTTTCGTGTGATGGGAGCTTGGCGGTGTGCTACTCTCACATGGGGAATCCCCACACTACCATCGCCGCTAACGTGTTTCACTGCTGAGTTCGGAATGGGATCAGGTGGTGCCACGTCGCTATGGCCGCCAAGCAAAAAACTATCGTGCAGAATATCTTTTCATATTCTGCGCAAGGAGGACTATCGGTACGCTCAGTTGCGCGTCAAGTCAGCCTTACTTTTAAAACATAACAATTTGGGAAATCTGATATTCAATCAATCGGTGAGTAACTCAACTACTCTCACTTGTATAGCTTGTCTTTCAACAACCCTAAGCTCTACCCCTCTTTAGCGAGGATAAGATTTGTCAGCAAGCTCGCAGCTTGCGGTAAAACAAATCTTCCCGACCACTTGCAACGCAAGTGTCTGTAGGTAAAAAGCCGCTTCGGGTTGTATGGTTAAGCCTTTCGGGCAATTAGTACAGGTTAGCTTAACGCCTTACAACGCTTCCACACCCTGCCTATCAACGTTGTCGTCTTCAACAACCCTTCCAGACCTTAAAGGTCAGGGATGACTCATCTTGGGTTCGGCTTCCCGCTTAGATGCTTTCAGCGGTTATCCGTTCCGAACGTAGCTACCGGGCAATGCCATTGGCATGACAACCCGAACACCAGCGGTTCGTCCACTCCGGTCCTCTCGTACTAGGAGCAGCTCCCCTCAATCATCCAACGCCCACACCAGATAGGGACCGAACTGTCTCACGACGTTCTAAACCCAGCTCGCGTACCACTTTAAATGGCGAACAGCCATACCCTTGGGACCGACTTCAGCCCCAGGATGTGATGAGCCGACATCGAGGTGCCAAACACCGCCGTCGATATGAACTCTTGGGCGGTATCAGCCTGTTATCCCCGGAGTACCTTTTATCCGTTGAGCGATGGCCCTTCCATACAGAACCACCGGATCACTATGACCTACTTTCGTACCTGCTCGACGTGTCTGTCTCGCAGTTAAGCTAGCTTATGCCATTGCACTAACCTCACGATGTCCGACCGTGATTAGCTAACCTTCGTGCTCCTCCGTTACTATTTGGGAGGAGACCGCCCCAGTCAAACTACCCACCAGACACTGTCCACAATCCCGATAAGGGACCTATGTTAGAACATCAAACATACCAGGGTGGTATTTCAAGGTCGGCTCCACGCAAACTGGCGTCTGCGATTCAAAGCCTCCCACCTATCCTACACAAGTAGGTTCAATGTTCAGTGCCAAGCTGTAGTAAAGGTTCACGGGGTCTTTCCGTCTAGGTGCGGGTACACAGCATCTTCACTGCGATTTCAATTTCACTGAGTCTCGGGTGGAGACAGCGTGGCCATGGTTACACCATTCGTGCAGGTCGGAACTTACCCGACAAGGAATTTCGCTACCTTAGGACCGTTATAGTTACGGCCGCCGTTTACCGGGGCTTCGATCAAGAGCTTCGCTTACGCTAACCCCATCAATTAACCTTCCGGCACCGGGCAGGTGTCACACCCTATACGTCCTCTTTCGAGTTTGCAGAGTGCTGTGTTTTTAATAAACAGTCCCAGCCACCTGGTCACTGCGGCCCTCATCAGCTCAAGGAGCAAGTCCTATCACCAACAAGGGCGTACCTTCTCCCGAAGTTACGGTACTATTTTGCCGAGTTCCTTCACCCGAGTTCTCTCAAGCGCCTTAGTATTCTCTACCTGACCACCTGTGTCGGTTTGGGGTACGGTTCACATAATCATACGTTTAGAAGCTTTTCCTGGAAGCAGGGCATCAACAACTTCACTCCCTTGGGAGCTCGTCTCGTGTCTCGGCCTTAAGAACCCGGATTTACCTAAGTTCTCAGCCTACCCACTTTCACCTGGACTACCAACGCCAGGCTTGCTTAGCCTTCTCCGTCCCTCCATCACTGATTATACAAGTACGGGAATATTAACCCGTTTCCCATCGACTACGCGTTTCCGCCTCGCCTTAGGGGCCGACTTACCCTGCCCTGATTAGCATGGGACAGGAAACCTTGGTCTTCCGGCGTGGGGGTTTTTCACCCCCATTATCGTTACTCATGTCAGCATTCGCACTTGTGATATGTCCAGCAAACTTCTCAGTTCACCTTCGTCCACTTACACAACGCTCCCCTACCCAG
>NZ_JAESDK010000013.1 GCF_019249245.1 Alteromonas lipotrueiana | reverse complement strand
TTACAAAAGAGCTTATGGACACCCACTATTTGCATGTTGGGCCCCATACTTCGCTATCGGGCCCAACATAGTTTTGAGTTTGGCTTGTGCATAGGCTTTGGACACCCACACTTTATTCATGGACACCCACTATTTGCATGTTGGGCCCATACTTTGCTATCGGGCCCAACATAGTTTTGAATTTAGCTTGAGAAATTAGCACCGCTGGGATTATGGCTTACCGAAGCCGTTTGAGATTAAAGCGGCTGAATTAAGCCAGCCTCATACAAATGCACTACCGCTTACCCGTAAAAAGCTGACTCAGTGATACAAGAGCAGATTGCCCTATTTAAAAAGTAAGGACTATCTTGCCCAGGTGGTTACCAGATGCCAGATAATCAAACGCCTGGCGGTAATCCTGCCACTGAAATTCGCGATCGATGAGAGGCTCTAGTCCATTAGCGTCTATAGCATTGCACAATGCCTGAAGTGAACTTGTCGGGCCTACGGCAATCCCCCTGACTGTGGCATGAGCCTGCAAAATTTGTAATGGGTTTATGCTGCCATCTTTACCACCCAAATATCCCACTACATTGATTTGTCCGCCCGGTGCAATACAGGCTAAGGACTGTGAAAGAGTATTGGGACCGCCTACCTCAACGATATGATCAACACCCTGGCCGTGGGTCAGCCGATTTACATCGACAGCCCATTCAGGCGTGGTTTGATAGTTAATGGTGTGCAAAGCTCCATTTTGCTTTGCAGTATCTAGCTTGGTGTCGCTTGAAGAAAGCGTAATTACCCGGGCCCCGTGCATTAATGCGAGCTGCTGGGCAAACATTGATACACCGCCTGTACCCTGAACGAGGACCCAATCACCGCTTTTAATATTACCTTTGGTGATAAGTGCTTGCCATGCTGTGACCGCAGCGCAAGGCAGGGTAGCGGCTTGAACAAATGTCATCGACGCTGGCATTTTTACCAAACCACTGGCCGCGATAACCTGGTACTCACTGAGGCATCCTCCCAGGGGCCCGCCTAACGACTTTGCTGCGGGCGAGTCCTTAAGTTCGCCGCTTTGCCAGCCCTGCCAAAAACTACTTATAACCCGATCTCCGGGGGCAAAGGAGGTTACTTGATTACCTACCTTAATCACCTCTCCAGCCCCATCTGACAGAGGCACCATGCCCGTGGGGAAGTTTTCATGGTATTGACCATTTACCACTTCCCAGTCACGATAATTTAGCGACGCGGCTTTCATTTTGATCAATACTTCACCCGCTTTTGGAATGGGGGTATCAACGTCCTGAGTAGCTAAATTGTGAGTACCATATTCGGTACCAATGACGACCTGTTGCATAATGACTCCATACAGTTAAACGCAAGTTATTAAAACGCAACGGGTCGTTAGTAAGATCGGCGGTGAAGTTGGTGCGTGTTTATTTTTTGCGGCGAGCATCGGGACGAAGCTCAATGACCATACCTTGTAAGAAGTTACGCAATAACTGATCTTTACAAACCCGGTAGCTGCGGTGGTCAGGCTTTCGGAATAAGGCAGTGAGCTCACTTTTGCCTACCGGAAAGTCAGCGGCGCGTAAAATACGCATCATATCGTCTTGCTGGTAGTTCATTGCGATTTTGATTTTACGTAAAATATCGTTATTAGACAGTCGCTGGTTAGATGCCAGCACAGTAGGTTGAGCGCCCTCTTTGCGGCCGCGCTGTTTTATAATCAGTCCATCTAAAAATAAACCCAGTATTTTGTCTCTGCATGGTAAAAATCCTGGTTCGTCTTCACGCAGCATCATGGCCGTCAGATACTCTTCTTCCAGCGTATAATCCATAAGCTTAAACACATTAAGGGTAGCACTGTTGTCCAGACTTAGTGCAAAACGCAGACGACGTAATACATCATTTAAAAGCATAAAAATACCGAATGAAAATCAAAGAAGCGTAGTATACCTGCTGGGACCACAGACCGATATGCCCGTGGTTGCAGGTTTGATGAGGGTTATTGCGCGAATTTTAAGAAAAATACGTTATTTATCTACAAAATGCAGTGCAAAACCTTGCGATCTGTAAGTACGTGTATATACTCATAAATAACTGTATGAAAAACCAGGCTGTGTATGCGTCCACTAACTCCCCGACAAACAGAAGTACTCGAACTTATTAAAACCAATATGCGAGACACGGGAATGCCTCCTACCCGGGCAGAAATCGCTCAGCGACTTGGTTTCAAGTCAGCCAATGCGGCTGAAGAACACCTTAAAGCTCTGGCCCGTAAAGGCGCTATCGAGATTCTACCAGGTACCTCAAGGGGCATTCGTTTAACCTCGCCATTAGAAGATGATGCGGCAAACGAGGTCATTGGTCTTCCTTTAATTGGTAGGGTAGCCGCTGGCGAACCTATTTTGGCGCAAGAGCATATTGAAAGTCACTATCAGGTGGCTCCCGATTTATTTAAACCCCATGCCGATTTTCTGTTGCGCGTAGATGGCATGAGCATGAAAGATATTGGCATTTTAGATGGGGATCTGTTGGCAGTCCACCGCACTACCGATGTCCATAACGGTCAGGTAGTGGTTGCCCGCGTTGAAGACGATGTCACTGTTAAGCGTTTTGAAAAGCGTGGTCACGAAGTGTTGCTTCACGCTGAAAATGATGAATTTTCTCCCATTAAAGTTGATTTATCGTCTCAACCCTTTGCTATTGAAGGCTTAGCAGTGGGTGTTATTCGTAACGCCGACTGGATGTAAAACAGTGTTTTCGGCAACGCAAAGTTGCCGTTTTTCTTCTTTTCTAATACTTATCTTCTAATCATCATTCTGCCATTTACCTGTTTACCCCTTATCATCAAATAGTACCTCCCACCCGTTTACCATTGTTTGCTTCAGTGACTTGTCATCGCGCCTGAAAAAGGGGTCAAAGCACTACGTGAATCAACATGTTGTCACCTTTTTGTATAAAAATTTATCAAAACACTAGACTCTGAGTGAAATTTGTTTAATTCTTATACTGTTATTAACATAAGAATAACAAATAGATAAAACACCGATAACGGATTGGTCGTAACAACACGAGTCTACAGCCACAAAGATGCGCCTGAGATTCGTCCATCACGGAGGTGCTGAGTGAACAGGCTCACGAATATCGTATTGATGGCTTTGGGGACACTAACAACAACCTCTGCATTTACAGGTGCAATAGCCGCAGATAGTGCTGTAAAAGAAGCTACCACACTTAACTTGCGTAAAGGCGTAACTGACATCAGTGGCCAGGTCTACGATCTGCACATGCTCATGTTTACCATATGTGTCGTCATCGCCGTGGTGGTGTTTGGCGCTATGTTTATTTCTATTTATCTGCATCGACGTTCTCGCGGTGCTAAACCAGCTAAATTTCATGAAAACGTGAAAGTTGAAATTGCCTGGACGGTAGTGCCTTTTTTAATTCTGATATTTATGGCTTTTCCTGCCGCCAAAACGCTTATTGCAATGGAAGATACCAGTAAACCAGATATGACGGTGTTAGTAACAGGGTCACAATGGAAGTGGCATTACCAATACATGGACTCAGACATTGGCTTTTATTCGTTAATGGCAACCCAGCGCGAACAAATCGAAAATCGTTATGAAAAAGGTCAAAACTACCTGTTAGAAGTTGACCGTCCATTGGTAATTCCTACCGACCAAAAAGTGCGTTTTCTAATCACCTCTGACGATGTTATTCATTCGTGGTGGGTCCCTGATTTTGCCGTTAAAAAAGATGCGAATCCCGGATTTATCAACGAAGCCTGGACCAAGGTGAACGAGCCCGGATTATATCGGGGCCAGTGTGCCGAACTATGTGGGAAGGATCATGGCTTTATGCCGATAGTAGTGATTGCCAAAGAGCCTGCAGAATTTGATGCCTGGATGGCCAATCAGCAGCAGATCAAACAAGAAGCCGAAGCGGAAGAGCTGCGATTGTTAGCCATGAGTATGAGTATGGATGATCTTATGAGTGAAGGTAAAAAGGTATACAACGCAGCATGTGCGGCATGCCATATGCCTAATGGTGAAGGCTTAAAAGGGGTATTTCCTGCCCTTAAAGGCAGCCAAATCGCCACTGAAGATATGCAGGCACATTTAGATATTGTGGTTAACGGTAAGGCCGGTACGGCAATGCAGGCTTTTGGAAAAATGCTAAGCCTTAGAGAATTAGCGGCAGTTGTTACTTATGAGCGTAATGCGTGGGGTAATAATACCGAAGAAGTGGTTCAGCCCAAAGATGTAAATGCATTCATCAACGGCCAATAGGAGGGCTTCATGACGAAACCGACAAACACGACCTCGCATGAGGCCACGATCGCGGATGAATTGGCATTGAATCCCGATCATCATGAACATCACGAGCATCATATTCCAAAAGGTATGATGCGCTGGGTACTTACCACCAACCACAAAGATATCGGAACCCTCTATCTGTGGTTCGCATTTATTATGTTTTTGGTAGGCGGCGCGATGGCAATGGTAATACGGGCTGAATTATTTCAACCCGGGTTACAAATTGTCCAGCCCAATTTTTTTAATCAGATGACCACAGTACACGGGTTAATCATGGTATTTGGCGCGGTAATGCCAGCGTTTACCGGATTAGCTAACTGGCTGATTCCTATGATGATTGGCGCACCTGATATGGCATTGCCCAGAATGAATAACTGGAGCTTCTGGATTCTGCCGTTTGCCTTTGCCATTTTGTTGGGTTCGTTATTTATGGAAGGGGGAGGCCCGGCTTTCGGGTGGACTTTCTATGCTCCCTTGTCAACAACTTACAGTAATGACAGCACCGGGCTGTTTGTATTTTCGGTCCATATAATGGGAATCTCATCCATTATGGGCGCCATTAACGTGATCGTAACGATTTTTAACATGCGCGCCCCAGGTATGACCTGGATGAAAATGCCACTGTTTGTATGGACCTGGTTGATCACTGCGTTTTTGTTGATCGCGGTAATGCCAGTATTAGCCGGAGCGGTCACCATGGTACTGACCGACAAATTCTTTGGCACCAGTTTCTTTGATGCAGCTGGTGGCGGCGATCCGGTTATGTTCCAGCATATTTTCTGGTTCTTTGGTCACCCCGAGGTCTACATTATGATTTTACCCGCCTTCGGTATTATCTCGCAGATCGTGCCGACCTTTGCCAGAAAGCCGCTTTTTGGTTATGCCTCGATGGTATATGCCACCGCTTCAATCGCCCTGTTGTCATTCGTGGTTTGGGCGCACCATATGTTTACCACGGGCATGCCGGTATACATGGAAATGTTTTTCATGTTTGCCACTATGCTCATCTCGGTTCCCACCGGGGTAAAGGTATTTAACTGGGTTGCGACCATGTGGCGCGGGTCAATGACCTTTGAAGTCCCTATGATGTTTGCACTGGCATTTATTGTACTGTTTACCATTGGTGGTTTGTCGGGGTTAATGCTGGCTATTACTCCGGTCGATTTTCAGTATCACGATACCTATTTTGTGGTTGCCCATTTTCACTATGTACTAGTAACCGGCGCTATCTTTTCGATTATGGCAGCGGTGTACTACTGGTTACCGAAGTGGACCGGGCGTATGTTTAATATTACCTTGGCTAAATGGCATTTTTGGTGCTCGCTAGTTTCGGTGAATGTACTGTTTTTCCCTATGCACTTTGTTGGTTTAGCGGGCATGCCTCGCCGGATTCCCGATTACTCACTGCAATTCGCTGACTTTAATCAGTGGATCAGTATTGGGGGCTTTGCGTTTGGTTTATCCCAGCTTATCTTTCTGGCACTGGTGATTCAGGCTTGTCGCAAACAAGGCGAGCCGGTCTCTGATCGAGTCTGGGATGGTGCTCATGGTTTAGAATGGGAAATCCCCTCACCAGCGCCTTACCACACCTTCGAAACCCCACCGGTGGTGAAGTAACATGTCGGGCCGAGCTTCTAACCAAAACATGGTAATCAGATTGGTGGTTATTGTGGTGGGGATGTTTGGCTTTGGTTTTGCCTTAGTGCCGCTTTACGATGTGTTTTGTGATGTGGCTGGCATTAATGGCAAAACTGCCACTACGGCTGCAGTGTATCAGCCCAATCAAATTGACAAATCTCGTCTTATCACAGTCGAATTTTTAACCCGTACTAATACGGGTATGCCCTGGGAATTTCAGGCGCGAACGAAGCGCCTGAAAGTTCATCCCGGCGAACTTACGACTGTTGAGTTTTATGTTCGAAACCCTATGCGAACCAATTATATAGCACAAGCCATTCCTTCTGTATCGCCAGGTGAGGCAGCTATATTTCTAAATAAAACAGAATGTTTTTGTTTCAACCAACAGCCGCTCGCTGCGGGTGACGAAGCGGTTATGCCTATGTCGTTTTATGTTGACCCACAAATACCGGCCGATATTTCGTATTTTACCGTGCAGTACACGTTATATGACGTGACGGCTCGCGCCGACACGCTAGATACCAAAGATAACCCGTATCTGAAACGCACCAGCGCTACACCCTAGTCGACAGCGCCTAGGTGCTACAGGAGAAAGTCATGCAACAGCCATATGAAAAATACTATGTACCGGCGCAAAGCCCGTGGCCTATTGTCGGCGCCGTGGCGCTCTTTTTAATAGCGGTAGGCGCCGGCAATGTGGTGATCGATACCACTAAAGAAACCAGCGGCTATGGTTCAATTTTATTAGGCGCGGGTTTAGTCGCGTTACTGGTCATGCTGGTAGGCTGGTTCAAAAACCAGATAGATGAGTCTATGTCTGGTCTTTACAGTGCACAGCTTGGGCGTTCTTATCGCCAGGGTATGAGGTGGTTTATCTTTTCAGAAGTGATGTTTTTCGCCGCATTTTTTGGTGCCTTGTTCTACGCACGAATGATATCAATACCCTGGCTCGGTGGGGACTCGAACAACGCAATGACCAATGCTGTTTTGTGGCCCCAGTTTGAAGCCATGTGGCCATTATTATCTACACCCAACGGTACCACCACCCAACAAATGGAAGCCATGGGATTGCCAGCCATCAATACACTAATTTTACTGGTATCGTCGGTAACGCTACATTTCGCTCATACCGGTCTTGAGCAAAACAAACGTAAACAACTTACCTGGATGCTAGGGCTCACTATTGTGTTGGGCTGCATTTTTTTAGTTTTGCAGGTAGAAGAGTACATCCATGCCTATCGGGATCTTGGGCTAACTCTTCAATCTGGCATTTATGGTAATACATTTTTCTTATTAACTGGGTTTCACGGAATGCACGTGACACTGGGAACCATTATTTTAATGGTGCTATTGGGACGGGTTTTGAAAGGTCACTTCACCCCTGACACTCATTTTGCGTTTCAGGCAGGAAGCTGGTACTGGCACTTTGTTGATGTAGTGTGGGTTATGTTGTTTGTCTTTGTCTACATTCTTTAATGCTAAGTAGCATCAGTAGGGACGGGGGTTTGGATGAATCAGACCGGTAGCCAGAGCCAGCAGAATTATAAGCACGATACACACGGATGTCAGCACTCGGCGTCCGATGTATTTGCTCATGGGCTTGCCTGGCGAATTGTCTTTCAGCATAACCCGCATAGCCAAAAACAAATTTACAATCATGTAAATAAGCAACGCCACAACAATGATTTTAACCAGCATAAACCCTCCAGACAGACTTTTTATTCTTCACGTCGCTGGCTACTGGGACTAAGCCTGACCGTGCTGGCCATTCTTATTATGGTACGTCTTGGTGTTTGGCAGCTTGAGCGTATGGAAGAAAAATCTTTACGTTTGGCTAGCATAGCGCAAAAAAAACTCAATGGCCCTCTTTCTTTAACCGAGCTAAAAAACGCAACACAAGACATTCGTGATTATCCGGTCGCTTTTTATGGCCGGTTACAATCTGACTATATTATTTATCTTGATAATCAGATTGAGAACGGCCGTGTTGGGTATCAGGTACTCGCGCCGGTAACCACCAACGCCGGTCAGGTACTGGTTAACTTTGGCTGGGTCGCAGCCAGCTTTTCGCGGGCGCAGCTTCCAAAAGTGTTGTTACCTGCCCGGTTAACAAGTGCCCAGGGTATTGTCAGCATTCCTGAAAACAATCCGGTGGTGCGTGAAACTGCCCATCACATTGTTGACGGTACCTTGCTCATTCAACAAGTCGATTTACAGCATATTGAAAAGGTGACGCAGCAAGATTTTGTTCCTTATGTCGTGCAACTTCAGCAGCCATCAGACACGCAGTTTGTCAGAAACTGGCAACCTGTCGTCATGCCACCGGACAAACATCTTGGTTATGCAATTCAGTGGTTTGGGCTAGCTATAGCCGCCGCTGTTATTGCCGGTATTGTGTTTTTTTCCAGAGGTAAGAGCCATGTTCAAACAAAGCAAAAATAAACATACGACCATGCTTACAGTAATGGCCATCTTTGTATTGCCGGTCGTGTTAGCCAAGCTGGCCCTGGACAATCAGTGGTTTAATCAGGGGGTAACTAACAAAGGTGAGCTAATTCAGCCTGTTATGGATTACTCGGGATATTTAAGCGAACAACCCGTCAAGTGGCGATTAGTTTATCATTTGCCGGCTCAGTGCGACGACGTATGTGAAAATGCCATATACAGTATTCAGCAAGTGTGGCTGGCGCTGGGTCGGGAAACCGATAGAGCCCAGCCAACCATTCTTTATTCTTCTGAAAGTGACACTCAAAAGGTTATCCAGCTTCAGCGCGAGCAAAACATAGAGGTGCTTGAATCACCTACAATGCCTATGGCCGACCGCAGTACCGTTTTGGTGGTCGACACGATGAATAATGCCATGTTGCGATACACCATTTCTAAGCGTCGCGAGCAAGCAATTTTGGGGAGCCGGGATATTTTGGCCGATGTTCGTAAATTGCTAAAGCTGTCTCGTATAGGCTAAACCAGACAAGGATATCCTGGCATGAAAAAATTAGTAATGTGCAGTTTGTTGTTAGCGGTAACAGTTATTGTGATGGGAGCCTATACCCGGCTAACCGATGCTGGACTTGGGTGTCCAGACTGGCCTGGTTGTTATGGCGAATTATTTGTACCCGCATCCAGCGATAAAGTTGCCGCGGCTAATCAGGCGTTTCCTGAGCGCCCATTAGAAGCCAGCAAGGCCTGGAGCGAAATGATTCACCGCTATTTGGCGGGCACTTTGGGGCTGCTTATTTTTGCTATTGCAATATGGTCTGCCAAACGCCGCGATCCTAATATGCCTATGGGACTGCCACTATTTTTATGCGTATTGGTGGTCTTTCAGGCTGCCCTTGGCATGTGGACCGTGACGATGAACCTGTTGCCTGTAGTCGTTATGGGGCATTTACTGGGCGGATTTGCGGTATTGTGTTGTCTGTTTGTAATGTACTTGCGTTTACATCCCGTTTTGTGCCGAGACCGGCTCAAATCCACTCGTCGATTATTGGGCTTTGCATTTTTTGGGATGGCTATTTTAGGATGCCAAATTGCGCTTGGAGGATGGACATCAGCCAACTACGCAGCATTAGCCTGTACCAACTTTCCGGTTTGTGAAGGCCAGTGGTGGACTCAAATTGATATGCCTGGCGCCTATAGCGTCCCGGTGGCTGAAAATTACGAGTTTGGCGTACACGGTTATTCTGAACGTATGACCATGCATATTGTGCATAGGGCGGGAGCATTGGTTACATTTGTTTATCTACTGGCGATGGGAATTGGGCTGCTACGCCTAAAATCGAAACTAATGAATACTGCCGGCGCCGCGCTGATATTGGTTCTTATTGCACAGGTTCTTTTGGGGATCAGTAATGTGGTTATGAGTCTGCCGCTTACTATTGCTGTTGCGCATAACTTTGTGGCAGCGTGCCTGCTACTGATAATGGTCTGGATAACGTATCAGTTGGCACATTTACAGGAAAATGCTCATGGCTAAATGGGTGGAGGTAAGCGAGCAGGAACAAAATCAGGCTCGTGTTTCGTTAAACTGGCAGCATTTTTATGAAATGACCAAGCCCAAAGTAGTGATGCTATTATTGCTAACTGCATTGGTAGGCATGTGTCTGGCTACGCCTGGCCTGGTACCCGTTAACATCTTAATAGCCGGCCTCACTGGTATAGGACTACTGGCCAGCAGTGCTGCGGTGATCAACCATGTTGTTGATCACAAGATTGACAGCAAAATGGCCCGAACTTATAACCGACCGGTGGCGAAAGGCCACGTTGGGGTGGGCTCGGCGCTCTGGTTTGCCCTGATACTGGGGTCATTAGGGTTTAGCTGTCTGGCACTTTGGGTGAACTGGCTAACGGCATGGCTTACTTTGGCCTCACTGGTAGGTTATGCCGGTATTTATACTTTATTTTTAAAACGGGCCACGCCCCAGAATATTGTAATTGGGGGGCTGGCCGGCGCAGCACCTCCCCTGTTAGGTTGGACCGCTGTTACCGGTGAGATTCATTCTCATGCTCTGCTTCTGGTTCTGATTGTGTTTACCTGGACCCCTCCACACTTTTGGGCTTTAGCTATTCACCGCAAAAAAGAATACGCCAAAGCAGACATTCCTATGCTTCCCGTCACCCACGGCGATGCGTTTACCAAAACCTGGATTTTAGGCTATACCGTACTGTTGATGCTGGTTGGTTTTTTACCGTATTTAACCGCCATGTCGTATCTGATCTATCTGATAGGCAGTACAGCGCTTAATGCTGGTTTTGTGTGGTACGCCTGGCAATTAAAGTTTAACGATAAACCGGGTTGGGCTATGAAAACTTTCCGGTTTTCAATTGTTCATCTCATGGTATTGTTTGTCGTTCTACTTGTTGACCATTACATACCCGTGACACTATGAAACAAAACACATTAATAGGGATAGTGCTGGCAGCGGCATTTACGGGCGGTATTTGGGCGGCGATAACAATATCGCCGCCAGATAATGCCATTTCAGCTTCAGAGCCTGAACACTTCCAGTTTTATCCCGTCGCTCGAACGCTGCCCGACTTTCAGTTAACGCAGGCAAACGGTGAAAACCTGAATGCCCAAAGTCTCCAGAACCAGTGGACCCTGGTATTTTTAGGCTACACCTATTGTCCCGATATTTGTCCGGCTACCATGGCAGGGTTCAACCGCATTTATCCGCAACTGCAAAATATTGAGAGTGAGTACCCAATCAGGGTTTTGTTTTTGTCGGTTGACCCCCAGCGCGATACTCCAGAACGGCTTTCCAGCTACAAAAGCTATTTTAACGATGAGTTTATTGCCGCCACCGGTAGCCATGAAGAAATCTTTCCACTGGTACGTAGTTTCGGTTTAGTTTATTCCCTGAGCGAAAGTACCGAGCAAACTGATTACCTGGTAGATCATAGTGCTTCTGTCATCGTCGTTTCGCCGAAGGCCCAGGTGGTGGGGCGATTTAAGCCAAGAGCCGAAGTAGGTCAGATATCGATAGTCAGCCCCGACCACATTGTGGCAGATATGCCCATCGTTGTGTCTAACTACCGGTGACTAAAACTCTGTATGTGAGATCCGCTGAAGACTCAGATGGTCCGATAGCAGTGCCTTTGCTTCTTACTGCCGGTGAAGAGTTGCTGGTTGCTATCTTTGGACAGGGTAATACATCCACGGCGTTAAATTTTTTACATGACGCCTGGCATCAACGTACTGGACAGTACGGGTACCAGCAACACTGGGTTGCAGTACAAGATAATGAGGTGGTGGGGTTAGTTACTTGTTGGCATAGTGAATTAGGGGTGCAGTTTGACCGTGACACATTACAATCTATCACACGTTTTTATGGCTCAGAACAGGCGCTAAAAATAATACATCGAAGCCAGGAATTAACTGCTGAGCTGTCTGCGCCTGTAGCACATGAGCTTAACATCGGACACCTTGCCGTACATTCAGATTATCAACGACAAGGTATTGGGCGCCTGCTTATTGAGTTTATTGTTCAACAGGCAAAGAGTTTATCTAAACAAACGTTAACCCTGGATGTAGAGCTGCAAAATATCGAAGCTTTGCAGTTCTACATAGCGCTGGGATTCACTGAGCAACACAGCACCAGCCGCTTCGTTCAGCTGCAAAAATCCGTAGGCTTTTAAGCTAAAACAAGAAAGCAGCATAAACCCAAAAACTTACGTAGATGCCAGCAAAAGGTCGAGGCAGACGCCTTTAAATTTTATAGCTGAAGTTAGGGTTAGTTCTAAGCATTTGGTTAGATAATTTGAGTTCTCTGGGCTATATAAAACTATACGTAGAACTATGGATACTCACTCTAATAGTGGCACGTATCCAAACTGAATGTGCCTGAATTTTGATTAACTAAAGGCAAGCCTGCCTACACTAACCACGATGGGGTAGTGCGGTTTAAAATAAACACGAACCCACGCGGTTATATTGTAAAAGTTTTATGTAGCCTGGTTAAAACACGTTCTAGTCTGGGTATTTACCTTCTTTATTCGCTACAAAAAAGGGTTGCGAATACCAGTAGTAGCGCCCACTAAACTGACTTGATGGAACCGTGCAATTAACCCGCGAGCGGCCCGTAGGCAGAGTTTGTTCTAAAGTGAACGATAATTGTTGTTCATCAGACTGACTGCGAATTTTGTTACCATTGAAATAGCAGCTGGCCCGGCCTAAATCTATCTTTTCATCATTGATAGTCAGGGTGATGGCGCCGGGTGCTTCAAAATCTCGTTGTGGCTCAGGGCTGCTGATACGTGTAACCGGTAATGCCAGACTGGCCATCTTTGTTTTAAGGCTTTTAAGACTGGCATAAGGTCCGGCAGCAGGAAAGCGGGGGAGAGCTGATATTTGCGAGGTGGGCCCCGCAGCGCCGGAATGCTGACCGAAGCCAACATAGCCTTCTTGTTCTACACGCTGAGCTAATGCCTGGTTGTACTCACCAAACGGATAAGCCAGATATTTTACCGTGGTGCCTGTCTTTTGTTCCAACACAGTCTGAGCCTCAGAAACATTGCTCCATACCCGCTCTAGCCACTCATCTTCAGATTCATTGTCTTCTTTGTTCAACATATGCAGGTGGTTCATCGTGTGATTAGCAAATAAAACACCTTCATTTTGCAACTGTTTTACTTCATCCCAGCTAAGCTGATTGGCACGCTGTCCAATTTCTGCCGGATTGATAAAAATAGTATATGGAAAATTATAGTCAGAAAGAATCGGGTGACCATTGGTCAGAATGTTCTTGTAACCATCGTCAAAGGTAATAGCCAGCGCGTTAGAAGGCAGCGCTTCATTGGCCTTAATAGCCGCGACAATGTCAGTCAGGGGTAATACCGTATGATGTTCGTTAATATAGGCCATATGTTGTTTAAATTGTTCAACTGAAATACTGGTGCTTGCAGGTGTATCGTCAGCTACATGGTGATACAGCAAAATAGGCGCGCTATGTACCGAAGGACTATCCTGCTTACTCTCAGCCGCAAAGCTGATCAACAATAGCCAGAAACAAACAAAGACACTCATGATAAACTGCACGGCAACTCCTTTCGATTTTGTACTGTAAATAGTGAATCAATCAGCCCCGCTAACAGGCCTAAAGGCGCACCAGCATTTACTTGCACTGGCACTGCCGATGATTTTGGCAAACATTACTACCCCATTGCTAGGTTTGGTGGATACGGCAGTGATGGGGCATATGGATTCGTCTGCGATGCTGGCCGGAGCCTCTATAGGCGCTCTCATATTAACGCAAATCTATTGGGTTTGCGGTTTTTTACGTATGTCGACGACCGGTCTCAGTGCCCAGGCTCGCGGCGCTGCGGCGGGTTCTGCTGAGCCCGCAAAAGTATTGTATCAGGCATGCGCAATGGCGTTAATTTTAGGTATTGCGTTGTGGTTAGTACAAGGCTGGGTATTACAAGCCGGATTAACCTTAGCCAATCCCAGCTCTCAAGTAAGTCAGTTTGTAAGTGCTTACTTTAGCGTAAGGGTTTGGGGTGCACCGGCGGCCATGCTGAACTTGGTGTTGGTTGGCTGGCTTGTAGGCCAACAACGAACTCGCGCCGTGATGGTAATCCAAATAGTGGGAAACCTCTTAAACGCCGGGTTGGACGTGCTGTTTGTTTTTGGATTGGACATGTCGGTCGGTGGTGTGGCGTTGGCCAGCGTACTGGCCGAAACCTTTATGGCTGGGGCGGCCATGCTGGTGGCATTGAGACAGGTTGGTTTTACCCCCGTACAATGGCATTGGTTTAATGCTGCTGCGCGCAAAATGCTAATGCGTTTGAATGGCAATATGCTGTTACGTAATCTGGCGCTGCAATTGTGCCTGGCATTCGTCACCTTGCAGGGCGCCCGGTATGGTGCAACGGCCGCAGCGGTGAACGCAATATTGATGCAGTTTTTTGTGCTTATAGCGTTAGGGCTCGATGGTATTGCTTATGCAGTGGAGGCTCTTGTAGGTGAGGCGACCGGGCGGCGCGACTCTAAAGCGGTGATGACTCATACCCATAGAGGACTATTTTGGTCCAGTATGTTTGCACTGGGGTATGCGCTAATATTCTGGATGGGCGGAGCCCACATTATTGGCCTGCTGACCAACTTACCATCATTATTTGAAGCGGCCTTGCCGTACTTGCCCCTGATGATTTTATTGCCGCTGGTCGGACACTGGTGTTTCTTATTCGATGGGGTATTTGTAGGATTAACACGCTCAGCTGCCATGCGCGATACTATGATTATTAGTGCTTTGGGGGTGTTTTTTCCGGTATGGTGGCTATTTAAAGCGCACGGAAATATAGCGCTGTGGTTTGCCTTATTGGCTTTTTTACTGGCGCGGGGGGTTACGCTTGCGGTGGTGTTGTACCGGTTTAATTATCACGATAAGTTGATTTTCGACGAGGATTAAGGCCGCTAATGCGCTGCCAGAAGATCCCTGCATAACCTGTCATAGCCAGTGCGAAACCGCTCAGTAATATCGTCATACTCATGTAGTAAGCCACGGGATGCCCGTGGCCTGTTAACAATAATCCCGCCATGCCCGCTAAAAAGACACCCAAGCCCCATTTAAAACGGCGCCAGCTGGCCGATAACGTAAACCAGCTGGCAGGCGAAGACGAAGTTGGTTTCATAACCCTTGTATTGAAATTAGTAGTAAGAGTGCGAACCGGCTTCATGCTCGGTAGCATCTTTTACGCCAACCAGCTCACCAGCAAACTCTTCAAGCATTTGTTTTTCAATGCCTTCTTTAAGGGTCACATCGACCATTGAACAGCCATTACAACCGCCTCCAAACTGCAATACGGCGTAGCCTTCTTCAGTAATTTCGGCTAACACAATATGACCACCATGGCTGGCCAGCTGAGGGTTGATTTCAGACTCAATCATATAGTTAACCCGCTCGACCAATGGGGCGTCATCAGCGACCTTACGCGCTTTTGCATTAGGTGCCTTTAAGGTTAACTGCGAGCCCATCTGGTCAGTTACATAGTCAATTTCGGCTTCTTCCAGATAAGGTGCGCTTTCAGCGTCAACCACCGCATCAAAGCCGTTGAGCTCAAAGCGCATGTCGGTATCTTCTACCGCATTAGGCGGACAGTAAGAAACCCCACACTCGGCAGACGATGTACCAGGGTTTACGACGAATACACGGATATTAGTGCCGGATTCCTGTTTTTCCAGTAATTTTGCAAAATGAGCCTGTGCTTCTTCTGATATAGTAATCATTACCAAGTCCTGCGTTGAATCGTATTTGGATATTATAATAACAAATTTACTTGAGTAAAACAGTCAAGTATTGATGGCATTTTGCTATCAGGTTCATTGAGCTTTACCACGAAAACGGAAACTTAGATTTATGCGAAAGTTAGTTGCGCTTACCGGCCAAACCACGCGGCACTTTGTCGTGCTGCTACTTTCTTCGCTGGCGCTGATGACGGTAACGGCCGCTACAGCCAGTACAGGTACCGACAAAACAGGCCGCTCTGCAGCCAGTTTTTTACCTGAAAACACCACTTACAACCCTGATATCCCGACGCCGGAGTCGTATTTGGGCGCTAATGTAGGCCAATGGCATGTGCGCCATGACCAGCTGGTGGGTTATATGAGCCAGCTTGCTGAAGCGTCTGACAGAGTCAGCATTCAGGAAACCGGTCGTACTCACGAAAACCGACCCTTATTGCTTTTAACCATAACGGCCCCTGAAAATCAGCCAAATCTGGAGGCAATGCGTAAGCAGCATATTAGCAAATTAAAGCAGGGCGAGGCAGAAGATAAAACCGCCCCTCTGATTCTGTACATGGGCTATAGTATCCACGGTAACGAGCCCTCGGGGGCAAATGCCGCACTATTGATTGCCTACTATCTGAGTGCAGGAAATAGCCCGGCGGTCGATGCCTTGTTACAAGATAATATTGTTCTGCTTGACCCCTCTTTCAACCCCGATGGGTTATCGCGTTTTGCTCAATGGGCGAACATGCATAAAGGCCAGCAACTGGTGGCAGATCCTGAGCATCGCGAGCATCGTGAAGGCTGGCCATCAGGGCGTACAAACCACTATTGGTTTGATCTGAACCGCGACTGGCTATTGCTTACCCACCCTGAGTCCCGCGCCCGTATTAAACAGTTTCAGCGCTGGCGTCCTCATGTGTTAACAGACTTCCACGAGATGGGCCCGAACAGCACATACTTTTTCCAACCCGGGGTACCGAGTCGTAAAAACCCTAATACGCCTAAAGGGAATGTGACCCTGACTGAAGCCTTAGCAAAATATCATGTAAAAGCCTTGGACAAAGCGGGACAGTTGTATTTTTCTGAAGAAAGTTTTGATGACTTTTATTACGGTAAAGGGTCGTCTTATCCAGACGCGTTAGGGACCGTAGGCATTCTGTTTGAACAGGCCAGTAGCCGTGGACACTTGCAAGATACGATTAATGGCCCTTTGTCGTTTGCCGACACCATTGCCAACCAGGTAACTACCTCGCTAAGTACATTTAAAGGGGCAATGGCTAATAAGCCTGCCTTGCTGGCCTATCAAAAAGAGTTTGCTCAGGACACCGACCAGCTAATCGCTAAAGACAGCACGTTTGGGTTCATCGTTGGGCAGCCTGCCGATACCGCAAGATTCAAACAGATGCTCAGCTTGTTAGACCAGCACGGTATTCAATACCAGTGGCTGGCCGACAAAGCGTCGGTGAAAAAGCAATCGTTTGATGCGGGTGAAGCTATTTTTGTGCCATTGGATCAGCCCGCTTATCGGTTGGTAAAATCCTTGTTTTCTACCCGTCAGTCATTTGCCGATAACACCTTTTATGATGTTTCGAACTGGAACCTGCCCTTAGCGTTTAATCTTACCTATGAAGCGGTGAGCAAGGGGCAGCGACGTCGAGTGAGTCTGACCGATAATGCACCTGAAGCTCAGGTATTACCTCAGGTAGCTAATGACGCTTACGCCTATGCTATTGACTGGCGTCACTATTACGCGCCTGCATTGTTACAAAGTTTGCTAGAAGCCGGGGCACAGGTACGCTCTTCGTCTACCGGCTTTACCGCTTCATTGGCGAATGGGGAAAGTCATGCATTTGACGCTGGCACAATGATAATTTCTGCAGCCCTTGAGCAGCCGCAAAATCTGACTAACCTGTTGCAAACGTTAAGTCAGCAACATCAGGTCCCGATTTATTCGGTGAGTAGCGGATTTACGCAGTCAGGCCCTGATTTGGGCAGCCGTGATATGACTACGGTCAGTGAGCCTAAAGTAATGATTATTGGTGGTGTGGGTACCCGCGAATACGAAGTTGGTGAAATTTGGCATTATCTCGATACGCGAGTGGGGCTGGCGGCTGCTATTGTTGAGCAAAGCAGACTCAGCCGGTTGTCTTTAAAAGATTACACCCACATTATTTTTGCCAGTGGCGGCTACGGTGGAATACCTGCGTCAACGCGTCAGAAAATTAAACGCTGGGTACAAAGCGGTGGTACGCTGATTGGTATGCGTACAGCCCTGAAGTTTTTTGAAAAACAGCAGTGGCTTGATATGGAAGTGATCGATAACGATATTGTTGATGATGCTTTTACCAAAGACGGCCTGAAGTTTGCCGACCAGCGTGCTCGACAAGCAAAAAAAATAATAGCCGGTTCGGTTTACCACGCTAATATCGACACCACACATCCGTTACTGTTCGGTTACAGCGACGATACACTGCCCCTGTTTAAAACCAACAATATGATTGTTAAGTCAGATAACTCGCCGTTTACTACGCCGGCGATTTATCAGGCTGACCCATTAGTGGCAGGCTACAGCGCCGATGAACTGGTAGCGATGATCAGCAACAGCGCAGCCATTATAGCCCAACCATTGGGGCAGGGTGTGGTTGTGGGTTTTGTCGATAATGTACATTTTCGTGGTTATTGGTATGGTACAGACAAACTCATGAGCAATGCGTTGTACCAAACCGGTCAGCTTAAACGTTAGCGATGACGGCGCGGTGGTGTGACGGCCAGTGCCCATACCTGAATATCAAGGTTGGGGTACTGACGACGTAACAAGCCAGCCAAAACATCTGCGGTACAGCCGGTGGTTACAACATCATCAACAATTGCCACCGAGCGTACCGGTGGCAACCGCAGTACTTCAAAAGCATTGCGTAAATTAATCAGGCGCTGCACTTTGTTTTGTTGGTGCTGCGCCTGACCTCCTACACGTTTCGCCCATCCGTAAAATACGTCAATCTGGCTGGCCTTTGCTATGCTCTGAGCCAATAATTGCGCTTGATTAAACTGTCGCGACCAATATCCGAATGGTCTGAGCGGAACCGGTAATAATAGTTCAGGCCGGTTTATGGCCAGTTGATTAGAAATACTGTTATTAAGCCATTGGCCTAGCGGCTTGGCGCAGCGCAAATCCTGTCCAAACTTCAGTTTGGTGATCAGCGAATCCAATGGCCACTCGTAGTACCCACAAGCGATTAACGTTGAATAATGCGCATGGCGAACGTGCCTGGCAATTTCAGGACGTAGCAAAAGATTGCGCGGACCGTCATCATGATGAAAAAAACAGGTATCATGCTCACAATACTGACACACCAGCGTAAAACTGGACTGCCTGCAAAGTATGCAGCTGGTTTTGGGGATAAACCTTTTTAGCCAGGTCGTTATCTGCGGTTTCTGCGGTTGGCATAAGTTTTTCATACGTATTGTTTCATTAAGTCGATAAAGGATAAAACGGTGACCTCACAGAATAACAAAGCTTCTGAGCTGATAACCCGTACCCAGGGCACAGGAAAAGATCTGGTTTTTTTACATGGCTGGGGTATGAACAGCGGCGTATTTGCTGAATTTGTACCACTGCTAACTCAGACGTTTCGGGTCACAACCATCGACTTACCGGGCTTTGGTGAAAATCATTTACATGTTCCTGGCGCTTATACCGTGGCAACGTTGGCAGCAAAAATAGAAAAGGTGTTACCAGATAACTGCGTATTGGTCGGCTGGTCACTAGGGGGGCTTGTAGCGCAGCAACTGGCGTTAATCGCGCCGCAAAAGGTTCAAAAATTAATCACTGTGGCGTCTACTGCGCGCTTTATTGCTGGCCCTGGCTGGCCGGGTATAGCGCCTGCTTTGCTTAAACAGTTTGAGCATGACCTGGTGACCGATTATAAAAAAACACTGGAGCGTTTTTTAGCCATTCAGGCGATGGGCAGCGACACCGCTCGTCAGGACATTAAGCTGATTAAAAGTTCTATGGCGACCTACCCAAACCCTTCCCAGGCTGCGTTAGCTGACGCCCTGGCGCTATTATCAACTGAAGACTTGCGCAGCGACATCACTCAGATAAAACAACCTACATTACGTATTTTCGGAAGACTTGATAGCCTGGTACCGGTCAGTGCTATTGACCCTATCTGTGAGCTGCATCCTGGCTGTGATGCCATTGTTTTGTCTAAGGCGTCACATGCGCCCTTTATTTCGCATCCGCACAAAACCGCGGATGCGATTCGACAATTTTTATCCTGATAGGCTTACCTCTCTACCGCTTTTCGTTTATATAAACTTTTACATTTGCTTGTGGTTGGTCAATAATTACTCATTGGCTATGAGTCGCAGTGTATAAGGAAGCAAGATGCTTAATAGTTTGGGAACGTCACTGACAATACCCGCTTACGGGAGCGCCCGCTATGCATTAGACAATGCTTCAGCAGGTATGACGGAAGCGGCTCAGAATCTCGCTGAAAAAAATCTCGCGCAGGCCGGTAATACACTGCAAAATAGTTTGCCGGGGCCTGCCAACGCAGCCCAAAGCATACCAGGTAATGTGTCCTCAGCAACCGGTCTGACATTTGATGTGCTCGCGTTGCAGTACAGCAACACCCAAGGGCAGGCTGCCGCGCGTATTTTGGAGGTTAGCAACGATACCCTCGGGCGTTTAATCGATACGTTAGCTTAATACTATGAATATTGTCACGCCGTTGCCCACCCAATTTGCGCTGCCCACCGCCAATATTGCTACCGAAGCAGCGCGGCGCGATAATTTACTTCGTGAGTCTATTCCAGCGAATGCTGAAGCTGACAAAAACCGTACTCAGCAGGGGGTGGGCAGCGACGCTGAGCAAGCGCGCGCTTCAGTGCAAAAGCAAGTGGCGGCCACCTACGACAAACCGTTCAATAATATCGTAGCAGACCCGCAAGCCGCATCTGCTCAAACGGGCGAGAAAAACCCTGACCAACAAAGTGCCGGGCGTGAAAATACCGAACAACGTCAACAACAGCAGGCCCGTGAAGCAAAAATTGAGGCGCTTAAACAGCGCGATACAGAAGTCAGAACTCACGAGCAGGCACATGCTGTTGCGGGAGGAAAGTATGCCGGCGCGCCCAGTTATGAATATACCACCGGGCCTGACAACCGGCGCTACGTCACCGACGGCGAGGTTAGCATTGATGTAAGTAAAGCCGCTACTGCGCAACAAACTATCGAAAAAATGTCGCAGGTACGCCGCGCCGCGTTAGCTCCGGCCGAGCCCTCAGCACAAGACCGTAAAGTAGCTGCGCAAGCGGCGGTGACCCAACAGCAGGCGCGCAACGAGTTAGCCAGTGCTGAAAGCCCAAACCAGACACCCACAGATTTTAGAGGCACTCAGACAGAGCAAAATACACCTACAGACAACGATGGGTTGTTTAGCGCCGGGTTGTTACAAGCAGATGCCTATGACAAGCCGACCATGCAGGCGCGCATGCTAAGAATTCAACAGGTGTATGACAGTAATGCTCAAGCGCCAGACCCAGGCTTTGCAGCCCGCGCCTGACGTTGTACTGATTAAGTTTACTTGTCTTTTGCTTTGGCAAATGCATTTGCAAACGCATCTCCCATTGCACCATTAGACGGCTGAGCAGAGCGCGCTGCTCTACCTGCAGGTTTAGCCGAAGGTTTGTGTTTTTTGTCTGTGCTTTTAGCTGCAGACCTGGCGGGTTTGGGCGCCCCTGGCGTGTCATCTAAGCGCATAGAAAATGAAATACGCTTGCGCTGCACGTCAACCTCCATCACTTTTACCTTAACTATATCACCCGCTTTGACCACCTCTCTGGGGTCAGAGATAAATTTATCGGTCAATGCTGAGATATGGACCAGACCATCCTGATGTACGCCTACATCTACAAAGGCCCCAAAGTTTGCAACATTGCTGATAACCCCTTCCAGTACCATGCCGACGGTCAGATCAGCAATGGTTTCAACCCCTTCTTTAAACGCGGCGGTTTTAAACTCAGGGCGCGGATCACGTCCCGGTTTGTCCAGCTCAGCTAAAATGTCACGTACCGTAGGTAACCCCACGTGTTCGCTGGTAAACGAATTTGCATCTAACTGTTTAAGTAATTCAGAATTACCAACCAATTCGCTTAATGTCACCTGAGTTTGCGAAGCTATGGTGTCAACCACCTGATAAGACTCGGGGTGCACCGCGGATTGGTCCAGTGGATTGTCGCCCTGGTAAATACGTAAGAAACCCGCCGCCTGCTCAAAGGCTTTTGGCCCAAGTCGTTCTACCTTTAATAGCGCCTTACGGTTAGCAAAGGCGCCGTGAGTATCGCGGTGACGAACAATATTTTGCGCCAGTGTTTTGTTCAGACCAGAGACATAACTCAGTAACGCAGGCGAGGCCATATTAAGGTCAACGCCTACCGCATTTACACTGTCTTCAATAACGCGATCCAGCGATTTGCCTAACTGACTTTGGCTAACATCATGCTGATACTGGCCCACACCAATAGCTTTTGGCTCAATTTTCACCAGCTCGGCAAGGGGGTCTTGCAGGCGCCGGGCAATAGATACTGCGCCGCGTAACGAAACATCCATATCAGGTAATTCATTAGAAGCCAGTTCAGAGGCCGAATAGACCGAGGCCCCGGCTTCGCTGACCATGATCTTCTGCGCTTTTATTGTGCTGTCTTTTTTCAGCATTTCAGAAACCAGTTTATCGGTTTCTCGCGAGCCCGTACCATTACCAATACTGATAAGCTCAACTTTATGCTGTTTGCACAGATTGGCCAGTGTACGTACCGACTTGTCCCACAGGTTTTGCGGAGCATGGGGAAAAATTGTGTTAGTAGACAAAACCTTGCCGGTATTATCCACAATTGCAATTTTTACCCCAGTACGTAAACCCGGATCCAGACCCATTGTTGTTTTGGCACCCGCAGGTGCGGCCATTAAAAGGTCGTGCAAATTTTTTGCAAATACGCTAATTGCTTCGGTGTCTGAACGTTCTCGCAGGGCACTGAATAGCTCTGTTTCCATATGCAACGAGATTTTTACTTTCCACGCCCACTTTACCACCTGCTGCATAAAATCATCTGCCGGGCGGCCGCGATGCATAATTTGGTAATGCTGAGCAATAAGCTGTTCACAATGTGAAGAGGCTTGCGGGTCTTCCTGTTGTGGATCGGCGTTTAACTGAATTTGTAAAAGCCCCTCGTTTCGACCGCGAAACATGGCTAATGCCCGATGAGATGGAACGCTTTTGAGCTTCTCACTGTGAGCAAAGTAATCTTTATATTTTTGGGCCTGTTTTTCTTTACCCTTAACCAGAGTACTTTCAATAAACGCGTTTTCAGTTAAATAATGCCGAATCTTACCAAGCAGGGCAGCATCTTCAGCAAAACGCTCAATCAAAATAAATCGGGCACCTTCAAGAGCGGCTTTGGTGTCTGCCACTTTTTGTTGTGGGTTTATATAGCTGGCAGCAAGGCTTTCAGGATCTTGCTGTGTATCGTTAAACAAGGCATTAGCCAGGGGCTCAAGACCGGCTTCAATAGAAATCTGGCCCTTAGTACGACGACGAGGTTTATAGGGCAGGTACAGGTCTTCTAATGTGGTCTTGCTGGCTGCCTCTGATATTTGATTTTTCAGAGTTTCAGACAGTTTCCCTTGCTCTTGAATCGACTTTAGAATTACGTGTTTTCGGTCTTGTAGCTCACGTAAATAGGTCAGTCGTTGCTCTAGGGTGCGCAACTGACTGTCATCTAATCCCTGGGTTGCTTCTTTACGATAACGTGCAATAAACGGAACCGTAGCGCCGTTATCTAATAGCGCAACCGCTGCTTCTACCTGAGCGGCCTTTACCGCCAGCTCGGTGGCAAGAGTTTGTGTAATCATAATGGTAATACGATGCTCGTTTGCCCAGGACCGCCGGCAACAATAAGTTGTCTTCAGGGGCCCTGGTCTTTATGAATGAATGTGGGCATTAGTATAACATTGATGCCGGTATGGAGAAGGGCCTTTGTTGTTCTTAACCAGCCTGTGTATTTCACCTGCAGTTAGGCTGGACGACAGGCTTCTATATGCTGGTTAAATGTAGTAGCGATGTGTTCGACACAGTAGTAAACACACCCTGGCGTAGGGGTTGTCAGCGAGTCATCAATATGGGCTTCCAGGGCGTTTAATTCATTAATTATTTCCTGCGCGGCCAAGGCGCTGGCTACTTCTTTGAGCATAGCAATTTGACTGCGGGCACGGGGGATATCTTCAACTTTAAGCGCTAAAGTAAGTCGAACAATAAGAATGGGTAAGCTGGTAGAAAAGCGTTGGATAAGTTTTTGTGCTAACTGCAAGTTGCCATCAAGTCTATGATAAAGAGGGATTTGCTGCATGTCCTTATGTCGTCTCCTTAAAAGCTATATAATAGTGTCTGGATGGTTAAGTGAACCCGCCACACCGCGCTAACTTAAAACCGGCCTGACAATCACAAAAGCAAATAATATTAAGTATAGACAAGATATAAGAGGTTGAAGGATTATTTTTAAATTTTTGCTACATTGTGACAACTTTACCAAACAAACTTGCGTAGAAACGTTTTAATACAGTAATTTACGTTAAGTTTGCTAATAACCCAGGAGATCTCAGAGGCTTTATGATTGTAATCACCCCCTCAATTCGCTTAGCAGATAATGAAGTTGATATGGCCGCTATTCGGGCACAGGGCGCGGGTGGTCAAAATGTAAATAAGGTAAACAGCGCCATTCATTTGCGCTTTGATATTGCCGCCTCGTCGTTGTCGGATAACATTAAACAGCGCCTGTTCAGCAAACAAGATGCCCGGGTTACTAACGAGGGGGTATTTGTACTTAAAGCACAAAGCTATCGCACTCAAGAGCAAAACCGGCTCGATGCAGAAAACCGGCTTAAAGACTGGATCGCCAGCGCCTTAATTGAACGAAAAAAACGCAAGCCAACCCGGGTTAGCCGGGCCGCTAAAAAGCGCCGTTTAGAAGCCAAAAAACAGAATAGCCAACGCAAGGATATGCGTAAAAAAGTGCAACCATAGGCGTTATGGCCGTAAGGCAGCCTGACACGATGTGAATAAAAACTAGCTCAGGCTTTGTCGGTGGGGTCGTATTTTATGTGGGTGATCCACCACTCAAAGGTACCGGCTTCTGTTGTTACCAGAACTTCCTCATCCTCTGTCTTGCCAATCAGCGATCGGGCCATGGGGCTGTCGACTGAAATATAATCGTTTCGGCCAAAAATTTCGTCATAACCCACAACTCGTAAGGTCATGGTTTTACCAGTCTCGTTTTCTATGCTTACCCAGGCACCAAAAAAAACTTTACCTTCTTGCTGAGGGTTGTAGTCAACCACCTTCAGATACTCTAAACATTTGCGCAGGTAACGCACCCGACGGTCAATTTCACGAAGCCGCTTTTTGTTGTACTGATAGTCTGCGTTTTCACTGCGATCGCCCAGACTGGCCGCCCAGGTTACCTTTTTGGTCACTTCGGGCCTTTCCTGACGCCATAAATAATCTAACTCTTCGCGTAATTTTACATAGCCCTTGCGGGTAATCAGTGGCGTCTTCACTATTTTTTGCCAAACTTTTGTAATCTAATTGATTAATAGATAGTAAGACGGCATACACAGTGAATCAACCAGGCCCGATACAGATTTTGACGATAATAGAGGGGAACAATTTTTACCCAGACGGGTCTCACTGATATATGTAAGCTATTGTTGCTCAGGTTGGGTAAAAACATGAACGCGATGGATAGACAAAGCCAATCAGGACATTACAGGGTCGCTCGTATAACAAAGCGCCGCAGCCTGACTATTATGGGGTTTGTTTTGTTTCTTACAGGCGCCATCTTTGTTTTTGCCGGGGCTGTAGATTTGCTCAGCCGCATTGATGATGCCGCGACCGTAGTGTTTTTACTTGGGGGACTGGCGTTGTATCACCTGGGCAAGGGTATTTTAAACCACTGTGCCACCCTGCAGATTAAAAAAGAAAGACGAAATCATCTTACTACCTTGTAAGTACTCAGGGTAAAGGCGCGTAAGCAGGGCGGATACGCTTTTTAGCGCTCAATTTTTTGAGCCTATACTTACTAAGTGAATAGTTCAGGTGTTGATACAATTATGGGTAGTGCATAAAAAAACCGACGAAAACGTCGGTTTTTTGTCAGTTAATTTTTTAACTATTCGCTGGCGTCTTGCTCGCTGGCATCTTGTACAATTTCAATCAACTCAACATCAAAAATTAATGTAGAGTTTGGCGTGATTGCACCCGTTGCACGCTCGCCATAGGCCAGCTCAGGAGGAATAACGAACTGATACTTTGCGCCTTCTTGCATCAGCTGTACGCCTTCGGTCCAACCAGGAATTACCCGATTTAGAGGAAACGTTGCTGGTTCGCCGCGATCATACGAAGAATCAAATACAGTGCCATCTATTAAGGTGCCTTTATAATGAACCTTAACAGTGTCTTCGGCAGCAGGGCTATTGCCTTCGCCTTCTTCTATCACTTTGTACTGAATGCCTGACTCAGTGGTTTTTACACCTTCTTTGTCAGCGTTTTCAGCCATGTATTCTTTGCCTTTAGAAACATTTTGCTCGGCTTGTTCTTTGGCAGCGGCCTGTTGCTTTTCACGAAGGCTCTGTTCACCTTCCTGAGCTAACTGCTGAATTTCTTCTTTACTGAAAGCCAGTGAGTCTTCAAGCCCGTCTTTAAACCCTTTTCTTAGTGCTTCTTTGTCTAAAGGTACACCTAATTTGTCTTGCTGAGCGGCGCGACTGTCAACATATAAACCCATGCTGGCACCCATCGCGTAGGCATGCTTTTGGCTTGCCGTCATTTCTTCACCAGCAGACTGAGTTGTTTCTTCTTTTTCTGTAACAGGTTTTTCTGCTGTATCGGGCTGACATGCAAACAGTCCCAATGCAGCAACGGTCGACACTGCGACGAGCGATTTGCGCATAACGTTTCTCCATTTGTCGTGAGTTTTATCTGCGGATCTGTCAGCTTCCTTTTGAAACACACCAACAGATAACGCTTTATCTTTCTGTTGTATACTGTGTAGGCGTGTGATCAGGATTACAAGGGGCAAAGCAATTTATCTTATTTTGCAACGTCTTGAAGCTTTACACTCAGGCTTTACGGTTCAACCCAAAAGCCTGTTAAACTAAGGTGTTCATAAAAACCGTTGAAACCAGGTAACGTTATGATGCGCTTTAGTTTGTTACTACGCGTGCTACTGATAAACACCCTTTTGTTTGGAGTTGCGGGGTGCTCTGTCCCTCAAAGTGAGCCATTACAGCGATGGGAACATGCTGAAGACGGCGCTTATGCCGCGGATATTTCGCCGTCGGGTAAAGTTGCGGTAGTGGCAGGCGGTAACAACAGCATAAAAGTATGGCGTCCCGGCGAGTCTGAGCCAATTTATCACTGGTCGCATCAGGGCGAAGAAGCTTCGCTGGTAGGAACCGTACATATTGCTGCTGACGATTCGGCCGTGGTAACGGCTGACCGGGATGCCTTTGCGCTTTGGAGCGTTGAAAAGGGCGAGCCGGTGGGTTTCTGGCGTATCGACGAATCAAGCATCCGGGCGGTAGCCGTGGCTAATCAGGGCCAGGGCGTGTTGGTGGGTCGGGGCAATGGTAACGTTATGTATTTTGAGCCACAAACCGGGCGGCGCTTAGAATTCTTCGGGCATCAGGAAAAAGTAAATAGCGTCGATATTTCACCCAATGGCAAATATGCATTAAGCGGCTCAAACGATTATGTTGCTTATTTATGGAGCACAGAAACCGGCCAGATTGTTCACACATTCACGCATCCTAGCCGGGTTACGCTGGTGGCTTTAGACGATAAAGGCCGTTATGCATTTACCGCAGACAGCCAACAAAAGTCGCAAATTTGGGATCTACAAACAGGTGCACCTGTCTCTAACTTACAGTATATTGCGCGCCAGAAAATATTCACCGACGCGGTGTTTTCTGAGGATGGTAAGTATCTTTTAACCGGAGCGCCCTCCCGACGTATTTATTTGTGGGACGTGAAAACGGGTGAGCAAATCGGGGAGTGGGCAGTGGCGCCTAAAGATAAAGCATCGCCGCCTAGTGCCCTTGTTTATGCCGTGGGCTTTGTAGGTAAACACAAGGTCTTATCAGAAAGCAGTAGCGGCTTAGCCGAGCTTTGGAAAATTAACGATGAATAATAAACCCCAGCAACAAACGTCACATCAGGTACTTCAGGATATTGAAGACTTACAAACAAAAGTTGCGTTTCAGGAGCACACCATAGATGAGCTCAACGATGCGTTAACGCATCAGCAGTATCAAATAGAAAAACTGCAGGTTCAGCTTAAACATGTACTTAATAAAGTAAAAACGCTTGAGCCTGATAACATTGCGAAGTTATCAGAAGAAACACCCCCTCCACACTACTGATGTGTTAATAATTGACCCAAAATGTCTAGTAATTAAGGTTTGTTTTTATTTTCTCTAAGGTAACAATGTCATTATGATTGGCGCAAGCGATGAACGTACACTATATTTTTTGTCATCGCTTCATAAAGAGCATATATCAATATGGCAAGAAAGCTTCGCACCGCCCCTGCAGGCATCCCGCAGCATATTTACCGGGTGGCGCGTGCGGGTCTGACCACCCTGGCGGATAACGAAGACAAAGCCACATACCTTGAAGCACTCATGCTTTATGCTAATCGTTACGATGTCGCGATTCACGCGTGGGGGATGACGGCCACGCAGCTACAGATTCTGGTCACTCCCCACACGGATAATGGTATTGCAAGCATGCTCCAGGCTACGGGCCGTATCTATGCGCAACATTTCAACCAAAAATACAGTCATAAAGGCGGTATCTGGCAAGACCGTTACAAAGCATCACTAATCCTGTCGGATGATTATTTGCTAGGGGTGTATCAATATATTGACCGATTGCTGTTCAGGCAGGATGAATCGACAGAACAAACCCTTACGCACAGTAGCGCGCAATACAACATGTATGGCATTGGTACAAATGATTTAACCCCACATAGCAGCTATTTAGCATTAGGTGAAAGCTCACAACAGTGTCAGCAGGCTTACCACAGCTTGTGTGCCACGCCGTTGGAATCAGAACAGGTAGAACAAATTGAAAAAGCATTACGCATGAGCTTAGCGTTGGGCGATGAGCATTTTATTAAACGGCTTGAAAATGTCACAGGCCGGCGACTGCTTGAAGGCAAACCCGGGCGCCCCCGATCCAGGACGGCCCCGGAACAGGTTAAACGTAGGGCGTAACCACAACTGACAATAAACGCTTTTGCTATTCAGGTTTGTTGTCTGCTTCTTCTTGCGCTTCAGCCTGTTCTTTTTCATCGGTCGCGTCCTGGAGGTCAACCGAGCCTTCTACCTGACCATTTATGGCATTAATAAAAGCATTTTCGATAATGGCCCCCAACGCTGGCAAAATCGGGGTGTCGGGACTATCAAGGTCGCCTTCCAGCGATACCCGCGTGGCTATCTGGTCTTCAGACTGGTTTTCAAAAATCTCAAGAATTAATGCCGACCCGGCTTCAATGATACCTTCAAAAAAACCATCGTCGTCTTCTACAATGTCGTCTTTCCAGGAGAATACCGTCACATTATGCAAAATAGGTTTAATATAGCCTTGTAAGTGTCCGTCATCACTGGCCAGTTCTGCGGCAAGCTCCAGAGTTCCCGCTTCTAAATCAAAGGGCGCGTAAGTATCAAGTACATTTTTGAAGTTAACCAACGCGATGTTTTTTGCTTGAATATCAACATCAAATGTTGGTTTTTTGGTACTGGGATTTAGCTGAGATTTAAACGAGAGAGTGCCTTGTTCGGCTGTTTGAGCCTCAAATTGGGCTCGGGCCACTAAATCTTTTGATAAGTCGCGGCTATTAACCAAATTGTATGCAGCACCATTAATATCATGCAGTGCAACATCAATAGGCGGCGTAGAATCGGGATTATGAAATTTGATTTGTCCGTCAATAATCTCAAATTTATCGATTTGTAGCGGAAAAAGTTGATCGGCCAGATTCAGCCAGTTTTCCGATTCGCCAGTTTGGTCTTTGCTATCGTTTTGAGAGTCGATAAAGTTTATTTCTGGACGAACTAAAGTAACATTGCCTACAACCGCCCCCTTTATCACAGCAGACCAAAGCAAGCTAAATTTGACACTATCTGCTTTAAATAAAGGCCGTTCGGTCGAGCCACCTTCCTGAATCAAAATAATTTCATCAAGGCTATAGGAGCCTTTCCATAGCATAAGGTCAACATCACCCACGCGACCCTGATAACCACCAGGCTGACTTAAGACCCGATTAATATACCACTGCGCCGCGTAGGGCAGCGCCATACGAATGGCTAAAATTACCACCAGAAACAGTAAAAGCCCTTTTACCCACCCCGATAGACGCACCATAGCTTGCCCTTAAAAAACCTGTAATAAGAGACCGCTGAAATATTTATGCCAGCTTTGCGTGAACATCAGCCACAGCAAAAACACTGGCGTGCAAGGCGGTATCTTCGCCACCGGCGTAGTGCTTGAAAAATTAATCGGGGGATAATAGGTCGGTTGTCACCACCAGGTGAAAATATTACAAAAATTGGGTCCCTTTATTCTGGCTTGAAAATACCAATCACATCTTCGTTCTCACGTGATGAAGCCTGAACTTTTTCATCAGCCTGTGTCTCCTGATAATCGCACTCGACACACTTCAGCTTTTCCATGTTATTTTCAAAGTACAGCATAATGGTGTCCATTGCTTTACAGTTTGGGCAGGTGGCCCCGGCAATAAAGCGACGACGATTTTTATTGGTCATAAAGCCTCTCAGATAAATTTTTTGCCCGGTAATGATACCGTAAACACCGTACAGGTGCAGGGACAATGCCATTAATCGTTGTTAACACGAGATATCAATACATCCAATCTGGCTCACAGGTGTATAAAACAAGCGTTATTAACGGATTTTTGCTACGCTGTTGCGCCGAAAATCCCGCAACCCGAATGGTCTATGATAAAGCTTTCTGATATCACACTGATGCGAGGCAGTAAGGTTTTGCTTGAGCAAGCCAATGCCCAGATATTCCCCGGCCACAAAGCCGCCCTTATTGGCAGTAATGGCTGTGGCAAGTCGAGTTTGTTTGCTTTATTGCGTCAGGAATTAAGTCTTGATGCGGGCAATTGCGAGCTGCCAGTACACTGGCGGGTTGTCAGCGTAGCGCAAGAAACCCCCGCCACTGAGCGTGCCGCTATCGATTATGTGATTGACGGAGACAAGCATTTACGAGACTTACAGGCACAATTAACTCAGGCTGAAACTGACCACGATGGGGTAGCTATTGCTGCAATTCACGGTCAGTTAGAACAAGCGGGCGCTTACGACGTACAAGCCCGGGCTGCCACAATACTGGCCGGTCTGGGGTTTTCATCTGAACAGCTGCAAGCGCCGGTAACGGCTTTTTCTGGTGGCTGGAGAATGCGCTTAAACCTGGCGCAGGCGCTGCTTTGCCCCTCAGACCTGTTGTTGTTAGACGAGCCCACCAACCACCTTGATTTAGACGCGGTAATCTGGCTTGAAAAATGGTTACAGCGTTACGCTGGTACATTGCTGCTTATTTCGCACGACAAAGCCTTTATCGATACTACGGTAAACCAAATTATCAGTGTAGAGCACCAGCAACTGGTTACCTACACGGGTAACTATTCCGCATTTGAAGTACAAAGAGCCGAACGAGCTCGTTTACAAAACATTGAGTACAGCAAGCAGCAAGATAAAATTGCTCATCTTGAGTCTTTTATTAATCGTTTTAAAGCAAAGGCCAGCAAAGCAAAACAGGCACAAAGCCGTATCAAACAGCTCGAGAAGATGGAAAACCTGTTACCGGCGCATGCTGCCAGTCAGTTTAGTTTTTCATTCGCAGCGCCCAATGACTTGCCTAATCCGCTTATCGCTATGGAGCATGTGCAACTGGGGTACGACGAGACGGTGATTTTGCAACAGGTCAAGCTGAACCTGGTGCCTGGTAGCCGTATTGGACTACTTGGCCGAAACGGGCAGGGCAAATCAACCCTGATAAAGCTGCTGGCGGGTGTGCTTGAGCCTATGCAAGGCGATTTTTCGATAGCTCAGGGCCTGAATGTGGGGTACTTCGCCCAGCATCAGCTTGAGTATCTTGATCCTCAGGCTTCCCCCATATTGCACCTGCAGCGGCTTGACCCGAAGGCGACCGAGCAACAATTGCGCAATTTCTTAGGTGGGTTTGGCTTTAACGGCGATGAAGCACTAAGCGCCGTGGCGCCAATGTCAGGTGGCGAAAAGGCACGGCTGGTATTGGCGCTGATTGTTTATCAAAAACCTAATCTGTTGCTGCTGGATGAGCCCACCAACCATCTTGATTTAGAAATGCGCCACGCGCTGAACATCGCTTTGCAAGGGTTTGAAGGGGCCATGGTGCTGGTGTCGCACGATCGGTATTTGTTATCGTCGGTATGCGAAGACTTTTATCTGGTAGATAGTGGCCAGGTAGCCACGTTTAATGGCGATTTAGACGATTATCGCGACTGGATTTTAACTCAGCAAACCCGCGATGAACCGGTGAGTGATAAACCAAAAGAAGATCGTAAAGCCACCAAACGAAAAGAAGCAGAGTTCAGACACACTGTTGCACCGTATAAAAAAGCATTAACAATGCACGAAAAAAAGATGGAGGCGTGTTCGGCCGAACTTTTAGAGGTCGAAGACTCGTTGTCTGATACGACACTCTATGACGAGGAAAACAAAAAAAGGCTAATGCAACTGCTCGACAAACAAACCCAATTAAAGCAATCTTTGGAAGAACATGAAATGGCCTGGTTGGAAGCCCAGGAAGCTATCGAAACCGCAAGGCAGGACTATGACACAGAGCAATAATCTGACCGCGACTGAATTTTGGCGTTACTCTACAAGCGTGTATCAGCAGCCCCAGGCCGAAGCATTGTGTCTGCGTTTGCAAGACTCTGCGGGCGTGAACGTCAATATGCTACTCATGCTGTGCTGGTGTCTTGACCACCAAAAAATTGTGGTATTGCGTCAGTGGCAAATTTTGAAAGCGGCCATTGCGCATAGTGATGAAGCTTTACTAAAACACCGTTTACACCGTAAAGCAGCTAAAGCCCCCTCACACCCGGATCATTCCAGTTATGCGCGTTTAAAAGAACAGGAGCTGGCGCTGGAAGCCGGGCAACAAAGCGAGTTGGTTGGTGCGTATAACAATATGAAAATTGAAGAGTCGGATTTGACCGGTATCAATGCCAGTATTGTGGCTTTTATCCATGCGTATCAGCTACGTAATAATGAAGCCGCCATTGACGATATTCGCGCTTTGCTGAAGCTTTCTTTATCAGACTAGGTGTTATGCAGCGCAAAAACCAACGTCACGGACATATCCAAAAAAGCAGCTTTCAGGCACCCTGGTGGGCCCACAACCGCCACCTGCAAACAATCTGGCCCCGGTTTATTCAAAAGCGTCTGCCCCTTGAATACCGCATGGAACGAGTAACCTTACCCGATACCGACTTTATCGATTTAGCCTGGGGCCCAAAGCCAGCAAAAACTACCGGTGTAGTAGCGATGTTCCACGGGCTCGAAGGCAGTATTAAGTCTCATTATGCCAACGACATGATGGCAGCCCTGAGCGGTTCAGGTTGGCAGGTAGTGATGATGCATTTTCGCTCGTGCAGTGGCGAGCCGAATCGATTGCCTCAGGCGTATCATTCTGGTGAGACCGAAGATCCTTCGTTTTTTCTTGAACTGTTACAACAACGATTTCCCGATATACCTAAGGTGGCAGTAGGGTTTTCGCTGGGTGCAAATATGCTGCTTAAATTATTGGGTGAAAATCCGGCGCAAAAGTGGCTAAGTGGGGCGGTTGCTATTTCTGCGCCATTAAAGCTGGATGAATGCGCCCGTAGCATCAATACGGGCTTTTCGCGGGTGTATCAGAGGTATCTGCTTAATAGCATGAAGCATACGCTTAAACAAAAAATGGCGTTCATTGATTATCGTAATCTTATTCAGCTGGGCCCCGAACAGGTAGACGCCATTGACAGTTTTTCCCGTTTTGATGACAAGGTAACCGCCCCCCTGCACGGTTTTGCCGATGCCCAGGATTATTACGAAAAGTGCAGTGCGTTTCATTACTTAAGCGCCATTCATTGCCCCACTCTGGTGTTACATAGTATTGATGATCCGTTTATGAATCATTTGATTGTGCCGCGCGAAGAAGAGCTTGCCAGCGCAGTCACGGTAGAGCTGAGTGACCGGGGTGGTCATGTAGGATTTATGCAAGGGAGTATTATCCGCCCTCAAGTATGGCTGCAACAACGGGTAAAACAATTTTTTGAACAATTTTTACCTTCTTAATATGCACAACCTATCAGGAGCTTTATGCTGATCCCTATCGACGAGCTTTCAACCCAGACCCTTCACGGCATTGCCGAATCTTTTGTATTACGCGAAGGCACTGATTACGGAGAGATTGAAGCCAGCTTTGACGAAAAGGTTGCGCAGGTTCTTGTTCAATTAAAAGCTGGTGAAGTGGTTCTGGTTTATTCTGAGCTACACGAAACCGTAGATATCCGTTCTAAAGATGCGCTTCAGCTACCCGAGGATGAGCAAGAGTAAATATGCTTTTTGCCTGCTTAGGGTAAGTGAGGCTAAGTGATGATTAAATAGCTGGATATAAATGGCTGGATATAATCCGGCTTTTATCAGTGATGAAGGGAGAGGGCGTTCTAAACACCGATTTTCCAATAACCTTTGTTAGGTTTGGCTTATGGCGATTTGAGCGGTAGAACATACCTGAAAAGGCCACAGAAGTGGCCCTTTTTTAGGTGTTAATAGCGCTACAATTAAAAGGCGTAGCGCGCTGAAACCAGGGTCATATCCACATTATCAATCTTTTTGTAGCTTACACCGGCTGCCCAGTTTTGGGTAAAGTAAAAGTTAGCTCCTACTTTTACCGACATATCGCCATCGTCAACATCGTAATAGCCAACTTCGCCCAATAGCTCAAGCTCCGGAGTGACCATAGAACGTACACCTGTGTTGATACTGTAACCATTTTCTTCAACAGCGTCAGTATCTACACGTTCAAAATTCACACCGACATAGGCATCAGTCATGCCGTTTAAAGGTATTCGATAACCTGCACCTGCGGTTATTGTGTTTATGTCAAAACCATTGTCGGTCACGTTGGTGTAATCACCATTTAAATAAATATTATTTTGTAGCAAGTATTTTGCGTTAACACCGACACCGTCATATTCAGCGGCATCAGTATCAAGCAAAGCATAACCACCTTCAACATAGCGCCAGTTTGGGGATTCGGCTAACGCAGTGAAAGAAAATGAACCTGCGATAAGTGCCGAAGAAAGAATAATAGATTTGCGCATAGCTACTCCTGGAAAAAAAATCGTGTGAGTAACACGAGTGAGTGTGTTGATAATTCTAGCAAAATTAGGATTGCAAGTGTTCTGCCAGCCTATTTGAATGTGACCCCTGTTTTTACAGTGAATAAATCAACTGCATGAAATTCATCGTTATTTCGTTATTCACCGTATTCACTTGTACGCTGAAATCAAGGGCCTGATAAGCACAGGTTGGAAGCCAAAGAGTGTGTAAAACTGTCGGTGTTTTTCTACATGTTTTCATGGTTTGCCACATTTTTACACGGTATCGCCAATATGCCGAAACTCACGTATCTGGTGGGCTATTACTTAATTAATATCAGAATTTCTATATTATTACCGACGATAAAGCGGGACAATGGTTCAGCATTTGCACGGGCCGTTTTATATCTAAGAAAGGAGAGCTATATATGCTGCGAAGCATTTTGTTAAAAACAAATTTTACGCTAACAGACTCGAACAAGAAGAAAGACAACTACAGCATGGTTAAAGCGGGTTTAGCGTTTTTCGTTGCATGGGCTTTAGGAGGGTTACCTGCAATAGCGCAAGAAACCAATAATATTAAGCTGCCTAAAAATAAACCTATTTTGATGTCAGTTATAGAACAGGCACGCCTCTCGGCAACTCAGGACTATCAAATTGACGATCATGGGCTGGACGAAAAGCTGAAGAATATGGACTATCAGCCTTACCGGTCTATTCGCTTTAATGCTGAAAACGCCCTGTGGCATGACCAGAACGACTATGAGGTTCAGTTTTTTCATCCCGGATTCTTGTATGACCAGCCGGTAACCATTCATGTAGTGGGTTATGATAACAGCGAACAGCAGGTAAACTTTGATCCCGCCATGTTTCGCTATGAGCAACAGGCTGAACAGTACAAAGGTCTGACGAACAAAGACAGTGGTTTTGCTGGTTTCAGATTGCACTATCCGCTTAAAAGCGATGAATACAAAGACGAATTTGCTGTGTTTCAGGGAGCCTCTTATTTTCGGTTAGTTGGGAAAAACCAGGTGTACGGTATTTCGGCCCGTGGCCTTGCTATTGATACCGCATTACCAAAGGGTGAAGAGTTTCCCACCTTTACCCAGTTTTGGTTGATAAAGCCCCGTCCCGGTCAGCCAATAACCATTTATGCTCGTCTTGAAAGTCCGTCGGTAGCGGGTGCGTATAAATTTGTTTTAGAGCCAGGAAAAAATACCAAGGCTAAGGTAAGTGCCTGGTTATTTGCACGTACCGACATAAAAAAGCTCGGCATAGCACCTTTTACCAGCATGTTTTTGTATGGCGAGAACACCGAGCAGCGCCATGATGACTATCGACCGGAGGTTCACGACAGTGACGGCGTTTTAATGCTCAACCATGATGGAGAACAAATCTGGCGCCCGCTGACTAATCCCACTCGTCTGCAAATCACCTCATTAGCTGACACCAACCCTAAAGGATTTGGGATGCTTCAACGCGATGGCGACTTTGACAGCTATCTGGATGCAGAAGCAAATTACCATCTACGCCCGGGTCTTTGGGTTACCCCTAAATCTGGTTTTGAAAAAGGCCGGTTAGAAGTAGTCGAAATTCCTACCGACGCCGAAATTCACGACAACATCGTAGCCTACTGGGTCCCCGAAAAACCCATGCTTGAAGGGGAAAGCCGGCACTTTGCGTATACGCTTCGCACGGTTGAACAAGAACCCATGCACTATGATAAAGCGGTAGTTACGCGCACGCGCCAGGGGGTAAGTCATCTTCCGGGGTTCGAGTCTTCAGAAGAACAAACAGTGCGTCGTTTTGTGGTCGACTTTGCCTTGCCCAGCGGATTTAATTTGGCCGTAGACGATATAAACCTGATTTTGGAAGCAAATCGCGGCACAGTTAAACAAGCGCGTCTGCTAAAGGTGAATAACAATAAAGCTTTACGGGCGACCTTTTTGTTACTGCCTGACAGTGAAGAGCCTGTCGACATGCGTTTGTTTTTAAACCATAACGAACAAAAAGTAAGTGAGGTATGGAACTATGTCTACCAGCCTAAAAACTAGTCCGGGTCAGTTTTTGGTTCGTGGGCGTAGTTGGCGGGTAATGTTTATGACCTTGCTAACCCTGCCTACCGCCGCTTTGGCAATGTGGGCACTGCTGGAAATCTTTCGACCCAATGTGTTGACGTGGTTAGAAATAGGTCAGCTAGCCTTATCTTTGCCCCTGTTTGTGTGGCTGTCCATGTCGTTTTGGACCGCGGTAACAGGGTTTATTTTAAAGCTGCTTAATATAGATCCATTGTCGTTAAAACGAAGCCAGCCGTCGCCTGACCAGACCATACCTATAAAGCAACGGCACGCCATTATTATGCCGGTATACAATGAAGATACCGCCCGCATTATGGTTGGGTTTGAAGCATGTGTACAAGAGTTATTAGACAGTGGCTATGGTCAGCTATACGATTTTTATATGTTGTCAGACACACGCGACCCCGATAAAGCCGAAGCAGAACTTAAAGCCTGGCATCAGCTTTGCGAAAACAATTTAAGTGCTTATAAAGACCAGCTTTTCTACCGGCGCCGCGAAAAAAATATCGGCCGTAAAGTGGGTAATATCACTGAATTTTGTGAGCGCTGGGGCAGTAATTATGAGGCCATGATTGTCCTGGACGCAGACAGCGTGATGTCGGCTAAACGTATGCTGGACTTGACCCGGCGTATAGAAATGAACCCGGACACCGCGTTAATTCAAACTATCCCCATGCCAGTGCGACAGCATTCTTTTTTCGGTCGTTTTGTTCAGTTTGCCGCACATTTGTATAGCCCAATGCTGGCTACTGGTTTGTCGTTCTGGCAAACCGACAGCGCCAACTACTGGGGGCACAATGCGATTATTCGGGTTGTGCCGTTTATGCAACATTGCGGATTACCACGCATTGAGGGCCGTGCGCCATTTGGTGGCGAGGTACTAAGCCATGATTTTGTTGAAGCGGCCTTATTAAGACGAGCTGGCTGGCAGTGCTTTTTACTTACCGACACCGATGGCAGTTACGAAGAAGTTCCTGCCAACATGATTGACTATGCCATTCGTGATCGCCGCTGGGTACAGGGAAATATTCAGCACCTGGGCCTGCTTGGTGTTAAAAAATTAAAACTGACTAACCGGCTTCATTTCTCGTTTGGGGCGTTTGCTTATATATCCTCTATCGTACTTTTTGCGGTACTGGGTTTAGGTACCGCCGATGCGTTAGTCAAGGCACTGTCTACTCCCGATTTTTTTGCTGCGCAGTATCAGCTGTTTCCCACCTGGCAAATAGCCAAAGAAAGCATCATGCTGGCGACCCTGTGGGGCACCATCGCGCTATTGTTTATGCCCAAAGTGTTAGGCATAGCTTTGGCAATGATCCAGCGTCGAAAACAGTTTGGCGGCCTGTTTAAGTTGTTGAAAGGCAGTGTAGTGGAAGTTTTTATGGCCATACTGATCGCGCCTATAATGATGTTTTATCACAGCTTTTTTGTATTAAGTGTGTTGATAGGCCACAAGGTTCGTTGGGAAGCACAAGAGCGTGAAGGAAGAATGGTGCCATGGCGTGATGCGTTAGTTTATACACGCTGGATGACATTACTCGCCATTGTGTGGGGCGGGGTTACCGCCTGGTTTACGCCGGTACTCTTCTTGTGGTTATTGCCAGTACTTACCGGAATGTTTATTGGTGCCGCCGTCATTCGCTTTAGCAGTAGCGATCGCTTTGGTTTATGGTGTCGCCGCCATGGGATATTTGTAATTAAAGAGGAATTGTCGCAAGACAGCAGTCTGAACAAAGTTGATGCTGCATTGCCAATCTTCAAATTACCCGACTGTCAGGCTAATGTACCGGCTTTACCCGCTGATAAATATCAACCCATGCCATTACAAAAGCTTAATGAATCACCGCAACCGATGCGCGCCCCGGTTACTTCGGGCCAGGTATAAAAAAAGGGCCTGAAATTTCAGGCCCCTTTTTTCAAATATCAGATATATTTAAAAATTTATTCTCGGGTAAAGGTGGCTGCAAAAGTCACTGGCACGGTTTTGGTGATACTTTGCAGGCCCGCGATAGATTGCAATGCCTCAACCCCTGCGCCCAAATCAAAGTCGTCAGCATTTAGCAGGGCGGGTTTAACAGTGGCTACCGTAAAAGTGGCGTCATCAAGATGATTTACCATCACGGTAAAGTCGGTGGCGACTTTTTTATTGTGTAACTCTATAGTGCCTTGCAAGGTAGTGATTACGCTGGTGGCGACGGGCATTGATAACACCGTTTTGGATATCTCAGCATTAAAACGCGCCTGTGAATACGAGCCGGTTTCAAAGAGTTTTTCCTGCATACGGGTATCTCGTATAGGAATCCCTGTGGCCACCGAGCTTAAATCAACGGCAATAGCCAGTTTACCGGTGTCGTCAATCGTGCCTTCAAAGCTTTTGAAGGCGTGAACCTCGGTAACCTGTGAATTTTTTATAGATAAAAAGTGCAGCTGCGAGGCCGAGGAGTCAAGCTGCCATGCGGCTAATGCGGGCACAGCACAACACGCCCCTATTATTGCAATAAACGGTTTTAACACAGCTAGTCCTTAGTGTATTGAACGATGTCATGCCACGCTACACGCTGGTCACCCATAACAACAAAATCCGGGTTTTCCAGGGTATGGCGCTGATTGTAAGTAAGAGGTTCGAAGTTGGCGCCCAAGATGCGCCCACCGGCTTCCTCAACAATACATTGCGAAGCGCCGGTATCCCACTCTCCGGTAATGCCGATACGCATAAATACATCGGCTTTGCCTTCAGCAATAAAGCATGACTTTAGTGAGCAGCTACCCAGAGGTAAAGTTTGATAGGTACGAGTTTCAGATAACTTTGAAAAAATCTTTTCACGTGACTGGCGCCGGCTGATAGCAATTTTAACGACACTGCTGCCGGGGTCTTCCAGCTTACGTACCTGAATTCGGCATTCTTTTTCAGGCGACACTTTATAAGCGCCCTGGTCTTTACTGGCATAATAAAGACTTTGTCCGGGTGGCCAGTAAATTACACCGATAACCGGGGTGTTGTTTTCAATGAGTGCGATATTAATCGCAAAATCACCACTGCGTGCGATAAATTCCTGGGTGCCATCGATGGGATCGATCAGCCAATAACGTGACCAATTTTTACGTTCAGACAAACTTGCGTGCTTGTTTTCTTCTGACAAAATAGGAATGTCAGGCGTAGCCGCCTGCAAGCGTTCGGTAATGATATCATTGGCTTTATAATCAGCACTGGTTACCGGCGAGTCGTCATTTTTTTGAAAAGCATCAAATTCGCCTGAATCGTAAATGCTAAGTACTTCCTCACCGGCTTCTACCGCTACTTTTTTTGCTAAATCGAGCAGGCTTTGCAGGGTTTCATCAGACATAAATTATTGCTCCTTAAGCCATTTTCTGACCAAAAACAGGGCGGCGATACAACGGGCTTCAATAAAGTCGTTGCGGGCCAACAAAGCGTCAATCTCGCTAAGTTTCCAGGTCACCACTTCTAAAGGCTCGGGTTCGTCGCCTTCTAGCCATTGTTCATACAAGTCCTGAGCCACAACCACGCGCATTTCAGAATTGAAAAAATTGGGGGCCATATTTAAGGTATGAATTTCGTCCAGTTGTTTAGCCCCATAGCCAGCTTCTTCCATCAGTTCACGATTAGCGGCCTGAACGGCATTTTCGCCCGGGTCGATAAGGCCCTTGGGAAACCCCAGCTGATAAGAGTGATTGCCGGCTGCATATTCACGTACCAGAACAAAGGTATCGTGATCTAGCATAGGTACAATCATAACCGCCCCATTAGATGTACCTGCCATACGTTCAAACTGGCGGGTAGCCCCATTGGAAAATTCTAAATCAACACGCTCAACTTTGAACAAACGGCTTTGAGCGACGATTTCACGATGGTGAATGCGTGGCAATACTTTGTCGGGATCAATTTTACTCATGTTTATTGGGGCTATCTTTGGTTATTATGTCATTATCAGTCTAAAGCTTAACGTACCATAAGGAAAACCGCTTGCCATTTCTGCCCTGGGACCAAATCGATACCGTGTTGCTGGATATGGACGGCACCTTACTTGATCTGCATTTCGACTCTTACTTCTGGAAAGAACATATAGTCCAAAAAGTGGCGAAAGCGAATAAGCAGACCCTGACGCAATGTCGTGCCCAAATGGCACAGTACTACGAGCAGGTTAGCGGTCAGTTACAATGGTACTGTCTGGACTACTGGGCTGACAAACTCAATATTGATATTATGGCTGCTAAGCGCGAAATTGCGCATTTAATCAGTATGCGTGATGATACCATCCCGTTTATAAATGCGTTAAAGCAAAGCGGACGGGAGGTCATACTCCTGACCAATGCTCATCCAGATAATCTGGCTATGAAAGTCGAGCTGACACAGCTTGATTTGCATATTGATACGTTAATTTCAACGCATGAGTTTGGTGTATCAAAAGAATCTCAGTTATTGTGGCAAAAAGTACAGCACCGCCTGCAGTTTGACCCCTCCCGAACGCTGTTTGTTGATGACAGTCTGCCAATATTAGCCGCGGCCCGGCAATTTGGTGTCGGTCATCTGCTGGCAGTATCAAACCCCGACAGTAAATTACCGGTTCGCACCATTACTGAATTTCCGGCAACCGCTGATTATCGGGAGCTGCTTACTGATATCTCACCGGTACAGCATCACAAAAAAGCGAAGTAAATGCACTGTATTGTAGGTTCGAAAAATCCGGTTAAAGTAAACGCTGTAACCGGTGCATTGCAAAAGGTTTTTGGTGAGCCGGTAACCCACAAGGAGTGCTCGGTTGTCAGCGGCGTAGCAGACCAGCCAATGTCTGAATCTGAAACCCGGCTTGGGGCCATTAACCGTGTTCAGGGCTTACTGGAGCAAGCAGACGAAAAAGCTCGTCAAAGCAATTGGTTTGTTGCTATTGAGGCAGGAGCAGACCTGTTCACCGACGGCCCGGCTACGTTTGCTTATTTAGCAATTTGTCATCAGGGGCGCTGGTCAGTAGGCCGAAGCGCTAACCTGCCTTTGCCCGTTTCAGTATTTGCAGCGATGCAGCAAGGCGAAGAGTTGGGTGATGTTATGGACAGGCTGTTTCATACCACCAATATTAAGCAACAGGGGGGCGCTATTGGTGTGCTGACTTATCACCAGGCGACCCGGCAAAGTGTTTACGAAATGGCCATGATTATGGCGTTGGCTCCCTTTACCCACCCCGACCTCTATCGCTAGTTTCTTCATTATAAATCATCCAGACTTTATCTTCCTTGCGTGAAAATTTGCCTGACGGTGTGAAAGATTGTCAGGTTTTGCCAATCCGTGTGCTTTTACTTATTGTGTATAAATATTTAACTTAATGATTTTAAAGGGGTAAGCGAATTGTCGCGAAGCTGGTTTTGAAGTTGCAACAGCTCTGGTTACATATATTCCTTAAAGGAGCCAAACTATGTCAAATACCGTCGATACCATTAATCCGGCGACCGAAGAGAAATTACAGTCTTATACATTGCTAAGTGATGACGAAGCAAATAAGGCTGTCGACAATGCTCATGAGGCATTTACTCAATGGCGCAAAACATCATTGTCGGAGCGCAGTAAGCTATTAAATGCGCTGGCTGACAAAATCGATGAACGGGCCGATGACATTGCTGAACTTATGGTTCAGGAAATGGGCAAGGTTAAAGCACAGGGTTATCAGGAAGTTGAGCTATGTGCCAGTATTTGTCGTTACAGCGCTGAACATGGCCCTGAACAACTTAAAGATGAAAAGCGTGCCTACGAAGGGGGCAATGCGGTTATCTCGTATCAGCCTACCGGTGTTATTTTAGGTATACAACCGTGGAATTTCCCTTTATATCAGGTTATTCGCTATAGCGTTCCTAATATCATGGCGGGTAACACCACTGTATTAAAGCATGCTGACAATGTCTTTGGTATGGCAAAGCTGATTCAGGAATTATACGAAGAAGCCGGTTTTCCAAAAAATGTGTTTCAGTCACTGATTATCAGTGGCGAGACTGCCAGCAAGCTGATTCAGCATGAAAAAGTCCGGGGCGTGACTTTCACCGGATCAGACACAGTCGGCAAAAAAGTAGCTGAAAACGCCGGTAGCCAGTCGAAGAAAAGTGTCCTTGAGCTGGGCAGTAATGATGCCTTTGTTGTTCTTGAAGACGCAGATATTGAAACGGCGGTTGAAGCGTGTGTACAGGGCCGTGTGATAAACAACGGTGAAACCTGTGTTTCTGCCAAGCGCATTATTGTTGCTGATAAAATTTATGATGAATTTCGCGATGCTTACCTTGAAGCCTTTAAAGGTCTGAAAGTCGGCGACCCTCAAAACGAAGATACCGATGTGGGTCCAATGGCGCGTAAAGATCTTATCGATAAACTGCATGATCAGGTTCAGGATTCAATCAAAAACGGCGCTACCTGCACGTTAGGTGGTGAGATGTCTGAAGGTAAAGGATACTTTTACCCGGTCACTATTTTAGAAAATGTGAAGCCTGGTATGCCAGCTTACGATGATGAATTGTTTGGTCCGGTCGCATCATTTATTCGCGCAAAAGATGATGAAGATGCGATGCGTCTGGCGAACGACTCGCGCTATGGCCTGGGCGGAGGAATTTTCTCGAAAAATACTGACCGTGCCATCGATCTGGCCCGCGACGAGTTTGATACAGGTATGGTCAACATCAACGGGTATGCGTTAGCCCAGCCTAACCTGCCGTTTGGTGGCGTTAAAGAAAGTGGCTACGGACGCGAACATGGTGGCTTTGGTATTAAAGAGTTTGTGAATATCAAAACCATTCTTGTTGCTGACTAAACATAGCGACAATATTACCAATGTAAAAAAAGCACCTGCGGGTGCTTTTTTGTTTTCTACAACTCAAAGGTCGTGTACCCCTGATTATTGGGCTGTCCAAAAAGGCGCGCAGCCTGATGCACTTCTTCAGGTAACGTGTCATCGGGTTTAAACTGACCGGCTACTGAAAACTGATTAAACAAGGCATTTACCTCAGCCTGCATCGATAGTCCGAGTTTATTTGGCTCGCTGACCTCAATAGCAAAATTTCCCTCGGTACATCCTAGCTGCGCAGTATACGAACCAAAGTCAATGGGCCCCTTAGTGCCGGCTACTGTGGCATTTAGCCAGCTTCCTTGCCCCTCTAAGGTATTACAGCGTTCATTGTAATCCAGCTGGGCTATTGTTGCTTTAAACCGGCCTGATGCATTTACCGGCAAGGGTAGGGGGACACGGGCCAGCACGGTATCAACAGGCAAATACAATTCAAAGTTACTAAGCTGTAAGTTTTGTTCAGAAAAAATGCGCGTGCTGATAGGTCCTGCAAAAGAAATTGCCTGGGCGTCTCGGGCGTTACCTGCACGTACATCAATATTTAGTCGGCCGATAAATAAAGCCAGTGGGTTAATCGACCAATCAACATTTTGTACTGGAAGCTGATTAACTTCAATCTGCTGCGCGCGGCCATTCCATATGGTTCCGCTGATACCGTAAATTTTTATATTTGCAGGTAAATTGATGCGGTTGATTACCTGGCTTGCCGGCAGATAAGCGATTAAAAACAATAAAAATATAACAAAAGCGGCAAGTAATCCGCCAATACGAACCTTCATGAAACCCCTAATTGTAGTCGACGTATTTTTATTAAACCGGGTGCGCCAGCCTCGGCAATATCTACCTGTAAAATTACGATACCCTGGTTCTCCAGCGCTTTTAACCATTCGAGCACCGAATCAAAGGGCGCCTCGTCTACCCATACCTGTAATTCATCATCCTGAGGCTGTAAACGTGAAACCGGGATACCAAACTGGCTGGTAGACTGGTTCACAGCCTGGGTTAGTGAGCCTGTAAAGCCACTGCTTGTACTACTGGTCTGACGCAACCGGCGAGCCTGTAACGCTTTGTCTTCAACCCAGTCGAGTAATTGCTGCTGGCTTTGAAGTTGAGTACGCGCCGTGTCAACACCATTGGCTAAAGGAGCCCAAATCAGAAAATAAAACAGGGCCACAAATATGGCTATTCCGGCAATAAAAAGCAGTTTTTGTTCACGCTCGCTCAGAGCAAGATATTTTTGTTTAATGCTATTCATGACTGGCTCCGAATGGTCACGTTACCAATAACTTTGTTATCGCGGTTGTTAATCGCCCCCTGATCCACCTCAAATCCGGCATTTTGAGCCAGCCGGCGAAACTGTTCTAAGGCCTCGAAATTATCGCCCATAGCCTGCATGCGTAGCTCGACCCGGCTGGCATCAAAGCGCAGTGTTTGAGGGCGCACCCGAGTGGTGTCAAAGGCAGGAGACAGTTGCTCTAACATAACCAGCATAGAAGCATCGCCACCTGACTGTTGAAGGCGTGCCATTTCGCTGTTTATTTTGCGCCGTACATCGCGATACACACCAAGGTCAGGAAATCCCGCCTGCACGGTATTGTCTACCTTCACCGCCAGTTCGGCGTTTTGCTGATTGAGCTGATAAAGTGTTATACCGCGCTCGGCCAGGGTTGCGCCAAGGGCTAAAACCGCCAGAACCGCGGCGACCTGCCACTGCTGAAGCATACCGCTACGCTGACGCTTAACTTTAAATTCACCTTGCAATAAATTGATTTTATGGCGTATTGCCTGGGCTGCTAATACCTGCATGGGAAGATCCAAAGGCGCTTGTTCCACCTCAACATTAGGCAGGGGCTCTGGGGGTGGTTCGCAGTAGCAGACTAACCTGACCGGTTCAGTCTGCTGGCGAGCAAGATGTGAAAAGGCCGGTAAAATCCAGCTTTTTTCGCCTTGCAGGCCTTTCCATTGCTCTTCGCGAAGCAAGATATCGTTACCAATACTCAGCATTGACCAGCCATTTTCACAAGGCGGAACCGCCAGCACGTCAGGCATAATGGTATCGCAGTATAACCCGGCAGTCTCAAGCCACTGCTGCCACTCAATAAGCTGTTCACGAGCCACGACTGCTACCGCTTGGCGGTCACCCATTTTGGGACCTAGCGCAAAAAATTGCTGACTAATGTCTGAAGCCAGCTCATCTTCAAGCATAAAAGGAATAGCATTTAGCACCTTACGTCCCGCCCGCGGGGGTAACTGCACCCAGGTAAGTAAAATTTCGCTGGCCGGGGCAAGCGCAATTACCGGACGCTGTCCCGCCCGGGTAGTCAAACTAGACAGAGCTTCGGCATCAGGCAGTTCGCCAGAAGCAATGACGGTGTCATCCTCAGGCGCGTATATTAGCCATTGGACCGGTTGCTCCGGGCGCGTACCAAGACGTACCAGTAATTGTTCCATTAATTCACTCCTGCGAACTCACGCCGGACCACGGTGACCGGACTGTCTGATGCTACTTTTAAAACCGAAGTCATAGTAAAGCGAGCATTATTGTAGCGAGTCTTGCTGTGTAATATAAAATATTCTGTGGTGACACTGAACCAGCTCTTTTGCTCGTCAGACAATTCAATTGCTGAAATGGCCGGTTCGGCCAAAAAGTCACTGCTATTATCCCAGCCATCAGGCGGCCGAGCATCAATTAAATTTTGCGCCGCTGGCAGACTTAGACCTGTTATGCCAGCCAAAACGGCGGCCCGTTCAGGGGTTAGTGTATTCACATTGACCGATAACGTATTGCTTTGGGGAATGACGCACACCAAAGGTAATAGCGCATTTAGCCATTTAGGACTGACTCCGTTTATTAAACGAAGTTCTGACTGAGAGCTCATCAGGCGGTTGGCGGCCAGGTAAGCGGGCGATTTAGACTCATAAGTACTGTCTTCGGCGCCATAAGAGCGCATCTGGCTGTCGTCATCGAGCCAGTCGGCAAGACTGTCTCGCAAGGTATCGGCATCATAACTGGAAAGCTCAAGCTCGGCGGCTAATAATAATTGATGAAACGCGGTCATAGAAGCACTGACATTTATGCCAGAAGAGCCTGAACCTGCAGAACGGGCGTTAGCCGTGTCAGGTTGCAGCGCATTAAGATTAAAGCAGCTTTGCATGTCTTCAAGCCGTGCCTGAATAACCCCGTTTTCCACCGGATAAGAAAACGCCTGGGCCCAGGGCTGATTTAGTGCAATTTTATCGCCGGTGTCTTGCATTAAAGTATACAGCGAGCGACGTGCTAAAGACTCGGCGCCCATGGCGTACCAGTAGGCCTGATTATTGTCTTTAAGATTAACGGTGCGCTGAATATTCAGTTGTAATCGTGCGCCCATCTCGGTAGCCAATACGGTGACCAGAGCCACAATAAGCAGCACAATAAGCAAAGCCACCCCGCGCTGTGAAGATAGCCGGCTCACAACCCATCGCTCCATAGCGTAAATTCGCGCCGAATAGTGCCAAAATCCTGGGTTTGAAGGGTTAATGCGACAGCTTTTGGTAAGGCTGAGCCGGTATAGGTGTCATTCCAGGTGATGGAGCTGCTGGCGCTTGGCTCGTTATTGTCAGTCTGGGCTACAAACTCAACCCGAAAATCGGTTACACCGGTAAGCAATACCCGCGTTTTAGGTTCATAGCCAATAACGTTGTCGACATAGTTTGAGTAAAGCCGTTCTAGTTTATTGTCAACCAATCGGTAAGCAACGGTTTGCTGAGTGCTGCGCGCCAGCATCATTTGCGGGTTTTGCCAGCCACCGCGAACAAAGGCCAGTCCATCGGCATCGCTGTCATCCAGTTCGCCCCCGCGCATAACGATATCGGTTTGCTCGCCATTTATTCGTACAGGTCGCTCTATGGCCTGCAATACATCGCGTTCAATGACGAGCATTGCGCGCTGCAATGCCTGTAGTTTTTCGAAGCGCTCTTCAGAAATTTGATTGCTATTGATGACCGAATTTAACACCCCCGTAGAGGCCAGGCCTATCATGGCAAAAATTGCCATCGCGACCAGAATTTCAAGTAGGGTAAAACCGGCTGCGCGGCTAAAACGTGTTGGCATCAGTTATACCTCAGGCTGCGACACATAACTCACCACTGAGGTCACACTTGACTGGTACGACTCATCCAGACCTACTTTTACTTCAATCTGGCGCAAACCTTTATCATTGGTTTTTTTGACATTTTGCTGCCAATACCAGGTTCTGTCAGCCATTTCGATAGTGCCTTTCTCATTGTTTTCAGGCGGCCACTTTGAGGTTAGTTTTATCTGGTTTAACCGGTTTGAGGCCACCCAGGTCGCAAAGGTAACTTCTTCAATATCGCCCACGCTGGATAAGTGCTCAGTGGCCGCTTTCATAACCGCAGTCCCGGCCATCGCAAAGATAAATAAAGCGACCATAACTTCCAGCAAAGTCATGCCGGTCTGTAACCGTAAAGTGCTCATAGCTCAACGTCTCGCAGGGGGCCGGTAAGCTCAACCGGCGCAAAGTCCTGTAGTTGCAGCTGAAAATACGTCGGATCTTCGTTTGTGTAGTCGGGTTCGTAGGCAAAGGTAAGAATAAAAGGGGTAATCTCACCGCTGGACATAATGAGTATTTGGGGTGGGGGCAAGGGTTTATCTTCTGCACTACCTACATTGATGTCGCTGTCATCTAAAGAAAACTGCTCATCAAATATTTCCCGGTCGAACAGTTGCTGCTCCTGATCCCAGGGCAGGTCATCTAAATTCAGCGTTAAAGAAAAAGGCTCAGGTAATTCGCGTGCAGCGTAAATCTCTATATCATCAATTTGCTGCCACCGATTTTCATCGTTTAACACCATAAAAAAATAGCCATTGATGTCAGGGGCTATGCGTATCCCCAGCTGCTGTTGATTCATCACCGCATAGTCTGACGCCATATCGGTGAGAACCTGAAAGCGGCGAGCATGTTGTTCAAGCTGCTCGGCTTGGTTACTGCTAAATCCGTTAAAAATAACCACGCTGGTGGCCAGGCCCATGAGCAAGAGTACCAGCATAATCTCTAGCAAAGTGAAGCCGCGGGCTGTAAATACCGACCTGTGCGACTTCATTCAGACCACCTATTGCCTATCAAATTACTGGTATTCGTTCAGGTTCCAGTTGCCAATGTCATCATCGGTACCGGGCTGCTGGTCAGGGCCATTAGAAAAAATATCCACCTGTCCCATTTCTCCCGGGCTAATAATTACGTAGGGATTGTTCCAGGGGTCTTCTGGCAGACGTTTAATAAAGCCTCCCTGCGGATAGTTGCGTGGCAATGGCTCAATAGTCGGCTCGTTTACCAAAGCATCAAGGCCTTGTTCAGTGGTAGGAAACTGACTGTTTTTCAGCTTATACATCTCTACTGCACTTTCGAGTTGCTGTATATCTACAGCCGCTTTTTGCAGCTTGGCGTCTTCCTGATTGCCCATAATATTTGGCGCTACAATAGAGGCCATAATACCAATAATCAGTAATACCACCATGACCTCAATGAGGGTAAAACCAGCAGGACGGACAGAAGTTCTCATTATAAGTTCACCGTTTTATTAAGTTCCAGAATAGGTTGTAAAATTGCGATAACAATAAACAGTACCACGGCAGCCATGGTAACAATCAACATCGGTTCAAATACTTTGAGTGAAATACTCACCAAAGATTCAAATTCACGGTCCTGATTATCAGCAGCCCGGCCTAGCATATTTTGTAACTCGCCTGACTTTTCGCCCGACGCAATCATATGCATCATCATTGGCGGAAACATACCCGTGTTATCTAATGCCGCACGCAGGCTGCTGCCTTCTTTAACATTAAGCGCAGCCGCCATAATTTGTTGCTTCATGTATTTATTTTCAAGTACATCGGCGGAAATACGCATAGCTTCTAACAAGGGCACCGCACTTGAAGATAAAATACTGAGTGTTCTGGCAAACCGCGAGGTATTCAGGCCACGTGTCACTTTACCAATGAGCGGTACTTTTAACAGCCACTTGTGGTACTTAAGCTTTAACGCGGGCTGTTGCAACAGACGTGATAAAACCACCGCCAACACTACCAGCACAACCAGCAAATAAAGCCCGTAATTTTGTAACCATTCACTGATACTGATAAGCAGCTGTGTAATGCCGGGCAAATCCTGACCCATATGATCAAACTGGTCGACTATTTTGGGTACCACTACGGTTAATAGTAGCAATACGATGCCAATGGCGAAAAACATCATCAATGACGGATAAATCAGGGCCTGTGTAATTTGACTGCGAGTTTGCTGGCGCCGTTCGGTGTAGTCAGCCAAACGGTTTAGCACTGTATCAAGGTGTCCTGATTTTTCACCTGCGGCCACCATAGCGCGATACAATTCATCAAAAATACTGGGAAACTCGCCCATGGCATCGGCCAGGCCATGGCCTTCGACCACTTTGCTACGTACCGCCATCATCATATTGCGCTGACTGGGTTTGCTGCTTTGTTCGGCCACGGCAAGCAAGGCTTCTTCAATGGGCAAAGCTGACTCGACCAGCGTAGCCATTTGGCGGGTTAACAGCGCCAGTTCAGAGGCTGAAATACGTGGTCTGAATAACGTAAACCGGGTTTGCTTTTGACGATGCTTTTCAGCAACCTGTTCTACCTCTACCGGAATCAGGCCTTTTTCACGTAGCTGCTGACGCACTTGTCTGGCGTTGTCGCCTTCAAGTACGCCACTGGTATTTCGGCCCCGGGCATTCACGGCCTTATAAGAAAATGCTGCCATGATTAATCTTCCCGGGTAACCCTAAGTACTTCTTCAAGCGACGTTACGCCAGATAGTACTTTACGACAGCCATCTTCACGAATACTGGGAGTAAATTTACGTACGTAGCGCTCAATGGCTTGCTCACCTTTTGCTTCATGCATCATTTCACGAATTTTTTCGTCGATAATCAGTAATTCGTGAATGCCGGTACGGCCCCGATAACCAGTTTGATTGCAGGCCGCGCAGCCCCGAGGAGCATAGATAGCAGGGACCGACGACAGCTCGGCCACCCCTAAAATCAGAGCTTCCTGCTCGCTGGGCTGATGCGCCGTTTTACAGTCGCCACACAGGGTACGAACCAGACGCTGTGACAATACCGCCAGTAAGCTAGAGGATAATAAAAACGACTCAATCCCCATATCTTCAAGTCGTGTGATTGCGCCGGCCGCAGTATTGGTGTGCAGTGTCGATAATACCAAATGGCCTGTTAAACTGGCTTGTACGCCAATTTGCGCTGTTTCGATATCCCGAATCTCACCGACCATCACCACATCAGGATCTTGTCGCAAAATAGCGCGTAGCCCCCGGGCAAAAGTCATCTCTACCCGCGGATTGACCTGAGTCTGGCCAATGCCCTGTAAATCAAATTCGATGGGGTCTTCAACCGTAAGAATATTCCGGTCTTTGCTGTTAATTTCGCTTAAACCTGCATACAAGGTGGTACTTTTACCCGACCCGGTTGGACCGGTAACCAGGATAATACCGTGGGGTTTGCGAATAAGGGTGGCAAAGTGGTCGCGGTTAGCTTTTGTCATGCCCAAATCTTCTAAATTCAGACGGACGTTGTTTTTATCAAGCAAGCGTAAAACTACTCGCTCACCATGACTTGATGGCATGGTAGAAACCCGAACATCAACCGCGCGACCTGCAATACGTAAAGTAATACGACCATCCTGAGGCACCCGCTTTTCAGCGATATCCAGCTTCGCCATTACTTTTATGCGCGATACCAGCATAGAAGACAACTTACGATTAGGTCTTAATATTTCGCGCAATACGCCATCAACCCGAAATCTTACGACCAGCTGACTTTCAAAGGTTTCGATGTGTATGTCTGACGCCCCTTCTTTAATGGCTTCGCCCAACATAGCATTGATAAGTTTGATGATAGGCGCATCGTCTTCGCTATCAAGTAAGTCTTCGGTGTCAGGCAATTCTTCGGCAAGGGCAAATAAATCACTTTCGTTGCCTAAATCTTCCATTAATTGCTTAGCCGCCGACGAATCCCGTTGAAATGCTTTGGTCAGCAGGCCTTCAAATTCATCCACCGGAATTTCGGTCAGGGTAAACCCTTCACCATAAAACCGTCTGACCTCGGCAAACACACTAAACGGGGTTTCTGCGGTGTAGTACAGTACTGCCGGCTCGCAATTGGTTTCTAATAGTACCCTATTACGCTTGGCAAAACTAAAGCTGAGCTGGCGCGGATCCTTTGGGGCCAACTCATCATTTAAGGCTGCAGATTCTAACGCCTCTTCCTGCGCTCGCAGGGCAGCATGTTGTAACTGCTCGTCATTACCAGCCATGCTTAGTTATCTTCCTTTTTCTGTTGCTCCAGAATATATTCTTCAAAGGAAGGGGGCAGGGCTAGCGAGTCATCCCACCCAGGCATTGAGGGCTGTTCGTCGTCGGTTAAAAACGAGCCGCCTTCTTGCTGGTGGCGAATTTGCTGAGCTCGGATATAGTTGTATTTGCGATGACTGATTTCGTTCATTGTTACCCCGTCGCGTACAATTTTGGGGCGCAAAAACACCATCAGGTTACGTTTGCGTTTACTGATAGACGTTGATTTAAACAAGTGGCCGATGATGGGGATATCCCCTAACAAGGGCACTTTTGAGACACTTTCCTGTACATCTTCGTCAATCAGGCCACCCAGCACAATGGTGCCGCCATCATCAACAATGACAGTAGTTTTGATTTGTCGTTTGTTAATTGATATATCGACAGCAGTGGCGCCGCTTACGCTTGAAACTTCCTGTTCTATGGTTAGCTGTACGGCATCACCTTCGTTTATTTGGGGGGTAACTTTTAGCTTAATGCCCACTTCCTGACGCTCTACCGTCTGAAACGGATTAGAGTTGCTATCGCCGGTGGTGGTGCCGGTAATAATTGGCACTTCCTGGCCCACGATAAAAAAGGCTTCTTCGTTGTCCATGGTGGTCAGATGCGGTGTGGCCAGAACATTAGAGTTTGTGTCGGTACTGACTGCCTGTACAACCGCGCCCCAGCCATTATCTATAATGCCGGCAATCAGACCATTGGCCCCTGACAGCAAACTGGCCAGCGGGGTTAAATTGCCTTCATCGCGGGTGGTAACCTGAACAACACTGCCGTCGTCGGTAATAAAAGCTTCGGTGTCGGTTTCGTCTTCGGCTTGTCTTAGTGCTACACCCAGCGCGCCAACCGGCACAATACCATTATTAAATTGCGTACCGCCGCCTTGTTCCGAGACCCACTGAACCCCTAAAGTGGTGCCATCACCTTCAAACACTTCGACAATAATGGCTTCAACCTGAACCTGGGCCCGGCGCACATCAAGCTGGCGAATGACCTCTTCAAGAGATTGCAGCATATCGGGCTCAGCAGTAATTACTACGGCGTTAGAAGACTCATGAGATTCAATTGAAATATCACGGCTTGCTGAAGCAGCCCGTCGATTTTGTCCGCTTCCACCTTCTTCAGCCTGAATGCTGGCAGAAACGCCTTGCAATACCTTCACCAAATCTTCGGCTTTTGCGTAGTTAAGAAACACCACGCGAGTATTGCCGTTGGTTTCAAGCTCCTGATCCATACGCTGAATAAGGTTAACAATTCGGTTGCGGCCCTTTTCGTCGCCACTCACAATAACCGAGTTGGTACGATCGTCAGCTACTGCCCGTGGCGCCGACTTTGCCCCTGCGGTGGCTTTGCCCTGCGACTTATTAATGCTATCAACAATACGTACCATTTCTGAAGCCGAAGCGTAGCGCAGCTTTACAATCTCTACTTCTTCGTCGCCCGCCTGGTCCACACGTTCAATAATCTCTACCAGCCGATTGACTACGGCTGCCCGGCCGGTCAGCATCATCACATTGGAAGCATCGTGACTTACCACATTGCCCCCGCCGGCCTGGTTATTAAGCTGGCGTAAAATAGGCGCCAGTTCGCGTACTGGTACGTTGTACACAGGCACTACCCGGGTGATCATTTCATCACCATCAAGCAGAGCGCCTTCCATTACCGGTATGTTAGATGTTTTAGCATCTTTAGAGCGCACCACCTTTAATATGCCGTTTGGCATTTCAACCACGGCAAAGTCGTACACCTGCAACACATTCAAAAAAAACTGGTAATACTGCTCTTCGTCCAGCATGTCATAGCTGCGAACACTGATTTTCCCCCGCACGTTGGGGTCCACGATAATGGTGCGCTCTAAATTTTTGCCTACAATATTAATGAACTCATTAATATCCGTATCTTTAAAATTAGGCATGTATTCTGCCGCGGTCACAGAAACACTTAAGCTGAGCAATGCCGCGCAAACAGCGACGGTAAATTTTGACAGCAATGTACGACTAGCTCGCCTCATGATGTATGTATTCCTATTCTTATTCTTCGCCAGTGGCAGGGATATCAAGATAAACGGTTTGATATTCTCCGTCACGGGTCAATGTCAACTCGATATTTTGCGCCGAACGCAATGCATTCATGGCTTCCATAGACTGTTGTGTGTCAGTCAGGCTTAACCCATTAATCTGTACAATAATGTCGCCGGCTTCAAGCCCGGCTGATTCAAATAACGCCGGATTTTTTCCGGGCTTTACTTTGTAACCTACCAACTGCCCATCAGCCGTTTCAGGAGCAATTGAGATAAAGTCGGTAAAGTCTGAGGGCTGTTCGCGCAGAGCACTGGTTGCTTCGGCGGCCTCCCGGTTTAGCTGAGTTGCGTTGTTATTCGTCGCAATTTGACGCTGGGCTCCAGAATTCGCTAATGTTCGACCACGATTGTTATTGGCAGTTCTGGAATTTTTCTGACCTTTTTCGTAGTCTACTCCATCGAGCATTAAGGTTTCGTGACGCGCTCCATTTTTAATAATAACGCGATCGGTTTCTACCTGTTTTAAGATGGCATTGGTGCTGTCAATTTTTTCTCCCAGCCCATACACCATCTGGCTGCCTTTGTGTTCTATGATAGCCGCAGCTTGTTCAACTATTGAACTGGCCACTACACCGGTCAATACTAAATTCAGTTTGGTTTGCGGGGCATCAGTTACTTTTTGTTCTACCTGTTTAGCCGGCGCTTCATTTTTTTTCCCGAACAGATTTAACTGTTGTATTCGCGAAACATCGACCCCACCTTTGGCATTAGCGTCAGCAATTACCGACGTGTTTATTGTTGAAGGAGCCACTGAGCTGGCCGGTGTGGGCACAAGTTGCCAAATAACACGGGCTAAAAATGCCAGTAAGTAGATACTTAATAGCACAACCACGATGTTGCGCAGCGTCTTTTGGTGCTGACTTAGTGTCGCAGTCAGAGAATGGTAATTTATTTTATCAAATGTCATGCTATTAACGGTGCACTGCTTGTAATAGTTAAAATAAGGTAAACCGTAAGTTTGGCAAATTCATAATAGCCCAGACGGTAAGGCGCTCACAACAGTAAATGTAACAGTGGCGAAATTATTACATGAGTAATCCAAAACAAACCCAGCAAACACAAAATGTCAGGCTTGATAAATGGCTATGGGCGGCCCGCTTTTTTAAGACCCGGGCGCAGGCCAGAGACATGGTGCAATCAGGTAAAGTACACTATAACGGTCAGCGCGCAAAACCCGGTCGTAACGTTGAACCTGGAGCGATGTTGCTTGTTCCGGTAGGCTACGATACCAAAGAAATTGAAATTCTGGCGCTTAGCGACAAACGTCTTGGTGCGCCGCTGGCACAGGAACTTTACAAAGAAACCGAGCAAAGTATTGTTAACCGGGAAGCAAACCAGCAAGCCAGAAAGTTAAATTCGTTCCATAGTCCAAAACCCGACGGCCGTCCGGACAAAAAGCAACGTCGTGAAATTATCAAGCTAAAGCACAGTTAACCCGGGTCACTTACGGGTTTAGCAAAACAACAGGATCTGCCCTTATTATGAATGACTTTGACCAACTGCATCGTTTTTTGTTCAATCGCGCGAATGTGCGTGGAGAGCTGGCTCGACTGGATGACAGCCTGCAACAAATTGTGCACAGCTATGAATACCCGGTACAAATACAGCGTTTGCTGAGCGAAATGGCAGCCGCTACTTGTTTGTTAACCGCTATTTTAAAATTTAAAGGCGAAATCAGCCTGCAGGTACAAGGCCAGGGCGCGGTAAAATATGCCGTCATCAGTGCCACAAGTGATCACACCCTGCGTGGGGTTGCACGCTGGGACGAAACATTGACAACACTGCCGGAAACCTTTGATGAGCAAATTAAAAAAGGGGTACTGGTTATCACTATCACCCCTGATGAAGGCGAGCGCTATCAAGGGGTAGTGGCACTTGATAAACCTTCTTTGGCTGAGTGCCTGGAAGGCTACTTTGCTCAGTCTGAGCAGCTTGCCACTAAGGTATTGTTATACACCGACCTAAGTCAGCCAGAACATGCCAGAGCCGCAGGTATTTTATTGCAGGTTATGCCCACTCAGGCCAGCAATACCAATGTAGATGAAGATACCGACTTTGAGCATCTGGTAAAGCTAAGCGAAACCTTATCCAGTGAAGAAATGTTCAGCCTGTCTGTGCAGGATACTTTGTATCGACTGTATCACCAGGAAGAGGTAGAGCTGTTTGAGCCAGTCGCGATACAGTTTGCCTGCTCTTGCTCACGTGCCCGTAGTGCTGAAGCATTACGTAACGTTGAAAAAGCCGAACTTTTGCAAATTGTTGAAGAAGAAGGCGCAGTAAAAATGAATTGCCAGTATTGTCACACCGAATACCGGTTCGACAGCATTGATGTGGAAGCGATTCATGCAGGGCGTTTCGACGAAACCCCTCCAACCGAGCAATAATCGACTAAACCACTCATTATTTTCTATCGGCCGGGCGCGATGATCAATCATCGCGCCTTTTTCATACGTTTTTCAATGTATAGCAAAAGCTACTTAATTACAGGCTGTAATTACCCCCCATCATTTGCGGGGCTCGGGATGCTTATTCGTAGGCACCGCTGGCGTAGGTCAATTCATAACTGTGGCTATAAATTTCCAAAATATTGCCAAACGGGTCTTCCATGTAAATCATCCGGTAAGGTTTCTCGCCCGGATAATAATACCGTGGTTCCTTCATACGGCGTTTGCCACCGGCTTCTTCAATTTTAGCCGCCAGACCTTCTACATCCGGGTCCTGTACACAAAAATGAAAGATACCGGTTTTCCAGTACTCAAAGTTGTTTTCCGGATTTTCCTGCTTTTTAAACTGGAAAATCTCAACGCCGATACGGTCCCCGGTCGATAAATGGGTAATTTTAAACTCACCCCAGCCTGGACCGAAGACATCGGTACACATTTGTCCAATGGGGCTGTCATCTTCTTCGATAGTGGTAGGCTTCATAATCAAATACCAGCCCAGCACTTCGGTATAAAACTTTACCGCTGCATCTAAATCAGGGACCGACAAACCAATATGGCTGAACGTTCTTGGATAAGGGGTGGGCATAACAGGTCTCACTTGTTCTGATGAATTCAGGAATAAGCTTACGCCGCTAATGCTAAAATGATAAATTATCAATTATATTCAAAATGATAATTTATTTTTATGAAACTGAATCCGGTGTGGCTCAAGACTTTTCAGATGCTGGTGGATACCGGCCACTTCACCCGTACGGCCGAAACTTTGTTCATGACTCAGCCTGGGGTGAGTCAGCATATCAAAAAGCTGGAGGCCGCCTGTGGCCATGCCTTGCTAAAACGCAAAGGTAAAAGCTTTACCATTACCGCGCAGGGCGAGCAGTTGTATCAGTACGCCAGGCAACTGAGCGAATCTGAACAGCAGCTGTTGAGTCAGTTAGGAGCTGAAGATCCCTTTGCGGGTGCTTGTCGCTTGGCCTGTTCAGGCTCTACGGCCATTCGACTTTATGGTCATCTGCTGGATTTACAACATCAATATCCCGCTTTAACAATACACATGCAGGCCGCTCCCTACCGGAGTATTTTGCAGGGCATTACGCAGGGGGATATAGATTTAGGTATTGTGTCAGAAAAACCGGACTCTCTGCATTTTGCCGCCCAGCCAATAGGCAGGGAAGCCATTGCGCTGATGGTGCCGGCCCACCGGCCTCAGGGGGCCCAAAGTCTGAATTCGTATCTTTGCGGGCTGGGTATGATTCGTCATCCTGACAGCGATTATTATACCTCTCTGTATTTGGGCAGCAGCGCTTCGGCACTGTTACGGGCGGTGCCTTTTGCTCAAATTCCCACTCATGGGTTTATCAATCAGATTCACGATATTTTGTTGCCGGTGGCACGTGGCCTGGGCTTTACCGTGCTGCCGCGCAGTGTGCTGGAAAAAAGTAATCATAGCGAGCGGGTATCGGTGATGGGAAGTATGCCGCTTATTGAAGAGCCATTATTTTTAATCTACCGGAAAAATCGCGAACTGCCGGCGCGGTTTAATACGCTTATTCCATTGCTGGGGGAACATTTACAATAAAAAGGCGCGGATTAACAACCGCGCCTTTTTTATCATTTTATCGTTCGGCCGCAGGGGCGTAGCGATGTAACCAGTGCGCATACGGTGCGGGCAATACCCACGACGGGTCTTCTTTTGCCAGCTGCTTCGCTGCATAATAGGTCCAATGCGGATTAGCCAGATGCGCGCGGCCTACCATCACGACATCAATTTGTTCATTAGCAATAGTTTCATTCGCTAGCTCTGGGGTATCCACGCCCCAGGCGGTAGCCACCGGGATTTGCGCTTCATCACGAATACGCTGAGCAATAGGCGCCAGGAAAGCAGGGCCCCACGGAATATCAGCTTCTGGTGTGTTAAAGCCAATACTGACACTGACAAAGTCGGTCCCTGCTTGTTTAAACTGTTTAACCAGCTCGACTGACTCGCTCAACATTTTTTCGTCATTGCCATCAAATTCGACCACACCCAAACGAACGGTAAGTGGCAGGTTTTCAGGCCATTCTTTTCTAACCGCTTGTAATGTTTCGATTAAAAATCGGCTGCGACCGGCAAAGTCACCGCCGTATTCATCGGTACGCTTATTGGCATGTTCTGAGAAAAAGCTTTGCGCCAGATAACCATGAGCAAAATGCAGCTCAAGCCACTCAAAACCGGCTTCAATTGCGCGTTTTGTCGCATCGACAAATTCTTGCTTAACCCGGTTAATATCACTTTTGGTCATTGCCTGTGGCGTACGTGGCAAATTAGCCCCAAAGGCATCAGCTGAAGGACCAATAGGTTGCCAGGCGGTAGGATCGTTATCAGCCAGGTGATCATCGCCTTCCCAGGGTTTGTTCGCGCTGGCTTTACGACCAGCATGCGCCAGCTGAATACCGGCAACTGCGCCGCCTTGTTTAATTTTTTCAGCTACCTGGGTAAGGCCTTCAATATGTTTGTCATCCCACAAGCCAAGACATCCGGGAGTAATGCGCCCTTCTGGAGATACGCCCGTAGCTTCAACCACCACTAAGCCTGCACCACCACGAGCCAGCGTGGCATAGTGCGCCTGGTGCCATTCATTGATAAGTCCGTCTTTGGCGCTGTACTGGCACATAGGCGGCACTGCAATGCGGTTACGTAAGGTAATGTCTTTAATTTTCAATGGTTCAAATAATGCGGACATGAAGATAACTCCTTCAAAAGTTGGGTCATAGCCAGGCAATGGGGTGTGTAGTGTACTCACGCCTGGCGTTAAAAGTTACGCAGCCAAATTCAGTATTTGCCGTGCTTTGGCTAAATCAATATCGCCATGTTCGCCCAAGGCGGTCATGCCATTTTTCTCAAGATTTGCCACAATGTCATCAATGCTGCTTTTCTCAATCTGATAGTCGGCCAGACGTGTTTTGACCTGCATATCTTCAAAAAAGTCCTGTACTGCTTTGATGGTTAAATCGATACAACGACCTTCATCTTCGCCGGTGATCCCAAACACACGTTCACCCAGCTGCAGTATTTTCGATTTTTTCTGCTCGCGTTGTACAAACATCAATGAAGGCAACACAATTGCCAGCGTCTGGGCATGGTCCAGGCTGTACAATGCAGTAAGTTCATGGCCAATCATGTGAGTAGCCCAGTCTTGCGGCACACCCTTACCAATCAAACCGTTTAACGCCATGGTGGCCGACCACATTACATTGGCGCGCACATCGTAATCGTGTGGCGTACTCAATGCTTTTGGGCCTTCTGTAAGCAAAGTTTGCAAAATACCTTCGGCAAAACGATCTTGTAGCGGGGCGTTAACCGGATAGGTTAGATACTGCTCGATAACATGGACAAAGGCATCTACCACACCGTTGGAAACCTGTCGGGGCGGCAGGGAATAAGTATATGTGGGGTCAAGCACGGCAAATACCGGCTGCACCGAATCTGCACCAAATGCCCGTTTTTGTGCCGTTTCTCTGCGATTAACGACCGAGTTACCGTTGCTTTCTGAGCCGGTGGCGGGCAGGGTAAGTAGCGCGCCAATGGGTAGCGGATTAGAAAATTCGGCGCCACTGACCAGAATATCCCAGGGGTTACCAGCAAAGTTAACTGCTGCGGCAATAAACTTTGCCCCGTCAATAACACTGCCTCCACCCACAGCCAGAATAAAATTCACCTGATTGTCGCGCGCCACCTGTACCGCCCGCATCAAGGTTTCATACTCAGGGTTTGGTTCTACGCCACCAAACTCAATCACATTGACGTTACTTAATACCTTTGTCACATCATCAAATATGCCATTTTTCTTGATGGAGCCGCCGCCATACAAAAACAGCACATTAGCGTGTTCAGGTAACCGGCTGGCGATTTCCTGAACCTGATCTTCGCCGAATAAAATTTCGGTGCGGTTTTTAAAAGTAAAATTCAACACAGAGTACTGCTCCTTAAATTATAATCTGTGCAGGTGCCGGTACATTGTTATCGCTCGTACCGCCCTGCGTAATACACGGCTGGATAGACTTGGTGCTTCAGCTTTAGCTCAAAAGCGGCTGAAGCTCACTAGCCGCCTGTTAGTGGAGCGAATACTAGCGGTATTGCGTCATATGAAGAAGTCAGATAAATTGCCGTCAGCCATAAATATTCTGATGGGTCGTAAGTATGTCGCACCTCACACAGTTAAAAACCTTTGTTGAAGTTTATCGCAGTGGCAATATCACCCGGGCGGCGGCGAATTTACAAATGTCTCAACCGGCGGTTACCTCGCACATCCAAATTATGGAAACAGTCATTGGTAAAGAGTTGTTTATTCGCAAAGCCCGGGGGGTAGAGCCTACCAGCGTTGCGCACGATTTAGCTTTGCAGGTGTCTTCGCACATCGACATTCTTGAGCAAAAAGTAGCGTCTATTCGCAGTCGCGCAGCCACCGTATTCGGAACTTTGAATTTAGCCGGACCAGCCGAATACCTGAGTTTTGTCGCCGGGCCGCAATTGGCAAATTTGCTGCAGGCTGAGCAAGTGAACCTGGTGATTCACACCGGCAATAAAAACAACACCTATACGCTGCTTGAAAATCAAACCGCCGAGTTAGCCATTACCGCTTCGGTGCCAGACACGACCCGTTACGAATGGCAGGTACTGGATAAAGAATCGTTATTGCTGGTGATGAATCGGGTGGAGGGTCGAGAGCTTAAGGGCAAACCCATCAGCGCTGCCTTGTTAAATCAATACAAGGCGGTGGCTTATGATGAACAATTACCTTTAATCCGACAGTATTTTCATGCGGTATTTGATGCAACCTGTGAGTCGCGGGTGGCGGCCATATGCCCCGATATTCGCGCCATAGCGTCCATTGTACGCTCGGGCATCGGCTATACTGTGTTACCTGACTATTTATGCAAAGGCGCAATTAAAACGGGCGAACTGGTACAGTTGGGCGAGCCGGGCCCACAAAACAATGTATATCTGGTATGGAAAAAAGGCGCATTGCGTCACCCACGCATCGCATTTGCTAAAGATGTAATAATGGCCTTTGCTAATATCAACTATTTAACCGGCACTGCCTGATGTAACCGGTGTTGCAGCTTTTTGTCGCAGCTTGATATGCTCAAGCTTTTTGCGCGCATTAGCACACCAGTAGCAGCGCTTATCGGGTGCCAGAGCCAGCGCGTTTGCAAAGCTATGTTTGGCTGCCTCTAGCTGGTTATCTTTAAGCTGAGCTTCACCCAAACTGTCCCATAAATTACCGTCATCAGAAAACTGCTCGGTATTAAGCTCTAGCAGTACAATGGCTTTTTTATGGTAGCCGGCATCTGACAATGCCAGCCCCGCGCGATTAAGCACCACCCGTTCTTCCATTACCTGGCTAAATTGCCGAATTAATGCTTTTTTCAGTGCTTGCGGTGAAGATGAATAATTCAGCGCAAAACGTAATACCCGGGTTATCGGGCCAGGTTCAAACGCTGGCGGGTTAAAGGTGTTGTCTGCAAGCATCAATTCAATGTTTTCGCTGAGCGCCGGGGTTGGCTGCATCAATGCATTTGATGCAAAAATTATTACCTGTTGCTGCTCGGGCTGCCACCTGAAGTCAAAGTAGAATACACCATCTGAGCCATTGTGTGTAATTAGCTGGCCCCCATCAGGCGCACGATACAATGACCAGCCATAGCCATAATGCTCCTGAAATTTAGCATTGGCTAAAACATGCGGATGACTAAGCTCATCCCATTGCGCTGCGCTGATAACGGTATGATTTTGTAGCGCCTGATACCACAAGTACATGTCTTCCACCGAAGATACCAAGCCCCCATTGCCTTTTAGCGCCCAGCTCACCCGTCCATGCTGGCGATAGTGCGCTAAATTAGGCTGCACTCTCAGCACGCCCGCTTTATAACCTGGTGCAACTTGTTGCTGATCGGTGTTTAACTGCAGGTAGCCGGTGTGCTCCATACCCGCAGGAAGCAAAAGATATTTGCGCAATGCTGACTCATAGGTCATTGAGGTTACTTTTTCGATAATACGCGCCAGTACGCTGTAACCCACATTTGAGTAATGAAACGAGGCGCCAGGCTTATCAATAAGAGGCGTACTGAGCACTGTTTCAAAAAATACCTCGGTACTTATGGGGTCAAAGTCGCTAACGCCGATACCACCGGGCAAGCCGGAAGAGTGGGTTAGCAGTTGGTGAAGGGTGATACTTTGTTTGTCTTCAGGAACTTTTGCAAAGTAGCGGGCTAAAGTATCCTGCACACTCAGTTTGCCTTCGCTTTGCAGTTTTACAACAAGCGCCGCGGTAAACTGTTTTGTTACTGAGCCAATATCAAACAGGGTGGCAGGCGTGATTAGCGAAGACTGATTGTGTTCAGCCTGGCCATAACCTTTTTTCAGCACGACTTTATTTTTACTGGCAATAATCAGTGCACCCGAAAAACCACTCTCAACGCTGCGGGTAAGATGATCATCAATACGTTCTACGGCCCAGCTTTCGCCTTGTAACGTGGATTGCGCCGAAACCTGAATAGTCCAGCTTAAGATGATCAACAATACAAATGGTTTCACGTTTTGTCCCTAATGTGCATGGCGAGCTGTAACCGTAAGTATAGAAAATGCTGGCTCGCAATGCAGTCAAAATTCATTGGTTTATTTTGTTGTAACAGGCAGCCAAAACTCTGCAATCAAACCCTGCTGAGGGTGATTTCGCAAGGTGATTTCGCCATTGTGACTATTGATAATTCGCCGGGTAATGGCAAGTCCCAGCCCCGAACCCGTACTTCCCCGGGCACTGTCGGCCTGGGTAAAAGGCTGAAACATGTTACCCAGCGAGGTGTCTGGAATACCCGGGCCAAAATCTCTGATCTTGCAAAAAATGCGTTTACTTTTTTGATCAAAAAAACTGGTTACCGTAATTTTGTCGCTACCGTAACGAAATGCATTTTCTATAAGATTATCCAACACCCGCTTAACGGCTACCCGCCCCAAAGGAGCGTGGGGTAAAGGTGTAAGCTTTAACTCAATATGGTGAGTCTCTTCGATATGACGAACCTGAGCCTGCTCTTTAATCAGGTCATTCAGGTCGGTTAGCTCCTGCTGACCTATGGTATCCATTCGGGCATAATCAATAAACTGGTCGATAATAGCATTCATATCTTCAATGTCGTGCACGATGCCTTCGCGCACCCAGTCGCTTTCGGCAGGCAGCATTTCGGTGGCCAGACGAATCCGGGTCAGGGGAGTTCGCAGATCGTGAGAAATACCGGCCGTCATCAATGTTCTGTCGTGCTCAAGCTGGGCAATGCCCTGATTCATACGATTAAACGCCCGGGTAACTTCAATAATTTCGCTGCTGCCCTGTTCTTTTAATGGTGCCGGAGTCTGACCTTTACCCACCTGTAATGCGGCGCTTTGTAAAGCATGAAGCGGCCGATTCAGCCGGCGCACAAATAACCAGCCTCCCAATACGCTCAGACTGCCTATAACCATCAGGTAAATCGTCAGTGGTGAAATATTGGCTTCTGCCCATCCTGAAAGAGGTATGCTTATCCACGTATTGGGATGGCTGCTAAGTGATATCCAGACCAGGTAAGGCTTATCTTTAATACGGTCGCTGTCCATAGTGCTAATGCGCACATCAGCATTTTGCGCGAGCTGCGCCGACACCTGATTAGACATAAACCGGTAGCCGGTGGTTTCTGCCAGGCCGCGTTGCATTGCTTCGGAGGTACTTAACACACTAATGCCGGTGGCTTCGGTATAGATACGCCGTTGTGTGGTTTTGCTGTCTAAAATACCTTTTGCCAACATGCCTTGTACCTGGGTGGCCAGCAGACTGTTGATTTGGGCTGAAGTAGGACGAATAAAGTAATAGGTTACCGAAAGGTATGACACCACCTGGTTAACCAGCAGCAGCATGCCAATAAGCAAAACCGTTTGCCCAAACGCGCTTTTGGGTAAAATTCGCATATTTAAGATTGTCCGGCTTAGTCCTGCGCTTCGCCATCAGGCACAAACACGTACCCCAAGCCCCATACCGTCTGAATGTAGCGGGGTGAGGCGGGATCTTTTTCAAGCATACGCCGCAAACGCGATACCTGAACATCAATGCTGCGCTCTAAAGCGCTATAGTCGCGGCCCCGCGCCAGGTTCATCAATTTATCACGCGACAACGGCTCGCGCGGATGAGTAACCAGTGACTTTAACACCGCAAATTCGCCACTGGTCAGAGATAAAGGGGCGCCCGAATCTAGCATTTCGCGGGTGGCCAGATTAAGCTTGTAGGTTCCAAATTCTATGACTTGTTCACCGCGGGTAGGCGCGCCGGGCGCATCGGCAATTTTGCGGCGCAGTACGGCTTTGGTGCGAGCTAGCAGTTCACGGGGATTAAACGGTTTTGGCAGGTAGTCGTCCGCGCCCATTTCAAGGCCGATTATACGGTCAACCTCGTCGCCTTTGGCGGTCAGCATAATAATAGGCATATCGTTTTGAGCCTGGCGCAAACGACGGCATATAGACAGACCATCTTCGCCGGGAAGCATAAGGTCCAGCACCATAATGTGAAAGTTTTCGCGCGCCAACAAACGGTCCATTTGATCGGCATTAGCAGCGCTACGAACCTGATAGCCTTGTTCTACTAAATAGCGTTCAAGTAAAGCCCGCAATCGCATGTCATCATCGACGACCAGTATTTTTGAGGTTTCCTGACCCATAATATGCCTGTTTTTTGTTTTCTTTCACTATAACCACAATTCTTTACGGCTCCAATATGTTCGCCGGTAGATTTGCAATAAGGAGTGTTACAAAGGGTGTCAGGAAAAAAGATATCGGCATCGGGGACGTACATCAGACCCAGGCCACGATGGTGAGCTTTAAGGTACTTAGCGCTACAACTTAGTTGCGCTTACCGATAATCAGTAAATTAATCGGTACTTACCCAGTCCATCTGATGACCTGCACGCCGCTTTTTATCCAGAATCTCTTCAATCAAGGGCGTTAGAATAAGTTCCATAGCCAACCCCATTTTGCCGCCAGGTACCACCAGAGTATTGATACGAGACATAAACGAGCCCTCAATCATTTGCAGTAAATAAGGAAAATTCACATTACGCATTTCACGGCGAAACCGAACCACTACAAAGCTTTCATCCTGCGATGGAATTTCGCGGGCGCTAAATGGGTTTGAGGTATCAACCGTGGGGACACGCTGAAAATTGACATGGGTGCGAGAAAATTGCGGCGTGATGTAATGAAAGTAATCGTCCAGCCCGCGCACAATATTGCTCATCACAGCCTCACGCGAATGACCACGATCAGTAGTATCGCGCACAATTTTCTGAATCCACTCTAAATTGACAATGGGCACCATGCCCACCAGCAAATCAACAAACTGGGCTACATCGTTATCTTCTGTTTTTACGCCACCATGTAACCCCTCGTAAAACAGTAAATCCGTTTTTTGAGGCAGTTCTTGCCACGGTGTAAAAGTCCCGGGCATTTGATTAAAGGGCACAGCTTCATCAAAGGTGTGTAAATATTGGCGATACTGCCCAAGGCCTGTATGACCATACTCCTGAAACAACGTTTCAAGTAAATCAAAGTCGTTGGCTTTGGGGCCAAAATAGCTGATATGCCGACCCTGCTCCTGAGCTTTTCGAATTTCAACTTCCATCTCGGGCCGGGTAAACCGATGAAAGCTGTCGCCCCCGACCACCGCAGCATTAACGTCAAGATTACGAAAAATATGACGGATGGCATTGGTCGTGGTTGTGGTGCCGGCACCGGACGAACCCGTGATGGCGATAATAGGATGTTTTACAGACATACGGTGCAATGTACTCGAAGCCGGACACTAGTTATAAGCTGGCTGATAAGATTAATCAAGAGGCAGCCTGTTTACTAAACCCATAAACAGGCTGTTTATTTGCAGCATTTTGTGGCTAACGGCACGTATTTATACCGCCAGATACCATTATGCGTTTAAGCATCAACAGGCGTTATGCTTCGCTTTCACGGGCTATGGCTCTGTGAGCAATGTCGGTTCTGAAGTACATATCCTGCCAGTGAATATGGTTAACCAGCGCATAGGCATGTTGCTGGGCTGCGGTAACATTGCTGCCTAGTGCGGTAGCACACAGTACCCGTCCACCGCTGGTGACAATCTCACCATTTTGTTCTGTCGTACCGGCATGAAATACCTTGCCTTCTTGGGTATCGGTATCTTGCAAGCCGCTGATTACTTCACCTTTGGCATAGCTGCCTGGGTATCCTCCCGCCGCCAGCACCACGCCGACCGCAGCGCGCTCGTCAAATTCAATCTGTTGACTGGCAAGCTCGCCCTTACAAGCGGCCTGACAAAGCGCAACTAAATCAGAGCGTAAACGCAGCATAATTGGCTGGGTTTCAGGGTCGCCAAAGCGGCAATTGTATTCAATAACCTTTGGTGTACCATCGGCCGCTATCATCAGACCTGCGTAAAGAAAACCTTTATAAGAATGACCTTCTTCGGCCATACCTTTGATGGTGGGTAATATTACCTCATCCATGATTCGCTGGTGGATTGGCGGGGTTACCACCGGGGCCGGAGAATACGCCCCCATACCGCCAGTGTTGGGCCCTTTATCGCCATTGGCTGCCCGTTTATGGTCCTGACTGGTGGCAAAAGGCAAAACGCTCTGGCCATCTGCCATAACGATAAACGAAGCTTCTTCACCTTCCAGAAACTCTTCAATAACCACTCGGCTACCCGCTTCGCCAAATGCATTGTCGGATAGCATGTCACGAATCGCATCTTCAGCTTCATCTTGTGTCATCGCCACGATAACGCCTTTGCCGGCCGCTAAACCGTCGGCTTTGATGACAATAGGGGCTCTGTGTTGCTGAACATAAGCCAGGGCAGGCTCAACTTCAGTAAAATTAGCGTAGGCTGCTGTTGGAATATTATGGCGCGCCAGAAAATCTTTGGCGAACGCTTTAGAGCCTTCTAGCTGAGCCGCCGCTTTTGACGGGCCAAAGACAGTTTGACCCGCTGCCTCGAAGGTATCGACTATACCTGCAACCAACGGCGCTTCGGGGCCCACAATAGTTAGCGCCACGTCATTTTTTTGCGCAAATGTGAGCAACCCATCGATGTCTGTGGCATTTATGTCAACATTTTGTAACCCCGGTTCGCCCGCAGTGCCTGCGTTTCCGGGTGCAACAAATACTGTGTTGACAGAAGAAGACTGCGCGGCTTTCCAGGCTAACGCATGCTCGCGGCCACCGCCGCCGATAACAAGTACATTCATTAAAGTTTCCGTTAATTATTCAGGTTTTACAAATTTTAGCGTCATACGATTGCTCTCGCCAATAGCAAGATATTTAGCGCGATCTTGCTCACCCAAACGCAATGATGGCGGCAACGTCCATACGCCTTTAGGATGATCAGCGGTATCCATTGTATTGGCGTTGATGTCGCTTTGCTTCGACAGTTCAAAGCCGGCAGCTTTGGCGGCTTCTACCACCACAGAACGTTTCATATAGCCGCTTTTTTCCATCTTGCTGTCATCAGCAGACTCAGGCAGTTCATGCTCTACTACACCCAATGTGCCACCTGGCTTCAAGGCTTTATAGAAAGAGTTGAATGCATTCTCTAAAGCTTTGTCTGCATCATTAAAATACCAATTGTGAACATTGCGAAAGGTCAGTACTACATCGGCGCTGCCTGCTTCAGTAATTTCCAATGCCTTGGTGGGATGAAAGGCTGTGACCTTAATATTTTTATAAGGAGGGTGGTTGGCCACTTTTTCTTTGAACTTTTCTAACGACTTTTTGTAATAGTCGTTGCTGTTCTCATCAACAAAGAAGTGAGCGGCAATCAGCTGACCATCTTCATGTAACAAGGGTGCCAATATATCCGTATACCAACCGCCGCCGGGTGAAACCTCTACCACGGTATCGGTCGGTTCTACCTCGAAAAAGCGCAAGGTTTGCTGTGGGTTACGATACTCATCGCGTAATTTGGCTTCGGCGCTGCGATGCTCGCTTTTTACTGCTTCAGAAACAGGATCTGCATAAGCAGAAGAGGCCGACATTGCCAGCAGCGACGCTGCAACTAAACGCATAGTGTGTTTCATGGTTTTTCCTTATCTCATTATAGTGAAAGTACTTAGCCCTAATACTGCGGGTTAGTTTAAAGCGATTTTTGCTATCGGGGCATTTTACCCCGGCGTATAATGCAACACGTAGCAAAGAGTTATCTTGGTTACGTGTTGCAGCCTCAGAATGATTCAATTGAAGGCAGTAAACCTAAAATTAATGCCTGAAATGACGCATGCCGGTAAAGACCATAGCAATGTCATGTTCGTCTGCAGCCTTAATGACTTCTTCGTCCCGAATTGAGCCACCCGGCTGAATTACCGCTTTAATTCCTGCGGCCGCGGCCGCGTCTATGCCATCGCGAAATGGGAAAAAAGCGTCAGAAGCCATAACCGAACCGGCCACTTCCAGATTTTCATCACTGGCTTTAATGCCGGCCACCTTGGCAGAATAAACCCGACTCATTTGACCTGCGCCTACGCCAATGGTCATTCCATCTTTACAATATACAATGGCATTAGACTTAACATATTTGGCAACCTTCCAGCAAAACAGTAAGTCGCGCAATTCGTCTTCAGTTGGCTGACGCTTGCTTACTACTTCTAAGTCTTCAGCTTCAACCATACCAAAATCACGTTCCTGAACCAGCAAGCCACCATTAACTCGTTTAAAGTCGTACCCTTCGGTCAGCTGGTCATGCCAACTACCACAGACCAACAAGCGTACATTTTTCTTGGCTGCCACAATTTGCTGTGCCTCTTCAGACACCGCCGGTGCAATAATAACCTCTACAAACTGGCGCTCCACAATGGCGGTGGCTGTATTGGCATCAAGACTCCGGTTAAACGCTATGATGCCACCGAATGCCGAGGTAGGGTCGGTGGTAAATGCGCGGTCATAGGCACTTAAAATATTATCACCAATAGCTACACCGCAGGGGTTCGCGTGTTTGACAATAACACAAGCAGGCTCTTCAAACTCTTTCACACATTCAAGCGCCGCATCGGTATCGGCAATATTATTAAATGACAGGGCTTTTCCCTGAAGCTGCGTAGCGGTGGCTACGGATGCTTCCTGGATAATATTTTCGACATAAAACGCGGCCTCCTGATGGCTGTTTTCGCCATAACGGAGATCTTGTTTTTTTGTCATTTGCATATTAATGGTTCGCGGAAACTCACTGTGCTGGTGCTCACAATCAGCGTCACATTCAACCGAATCAAGCCGGGCGCCAAAATAGTTTGCAATCATGCCGTCGTATTGCGCGGTATGTTCAAATGCTTTTATGGCTAAATCAAAACGAGTTTGATAGCGCAACGAACCGGCATTGTCGCTCATTTGCTCTAACACCAGGTTGTAGTCACTGGCATTAACCACAATAGTGACATCGTTATGGTTTTTTGCTGCAGCGCGCACCATAGTGGGGCCGCCAATATCGATATTTTCAATCGCATCGGCAAGAGTACACTCAGGGTTGGCCACGGTTTGCGCAAACGGGTACAGGTTCACTACCACCAGGTCAATTGGCTTGATTTCGTTTTGAGCCATTGTGCTTTCATCCTGACCCCGGCGGCCTAAAATGCCACCATGGATTTTAGGATGTAATGTTTTTACCCGGCCATCCATAATTTCTGGGTGACCCGTATGCTCAGAAACTTCAGTTACCGGCAAGCCCGCCTCGCTCAGTAGTTTTGCGGTGCCGCCGGTAGACAGTAGTTCTACTCCAGCCTGGTGCAATGCCTCAGCAAATTCGACAATACCGGTTTTATCCGAAACACTTAATAGCGCGCGTTTAATAGGTTTTGGTGTATGCATAGTGATGTCTTGGTAGTTAGTAGAGGTGAAACAAAAAGAGCACCGTGAAAAGGTGCTCTTTGGTTGGGCGAAGCCCGTCAAATTTTAGTTCATACCGTACTGTTTTAGCTTCTTGCGAAGTGTACCGCGGTTGATGCCCATCATGATGGCCGCGCGGGTTTGGTTGCCGCGGGTGTAAGTCATGACTTCTTCAAGCAGCGGCGCTTCTACCTCTGCCAGTACCAGTTCGTATAAATTGTCGATGTTGGCGTTGTCGAGTTGTTTAAGATACTTATTAACCGCTTGTTTAACCGAGTCGCGCAGCGGCTTTTGAGCTTGAGTTTGAGAAGGCGTTGTTACTGTCGTAGTAAACGGTGAAGTCACATTTTGATCGAACATAATACTTTCTTGCTCTTAAGTTAGTCATCACTATGCTGCAGGGATGCATCGGTTAAGATGCTCGTTTCTGCAGCGATTGAAAATAATCGTCAAGTGCGTTGAGCTGTACATCAGCTTGCTCAATACCATTGAACGTTTTACGAAACTGACGATCCGTATCGTGTTCCGCTAAATACCAGCCCACATGCTTACGGGCTATACGAACGCCCATTACTTCGCCGTAAAAGGCCTGCACATTGGCAACATGTTCATGCAGCACCTGGTGCTGCTCTGACAAAGGCGGTAGAGAAAGGTGCTCGCCGGTTTTAAGAAAATGCAGTATTTGCTTAAAAATCCAGGGATTGCCCTGGGCCCCGCGACCAATCATCACGCCATCTGCGCCGGTGTGCTTTAGCACGTACTGTGCTTGTTCAGGAGAAGTAATATCGCCATTTGCAATGACCGGAATAGATACCGCTTCCTTAATTGCTTTAATGGTGTCGTACTCTGCTTCTCCTTTGTACATACAGGCGCGCGTTCGGCCATGAACCGCCAGCGACTGAATGCCGTTTTGCTCCGCAATATGTGCAATTTCTACACCGTTGCGATTATCCGTATTCCAGCCTGTTCTAATTTTCAGAGTAACAGGTACGTTAACCGCCCCCACTACCGCCTGAACAATAGATTCAACCAGCGCCGGATATTGTAATAACGCTGACCCAGCCAGTTTTTTATTGACCTTTTTTGCAGGACAACCCATGTTGATATCGATTATCTGTGCACCATTGGCCACATTAAACTGCGCTGCCTGTGCCATCAGAACTGGATCGGCCCCGGCAATCTGTACCGAGCGAATACCCTCTTCGCCGGTATGGTCCATGCGCTGCATAGACTTAGTCGTATTCCACACCTTAGGATTGCTCGAAAGCATCTCTGATACCACCAGACCTGCCCCCATTCGGCGACACATTTGTCTGAAGGGGCGGTCGGTCACACCTGCCATAGGCGCCAACATCAAATTGTTATCCAATTTATAAGAACCTATTTGCATGGTTAACAATCCAGTAGTTGCGCGGAATTTGAACACTTGGCTAAAACGGGGCGCTAAGTGTACGCATTTTGACTACCCTTGAAAAGGCTAAAATTCACACAAAATGTCACTTTTTGCTCTTGACAGTTTTCGTTGGATTTGCGTTGAAGGGCTTGGTAGGTAAGGGGTGAGCCTGAATTGTTCAGACTCTGTACAAAAAATTATCGGTAGATTAGTCAATTAGCGACGACGGGTACCGGAGACTCTGGCCCAGTCACCTTCAATTTCACTTTTATCTAATACAAAATCACGTTGATACGCCTGCTCAATTTTTTCTACCTGCTCGGCCAAAATACCCGAGAGCACCAGGCGCCCGTCGGGGCGGCAATAACCGGTGATCACATTTTGCAGCTCGAGCAAGGGGCCGCTAAGTATGTTGGCCACCACCATATCGGCCTGTAAATCAGGCTGGTCTTCAGGTAAATACACCTCAAGCCGGTCGGCAACCTGGTTACGGCGGGCGTTTTCTTCGCTGGCTTCAAGCGCCTGGGGGTCAATATCGATGCCTATTACCCGGGTGGCGCCCAGCTTCAACGCCGCTAACCCCAATATGCCTGAACCACACCCAAAGTCGACCACCGTCTTGTGCTGGACGGTTTCGCTGTCAAGCCAGCGCAGGCACATGGCAGTGGTAGGATGCGTGCCGGTTCCAAATGCCAAGCCCGGATCTAACATCACATTGACCGCATCGGGGTGGGGAACATCGCGCCATGACGGACAAATCCATAAGCGCTGTCCAAATTGCATAGGATGAAAATTGTCCATCCATTCGCGTTCCCAGTCTTTATCTTCAAGAGGGTCCAGCTTGTATGGAAAGTCAGGACCTAAAATGCGGACCTGGCCCAGCCGCTTTATAACAGCCTGCATATCGTGAGCAGCATCAAATAAGCCCACCACCTGAGTGTCGGGCCATAATAAGTTTTCGCCTGGCTTGGGTTCGTATACGGGCGTGTCTTTGGCGTCTAAAAAAGTAACTGCCTGCGAGCCGTTAGCCGACAGCATTGTGCCCACCTGTTCAGCCAGTTCAGATGAAGTGTTTATTCGTAATTGCAACCAGGCCATGATGTGTCTTTGTTAACTCATAATGTTGTTATATTAACAGCGAATGCTATTGGGTCACCAATCTGGTTTTGGTCAATTGCTACTTTTACCCGTGTTACGTAATCCGTTCTTGGTAATAGTCACTAAAAAGTGCTAATTTTCATTTCACTCTTTTCTAACTATAAGTCGTACTGTTCAGATGATTCGACAGTTGTTGGGCTACTTTTCTTTATGCATGTGTTTGGCAGCTAATGCTGATGAGCTTACGGTGGTAGCGGGGTGGGACAAACCTCCTTATGTTATTACCGAAAACCACAGCGGCTTTGAATTAGAATTGGTAAATACTATTTTAAAAGAGCTAGGGCATACTATGACCCCGCTTTATGTGCCTTTTGGGCGCAGCGCCCGGCAACTGGAAAATGGCGTTGCAGATATTGTTTTAACCCTCAGAGCTGAGCACCTGGTTTCTGACTCGCTATTAAGCGATGTGTATGTGGCGTATCAAAACTCAGCAGTTTCGCTGGCTTCAAGAAATATCGTTATTGAAGACGCTACTGATCTTTTGCCTCATACAGTGCTGGCGTTCCAAACTGCCCGTGATGTTTTAGGTTCTGAGTATCACAGCGCCGTATCAAATCATCATTGCTACAGCGAAATTGCTTCTCAGGAGCGTCAGGTAAAAATGCTGTTGCTGGGTAGCGTTGATGTCGCCGTAATGGATCGGAATATTTTCACCTGGCTACGAAGCCAGTTGCCTGCTAAGTTTCAAAAAGACGTGGTTTTTCATGACTTATTTGAACGCAGCGAATACCGTGCTGCAATATTAAATACCGAGTTACGTCAGCAGTTTAATGCACAGCTGCAGCGACTGAAACAAGACGGGCGTTATCAAAAGCTTATGAATAAATATTATCTTTCCTATAGCACCCCTTCTACCGACTAAAATTGTAAACTTATCGTATTCGCTGGGTTTTTAACCACGTTCATGCTGTACTGCGTGTTCGTAAATTTTAGCAAGGATGATTTGCTTGAACAGTATTCGACTTTTACCCATTGCCGCTGCACTTGCGTTACAGGCTTGCAGCAATATTGGCTCGGTGGCTGAAACAAAACCAGGTCAATTGCCCAATACCGCCATGCAGCAAAGTTCAGTTCAGCAGTTGCTTGATGCTCCTGCTCATGTGCAGCGTCAGGCTATTGTTGATAAAAAAATCAGTGTTCAGGCGCTGACTCAGGCTTACATAAACCGAATTGAAAAATTAGACACCCGCACCGGAAGTGTTCTTGCTATTAACCCCGATGCTATGGCTCAGGCAAAAGCTAAAGATGAAGCGCTGGCAAAGGGCGACATACAACCGGGCCCGTTATTTGGTTTACCGGTGCTGTTAAAAGACAATATTGAAACCCGCGACATGCCCACGACCGCCGGGTCGTTAGCGCTGGCCAACAATGATACAAATCGTGATGCCCCGTTGGTAGAAAACCTGCGTAAAGCGGGAGCAGTTATCTTAGGTAAGACCAATTTGTCTGAATGGGCTAACTTTCGCTCTGAAGACTCAGTGAGTGGCTGGAGTGCGGTAGGCGGTCTTACCCGCAACCCGTATAACTTATCACGTACAGCTTGCGGGTCCTCATCGGGCTCGGGCGCGGCGGTTGCCGCTGATTTTGCGTCAATGGCGGTAGGTACTGAAACCAACGGCTCTATAATTTGCCCAGCCTCTTTTAATGGGGTAGTAGGCTACAAACCGACGGTAGGAATGATTTCACGCCGCCATATTGTGCCTATATCAATAAGCCAGGACACCGCCGGGCCCATGACAAAAAGTGTGACCGATGCCATTGTTATGGCGCGGGTGATGGCAAGCGAAGACGCTAAAGACACTGTCACTACCGACCGTGACAGAACCCAGATTAAGTCGCCCCAACAATTATCTGACGGCCTTAAAGGGGTGAAGGTGGGCGTAGTGCGCTTTGCCCAGGGCAATGATGAGCGGGTGTTGGCACAATACAATAAAGCGCTGGAAACGCTGGAGCAACAGGGCGCCATTCTGGTAGACATTGACGAGTTTAAAACACCGGATAAATACTGGGACAACTCTTACCATGTACTGCTGGCCGAGTTTAAGACCGGTGTTAATGAGTATTTAGCAGACTCACCTGCCGATTTACCTGCTAATACACTTGAAGAGCTTATTGCTTTTAATCAGCAAACACGCCGTGAACTGGGTTTGTTTAATCAGGATATTTTTGAAAAAGCACAGGCCACAGAAGGCGCTGAAAAAGAACAGTACGAAGAAGCACGTACCATGGTAAAAGAGGCCAGTACGCAGCAGGGTATCGATAAATTATTAACTGAATACGAAGTCGACTTGCTGGTAGCTCCGTCTAATACGCCTGCTTTTTTAATTGATACGCTATATGGTGATCATGCTCCTGGCGGCTTTATAGGTATTGGTTATTTAGCCGCGATAGCTGGTTATCCGCACGTTTCTGTTCCAGCTGGGCTGGTCAATGGCTTACCGGTAGGCTTAAGCTTTATTAGCACCAAATGGCAGGATAATCGCGTATTAGCCGCCGGACTTGCGTTTGAACAAGCACATAAGCCAGTGCCTGCCCCCACATTTATGGAAAGCGATGCAAAGTTGCAGCAGCACCAGGACTTACTGAAGCCGGTTTCGCCGTAAAAATGATAAAATTCGGGTGCCCCTACAATCAAACAACGGGGCCCCTGTAAGTCAATGGCCGTTATCGTACGGCCATTTTTGTATTAGCCCGGGCGTTTTACCCACGCACTACACCAGCCTTCTACATCCACCAGTTTACCTGGGAAAATAGCACAGGGACGATGTTTACTCCCATCACTGCCTTGTATGTACATGCAATTGCCGCATTTCGCATCAGGCTTGGTTGACTTATTCGTGTAGTTTAAAGCTTTAGCCGTTGGATCATCTGAGCTTAGTACTTCCTGAGCATTTGCTCTTAGTGCAATACTGCCCAGGGTCATTCCGATAAGGGTGCTACCGGCCATACGCAAAAAGTTGCGGCGATTAACAGAACTCATAGCTTGCTCCAAAACTTGTAAACGATAATGATTTTCTTTTATATCGGCTTAAAAACACAAAAACCTGCTAACAGAAGCAGGTTTCTTTCGGCAGCAATCAAGCTGGCACTTTTATAGTTTACGCATTAACCACAGTTTTTACAGTATTTTTAGCTTTTTATAGCGTTAAACTGACGTAATCTAATAGGCTTACTAGGGTTTTGCATAAGCAAAACGGGCTACCCGCTCAGGTTTGTGATAGGTATCCAGGCCGCTAATGCAGGCAATACCCAGTTCGCTAAGATCAACCTGGCCCTGCTCACTGATTTTTTCTTTATTTATCCATACCTGGTGAATACGACCAATCACAAACTCGGTATTGTTTGCCGTAATAGGAAGAATACTTTCGACTTTCATTGCCAGCTTTAACGGACTTTCGTTCACAAACGGCGCATCAAAGGCCTTTGAATACCAGGGAGTAAGACCGGTGGCCTGAAACTCACTGACTTCGGTAGGATAACGCGCAGAGGTCTGATGAGCTTGTTTGGTCCAGTCGCAATGAACCTGATTTAGTGTATAGCAGCCAGTGGTTTTAATATTATGCAAAGTGTCGCGAACCACGGTGTGCGGACGCATAACCATACCTATTAAAGGCGGATGGGCACCTACGTGTACCACTGAGCTCACTATCGCCAGGTTTTCCAGGTAGCTACGACCCTGACTGGTACCTACTACGCTGGCACTTTTAAACCCCGACACACTATTGACCAGGTTAGCCCGGTAGCGGGGCTCCATTGCGTCGATGTCGGTGGCAGAGAAACAGTGGTCAGTCATTTTCTGGTTGCACGTCGACGCGCATTTCCTCGCCGCGACCGGTTACTGTCATTTCAATAGGCTGGCAGCAAACCTGACAATCAAGCACCTGTGTTTGTCCGGTATCGTTTATTTCGTCAATTTCTACTTCATTAGGTTCCATACAATAAGGGCAGTTAAACGTTGCCGGGGTAGCCAAGCTCATAATTCACCTGTTCATAGATTAAAAAAGTTTACAGATTTGATTACGAACCGGCCAGGGGGTTGGATTTGTACTAAGTGGGTCTATAGCAAAACAGGTGAGGGCATGGGTAAAAAACTATCGACGGGATATTGTCCACTGTGTCAGCGTTATGCGCGGCTGACATTTCATCATCTTATTCCTAAAAAAATGCATCGGCGTACATTTTTCAGAAAAAACTTTAATAAAACACAATTGCACAGCGGCATCTTTATTTGCAGGCAGTGTCATAATGGTGTGCATCGGTTCTATACTGAAATGGAACTGGCAAAACAATTTCGAACCCTGGAAAAACTGCAACATGATGACAAACTCAGCCGCTATTTTGCGTGGGTGAGTAAACAGGCTATTCAGGTTTAACAGGGATAAAATGTTACACAGGCTGGCAATAAGGCGTAAGAACATATCTAACCATAAGGCGTAATATTAACCGCAAAGATTGCGATTTAACTGTATAAGTATACACTGTACGTTATGCAGTTATGGGTAAATATGAATGCGAAAAGAGCTTCCTGAACGATATTATCTTGATCATTTTCATGAATTTTTAAGTTTTTTTGACGCCCAGAGTCAAGAATTACTAGACCCCGAAACACAACGTTTTATTGATAGTTTTCGGGCATTATCAATGTCTCAGCAGTGTATTATTGCGCGAGCGGCAAACCGTAAATATGCCATCATTAATCGTACCCAGTTTTCTTATGCTGAAATCGCTCATGCACAACAACAGCTTGATGCCCTGGTTTCACAAGGCTGGTTTGGGCCGGTTACCCATGTGGCAATACAGGATTTTGCCGGCACCGTGACTAAAAATGATTTGTTGGCATATTTGGCTGAATATCAGCTTCAACAAAAATACAGTAGTTTTAAAAAAGCCGAATTGGTCAGTTTGTTGTTTGAACAAATCGAACAACACGGCTGGCCTGAAAACCTGCCTCAAAATGATTACCTGTTAAAAACCTTTGAGCCGGCATTACGCTACCTGTTGTTTTTGTATTTTGGTCATTCAAAAGGTCGGCTTAATCAGTTTTCAATGCGTGATTTGGGCATTATGCGCACCCGTACCGACGCCACGGTGGTGCAAGCCCGGTTTAGCGATATTAATCAGGCACGTATTGCGTTTGGCTATGCCTGTGACCTTGAGAACTTGCCCTACACCAGCCAAACCAGGTTGTGCGAGATGGCCCAACGGCCAGTCCCTGAGTTAACCGACCCGGTCACGATTGAATACGGCCAGCGTTTTTTGCATAAACTGGGCGTTAAGTTGCTTGATATAGATCGCAAGGCCGCACTGAGTGTTTTAAGGTGTGCGCCAGGGGATGAGTCAAAAGAAAAGTGGCTACGCGAATGCTACAAAGACGGTGAGAAAGAAGCCGTTAAAGTACAGCTTGAACAGATTATTGATAATCCGGCATCTGATTTTTTACTGGCATTTGCCGAAGACTTTTATGCCCGAAAATATCACAAAAAGCGGACCAGCAAAGTTACAGATATGCTTCGTAGTGCCAGTACTACGTTGCAATTAGACATCAGCCAGAACCAAAGTGTAGAACAGGGTGTTGTAGCCTGGTACAAGCGGCATCATCAACAGGCCTGGCGCACCGAAAACCGAACATGGCGAACGCTGTTCGGCCTGACATTCTGGCCGATATTATTTGAGTTAGATACATTGGTTACTGAGTTTGACCGCCGTCCGCAGTCGCTTAAATTCAATACCTTTTATCAAACATTTGGTGCCCACGTTGACGCTTTGCTTGAAAGCCTGAGCTCTGCCAAAGAATGGATGTTGCACTTAACCAAAATAGCCGCTAAACATCATGGTAAGGTGAACAGTGTCTTTATGTGGCGGCGTAATCAGCTAGATACCGTACAGGTATTGCTGGAACACGCGCCTCTTCAAAGCATTAAAAAGATGTTGCTGATGATGTGTAAAGATTTTGCCAATCTTAAAGATGGGTTTCCGGACATTATGGTTTATGACGGCCAGACATTGCGTTTTGAAGAGATAAAAGCGCCCGGCGACGTACTACGACGTAATCAGCTCATTGCTATCACACAACTTCAAGAGGCAGGGTTTAAGGTACAGATAACTCAGGTTGAATGGTTTCACGATCCTATGCAGCCTTATGTGGTGGTTGATATAGAAACCACGGGCGGCAACAACGGGTATCATCGTATTACCGAAGTTGGCATGGTTAAAATGGTCGCCGGAGAGGTTACTGAATCGTGGCAATCGTTATTCAACCCGCAACGCCATATTCCGTCAAACATCACACGTCTGACCGGTATTAGCAACGAAATGGTGGCCGATGCACCGTTGTTCAGTGAACGTGCGCAAGAAATCGCTGATTTCACCGAAGACTGCGTTTTTGTCGCGCACAATGTTAATTTTGACTATGGTTTCATACGCCAAGAATTTGCCCGGCTTGAACAATCATTCAGACGTCCGAAACTGTGCACAGTAGTGCAGATGCGCCGTGCCTGTCCGGGCTTATCTTCGTACTCGCTCGCCGCATTAACGGCGCATTTTGAAATATCTATGGAGCAGCATCACCGGGCTTTGTCTGATGCACGTGCAGCCGCGCAATTGTTAACGATTATTCACGACAAAACCTTACCAGCCGCGGTAAATTAGCACACTCATTACTTTATGGTTAAAAGCATTATGCAAACATCATTATCGCAAACTGCCGTTTCGCGGGTAATTGAAATGGCCTGGGAAGATCGTACACCCTTTGAGGCCATAGAGCGTCTGTATGGTTTACCTGAAAAACAGGTTATCGTATTAATGCGCCAACAGTTGAAGCGCAGCGCATTTAATAACTGGCGAGCGCGGGTCAGCGGTCGTCAAACCAAGCACCTTAAATTACGGCCGGCAGAGATAGAGCGCGGATATTGTCCGTCACAATACAAGCCTCAGGGGGCCAATAAACGCTAGTTTGATGACATAAAAGTAATCTACTGAGCTGAACCGCGATGGTGGTTAAAGCGTAAGCAAATTTGCACCCTAACCGGTGTGCGCGTTCTTGCTATTAGCCCATCCTTGATGGGCTTTTTTTATTTCTGTTACCGCGTATGTATTATCTTTTAGCCGTCAATGCGTTATGGGTGAGGTTAGCCAAAACCGGGTCAGGTAAATATATAAATCAGGGTAATCAGACCTGAAAAACCCGTGGCATTGGCAGTGCAGTTTTAGCTAAAACATAATGTTGTTGCTGGATGTAATAAAAAAGCGTCCGGTTGGACGCTTTTAAAGAGCTATGAAGACATGCCAAGTTTCTTTTCTAAGTAGTGGATATTAGTACCCCCTGCAGAAAAGTTTTCGTCAGCCATAATCATACGCTGTAACGGAATATTCGTTTTAATACCCTCTATAACCAACTCATCCAGTGCATGACGCATTCTGGCAATGGCTTCATCACGACTTTCGCCATAGGTGATTAGTTTACCAATCATAGAGTCATAAAATGGCGGTACAGTATAGCCAGCGTAAATATGCGAGTCCCAGCGTACACCCAAACCGCCCGGGGAATGGAACATATTGATAGGACCAGGACTAGGAATAAATGTCTGTGGATCTTCAGCATTAATACGGCATTCAATGGCGTGGCCACGAATTTGAATTTGCGATTGATCAATAGACAACGGCTGACCTCCTGCGATGCGCAGCTGCTCTTTAATCAGGTCAACACCGGTGATCATTTCTGAAACCGGATGCTCTACCTGAATACGGGTGTTCATTTCGATAAAATAGAACTCGCCGTTTTCATAAAGAAACTCAAAGGTACCGGCACCACGATAGCCAATCTCAACACAGGCACGGCGACAACGATCGCCTATTTTGTTGCGCATCTGCTCTGAAATACCAGGTGCGGGTGCTTCTTCTACAACTTTTTGATGACGGCGTTGCATAGAACAGTCGCGCTCACCAAGATGAATCGCATTACCCTGACCATCGGCCAATACCTGAATTTCTACATGGCGAGGATTTTCGAGAAATTTCTCCATGTAAACCGTTGAATTACCAAACGCTGCGCCAGCTTCTGCCTGAGTGGTTTCGATGGCTTTCACCAGCTCTGATTCTGAGCGAACCACACGCATACCCCGTCCACCACCGCCGCCGGCGGCTTTAACAATGATAGGGTAGCCAATACGCTTGGCGATGCTTTTGTTTTTGTCAGAATCATCGGTCAGCGGTCCATCGGAGCCCGGTACACACGGAACACCCGCTTTTTTCATTGAATTAATGGCCGATACTTTATCGCCCATTAAATTAATGGTGTCGGGTTTTGGGCCGACAAAAATGAAACCACTTTGTTCTACTGCTTCGGCAAATTCAGCGTTTTCTGCTAAAAATCCATAGCCAGGATGAATCGCAATAGAATTTGTAACCTCAGCTGCGGCAATAATTCTTGGGATATTAAGATAGCTTTCAGTTGCCGATGCCTTGCCGATGCAAATAGACTCATCTGCCAACAATACATGTTTCAGATTTCTGTCGGCAGTAGAATGCACAGCAACAGTTTTAATTCCCAGCTCTTTACAAGCGCGCAAAATACGCAAGGCAATTTCGCCCCGGTTTGCGATAAGTACTTTATCTAGCATAAGCCTCGGCCTGATTATTCGATGATAAACAAAGGTTGGTCGAACTCAACCGGTTCCTGATTTTCAACCAAAATGGCTTTTACTACGCCAGCTTTGTCAGATTCAATTTGGTTCATCATTTTCATGGCTTCGATAATGCACAGTGTATCGCCAACATTAACTGTTTGGCCTTCTTCTACAAACGACTTAGCTGTAGGCGAAGAGGCGCGATAAAACGTACCCACCATCGGTGATTTAACCTGGTGGCCGCTAGGACCCTGAGCTTCAGGCTGCTCGGCAGGGGCCGGAGCTGGGTGAGCCGGTGCTTGAGGAGCCGCCGGAGCAGGAATGGTGTAGTTCATTGGCGCAGCGCTGGCGCTAGGGCCGCGGTGAATACGTACCGACTCTTCACCTTCTGTGATTTCCAGCTCAGCAATGCCGGATTCTTCTACCAGTTCGATGAGTTTTTTAATTTTTCTGATATCCATTATTCTGTCTCTGCTTGTTGGGTCAAAGGATTGGATTGATTTAGATTTTTAGCTGCGGTAAGCGCAAGCTGATAGCCGGTAGCGCCAAACCCCAGAATGACACCCGCGGCCACATCGCTCAAATAAGAATGATGACGAAACGGCTCACGGGCGTGAATATTTGACAAATGCACTTCGATAAACGGAATGCTGACACTAAGTAGCGCGTCGCGAAGGGCCACGCTGGTATGCGTAAATGCCCCTGGATTTATTATAATGGCGTCGATGTTACCTATAGCCTGATGAATACGGTCAATCAAAGCATGTTCAGCATTTGACTGAAAATGCTGCAGACGGACACCGGCGGCATCTGCCTGCGCGGTTAGGTCGCAAACAATGTCGTCCAGTGTTTGATGCCCGTATGTATCGGGTTCGCGTTTGCCTAACATATTAAGGTTAGGTCCATTAATTAATAAAATATCCATTAAATGCTGCTATCTTGCTGCCATCTGACCTGTTGCTACCAATCTAAGCAAATTTTGCTTAAGGTTGCACGAAAAAACGTCAGTTTTGTTGTGTATGTTGAGTCTAACCGGTGATTATAGCGATACCAGTTTATTTAGCAGCAAAATACTGGTCTAATCACCTCATATCGAGGCAATATTTGAATTTGTAAAGCAGATGTTACCGGGTAAGTCAAAGCCGGAGAGCACGGTTTGAACAAGGCATTTCGGCTCGATAAAATGTTTGCAGGTGCAGGGCAGGCCGTAGCGCATTGAATTGCACGTGTTCTTCCACGTTTTCTTCAAAATACCAATTTACACTGCGATAGCCGTAGGCTCCAATACTGCGCTAAGGCTATACAGTAGGTTTATGATAAGGCACGTATGTTCTTACGACGTCACTCTACTCAGATACAGTTTGACGCACATGTTCTGCAAACGCCCCGGCAGGTAAAAAGCCGGTGACCCGCGCGCGCGGTATTTCTTTGCCATGGGTATCAAAAAATAAAATAGTCGGCAGACCAAGTACCTCAAAGTGCGCCTGAAACGCCTGGTTAGACGCAGTGTTTTCGGTTAAATCAATTTGTATCCACATTGTGTCAGACAACGTTTGGATAACCTGCGGGTCGGTAAACGTGTATTTTTCAAATTCTTTACAGGCCACACACCAGTCGGCGTACAAATCCAGCATTACGGTCTGGTTTTGTGCACTGGCTTTGTCTAGCTGCACTTGCAACTGTTCAAGATTATTAACCGTGACAAACGGCGGGTGTGAGGCACGGGGTGCCGTTGAGTTGGTAGCAGGAGATACAGTTTGATAAGCCAGCATTGCACTGATAAATAACCCGGCAAAAATAATCACCGTGCGTACACCTTTAAAAAAGGTGGCCGCGCTGTTTTGATTGATCACACTAAAATACCCAAATGCGCTAAGCCCAAGGCCGGCCCACAATAAATTAGTGTAAGAATGCGCATATAGCCTTTCAATAAATACAATAGCCACACTGAGCATCATAAACCCAAACACCACTTTGATGATGTTCATCCAGGGGCCGGCTTTGGGAAGCAATTTGCCGCCGGTAACACCGAACAAAATCAGGGGTATTCCCATACCCAGGCTAAGGACATACAAAGAAATAAAGCCAGTGAACAGATCGCCACTTTGGGCAATGAACAACAAAATACCGGTTAAAGGCGCGGTGGTGCAGGGCGAGGCAATCAGTCCTGACAACACCCCCATTATAAATACGCCCACACCTGAACCCGCTCGCTGTTTATTACTTAGCGCACTTAGCCGGTTTTGCCAGGCTGACGGTAACTGCAATTCATAAGCACCAAACATGGCCAGCGCCAGCAATACAAACAACGCGATAAAGGTAATCAAAATAGCCGGGTGTTGCAGTGCCGCCTGAAATTGCATACCGGCCGAGGCTACCACCAAGCCTAACAACGAATAGGTTAGCGCCATGCCCTGCACATAAATCAGGCTAAGCCAGAAGGCCCGGGATAAGCTGTTCTTTCGGCCCTGACCTAATACAATGCCCGATAGTATGGGGTACATAGGAAATACACATGGCGTAAAAGCCAGCCCGATACCTAACACTAAAAACAACAGCAGTGTAAGCCACAGGCTTTGTTCTGATAACAATGCATCGGCCAGTTCAAATTGAGTCGACGATGCTTCGGCGATAGAAGCCGAAGATACCTCGTTAGACGTAAGCGCCGTATCGTCTGTGCCAACAGCTTCAAGGTAAATTTCCTGAATTTTGGGCGGATAACAAAGCCCCGCATCAGCACAACCCTGATAGCGTAATTTTACCAGCGCATCTGCCGCGGCCGACTGAATCGGCAATGTCAGCGTAACCTCGTTGTAGTAAACCTCTGTACGGCCGAAAAATTCATCTTCTTTAGATACACCGTCAGGCAATTGTAGGGCCGCAGCGCTAGCCTCCTTTACCACTACCTCAAATTGCTTTTTATACAGGTAATAGCCTTCGGCAATGACAAACGATAATACCAGCGTGTCATCACGTTGTTGGTAGTCAAACTTAAAAGCCTGTTCAACCGGTAAAAACTCAGATTCCTGTGCAAATGGGCTAGAGCCAAAGTCGCTGTTGAAACCGTCAGAGGGTACCTGAGCCAGCGCTGTATTTGTCAGCATCATCGATAACCACAGCACCAATAACGCCGAACGAACCACTACCTGCATATTTCTTTCACTCCTGAGCTATCGGGTCAGCGTTTCTTCTAATATCCATTTTTCATACGCGTCGCTGGCCGATATCGAATTAATACTTATCCACTCTGGCACCTCGTATGGGTGCAAATCGCACACAATTTTGTAAGCTTCATCGACTTTGTGTGCCGTAGTTTTTATTAAAAGCTGTGACTCAAAACCGGTCTCTACCGTATCTTGCCACCGATACACAGACATCACCTTTGGTATAATTTTGACACAGGCCGCTAGTCGGTTATCAATCAGGGCACGCGCAATTTTTGTGGCAGTGTGTTCATCCGGCGTTGTCGTTAATATCATACTTAGTGACATGGCTAACTCCCTAGACCTCAGTAAACATCAGATTCTTTCACAAATGTAGGCATTAGGTTAGCAAATCATGACCGGGTTCAGGGAGTTATTCGTATTGATTGTATTAAAAGATTGAGATAGTCAGGTTTGCCCCAACTTTGACTATGTAAAGTTTAAATTGTTTGAGGAATGCGATTTGCGTATTTTATTTTTATTGTTTGCTATTTTACCCATCATAGAAATCGCGATACTGGTTAAAGTCGGCGGAATAATTGGCGGTTGGAATACCATCGCACTGGTTATTATCACGGCATTTATCGGCGCTTATATGGTGCGGCGTGAAGGTTTGCAAACGCTGCAAAAGGCGCAGGCGAAAATGCAGCAAAACGAGCTGCCCGGTAGTGAAATGGTTCAGGGGCTTATGTTGGTGGTGGCAGGCGTGTTATTGGTGACCCCTGGCTTTATGACCGATATTATAGGGATGCTTTTTGTTTTTCCTGGAAGCCGCCACTTTATTGCCGGACACATCTCAAAGCATATGAAAACTCGGGTTGTTGCCGGGGCAGGCTTTGGAGGACGGGGGCCATTTGAGCAGCCACAAAGTCCCTTTTCGCAAAAAACTGACGATAAAGACGGCGATGTATACGAAGGCCAGTACACAGATAAAACCGACAGTGATAAGAACAACCGACTGCGCTAAGCCCCTAAAAATAAAATAATTCCGTTCGAGTGAGGGCGGGTGGTTGGCAGAAGCGAAAAAAATTGTATTTTTTAAACCACCGCCCCTTGAGTTTGTTTCGCGTCTCCCCCATTTATCCTCGCAGTATGAAGTTTGAGATGGGTCCAACACCCCTCTCTTATAGTAAATGACGTACATATCTGATGTACGTCTGACATAACTAACATTTAATCGTTGGAATTTTCAGGAGACTTGAAAATGGCAATTCGTCCTTTACACGATCGCGTAATTATCAAACGCGCAGAACAAGAATCAAAATCGTCAGGCGGCATCGTTCTGACAGGTTCTGCAGCAGAAAAATCAACACGTGGTGAAGTTATCGCAGTAGGTAACGGTCGCATCCTTGAGAACGGAGACATTAAAGCTCTGGACGTAAAAGTGGGCGACACCGTTATTTTCAACGACGGTTACGGCGTTAAAACTGAGAAGCTGGATGATCAGGAAGTTCTGATCTTAAGCGAAAGCGACATTCTGGCAATCGTCGAGTAATCAACCGTTAACCGTATTTAGAGGAATTTAAACATGGCAGCTAAAGAAGTACGTTTTGGAGATGACGCCCGCACAAAAATGTTGAAGGGCGTTAACATTCTGGCAAATGCAGTAAAAGTTACCTTGGGTCCTAAAGGCCGTAACGTCGTATTGGAAAAATCATTCGGTGCGCCAACCATCACTAAAGATGGTGTTTCTGTAGCCAAAGAAATCGAGCTTGAAGACAAGTTTGAAAACATGGGCGCACAGATGGTTAAAGAAGTTGCGTCTAAAGCTAACGACGAAGCAGGCGATGGTACTACTACCGCTACTGTTTTGGCGCAGGCGATTGTAACTGAAGGCCTGAAAGCTGTTGCTGCGGGCATGAACCCAATGGATGTTAAGCGCGGTATCGATAAAGCCGTTATTGCCGCTGTTGAAGAGCTTAAAGCATTGTCTACCGACTGTGCCGACAGCAAGTCTATTGCTCAGGTAGGTACCATTTCTGCAAACGCAGATGAAGTGGTTGGCCAAATCATTGCCGAAGCAATGGAAAAAGTGGGTAAAGAAGGCGTTATTACGGTTGAAGAAGGTCAGGCTCTGCAAAACGAGCTTGAAGTGGTTGAAGGTATGCAGTTTGACCGCGGTTATCTGTCTCCTTACTTCATCAACAACCAGGAAAACGGTACGGTTGAGATAGACAACCCGTTCATCCTGTTGGTAGACAAAAAGATTTCTAACATCCGTGAACTGCTGCCTACACTTGAAGGTGTAGCAAAAGCAGGTAAGCCGCTGCTAATCATCGCTGAAGATGTTGAAGGCGAAGCACTGGCGACACTGGTTGTAAACAACATGCGCGGTATTGTGAAGGTTGCTGCGGTTAAAGCCCCAGGCTTTGGCGACCGTCGTAAAGCAATGTTGCAAGACATCGCCATTCTGACTGGCGGTACTGTTATCTCTGAAGAGATTGGTCTTGAGCTTGAAAAAGTACAGCTTGAAGACTTAGGTACAGCGAAGCGTGTCGTTATCAACAAAGACGAAACAACAATTGTTGATGGTGCAGGCGATGAAACTGCCATTGAAGGTCGTTGCACGCAGATCCGTGGTCAGGTTGAAGAGTCTTCTTCAGACTACGACAAAGAAAAACTTCAGGAGCGTTTAGCTAAACTTTCTGGCGGTGTAGCCGTGATTAAAGTTGGCGCCGCGACTGAAATGGAAATGAAAGAGAAGAAAGACCGCGTTGAAGATGCTCTGCACGCAACTCGTGCAGCGGTAGAAGAAGGCGTAGTCCCTGGCGGTGGTGTTGCACTGGTACGTGCGGCAGCGAAAGTTGCTTCGCTACAAGGCGAAAACGAAGACCAGACTCACGGCATTAACTTAGCACTACGTGCTATGGAAGCGCCACTGCGTCAAATCGCCAGCAATGCGGGTGCAGAATCTTCTGTTGTTGTTAACGCCATTAAAGGCGGCGAAGGTAACTTTGGTTACAATGCAGGTAACGACACGTACGGCGATATGCTGGAAATGGGTATTCTTGACCCAACTAAAGTAACCCGTTCAGCGCTGCAGTTTGCCGCATCTGTTGCCAGCCTGATGATCACCACCGAAGCCATGGTAGCCGACGTTCCACAGGACGACGCACCAGCAGGCCCAGATATGGGCGGCATGGGTGGAATGGGCGGTATGGGCGGCATGATGTAAGCCACCTAAGCTCATTGCTTAATAAAAAGGCGCTTCTCGAAGCGCCTTTTTTTGTGTCTATTATTCCGAGGTAGCTTTTGGGGGTAAAAGCAGGTCAAGGAATTTTCCTACAACAGGGTTTTTATGAACCTCAGCGGCAGTAAGGGTATTGATATCGGTTCTAAGCCCATCGGTGTTACCCAGTATCACAAGCGTTAATCTGGCATCAGGTATTTTCACCAGAAAGCCGGCATAGGCGTCGGGCCACCAGCCGCTATGCCATACCACTTTGTGTCCCTTCCAGTTTTGAACGAACCAGCCATAGGCATAGGGGGCAGGTTCGCCGTTCGCTTCGATAGGAGGCGTCCACATTTTTTTGCGTTGTTCAGAAGATAAAATCAAACCCTGGTCCAGGGCGATGGAATAACGGGCCAGCGTCTTCACACTGGCGATGATACCTGAGCTGGCATTAAGTTCAGGGTTTGGAAGGGGCGAAGGTGCCAGGTTGTCAGACTGCTCGGGCGCATGACGAAATGGCGGAGCTAACTGGGTAAGCGTGGTGCCGCCGTTGGGATCCCTCCAGCCTGCCGCGATGTGCTCCAGCTTTGCAGGGGCAAGTACGTAATGATGCATCCATTCACGCCAGGATTTATCGGTATTTTCTTCTACCCAATTTGATAAATGACCGAATACCACCGGGTTGTAGAAAAAAGAGGTATCTGGGATGCCTTGGACACGGTGTTGCAGCACCTGGCGCAGGGTGATTGCAGCATTACAATCTACCGCAGGAATCTGTTGGCCATTATCCAGGGTTCCTCCCCCAAAAATAATTCCGCTATTGGCCAGCCATTTACAGCGTTTGTGCCAGTCACTCAAGGTGGTAAAAGGCGTATCAAGATCGATTTTACCCTCACTCTCCATGGCCAGTAAGGTAGCCCCGGTAAATGTTTTGGTAATGGAGGCGGCCAGGTAGGTGGTATCGGCCGTCGTAGGTTCTTCAGCATCGTGGTCCTGCCAACCAAAGCCTTTGGCATAAATAATCTTATCGTCTTTTACGATGGCGGCCGACATACTAAGTACCGAGTTTTGCTGTCGAAACTCGGTCAAATACTGTTCATATTTATCGATTGCAGTATCAATAGGCTTGGCGGTGAGCGATGGAGCCACAGTAAAAGTCAGTAACGCAGTGATAAAAGACTGTATTTTCATAGAGGTGTCCGTTTTAGTGTGGTACAGAAGAAAAGTTCTGCTTACCAGTGAACCATTGAAAATTAAGCACTGTTACCATAACGGTATTACATTAAAATGTGTACAAAAAATGTACTTTTGATAATTGCTGAAGATACGCCCGGAACTCGGGAGAGTATGAGTGCCAAAGCAGGTATAAAGGCATTAACCAATAAGAGCAGGACACTGCCCTTATTGGGTTTGAAACCACGGCATGTGGAAAGAAAAGCGTTAACTAGTGTTTTTCACCGCGGCTTTGAAACTTACGTTCTTCTGTGTTGATTTTCACCCATTCGCCGGTACTGATGTACTCAGGTACTTGTACTACCAGGCCGGTAGACAAGGTGGCGGGTTTTGTTCGAGACGTCGCCGATGCTCCTTTTATGGAAGGATCGGTTTCTATCACTTCAAGCTCAACGCTTATTGGTAAGTCTAGTGCTACCGGCGCGTCACCAACAATTAACACCTGAATGCCATCGGTTTTTTCATTGATAAACAGCGCTTCATCGGCAATGCTTTCCTGATTCATGTGATAAGGGGTGTAATCTTCTTTATCCATAAATACAAACTCTTCGCCATCCATATACGAAAACATTGCTGGACGGCGAACCAGGTCGGCCATCTCCAGCATGTCTGAATCTTTGAAGGTTTCGTCAAATTTCGAACCTGTGACAACATCGTACATACGCATACGATAAATACTGCCACCGGCACGCCCTTGCGGCACAGAGCGCTCAATGTCTCTGACAATACAGGTTTTACCCTGATATACGATGGTATTGTTTTTCTTTATCTCACTAGCCTTCGGCATGATATGTCCCTGCAATAAATCACCCGCCACACAGGCAGAGTGTTCCAAATTAAGAATGCTATTCTGCGCTATTTACCCGCGATTCGGAAGCCTCGGGAGCAGCTTCTGTTTGGAAAAAGCGTAAAGCCCCCCAGCGTATTGCGCAGGTTTTGCTACTATGGGTAGGATTTATTCAGATATCGCCTGCCTGTTTTTAATGCTTAGCGATCCTTATTGCTGGTGCTGACCGTTAAAAAACCATTGGTTTCTTTTTTTGATTAATTTATGCATTTACTTAAAACACCATTTCATTCAGTTCGCTTGCTTATCGTGGTTTTCGTTTCCTTCGGTTTGTTAGCGGGGTGTGCTGCCAATAAACCTGATATCAGTGTGAACGAAGAGGCAAACTTTGCGGCTATTAATACTTTTTATGTTCAGGCCCCGCTAAACTCGGTCAACGCTAATCTGGAAAACCACATAACCACGGCAATTACCTCGGTGCTTCAAAGCAAAGGGATGCAAACTGCCAGTAAGGAAAAAGCAGATGTAAACATTGGCTTTTTTCCTTCGACCGGTCTCGACAAAGACGGAAAGTCGGTTAGCCTTGGTTTAGGCACAAGCATTTTTGGCAGCATGACCGGCTTGTCACTGGGCGGTATTTTTAGTGTTCCTTTGGGCGAACAGACCACCCAGTATCAAAACCTTCAAATTGATGTAGTTAAAGACGGCGTGTTTGTTTACAGCGCCAGCGGACGTATAACACTTGATGCACAGGACAGTATTGCAGTGCAGCAGGAGCTGACTAAGCTGGTGCGTAAACTGCTGGAATCTTACCCGGTGAAATAGGCCGAGATTAAAAAGCTGATAAGCCTTACTGTGCGTTCAGCCTCTTAATTACGCTACAATAAGCGTATAACGACACATTATATTGAACAAACACTATGAGAGCATCAGCACTGCATATTCTGGTGAAAACTGAAAAAGAAGCACTGGCTTTGTTGGATCAGCTAAAAAAAGGCAAAGATTTTCGGGTGTTAGCCAAAAAGCACTCCACCTGCCCGTCGGGTAAACGTGGGGGTGATTTGGGTGAATTTCGGCGAGGTCAGATGGTCAAACCATTTGATGATGTGGTATTTAAAAAAGAGTTGTTAAAGGTGCATGGGCCGGTAAAAACCCGCTTTGGTTTTCATTTGATTAAGCCGTTGTACCGCAGTTAATGCAAACTCTGCTTTAAACAGGATCAGTTTTTTAAAGTGCAGCAGCTTATATAGCCACTGCACTTTAAAAAATAAACTTACAACTGTGCCATTACTTTGTCGGGTGTAATCGGGAAGTCACGTACCCGGGCACCTACGGCATCGTACACCGCGTTGGCGATGGCCGCGCCCGAGCCGGTAATACCTAACTCACCAATACCTTTACTGCCTAGCTTACACGCTTTGTAATCGGGTTCTTCAATAATATGCAACGACACATCACCAATATCTCTATTTACCGCAAAGTGATATTCAGCAAAGTCGCAGTTTACAAAACCTCCGTCTCTTGGGTCTTGTTGTAACTCCTCAAACAATGCGTAGCTGGCACCCCATACCATGCCGCCCTTTAATTGCGACCCGGCGGTTTTATGGTTAAGGATACGACCTGCTGAAAAAGCACCGTGTTGTCGGATAATTCTGACCTCACCGGTGACCGTATCCACCTCAACTTCAGCAAAGTGCGCGGCGCAACTGTACTGCGCATAGTTGTCGTTACCCTCGTCGGGGGCAACGGAACCCTGCGCCGTTAACGCGTTGTTTTGTGTATTGCCGAGTAAATCAGAAAGACTATGTTGCTGCTCAGTATCGCCTTTACCAAAAATCACCAGGTTGTCATTTAACTGAACCAGCTCATTACCTTTTGCCAGGCCGGCACATTCGCTTAGCTTAAGCGACAGCGCTTCACAGGCGTTAAGAACTGCGGTACCACTGCTGGATGCGCCAAACGAACCCCCTGAACCCGAAGAAGCAGGCGAGTCGCTATCGCCCAGATTTATCGTGATACGGTTAGCATCTACATTGAAATGTTCAGCCACGATTTGGGTCAAAATAGTGTAGGTTCCGGTACCGATGTCGGTCATATCGGTACGCACCACTAACTGCCCGTCATTTTGTAGCGTAATACTGGCTTCACTGGGTACAATCATGTTCATACGCATGCCCAACGAAACACCAAAGCCATTTTTCTTAGTGCCTTTGGTGGTGTGTTGCCGCTTTTTCCAGCCAAACTTTTCAGCGCCTTCAAGCAGGCACTTATCCAGATTATTGGTTGAAAAATCAGCCCCGGTAATAGGGTGCACAGGGGCAATGTTATTACGTCTGAAATCTACCGGATCAATTTCCAGTGAACGCGCTATCTCATCTACCGCAGCTTCAAAGGCCAGCGAACCGATGGCGTCGCCCGGCGCGCGCACTGAATCGAGCATGGGCGAGTCGACCACTTTTACCCGATGTTTACTGTCGATAGCTTCAGCCTGATAGTTGACCCGGGCAGCTACGCCAGTTCCTTCGGCAAACGCATAATCTTTGGCCATTGGCATAGCACTGTGATGTTGCACGCCGCCCAGTTTACCGTTTGCATCAGCGCTGAACGCCATTTGTTGAATACTCATGCCGCGGTGCGGAGCATTATGAAATACCTGCCGGCGCGTCATGGCTACCTTAACCGGCCGCTGTAAATGCAGGGCTCCAATACTGGCTAAAATAGCATCATTATGCAGGCCAAGCTTCGATCCAAAGCCTCCCCCCACAAACGGACTTTTTACCCGTATGTTTTCTTTGGGTAAGTTGAAGGTTGAAGCCAGACAATCTACAGCACTGGCCAGTATTTGCACGCTGGTATGCACCGTCAGGTTGGTGCCATCGTAGTTGGCGATACTGGTATGTGGTTCCATGGCGGCTGAAACCTGGTTAGGCGTGGTGTAGGTCATGTTGAAGCGCTGACCGCTGCTTAATGCGCTATCAATGTCGCCCAACCCCGCATCGGCTTCATAACCGCCATCGATGCTTTCAGGGGCTACCTGAGCCTCGCTGTGTTTAGTCAAAAGGCTGATAGACGCAGGTTCAATAGTGAAGTCTATCAACTGGCCTGCATAGCGCGCCTGCTCCAGAGTGTCGGCGACCACCAGCGCTACCGGAAAACCGGCATAGCGAATTTTATCTTCGTTTAACATGGCCCGACTTTGACCAAAACGCTGTGTGTCTTCAGGTAAGCCAAATGGTTTTTGGTCGACTGAATTTTTATAGGTGATGACCGCGTGCACACCTTCCTGCGCTTCGGCTTTTTCGGTGTTAACGCGTTTTAAGGTACCACTGGCAATATCAGCACCTACAATCCAACCAATGAGTGGCGCTCTATCAAACAGGTTTTCACCCGCATAGGTGGCTTTGCCCTGAACTTTTAACCGGCCATCTACCCGGTTAGCGGCGGCACCTATACCATAAGGGTTTGAGGATGTATTAGCGGGCATAAATTGCTCCTTCATGCTCTGGATGTTGATTTTGGTGCTCGCTTGCCTGGGTTAATACATGCACCAGCGTGCGTTTTAGCATGGGTATTTTAAAGTCGTTATAACCCGAGCCTTTGGCTGAGCTAAGTTCAACATCGGCGGCATGTTCAAACAGCTCGGTGGTGGCAGATTTGCCCCGTAAGTACTCTTCGGCGGCCTGAGCATGCCAGGGCTGCGAACCCACCCCGCCAAAGGCCAGATTGATATCACTAATGATGCCGTCTTTTACCTGCATAGTGCACGCCACTGATACCAGCGCAAAGGCATACGAAGACCGGTCGCGTACTTTTTGATAAATATGCGTGCCCCGTGGTGTTTTATCGATACTTACTGCGGTAATAAGCTCATCAGCACCAAGGTGGGTTTCGATGTGCGGAGTATCGCCAGGCAATCGGTACAGTTCACGAACTGGAATTTGACGGGTTTCGCCGTTTGCATTACAGGTATGTACCGTCGCGTCTAACGCGGTCATTGCGGTCGCCATATCAGACGGATGAGAGGCAATGCAGTGCTCCGATGTGCCCAGAATGGCATGGTTACGATTAAAGCCATTGATGGCAGCGCAACCTGAACCCGGTTTACGTTTATTGCAGGGTCTGGTGGTGTCGTAAAAGTAATAGCAGCGTGTACGTTGCAGTAAATTGCCACCCGTCGTTGCTCGATTGCGCAGTTGTACAGTCGCCCCGGCTAATAAAGCTTGCGAGAGCAAAGACAACCCTGGTTGCTGGTAGGCATAATCGGCAAGCTCAGTGTTTGACACCATGGTGCCAATAGTCACCTGCTGTTCTGAATCAGTAATATCATAGGCTTGTTCAAACCCGGAAAGATCGATAATTTGATCAGGGCTTTCAATTTGATGTTTCATCAAATCGACCAGGTTGGTGCCACCTGCTAAAAAGCGGCTATGCTCAAACGATTCAACCTGAACTAAATCGTGCTTTTTATGTAAGGGAAAAACAGCGAAAGGCTTCATTTAACCTCCTGACTGTCATCAGTACTACTAACAGCATCAATGATATGGGGATATGCGCCGCACCGGCACAAATTGCCGCTCAAGCGCTCTTTTAGATCTTCGGTCTTGGTGTGGTTGGGGTCAAACCACAAAGTCGACGGTCGATTTTTTTTCAGCTCCTGCTGCGCCGCTACGCCTGAACAAATCTGGCCACTGGTACAAAAGCCACACTGAAACGCATCGTTGTCGATAAACGCCTGTTGCAACGGATGCAGTTCCTCACCGTTAGATAATCCTTCAATTGTGGTGACCGATTTTTCGGCTAACTGAAAGGTTAAAAGTAAACATGAGTTCATCCGTTCGCCGTCTACAAGTACGGTACACGCGCCGCACTGGCCGTGATCACATCCTTTTTTAGCGCCAAATAATTGTAAATGCTGATGCATAAAGTCAAGAAGTGTGGTGCGCGGATCGTCTGGCAGCGCATGGGTCTGACCGTTGATGGTAATACTGGACATGCTGGTTTCCTTGTTTATCAAGCCGAACACTGTCTGGTGGTGCCTTTTGAACAGGCAGACAGTGCCAAATTTTTCACAGACATCAGAAGGTAAACAAAAGGACTGCCTTGCTCTTCTGTAAAGACACAGGCGTTTTGGGAAAACGCACAAAGATTTTGATGACGTTTTTGCTCATACGGGCAAACGGATGATAAGTTTACTTAATATCCGTCTTTACGATAGATTCTTTGCAGGCTGAACTATCGCTGAAAATATGTGTTTGTCGCTAACAGTAGGTAATTTAACTTAAATTTCGCGTGTTTTAGCGCGGTTTCAGTGAGGGGGCGGGTTGCAAAAGGAAATAAGCCTAGTCCATGCCCTGGCTTATTCAGTATAAGTTAGCAGATTAACTGAATATAAAACCATAGCGTCATAGATGTACGTCGCTATAATACGCACAACAATCTTATTTTAAATGAACGGGCTTAATAGTTAGCCCGCTTTACCTTATTGGAGTGGTAACTTTGTCTGAGTGGAGCATCGAGGAAGCTGAGAAATTATACGGCGTATCTCGCTGGGGTGGTGGCTATTTTGAAATTGGCGAAAATGGCAATGTTCAGGTTACCCCGGTATTGGATGACAAAAGCATTCGCATTGATTTTCAGGCGCTGATAAACGAAATTCGCGAAGAAGGGGTGCAGTTTCCGGTGGTGGTACGTTTTCATGACGTACTGCGCTCACAGGTTGCCAGCCTGAATACCAACTTTCGGGATATTATAAAAGACGCCGAATATCGGGGTGAATATCAGGGTGTCTATCCTATAAAAGTTAACCAGATGCGAGAGGTTGTCGAAGAAATTGTCGATGCGGGCGCGCCCTATAATTACGGGTTAGAAGCCGGCTCAAAAGCCGAACTTATTACCGCACTGGCGTTAAACATCAACGAAGACTCGTTAACCATTTTAAATGGCTACAAAGACGACGAATTTATGCGTCTGGCTTTATTAGGCAGAAAGCTAGGCCGTAAAATGGTGGTCGTGGTCGAAAAATATACCGAACTGCTGTTGCTGGTGAAAGTGGCCAAAGAGCTAAACATTGATCCCATTATTGGTGTACGTGCCAAAATGACAGTAAAAGGTCGGGGCAAATGGGAAGGGTCGGGGGGCGAACGAGCCAAATTTGGCCTTACTATTGCCGAAACTATCAAAACCGCACGATACCTTGAAGAAAATGGCATGGGCCATTGTCTTAAACTGTTGCATTTTCATATCGGCAGCCAGCTGACCGACATTCGAGCCGTTAAAGAAGCCATTAGTGAAGGCGCACGTATTTATGCCGACCTTTACAAAATGGGCTTTGAACTGGACTATGTTGATGTAGGCGGAGGTCTGGGTATTGATTATGATGGCAGTGCCTCCACCAATGACTCGTCGCGTAACTACAACATGCAGGAGTATGTGGCTGATGTAGTTTACGGCATGAAAGAAGTGTGTGATTTGGAAGGGGTGCCGCATCCAAATCTGGTTAGTGAAAGCGGCCGGGCAATTACCGCTCATCATAGTTGTGTGGTAACAGAAATTGTCGGTGAAATTCGCTCTAACAGCGCTGAAATTGATACCGAACGTGCCGACAAAGAACATGTTTTTGTTAAAAATATTCGTGAGCTTGAAGACGACTTTGACCAGCAATCAAGTATGCAGGAAGTGTACAACGATGCGTCTCAGTACAAAGAACAGGCGCTGGATGCGTTTAAACTTCGGGTATTAACCTTAGAAGAGCTGGCAAAAATTGAAACCATTTACTGGCGTATTATGGTGCGCCTGAAACAGTGGTGCGCGACCCAGGATTATGTACCAGAAGAGCTACAGGAGCTTGACTATAGTTTAGCCTCTCAGTACCTGTGTAATTTTTCGGTGTTTCAGTCGGCAGCAGATACCTGGGCTATCGATCAGTTATTGCCGGTAGTGCCCTTAACCCGGATGAATGAAAAACCTGAGGTTAACTGTACGCTGGTGGATATAACGTGCGACAGCGACGGTAAAATTGATCAATTTGCGGTGGGCCGGGAAATTACCGATGTGCTGCCTATGCACAAGCTTAACGCTGGTGAGCACTATCATGTCGGGTTATTTTTAACCGGAGCTTATCAGGATGTGATGGGCGATATGCACAATTTGTTTGGCCGCTTAAATGAAGTGCATATTTACAGTCACGATGACGACCCCCAAGACTTTTACATTGAAGAAGTGGTTAAAGGCTCGTCGGTGCAAGATGTTCTGAATATCATGCAATACAACCCGCGGGCTATGGCTTATGATGTGAAAAAGCTTATCGATAAGCAAATTTCGGCGGGCAATATTATGCCCCGTGAAGGGGTACGCTGGACCGACTTTTACGAAGACTGTCTAAGTGGTTATACCTACCTGAAAACCAGCTAGTTAACGATGCAGACTGAAGGTTTATTTGCCTTCAGCCTGCTCATAATAACGCTTCCAAAACTCAGCGGTGGTCGAGTTAATCATATTTGACTCGGCGTTCATCAGCATGACATAGCCGGCTTTAGCCTTCGGGTCGAACGCCACATCAGCCCGGTACCCTTTTACCCAGCCGCCATGATAATTAAGAGTATGGCCTTCAAATTCATACACCCGCCAGCCCAAACCATAATGCGCATTTTTTAAGTACTGTCGCCAACCGCGCCGGTAGATTTCGCGGGTAGTGCGTACTCGGGGCTCAGTAATATACTCAATAAGCTCAGGTGGCACTACGGTAGGAAACTCACCCAACATGGCCTGTAAATAAATGGTCATATCATTAATGCTGGCATTTACCCCAGCGGCCGGCGTAAACCGATAATAGTTACTTTCAACCATGCTTTTGCGCCATTTATCGCGGGCTATAGCAATATGGGGGCTGGCCCAGCTTTGGGAGGCCATTAATGCGCCTTTTCCGGCGCTGGCGTTATTCATGCCTAACGGCGTAAATAACTGTTCCTGAATTTGTCGATGATAAGAGGTGTTCTGGCTCACCAGATAATATTCAATGGCCCCGAATAATGCGTTTTGGTAGGTGTAGCATTGCCCGGGAGCACAAATGGGCTCAAGCTCAGACAGCTTATCTAAAACCCTATCCAGCGGATAATCTGCTTCAATAAGATTGTCGTAGGCATTAGGCATAAAACCACTCGACTGGCCGCTGATATGCTGCAGTTCAAGCTGATCCATGCCGACTCCTTTGAACGGAATTTGCGGCACCAGTTCGTTAATGTTCATGTCCCATTGCATAACATCGCGCTGAACCAGCTTGGCCAGTAACAAAGCGGTAAATGTTTTTGACACCGACGCTAACCGAAATACGGTGTTTTTATTAATACGTTGGCCCGAACTGGCTGTACGACCATGCACATAAACTTTCGGGGTTTCGCCTTGTTGATAATAAACAAACGCATAGCCCGGTACGTTGTATTTGTTGGCCTGCGACTTTACATAGCGGGCGTAGTCGTCAACCCATTGCTGTGTTTTTGCCTGAGCCGAACCTACAAAAATTGAACAGCCAAAATACAATAGAAGCCAGCAAACAGGGCGAATACACAATTTCAGCAAATGGGCTCCAAAGAGGTTTGATATACTGAACTGCGATCAGTATAAGGTCGTTTTATGCAAAGTATTATGCGTATGGGCCGTCTTTTAATCAACCGCCGAGCGTATTGTGAGTTCCGATTTTGTCGTATCTCAGGTTAAAAACTGGTTTACACTGAAGGCGTGTTTACGTTTAAAAGTGAACTTACATGACAGCCTTGCTCAATAATACCGAGTCGTCAAAACAGACTGAAATTTATCGTCAGGCCCGTTTAAGCCGCGATCCGCGTTTTGACGGTATGTTTTTTGTTGCAGTAATGTCTACTCATATTTTTTGTCGGCCAATATGCCCGGCTCGCCTACCGGCAGAAAAAAATGTCCGGTATTACACCCACGCTGTACAGGCCATGGCCGCCGGATTCCGACCTTGCTTACGTTGCCGCCCTGACAGCGCGCCCGGCTCCAATGCCTGGCAGGGTATCGACACCACGGTATCGCGTGCGGTGCAATTGTTGATAGCATTGCCTGCTCAGCGTATCGATCAGATTGCAAAGCGACTAGGAATAACTCCGCGTTATTTACACCAGTTAGTCACCCGGCAGTTGGGTTTAACCCCAAAAAAGCTGCAACTTTACCAACAATTGCTGTTTGCCAAACAATTGTTACAGCAGTCTGAGCTCAGTGTTACCGATGTAGCCTGCGCTTGTGGGTTTCAGTCCGAGCGCCGGTTACAGCATTTAATGCAACAACAGTGGGGGCTAACCCCTAATCGCTTAAGGAGAGCTTTGCCTGTGTCACCTGATGCATCAAGTACCCAACTATTTTTAGCCTGTCGCACGCCTTACAACTGGCCCCAGGTTAAAGAGTTTCTTGCCGTGCATGCTCTGCCTCTGGTCGAGCAGGTAACCGCAGACAGCTACGCCTTAACGTTTAGCTGGCATAACAGTGCCGGGTGTCTGAAAGCCACGTATGATGCGCAAAAAAATGGCTTTAATGTGGCTATCAAGATAACCGATTTACGCTTTATTCAACCGGTGATGCGCAATCTGGCCCGGGTGCTTGATGTAAATGCAGACCCGCAGCTTATACAAAAAGCGCTGGTTGCTGCCGGAGTTCAGACTGATCAGCTGGTTGAAGGTCTTCGATTGCCGGGTACCTGGAGCTACTTTGAAGCCGGTTGCCGAGCCGTACTGGGCCAGCAAATATCGGTAAAAGCCGCCACCAATTATGCTAATCAGCTAATAGAAAAAGCCGGTCAGAAAAATCAGTTTGGCTGGGTTTTTCCTTCGCCAGCCGCGGTGGCCAATATGCCATTAGAGGCGTTGAGATTACCCGCTTCGCGACAAACAACGCTGCGAACATTGGCCCGCGCTTTTGAAAATCATAGCGACATCCCTTCTCGGTCAGAACTGCTTGCCTTAAAAGGCATCGGCCCCTGGACCTGTGATTACATGCAAATACGAGGCGCGGCCCATAGTGATATTTACCTGAACAGTGACTTAGTCGTTAAAAAGGCAGCCAGTAAGCAAACTATCATTCCCGATGCAGCAGCGCCATGGCGAACATACTTAACGCTGCAGTTGTGGGATATTGCGGTTAATCAGATATAGGTGCGACATGTATAGTCAATGTTTACCCACCCCATGTGGAACAATAGTGGTTAAAGCTTCCGGTGAAGGTCTGCATTGCGTGGCGTTTACCACGCAACCGGTTGAAACCAATGCGAATCAGCATACCCGCGCGGCGGTCAGACAGCTGGGCGAATATTTTGCCGGTACCCGACAACAATTTTCTTTGACGTTAGCCGCTGCAGGGACCTCTTTTCAGCAGCAGGTATGGCAAGCGCTACAGAATATCGCGTATGGACAAACCGTAAGTTACGGCGACATTGCCCGACATATCGATAATCCTAAAGCCGTTCGAGCGGTAGGTATGGCGAATGGACGCAACCCATTAGCTATTGTGGTGCCCTGCCATCGGGTTATTGGTAGTAATAAAACATTAACAGGTTATGCAGGTGGTCTGGAACGCAAAGCCTTTTTACTTAAACTTGAAGGAGCTTTATAGCTATGCCCGCAAAAGAAATTGCCGCTTTGTTAATGCTTGCAGCCATATGGGGCGGGTCATTTATTTTTATGCGTGTCGCGGCGCCTGAGTTCGGAATTTTTGCGTTAGTGGAAGTGCGCACCGTATTAGCCACCCTGGTTTTATTACCGGTGTTATTACTACGGCGTCAGGCCGCCGATATACAACGCTTTTTTTGGCCTATTGTGGCTATTGGCGCAATAAATACAGCCATTCCTTTTGTTTTATTCAATTTTGCCAGCCTGCACCTTGAGGCGGGTGTCAACGCTATTTTAAATGCCACCGCGCCCATGTTTGGCGCCATGGTTGCTTATGTGTGGTTACAAGAAAAACTTTCTAAGGTCGCCGTGTTGGGTCTTATTCTGGGGTTTATAGGGGTTGCTATTATCAGCGAACAAAAGCTGCAGGGGGGGGAACTGTCGATGTTGCCTATTTTGGCTGCTTGCGGCGCAACCGCCTGTTATGGGTTAGCAGCATGTATGATGAAACGTTATTTACAAGGCGTAAAACCTTTGGCAGTTGCAGCCGGTTCGCAGGCGATGGCGTCGATACTTTTGTTACCGCTGGCTATTGCAACCTGGCCTGAAGTGTCACCTTCTGCTTATGCCTGGATAAATGCTATCGGATTAGCGGTAGGCGGTACCGGCATTGCCTATTTATTGTATTTTCATTTAATTGGCGCAGTGGGTCCGTCAAAAGCCATTACCGTTGCCTACCTCGTGCCACTTTTTGGTATTTTTTGGGGGTTGGTTTTGCTTAATGAAAGTGTGTCTTTGCAGGCGCTCATTGGCGGCGGTTGTATTTTGCTGGGGGTGGCCATGACCACCGGATTGACCCGCCTGTTTGCCAGGCGGGGTTTTGCGCCGGGTAAATAGCTTAGCTAATAAGCTGAACCCTGACAATATTACGCCCATCTCGCTGTGCCTGATAAAGCGCATCTTCGGCATGGGCAGTCACCTCGTTCATAGGGCGGGGGGTCGCGGTATAAGACACCCCAATAGAGGCGGTAAGTTTTAGTTGCAGGGCTTTATCAATAGGCGGCAGATTTGACATCCCTTTACGCAATTCCTCAGCTTTTTTACGCGCTTCGTGAGGGCCACATTCAGGCAGTAAAATGATAAACTCTTCACTGCTCCACATTCCCAGCACATCTTTGTTTTTCAACTGTGATTGTAGATATTGCACCACATGCTGATGTACGTCATCGCCCGCGGCCCGGCCGTAGGTATCGTTAATAATCGTAAAGTTATCAATGTTTACCAGCGCCACGCTTATGTATTGATACGCTTTTAACAGCTTATTGTAGTCGTTTTCAATGGTGATGCGATCAGGTAACCGCGCTGCCGGCGGTATCGAAATTTCACGATGAATATCACGGCGAAAATAAGACAGTACGTGGTAAATCAGAACAAACAAGGCAAATACCACCACCAGCAAACTGACCACAGAAAAGATGAATCCCTGAGAAATTTCAGCCTGACGCTTTTCCAGCGGGCTTAACAAAAACACGGTCCAGTCGAACTGGTTAAGCCCCATCTCTGCAATCAGGTACTCCTGCTCTTCAATGGAAACCAGGCGGTTGTTAAGGTCGCGTCTTTGGCGTACCTCTGCCGGCAACTGAGCAAACCAGTCAAGCTCTGACAAGTTAGTAAAATCTGAGTATTCGGCAATAAGAGAGGCCTCGGAAGACAGCATTATATCGCTGTTTTCATCAACAATAATAAAATCATAGCCATATTCTTTTTTGTATTCGTCAAACAGCTCTAAGAAGCTCGATAAGCTTTGACCTACACCAAAAAAACCTAAAAATTTGCCGTTGTCATCAAAAATTTTGATGTCGATATAAAAGTGGGTGTCTTCCCATTTACCAATGTCGGCCACTGCTTTTTCGGGCCGGTCTTTATATTTAAAGTACCAGCTAACCTGACCTTCAATCAGCGGGATAACCATACCGTCAGACATGTATTGCATACGCTCTTTTTCACTGGCTAAAAAGAACACCAAATCAAATTGCTGTTCCATACGCTCAAGTACACGCAGTACCTCATTGCCGTTTAATTCGTCCTGATCTAACAAACGCACTAATTCTTGTGAGTGGCCTAACGCCTCGGCAGTATGCAGCGGTTTAAGCAGCTCGTTAACAATCAGGTTGATGGCCGGAGATAAAGATTTTTGTTGGGCCCGGCTTTGCTCAGCCACTATTTTGGAAATACTAAAGTGAACCAGCGTCACAATGGCCAGCACGACAACAAAAAATAGCAGCAAAATACTACGATGAAGGGTTCTGAAGGCGTTCATTCGGTGCATGCTCCTTTGCGTGCGATAAATATCTTAAGAAGAAGGCTTGCGCAATATAGCCGATTAGAACGCCAACCACTAGGTGGACCGGTAAATTAAACAAAATACGAGAATCACCGTATCTATCGCTGACTCTGACTCTTGGCTTAGTTACACTAGGCCTGATATCAATTTATTACTAACAGAAGTTAAGGAATTTACATGTCGTTTTCTGTGGTTGTTCTGGCTGCGGGTAAAGGTACCCGTATGAAATCTGCTTTGCCCAAAGTTTTACATAAGGTTGGCGGGGTGCCCATGGTGCAGCGGATTATTAATACCGTAGAAACAATGCAGGCCAGTGCGGTTCATTTGGTTTACGGACACGGCGGCGATCTGCTTAAGCAGCAGATACACGGTAATAACCTTAACTGGTGTTTACAGGCCGAACAGCTGGGTACGGGTCACGCGGTTCAGCAAGCAGCAGATGCCATTACCGATAACGAGGATGTTTTAATTCTGGTGGGAGATGCACCGCTTATTCGACAGCAAACCCTGGAACGACTGGTTGCGGTCAAACAGCAGTGCGACCTGGCGTTGCTTACGGTAAAACTTGACGACCCTACCGGTATGGGCCGCATTATACGTGGCGATGATAATAATATTACTGCCATTGTAGAGCATAAAGACGCCACCGATGCCCAACGCAAAATTAATGAAATAAATACCGGCATGATGATGATGAACGGCGCTGATCTTAAGCACTGGTTAAAATCGTTAAGCAACGACAACGCTCAGGGTGAATATTACTTAACTGATGTCATTGCAATGGCCGCGTCGCAGGGCAAAACGATTCAGGCTGCTCATCCCGACGAAGTCGTTGAAACCGAAGGTGTAAACAACCGGATTCATCTGGCCAAACTAGAGCGGGCGTTGCAGCGCTGGCAGGCTGACGAATTAATGACTGGTGGCGCGACTCTGGCCGACCCTGCCCGTATAGACGTACGCGGTAATGTTACCACCGGTAACGATGTCTTTATTGATATTAACTGTGTATTTGAGGGTAAGGTTACACTGGGCAACAATGTACACATTGGTCCTAACTGTGTTTTAAAAGACTGTCATATTGCAGATAACACAACTATTGAGGCGCAGACTTTAATTGATGATGCGCAGGTGGGTGAAGCCTGTACCATTGGACCTTTTGCCCGTTTGCGGCCAGGCTCAGTCATGCACAAAAAGGCCAAAGTAGGTAACTTTGTTGAGATGAAAAAGTCGACCCTGGGCGAAGGCGCCAAGGCCAACCATCTTACTTACCTTGGCGATGCAGACATTGGGCCCAACGCCAATATAGGGGCCGGTACCATTACCTGTAATTACGATGGTGTGAACAAATCAAAAACGGTAATTGGCGAAAATGCCTTTATTGGCTCAAATTCAGCGCTGGTGGCGCCAGTAGAAATTGGCAAAGACGCAACCGTAGGCGCCGGTTCGGTCGTTACCAATAAAGTTGAAAACGGTGCGCTGGCCATCGGGCGGGCAAAGCAGCGTAATATCAGCAACTGGCAGCGTCCGCAAAAGAAAAGCTGATAAAAAATATTACTAATATATTCTGGCCCGGCTAATTTTTTACCGGGCTTTTTTAATTCTTCAGGTAAGTTCTTTTGCGCTGCAGCACCTATGCTGTGGTAATTCGAGCCTTTTTCCACTTCTGCACAAAAGGTTATTTATGCTTAAAACGTTACTCGTAGGCTTTGGTTTCTCAGGCCAGACCTTTCATTTGCCTTTTATATCGCATTTACCCCAATACACCCTGTGTGGGGTAGTATCTTCACGGCCGCAGGCGGTACATAACGTATTACCTGAAATGCCCGTTTACACCACCCTTGAAGATGCTTTAGCCCAGGCACAGCCGCAACTTTGCATCATTACTACCCCTAATCACTTACATTTTGCCCAGGCTGAGCAATGTCTTGCCGCCAATAGCCATGTGCTGGTAGAAAAGCCGTTTACGCTTAGCGTAGCCCACGCCAAAGCCTTATGTGAACAAGCTGAGCAACAGCAGAAAACACTGCATGTGTATCATAATCGCCGCTATGATGGCGATTTTCTTACCTTGAAAAAGCTGATAGCCGACCATCGGTTTGGACAAATCAAACGTATGGTGAGCCGGTTTGACCGTTTTCGGCCGGTCCCCAAAGACCGCTGGCGCGAAAACGCCGGGCCGGGTGCGGGGATTTTCTGGGATTTAGGCCCGCATCTGCTGGACCAGTGTGTACAACTGTTCGGTATGCCCTACGCACTGCAAGCTACCATCAAAACACTACGCGAGCGGGGACAAAGCGACGATTTTTTTGATATTACTTTGTTTTATGAAGATCACATGGTTGAGGTAGGCAGCTCGCCGTTTCAGGGAGATACCACCTTACGATTTGATGTGCAGGGTACCGCCGGAAGTTATCGTAAATATGGACTGGATCCGCAGGAAAATCAGCTCAAAAGTGGTATCCCCTTAGACGCAGAGAGTTTCGGGGTTGAAAGTAAAGAAAGTTTCGGTAAGTTTTGTTTTGAAACTGATTTTGATCTTGTTGAGACTGAAAAAGGTAACTATGTAGGGTTTTATACCCAATTGGCTAACGCGATATTAGCCCAGCAAATGTCCCCGGCAGCAGCGGTTGGCGTGGTTCCTGTTATAAAGCTTATCGAACTTGCGATACGCAGTAATGCAGAGGGCCGACGGATCGAGCTTTAAAATAGTTTGTCTGGCAGGTTGTCAGTTAAGATTAATTGTAGTTTAATATCTTTCATAGTGAAATAAAAAAGTTTCGATATGCAAAAGCGAAATACTCAACAGCGTCGTGATGCCATAGTTAATTGGGTGAACGACAATGGTCATGCACAGGTAGATGCTCTTGCCAAATTATTTGGTACGTCTGAGGTTACCATTCGCAAAGACTTAAGTATTTTAGCGCAGCAAGGCATGTTGGTACGCCAGCTTGGCGGTGCAGCCCCTGTGTCAACGGCAAGCATAGCATTAGCAAACTCAGCCCCATCTTTACCCGCACCCCAAAAGCGGGCCATTGGCGAGCACGCCGCAGATCTGTTACACGACAATGCCAGAATTATTATTGACTGCGGCAGCACCACCGAAACAATACTGCCTTATTTACGTGCATTTTCCCGTATGGTGGTTATGACTAACTCGTTGAAAACAGCAAACTATTTAACCGAGCAAGACAACGAGCCCACCGTTCTTATGACAGGTGGAACCTGGGATAAGCAATCGCAGTCGTTTCAGGGGCATATGGCAGAAAAAGTCACTCAGGCCTATAGTTTTGACTATGCTTTTATAGGCGCAGCAGGCATTGATGTAGAGCGGGGCACCACAACATTTAACGAATTAACCGGACTTACAGAAACCATGGCCAGTGCGGCCAGAGAAGTTGTCATTATGGCCGAGTCGAGCAAACTTGACCACCGTATGCCTAACCTCGAATTACCCTGGAAGTCTATTACTTACCTGATCACCGATGGCGACATTAGTCCGGCAGTGAAACAGGCAATTTCTGATCAAGGCGTAACGGTATTGATAGCCACGCCAAACGGAGTATGAAGTATGTGTGGAATAGTAGGAGCCGTTGCCGAGCGTAACGTTGTAGAAATTTTACTAGAAGGCTTAAAGCGTCTTGAGTATCGCGGCTATGATTCAGCGGGTGTGGCGCTGTTACAAAAAGACGGCACCCTAAATCGTATTCGTCGTACCGGTAAGGTGCAGTCACTGGTTGATGCCATTGACGATGAAAACGGACGAGGTACCACAGGCATCGCGCACACCCGTTGGGCCACCCACGGCGGCGTGACCGAAGCCAACGCACACCCGCATTTTTCAAATGAGCGCATTGCGGTCGTACACAATGGTATCATCGAAAACTACATGGACCTGCGTGAAGAACTGCAAAGTAAAGGCTATACCTTTACCAGCGATACCGACACCGAGACGATTGCCCACACCGTTAACGAACAACTTAAGACGGGCTGCGATCTGTTAAAAGCGGTACAGCAATCGGTGAAACAGTTTCATGGTGCCTATGGCACGGTCATTATGGACAAAGAAGACCCCTCAAGAGTAGTGGTTGCGCGTTCAGGCAGCCCATTGGTTATTGGTCTGGGTTTAGGCGAAAACTTTATAGCCTCTGACCAAATGGCGTTATTGCCGGTTACCCGCAAATTTATCTTTCTTGAAGAAGGTGACGTGGCTGAAGTAACCCGTCGCGAAGTCAATATTTTTGACAAAGACGGCCAGCCTGTTGAACGTGAAATCATTGAGTCGAATATTGAACATGATGCCGGCGACAAAGCCGGGTATCGTCATTATATGCTTAAAGAAATTCACGAGCAGCCTACCGTGGTTCGTAATACCCTTAAAGACCGCCTTACCGAAACCGGTTTGGCCGCCAATATTTTTGGTGAAGGCGCCGACGATATTTTATCTCGGGTTAAACATGTGCAAATTATTGCCTGTGGTACCAGCTACCATGCCGGCATGACCGCCCGTTATTGGCTTGAGCAATACGCCAATGTGTCGTGTGGCATAGAAATCGCCTCAGAATTTCGTTACCGCAAATCGGTTGTACACGAAAACAGCTTGTTGGTTACTATTTCGCAATCAGGTGAGACCGCCGATACGCTGGCTGCCTTACGCCTGGCTAAAGAGTTGGGTTATATGTCCAGCCTGACCATATGTAATGTACCGGGTTCATCGCTGGTACGTGAGTCTGATCTGGCTTTCATGACCAAAGCGGGCGCCGAGATTGGAGTGGCCTCAACCAAAGCTTTTACCACTCAGCTAACGGCATTTTTAATGTTAACCCTGGCCATCGGTAAGCATAATGGTTTGACCGACGCTGATAATCAAAGCATTGTTCAGGCACTGCATAGCTTGCCAGCCAAGCTGGAAGAAACTCTGACCATCAGCGATGGCATAGAAGACCTGGCCGAAGAATTTGCCGATAAAAACCACAGCCTGTTTTTAGGTCGTGGCGATCAGTATCCCATTGCGATGGAAGGGGCACTGAAGCTTAAAGAAATCTCGTATATTCACGCTGAAGCCTATGCTTCGGGCGAGCTTAAACATGGTCCCCTGGCGCTGATAGACGAAGAAATGCCGGTTATTGTGGTTGCACCTAATAACCAGCTGCTTGAAAAACTGAAATCTAACGTAGAAGAAGTGCGCGCTCGCGGCGGCATTATGTATGTGTTTGCTGATAAAAATGCCCGGTTTGTGTCTGATGAAACCATGCGGGTTATCAATGTTCCACATTGCGAGCCGGTAATCGCGCCTATTATCTATACCTTGCCATTACAACTGTTGTCTTACTACGTTGCCCTTATCAAAGGTACTGATGTAGATCAGCCACGAAACCTGGCAAAATCGGTCACGGTGGAATAATACTTATTGAAGTTGTTTAAGCGCCGTCACTTCCAGTCCCAGGCTGGAAAGCTATAAATAAGGCTGGAAAATAGCTATTTGGGAAAAAATACTTAATGACCTAATAGTTATGTCCACCTCTTAGTAGAGCAATACAAAAACCAGCTGTGTTATGCAGCTGGTTTTTTTGTATTCAGACGGGCCGATAAGTTATTAAACACTCCCGGTTTCGCTGAAATTGAGCATGTTGATTTTAAAGCTTGATTGGAAAACGTATTGGGGGCCATGTACATGCCACTACACTGGGCACTGGGGGATCCCCTCATAATTCAGGCACTCCGGTAACGTGGACCCGCCGGATGTATTGCGTTATAGCCCATCGAATTTTAGTGATTGAAACGGGGTAATCCCGTCGCCGTTTCAGAACTTCCCGACCGAGTCTTATTAGTGATAGGACCGGACGGTTTCGGACAGTATTAGCCTGGAAGGCATGCTGCCAATTATGCTTGTGCGCTATTATTCCAATCAGCCTTAGTAGCCATTCGGCAAGCATTGCAATGAGCAACAGCATATCGAATCGTTTAGGGCAACGTGTTCTGCTGTGTCGCAGTCCCAGCCCGTATTGAGGGCTTTTCATATCGCGGAAACTTTCTTCTATTTGCATTCGTTTGGCATAGAGGTTGACGAGTTTCTTTGAGGGCAGTGATTCCGCGGGGATATTCGTTGCCAGTAGCCAGGGCTCTTTACTGCTATCACGATAATTTTGCTGTGCATTGTGATGACGCCCGGCTTTGGAAGAGCGCTGGTCTTTACGCCCTTTGGATTTAGCTTTAAACAGATGCAAACAGGCATTAATGGGGCTTTTTCGACCTAATTCACCGGTTCCCAGGTAACGCGCTCTGGAATTGGCTGAGGGGAAAAAGGACTTGTTGCTGCGCCATTTGGATTGACCCTGTTCACGAAAACCGACTTCACCACGGACACGTCCAAGCCAGAACCAATCAAACTTTTCAACTTCCCGGAACCAGGTGTTGCGATAGCCCGCATCTGTGACGATAAGCGGGCAACAGCGCTCAGGCAGTATGGCTGCCAATTCTCGTATAAAGGGATTGTGACTGACCGGTGAGTTATATTGAGAAAATGGAAATACCCGCTCATAAAGGATGACAGAACGTCCTTCAAAACTCACTGAGGCTCGCAGGGTTTGATGGCGCATTTGTTCTCGCACATCAGACCAATCTATTAGGATTATCGGCATTGGATTCGCTCCGCAAAGAAGTCGTGCATGCCACCGATAAATATCGAATCTCTCGTTGTGTAAAGCGCGATTACCAAGTAGTCGATCGATACGTTTAATGTTGTGCTTCGCCGCGACGGGCCCGGTAATATTCCGGCCCAACTCGGTAAGAGAAAGTTGCTGTCCGTCAAGCAACGATTGCACAGCAACCATCAGAGAGGAAAGGCGTTTTTGATGCAAATTAGGGCATTGATTCTTAAGCAGATCATGTAAGATAGAGATATCACGCATGGTGTGTTGTTCTGGTATGTTTTTGGCGAAATGAATTAGATCAAATTGCGCCATGCGTGTCTATATTATTGAATCTGCTTTAATTTATGAGGGGATTCGCTAGCACTGGGCATTATTGGCCACTACAGGTATTTACAGTATTAATATTTTGAACAGAGGATTATGCATGTATTAACCTAAAACCTTCGATAGGAAAAGGTTACCGGCTCAGTTCTAATTTTGTTTTTAATTGTTTTGATTTTTCGCTAGTTTGTTATTTCACTTCAACTAATGCGGCAGACTACAACTTGAATCTTGTCTAAATACAAATTGACTACTCAATAGGTAGTTGGTAACTATACCTGCACTTGTACCAAAGCCAAATGCAATTACCGTTGAGACTATATGCGCAGGTAAAAGACTTAATAAAAGAGTGAATAATAGCAAGTTAGGGCAAAGAGATACGATGCCGGCCACTATTGCTTTGATATACTGTTTGTGCAATTGAATATGATCTCGGTCAGAAAAAGTCAGTAGTCGGTTGCCAACACATGTGACCAATACTGCAATCACGAAAGCAACAACCCTTGAAACATGCGTATCAATTCCAAAATAAAAAGAAAGGCTTGCGAATACACCCAAGTCTATTCCAAATGCGACTCCCCCAACTAACAAAAAGCGCAGTTTCTGTGAGTGAGATTTGGTTATTGAGGGGTGCATAATAAGAGATGATGCCTTGTATTCTTGCTTATTAGTTTGCACGCTTCTGTCAAACCTTTATTAGATGCTTTCCGCGAATTAGCCACAAGGTAATAAGAGCTGTTTAACTCCATTGGTCCATCCCATTCTTTCACCACTTTTGCTTTGCCACTTGTATAGAATCTCCCCGAAAAACTGCGCTTTCCTAAGTAATACAACGGTAGTTTTTCATCTGCATTGTTAAGCAATAATTTGTCACTTTTGTTTTCTGAGATCTGCGGGATAAACCAGATAAGGTAAACAACCATTAAAACTGGCGTCAGGAAACTAGCGAGGACATGATAGAATTTCACGCTAGAATCAAAACGAGCGATTAGTAATGCCAGTGCAGGAATGCCAGGTAATGCATAGATTGCAAGAATGTTTCCCGAAAACGTAAATAAAAGCATTGGACTTATCAGCCAACAGATTAAATAACTATTTAACTTGGCAAAGCGTTCATTTTTAGATGATTTAAATATTTTTTTCCTTTTTGCTTCAGAAAATAAGCTTGCTATAAGGAAAAAAGACCAAGGAAAACCAATAGCTACCCAATATAGCCATATGATTCCTCTAGGCTCACTGTGCGCCGTTCCATACAAGTCTCCTTCCCATCCACTTTGAATGAACCTAAGAACATGCTCGCCAATAATAAAATAGTTAAGAAATCCGGGGGTAGCTTGTTCTGCTAGCAAATACCAGGGTACGGCGATGAACATGGAAAGTAGAAAGCCAGACACAAGAGGTATGCGTTGGAATAGCATTTTGGCGCCTTTCAGAATACCAAAATTAAACACTAACCATGGTAAAAGGGTTAGTCCAATTAGGACAACAATAATAGGTCCTTTAGCGAGCAAGCCTATACCTATACCGGTAAATCCTATATATGCATGGAAGCGTGAATTCTGATACCAACAAGTAGCAAAACCAGTCATTGCCATTGTCATACCTAACAACAACAGAGCATCAGTCATTATCATGCCGCTAGCCACAAAGAAACCTAGTGTGGTTGTAAGCACAAGACCCACTAAAGGTACTGATAATAAAAATCGTTTCGCGAAAAGACTCGCGACTATAAGAGTAAGGATACTTGTAAGGAGGTGGGGAAGCCTCATAGAAAACTCGGAAATACCAAATGCTTTTCCACCCACTGCGCTTATCCAGGTATGCAGCGGGGGTTTCCCCCAAAATGGAACATCATAATCGAATTGTGGGGTTACCCAGTTGCCTGTTTCAACCATGATCCTAGCAATTTCACCATACCTTGCTTCTGTTGTATCAATGAGCGGGTAAAGGCTCAAAGTGAACATTCTAAAAATAATGAAGCCAGCAACCAATAGTAACAGGGGATGGATTTTCCGAAACACTATGTATTCACTCTCTTTTTACTTAGTGATTGAACTTGAGCAGGACGATTGTGATGTTGCACTTCTTCTTCAATGACATATCTTGGTCTATTTTGTACCTCACTGTAGATACGACCGATGTAAGCCCCCATTATTCCTACTGTTAACAACTGAAAGCCACCTAATGCGAGGACTGTAATCATTAAGGTTGGGTATCCGGTCACAACCTCTCCCCAGAGCATGGTTTTCATGAAAACAAACATGCCATAAAGAAAGGAAGCTAAAGCAAGCAAACCACCAGACCATGTCGCGATTTGCAAAGGTTTTGTGCTAAAGGATGTAATGCCATCCAGAGCAAGTTTGACTAATTTTAGAAAAGGCCATTTTGATTCGCCTGCTCGCCGAGCGCAGCGATTGAAGTTAATAGTAGTTGTGTTAAATCCCGGCCAAGAGAATATGCCTTTCATATATATGTTTCTTTCTGGCATAGCGTTAATGACGTCGACTACATTTCTGGCAATCAATCGAAAATCACCCACGTTTTCTGGAATGTAGGTATCTGACAATTTATTGAGTAATTTATAAAACCCTTTGGCGCAGACTAGCTTAAACCATGACTCACCTTCTCTAATAGTTCTTTTCATGTTGACTACGTCTGCACCAGCTTCCCATGCTTCAACCATATCGATAATGAGCTCAGGTGGATCTTGTAGGTCGACATCAATAATTATGACAGCATCGCCAGTCGCTGCGTTTAAACCTGCGCACAAAGCTGCTTCTTTGCCAAAATTACGACTCAATTTAATTAATTTTCTTTTATCACTTATGCTTTTTCTGTTATTGATTAAATTACAAGAGTTGTCTGTACTTCCATCATCCACAAATAGAAGTTCAGTGTGATATGCCAATTTTTTCAATAACGGTTCGATTCGTTCAAAGAAAATAGGAAGGACCTTACTTTCATTAAATACGGGTACTAGGATTGATATTGATTTAACATTGGTGTCCCGTAATCGATGTTGTTGCATTGGCAAATACTCACAATTAAAGTTAGTAGCGAGAGTATGCAAATGCAAGCTTAAGATTAACTGAAAATTTTTTGAAGTTAACCATAATTTCCAACTAAATTTTAATAAGTGGGTTCCATTGTTTTTATTAAGTTTATCTTCAATATAACTTAAGTTTATTTATGTAACCTCTAAATCTAGTTAGCTCTGCAAAAAGCCAGACATGGAAATAACCCGACAAATAAAAAACCTATTTAAACCTCTGAGAACACCAAAACCTTTGCATTTAGTGGTAGTGATAGTATCATTGTGGTTACTGTTTGCTTACAACACTCCATTTCTCACGGAGATGTGGCGTGCGCTCGGCGAATACTCGGTATCAGTTGTATCCCTTTATGCATTAATAGTGATTTGGCTACTTGTTCTCAATGTCTTATTAATATCACTTTGTAGCATACGGTTTTTGTTTAAACCTTTAATTATTATTTTATTTTTTATCAGTACGGTTTTATTATTTAGTAATTTGAGTGGGAAACAATATAACCCTTCTGCGTTTAATTTTTCAGAATGGGTTGAAGGTGGCGGTCGATTCTTATCATTTAAATTTATTAGCATGCTTTTGGGGTTGTGGGTAGCTCCTTCGCTTATCCTTTTAAAAGTTAAAGTAGACTGGGGAGGGTTGAAAAAAGAAGGCCTTAACTATATTTTTACGATAGTATTAGCTAGTCTTTTTCTGTTCTTTATTTACAAATTGATAGAAGATGCAGTCACTCCAATATATAAGAGTGCTCGAATGACACGAAGTGAGGTGATTCCTTACCACTTTATTGATAGCAGCAATAAGTATATACAGCAGATTTGGTTTTCGCCTGTTCTCAATTTTACGATATTTGACAAGGCGCCGTATATCGATAGAAAATCTGCTCCTAAGACAGTTTTGTTAATTATTAGTAAATCTATAAGGTCGGACTTATTCAATCAAATAGTATTATCAGAAGGTAAACAGGTACATTCGCAAACTACGCGTATTGAAGCATGCAACACATTTAGCGACTCGTCTTTACAATGTATGTTTTCTTTGCTTTCCGCGCCTGAGTATAGTGAGCTAAAAGCATCGCACCAACAAAACTTGATTGACTTGTTAACGTTAGCGGGTGTGAATGTGTTTTGGTTAAGCAACAATCAACCTTGCGGAATAATTTGTCAAAAATCAGACATTGAAGAACGCGGTGTAACTTGTGATCAAGCTAATTGTTTAGATGAACAGTTATTTGCAAATCTACTGACCGATACACTAAATAATTTGAATCCCGCTGAATCAAATCTTATAGTCATTAGAACGAAAGCAGTGGGCTCACCTCTTTATTCAAAATTTTACCCAATCGACTACTCCAAATATACACCGGAATGTGTAACTCTTTTAGTCAGAAGATGCAGCGATCAAGCACTTATAAACAGCTATAAAAATGCATTGTTATATTTAAAGTCGATGTTAGAAAGGGCGGCCGCCCAGCTTTTTGCTTTCCAAAGTAGGCACTCATCTCTTGAAGTTTCACTAATTTTCACTGCTGAATTCGGAGAATCATTAGGGGAAAAAGGGCTATATTTTCATGGAACTCCAAAAGCTATAGCACCAGAGGAACAGTTAACGGTTCCTATACACATCGTTGACCCAAGATTGCCTAATAATTGCTTATCTCAAACACATACTAATCTTACTTATAACACCATTCCTCATTCGCTGTTAGGGCAATTCCACATCAAGTCCAAAGCATATAAACATTCGTTTGATATCCAAAATCTCTGTTTAAATTAACCTTTTAAACGGAGTTAGAAAACGCACACAATTCTTTTATAAACCAAAACTTGTTAACTTGACTAACGGAGAAACTGATTGTTTATCTACATTCTAAATATTCGTAATATTGGTGTTACATTAGTTATATACATACTTACACTTTCGCAAGCTTTTGCCATAAATCTCACTTCTGATTTAGATAAACCCTTGCCCGCAGTGGATATCAAGAACTGTCGGGTGGCGAATTATCATCTTCAATATAATGCATTTAAAGGTCATATCAAACTTGGTCGTGCCACTAAACAACTTAGTCATGAATCACAAACTAGTCAAGCAACGCTTCTCTCAACTGTGAGAGTATCCGCGGGGCCTTTGAAGTTCGTTCAAGAAGAGGGAAGTGTCCTATCACAATATGATACATTGGGATTCACAACGAGTACGTATACGTATAAGAGCAAAAAGCCTTTTAAAAAATTCACTCGCAAAGAATATGCGGTAAATAATCTATCGCCAGAGAAGCAAAGCCTTTTAAAAACCAAGACTCTCTTGGACCCATTAGCTGTTTATGAGCATCTCAGAGAATTAGTATGTTCAGGATTGAGGGAAGATGTGAATTTTAAAATCAAAGAGGATGATGGTGAGCAAACTTACCAATTTATCTACAAGGGTCTCCAGCAGTTAACCCTTAATAAGGGCACAATCAATACCATTTTGTTAGTAAGAACCAGACAGAATAGCTCTAGAGAAACGTCGATTTGGTTTGACATCGACAAAGCTTTCTTACCTATTAAAATTGTACAAAAAAAAGATGGTAAGCTTCAAGCCAGGCTTGAAGCTACTTCGGTAAAATTTTCACTGCTAACAAATGAGTAAGCCTTGGCCACATCAAAATGACTTATCGTTTGGGAATGATTCAGTGAAATTTCAGCAAACCTTAAGTTTAGGCATGCAGACTCTAAAATTTAAGGGCGTACTATGAAAGTATTACTAATAGAGGATTCGTCATCACTACGCAGAAGTTTGGCGGCGGGATTGAGAAACTTAGGTTTCACTATCGATGAGACTGGCGATGGTTCAGACGGTTTAAGTATGGTCCTGACGGGCGACTATGATGTTATCGTTTTGGATATCATGCTACCCAGTTTAGACGGTTTAACGGTGTTAAAAACCCTCAGGCAAAATAAGCTAGATACGAGAGTATTGCTTCTATCTGCCAAGAGTGAGCCTGAAGATAGAGTCAAAGGGCTGCTAACTGGAGCCGATGACTATTTAACGAAACCATTTTCGTTTGAAGAACTGCACGCCCGTTTACTTTCGTTATTACGACGTGGAACCCTTAGAAGGGAAATCGATAAAATTGAAATAAATGGCTTAACATTGGATATGCAGCTCAAAACGCTTCGTTTCGAAACTAAATTTATCGATCTGACTCCTAATGAATACAAAATTGTAGAGTGCTTATTTACAAACCAAAATACGATTGTAACTGCCGAAAAACTGAGCGAGCATATTGCTGGTCAATATGATGCGATATCCAAAAATTCTATTGAAGCACATTTATCCTCAGCGCGTAAAAAAACGAAAGTGGCTGGCAGCCTTTTACCTATAGTGACTAAACGCGGCTTTGGGTATATGGTGATTCAGTGAAAATACAGTCGATTCATCGCCAACTCGTTAAAAATTTATCCATATCAATTACGCTTGTTACAGTAATAATTCTTTTAATGACAGATATAGCGATTGATAAATGGGTACACGATGAATTTAATCGAGCTATGCGGACCAAAGCTCACCTATTAACCACCTTGGTCAAAGAAGATGTACACAACATAGAATTCGACTTTGCTGGTGAGTTTATGCCCGAATTTGAAGGTGAAGTGGATCCGGAATATTATCAACTGTGGCTAGGAAAAGAAGTTTTCGAACGCTCTGATACCTTAGATATTTTTGCTACTAAGTCTCTACCCTATAAAAATGCCACGGTTGGCGAAGAGCTTTTAATAGCGGCTGAATTGCCAGACGGTAGAGATGGGAAGATATTATACTATCGATTTTTTCCTCAAATCGACTCTGATGATAGGCAAGAGTACAATAAATTAATTGCCAGTACTGGTTATCAGCAAAAACCTATGTTGCTAGCCTATGCTATGTCAGCAGAAAAACTTCATTTTTTAACTTGGATGATTGATATTAGTTTTTTAGTCTCAGCTTTGCTCGTAGCTTTTATTGTAAGGACAATTGTTAAAAAAACGGTTAAAAAAGGCTTAACACCGCTGGACGAATTCACCCAGTCCTTACTGAATATTAGCCTCGCCGATAAGTCGGCGGCAGTAAATTTAGTTAATAAAGTAGAAGAGCTTATTCCTATTCAAAATAGTATTAACAAGTTCATTGACGAGAATAGAAATCTATATCTTAAAGAGCAACGACTCACGTCTGACATAGCACATGAGTTAAAAACCCCTATTGCAGAGCTTATTAGTCTAACTGAAGTGTCGATTAAGTTTCCAGATGATATAACAATAGGTCAAACGTACAAAACTGATATTTTAGCAATCAGTTCTCGATTACAAAGCATAGTCGCAAATATCTTGCTGTTTCATCGCTACAGTCACGACCGCTTTGAGAAAAATGATGTTTTTGACCCGGTGCAAGTTATAACTCGACTTATTAATTCGAGCCCTCGTTGTCTTATAAATAAGCTTAGCGAGATAGACCCGATTAATTCAAACCTATTTGCTTTTGAAAGTATTTTTACTAATATATTAAAAAATGCTCATCACTACAGTCTCGAAGCCACTGATATTATTGTTTATATCAAACAAACGTCAAGATATTTGAGTATTTCTGTCAGTAACACCTCCGCTTCGTGTTTACGCGATGACGATTTAAACAACATGTTTGACCCTCTTTGGCAAAAAGACAGTGCTCGAAGTAGCACTGAAAATTTTGGGTTAGGATTATCGATTGTACAGACATTTGTTTTAGCACTCGAGGGAGATATATCGGTTTCATTAAGAGAAGAAGTAATTACTTTCACAGTGTTATTTCCCATTTTATGATGCCTAGGGTTATAGCCTAAAACAAATAATGTTGCCTCAACGAAAAATGCTCTCTTACGGCTCAGACTAAAACATCATTTTTAATTCCCCTCTAACCTATATCTTCCACTTATTTTTCTCACAATTTTATACTTAACTAGTGATAGTAGATTGTTGGTCCATGTTTTCGTTTGCTGCTATCGAAACTTTAGTTGACTGTGGGAGGGAGATACTCGCTCTTTCGGGCCTCTCAAAAATATTAGTTTGGCGGCAGCGGCTATTAGTATTCTAATATCGGTTGTAGTTTAGAGTGGTATGCTCTTTTTCCAATTCAACTAAAATTAAGTAAATGCTCAGTAAAAATTAAGTGAGCCTTAAGATATATAAGTTATTGTCTAACTAATTACTGACGGGTGTTTACTTCGAAGGATGTGAGACTGAAATCTCTAGATTCGTCCAATAGTTAGACAAATATTTACTTTGCAATATTTTAATTGTATGTGAAGTTTTTAAAACAGTAAATTCAAGCGCGTTTGCTTGAGTGAACAGCGTCCGTTTTCGCGGCTTTAAGTGCTTATTATGGAATAAGAAATCATCTAGAATTCCTGGGTGTTTCTATGTTTCCCGAATTCAGATAATAAGTGCACCACTCATGGTTAAACGGTGAGAAGAGATCAACTGCCTGTTGGTGGTACTCTGT
>NZ_JAESDK010000012.1 GCF_019249245.1 Alteromonas lipotrueiana | reverse complement strand
GGCGCAATTCGAGATCATGTACCAAGATCGGATTTAACAGTGCAATCAGCCATTTACACAAAATATTTTACAGTCTCGTAAGAAGATAATTTCTAACACCGATATTTTTACACTCTCTATTTTTTATCGGTACAAAGGGGCCTATAGTTATATAAACCTTGTACAACATCGCATTATTTTATTTAGTGCTACTTTTTGCGTCTGTTATACGAAGTTGATATAGTTTTTGTTCACATGTCGCCTTACTCTCAGGCCTCTTCTTACTTAATAATAACTTTTTTCGATGTATAGCATAGTGGCGCGCTTGGTAAGTGAAATTTGCACGAGCAGGTCGTCCGGGTAGCATTGTAGGGCGAGGCAGAAAAATGGAAAAAAAACACGTCGAGAGTTTACTTAAAGGAAGCGACGACCTGGCGTTACGCCTGGAAGCATTTGACTGGGCAAAGACGTCGCTTGGCGCTTATGACACCTGGCCAGCCAGCCTTCGTTCCGCAGCAGCAATGGTGCTTGAAAACCGCTTTCCCATGACCCTGTGGTGGGGGCCTGATTTGGTGCATGTATACAACGAAGCGTATTTACCCGTATTGGGTGAAAAACACCCCACTGCCATGGGCCAGCCAGGCGCCGAAGTATGGCAGGAAATATGGCATATTGTTGGGCCTCAGGCAGAACATGTGTTCAGTGGTAAAGGGGCCACCTGGAATGAGCACCTGTTTTTACCCATGAATCGCAAAGGTTTTGTCGAAGAAACCTATTTCACCTTTTCGTACAGTCCGGTCCGTGACGATGCCGGCGATATTGGTGGTGTCCTTGTTACCTGTCAGGAAACCACCGTACAGGTTCAAAGCGAACGCCAGTTACTTTTGCTGCGCGATCTTGGTGCTCAGGCAACCCCGTCTTCACCCGAGAATGCCTGTGTTATGGCCGCTGAAGTATTGGCCGGTAACGATGCTGATTTTCCTTTTGCCTTGTTATACCTGATTAATGAAGACGGGCAAAATGCGACGCTTGCTGCCTCGGCAGGGCTGGATGACTATGCAGGACCAGGTAAGCCACTCACTATTTCATTAGATAATACCGGCCCGCAAGCCTGGCCACTGGCAGACATTTCGGCAGATAGCCTGCTGGTAATAAATGATGTGGTTAACACTGTAGACGCGATGCCCGCAGGGCGCTGGCAAGAGTCTCCCAACCAGGTTGTCGTCGCTACGCTCACCGGTTCGGGCAGGCAGCCTTATGGTTTTTTAGTGATTGGCGTGAGTCCGGTGCGGGTCTTTGACGATGCATACAAGGAGCTTATACGCCTTGCGGCCGATCAGATAGCCAGAAGAGTAGGCACCGCCCGTGCCTATGAAGAAGAGCGCAAACGGGTAGAAGCACTGGCCGAACTTGATCGCGCTAAAACCGCTTTTTTCCTGAATGTCAGCCATGAACTGCGCACCCCTTTAACATTGATGCTTGGTCCAACAGAAGACGCATTGCGCCACTCGGATCAAATACTTGCGCCAGAAGAGCTGGAAATGGTTCATCGCAATGCGCTTCGTATGCTAAAACTGGTTAACACGCTGCTCGATTTTTCACGAATTGAGGCGGGGCGTACTGATGTAAGCTATGCGCCTACCGATTTAACCCGGTTCACGCTGGAGCTGGTCAGCACCTTTCGTTCTGCCATTGAAAAGGCAGGACTTGCCTTGGTTGTAGATATCCAAGACCTTGATAATAAGGTTTATGTTGATAGCGATAAGTGGGAAAAAATTGTTCTTAATTTGCTATCCAATGCTTTGAAGTACACATTTGAGGGGACCATCAGTGTGGTACTGCGCCAGGTTAACCAAGAGGTTGAGTTACAGGTGCAAGACAGCGGCACGGGGATTGCTGATGACGAGCTGACGCATATTTTTGAGCGTTTTCACCGCGTAAAAAACGCCTTGGGCCGCACTCATGAGGGGACAGGCATCGGTCTTTCGCTTGTACGGGAGTTAGTTAACTTGCATGGCGGTCATATTGATGTACGTAGTAAAGTTGGCGAAGGTACAACCTTTATTGTCCGTATTTTGGACGGCAAAGAGCACCTGCCCCCCGACAAAATTAATGTCCCTCAAAAGCTCGAGCCTACTACCATTGGAGCCAGGCCTTACGTTGAAGAAGCGCTGCGCTGGCTGCCCCATAAAGGCGACATTGAAGGGGACGAACCTGGCCCCCAATCGTTACAGACCTCTTCACCCGCCGGATTAACTGGCGAAACCCGGGCGCGAGTGCTGCTGGCAGACGACAACGCCGACATGCGCGATTATCTGCATCGGCTGCTAGGTCATCACTGGGATGTAGAAGCCGTTAGCGATGGTGAGGCCGCCCTTGCGCGAATAACACAATCCCCGCCAGACCTGGTGTTAACTGATGTAATGATGCCCAGACTTGACGGCTTCGGGCTACTGCAAAGGCTGCGAAGTCATGAGCTTACCAAAAGTATTCCGGTGATTCTCTTATCTGCGCGAGCGGGTGAAGAAGCGCGGGTTGAGGGCATTGAAGCAGGCGCAGACGATTATTTGGTTAAGCCATTTTCGGCTCGCGAACTTACCGCCCGAGTTGGCGCATGTCTTGAACTTTCCCGCGTGCGGCGTGAAGCTGCCAAAGCGTTAGGCATGGCTAATGAACGGCTAAAACAGGAAGACCGTCGCAAAGATGAATTTTTGGCTATGCTCTCTCATGAATTGCGTAATCCTCTTGGCGCTATCAGTAACACAATAATGTTGTTAGAGCAGGACTGTAATGACGATAAGCAGCATGATAACCGGCGGTACCTGGATATTCTGAACCGCCAAACCGGGATACTGCAAGGGCTGGTAAATGATTTGCTGGACGTGTCGCGCATCACACGCGGCCTGGTCGAGATTAAACAGGAGCGAATTGATTTAGTTCAGGTGACCACCGACGCTTTAGAGATTGTGCAAACTCAGATGGATGAAAATGGCCATAAGTTAAGTCTCTCGTTACCAGAACAGCCCGTGCCGGTTTTAGGCGATTCGGTCAGACTTGAGCAAATCTTGCTAAACCTGCTTACCAATGCCGCTAAGTACACCGACCCAGGCGGTAAGATTTTACTGACGTTAGAGTGCAAACAACAAACGGTTGAGCTACGGGTAAAAGATACAGGCATTGGTATGTCGCCTGAAGTGCTTGAGCATGTTTTCGATCTTTTCAGACAGGCCGAGCGTGGTTTGGACCGTTCTAAAGGTGGATTGGGCATCGGACTCACTATTGTGCAAAGGCTTGTGAAGTTGCATGGGGGCCAGGTTGAGGCATATAGTGATGGGCTGGATAAAGGCGCAGAGTTTGTAGTGACACTGCCGCTGGCGTCCGGCGCTGCTACTGACAAACCACCAGTACCGAAGGCCGCAAAAAAAACGGTTTGCGGTAAGCGGGTGTTAGTGGTCGAGGATGATCAGGATGTTGCCGAAACCTTAGCGGTGCTATTGGAGATTTCCGGGCATCAGGTTGCCCTTGTTCATAATGGCTCTGATGCCCTTGAAAAGATAAAGGTATTTCAGCCCGAGGTTATGTTGCTGGATATAGGTTTGCCAGGAATGGATGGCTACGAAGTCGCTAAACATCTGCGCCGGCAATTACCTGATACGCCCATGGCTGCCCTTACAGGCTATGGGCTGGCGGCCGATAAAAAGCGGGCGAAAGCCGCTGGTTTTAACATACATTTTGTGAAGCCGGTTGATATTGAGGCCTTACGCACCTTTGTGAATGAAAGTTAGACGTGCAAATAAATGTTGAGTTTTTGGTCGGCGACCGCCGTCGACCAAATGAAATAGCTAACACCCATGTTACCCATTCTTTCGTGTTGCCAGATTTAAACGTAAAGCCTCACAAACCTTCGTGGTCTAGATCGCGCTTGTTAATTCTTACCCCAGATTTCCGCAATTGCGGGTTGACATATAGACGTCTATACGTCAAATTGGATTCATGAGCATAAAGATTCGCACCACCGGCATGATTATGATGACCACCCCGAAGAGGGCGGCAGTTGGTTAGTGCGCAAAAAGCACCGATACCAAAAACCCGCCCTCACCGAGAGCGGGTTTTTTTTTGCAAAAAATTTTAAACGTTATGTGGTTAACCCCCAATAAAAGGAGCAACAAATGAAAGTGTTAAAGTTTGGTGGATCTTCTCTGGCCGACGCGCAACGTTATTTACGTGTTGCCGAGATTAGCATGTCCACCCACCAAACCGACGGCGCAGCCGTTGTGCTCTCAGCGCCAAAAGGGGTGACTAATGCGTTAGCGTTGTTATGCGAGCAGGCTTCAGGTGGGGGGGAATATCAGGCGCTACTAGATAAGCTGGCGGCGTTAGTCAATGGTATTACTGAAAACTTACAAGCAACATTGCCTAATTTTGATGGCAAAAAAGTTTCGGTATTCATTGAAAGCCAACTTATGCATCTGCAAAAGCAATTGCAGGGAATTCAATTGCTTAAATGTGTCCCAGACGCTGTGGCGGCCAGTATTTTAAGCATAGGTGAATACATCAGTGTCACGTTGTTCAACGCAATCTTGAGTGCGAAGGGGGTGGCGTCTCAGATAATTGACCCTACCACCTGTATTGTGGCTGAAGGAGACTGGCTTGACAGCATCGCAAATGTGGCTGTCAGTAAACAGCGATTTTCTGATGTACGCGCAAACCCCGATACCTTACTGGTAATGCCAGGCTTTGTCGCCGCCAATGAAAAGGGCGAAAAAGTGACATTAGGACGTAATGGTTCTGATTATTCGGCCGCCATACTGGCCGCCTGTATTGATGCTACAACCTGTGAGATCTGGACCGACGTAGATGGGGTTTATAATGCTGACCCAAATCAGGTTGAAGGTGCGGTATTGCTGGACAAACTGACCTATCAGGAAGCCATGGAACTGTCATATTTTGGCGCTAAAGTCTTGCACCCCAAAACCATCGGACCTATTGCGCAGCACCACATACCCTGTCGAATCAGAAATACGCTTAATCCTGAGGCGCCCGGCACATTGATATCAAATGAGCCCAGCGAAACCTGGACTTCAGTGAAAGGGATTTCGCAGCTTGATAACATCACTATGTTTAATGTAGCCGGACCCGGATTAAAAGGCATGGTAGGTATGGCCAGCCGGGTATTTGAGGTTATGTCCAATGCCAATATTTCAATTTCACTTATTACGCAGTCTAGTTCCGAGTACAGCATCAGTTTTTGTATTCAGGACAAAGACGCCGACAAAGCATTAGCTTTATTAGAAGATGCTTTTGCTCTGGAGCTGCAAAACCAGCTATTAGATACCATCGAGCTTAGACGAGAGCTGGCGATAGTCACGCTGGTGGGCGATGGCATGCGTCATACTAAAGGCTTGGCAGCTCGGTTCTTTGTATCTCTGGCCCAGGCGCGGGTGAACAATGTTGCGATTGCTCAGGGGTCTTCTGAGCGTTCTATTTCCACGGTCATTGAAGCCCGACATGCGAAAAAGGCGGTGCGGGTGATTCATCAGAATTTTTTCTCAAACCGCCATACTATTGATGTATTTTTGGTAGGGTGTGGCAATGTAGGTAAAGAGTTGCTCAGGCAAATCGCCCGCCAGCAGCCCGCTTTGTTAAAGCGCAATGTCCAGCTGCGCGTCTATGGTATTGCCAATAGCCGGCAATTATTGCTTGACCCGCAAGGCATTGATATTAGCAATAATTGGCAACACGCTTTACAACAGTCAGCCGAACACTTTTCGGTAGAAAGGCTACATCAGTTTGTGAGCCATAATAGTTTGGTTAACCCGGTGATTGTTGACTGTACCAGTAATGCCAATATTGCCGGACAGTATGTGGATATGCTGGAACAGGGGTTTCATGTGGTAACGCCTAATAAAAAAGCCAATACCGATTCGCTTGAGTACTATCGAAAATTGCAAAAAACCGCCTTGCAGACAAATCGTCAGTATTTGTACGAAACCACGGTAGGCGCAGGGTTGCCGGTTATCGATAATCTTCAAAAGCTGTTTAGCGCAGGCGACACCCTACACCGGTTTGAAGGTATTTTATCAGGAAGCCTGTCGTATGTGTTCGGTAAGCTTGATGAGGGCATGAGCTTGTCACAAGCGACCAGTACCGCCAAACAAAATGGCTTTACCGAACCTGATCCACGGGATGATCTCAGCGGCATGGATGTAGCCCGCAAGCTATTAATTATGGCTCGCGAAGCCGACCTGGAGCTGGAGCTTAGCGATATTGAAATTGAGTCAGTACTACCAGAAGGGTTTGCCGCTGACTGTTCGGTTGACGAATTTATGTCACGCCTGCCAGAGTTAGATGATAACTTTGCCACCAAAGTCGCTCAGGCCCGTGAGCAAAACAAAGTATTGCGATACATAGGCAGCATTGATGAAAACAAATGCCGGGTTACTATTGAGGCGGTCGCTGAAGATCATCCCTTAGCGGCGGTCAAAGAAGGCGAAAATGCACTGGCAATCAGTAGTGATTATTATCAGCCTAGCCCCTATATTATAAGAGGCTACGGCGCGGGTTCAACCGTCACGGCTGCAGGGGTTTTCGCAGATATTCTGCGTACCATGCCCTGGAAACAAAACGCAGGCTAAAAGACAAGGATATATCATGACTATAACAGCGTATGCCCCAGCCTCAATAGGAAACCTCAGTTTAGGTTATGATGTTCTGGGTGCGGCAATTGAACCTATTGATGGCGCGGTATTAGGGGATGTGGTCGAAATTAACCGGGCTGAACAGTTTTCACTTACCATCGCCGGACCTTTTGCGCATAAATTGCCTGCCGACGAAAACGCCAATATCGTTACTCACTGCTACGAACATTTTATCGAAGCAATGGTAAAGTACGGTCAGCCTACTCACCCGGTAGCGCTGACGTTGCAAAAAAATCTGCCGATAGGCAGTGGTCTGGGCTCAAGTGCCAGCTCTATAGTGGCGGCCTTGCACGCGTTAAATGTCTATTTTGAACATCCTTTTACCAAAAATGAGCTGTTGCACATGATGGGTGAGCTGGAAGGACAGATAAGCGGTAGTGTTCATTACGACAACGTGGCCCCATGCTATTTAGGTGGCATTACGTTAATGACCGGCCAAAAAGCGCCTTTAACCGTGTCATTGCCGGCAATAAACAGCTGGTACTGGGTGGTTTGTTATTCAGGTATCACCGTATCGACTGCGCAGGCCAGAGACATCCTGCCTGCCTCGGTGCCTTTGTCTACCGGACTGACATTTGGTCGCCAGCTTGGGGTTTTTGTGCATGCATTGCATACTCAGGACGAAACTTTGGCCGGGGTGGTAATGAACGATGTTATCGCCGAGCCTTATCGTAAAGCCTTGCTACCCGGGTTTGATGAAGCAAGAAGTTACTGCATTGATGCCGGCGCGTTAGCGTTTGGTATTTCCGGGTCAGGCCCCACAGTTTTTGCTGTGTGCCAGAAGCTACAACAAGCGCGTGATATGGCTGCATGGCTTGATAAAAATTACATTCAAAACAGTGACGGTTTTAGCCATGTTTGTCGCATTCCCGCTAAAGGCGTTAAGTAACTGTAAAGGTATTTATTGTGAAATTAGAAAATTTAAAAGACCTCAGTGATACCGTATCGTTTTCGCAAGCGGTGACCAAGGGTTTAGGAAAACACCAGGGGCTGTATTTTCCCACTGATATTCCCAAAGTTGATAACATTGAAGCCGTCTTACAGATGCCGTTTGTAGAACGCAGTATCTTTTTGTTGCAGCAACTTATTGGCGATGAGCTGGGTGAAGGAGTACTGGATGACATAGTACAAAGTGCCTTTAACTTCAGTGCGCCGGTTACGCAGGTAAGCGACAACATCTTTACTTTAGAGCTGTTTCATGGACCCACTCTGGCCTTTAAAGACTTTGGTGGCCGTTTTATGGCCCAGTGTTTATCGCGGATTGCCAAAAACAAACCCGTTACTATATTAACGGCCACCTCGGGCGATACCGGCGCTGCCGTTGCTCATGCTTTTCATGGCATACAAAACATTGATGTGGTTATTTTATTTCCTAAAGGCAAAATCAGCCCGCTGCAGGAAAAGCTTTTCTCTACTTTGGGTGACAATATTCATACTGTAGCGGTTGAAGGCGATTTTGATAGTTGCCAGGCGCTGGTGAAAAAGGCTTTTGATGATCCTGAGGTACGCGACGATCTGCATCTTAACTCGGCCAATTCAATTAATATCAGTCGTCTGCTAGCACAGGTTTGCTATTATTTTGAAGCGGTTAGCCAGCTTTCGGCCAAGCAACGTGAAGCACTGGTAGTGTCTGTGCCCAGCGGAAATTTCGGTAATTTGACCGCGGGCCTTATCGCCAAAGCAATGGGTTTACCCGTAAAACGTTTTATTGCGGCAACAAACAGCAACGACACGGTTCCACGTTTTTTAAAAACGGGAAAATGGGATCCTAAAACTACCGTAGCGACAATTTCAAATGCCATGGATGTAAGCCAACCTAATAACTGGCCGCGCATTGAAGCATTGATAGAAAAAGGCTATATCGATAAGGACATAGTTCACGGTGAAGCCGTAGATGAGCAATACACGCAAATGGCGATGCGTCAGTTAGCACAGGCGGGTTATACCAGCGAACCGCATGCCGCCGTTGCCTATCGGGTGTTAAGTCACTCATTGGAGCAAGGCGAAACCGGCTTGTTTTTGGGTACCGCACATCCCGCGAAGTTTCGTGAAACCGTAGAAAACGTATTAGGACAGCCAATTAGCTTACCTCGTGAACTTGCTGCGGTGGTGGGTGAAGATAGTCTGTCTGTGGATTTAAGCGCAAGTTACGACGACTTGAAAGCGCATATGCAGCAACTATTAAAAGATAAAAAATGAACTGGCACGACGTACTGGGCGAAGAAAAAACCAAGCCGTATTTTAACACTTTGATGAACCGGGTAGAGCAGGAGCGGGCCACGGATAAAAATATCTACCCGCCGCGAGAAGATGTTTTTGCTGCGCTTAAAGTTACCGAGCTTGATAACGTAAAGGTGGTTATTTTAGGGCAAGACCCTTATCACGGTCCTGACCAGGCGCATGGGTTAAGCTTTTCGGTATTGCCTGGGGTTAAAACACCGCCCTCACTGGGCAATATTTATAAAGAATTAGCCAGTGATATTGATGGATTTACTGTTCCTTCCCACGGCACGCTAACGTCGTGGGCTGAACAGGGCGTTTTATTGCTTAATACCGTGCTTACGGTAGAGCAGGGTAAAGCCCATAGCCATGCAAAGTTTGGCTGGGAAACATTTACCGATGCCGTCATTGATGCCGTTAATACACACTGCAAGGGTGTGGTATTTTTGCTTTGGGGCAGCCATGCCAAAAAGAAGGGAGCAGCCATTGATACGCAGCGGCATCATGTATTGACTGCACCGCATCCATCGCCGTTGTCTGCACATCGGGGCTTTTTAGGGTCGCGGCACTTTTCTCAAGCCAATTCGTTACTTGAGGCGCAAGACAAAACGCCCATTCATTGGCAGATATAACGTGGCAATACTCACCCGCGCGTTATTGGCAAAGCTTTATAACTAAACAATTCGTTCAGACATGCCAGGCAAGCGAAGTTGCACTCTTTAAACAAAAACGACCACCGGTTAAAAGGTGGTCGTAGTGTTTTCAGCGTTCCATCGTTTCAAGTTCATACTCAAAACTATAATCTAAATCGGCAAGTTCTTTTTCTAATGCGAAGCGGTCTTGCAATGCTTCAATTTCTCGCCATTTGCGTTTTTTGCTTTTAGTTTTCGCTGGCGTTGCTTCTATATTTAGCATGGTAAATAGATCTGACTTGTCCACGAGGATCTCCTTAATGTTACCACTTACAACAATTACTAAGTATACGCATTATCCTTTAGACTAATTTTTAGCACAGCTACGCAAGAATTAAAATAAATATTTACCTTCTGTTAACACTCTTTCTCGTTTATTTAATTATTCCAACGATTTATGCGCAAAAAAAACGACCTGTTAAGGTCGTTTTAGCGGGTTATGTTGTTATCTGATAGTTTGGCTGAACTAATCTATTGAGTTAGCCCGTCGAAACTTGTCAATTAACTGAGACGTAGATAAATCAAACTGGTCAGGCTGTGCGTTGCCCTGAATGCCGTCTAATACTTCATTCCCTAATTGTTTTCCTAACTCAACGCCCCATTGATCAAACGAATTCACGTCCCAGATTACGCCCTGAACAAATACTTTATGCTCGTATAATGCTACTAAAGCACCCAGTGTTTCTGGGTCTAGTTCATTAAATAGCAGCGTATTGCTGGGCTTATTGCCCGGCATTGTTTTATGCGCAGCTAGTTCTGAACGACGCTCTTCGTCGGTTTCATTTGCAAGGTCGGCATAACATTCATCAAAGGTTTTGCCCTGCATTAAAGCCTGGGTCTGCCCAAAGCAGTTTGATGCCAGCATTGCATGGTGAGTGTCATTTTGATTAGGTACGTTTAAAGGCAACATAAAGTCAGCCGGAATTATTGACGTGCCCTGATGAATCAATTGATGAAAACTATGTTGACCATTAGTGCCTTCACTGCCCCAGATAATTGGACCGGTTTCATAGTTAACCGTTTCACCTGCTAAGGTTGTACGTTTGCCATTACTTTCCATATCGAGCTGTTGAACATACGCTGGCAACCCTCTTAAATAATGATAGTAAGGCAACAGAACATGCGACTGAGCGTCGAAAAAGTTGCGATACCACACACCCAGCATTGCCATAATTACCGGCAGATTTTGCTCTAGTGGTGCCGATGAAAAATGCTCGTCCATCTGATGAGCACCTTTTAACAACCGATGAAAATTATCGTAGCCCAGGGCCAGACAAATAGGCAAACCAATTGCTGACCAAAGTGAATAGCGGCCACCTACCCAGTCCCACATAGGAAAAATATTGTCTTCTGTAATACCAAATTCTGTAGCCGCGGAGACATTTGATGATACGGCCACAAAATGCTGGGCAATATCAGACTGACTTCCTCCTGCCGCTAAAAACCATTGCTTGGCAGACACGGTATTTTGTAATGTTTCCTGGGTAGAAAAAGACTTTGAAGACATAACTATCAATGTCTCTTCATGATCCAGAGCGCTTAATACATCGTGAATATGGCAACCATCAACATTGGCCACAAAGTGTACCTGTACCGCTTCACTGCGATAGGGTTTAAGCGCCTCAGTCATAATCTTTGGTCCCAGAAATGAGCCGCCAATACCAATTGCCACTACGTGCTTTATCGGTTTGCCGGTATAGCCGGTATGCGTTTGATTATGAATAGACTGGGTAAAATCACGCATTTTGTCTAATGTTGCCTGAATCTCAGGCATAACATCTTCGCCATCTAACTTAACCGGACGATTAGAAAGATTACGTAATGCGGTATGTAAAACACTGCGCTGCTCGGTTTTATTGATAGGCGCACCTGAAAACATACGCTCACGCGCCTCTTCTAACCCCTGGGCACGCGCTAAATCAAATAGAGAGGTCATTACCTCATCGGTTACCCGGTTTTTAGAATAATCTAAAAAAATACCACAGGCTTCAGCTTGCATAGACTCAGCGCGCTGAGAATCGTTAGCGAATAAATCACGCATATGCGTTTGTTTAACCGATTTTGCTAATTCGGTAAGCTGCTGCCATTGAGGCTGACCGGTCAAAGTGGTCATGTAACACTCCTTTATCTGGTTTTCTTAAAAGCAAAAGGTTATGCAATAAACATAACCTTACTTAAACATAGCGATTTGCGTCCTAGACGAATTACATATCAAGCTTTTCTTTCAAAGTGACTTCAAGTTTGACCTGGTCAGCAGCAAAATTACGAATACCTTCGGCCAGTTTCTGGGTGGCCATAGCATCTTCATTCATATCCCAACGAAATTCACTTTCACTTAACTCTGTAGACGGTGTCTCACTGGCGCCCTTGTCTTTTAACACAGTTTCAAGCGGCGCTGTTTCATTGGCCAGTTCTTCAAGTAACGCCGGGCTAATGGTAAGACGATCGCACCCTGCCAGAGCTTGTATTTCGCCGATATTGCGAAAGCTAGCACCCATGACAATGGTTTCGTAACCATATTGCTTGTAATAATCGTAAATTTGAGTCACCGACTGTACGCCCGGATCTTCATGCGGCGCATAATCCTTTTTGTCACTGTTCGCTTTGTGCCAGTCTAAAATACGGCCAACGAATGGCGATATAAGAAACGCACCGGCTTCGGCGCAGGCCCGAGCCTGGGCAAAGCTAAATAACAATGTCAGGTTACAGTTGATGCCCTTTTTTTCTAATACTTCAGCAGCGCGTATTCCTTCCCAGGTTGAAGCAATTTTTATTAAGATACGTGATTTATCAATACCTTCATCGGCATAAAGTTCAACCAGCCGTTCTGCCTTAGCAATGGTCGCTTCGGTATCAAACGATAAACGTGCGTCTACCTCTGTAGAAATGCGACCCGGTACTGAACCTGAAATTTCTTTACCAATCAGAACCGAAAGTTTATCGGCGGCATCGGTAAGTTGTTGCTCATGATCTTTTGATTGTAGCTTCGCCCACGCAACGGCATCGTCAACAATCTGTGCGTAGTGAGGAAGGCTGGCGGCTTTCAAAAGCAAAGAGGGATTGGTGGTTGCATCGACAGGCTGATACTTCTTAATCGCTTCAATATCGCCGGTGTCAGCCACTACTGTGGTTATCTCGCGTAATGCTTCTAACTGATTAGTCATATATCTCTCTGAATTTTTAATTAATAAAGCGTATGTTAACCGGTTATCCGGGAAAACCCTTCACCAACCGGTTAAAAGAAAATAGGGGCGGCAACAATAATCTTGCAAACTAAGGCGATTAATAAACGCCAATACTGCGGCCCAAAGGAGAGGGTTTACCTCTATTGCATTGCCTTGACCACTGTATGAAAAACCGCGATACATTGCCACTAGTAATCATTGGGGTGGTTTGTCATTATTCAATCGATATATTGATTAAGCTGATGCAGTTATTCAATTTGCCAATGAGCAGCAGTTCTATACACTTGCGTTATTCGTTTTCTTGTTGGAGCTATTATGTTGGTTGTTGTTTCCCCCGCAAAAAACCTTGATTTTGAGTCGCCACTTCCTACCGACTCTTATACTCAACCTGAACTGCTTGATGAAGCCAAAAAGCTGATTGAGCGGTGTCGCGAATTATCTCCTGCGCAGGTGGGGTCATTAATGAATATCAGCGATAAACTGGCAATGTTAAATGCCCAACGCTTTAACGAATTTGCTACCCCTTTTACCCCCTCTAATTCGCGTCCGGCGATGTATGCGTTTAATGGCGATGTATATACCGGTTTAGATGCCTACAACCTAAGCCCCAAGGCGGTAGATTATGCGCAGCAGCATTTTCGTATATTATCGGGGCTTTATGGGGTTTTACGACCGTTAGATTTAATGCAAGCGTACCGACTTGAAATGGGCACCAAACTGGATAATAGTCAGGGCAAAGACCTTTATCAGTTTTGGGGCAGTCTTATTACCAGTAAGCTTAATAAGGCGATGGCAGATCAAGGCGATAATGTTTTGGTTAATCTGGCGTCAAATGAATACTTTAAAGCCGTGAAGAAAAAAGAGCTGGATGGTGCAATTGTTACCCCACAATTTAAAGACAAAAAAAATGGCACCTATAAAGTCATCAGTTTTTATGCCAAAAAAGCCCGCGGCATGATGGCGCGCTTCATACTGGAAAATCAGATTGATGAGGTGGAAGGATTACACAAATTCGATGTAGCGGGATATTACTTTAGTGAAGAACAAAGTAGCGGAAACGATTTAGTGTTTTTACGCGAAGAGCAAAGCTAGCTCAGATTTGCTAACGTAAACATCAAAAAATAGCCGGGTATAAACCCGGCTATTTTTTTATTCTGTATACAACTTTTGCTGAAATTTCAGAGTATGGCGTGCGTCACCCTGACGAATATCTATGGCAAAGCGGAAGGTTTCTAAGTTATCAAACGACAACACCGCCAGGTAATAAATTGCCTCACCATCTTCAATGCGCCTAAACGTTAGCTTATGTTTTGTACCTAACAGGTTAGTAGCGCTGCCGGTCACATCTGCCAGTTGCGCCTTTTGATTATCTTTGTTTAGCACTGAAATATTAACCAGCGCAGAATATTTGCTTCTGACAATATCATAAGCGTTAGCCACATCGGGCGTTAAAAAAGCAGTGTTCACTACCATGTAGTGAACATCCCAGTTGCCCAGGGTTTTCTTTTGCTCAGCACTGGCAAAAAAGGTGGCCATTACCATAAGCAAAAAACCGGTTACTGTCTGCTTTACGCTAATCATCGTCTGCCTTTTAAATGACGCTCAATACAAACCAAAGGTGTCTTGCAATAACAGCTGAATAAACTGCAAGGCAACAATGGCGACCAAAATAGAGAGATCTAATCCGCCAATAGGAGGAATGATTTTTCTGATAGGTGCCAAAAATGGCTCGGTTAGCTGGTGTAATACGTATTCTATAGGGTTATTGCCTTGCGACACCCAACTTAAGATGGCTCGTAGAATCAATACCCAGAATACGAGAGAAAAGGCTTCTTTAAACACGTCTATCACAGCAACAAAGAACATAACCAAAGGGTTAAGTATTCCTGAGCCAAAAATCAGCGATATAGTGGCCAATTTGGCAAAAGAAACAATTACCGCCAGCACAAAAGTGGCGGTGTCAAACCGACCCAATGAAGGAATAACCCGACGCATCGGACCCACAATAGGGTGGGTGGCTTTTACAACAAACTGGCTCAGAGGATTATAAAAATCGGCCCGAACCAGTTGCAGCCACAAACGTAAAATCACTACCATTAAATAAAGATTGAACAGTGTAGAGATTAAAAATACCGATGCGTTCATCTAAATCTTTCCTGCTGGTTTAAAATTCTTTGGCCATTTCTTCGGCTCGTGATACGGCCGCTCGCATAGCTTTGGCTACGGTATCTTCTAAGCCTTCATCAATAAGAGTATTGACCGCAGCGGCAGTGGTTCCGCCTTTTGAAGTAACTTGTGCACGTAATTCACTTAATTCAAGGTCTGGATTTTGACAGACCATTTCTGCGGCCCCCAGCATGGATTGCTGCACCATAATACGCGCGGCTTTTTTGTCAAAGCCCATCTTAATCGCTTCTTCTTGCATTGCCTGTAAAAATAAGAAGAAATACGCCGGGCTACTACCTGCAGCGGCAATAACACCATTTATTTCATCTTCTTTTTCGGTCCAGACTGTAGCGCCGACGCCGTTCATCATGTCTTCGACAAACTGACGGTTTTCGCTGGAAATATTTTCTTCAGCAAACAAACCCGACATGCCTTTACCCAAAAGACTTGGGGTATTTGGCATAACGCGTACTAATGCGACGTCGCCGCCCAGCATTTCTTTAAGACGACTTACCGTAAGACCGGCAGCAATAGAGATAAACAATTTATTTTCAAAACCGTCTTTGTTCAGGGCGTCGCACATTTTACCCATAATCTGAGGTTTTACAGACAGCACCACGGCATCAGCAAAGGCGCAAGCTTCATCATTAGACTGTGAGGTCTTAATGCCAAATTCCTGCTCCATTGCGTCCAGTTCTTCTGTGGTTGGATTACTGGTCATAATCAGGTTTTTGTCATAGCCTGACTGAATAAGTCCGCTGATAATGCTCCGGCACATATTGCCGGCACCGATAAAGGCGAGTTTTTTCTGTTGCATGAGTGTCCTATTAGTTTTATTTAAAAAAATAAGCGGTAAAAGGTTACGGATTTCGGGCGCCAAAAATAGCCGTACCAACACGGACCATATGTGAGCCGTGAGCAATGGCTACTTCTAAATCGCCGCTCATACCTACGGACAGGGTATCAAAATTGCTCAGCTTTGTATGGTATTGGCTAAATAATTCTGCCAGTTGAGTTAGTGTCTGGTGTTGCTGAGCGGTATCTGTGGTCGCTTTGGGAATAGCCATAAGTCCGCGTAAACATAGCCGATCATAGCCCTCAATCGCCTCGACAAGCTCAGGTAGCTGTGCCGCTGTAACCCCAGATTTAGACGACTCGTCATCAATATTTACTTGTATGCAGACATTAAGAGGAGGCAGTTCGTCGGGGCGCTGCTCATGCAGGCGACGGGCAATTTTGATGCGGTCGAGCGATTGCACCCAGGCAAAATTTTGAGCAACCAGGCGGGTTTTATTAGATTGCACGGGGCCAATCATATGCCACTCAATATCGGCAAGCTCACACAGTGCCTGAACTTTCTCTACGCCTTCCTGAATGTAATTTTCGCCAAACAAACGTTGTCCGGCTTCATACGCTAGCCTGATATCAGATACCGGTTTTGTCTTTGATACCGCTAGTATTTGGACAGATTTTAAAGGACGATTAGCCTGCGCAGTCGCCTGATCTATACGTGCATAGGTGGTTTTCAGTCGTTCTGCTATTGTTTGCATAGAGCACCTAACGATATGGAGATATTTTCGTGGATATTACCGAACTTTTGGCTTTCAGTGTTAAGAATAACGCATCAGATTTACACCTTTCAGCAGGCTTACCGCCAATTATTCGGGTCGACGGCCAAATGCGCCGGCTGAATATCCCTGAGCTTAATCATGAGCAAGTTCATGCGTTAATCTATGAGATCATGAATGACAGCCAGCGTAAGGAATACGAAGAAAATCTGGAACTCGATTTTTCTTTTGAAGTAAAAGATTTGTCACGGTTTCGGGTTAACGCATTTGTTCAAAATCGCGGCGCGGCGGCGGTGCTCAGAACCATTCCTTCCCGGGTACTGACGTTAGATGAACTGGGTGCGCCTGAAATATTTAAAGATATTATCAATCAGCCCACCGGGCTGGTATTGGTTACCGGTGCCACCGGCTCGGGTAAAAGTACCACATTGGCGGCAATGGTAGACCATATCAACTCGCAAAAACGCGACCATATTTTAACCATCGAAGACCCTATTGAGTTTGTACACCAGAATAAAACCAGTGTGATTAATCAGCGTGAGGTGCATCGTGACACGCATAGCTTTAATAACGCGCTACGCTCAGCACTGCGTGAAGACCCTGACGTAATTTTGGTGGGCGAGCTGCGCGACTTAGAAACCATTCGCCTGGCCATGTCAGCTGCTGAAACCGGCCATTTAGTTTTTGGTACACTACACACAAACTCTGCCCCAAAAACCATTGACCGGATTGTCGATGTATTTCCGGCCGCTGAAAAATCGATGATTCGTTCTATGCTATCCGAGTCGTTAAGAGCCGTAATTTCGCAGGCTCTACTTAAAAAGATTGGCGGCGGGCGTGTTGCTGCTCACGAGATTATGCTTGGGGTGCCGGCTATCAGAAACCTGATACGCGAAGACAAAGTACCGCAAATGTACTCTGTTATTCAGACCGGACAAGCCATTGGTATGCAAACCATGGATCAGTGTTTGCAGCGTTTGGTTGCAAAAGGAATTGTCTCTCAACAAGATGCTGCCGCTAAGTCGGTAGACAAACAAAATACCTTTTAAGGACTTCGCTCGTGTTAATTGACTTTTTACGCCAGGCTACTGATAAAGGCGCTTCTGATGTTTTTATAACCGCTGGTTTTCCGATTAGTGCCAAAATTAATGGTGAGCTGACCAGCCTGGGCGGCGACAAATTGTCTGCGTTTCAGGCCAAAGAACTGGTTCATAGCATTATGGAGTCGCGTTATATTGAAGAACTGAACTCGCTGAAAGAGGCCAACTTTGCAGTGGGCATTAGCGGTCTGGGCCGGTTCAGGTGCTCGGCCTTCTGGCAGCGCGACTCGGTAGGAATGGTAATACGGCGCATTGTTACCGAAATTCCTAAAGTTGATGACCTGGGACTGCCGGCGGTGCTTAAAGATGTGATTATGAGCAAAAGAGGGCTCATATTAATGGTGGGCGCTACCGGTACAGGTAAATCAACCTCGCTGGCCGCTCTAATTGACCATCGAAATCATAATTCTTCAGGCCATATTTTAACCATTGAAGACCCGGTAGAGTTTATCCATCGTCATGGTAAGTGCGTGGTAACCCAACGTGAAGTGGGTATTGATACACACTCATTTGAAGATGCCCTTAAAAGCTCGCTGCGTCAGGCTCCCGATGTCATTTTGTTAGGCGAGATACGCTCTATGCAAACCATGGAATACGCCATGTCTTTTGCTGATACCGGCCACTTGTGCGTGGCTACCCTGCATGCAAACAACGCCAACCAGGCTATCGAACGTATTATGCATTTAGCGCCAAAAGAGCTGCATAAAAAATTACTGTTTGATTTGAGCCTGAACTTACGTGCCATCGTGGCCCAACAGTTAGTGCCTACTCAGGATGGCTCCCGAACGGCTGCTATTGAAGTATTGTTAAATACGCCTTTTGTCAGTGAGTTGATTCAAAACAATCGCATTGGCGAGTTAAAAGAGGCCATGAACAAAAGCCGCGAGTCTGGCATGCAGACCTTCGACAGAGCGTTGTATGACTTGTATAAGCGCGGAGATATTGACCTGGAGCAGGCATTGCATCATGCTGACTCTCCAAATGACTTACGCTTGATGGTCAAACTTGATGCAAGTGAGGGTACCGATCTGGGCTCACTAACTAATGTATCTATTGATATGGATTAATTATGGAAAAACTGTTTGGCAGTGACGATCGATTTCTAATTCAGCGGCTGCGTAGCGAGTTAGAAACGGCGGGTATCCCATATTTAATGAAGAACGAATATGTAGCCGGGGCGGTTGGCGAATTACCCTGGCAGGATGTTCAGCAACAGGTATGGTTACTTGATGAAAGCTGGTCACAACAAGCAGGTAAACTGGTGCATACTTTACAAGAAGATGACCGCAACAGCGGTGAAAAGACAGACTGGCAGTGTCAGCAATGTGGTGAAGCAAACGAAGGTGAATTTGCCATTTGCTGGCAATGTCAGGCACCTAAGCCTGAATCTGACTGCCCGCAGTGTTCACCCCTGCCTACGCCCTGAATCAGGCGTTATTGATATTGGTTTTCAGCCCAGCTGGTAAAAATGACACAGGCAGAAACACTATCAACTTTTTCTTTTGTCAGCTTTTTAAAGCCGCCCAGTTCAAATAACATCGATTTAGCATCGACGGTAGACAACCGTTCATCCCATGTATCGACCACGACTTTAAACCGCCCGTTTAGCCGATTGGCAAATTTTCGGGCGCGCTTGGTGACTTCCTGTTCAGTACCATCCATATTTAAGGGCAGCCCGACTACAGCCAGGTCGGGCGCCCAGTCGGTAAATAGCTGGCCGACTTTTTCCCAGTCCGGAATGCCATCGTTGGCTTTTAGCGCCGCTAAAGGCGAGGCGGTGCCGGTAATTTCCTGACCCACAGCCACCCCAATACTTTTTGTACCAAAATCAAACGCCAGCACAGTACGCTGGCCAGCTTCACGCATGGCCAACATCCGGGGTTAATTGCCACACATCAATACCAAGTTTGTTTACCGCCGCTTGCCATTTTTCGCCGATAGGGGTGTTAAACAATATATCGGGGTCAGCTTCAATGGTGAGCCAGGTATTATCCTGCAGCTCTTTTTCTAACTGACCGGCGGTCCAGCCTGCGTACCCAAGAGCAATCAATGATTTATCCGGCCCCGCGTTGGTACCAATGGCAGACAAAATGTCTTTTGATGTGGTAATAACAATATTGTCAGCCAGCGTCAGGCTTGAGCTCCACTGGCCCTGATCAGAGTGCAACACAAAGCCACGCTCCTGATTTACCGGGCCCCCGGTCAGCACAATCTGTTCTTGTTTATTTTCAGCAACGGCCAGGTCTTTATCAGTTTGTTCTAGCAATTGCTGCAAATTCATTGACGAAGGCTGGTTTATTACAATGCCCATAGCGCCTTCGTCGTTGTGCTCACAAATGTAGGTAAGCGAACGCTCAAAAAACGGGTCATCAAGTGACGGCATCGCAATGAGCAAATGATTTTGTAAGCTTTTTAGCTCGGTCATGCATTACTCCGGTGTAGACTTCAAACGACGCTCTATCGCATCAAATAGCATCGCCATAATATTAATATCGTAACTGGCTTCTATCTCTCTTACGCAGGTGGGACTGGTAACGTTTATTTCTGTGATTTTATCGCCGATAACATCTAAACCCACAAACAAAAGCCCGTGGTCTTTTAAAACCGGGGCAATAGCACGGGCGATGTTGTGGTCGGACTCACTTAATGGTTGCGGGCGACCGGTACCACCTACGGCAAGATTACCCCGGGTTTCGCCTTTGCCGGGCAAACGTGCTAATGCGTAAGGCACCACTTCGCCATCAACAATTAAAATGCGTTTATCGCCGTCTTTAATCTGCGGCATGTAGCGCTGCGCCATCATAAAACGCCGGCCATGCTGGGTAAGGGTTTCTATAACCACTCCCAGATTATTGCCATCTTCTTTAATTCTGAAAATTGACGCACCGCCCATACCATCGAGCGGTTTACAAATAATGTCTTTGTGGGTTGCGTGAAACTCTTTAACTTTAGCGGCATTGCTAGTTACCAGCGTATCCGGGATTAAGTCGCCGAACCAGGCGGTAAATAGCTTTTCATTATAATCGCGCAGCGCCTGCGGATTGTTGACGACTAATGCGCCGTCTCGCTGGGCTAAAGAGAGCACCTGCGTTGAATATAAAAATTCGCTGTCAAAGGGTGGATCTTTGCGCATCAGCAGCACATCAATCTGCCCTAAAGCCACGGTATAACGTTCACCTAGCTGATAAAAGTCTGTGTTAGTGTCTTGTACCGTAATGTTACGTGCCAACCCCATTGGCTTACCGTTGTCCAGGTATAGATCGCCAGGTTCAAAATAAACCACAGTAGCGCCACGGCGTTGAGCCTCAAGCATCATGGCAAAGCTGGTGTCTTTGTGCGGTTTGATATTGGCGATGGGGTCCATCACCACGCCCACGGTATAGGTCATGGCAGTCTACTTTTATCTGATAAGAGTGTTTTTTGAATATGGCGCCCGGCCGCCATTTTTCAAGGTCGGTTTGGCTAATTTATCAATCTGTACGCGCAGTTATGAATATTCAGTAATACCGCGCAGCCAACAACTTTTAGATATCGCCGTGGATACCCTGAAGTAAGCTCAAGCTGGCAATAGCTGCGGTTTCAGTGCGTAAAATACGTGGGCCCATACTGACCGCCTCATAGCCTGACTCGGTTGCCTGTCGAATTTCACTGGCAGACAGCCCTCCTTCAGGGCCTATCAACAAACGATACCCGTGGGTGCAATACGCGGTACGGCTGAAAATACTGCTGGCGCCGGGGGCCAAAACCAGCCGCTGTTGTCGGGTAGAGCCGGCCAGCAATTGATGTAACGTCTGTACCCGGTGAAGGGTAGGCAGGGTGTTACGGCCGCTTTGTTCACAGGCGCCGATAATAATTTTTTGCCACTGCTGAAACTTTTTCTCCCAGCGTTTTTCGTCCAGCTTTACCGTACAGCGCTCAGTAATAACCGGCGTAATTTCGGTGACTCCCAGCTCGACACTTTTTTGCAACACTGTGTCCATTCGATCGCCTTTAGAGACCCCCTGAGCAAGGTGTAGAGTCAGCGCCGATTCGACATTCAGCGACAAGCAGGCATCCATCTCAACCGTGACCTCTCGTTTGGCCACGCTGATAATCTGACCGCTGTATTCGTTGCCGTCACCATTAAATAAAACAATCGGCTGATTGGCTTTTACTCTTAATACAGTGCTGGCATGATGCGCTGCTTCAGAAGTTAAAGAAAACTCAGTGTCGGTGGCGATAGGGCCGTTATGGTAAAAGCGAGGAATGCGCATGCAACATACTTCTTGTTTAGAGTAAGTATAATGATAACGAGTTTAGCCCGGCAGAAGCAATGCCTGTCAGCCCTTCAAAAACCAACCTCAACCCCGGTAGCGACCGGATTAAGAACTGATGGATACCACCTTGGGTGAGGATTTCTTCGATATACGGCTTAGTGAACGAGGAGCAGGGGACGGCGCGTTACGACGCGCATGAATGGTGTTTTTGCCTTTGTCTGAAGCTAGTGCATAGGCAAACAACACTACTACAATGACAAAAAGCACTGTAAGAAATAACATTGTCTGATCCTTGGTTTCGTCAGGTTAAAGCCAACCGCTTAGAGACACTTGAAAGTCAGAAGTCTAAGGGTTACTGAGATCTTCCCCGAGGCGTGATACAGCTTGATCCGTTAGCATTCGGAGCAGGGAAGCATCCATGATAGTAAGTTTGGACAGGCCATGTCACCTTAAATAAGCACGTATTTGGTTTTATTTTCTAAATAATATTGAAAACAGCTACTTGCATTAAGCGTAATTTGTAACAATATGACAGTGCCCACCGTCCTGAGTGGTTGGATACGTTAAATAAATCGATTCTGGTCAATCAGTGGTATAACCCTCTGAGCTTTTTGCACACCGGGGTTGTGCGCCAGAATCATTGCATCGGCCCAAGCTAACCTGTTAGCGTATAATTATCAGTGAGTTGTCAAACCATACTGCGGGAGTGAAAAATGGAAAATATAGACCTGGTATCTACCGAAGATATTCAGATGTACTTCAACGAATATGCGGTGCCATGGGCTATCAATGTTGCCATGGCCATTATCATCTTCGTTATTGGTCGTATTGTTGTTAGCTTTATAATGTCGATGTTTCGTCGCCTTATGGCGAAATCAAAACATGACGAAATGCTGATAAACTTTTTAGAATCGATCATCAGCGCCATATTAATGTTGTTTGTTATAGTGGCTTCGTTAAATGAGTTAGGGGTAGACACGACTTCTCTGGTCGCTATCGTCGGTGCTGCGGGTCTGGCAATTGGTTTGTCATTGCAGGATTCTTTGAAAAACTTTGCTGCCGGTGTAATGCTGCTGGTCTTCAAACCGTTTAAATCCGGTAACTTTGTCGAAGCGGCTGGCACTACGGGTATCGTCCAGAAAATCGGTATCTTTCATACCATCATGACCTCCCTGGATAACAAAGAAATCACAATCCCGAATGGTAAAATCTATAATGACAATATCACTAACTATTCGGCCAAAGAGACACGTCGTTGCGATATGGTATTTGGTATCGGCTACGACGATGACTTACTTAAAGCCAAAAGAATTCTGGAAGAATTGGTGCACGCTGACGAGCGGGTGCTAAAAGAGCCAGCGCCGCTTGTTGCAGTATCTGAGCTAGGTGAGAACAGCGTTAACTTTATTGTTCGTCCGTGGGTGAGCACGGCAGACAACTTTGCGCTGCGACTCGATTTCACCGAAAAAGTGAAACTTCGTTTTGACGAAGAAGGCATTACGATACCTTATCCACAAATGGATGTTCATTTTTACAAAGAAGATAACGGTGACAAAGACGCAACCGCCAAAGAGGCCAGAGCGTAATAAGTTTGTTGTAACAATAAAAAAAAGCGCCTTTGTGGCGCTTTTTTTATACCTGATGACCCAGGTTAAATAATGTTGGTCTGAACCAACCTAAATCTGTGACCGGTATACCAGCACATGGCATGCTTATGACTTACACGAAGGTCGCTGTGACGTATTTTGGTAATCAGCTAATGCAGGGCCCATATTAGCCTGTAATTCTTCAATACGCGTTTGCGGGGCCGGGTGAGTAGATAAGAATTCCATCGGGCGTTCGCCCGAGCTGGCCGCATCCATGTTTTTCCAAAGCTGAATAGAAGAGCGAGGATTAAAACCAGCCTGAGCCATCAACTGAAGACCAATGACGTCTGCTTCAGACTCGTGAGTGCGGCTAAAGGGCAACTGAACACCTACCTGAACCCCCAAACCAATTGCCGCCATAATAGGGCCGGTCTGACTGACTTCGTTTGCTGCCAATACCTGACCAACAGCTTGCGAGCCCATATTTATAAGGGTGCCTTGCGACATGCGCTCATTACCGTGCTCGGCAATAACATGAGCAATCTCATGGCCAATAACCGCCGCCAGCTGGTCCTGGTTTTCAGCAACATTCAGCAGGCCGGTATAAACCCCTATTTTTCCACCGGGTAAGGCAAATGCGTTTACCTGTTCATCATCAAACACCACAACTTCCCACTGTCCAGCATAAACAGACTGCGGTACATGAGGGGTAATGGCGTTAGCAATACATTCAACATAAGAATTTTGCACCCGCTTGTTGGAGACTTTCAGCTCTTCTTTCATGCTCGAAAATGCTTGGTCACCCATTTGTTCAAGTTGATCAGAAGAATACAGCAGTACCTGATTACGGCCTGTGGGGGATGTAGCGCAGCCGCTTAGTACCACGGTGAGGCCCAAAGCAAGCAGAGGTTTTATCCACGCAGACATATAAAAATCCTTATTGGTTATTTTTAACAATGATTGTAGCAGTTCGAGTACCCGTATTGATGCTCAGTTTACTGGTTCGCGAATATGAGTACCAGCGGTTTACAGTATGCTCCAAATTTGTTTCATAAAGAGTAAGTTGCATTAACACTACGTCAGCCTTTAGCCGGTTTTGTAAGTGCTATTTGTTTGTTAACGCACCGCGCTCGTAAAAAGATGCACTCCCAGACAAATACTTTTAACAAGGTCCCGGTTTTACAAAAATCACAGACAATAAAGTTACGTATAGCGGGTGTTTTAGTTTGTTTTCTTTTGCTAGTCATGCCGGGGATAGCCCAACGTGAACCTAAAGAATAACCAGGCCAATTGTATCCAACGTTGTAGCGGGCTTTTTTGTGCCATGACAAGGTCGAAATAACGCGATAAGCTACACTGGTATATCATTTATGTTAATAACCGTGTGTAAAAGCAGCAGTACGCTGCAATAGCAGATAAGACGCCGGTAAGTATTAACTCACTAACCAAAGAGATAACAATGGCACAACAGATTGTAGTAAGTGGTGTAGGTGTCTGGAACCCAGAGTTTATTGTCACCAACGAAGAGCTGGTAGCAAGCTATAATGCTTATGCAGATGCTTTTAACGCCCAGCATAATGAAGAGATTGAGGCAGGCACGGTAGCGGCTAAACCTCACTCAAGCGCCGAATTCATTGAAAAAGCTTCTGGCATTAAGCAACGTTATATTTATTGTAAAGAGGGCGCGCTGGAGGTAGAGCGGATGCGACCCAGCATTCCAGAACGCTCAGAAACCGAGTTGTCTGATCAGGCCGAGATAGCTCTGCATGCCGCCAAAAAGGCCCTTGCCGAAGCCAACAAACAGGCCAGCGATGTCGACGCTGTGATTGTTTCGTGCGCTTATACCCAACGCTCGTATCCGGCCATTGCCATCGAGGTTCAGGAGCAGCTGGGCATTGAGGGCTTTGGCTTTGATATGTTGGTGGCTTGCTCTGCTGCCACGTTTGGTATGCACCGGGCGTATGAAATGATTGCAGCGGGTAATGCTAAATGTGTACTGGTGATTAATCCTGAGCTGGTTTCTCCGCAAATTAACTACACCGATCGAGACAGCCACTTTATTTTTGGGGATGTTGCCACAGCTACTGTGCTCGAAACTGCTGAAACAGCGAATGCTGAGCATGTTTATGATGTATTGAGTACCCAGGCGCTGACTAAATATTCAAATAATATTCGCTCAAACTTCGGCTATATGAGCCGCGCAAATGATGTTGACCCGTATGGTCCCGATAAGTTGTTTCATCAGGCAGGGCGTAAGGTCTTCAAAGAAGTTTGCCCCATGGCAGCTGATCATATCGAGCAGCATTTAGCCCGCCATTCTTTAGTTGCGGCTGATGTCACGCGCTGGTGGCTGCATCAGGCCAATATTAATATGAACACCCTGATTTGTAAGCGGCTGTTAGGACGTGAAGCTAATGCTCAGGAAGCGCCGATAGTGCTGGACGAGTACGCCAATACCGCGTCAGCCGGTTCGGTTATTGCCTTTGGGTTGCACCACAAAGATTTAACCCAGGGCGACTATGGCGTTTTATGCTCATTTGGTGCGGGCTATTCTATAGGTAGTCTGGTGTTGCAAAAGCGCTAAGCGCAATGGCCTGTTTTTTTATTTATTAGGGAAGATAATGCTGGCAGATATCGGCTATACCCTGAACGCACTGGGCCATCTGGGCTTATTGCTGCTGCTGTTCACAGTTCGTAAAGCCGGTCTGGCTAAATATCTGTTAATGCTGGCCACCCTGGTCAGCTTTGGCTGGTCAGTCGGTTATATTACGTATTTAACCGGTCCGGTGAGTCTGCATTTTTTGCTGACCGCCGATGCCACCAAGCTCCTGGTTTGGCTACTTTTTTTAGCCAGCTGCTTACGAAATGACTTCACCACCATATGGGATGTACTACGCCGGCCGGTGACCATGTTTATCCTATTACCCGGTCTGGTCACATTAATTGCGCCCTGGTTTTTTCGGTTCGAGCTGTCGACACTCTTTTTAATGATGACGATATTGTCATTAGAAGTGTTGTTATTGCTTGAAGTGTTGTACCGACAAGTTGATAAAGACCGGTGGGCTTATAAACCGCTGGTAATTTCGTTAGGCGCAGTACACCTATTTGAATTTGTTACCTATGTAAATGCGACTATGGTGAACATTGTCGACCCCGGGTTTATTGCCGCCCGCGGCTTTTTCTACTTTTTAATCCTACCTTTTTTGGTGGTGGCCATACGCCGTATTAAACACTGGGGCGTAGATATATTTATATCGCGTCAGGTGGTGCTGCACAGCTCTATTATGCTGGTGGCCGGGGGCTTTTTGTTTGTTGTGGCTATGGCAGGCTACGCCGTTAATTACTTTGGCGGTAACTGGGGTACAACCTTTCAAATTATCACACTGGGGTTATCGTTAACCTTGCTGGCCGCGGTTATCACCTCGAATAGCCTGCGTAATCGCACCAAAGTGTTTATCACCAAACACTTTTTTGCTAATCAATTTGATTACCGGGTTGAATGGGTCAAACTCACCAAAGCGCTGACCTCGCAAACCACCGGTATGCATGAAGTGTACGGCCATGCACTAAAAGGCACCTGCGAGGCTATTAATTATGACAACGGGGTGCTGGCCAAAATTGTGGGTAACAATGTTGAACTGGTCAGTGAGTGTGGGGACGTAGAGTTTAATGAAGCTGAACGGTGCGTATTACGTCAGCTTATTCCGTTTTGTGCCAGTACCAACTGGCTGATTGATTTACCCGAATACCAGGTGAATCCTTTTAAATACGAAGGGTTGCAGCTAGACCGGGCTATGGTTAAAGCAATGAACTTTGAACTGGTAGTACCTTTGTTTAACCAGGAAAAAGTATGGGGTTTTGCGCTGCTACATAATTCTGGTCAAAGCGTTTCGCTAAACTGGGAGGTACGTGACTATTTGCATGCCGTAAGTGAGCAGGTTGCCACCTATATTTTGCACAGTGAAGCAGCCAATGCCGTAGCAGAAAATGCGCAATTTGCGGCGTTTAACCGCATGTCAGCCTTTGTCTTGCACGACCTTAAAAATGTGATGGCTCAGGTCGATCTGATTTTATGTAACGCCGAGCAACACAAGAATAATCCTGAATTTATTGAAGATACGTTTGAAACATTGCATTACACCAAAGCCAGAATGGATAAGATGTTGCGGCAGCTGACCGAAAAAAATGTAGATGACAAAGGTATAGACCAGGCACAGCTGTTATCACCACTGATACAGCATGTATTGCAAAACCGGTGTCATAATTTGCTTCCTGTACCACAGCTTATCTGTTCACAGGAGAGTACCGTGGTGGTTGATGCCGAGAAATTTTCTAATGTTATTTACCATTTGGTAAGCAATGCGCAGCAGGCAACCGCAGAAAACGGCTATGTGACCATTACCTTAGAGGTAGACGAAGCTGAAAAGCAGCAACGTGTGCTGATTGAAGATAATGGCAGTGGTATGGATAAACAATTTATAGAACAACGCTTATTTAAACCTTTTGACACCACCAAAGGTAATGCAGGAATGGGCATAGGTGCCTACGATGCAAAACATTACATGGAGTCGGTCAAAGGGTATTTGACCGTACGCAGTCAACCAGGCGAGGGAAGCTGCTTTACCCTGGCTTTTCCACTTGACTGATAAGTTACATCAATAATTTACACAGGATAACCAGCACATGACGGATACCATACTAGTTGTCGATGACGATTTGGGGATCCAAAAACAATTAAAATGGAGTTTTACAGATTACTCGGTGGTTTTTGCCGATGATCGTACTTCAACCATTGCTCAGTTGCGTCGTCACGAACCAAAAGTGGTGACCCTGGATTTAGGCTTGCCACCTGATCCCGCTAATGCCTCTGAAGGGCTAGCAACGCTGGAAGAAATTATGGCGCTGGCACCGCGTACCAAAGTTATTGTGGTGACGGGCAACAACGACAAAGAAAACGCCCTAAAAGCCATTGAGCTTGGCGCTTATGATTTTTATCAAAAGCCCATAGACTCAGACACGATAAAGCTTCTGGTTAACCGTGCCACCAACTTAGCTAAACTAGAAAATGAAAACCGCATTCTGGCAAAAACCCGCCCCGGTATGGGTCGTATCATTGGTAACAGTGAGGCAATTCAGGCTGTGGTGAGACGGGCTGAAAAAATTGCCGGTACCGACATCAGCACCTTATTGCTGGGAGAAAGCGGCACGGGTAAAGAGGTGTTTGCACGCAGTATTCATGAACACAGCCCGCGAAAAGATCAACCTTTTGTAGCCATCAACTGTGCCTCAATTCCTGAAAACCTTTTAGAAAGTGAACTTTTTGGATATGAAAAGGGGGCATTTACCGGGGCCAATAAAACCACGTTAGGTAAAATTGAAACCGCTCAGGGCGGCACTTTATTTCTGGATGAAATCGGTGACATGCCTCTTGGGTTACAGGCTAAAATGCTGCGCTTTTTGCAAGAGCGAATTATCGAGCGTGTGGGTGGACGTGCAGAAATATCCGTGGACATACGGGTCATTTGTGCAACCCACCGTAATTTGCAAACTATGGTGGCTGAAGAGACCTTTCGGGAAGATTTGTATTATCGTATCGGTGAAATACCGATTATGATCCCGCCGCTACGAGACCGCGACCAGGATATTGTGTTACTCGCTCGTACCTTTTTAGGCCAGTATCGCGAAGAATTTGGGGCCAAAGCAAAAAGTTTTTCTGAAGGCGCGATTCAAGCCTTATTGGCGCATCGCTGGCCTGGCAATATTCGCGAGCTGCAAAATAAGTTGAAGTCTGCGGTAATTATGGCTGAAGGTCAGGTGGTGCAAGCTGAAGATTTGGGCTTGATTGCGCCTGACAAACCGGCTGAAACCGAAACGCTAAATTTACGCGAAGTTCGGGAAATAGCCGAAGGCAAAGCCATACGGCGGGCGTATTTAACCGCTGACAAAAATATGTCAAAAACCGCAGAGTTGTTGGGAGTAACCCGGCCAACCCTTTACTCATTGATTGACAAATACCATATGGAAGACCTGAAAACCGGCGTATAAAACCGCAAGTCAGTTATCATCTGGCCACCGGATACTGGCACTGTTGTTCAGTGAGGTGGCCAATCTTATTTTTGCTAAATTAAACTTTTTCGACAGTACTGATGTGGCATCGTCATTCGCGATTGATGCATCTTGCGACTGCATCTGCAATTCACGAGCCTCGCGCACGCCCACCCAACAGTTTTTACCCGATAGCTTTGCTGCATACAGGCAATAATCAATCAGCGCAAAGGTGGTAGACCATGAAGTATTAAAAGGCCCGTGAGGATTCAGCGGTAATACGCTAAAGCCAATACAGCAGGTGACTTTTAACGGTCGTGCGTCGGCCAGAATAAAAACATTGGACGCGACCGTTTGCCGGAATCGCTCAGCCAGCTCTTCTGTACTGCTGCGGCTTGCATGTCGGCAAATAACAAGAAATTCTTCACCCCCCCAGCGAATTTGCAGATCGGTTTCTCTAAACACATCCTGAATCAGGGCCGCAAACTGAACCAGTACCCGATCGCCCGACAAGTGCCCGTACTCATCGTTTATTTGTTTAAAATTATCGATGTCCATTAAAAAGCAGAGCAAGTCGGTATCGGTGGCAGTATTGTTTTTTGCCGCCTGCACACAGGCGTACTGTGCGCGCCGAAACTCGCCCGGTAACCGGGTATCTAAATAATAGCGATTGTACAGTCCGGTTAGAGGGTCGCGTAAACTGGCCTGTTCAAGCGATTTAAAGGCTTCTTGTAACTGTTTGTTTTTGCTTTCTAATTCTATGGTTCGCGCTTTAACCTGTTGTCTAAGCCACATGTTCTGGCGCTGATGGGTGTAGCGGCTAAACAGTAAAAATAGTAACAACATCAAAGTAATAACAGAGCCAAGAACAAGCATATTTCGCAGGTTTCTTTGTTCAGCCTGGGCAAGTTCGGTGGCTTTGCTGTGCTTAAGTAACTCGATAGACTGCGCCTGGCGCTGGACTTGCAATAAGGCACTTTGTTGAATAATAGGTAACAGCCGGGCCTGATTGGCTAAAGATGCCGTCATGGCGTAGCTTTGTTGCTGTACTTCGTACGCCTGTTGATACTTTTGTTGGTCGAATAATAATTGCGCTTTAAGTTTTAAAAATTCTGAATGCAGCCCGGCACGTTGCTGGGAAATGGCCATACGCTCGCCTTTATCCACATGTGCCAGCGCTTGCTCAGGATTTTTGGCCAGCCATAAACCTTTGGCCATATAAAGATGAAGGTAAGCTTCTAGCTTGGGTGTGGGTTGTGTTTGGGCAAACGCCATTGCTGAGTTTAGTCGTTCTTGTCCCTGAGCCAGCTGACCTGCGCTGATTTCAGTAAGCCCCAACAAGCTTTGCGCTTTGTGTAACATGAAAGGCGCGTTTATCTGGCCAAACAGTATCAACGCTTTATTAAGGTGCAAACGGGCGGTCACGGTATCACTGAGCTGAAAATTCAGCTCGCCCAGCCTAAAGTAAGTTGAGGCCAGATAAAACGTATCTGGGCTATGGCTAAAATGAGTTTGCGCATCTGCTAAATACTGCCCCGCCAGCTCAAAGTGCTGTAAGCGTAAGTAAGTTACGCCGATAAAGTAAAATACCTGTCCGGTGAGTGCGTTGTCTTGTTGCTCTTGGTTATTTTTGGCGACCTGTTGCAGGACTGCCAGGGCAGGTTCGTACTGGCCCCGGGCCAGCAAAATACTTCCCAGGGTAACCTGCTGCCAGGCAACGCCCGCTAAATTTTGCTTCTTCTGATAAAGCTGCAGCGCCCGGTATGCATGATCCAGGGCAGCCTGTAAATTGCCCTGCAGCTGATGAACTTTTGCAATTTCACCCAAAATAAATGCTTTTACTATCGCTTGGCTGGGATCTTCGCAAAAGCGTAAAGCTTCTACAAAAGCCTTGTGCGCATTATCATATTGACTATCGGCGCGGGCAAAAAGCCCTTGGTAAAAATGCGCCGCGGCCAGATCGTCCGGGTTATCAAGGTTTTTTAGTGAGCCAATCAGTTGACTCAGGTTTTGTCGGGCTTGTTCAGAAAGCCCATTGTCAAAGTCGTGGTTAAGCTGTGATAGCTGTCTGCAAACATCGGGCGAGCAGGAAAGAAACTGACTTGGGGAAGCCAGTCCAAACTTTGCAAACGAAAATAGCAGCACTGCACAAACAAGCCGACAAAAATATTGCATCGTACCAAACCAAAGTGGCGTGTGTAGCAATGTATTACCTTACCACATGCGATTAAGCTAATGAAAGAAGGTGATAAGACTCAATTACCTATTTATTGTAAGCTTTGGTAAAAAGCTAATAAAGCAGCTCCTGACGTAAAACCTCCTGGGTTGTTTCTACCATCGCTTGCTCAACCCACAATCGAATAAGCTTAGAGCGCGCAGTACCGGTTTGTTCACTTAGCAACGTAAATTTTTCAATGGTTTTTTCGTCAAGAGTGAAGGTGGCTCTGCGCATTTTCTTATGGGGGCCACCCGGTGTTTTGTCGGGCATTCTGACAACATTGGATAATGTCGTGTCTATGCGCTCACCATTTGCGTAACTCACTGCCTGGTCAATAAAAGATTCGACACTAACCGGCGCTTTGTTACTAACCGACGGCTTGGATTTTTTGAGGCTGGAAAGACTCATAGCTTTCTCCGTTTTCCCGGGTCAGAAGCTCTTCGATAATACTGCGTATTTCAATCGCGGCTTTTCCTTTAGGTTCGCTTTCCATAACCGACATTCCAGACTCTTCAGAATCATCGTACATGTTACGGCTGAAAGTGACCGAATTAAGAACCGGTACCTCAAAAGAACGACACACCTCTTTGGCCTCTAAAATTCGACCCGCTAACGAAGGTAATGATGGACATTGCGTAATGACAAACGCTGCATTCATTCGTGGGTTCACCATTTTGCAGGTAGAAAGAATATCTTCCATATGGGGAACCGTTTTCAGGTCACGGCGTTTGGGCCTTAACGGAATAAGAATATGGTCTGCCACCGCCATTGACGAGCGCAGAGCAAGGTTGTCCTGGCCGCCGCAGTCAATAACTACATAATCATAATGCTGACGCAGACTCAGCAAATCGTTGCGAATCTTGCCGTACAGCTGAACACAATTTATGGAGAGCAGGGCCTCGTTAGCATTGCGCTCCTGAATCCAGTCAGAGGTCGTTCGCTGTGGATCGCAGTCCACCATCAATACGCTGGCTTGTTTTTCATTACGAAGATATACAGCGATATTTTGAGCCAGACAGCTTTTGCCGCTGCCTCCTTTCTCGCCGCCTATTAAAATGATCATGGTATTGTTCCTTATCCGCATGTAAATTGCCGACAGAAAAAGCGAATCAGACTAATAACCTGTATCAGAATGTTCGGTAACCCCGCTGTCATTTACCAAAATAAAATGTTGGTAACAAAGACCGGTGGCTTTGCGTCACGCGCTTTCGCCTCGTTTTGCCTTTTTCGTCTGTTTCGCCGTACTAAAAAAGTACTACTTCGCGATTAAGCATAGCGGATTCTGGGGCTTTTCAGTCATTGCGACAAACCTAAAGATATGGAGTTGAATACTGACAGGGACATATCCCATGAACGTAATAGCCGTTGTTCTGGTATTACCTCGTGCTAAAATAAAAAGCTGAACTTTTGTTAACCGTAACCGGAGCAATTTCCCTTGAGATGGACCCTAGTATCTGCAGGCATCATGTTATTTTTTTCTTCGGCTGCGTTTGCTGCGCCGGTTCAGCAGGTGTTTAATAATTTTAGTCAGCTTTACCAAGATGAACTTGAGACGACTCGACGGTGTCGCGAAGCTGAGGTAAACCACTTCAGAGTCTGTTCAGATAAGCTGAGAAACGAAGGTAATGGCCCCTTTATCTTGCATCATGGTAAGCCTACAGACAACGTGGCAATTTTGTTTCACGGGCTGAGCGACTCACCATATTTTATGCGGGCTATTGCCGGCGTATTACACGACCGGGGGTTTACCGTGGTGGTCCCTTTGCTCCCAGGGCACGGTTTACGCAGCGCCGATTCTGATATGGAAGATAAAAAACTGGCAGAACGCTGGCAACAACATGTCGAAACTATCGTCAATATCAGCCAGCCTTTAGGAAAACAGTTTTTTATCGGAGGGTTTTCCACAGGTGGGGCACTGGCGGTCGACTATTACCTTGAAAAGCCTGATAACATAGCCGGGCTGCTGTTGTTTTCAGGCGCCATGGCGTTAACAGATAACGCCGAAATTATGTGGAAAATCTGGGGCATAAAAGCTTTGTCCAGAATCATTGATGGCGATTACGAAACAAACGGCCCAAATCCGTATAAGTATCCTACCGTGGCGGGCCATGCGGGGTTGGAATTGATGGACATTATTAGTTCAATTCGTCAGCGCTTAGATAACGGTCAGCGTATAAAAGTACCGGTGTTTGCGGCGCATTCGCAAGCCGACCATACCACGCCTATAAAAGGGGTGAAGCGTCTTTTAGAGTTTGCCGATAACACCAACACCTTTTTTGAAATCGACAAAGACTATGATCTTTGCCATGCCGACCTGCCTTTAAACCGCAAACTGGTTGCTGACATGCATTTTAAAACCAGCATGGTGAATCCACAGGAGCGGTGTGCAGTGCCTGAGCCTAACCCGCTGTACCGGCAAATGGTGTTTATGCTTAACGCTTTTATTAATGCTAATACCGACTCAGTTCCTACCCTGCTAGATGCAAATCGGCCCAAGCCTTATATTAGTTACGACGACTTTAAACAAGCGACCGAAAAATAACAGGTACGTGACGTTACCCTGACGATGGCCAATTGCGCGCAATAAGTATCGTCAGGGAACGTAACTCGTTTTTTTATGCTATCTAAACTAATGCTTGTCAGCGTATTGTTCAACCTGCTCCCAGACGCGTAAAAAATTTGCGCCCAGAATTTTTGTAATATCAGCCTTTTTATAGCCGCGGTCCATCAGACCCTGTATCAGATTAGGAAATGCTGCAACGTCTTTGAGGCCGGTAGGTAGGGTGTCGCCCACACCATCGTAATCTGAACCAATACCTACATGCTCAATACCGATTAATTTCACCACGTAATCAATATGATCCAATACTTCAGATAAGTCTGAATAAGGATAAGGCTTCAGCTCACGATAGCTGCTTTCTGCGTTAATGACCTCATCGCTATCTTTGCCATACTTGGTGACCAGTTTGCGAGTATGCTTACTTAAACCATCCCGCCACTTGCGCGCTTCTTTGGTCACAAATCCAGAACCAAAGTTTATCATCACAATGCCGCCATTTTTGCCCAGTTTTTTGAGCATATCGTCGCTCATATTACGCTCAAAGCCCGGGGTAAAGTGACGTAATGAAGAATGCGATGCAATAACGGGCGTATTGGTTAGTTCAATCACCTGATAAAACGCATCATCAGACACGTGAGAGATATCAATAAGCATACCTATGTTATTCATCTCTTTAATCAGCTTTTTACCAAACGGGCTCAGGCCTTTCCATTTTCGACGTAAGTCATACGAGGAGTCACTAATATGATTTGCCTGCGAATGGGCCAGCGTAATATAGCGGATACCGCGTTCGTAAAAGGTGTGTAAATTGGCTATGTCACCCTGAATAGGTGAGCCATTCTCCATACCCATGGGCAGCGAAATTAGGCCTTTATCAAACTGATCTTTTACTTCTTTAACACTGGTTGCAATAGCAAATTTGTCTGGGGCACGGTATGCAATGGCTTCAACCGAGTCTATTAGCCGATGCGCCAACTGCGTCGACTCTGACGAATTATCCAAAGAGGCCGGTACATAAATAGACATAAAAGGGGCATTCAAACCGCCTTGCTTAGCGCGCGGATAGTCAAAATCGCCATCATCAGTGGCCTGGGTTACATCGGCCCACACATCGTGGATACGATAAGGAACATCAATGTGGCCATCCACAATGATGCTTTTTTGAGCAAGGTCTTTGGCTTGAGACGATACCTCGGCGGCGAGAGCAGGGGCGGCCAGGGTACAACTTACGCCACAAAACAAAGCGGCGCGCAAAGAAGATTTTGCAAACATAAAACAAGGTTCCTTTTATATGAAATTCAACAAGTTAATTTTGTTTGGAACGAACAGAAGAACAATCTGTAGCCAGTGTGCCATGACCAGTGCGGCGATACCAGTTTGGTTACCGATTAAAAAAAACTGTTAATCGGTTGTCATAAAATCTTAAAACTTGATATGGTGCATGCGCGTGACTTACGCCCGTAAATACGGGATACTGCCCCCACTCCCTGCTGTTTAGGAGCACGCGCAAGAACGTGCAACAGGGCAGGGCATTTGTTGAAGTAAATATCGTGGTAATACTTTTCCATGCATTTTTAACCTTGGCATCTTACGCCGGTTTACAGTGTGGAACGCATGAAACAATCCGCTTGTGGCGTTGTCTTCTGATCCATGTATTCATTACCACCCCTAACTGTTACGAGAAGTAGATTATGGCTATTAATTACATTCCGCTAGATAAAGAAAAACACAAAGACACCAAAGTAGCGGTGAACAACAGCTTCGCCTTTGCAAAGAAAACCCACCTTGCTGCAGCATCGATTAAAGAATTTGCACAGCTGGCATCGTCTATGCCAATTGTTTTTATTAAAGATCCAAAAGCAGATCGCTACCATGTAGTGGCTATGCTGGGCATGGAACAAAATCAAAACCTGTTTTTGGCTTCAGATCGTTGGAAAGGTCCGCACGTTCCTATGAACGTATTGCGTTACCCGTTTGATGTTCGCCCAGACGGCGAAAAACTGGGTGTATATATTGACGATAACAGCGAGCTGTTAGGTGACGAAGGACAACCTTTGTTTACCGAAAGCGGAGAACCGTCTGAGTACCTTCAAAACCGCCAGCAATTTTTGGGCGACCTGGCCAACAGTGAAATGATGACTCAACGCTTTGTAAAACAAGTTATCGAACTTGAGTTATTGGAAGAGATTCAGATTCGTCTTTTATACAAAGACGGTCAGCAGCGCAATGTCACTGGCATGCTTAGCATTAACGAAAAGAAAATGCTGGAACTTCCTGAAGAAAAAGTACTTGAGTTACACAAATCAGGATTTTTAGGCGCAATGTATGCGGTCATGATGTCGTTAGGTCAGTTAAACCGCCTGGTAGAGCTGTCTAAAGAAACTGACAACCCAATTCAAACCATGCAACTGAGCTCGGTAAATGCCCAGGAACAGAAGCAGGAACAGAAGCAACAACAAAACGACGCTAACAACCAGTAAGTTTTGACCCCCATCTTTTAAAAAAGCCGGCTTTGGTTTAAATATCGCAGCCGGCTTTTTTATTCGTACGATTCTGATTTTTGCTTTGGACAGCACTGAATGTTTTTCGCCGGGTCGCTCTTAAAACCCACCATACGGTTATACAACCCCCCGTTTGCGCTTTTCTATAAATAAAATTTAAAAAAATTAGTCCGTCCGCCTCGGTTTTTTCTGTTCAATTATCAGCCACTTCAGCGCTTCACTGTATATAGATACAGGTCAAAGTCAATGGCCACGCGGCTTGCAGCCAGGTTTTTTGCTTGACAGTGACCGCGCAACCTACCTACACTGTCAAGCAGTGGGTAAATGTGGCGAATTGTGGATCGAAAGACATCGTTTTTGCAGAGCAGCATCCATAAAACAAGAAAAATACAAACAAAAATAAAAAAAGGCTAGGGGAATGTTCCGCGGCGCTAACGCAATCAATCTAGACGCAAAGGGAAGGTTGGCCATACCAACAAAATATCGTCAACCTTTGTTGGATGATTGCAACGGTCAGCTGGTCTGCACCGCCGATACACAACAATGTTGTTTGCTACTTTACCCACTTCCCGAATGGGAAGAAATTGAATTAAAACTTAGTAAGTTCTCCAGTACTATTCCTGCTGAACGTCGTTTGCAACGCTTGCTACTTGGTTATGCAACCGAGGGCGAAATGGATAAAAGCGGACGTTTTCTGTTGTCTTCTCCTCTACGCGAACGCGCAAATCTGAACAAAGAAATTATGTTAGTAGGTCAGCTTAATAAACTTGAGATATGGGATGCCGATATTTGGGCCCGTCAGGTTGAAGCAGATATGGATATTGAGCGTGAAGGAAACTTTGAACTTACCGAACGTTTACAGGATTTTTCTTTATGAGCAACTTTGCTCACATCTCTGTTTTACTTAACGAATGTATGGACGGTCTGGCGATTAAACCAGATGGTGTCTATGTTGATGCCACTTTCGGCCGTGGCGGGCACTCTCGTAAAATTCTTGAACAACTATCAGAACAGGGTCGTTTGATTGCTTTTGACCGCGATCCTCAGGCTATTGAAGCAGCTCAACCGTTGTTGAGCGATCCGCGCTTTTCAATTATTCATGAACCCTTTGGCACTTTGGCTGAGCAGCTCGAACAACAAGGGCTGGGCGGTAAAGTTGACGGTGTATTGATGGATCTGGGTGTTTCATCACCTCAGCTGGACGATGCTGACCGCGGGTTTAGTTTTTTACGCGACGGCCCTTTAGATATGCGTATGGATACCAGCCGTGGTATCAGTGCCGCTGACTGGCTAAACAAAGCAGAGCTTCAGGATATCACCCAGGTTATTAAAGAATTTGGTGAAGAAAAGTTTGGTAAGCGTATAGCTCACGCGGTGGTGGAACGTCGTCAAACTCAACCGCTTAGCCGTACCCTTGAATTTGCTGAACTGATTGATCAGGCGGTTCCGGTAAAAGACAAATACAAACATCCGGCCACCCGGGCTTTTCAGGGTATCCGCATTTATATAAATGCAGAGCTTGAGCAATTACGGGTGGGTCTGAAAGCGGCAACTAAGGTGTTAAAGCCTGGTGGTCGTCTGGCGGTTATCTCCTTTCATTCGTTAGAAGACCGCCTGGTAAAGCGATTTATCAAAGAACAAAGTAAAGGCAAGGTTGTACCTCATAATCTGCCGGTTACGCAGGCAGAGATAGACGCAGATAAAGTACTCAAACCTATTGGCAAGGCTATAAAGCCGAGCGCCAAAGAGATTGAAGTGAATGTTCGCTCGCGAAGCTCGGTATTGAGGGTGGCTGAAAAGCTATGAGTCCGGCGGCCAGTGAAGACCGACAGGCGGCCACGAAATTCAGCCTCATCGGCATTCTGGTCCACGATTTAGCCCGCAACAAGTTGCGGGTTTTGTTGTATTTGATGGTGATTGTTTCAAGCATAGCGGTGGTACTGGCCAGCCACCACAATCGGCAACAAAATATCGAGCTTGAAAGTCTTATGCAGCAACGTGATGAGTTAGATGTGCAGTGGCGTAACCTGGTATTAGAGCAGCGCGCGCTCACAGAACACAACCGAATTGAAGCTATGGTAGAAAAGCAGCTGGATATGCATCGTCCCAGTGCTGATCAGGAAGTGGTAATAAAAATAAAATGACAAAGTCACCGCACAAAGGAAAAAAACAGAACCGCGGCGCCCGGCAAAATGTGAAGCCGAGCCTGGTTCAGTGGCGCTTTGTTGTAGTGCTATTGGCGGTGGCGTTAGTATTTAGCGCGATTGCAGTACGTGCCGCTTATATTCAGGTTATCGCTCCTGACAGTTTAATTGAGCAAGGGGATTACCGTACATTACGTACCCGGGATATGCCCACCTATCGTGGTCTTATTGCTGATCGTAATGGGGTTGAGTTAGCGGTAAGCGTTCCGGTAAGAGCCATTTACGCCGACCCTAAAATTGTTCATCAAAAAAATGGCCTGTCTCGTACCCGGCGGTGGGAGGCTTTGGCTGATGTTCTGGGGCGCGATGTGCAGGAACTCAAAGACAAAGTAAAAAACCCGGAACGCCGGTTTGTGTATTTACAGCGTCAGGTGTCTCCGGCCATGGCAGACTATGTCAGTCAACTTGATATTCCAGGTATTTATCTGCGTCGCGAAAGTCGCCGTTATTATCCAAACGGTGAGGTGACCGCCCAGCTCATTGGCATTACCAACGTGGACGACTCGGGTATTGAAGGGCTTGAGCGTCTTTATGATGACTGGCTAACGGGTACTGCGGGCTCAAAGATTATCCGACGCGATGCCAAAGGCCGCCAGGTCGAAATTCTGGAGTCAAAAGACGGCGAAGCGGCAGGCAACTTAACGCTGACTATCGACCAGCGTATTCAGGCTTTGGCGTACCGTGAAATAAAAGAAGCCATGCTGTATTACCAGGCTACTTCGGCTTCGGCCATTGTAGCCGATGTACATACCGGTGAAATTCTGGCCATGGTTAACGCGCCTTCGTTTAACCCTAACGATCGCAGCGATGTATCGCCGCGCAGAATGCGCAACCGGGTTTTAACGGATGCTTTTGAGCCAGGTTCGGCAATGAAGCCGCTTGCGGTTCTTTCGGCTCTTGAGTTTGGTAATGTTGAAATAAATGACAGTGTGGACACCCACCCCGGCTGGATGCGCTTAGGCGGCAGTCTGGTTAAAGATCACCGCAATTATGGTGAGTTAACTCTTGAAGAGATTATTCAGCATTCCAGCAACATGGGAACTTCGCGGCTGGCCCTGGGCGTGCCCAAAAACTTTTTGCTTGATACTTATTACAACATGGGGCTGATGACTGATACCGGTACCAATATGCCCGGTGAAAGCGACGGTATATTTCATGAGCGAAACCGCTGGTCAAAATTTGAGTTAGCCACGTTATCTTTTGGCTATGGTATTTCAGTCACCACCGCTCAACTTGCCAGAATGTACGCCACTATTGCCAATGGGGGAATTAAGCATCCTCTGAAGATTGTTAAGCGTCCTGAATCAAAAGGGTGGAAACCCCAGGACGAACGGGTACTTAGTGAGAAAAACGCTAATGCTGTAATGAATATGCTTGAGTCGGTTGTACAACGTGGCGGAACTGCCACTAAGGCAGCTATAGCCGGCTACCGGGTGGGTGGCAAAACTGGAACCAGTCGAAAAGCGGTGGCCGGAGGATATGGCGAAGAGTACGTCAATATTTTTGCTGGAATTGCGCCATTGTCTGACCCGAGATTGGTTACGGTAGTGCTTATTAACGAGCCCGGCGGCGACTTGTATCATGCCGGCGATACCGCGGCCCCCGCTTTTTCAGCGATTATGGGCGGGGCATTACAATTATTGAATATTCCGCCTGATGATAAACAGGTTACGTCCACCCAATGGTTAACCGGAGGCCAGCATGGTAGCTAACGCATTTACTCAAAGTGTGCGGCCACTGTTGGCGAAATTTGGCATCGAAGCGCCCGATATTCGTATTGAAGGACTGGCGTTAGACAGTCGCCAGGTGGCTCCCCGACAGGCTTTTATCGCCTTGAAAGGTCACGAATTAGATGGCCGCGAATTTATACCCCAGGCAATTAGTTTAGGTGCAAAAGTCATTCTGGCGCAAACTGACGACAGCGGCGCCCACGGGGCAATGGAGATGCGGGCGGGCACGGTCATCGTGCACCTGTTCGATTTACCCGCCATGCTCTCGTCGCTGGCCGCAGCCTTTTACGATTATCCGGCATCAAAATTAGATTCAATCGCTGTGACCGGCACTAACGGTAAAACCTCTGTGGTGCAGCTTATCAGCCAGTTAACGTCTTTGGCTGGGACACGCTGTGCTGCGATTGGGACCCTGGGTAGCGGCGTGTATGAAGGTACCTCGACCCAATGGGCCCCGTCGCCTGCGAACAACACCACCCCTGATGCCATTGCTATACAGGCATTATTGGCAGACTTTGTGCTTCATGAGGTGCGGCAGGTTGCTTTTGAAGCCTCTTCCCATGCCATTGTGCAAGGGCGTTTGAGTCAGGTAAAAACCGATATTGCGGTGTTTACTAATTTAAGCCGCGACCATCTTGATTACCATCACACCATGGAAGACTACGCTAAGGCCAAGCGAGGCTTGTTGGCTCAGCCGGGTTTAAAAACCTTAGTAGTGAATGCCGATGATGCCGAGTCGGCGAATTGGATAAACAATGCTCCAGCGCACATCGAGCCGGTTTTAACCAGTATGGATAAATCATGCTTACGGTTAAACGAGTATCGTTATTGTCTGGCTGGCGATGTTCAGTATCATCAGGCGGGTGTGCAATTTATGTTGCAATCGAGCTGGGGTAATCACCAGGTTAATGTGCCTTTGTTAGGTACATTTAATGTACGTAACATCCTTAGCGCCGTGGCGGTAACACTGACCCTGGGAGAGCCGTTCGATAATATCATCAGGCTACTGCCGCTATTAAAACCCGTCGACGGGCGCATGGAAGTGTTTGAGTTTAAACACCACGCTAATGTGGTGGTCGATTATGCCCATACTCCTGATGCCTTAATTAAAGTACTGCAAAGTGCCCGGGTTCATACCCAGGGGCAGCTATGGTGTGTATTTGGCTGTGGCGGTGACCGGGATAAGGGCAAACGCCCGTTAATGGGGAATGCTGGCGAGCAATACGCCGATCATATAGTTATTACCAATGACAATAGCCGTTCAGAAGCCCCTCAGGCTATTGCGGATGATATCTGTAGCGGACTGGCTAACCCCGAAAATGCTGTGTTTATAGAACAGCGCGAGGCGGCAATTCGTTATTGTCTGGATAATGCCGGCCCGCAGGACATGATTATCGTGGCGGGTAAAGGTCACGAGGAATACCAGATAATCGGAAATACCAAAAACAATTATAACGAGCGCGCCGTTATTGCACGGCTGCAGATGGAGTACAACACATGATAACCACCACGCTGTCCTGGATAGCGCAGAATGTGGGCGGTCAGCTGTCTGGTGATGACCTCACCGTGGCTGGGGTCAGTACCGACACCCGAAGTCTTCAGGCAGGTGACGTATTTATTGCCCTAACCGGGCCCAACTTTGATGGTCACAAATTCGTTGCTCAGGCCGAGGCCGGTGGCGCCAGTGCAATTATCGCCAGCGCAAATGTTTGCACCCGGTTACCTGTTATACACGTGGCTGACACCCGAGAGGCTTTAGGCCAGCTTGGGGCCGCCGTAAAAGCGTTTGTTGCACCCAAAACAGTTGCCATTACCGGCAGCAGCGGCAAAACCACAGTGAAAGAAATGACGGCCTCAATTTTGTCACGCCGAGGCAATGTGCTGGCGACTCAAGGCAATTTTAACAACGAAATTGGGGTGCCATTATCGTTGCTGCGCTTACAAGAAGACCACGACTTTGCGGTTATGGAGCTTGGTGCCAATCATTTGGGCGAAATTGCCTATACCACCGCTTTGGTGAAACCCGACGTGGCCACTATTGTAAATGCTGCGGCTTCACACCTTGAAGGGTTTGGAAGTTTATTTGGCGTGGCGCGTGCAAAAAGCGAAATATTTCGCGGCCTTAGCGCACAAGGGATGGCGATCATAAACATAGATAGCCAGTTCGCTGACTTTTGGCTTGGTAAAGTGCAGGACAAACAGGTTCAGACCTTTTCCCCTGACCAAAAAAATCCGGCAGATTTTTGCGCGCGGGATATCTCGGTTGGGCTTGACGGCTGTGCTGAATTCGACATGGTTACGCCGGCTGGCACTACCGCCATTCAGCTGGCAATCCCCGGTGTGCATAATGTAGGAAACGCGTTGGTGGCGGCGTCTTTGGCTATGCAGGTTGGCGCAACGCTGGAAGATATCAGTGAAGGATTGCGTGAAATGCAGCAGGTGAAGGGCCGGTTAAACGTGAAAACCCTGACCAGTCAGGTGCGACTGCTGGATGATACCTACAATGCGAATGTGGCGTCGGTGAATGCCGCAATTGATACTTTGTCGTCTTTTAGCGGCGTAAGAATTATGGTGCTTGGCGATATGGCCGAACTTGGCGAGCAGGCGCGTTTTTACCATGAGCAGGTTGGCCAATACGCCAGGCGCAAAGGCATCGACTACCTACTGACGCTAGGCGTACTGAGTCAAAGCGCGAGTACCGTGTTTGACCACCAGGGTCAGCATTTTTACGAAGTCGACAATCTGGTAAATAACTTATTGAGTCGGGTTGAACAAGAGCAGCGTGATATTTCAATCTTAATTAAAGGGTCGCGCAGTTCACGAATGGAAAGAGTCGTACAGGCTATTGAGGCATCTCGCCTGGGAAAGCTTGATCGCCGTCGGGAGCGTATTGCATGTTAATTTGGCTGGCTGAGTGGTTAACCCAGTTCGAAACAGGATTTAATGTTTTCTCGTATCTGACGATGCGCGCAATCTTGAGCACCCTGACGGCGTTACTTATCGCCATTATTATCGGCCCTAAAATGATTCGTGCGCTGCAACGCATGCAAATTGGCCAGACCGTACGCGACGACGGTCCGCAAAGTCATTTATCGAAAGCCGGGACACCCACCATGGGTGGCTTGTTAATACTGGCAGCCGTGATTATCAGTATTTTGCTGTGGGCCGACTTAACCAATCGCTACGTATTGGTCACGCTGTTCGTGATTGTCGGCTATGGCATTATTGGTTTTGTCGATGATTATCGAAAAGTGATTCGCAAAGACTCCAATGGCCTGATTGCCCGCTGGAAATACTTTTGGCAGTCAGCCATTGCTATTGGTGTGGCCGGATATTTATACAGTAGCGCCAGCTCACCGGCAGAAACTGCGCTATTGGTTCCATTTTTTAAAGAGGTCTTCCCGCAGCTGGGGCTGGCCTACATGATGATTGTGTACTTTGCATTAGTCGGAACCAGCAATGCCGTTAACCTGACTGATGGCCTGGACGGTTTAGCTATTGTACCCACCATATTAGTGGCCGGCGCCCTGGCCATTTTTGCGTATGTCACCGGCAATACCAATTTTGCCGAATACCTTAATATACCGTATATCCCGCTTACCGGGGAACTGGTGATTGTGTGCACCGCTATCGTAGGCGCTGGTCTGGGATTTTTGTGGTTTAACACTTACCCGGCACAGGTGTTTATGGGCGATGTAGGCTCACTTGCACTAGGCGGTACCCTGGGCGTACTGGCCGTTTTAGTCCGTCAGGAAATTGTGCTGATTATTATGGGTGGCGTATTTGTGGCAGAAACTTTGTCAGTAATACTGCAGGTCGGGTCGTACAAATTAAGAGGTCAGCGAATCTTCAGAATGGCGCCTATTCATCATCATTACGAGCTAAAAGGTTGGCCTGAACCCCGGGTTATTGTTCGTTTTTGGATAATTTCGTTGATTTTGGTGCTGGTGGGCTTAGCCACCCTCAAGTTGCGGTAAGTGAAATGACTAACCAATTAAATGCAAAACATGTAGTGGTTGCCGGGCTTGGTCTCAGCGGTCAGGCATGTCTGCGTTTTTTAATGGGTCAGCCGGTAACGCTAAGCGCCTGGGATACCCGGGCTGAGCAAACGCTGCCTGAGGGCATCGATATACCTTTGACTAATGGCGAGCCACCAAAAAATTACTGGGATAACGTTGACTTGCTGGTGGTAAGTCCGGGTTTGGCTCTTGACCACCCCCAATTACAAAGAGCCTCACAGCAAAATGTTGAGATTATTGGTGAAATAGAATTATTTGCCCGCTTTAATCAGGCGTCGGTACTGGGTATTACCGGGTCAAACGGTAAAACCACCGTGACACTGTTAACTACCCATATTTTAAAAGCGTGTGGCATAAATGCGGTGGCAGCCGGTAATGTGGGTTTGCCTGCCCTTGATGCGATGAGCCTGAACCCTGAAGCCATAGTGCTTGAGCTTTCCAGTTTTCAGCTTGAAACAACCCACTCATTAGCATTGGTAGGCGCCACCATTTTAAATATCAGTGATGATCATCTTGATCGTCATAAAACACTGGCCGCGTATAGTGATGCCAAACAGCGCATTTATAATCATGCCCAAAGCGCCTTGTGCTGGCGCGATCAGCAATTAACCTATCCCCTGCCATTGATGGTAGATGTGATTGAATTTGGTCAGCAAGCCGAGCTGCATGATTTTGGGCTGAAAAATCACTGGATTACCTGGCAGGGCGAGCCGTTGGTCAATCTGGCAGAAGTAAAACTAGTAGGTTTACATAACGTACTTAATATACAGGCAGCGCTGGGGCTAGCTATGCTGCTGGGTGTCGATGTGCGCCAGGCAGTAGCGGCTGTGTACACATTTGAAGCGGTTGCTCACCGGTGTGTACCGGTATCTGATAAAGGCGGCATCACCTGGATTGATGACTCCAAAGCAACCAACGTGGGCGCTACCATAGCTGCGTTGCAAGGTCTGGGGGCTGAGCGTCGCGGTAAACTTGTTCTTATCGCTGGCGGTGATGCGAAAGGGGCCGCTGTTAAAGCGTTACAGCCTTATTTTGAGCAGTACGTTGACGAACTGATTACGTTAGGTCGTGATGGCAAACAAATCGGCCGCTTAAAGCAAGGCAGCGTGCATACTGAGTCTATGCAGGCCGCGGTGATTCAGGCTCATCAATTTGCCCGCCCGGGCGACATCGTATTGTTATCACCAGCGTGTGCCAGCTTAGATATGTTCAAAAATTACGAACATCGGGCGCACGCTTTTATCGAAGCTATTGCAAGTGGTGACGTATGTTGACCACGGCAACTGGAAAACTCAGCGAGCTGTTTACGGCCCGACACGGTCAGGTAAGTAGTCAGCGTGCGTATGATTTATCTTTGGTTTTAGTGTCTCTGGCGCTGATGTCTATTGGACTTATTGTGGTGACATCCGCCTCTATGCCCGTGGCCGAGCGTGAATATGGCAACCCCTTTTATTTTTCAGCGCGCCATATTATCTATCTGGTCACGGCGCTGGTTGCCGCCGGTATAGTGCTGACAGTTCCTATGCGCTTTTGGAAAATAACCAATCCGTATTTATTGATTCTTGCCATTGTGCTGTTGGTAGCAGTATTAGTGGTAGGGCGCAGCATCAATGGCAGTACCCGCTGGATTGTACTAGGGCCACTGACCCTACAGCCGGCCGAGCCTGCAAAATTATTCTTTTTTACCTATCTGGCGGGTTACTTAGTCAGACGCTACGAAGAAGTAACCGAAAACATCAAGGGGTTTATAAAACCGTTGGCCGTGCTGTTTGTACTGGCCACCATGCTACTGCTGCAACCCGACTTTGGTACCGCGGTGGTTATGCTTACCACCACCATGGGGCTGCTTTTTCTGGCCGGCGCGCCATTGTGGCAATTTTTCGGGGTTGTGTTTGTCGGACTTGCTGCGGTGGTGTCGCTGATTGTTTTTGAAGAATACCGAATGCGCCGTGTGACCTCTTTTCTGGACCCCTGGGCAGACCCCTTTGGCAGCGGGTATCAGCTTACGCAATCGCTAATGGCTTATGGCCGGGGTAGCTGGTTTGGACAAGGCTTGGGAAACAGCTATCAGAAGCTTGAATTTTTAACTCAGGCGCATTCCGATTTTATCATGGCAATTTTAGCCGAAGAGCTGGGTTTTGTAGGCGTTCTCACCGTGCTGGGACTGATCTTTTTTATGGTCGTGCGCACCTTAAAAATTGGTAATCGGGCATTAGCGCACGAACGGCCTTTTGAAGGATATTTGGCCTATGCTATCGGTATTTGGTTTAGCTTTCAGACCGCGGTAAATATTGGCGCCAGTGTGGGTATTCTACCCACGAAAGGTCTCACGTTGCCCTTAATCAGCTACGGGGGCACGAGCTTGATTGTAATGATGGTGTCCATTGCTTTGTTATTGCGTATTGATTTTGAACTAAGGGTTGATGGCGTACAGGCACTCAATCGGGGCGACAAACCACGACGTTTAAAAAAACCTCCGGTTAAAAGTCGGGCACAAGAAGTGCACAGTGATGTTGAGCAGGAGGCGAACAATGCCAAAGCTTAAACCAAAGCGCTGTGTGATTATGGCTGGTGGTACCGGTGGTCATGTTTTCCCGGCGCTGGCAGTGGCAATTGCACTTCGTGAGCGCGGTTGGGATGTGCAGTGGCTGGGCACCGCCGAGCGTATGGAAGCACACGTGGTTCCGGCCAACCAGTTTGATATTCATTTTTTACCGGTAAAAGGCCTGCGCGGTAAAGGCTTGAAGGTCCGCCTTCAGGGCATTATGGCCCTGACAAAGAGCCTGTGGCATGCGCGCCAGATTTTGCAAAAACTACGGCCTGATTTGGTGATAGGCTTTGGTGGCTATGCCAGTGGACCAGGCGGCGCGGCGGCTTACAGTTTGCGAATACCTTTGGTTATTCATGAGCAAAACGCGGCTATTGGTATGACCAATAAGCTACTGGGCCGATTAGCCCGTAAAATTTTGTTAGGCTTTAATGCGGCACAAGACCAATTTGGCCATGCCGCCAGTCGGTGTGTTACCGTCGGCAACCCAATACGTCATGACATAGCCTTGCTGCAACAAAAAGTAAGTGTTCACATACCCTTGCGAATTTTAGTGGTGGGGGGCAGTTTGGGATCAGCGCCTCTGAACACGGCCATTCCGGCAGTGGTAGGAAATTATGACCAGGTGTCGATATGGCATCAGTGCGGAAAAAACAATGCTGAAGCGGTAGAGCAGGCTTATGCGCCAGCGAAGTGTCAGTGGCAGGTAAGCGAATTTATAGAAAAAATGCACGAAGCGTATCACTGGGCTGATGTAATTATTTGCCGGGCAGGAGCGCTGACGGTTTCTGAAGTCGCAGCAGCGGGTCTGACCGCGGTCTTTGTACCTTTACCTCATGCGGTAGATGATCATCAGACCAAAAATGCCCAGGCGCTGGTAGATGACGACGCGGCTGTATTGATTCCTCAACAGCAGCTGGCTGTACAACTACCAGAAGTCATAGAAAATTGGCTGGCCGATCCGCAGCAATGTTTAGAAATGGGTAAAAATGCCCGTAAGCAAGCGCAGATAAACGCCACCGACAATGTAATTAACCAGTGCATAGCGCTGACAGGAGAAACGGCTGATGGTGTTTGAAACGCCGTTCCAAAGTCCGCAAATGCGGAGAGTAGAAACCATATTTTTCATTGGTATTGGTGGCGCCGGAATGGGCGGCATTGCCGAAGTATTGCTCAATGAAGGCTATAAAATTACTGGCTCAGATCAACAGCCCGGCGCGATGACCAAACGTTTGAGCGCCAAGGGGGCCACCGTGTGTATTGGTCATGCTGCCGAAAACGTAAAAACGGCTGATGTAGTCGTAGTTTCCAGTGCAATAAACGAGCAAAACCCTGAGGTTGTTTATGCACGCGAACACCGTATTCCTATAATACGACGCGCCGAAATGCTGGCCGAACTTATGCGGTTTCGCCACGGCATTGCAGTGGCCGGCACTCACGGTAAAACGACTACGACCAGTTTAATTGCCACTATTTTCGCCGAAGGTGACCTGGATCCTACGTTTGTTATCGGCGGTTTGCTTAACAGTGCCGGTACCAATGCCCGTCTGGGTCGCAGTCGTTATTTGATTGCAGAAGCTGATGAAAGCGATGCCTCGTTTTTGCACCTGCAACCAATGGTGGCGGTGGTCACCAATATTGAAGCCGATCACATGGATACCTACGACGGTGACTTTGGGCGCATGAAAGACACCTACGTAGACTTTCTTCATAACTTGCCCTTTTATGGTCAGGCCATAATGTGCGGCGATGATAAAAATATTCAGGCCATCCGCGAACGTGTTGGACGAAGTATCACCACCTATGGTTTTGAAGAGCACAATGATGTGATAGCCCGTGATGTTACTCTGGGTTTCGGTCAGGCGCAGTTTACAGTAGTGCGCCGCGAACATAACGAGTTGTCGGTAACGCTGAATCTTACCGGTAATCACAATGTGCTTAATGCGCTGGCTGCCATTGCCGTGGCCACCGACGAAGGTGTGGAAGACGAAGCAATTACCCGGGCACTGGCGGGTTTTAGCGGAATTGGCCGACGTTTTGAAGTACTTGGGAATTTTGATACCAGTATCGGGCCGCTAACCCTGGTAGACGATTACGGTCATCACCCTACCGAAGTGGCCGCCACTATAGCCGCAGCTCGGGCTAACTGGCCTGGTCGGCGTTTGGTTATGGTGTATCAGCCGCACCGCTTTAGCCGTACGCGCGACCTATACGAAGATTTTGTTGAAACCCTGTCCAAGGTAGATGTGTTGTTAATGCTCGATGTTTTTGCGGCCAGCGAAGCCCCAATAGAAGGCGCCGATAGCAAATCTTTGTGCCGGTCAATTCGAATGCGCGGACAACTTGAGCCTGTTTATGTGGGTGATAAGGAAAATTTGCAAAGCTTATTGTCGAACCTTCTACGCACCGATGATGTCATAATGACTCAGGGCGCAGGAAATATCGGGCAAATCGCCAGTGAGCTAGCGTCAAAAAAGTGCGAGCCGAAAATTTTTTTGGATGAGAAATAATAATGCAAAAACAATATCAGGCATCTGATTTCGGCCGTGTTGCCGTGCTGCTTGGTGGCGACTCTGCCGAGCGTGAAGTGTCGTTGCGCTCAGGGACTGCGGTTCTTAATGCGCTGCATCGTATGGGTGTAGATGCTATAGCTTTTGATCCCGCGCACAGGCAAATTGTTGATTTAATTGAAGAAGGTATAGATAGAGCCGTCATTATGCTGCATGGCCGTGGCGGTGAAGACGGGTCGATGCAAGGGGCGTTGCAGCTGCTTAACATCCCGTTTACCGGCAGTGGTGTATTGGGCTCGGCGCTGGCAATGGACAAGATTCACAGTAAGCAAATTTGGGAAAGTCTGGGCTTGCCCACCGCTAAATACCAAATTGTTGATAAAACAAGCTTTGAAGCTGGATCGTGCAGCGTTATAATGAAAAAATTGGGGAATAAAGTCATGGTCAAACCCGCTCGGGAAGGTTCGAGCATCGGTATGGCGAAAGTGACTAGCGCTAAACAACTCGAAACTGCCATACACGCAGCTTTTCATTACGATGATCAGGTGCTATTAGAGCAGTTCATTGATGGGCAGGAGTATACGGTAGCGTTGCTACAAGGCAAGGCGTTACCGTCAATCCGAATGTCTACCCCCCATACATTTTACGATTATGCGGCAAAATACCAGGACAATACCACTGAGTACTTTTGCCCCAGCGGGCTTTCGGCTGAAGACGAAACATGTCTTGCCGAACTATCGAGCAAAGCATTTCATGCCCTCTCTGGTAGTGGCTGGGGGCGTATTGATGTAATGCGTGATGAAGCCAGCGGTACGTTTTTCTTGCTGGAGTCTAACACCGTGCCGGGAATGACTGAAAAGAGCCTGGTTCCTAAAGCGGCTGCCGTAGCGGGTATTGATTTTGACACGTTGTCTTTGACAATTTTAGGCACCAGCATGGCTCAAGGCTAAATAAAAAGTGACCAGAACATGCAGGTTTTAACACATACACGAATACGCCTTATTGGCGGCCTGGTATTTTTGCTGTGTGTTATTGGTAGTTTGCTTTATGGCGCGTTAATTGTTCGCGACTGGCTTAAAGACGAACAACGAATGCCTGTGCAGGTTATTGAATTTTCAGGCGACTTTGACCATGTTAGTCTGACCCGGATAGAACGGCTGATTCGAAAAAGCCAACCGGGCAGTTTTTTCGAGCTCGATGTGAATGAGGTATTCAGGCTGGTCGAGATGCAGCCCTGGGTTTACCGGGCCTCTGTGCGAAAGCAGTGGCCTAACACATTAAAAATTTATTTGGTTGAGCAACAACCCGTGGCGCAATGGAACGAGGATATGTTGCTTAATCCTTATGGCGATACCTTTGAAGCCAGTGCTAAAGAGCTTGCTTTACCCCGTTTATACGGCCCGGGTGGCAGTGAAAAAACCGCGCTGGAGGGGTACAACGCCATGAAGTTACTGTTAGCCACCTCGTCAATGGCGATTGCAGAATTATCACTTAGTGAGCGTTTTGCCTGGCATATGCAACTTAAAAACGGCGTCGAGCTAAACTTGGGTCGTCAAAAATTTATTGATAGATTACAGCGGTTTATTGATGTATATCCGCTGTTAACTAAAGAAGAAAAACCAGTTCGGTACGTTGATTTGCGGTACGACACAGGGTTTGCTGTGGGCTGGCACAACGACGATAACAATCAAAGTTAGTGAGAGAGTTTAAATTACTATGTCAAAACCCGCTGAACGCAATTTGATCGTCGGCCTGGATATTGGAACCAGCCAGGTGAAAGCCGTGGTTGGTGAAGTGCTAAATGATAGTCAGATCAGTATTGTTGGTGTTGGAACCTATGCTGCAAAAGGCATGGACAAGGGCGGGGTAAACGACTTAAACCTGGTGGTTAAGTCTGTACAAAATGCGGTAAACGAAATGGAGCTGATGGCCGACTGCAGAGTTTCGTCGGTATTTATGTCTATTTCGGGCCGTCATGTGAAATGTCAGAACGAAAACGGCATGGTGCCCATTAACAACCAGGAAGTAACCCAGGAAGACGTAGATAACGTAATTCATGCAGCCCGCTCGGTGCCCATTGCAGCAGAGCGCCGCTTGTTGCACGTTTTGCCACAGGAATACACCATTGATGTTCAGGAAGGCATAAAAAACCCGATTGGCATGTCAGGGGTCAGAATGGAAGCTGATGCGCATATTATTACCTGCGCCGACGATATGGCGAAAAATCTGACCAAGTGCATAGAGCGTTGTGAGCTTAATGCTGACCAGCTGATTTTCTCAGCGCTGGCGTCAAGTTATGCAGTGCTTACCGATGATGAAAAAGAGCTGGGTGTGTGCGTGGTGGATATTGGCGGCGGTACTATGGATATCGTTATATACACCGATGGTGCTATACGCCATACGGCAGTAATACCCGTGGCGGGTAATCAGATTACCAGCGATATAGCCAAAATATTTCGCACGCCTATTAGCAACGCCGAAGAGATAAAAATGAATTATGCCTGCGCACTGAAAGACATGGTGAGTATGGAAGATAACATTGAAGTGCCCAGTGTAGGCGGCCGTCCCGCACGGGCAATGTCAAGACATACGTTAGCTGAGGTGATCGAACCTCGCTATCAGGAACTATTTGAATTAGTGCACGACGAGATTCGTGCCAGTGGGCTGGAAGAACAAATAGCAGCAGGGTTAGTACTAACCGGCGGTACCGCCAAAATGGAGGGTGCTGTTGAATTTGCTGAGGAACTGTTCCAAATGCCTGTGCGCGTGGGCAAACCAATTAATATAAAAGGTTTGTCTGAATATACTGATGATGCGGGTTTTGCCACGGTTGTGGGTTTACTGCAATATGGCAAAATGCAATCAGAGAATAAGAAAGTCAGCAAACACAAACCGGTCGAAAGTTTTATTAACCGGGTGCAAAGCTGGTTCAAAGGTGAATTTTAAGTTTTTTTATTTTGGGGGCGCTATCGTCGGTTCATAAGGTTGTCAGGGATGTGAATAACCTGCTGATAATGTTCTGGCGTAGTGTTGAAGACGTACAACCGGAGAGTAAGTATGTTTGAATTAATGGATAGCCACGGCGAAGAAGCCGTAATCAAAGTCATCGGCGTCGGTGGCGGCGGTGGCAACGCTGTAGAACACATGGTGTCGCACAGTATCGAAGGTGTTGAGTTTATTGCAATAAACACCGACGCTCAGGTGCTACGTAGCTCAAATGCTGATGTTACGTTACAAATTGGCTCAAGTGTAACCAAAGGCCTGGGTGCAGGCGCCGATCCGAATGTGGGTCGTGATGCTGCTCAAGAAGATCGTGAAACCATTCGACAGTCGTTAGATGGTGCCGATATGGTGTTTATCACTGCAGGCATGGGTGGTGGCACAGGTACCGGGGCAGCGCCCGAGGTAGCTAAAATTGCGCGTGAAATGGGTATACTTACGGTTGCAGTAGTGACTAAACCTTTCCCATTCGAAGGTAAAAAGCGCACAACATTTGCAGAACAGGGCATTATCGAGCTAGCAAACAATGTTGACTCACTAATCACTATTCCAAATGAAAAATTATTAAAGGTAATGGGTCCGGGTACGCCATTGCTGCAGGCTTTCAGTGCTGCTAACGATGTATTACGCGGCGCAGTGCAGGGTATTGCCGAGCTTATTACCCGTCCAGGTTTGATTAACGTGGATTTTGCTGACGTACGTACGGTTATGTCAGAAATGGGTAAAGCAATGATGGGATCTGGCGCAGCCAGCGGCCCGGATCGCGCTGAAGAAGCCGCCGAGTCTGCTATTGCCAGTCCGTTGCTAGAAGATATAGACCTGTCTGGCGCTCGTGGCATTCTGGTTAATATTACCGCTGGCCCCGATTTTGCAATAGATGAGTTTGAGACCGTCGGTAATGCTGTAAAAGCATTTGCCAGCGAAAACGCCACTGTAGTAGTGGGTACCGTTATCGATATGGAAATGACCGACGAATTGCGTGTAACAGTGGTCGCAACAGGTATTGGCGCAGAGAAAAAACCAGATATTTCACTGGTAAGTTCTGAAGGTTCGCGCCTGTCATCCTCAGCTCGGGAGTTTGGTGGAAACACCCCTTCAAATGCTGAAAGCCGCAGTAATGTAGGCGGTACCGATGGCAACCAAGCGCTTAAAGCTGATGATGATGTACAGCCTAACAATGATTTAGAGTATTTGGATATACCAGCGTTTTTGCGTAAGCAGGCCGACTGATATTTTCAGGCTTTAAAAATTGGGCGCATAGCTGACGCTGACAAAGCGTCGGCGCTTAACGTTAAAAGTTCCGATTTTTGACACAGGTAAATAGTGCCTGTATAATATGCGACCGCTTTTTGAATAGGTAAAAGCATAACATGATTAAACAACGTACAATCAAACATCCGGTTCAAGAAACCGGCATTGGTTTACATAAAGGGGAAAAGGTCACTATGACTCTCCGGCCTGCGCCAGCAAACACGGGTATCGTGTTTCGGCGGATTGACCTGGAACCTTTTGTGGATATTCCTGCGCGTGCAAATGCTGTGGGTGACACCGTGTTGTGTACGTGTGTTAATAATGAAGACGGTGTGAGCATTCACACGGTTGAGCATTTGGCTTCTGCACTGGCAGGGTTAGGCATTGACAATATTATTGTTGAAGTAGACAGCAATGAGCTGCCTATCATGGATGGTAGCGCCAGCCCGTTTATTTTTCTGCTGCAGTCTGCGGGTATTGAAGAGCTAAATGCGCCAAAACGCTTTTTACGCATCAAAAAGCCGGTTCGTGTTGAAGACGGTGATAAGTGGGCCGAGCTGCTTCCTCATGATGGGTTTCGCGTTGACTTTGAAATTGATTTCGACCATCCGGTGATCAGTCAGACCCGCCAAAAAATGGTGATGGACTTTGACAGTTGCTCGTATGTCAACGAAGTCAGTCGAGCTCGTACCTTTGGTTTTATGCGTGATGTCGAGTACATGAATGCAAATAACCTAGCGCTAGGTGCCAGCATGGAAAATGCGGTGGCATTGGATGAGTTCAGAATTTTGAATCCTGAAGGCCTTCGTTATGACGACGAATTCTTAAAGCATAAAATTCTTGATGCAGTAGGCGACCTTTACTTAGGCGGTCACAGCATTGTTGGCGAACTAAGAGCTTATAAAACAGGTCACGGTTTGAACAACAAACTGCTTAATGCAGTCTTATCAAATGCCGATGCCTGGGAATTTGTAACTTACGACAATCAGGAAGAAGTGCCAATTCGCTACGCCGAACCCGTACTTGCCTGATATAACAAATACTTGTTAAAAACCGCCCTCTGATTGGCGGTTTTTTTATATCTGCTGCTATGCTTTTGTTATCTGATTTGTCTTCCTTTTCGAGAATATAGCGCTGTTATCGCCAGAATCATTAATCCTATTTGTTCATCGTGGCGAACAGCGGTACACTATTGCTCGATTTTTATAAGAGTTGTGAAATGAAATTAACCATAAACCTGACAGGCAAAACCCTTAGTTACCGCCGCACCTTTAGTGTGCGTACGCTGGTAAGTCTTACGGTGCTGTCGTCTTTGTTTATGCTGGTCTCTAGTCGCTCGACCGATTCGGTAAATGAAGATTTGGCCCGTATTGCGTTGGCGCAACAGGCCAATGATGCGGATCATAAAGAGCTGGATGAACTGACCCTGGGCACCGAAGCCCAACTTCAGGTTTTAATAGAACAACTGGCGCGACTAAACAGCAAAATGTCTCAGTTAGACAACCGCGGCCAGCAAATAGCAGAAAAGTTGGGGATGCAAGCTCAGGATCTTGAGGTTTTTGTATTGCCCGAACCAACAGAATCACTGGATAATGAGCCACTGATCAAACAGTTGCACGCCATGAAAACCTCACTGGATTCTAAATCGCGACAAATCGCGATGCTTGAAAGTCTGGTTTCTGGCCACCATATCCAAGAACAAAGCCAATTGTCGGGAAGGCCTGTAGAGGCAGGATGGTTGTCTTCTTATTTCGGAACGCGTACAGATCCATTTGACGGAAAGCCAGCCATGCATAAAGGTCTGGATTTTGCCGGTGCAGAAGGTGATAACGTTATTGCTACCGCCGCAGGTATTGTCACCTGGGCCTCAGAACGCTATGGCTACGGTAATTTGGTCGAGATTGAGCACAAAGATGGGTATATTACTCGTTATGGGCACAACAAGTCGGTTGAAGTTGCGGTAGGCGATGTCGTTACCAAAGGTCAGAATATCGCGATTATGGGCAATACCGGTCGTTCAACCGGTGCTCATGTGCATTACGAAGTAATAAGAAATGGCCAGCCAATCGATCCGCTTCCCTTTACCCGCAATTGACAAATAATTAATGCTTGCACCAAAAAGTGTCAGCGCAAAAACTTAGGGTGATTAGAGCTGCATAACGACAGTTCAAAGTCATTTTTCTAAACCCAAGGCAAGGTCTGCAAAAGGCTGCCTTATCAGTAGTGGAAATTGCAACGTAATGTTTTCAAACGTCCTGAGAAAAGTATTCGGTAGCCGTAATGACCGACTAATAAAAAAATTAAAAAAATCTGTCGATGCCATTAACGGCTTAGAAAAGGAATTTGAAGCGCTTTCTGATGAACAACTGAAAGCCAAAACCGAAGAATTCAGAAAGCGTCTGTCAGAAGGCAGCACTCTGGACGAGTTGTTAACCGAAGCGTTTGCTACGGTACGTGAAGCCAGCAAACGCGTATACGGCATGCGTCATTTTGACGTGCAGATGTTGGGTGGTCAGGTATTACACAATGGTCAGATAGCTGAGATGCGCACCGGTGAAGGTAAAACGCTCACCGCTACCTTGCCTACCTATTTAAATGCGTTGTCGGGTAAAGGCGTACATGTGGTCACGGTGAACGACTACCTGGCAAAGCGGGATGCTGACTGGGCACGCGAATTGTTTGCTTATTTGGGGATGTCAGTAGGCTGTAATATTCCTGGTATGCCCCCACAAATGAAGCGTGAAGCGTACGAGTCAGATATTACCTATGGTACCAACAATGAGTTTGGTTTTGATTACCTGCGCGACAACATGGCATTTAGCCCTCAGGATCGGGTTCAGCGCGAGCTGAACTTTGCAGTCGTGGACGAAGTTGACTCTATTTTAATTGACGAAGCCCGTACACCATTAATTATTTCAGGCGCAGCAGAAGACAGCTCAGCGTTGTATCGCAGCATCAATACTGTTATCCCCGAGTTGGTGAAACAGGATAAAGAAGACGAAGAAGGGGCCCACGGCGATGGCGATTACACCGTTGATGAAAAAGCCAAACAAATCCATCTTACCGAAAACGGCCAGTTGCATGTAGAAGAAATTTTGCATCGAAATGGCATTTTACCTGAAGGCGAAAGCCTGTTCGATGCCGCAAATATTTCGTTACTTCACCACATTAATGCGGCTTTGCGTGCACACAAGCTGTTTCAAAAAGATGTCGATTACCTCGTAAAAGATGATCAGATTGTTATTGTTGATGAACATACCGGCCGTACGATGGAAGGTCGCCGTTGGTCTGAAGGTTTACATCAGGCGGTGGAAGCCAAAGAAGGCGTTAAAATTCAAAACGAAAACCAGACGCTGGCATCAATTACCTTTCAAAACTATTTCAGACTGTACAACACTCTGTCGGGGATGACCGGTACTGCCGACACCGAAGCGTTCGAGTTTAATCATATCTACAGCCTTGAAACCGTGGTTATTCCTACGAACAAGCCAATGATTCGTAAAGATAAAGCCGATCTTATCTACATGACCGCTGAAGAAAAGTACGATGCGATTGTGGCTGATATCCAGGAGTGCGTAAAACGGGGGCAGCCTTCGTTGGTCGGGACTATCTCTATTGAAAACTCTGAACTACTGTCACGGGTTTTGAAAAAAGAAGGGATTAAGCACAAAGTACTTAATGCTAAGTTTCACGAACACGAAGCCGATATTATCTCAGAAGCAGGGCGTCCGGGGGCAGTGACCATTGCCACTAATATGGCGGGTCGTGGTACTGACATTGTGCTAGGCGGAAGCTGGCAAAGCGAAATTGAAAAGCTTGATAACCCTTCCGATGCAGATATCGAAAGAATTAAAGCAGAGTGGAAAATCCGTCATGATGCGGTATTAGAGTCCGGTGGCCTGCATATTATCGGTACTGAACGTCACGAGTCACGCCGTATCGATAACCAGCTACGAGGGCGCTCGGGTCGTCAGGGTGACGCCGGTTCAAGCCGTTTTTACTTGTCGCTGGACGATGCATTAATGCGTATCTTTGCTTCTGAAAAAATGGCCGGCATGATGAAGCGCCTGGGTATGGAAAAAGGCGAGGCGATAGAGCACCCGTGGGTTTCCCGGGCTATTGAAAATGCTCAGCGTAAAGTAGAAGGCCGTAACTTCGATATTCGTAAGCAGCTTCTTGAATATGATGATGTCGCCAATGACCAGCGTAAAGTCATCTACGAGCAGCGTAACGAGCTGCTGGATGAAGGGGATATCAGCGAAACCATTCAGGCGATTCGCACCGATGTGGTTGCTGGGGTGATAGATGAGTATATTCCGCCCCAGTCGCTGGAAGAAATGTGGGACGTTGGGGGCCTGCAAGAGCGCCTTAAAGCAGACTTTGCCGTTGACCTGCCTTTGCAGGAATGGCTCGACAGCGATGAGAAGCTGTACGAAGAAAAGTTACGCGAGCGTATTTTAGAAGAAGTTGAAGCAGCCTATAAAGCCAAAGAAGAGATGGTCGGTGAGCAGGTTCTTCGTCAGTTTGAAAAAGCGGTGATGCTGCAAAACCTGGATAGCCACTGGAAAGAACATTTGGCGGCAATGGATCACCTGCGTCAGGGTATTCATTTGCGTGGTTATGCTCAGAAAAACCCTAAGCAGGAATACAAGCGCGAGTCATTCGAATTATTTTCGCAGATGCTTGAGGCATTAAAACTTGAGGTCATTACGGTATTAAGCCGGGTGCAGGTAAAAGAAGAGTCTGATGTAGAAAAAGTCGAAGCACAGCGTCGACAGGCCGATGATGTTCCTAAAAGCTTTGAACATGAAAAAACCACACCGAAACCGGAGCCAGCGCAGGCTGAACCACCGGTACCTGGACAAAGTGGGAACCGTGTACAAAGTACCATGCGCGATGGCCCGAAAGTGGGGCGTAACGACCCGTGTCCTTGTGGTTCGGGCAAAAAGTATAAACAGTGTCATGGTAAATTGAGTTAATGAAACAGGTGCTGGTGGCGGTTGGAATTATCCTTCGCCACAATCAGACTTTTGTAACACTGCGCTCTGACGATAAGCATCAGGGCGGCAAGTGGGAGTTTCCCGGCGGTAAGGTTGAGGCCGGTGAAACTCTGCTAACCGCATTAAGGCGTGAACTTAACGAAGAAGTTGGTATTACGGTTAACCAGACTAAACCATTGATGACAATAGAGCATGACTATGGCGATAAAAAGGTTTGTCTAGAGGTGCAAATTGTCGAAGACTTTGACGGCGAACCGTTTGGACGTGAACATCAGCAGAGTAAGTGGCTGGAGGTCACGGCCCTTAACATCAGTGAGTTTCCGGCGGCGAATAAACCGATTATAGAGGCATTACAGGCCCGGGTTAAGTAACCTTTTACTCAGCTAAATAAAAAAACCAGCGTTGACGCTGGTTTTTTTGTGTCTTAAAAGTCGCTTTTTCTCAGCAAAGCGAATGTATCGCCATACTTCCCCTGCTACAGGGTAGTGACACTGGCTGTAGCAAACGCAACATGTTGGGTAGCGTAGGCGGCTTCGTTGATAAAATGAGGGTAGGTAGGCGATTCGCCTTCCCAGACTATTTCGCTGCCATCAAAACATTTAAAAATTGGTTGTCCGGCCAGCAAGGGCGCAAAGTCTGCATCCTGTAACTGATAATGCACCATTGCTTCACGCTCGCCACTCTCTGACAGCGGAAAATACACTTCGTGGCCAAGCTGATAGACCTCGCATGCGGGAAGATCGTCGGTTTGACCTTGCTGGTAGGCCAGACAAAAATCAAGCACAGCCAGGGTTAATGCTTCGGTAAGCTGAAACACCTCTTGCTTTAATACTCCCTGGGGCTGACCGCCAATCTCAAGCATGACACCATATTTGCCCGTCGTACAAAGGTAACCGTGTTCACTGACTGGTTTTTCATTTTCCAGCAAGACATTGGCTTCGGGCATCTTTTGTTTTACAAACCGGGCCATTTGAATATAAAACTCACTGGCTTCTAAAATAATGAGGGTTGCGCCCATGGCGCTGGTGGTATTGTGAATATCGATAACCAAATCGGTATTGGCATTACCTTTTGGTCCGAACTGAGCATTAATTTTTTGTGCCAGCCGGGCTTCTTTTGAATCACCTTCAGCCTTTAACGCTGACTCGCTAAACTGTCGGTTAAGATCTTGCTCAACAAACCTGACATTGGCCTTTAACGCTTCTTGGTTGGCTAAATGCAGCGACATCGATAGCGCGTTATCGTATTGCGCTGGAATTCCTGACTTAAGCCAGTTTTTTATCAGCTGGATACCGCTGGTTTCATTACCATGGGTGGCGCCGACCAAAGCGACAGACTGCAACATAATACGTTCCTTAATGTTTAAAAAAGTCGTCTGATTGCTGACTCAGCATAGCTTCAATTTCTTCAATATCAATCGCATCGGGACTGGCCTCTGGCGATTGTTTGGCCGCCGCAATAGTGCGTTCTTCGCTTGCCCATTCGCCCAAATCAATAAGTTGGCATTTTTTTGAGCAAAAGGGCCGAAATGGACTTTGTTCTGCTGACCATTCAACTTGTCTGGCACAGATAGGACATTTAACAAACATAGTTTTCCGTAATAATAAAAGCGTGTATTAAAAAGGGTTAACAGGCAGCTACTGAAAAAGTAATGTCGTCTTCAACTGAGACATTGGTTTTGCCGGCCGGTTCAAACCACATAAAACGTACGGCATAGCGATATTTGTTACCGCTTAAGTTAGGATAATAGCCATTGTCTGTATTACAACGCACCCGAATCAGCTCGTTTTTATCCTCAGCCACACCCTGATAAAAACCATTGCTGGCTGTGATGGGACGAAACTGTCCGCGTTCGCGTAAAAAAGATAAGCAAATACCGATGGCTTTATCTACATTTTTTAAGGTTGCCAGCCACGAATTCATAATTTGTGAACGTTGAGATTCGGGTTGCGCCAGCCAATAATGCAGGTTTGGCAAATCAAAGCTACAGGCGCCCCCTGGTATGGCAAAACGCTGGCGGATACTGCTTAAAAATTTGTCCTCTTTTAGCTCAGTACCAAATTTCTTACAGGTTTTCAGACTGTTGCGTAAGCTAACAATAGAGTCGAGTGTTTGCTCTAGTGCGCTGCTGTCGATATTAGGATGTTGCGACCAATACATCAGGTTTTTTTCGTGACTATCTAAATCTTTAATAATATCGGTACGAATATCAATACGCTCAAACAAATCTAAAAGCGTAAAAAGCTGGTCAAAGAAATACATTTGCAACTGAGCAGAGGGAGCTGAAGCGCCGCTTTTCAGTTGCGCAATAAGTTGCTCAATGCGCAGATAATTTCGCACTTTTTCTTTCAGTGGAAATTCGTAAACGGTGTCAGACATGCATTTCCTCGTTATCACTACTTGTAAGCACTAAAACGTAAAAACACAAAAATTTCAAGTAAAATGGCGTTATGAAGCCTGTGAAAGGGTGAGGTACTGGTGGTGAAGACGGGTAACCTGAGAAGCTAGCTGGTCTATCGAGCCACTATTATCAATAACATCGTCTGCCGCCGACAGCCGCTGTTCGCGACTTGCCTGTGACTTTATAATATTTTTGATGATTCGCTCGTCGCTGCCATCACGTTTTATCGCCCGGGCCAGCTGCATAGATTCGGGGCAATCGACAACGACTACACGTCGACACATGCCGGTGAGGTTGTTTTCAATAAGCAATGGCACCGCTAAAATACAGTAAGGCCCGGGCGCGTGTGTAATTTGCTGCTGCATAAGGGTGCGAATTGCCGGATGTAACAGCTGGTTAAGCCAGGTTTTGTGCTCATCGTTATCAAACACTGCATTTCTTAGCGCACTTCGGTCAAGCTCGCCATCGGCGCTCAGTACTTCTTCACCAAAATACGCGACAATACGGGCCAGGGCCTCAGTGCCCGGTTCTACCACCTGACGAGCCACTACATCGGCATCGACAACCGTAACCCCTAGTTTTTCAAACTTTTGGGTGGCCGCACTTTTACCGCTGCCAATACCGCCGGTAAGGCCGACAACAAAGGTCATAACCGCCGAGGCTGTTTAAATACAATGGCTGATATCATGACAAAACCCAGTTTATGTATGTGTCGATAATAGGCTGTTTATACATCAGAGTAATAAGGCCTGCAACGGCTAAATACGGACCGAAAGGGATGGCGATGCTGCCATTGCTTTGTTTTTTAAACATTAAGGCAATGCCCACCACGGCGCCTACCAGCGAAGACATAATAATGATTACCGGCAACCCTTGCCAGCCAACCAGTGCGCCTAAAGCGGCCAGTAATTTAAAATCGCCATAGCCCATGCCTTCTTTGCCTGTGAAGAGTTTAAACAGCCAGTATACCGACCATAGACAAAGGTAGCCGGCAGCGGCGCCGATTATTGCTGTGGTAGGGTCAACAAAAACCTGTTGGGTGCTGGCGATCAAGGCAATCCATAACAGGGGCAGGGTAAGCTGGTCGGGCAGTAGCATACGATCAAAGTCAATCAACACCATGGGGATTAAAAACCAACAGGTTAGTATGGCAAGTGCGCCTTGACCGGTAGCACCGAAATGCCATGCTACCCCCAGACATACTAACGCCGTAGTCAGTTCGACTATTGGGTAGCGCGGCGAAATAGCGGTTTTACAACTGGCGCAGCGACCTTTTAAAAATAAATAGCTGATGACCGGAATATTTTCCCAGGCTCTTATGCGATGACCGCATGCGGGGCAGGTACTGTCGGGCTTTATTAAATTAAACACCGCCGGCGGGGGCGGTGATGGTTGCGTATTACTGTTCGTATTCTCGTCGTTTGGAAAAACCTGGGCGTCTGCTTCGTAATACGCATGGTACTCGGCGGTAAACTCGCGCTCCATCATTATCGGCAATCGATACACCACCACATTTAAAAAGCTGCCTACAAGTAAGCTAACAATAAATACCAGGCTTAAAAAGAATACCGGGCTGGTTTGGCAAAGCTCAATAATGGCAGTCATAATTTGAGGTATCGTGTTGTCGCTATAAAAAATGAAAGTGTGCCAGAGCTAAGACAGCGGTACAAATCTTAGCGCTGGTACTATGAAAAGGTGTAGCGAATATTATCGCGCTAAAAACAGGGCAGCGTATGTTCGCTGGAACGCTACCCTGCGAAAGGCGTTTTTCATGGTTTATAAAATGCCTGGAGCTGAGGTAACTTACACCACATTACCCATTTGGAAGATAGGCAAGTACATAGCTACAATAAGACCCCCAATAACAACCCCTAACACCGCCATAATCATAGGTTCAAGCAAGCTGGTCAGACCGTCGACCATATCGTCTACTTCGGCTTCATAAATGGTGGCCACTTTGCTTAGCATTTCATCCACCGCACCCGATTCTTCACCAATTGCTACCATCTGGTTCACCATATCCGGAAACACATTGGTTGCGCGCATAGCGGTGTTCATTTGCATGCCGCCCGCCACTTCTTTTTTGATATACAAAATAGCATCACGAAAAACGGCATTGCCTGACGCACCAGCGGCAGAGTCAAGAGCACCAATTAAAGGCACACCCGCTGAAAAAGTAGTCGACAGGGTACGAGTAAAACGGGCAATGGCGCCTTTTTTCAAAATTTCGCCAATCACCGGAATTTTCAGAGTGAGTTTATCAACATTGTCACGTAGGTTTTTAGACTTTCGGTGAGCCCGAATAAACAGGTAAATACCGCCAGCCACCGCCATACCAATGTACAGCCCATATTCTTGCATACCTCGGGATATCGCCAGTACAAACTGGGTAAAGGCCGGCAGTTCGGCGCCAAAACTGGAGAAAATCTCTTCAAACTGGGGCACAACAAAAATCAGCAATACCGTGGTTACAATAAAAGCAACGACCAGTACCGCAGCAGGGTAAAACATGGCTTTTTTGATTTTACTTTTTAGTGCTTCGGCTTTTTCTTTGTAAGTTGCAAGACGGTCGAAGATAAGCTCCAGGGCACCAGACTGTTCACCGGTGTGCACCAAATCGCAATACAAATCGTCAAATTGTAAGGGATATTTGCGTAGTGCTTTTGAAAGGGGCGTGCCGGCGCTTACATCATCTCCGATGGCGGTAAGCATTTTGCGCATATCAGGTTTACCATGGCCCTGGGCAATCATTTGAATAGATTGGAGTAAGGTAACCCCAGCGCCTAACATGGTGGCAATTTGCCGGGTAACAACGGAAATGTCGGCGGCATTAATTTTTTTGCCGCCGCCAAACAAAGACTTTTGCTGTTTTTTAACTTTATTGGCAGAGATACCCTGACGACGCAGCAGGTTTTTCGCCTCGCTAATGCTTAAGGCTGAAATTTCCCCTTTGCGTTTACCACCTTGCCGGTCCTTGCCTTGCCATTCAAATACCGCTGCTGCTTTTGCCATAATGGTGTTCTCTGGTAGTAAAAAGCCCAGCAGGTGCTGGGCTCGTATAGTATATTTAGCTTAGCAAAGCGCTGAATCAGAACACTCTTCGGCCCACGTAATTTGACCATTATCTTCAACTGTTGCTTCGAGCGTGTAGGTCTCTCCAGCCAAGCCGCCATCACTTGTAGCAGCAGCAACTAAAGTAGCTGGCGATGCGGTTTCAGTCCAGGTAACAGTATCGATTAACCCTTTACCTTCACCAGTAGCGATGTTAGCAGGAACGCCATTAGTACCGTTTGTACAGCTCGTTATTGCACCTTCAGTTTGGAAACATACCTCAATGGCCGTTTTGAAGCTCTGAGTAGCCATAATAACTTCAGAAAAACGCGCTTTCTTTGTATAATTCTGATAAGCCGGTAACGCGACCGCGGCCAAAATACCGATAATCGCCACCACGATCATCAATTCGATTAAGGTAAAGCCGTCTTGTTTGTTTGCAGGTGTAAATTTTTTCATGGTAGTTCTCCGGGTGCGTATTAGACGCTAATTTAAAAAGTTGCTAGTTACGTTAGTTGACTAATCAAAGTTAGGTTTATACCTGGTTTGTTCCTTGTAACGCCCCCGGTACTTGAAGCCAAGTATAGGGAGGATCGTCATGTTGACAAGTATTTGAAAGTATACTTATGTGTAGGTTCTGCCGGAGTAACAGGAGAAGGGCGGCACATTTATCCAAAAGTATAAAATATGCCAAATTGCTATTAAAAACAGTTGGTTGCTATTGTTTTATGGTAACCCGTAACGACAAATCAATGGCCTGGACATGCTTGGTTAAAGCACCAGAAGAGATGAAGTCAACCCCTATTTGAGCCAGCGATCGCAACCTTTCATCAGTTACATTCCCAGACACTTCCAGTTTACTTTGCCCGTTATTTTGCGCTACTGCGCTTTCGATCTGTTCGTTGGTAAAATTATCCAGCATGACAATGTCAGCCTTAGCGGTAAGTGCCTGTTGTAATTCTTCCAGGCTCTCTACTTCTACCTCAACCAGTTTGTCGGGATGGGTGGCTTTGGCTGTTGCCACCGCCTGTTGTATAGAGCCACACGCAAAGATGTGGTTTTCTTTTATCAGGTACGCATCAAAAAGACCGATTCGGTGGTTGGTCCCTCCGCCGCATTTAACCGCGTACTTTTGGGCCATACGTAACCCCGGTAAGGTTTTGCGGGTATCTAAAATGCGGGTGGGCGAACCTTGTAATAAACTGGCGTAATGGGCTGTTACTGTGGCGGTGCCTGACAAGGTTTGCAAAAAATTTAAGGCTGTGCGCTCGGCAGTTAATATACTGCGGGCATTACCTTCTATACTTACCAGTGCAGTGTCAGGCTCTACCGAATCGCCATCTTGCACGTGCCAGTTCAGCTTAACGGTGTTATCGACCAACGCAAAAGCCTGTTCAACCCATTGTATTCCGCAAACAACAGCGTGTTCGCGGGTAATAATGGTGGCCGAGGCCTGCTGCTGCGCAGCAATTAAATTAGCCGTAATATCATTAGCCGGGGTCAGACTGCCGCCTAAATCTTCGGTTAGCGCGTTAGTGACCTGAGCGGTAATATCATGAGTTGAAACATAAGACATAGGGCGAAGGGGCTCCAGACAACAAAGTAATAAATTACAGGGTGCGCAATATTAACCAATCCTGACGCTGAGTAAACTCTAACTGTCGTAAAACACTCATACCCAGCAAAATTTGACCCTCAGGCAGACCCGGATTCAGGTTTGCTTTTACATTATGTAATTTAATATCGCCAATGGTCAGGGTGTCGATGGTAGTGCGGGCGACCCGTACTGTGCCGTTGGCAGTGTGGGCCAGGGCGGTGCGTCCTGCATTTAGTCCCAGTTTGCGCTGCATACTGGCGGGTATGGCCACGTCGGTGGCCCCGGTATCCACCAAAAAAGTGACCGGTGTATTGTTTATGGTGCCGTCGGTAACATAGTGGCCCTGGCGGTTTTGTTTTAGCCTGACTTCAGTTTGCCCGTCTATTCGCATTGATTCTGGTTCGCGGTTAGGGTTTTGCTGGCTGTCCAAAACATCCGTAAAAAGTAATGTAAGAAGCCCCAGACCGCATACCCAGGCCAGAACAAACATCCATTTTCCCATTGATTTTTCGTTGCTCATCGTCACCTGCTGTCGTAATAATTTTACCTGTTAGGGACAGGGCTTGTGCCCGGGTCGCCACAGTGTCAGTATTTAATTAGTCTGACGCTTAAATAGGGTATGTATTGTGGAGTATTACCCCCACGCAATTCAAAAAAAATCACCATTTTATGATGAGCGCCCTGCAAATGAGCCGGTATCGTTGTTAGTCATTCATAATATTTCATTGCCGCCCGGGCAGTTTAACACAAAGGGAATCGAGCAGTTATTCACCGGTACGCTAAACCCGGACGAACATTCGTTTTACACACAAATTGCCGGATTAAAAGTGTCAGCGCATTGTGTGATTTATCGTGACGGGCGTATTGAACAGTTTGTGCCTTTTACCCAACGGGCCTGGCATGCCGGGGTATCAAACTTTCAGGGGCGCAGCCGATGCAACGATTTTGCCATCGGCATAGAGCTGGAGGGCACCGACACTCAGCCTTATACCAACGCGCAGTATCATAGCTTAATTAGGTTAAGTGATTCTCTGCTGTCTGCTTTTCCACTTATTTCATGTGGGCGTATTGTCGGTCATAACGACATTGCGGCTGGTCGCAAAACTGATCCTGGCCCGGCCTTTGACTGGGGCTATTTTCGGCATACACTGTTTTCTAAAACCCGTTAATGCAACCGGATACCTTATTATGCTTATAAGTTTACTGCTGGCCCTGGCTATTGACCGTTATTTTACGCGGCCCAAAACCGCTTTTATTGACTTTTACTTTGCTCGCACTGCCGGTTTGCTAAGCAAGGGGTTATCGGGCCCGGCCAGTAAACACTGGCTGCGAGCGGCAATCATGATTTTGCCTCTGCTTATTATCAGCGGTGGGCTGTTTATCGCAGACAGCTCACTGTTGAGCTGGATAGCACAAACCGTGCTGCTGACACTGTGTATCGGCAGTGTTATGTTAAGGCGTAATGTAGAGTGTTTTGAGTCGGCATTAGCCCGGGGCGACGAAGAAGCCGCCGGTCGCTATTTAGATGGTATGAGTCAGGATACCTACCGGGTTGCCAGTCAAAATGACCTGGCCTGTTCTTTGTTGTGGATAAACTATCGATATTATGTAGCGGTGGTTTTAATTACCGCAATATTAGGCATACCAGGTCTCATAATTTACTGCAGCGCAAGATGGTTGCAGTTAAATGTACCGGGGGAGCATCAGCGCAGTGTGCCAGAAGAGTTTATTCGTATTATCGATATTATCGGCGTGCGATTAACCGGCTTAACGTACTTACTGGTAGGACACTTTAGCCGGGCAGCTACCCCCTGGGTTAAAAATCTGTTTACTGTTGCCCCATCGCCGCGTTTGTTTCTTACCCGGGTAGGTCAACAGGCCGGCGAATTTGAGGTGGGTCAGGCCAAAGCCTCTGCCAGTAGTGCTGCCGTTCTGGCTAAACGTAGTCTGGGTTGTTTGGTGGTTATTATCGCCGTACTCACCCTGGCCGGTGTATTACATTAAGTACAACTTTCGGCGGTATTATTGCAAAAATGTTAAAAATATAGTGTTGGTTTAGCTTATCCGACCAGTGGGAAATGTTCATAATAGTATTAAATATCAAGGGTATCTGGTTATTTTAAGCAACCTGAAGATAAGGTAATTTGGCAAGGTATTTACCTTGGTTTTAAACTACCCTAAACTATATAGGTAAATTGGTATTACCAATTGGCGGCATTGACACCAAGGTGTTTACAAAATGACCGCCTTTTTTCTGTCATAACGTTAAAGGAAACGAATGCAGCAGGGGCGTAAAAAGTTGTCAGACGTCATCACCGAACAACTGGAATCTATGATTCTGGAAGGGGCGTTGCTGGCCGGGCAAAAGCTACCTCCTGAGCGCGAACTGGCAACACAGTTTGACGTATCGCGGCCGTCGCTTCGTGAAGCAATTGGAAATTTGCAGGCCAGAGGTTTGGTCGAACGTAAGCAGGGCGGAGGCACCTTTGTTAGCAAAAGCCTGAATGCGGCGATGCTAGACCCGCTGATGGCGCTTATTAGCCGGCGTCCTGAAACACAATTTGATTTGCTTGAGTTTCGCCATGCGCTTGAAGGTATGTCTGCGTATTACGCGGCCTTACGGGGTCAGCCTGAAGATTATCAGGCACTGCAACAGGCACTTGATAATTTGCCTGCCCCCGAGGGCAAGCAATGTCAGCGGCCCCTGGCCGAAGCGCTGGGCCAGTTTTATGTGGTTATGGCGCGGGCCTCGCACAATATGGTGCTGCTGCATGTCATGAGCACTATGCAGGTCATGCTGATAGAAAATATTGAACGAAATCTGGAAATGCTGGCTCAGCATTCTGACGTGGCAACCGATTTGTCGCGCCAGCGCGCTGAAATAGTAGCGGCTATTGCTAACCGCGATCCTGAAAGTGCCCGGCAAGCATGTAATGCGCACCTGGCCTTCATTGAAAAAACCCTGTTATCGATTAATCAACGCGACAGCAGGGTACAGCGCGCGCTTCGGCGTCTGGAAATATAACGGCGAAAGCCAAAAAGTATACGCGTACTTAAGCTTGTATTAGTAAAAACGCGCAAATAAGAGGTGGGCTGTTACAGCCTGCTGCAAGTACAACATAATTTAGCGATGCCATCCTCTTCCAAATACGGTGCAGCGGATGGTTTTCTATATTAAGCAAAAATAGGATGGCACCATGACTGATATGATGCACCAAGATGTGGATCCACAAGAAACACAAGAATGGCTGGAGTCAATAGAGTCAGTTTTAGAAGAAGAAGGTATTGAAAGGGCTCACTTCTTATTAGAATCACTAATTGAGAAAGCACGCAGAAATGGTGCCCACTTACCCTATGATGCAACAACCGCTTATCTGAACACCATACCGCCAGGGCAAGAGCCTACCATGCCGGGCGACCAAACCATTGAAGGCAAAATTCGCAACGCGTTACGTTGGAATGCCTTGATGATGGTATTACGTGCCTCTAAAAAAGACTTAGAGCTGGGCGGTCATATCTCAAGCTTTGCTTCATCGGCAATGCTGTACGATGTGGGTTTTAACCACTTTTTCCGTGCGCCAAATGACAAAGACGGCGGCGATTTCCTGTTTATTCAGGGCCATGTGGCACCGGGTATCTATTCGCGTGCCTACATTGAAGGCCGGTTATCAGAAGATCAGCTTGATATGTTCCGCCAGGAAGTGGACGGCGAAGGGCTTTCATCGTATCCGCATCCGAAACTGATGCCTGACTTCTGGCAGTTTCCTACGGTATCTATGGGTCTGGGTCCGATGCAGGCTATTTATTTAGCCCGATATCTGAAGTATCTGACCAACCGCGGCTTAAAAGACTGTTCTGAACAGCGCGTCTGGTGTTTCCTGGGCGACGGCGAGATTGATGAGCCTGAAAGCCTGGGCGCTATTGGCCTGGCCTCACGTGAAGGGCTGGATAACCTGACGTTTGTGGTTAACTGTAACCTTCAGCGTCTTGACGGCCCGGTACGCGGTAATGGCAAGATTATCCAGGAACTGGAAGGCACATTCCGCGGAGCTGGATGGGAAGTTATCAAGGTTATCTGGGGCCGTTACTGGGATCCACTATTGGCTCGTGACAGTTCAGGTAAACTGCTTGATCTGATGAACGAAACCGTGGACGGCGAGTATCAGAACTTTAAAGCAAAAGGCGGGGCATATACCCGCGAAAAATTCTTTGGCAAGTACCCAGAGCTTAAAGAGATGGTGTCCAATATGTCTGATGAAGACATTTGGCGTCTGAACCGTGGTGGTCATGATCCGGTAAAAGTCTATGCGGCATACGATCGCGCGACTAAAACTGAAGGCCGCCCTCAGGTTATACTGGCGAAAACGGTCAAAGGTTACGGAATGGGCGAGGCCGGTGAAGGCAAAAATATTGCCCACCAAGTCAAAAAGATGGACATGGAAGCTGTAAAAGCATATCGCGATCGCTTTAAGATTCCTGTGTCTGACGAAAGCCTGTCTGACCTGCCGTATTACAAGTTTGACGATGACTCACAAGAGATGAAATATCTTAAAGAGCGTCGTGATGCGCTGCACGGCTTTATGCCGCGTCGGTTAGCAAAAAGCACCGAAGACCTGCCAGCGCCTGATTTAAAAGTTTTTGAATCAGTAACTAAAGGCTCGGGCGATCGTGAAATTTCAACCACGATGGCGTTTGTGCGGGTGCTTACCGCCATGCTCAAAGATAAGAAAATTGGCAAGCGGGTAGTGCCGATTATTCCTGATGAAGCCCGTACCTTTGGTATGGAAGGCTTGTTCCGTCAGGTCGGTATTTATTCATCGCAAGGTCAAAAGTACGAACCACAAGACTCTGATCAGGTGGCGTATTACCGTGAAGACACCAAAGGTCAGGTGTTGCAGGAAGGTATTAATGAACTGGGCGCCATGGCTTCGTGGCTGGCTGCAGGTACCTCTTATAGCACCAACGATCTGCCAATGATCCCGGTATACATTTACTACTCAATGTTTGGTTTCCAGCGTGTAGGCGACCTGGCCTGGGCAGCAGGCGATTCACAGGCACGGGGATTCTTAGTGGGCGGTACCGCGGGTCGTACCACACTAAACGGTGAAGGTTTGCAGCATCAGGATGGTCACAGCCATACCCAGGCAGCTCTGATTCCAAACTGTATTTCTTACGATCCAACTTACGGCTTTGAAATTGCGGTTATTATGCAAGACGGTATGCGCCGGATGTTCGAAGAGCAGGAAGATGTATTTTATTATCTGACCGTGATGAACGAGAACTACAAGCAGCCGCAAATGCCAAAAGATGTTCAAGAAGGCATTGTAAAAGGTATTTATTTGCTTGATACCGTGGGCGAAAGCGACAAAAAAGTGAAGCTTTTGGGCTCGGGTACGATCTTAGAGCAAGTACGTGAGGCAGCAAAACTGCTGGCCGACAATTACAACGTTGAGTCTCAGGTGTACAGTGTAACGTCGTTTAACGAGCTTACCCGTGACGGTATGGCTGTTGATCGCCACAATATGTTGCACCCAGACGCTGATGCGCGTACCGCGTACATCACAGACGTATTAAACAACGGCAACGATGGCCCCACCGTGGCAGCCACCGATTACATCAAAAACTATGCTGATCAGGTACGCAACTTTGTACCTGGTAGTTATCGTGTACTGGGAACTGACGGCTTTGGCCGCTCTGACAGTCGTGCAAATCTGCGTCGTCACTTTGAGGTTGACGCTGCCTATGTCGCTTATGCTGCACTTTATGAGCTTTATAAGGCTGGCGATTTAGAGGCGAAGACGCTGTCAAAAGCGATGAAAGATCTGAATATTGATTCAGACAAAGTTAACCCACTGTACGCGTAAGCACAGGAGAGACAACAACATGGCAGATATTAAAGACGTTCTCGTACCCGACCTAGGTGAAGACGAAGTAGAAGTCATTGAAGTGTTGGTGGCAGAGGGCGATGACATTGAAGCGGAAGACTCACTGGTTACTGTTGAAAGTGACAAAGCCAGTATGGATATTCCGGCGCCCTTTGGCGGTAAAGTCAGTACTTTAAAAGTAAGCGTTGGCGACAAGATTTCTGAAGGCGATTTGTTGATGCAATTAGAAGCTGCTGGCGATGGCAACAGCGACGATGATGCCGAAAGCTCTGAAAGCTCTGAAAGTGACTCTGACTCGGAGTCTGAGTCAGACGATCAGAGTAAGGCTTCTGCTGAAAACGCTGAGCAAGACAAGTCAGACAAAGAGGCTAAGTCAGCATCTGAGCAAAATGAATCAAAAGCCGACAACTCTTCAAAAGGGGGCAGCAGTTCGACCATTGAAGTTACCGTGCCCGATATTGGTGATGCCGAAGAAGTTGAGATTATTGAGGTTTTGGTAAGCGAAGGCGACACCGTTGAAGCAGAAGATGGCCTGATTACCCTTGAAACCGACAAAGCCACTATGGATGTGCCTTCTCCTAAAGGCGGTAAAGTGGTTAGCCTGAAGGTTAAAGAAGGCGATAAAGTCAGTGAAGGCTCGCTGATTTTGATGCTTGAGGTCGAGGGTGAAAGCGGCGCTGATGAGGCTGGTGAAGACAGTAGTCAGAACCAAAACTCCGGCAGCGACAATAGTCAGTCTGATAAATCAGATGATTCGCAAGCATCAAAAGATGAAGATGAGAGCAGCCAGGCTGACTCATCAGATGATGGCGCAGAAGAAGAAATTGAAGTTACGGTTCCTGATATTGGCGACGCCTCAGACGTTGAGGTTATCGAAGTATTGGTGAACGAAGGCGATACCATTGACGCTGAAGACGGGTTAATTACCCTGGAAACTGATAAAGCCACCATGGATGTACCTGCACCCAAAGCCGGTACAATTACCAAAATGCTGGTTAAACAGGGCGACAAAGTGTCCAAAGGCTCTCAGGTTCTGATGCTTAAGGTTAAGGGAAGCGGCAGTAAGCCGGCGACTAAAACCGAAGATAAACCCGCTGAAAAAGAACCAAAATCGTCAGATAAAGACGCTGGTCAGGACAACAAGTCTCAAGACAGTGATCGTCCTAAACCGCCACCGGTCCCGCATCATCCATCGGCAGGCGAAAAGCAGAAGTCGGGCAAGGTGCATGCATCGCCATCGGTACGACGCCTTGCGCGCGAATTTGGCGTAAACCTCTCAGAAGTGTCGGGCAGCGGCCGTAAAGACCGGATATTGAAAGAAGACGTTCAGTCTTACGTAAAATATGAGTTGTCACGTCCTAAGGCTACTGCGGGCTCTGTGGGCAAAGGCGAAGGCGGTGGTTTACAGGTTATTCCACAACCTAAAGTTGATTTTTCTAAATTTGGTGAAGTCGAAGAAGTTCCGTTAACACGTATTCAAAAACTGTCAGGACCAAACCTGCATCGTAACTGGGTGACTATTCCCCATGTAACACAGTTTGAAGAAGCGGATATCACCGACGTAGAAACGTTCCGTAAAGAACAAAACCAGGTTGCTGAAAAGCGCAAGTTGGGCTTTAAAATCACACCTTTGGTGTTCATGATTAAAGCGGTAGCCGATGCGCTCAAAGCCTATCCAATTTTTAATACTTCACTTTCTGAGTCAGGCGAGTCTTTAATTCAGAAAAAGTATTACCATATTGGTATAGCAGTAGACACACCGAATGGTCTGGTTGTTCCGGTGGTTCGTGATGTCGATCAAAAAGGCATTCATGAGCTATCAAAAGAGCTGATGGACATTAGTGTGAAAGCTCGCGATGGTAAGCTGAAGTCTGCAGATATGCAGGGCAGCTGTTTTACTATCTCAAGCTTAGGCGGTATTGGCGGTACGGCTTTTACCCCCATAGTAAATGCGCCTGATGTTGCCATTTTGGGTGTGTCTAAAAGCGAAATGAAGCCGAAGTGGAATGGTAAGGACTTTGAACCTCGCCTGATGTTGCCACTGTCATTGTCTTATGACCACCGGGTTATAGATGGTGCGGTTGCTGCGCGGTTTGCAGTGCATTTGAAAGCGGTGTTAGAAGACCTGCGCCAAATGCTGCTATAGACAAACTATCAATAAGGGGAGCAAAACATGCTCCCCTTAATGCTTTTTTGCGGGTAAATAGCCCGCTTAGCTTTACAGGGCTCACTTGCCCTAGTTAAACTTATTAACGCATTATTTTCAGATATTTGACAACTTTGAGGTCAAGATGAGCGAAATTAAAACTCAGCTAGTAGTATTAGGCGCGGGACCAGGTGGTTACTCTGCGGCGTTCCGTGCTGCCGACATGGGCGTAGAAACCGTTATTGTTGACGCCCGAGAAACACTGGGTGGGGTATGTTTGAATGTTGGGTGTATCCCTTCAAAAGCCCTGCTGCATGTCGCCAAGGTAATGAAAGAAGCCAAGCAAATGGCTTCTCACGGCGTAAGCTTTGGCGAACCAGAAATTGATTTAGACAAACTGCGTGATTATAAAGACTCTGTAGTTGGCCAGCTGACAAAAGGTTTGTCAGGAATGACCAAAATGCGCAAAGTTAAACACGTACGTGGTACAGGTAAATTTACCGGCGCCAACACCTTAGAAGTTGAAGGTGAAGACGGGACTACCACTATCAATTTTGAAAATGCGATTATTGCTGCAGGTTCTGAACCGGTTAAATTGCCGTTTATTCCTGAAGACGATCGGGTTATCGACTCTACCGGCGCTTTGGAAATGAAAGACATTCCAGAGAAAATGCTGGTATTGGGCGGTGGTATTATTGGTCTGGAAATGGGCACCGTCTACGACGCATTAGGCTCAAACATTGATGTGGTCGAATTTTTAGATCAGCTGATTCCGGCTGCTGATAAAGACATCATGAAAGTATTCATGAAAGAATACAAAAACCGTTTCAACATTATGCTTGAAACTAAAGTAACCGATGTTGAAGCTAAAGACGACGGCTTGTATGTAACATTTGAAGGCAAAAATGCGCCTTCAGAAAAAGTACGTTACGACAAAGTATTGGTAGCGGTCGGCCGTACACCAAATGGCAAAAAAGTCGGCGCCGATAAAGCCGGTGTTGAAGTAGACGATCGTGGTTTTATTAACGTGAATAAGCAAATGCAAACTAACGTTAAAAATATCTACGCCATTGGTGATTTAGTCGGACAACCGATGCTGGCGCATAAAGCAGTACATGAAGGTCATGCGGCTGCTGAGGTGATTGCGGGTAAGAATCATTACTTTGATCCGCGTTGTATTCCTTCCGTTGCGTATACCGAGCCAGAAGTTGCCTGGGTTGGATTGACCGAAAAAGAAGCCAAAGAACAAGATGTGAACTACGAAACTGCGTCGTTCCCATGGGCTGCGTCAGGACGTGCTATTGCCTCTGATGCAACCAACGGCTTGACCAAAATGATTTTTGACAAAGACTCAGGTCGGGTTATCGGTGGTGCTATTATAGGTACCAACGCCGGCGAAATGCTGGGTGAAATTGGTCTTGCTATTGAAATGGGTGCAGATGCTGAAGATGTCGCATTAACTATTCATGCGCACCCCACGCTGAATGAGTCAATTGGCCTGGCCAGTGAAATCTTTGAAGGCACCATTACTGATATGCCTAACCCGAAGGCAAAGAAGAAAAAGTAAACAATGATGATGTTGGTATAAACACCAATATTGCCTGATAAAAACCCGTTGTGCTCAGGCGCAACGGGTTTTTTTATGGCTAATGATTTATTGCAAAATATTTCAAAAACCAAGGTGCTTTAGCCACAGGTGGCTACCCACAATAGGTTAGCGAGCGGGGCTTGCCACATCAGGCACGGTATCGAGCTGTTCACAGACTTGCGAAATGCAATCGTAATGATGCTGGGCTTTGGCATCGCGCACTGCCTGCTCACAATAGCTTTTACGACAATGTTGATTTAGCAATTGCTGGTGCTGCTCGACACGCTGATGAACAATTTTGGCCACGTGACGACGAAGCCATTGTAAACCCGGATCGTGATCTTGGCGTTTATGCCATAACAATGAAACCGGCGTAGGCGACACCTCAATCGGGCTTTCAAACACCGCCAGCTGCTTTGAAAATATTTCGCGTTCAAGCACCATTGATGGGGCGGCGCAAATCAGATCGGTTTGTTTTAGCAAGCCAGGTACATTGAAAAAGTTGTTGACCGACATAGCAACCCGACGCTTTTTACCCAGGCTCTGTAAGGCAACGTCGGTAGGGCCTGTTGCATCACCGGTTAATGACACCAGCAGATGATCGGCTTCGATAAATTTTTCTAAGGTTAACTGCTGTTGCGCCAGCGGATGACCGGGACGCATAACCACTACATAGCCTGGGTCTAACAGGTGTTCTGAACGAATCACACTTTCTGACTGTGTATATTTAGAGATAGCCAGCTCGGCTTCGGCGGCTTTTAATATATCGGCAGAGCCAATAGAGGGGTTAGGCACCGCGTAAATATTAATCCCCGGTGCTTCGCGCTCGATAACCTGGCGCAGCGGGCCCCAAATCATATCGACAAATGTGTCGGTAGCGGCAATACGAAAGGTGCGTGATGCGGTTGCAGGGTCAAACTGACTGGGATTAACCGCATCTTCCAAAGCACTTAACGGCGTTTGAATCTGGCTCCACATGTTTTTTGCAAATGCCGTAGGCTGGATACCACGCCCATCTTTAACAAACAGCTCATCGCCCCATACCGCACGCATCCGTGACAATGCATTAGACACCGCAGGCTGAGTCATAGACAGCCGGTCAGCAGCACGTGTAATGGCACCTTCTGTCATAATTGCATCAAAAATCATCAGTAAATTTAATTCTTGCGGACGCATCAGATGTAGCTCCTGGTGTAGCGGTAGTGTAAACAAAATATATATTACACCAGATGATGTGTTGCATTCAAAAATATAATTATTTTTATTGTATAAGTGGGTTCATAATCCTCAGCTTATATTTTCCCGGACTCTACAGGTATTAAATCGTTATGCTATTAATCAAGCGTTTAAGTCTACTTATTATAGGGCTTTCGTTAGTGACCGCCTGTTCACAGGACAAGGTAACCGAACAAGCTGGCCCGAGTGCCCCGGCCGGCGTGCCCGTTGATGTGGCGCCCGTTGTCGCTCAGCGTATCACCGAGTGGGACAGCTTTACCGGACGTTTGGAAGCCCCTCAGCAAGTGTCGCTGCGTCCGCGGGTATCGGGCTATATTGATTATGTCGCATTTGAAGAGGGCGAATATGTTGAACAAGGCGATACGCTGTTTTTGATTGACAACCGCCAGTTTAAAGCTGAGGTCGAGCGTTTAGAGGCACAGTTGCGATCGGCGCGTAGTCAGTTGCGCCTGGCTACCCAGGATAAAACCCGCGCACAAAGCCTGCGCCAAAGCCAGTCAGTCTCTCAGGAAGTTCTGGACACCCGTACCAGTGGCGTAGAGCAGGCTCAGGCGCAGGTGGCACAAACCGAAGCCGCGCTAGAACTGGCGCGGTTAAATCGTGGCTTTGCACGGGTCGACGCGCCTATTTCGGGGCGTGTTTCAAGGGCCAATATTACTAAAGGTAACTATGTTACCGCTGGCCAGTCAGTATTAACTTCCATAGTCTCGACACAAAAACTCTACGCTTACTTTGATATTGATGAGACCACCTGGCTGAACTATCAGCAGCAAAAGAGCAGCGAAGCCGTGGCGGCACAGCCGGTGGCAATGCGCCTGGCCAATGAAAGTGATTACAAGCACTGGGGAAAGATTAACTTTGTTGATAATCAGGTTAACAACGACACCGGTACACTGCGGGTGCGCGCAGTATTTGAAAATGAAGACAATTCATTAATCCCTGGACTGTTTGCACACCTTAAGCTGGCCGGAGCTAAACCTATAGACGGTATTTTAGTGGCTGAGAAAGCCATTGGTACCGACCTGAACAATAAGTACGTGATGGTGGTTAATAAAGACAATAAAGTAGAGTATCGCGCTGTGACCATGGGCGATAAAGTGAGCGGTTCATTACGTATTATCAAAAGTGGTCTGAAGGCACAAGACACCATTGTGGTTAACGGATTACAGCGGGTACGCCCCGGTGCCACGGTTAAACCTAACCAAATTTCGATGGCTAATGACAAAACCCTGAAGCAGTTACAGGTTTGGCAGCAGCGTGTAGATAACGCCCAGGATATTGCCCGTCACAGTAACACCACAGCGCCGGCTGGAGTCCAGTAATGAATTTTTCGCGCTTTTTTATTCACCGGCCTATTTTTGCGGCGGTCTTGTCGTTACTGATTTTTATAGGTGGCGCTATTGCTGTCTGGAAACTTCCCATTACTGAGTACCCAGACGTGGTACCCCCTACGGTCGTGGTTACCGCAAGCTATCCGGGCGCTAATCCTAAAGTTATTGGCGAAACGGTGGCCACGCCTATCGAGCAGGAAATTAACGGGGTGCAGGATATGTTGTACATGTCTTCGCAAGCCACCTCTGATGGCACCATGACCCTTACGGTAACCTTTGCCATTGGAACCGATCCCGATGAAGCTACCACGCTGGTGCAAAACCGGGTAAACCGGGCGCTGCCGCGGCTGCCCGAAGAGGTGCAGCGATTAGGTGTTGTCACTGAAAAGTCATCGCCCAATTTGACGATGGTGGTGCATTTAACCTCACCAGATAACCGCTACGACATGTTGTATCTGTCTAACTATGGCGATCAGTATGTTAAAGACGAGTTGAATCGCATTGACGGAGTAGGGCAGGTTCGTTTGTTTGGCGCCGGCGAATACAGTATGCGGGTGTGGCTGAACCCCAATAAATTAGCGGCCCTTAAAATGAACCCCGGTGATGTGGTGCAAGCCATTCGTTCGCAAAACCAGCAGGCAGCAGCAGGCAGTTTGGGGGCTCAGCCAACCGGTACCAGCGAGTTTCAGTGGCTGATTAATGTTCGTGGGCGCTTGATAGAACAAGATGAGTTTGACGACATTATTGTTAAAACCGGTGACAATGGCGAAATTACCCGGCTCAAAGATGTTGCGCGCACAGAACTGGGCGCAAACAACTATGCTCTGCGTTCGCTGCTAAATAATCGGCCGGCAGCCGCTATTCCGGTGTTTCAGGCGCCTGGGTCAAATGCCATTCAAATTTCTGACGACGTGCGGGCGCGCATGGCCGAACTTGAAAAGGCGTTTCCGCAAGGGCTTGAATACGAAATTGTGTATGACCCCACGGTTTTTGTACGAGGTTCGATTGAAGCGGTAGTGAATACGCTGCTTGAAGCTGTGCTGCTGGTGGTGCTGGTGGTGGTGCTGTTTTTACAAACGTGGCGTGCCTCTATTATTCCGCTGGTTGCCGTGCCTATTTCATTGGTGGGTACCTTCGCATTCATGCACCTTATGGGCTTTTCGCTCAACGCCCTGTCGTTATTCGGGCTGGTCCTGGCTATTGGTATTGTGGTCGACGACGCCATTGTGGTGGTAGAAAATGTCGAGCGAAATATTGCCGAAGGCCTGTCGCCGGTGGCCGCGACTACCCAGGCCATGAAGGAAGTGACCGGGCCGATCGTGGCGACCACATTGGTACTGGCCGCGGTATTCGTACCTACAGCCTTTATGAGTGGTTTGACCGGGCAATTTTATAAGCAGTTTGCACTGACCATCACTATTTCTACGGTGATCTCAGCCATAAACTCGCTCACCTTAAGTCCGGCGCTATCAGCGTTGCTGCTAAAACCACATGGCGCCAAAAAGGACTGGCTAACCAAAACCATGGACAAAGGCCTAGGGCGCTGGCTGTTTAATCCGTTTAACCGCTTTTTTGATAAAGCGTCGGCAAAGTACACAAGTGGAGTGGGTACTCTGGTACGCAAAGGCGGTATTGTGATGGTGCTATACGCCGGCATGTTGGCGTTAACCTGGCAGCAGTTTGCCAGTACGCCTACCGGCTATGTTCCTCCACAGGACAAAATGTACTTAGTGGCTTTTGCGCAATTGCCTAACGGCGCCTCATTAGACAGAACCGAGCAGGTGATTCGCGATATGTCAGCCATTGCTATGGAACACCCTGGTGTGTCTGATGCCGTGGGCTTCCCGGGTTTAAACATCAATGGTTTCACCAATAGCCCCAGTTCGGGCATTTTGTTCACCCCGCTGAAACCTTTTGACGAGCGGCAGTCGCCAGAACTGTCTGCTGCCGCTATTGCTGCTGATTTAAACCAGGCGTTCGGGTCAATTAAAGGCGCTTATGTGGCAATATTTCCACCTCCTCCGGTGCAAGGATTAGGCACCATTGGTGGCTTCAGGTTACAACTACAAGACCGAGGCTCCCTGGGTTTTGCCGAGCTTGAAAAAGTATCGAATGAGGTGATTCAAAAAGCCTGGGCCGACCCTGCGCTCACCGATGCTTTTACCAGCTTTACGGTAAATGTGCCACAGCTTGATGTTGACGTGGATCGCGAAAAAGCCATTACCCAGGGTGTTGATATTGATACGTTATTTAACACGATGCAGGGCTACCTGGGGGCTATTTATGTAAATGACTTCAACCTGTTCGGACGTACCTATCAGGTTAATGTGCAGGCAGATGCCCCTTACCGCCAAGATGTCGAACAAATTCAGCAAATGAAAGTGCGCAACAATGCCGGGGAAATGATTCCGCTGGGCTCTATGCTTAATATCGACTATAGCGCAGGCCCTGATCGGGTGATGCATTACAACGGTTATGTTACCGCTGAAATAAACGGCGCGCCGGCAGCAGGGTATAGCTCAGATCAGGCTAAAGCCGCTATTGAGAAAATTTTGGCTGACACCCTGCCTATTGGCATGAGCTACGAATGGACCGAGCTGACCTACCAGCAAATTCTGGCTGGCGATACCGCGATATATGTATTTCCGCTGGTGGTGCTACTGGTATTTTTAGTCTTAGCTGCGCAATACGAAAGTTTGCGTTTGCCATTGGCCATTATTTTGATTGTGCCAATGACCTTGCTAAGTGCGTTAATAGGTGTGGGTTTGTTTGAAGGTGACAACAATATCTTTACCCAGATCGGGTTAATTGTACTGGTAGGTCTGGCGACTAAAAATGCCATTCTTATTGTTGAGTTTGCCAAAGAGCTCGAAGAAGAAGGGCACAGTACTTTTAGTGCTATCAAAGAAGCGTCCCGGTTGCGACTACGCCCCATTTTAATGACCTCTATTGCCTTTATTATGGGCGTGCTGCCTATGGTGTTGTCTACTGGCGCCGGGGCTGAAATGCGCCAGGCTATGGGCGTGGCGGTGTTTTCAGGCATGATTGGCGTGACCCTCTTCGGGCTTATTTTAACGCCGGTATTCTACTACCTGCTGCAACGTAAAAAAGCCGACGAAACGACCTGACCAACCCAAGTGTTGCCCCTCTCTTTAACAGGGGCCTTTATACCGCCTTTCGGGGCGGTTTTTTTTGAGCATCGATAACCCCTTCAGCTGCCATTTAATCCTGTAGTTTAGCGATACCTAAGTATCAGTCGCGAATAGCTCACTGACGATGAATACTGCTATACTGGCAGTCAGTAAGTATTGACGGTAAAACAGGAATTTCCTGATGACAGATTCTTCGTCTTCAATACCTTCACAACTTGAATTTTTTGAAGTGCCCAGCCCGTGTATCGGAGTGTGCGAGTCAGGCCCTCGTGGGTATTGTAGAGGTTGCTTTCGAAGCCGCGAAGAGCGTCGATATTGGTTTGACGTCGATGATGCTACCCGCCGGCATATAGTTGCAGCGTGTCACAAGCGTAAAAAAGCGGCGCAGCGGCGGGCTCAGCAAACAGATACGCCAACACAAGTCATACCCACGCAAATTGATATGTTCAGTGATGAATAAATGTTTAGGTAAAATCGAGTCTTATTTACGATGACAAAAAATAACACAACGGCTAGTTCTTTAAAAAAATATGCTTCACTGGCGACTCAGTCGTTTACGCTGCCCGACATTTGTCTGCGTATACGGGAGATTCTGGATGATCACCGCTCTGATAGTGAAGATATAGCGCGATTGATTGCCGTAGATCCGTCGCTAAGCGGTAAAATTTTAAAGCTGGCAAATAGTGCGTTGTTTCGTTTTCCTTCACAGATAGACTCTATCAGTAAAGCCGTGAGTGTAATAGGCGGCGAAGCTTTGTACAATCTGGTGGTAGCCGAAACCGCGACTACCGCGTTTAAGGCTTACGATACCCCCCTTATAAATCTGGAGGAGCACTGGCAAAGCTCAGTATATACCGGTGTTATTGCAAAATATCTGGCTAAGCAAATGGGTGTTCGCGGCAGTGACCGCTTTTTTGTGAATGGTATCTTGCTTAATTTAAGTGAGTTAGTGGTCGCAAAGTTTAACCCCAAGCTATATCGCAACTATACATTATTGTCTGAAGGCACCCCATGGGCCAGGCAGCAGGCCATATTTGGTTTCGACTTTGCACACTTAAGCGGGCTGATTATGGAAAAGTGGCAACTGCCGTTGCCTTTGTATTATCCGGTACAGCATGTAAACAATACAGAAAAACAGTATCACGAAAAGGATATTGCTTTATTAGCGTGTGCTCTGCGGGTTACAATTTGTCAGGCACGGCCAGAAGCGTCAAAGGATATTGACCTTTTTTCGCCTGCAACGAACATCATGTCAGCGATATCACCTGACAGCCTTGAAAATATCACGGCGTATGCGAACAATGAAGCCAAGAAAATTTCTTCGCTTATTTATTAATAACCATTCCACGGACCGGTTTACCAAAGCGCTAAAATAATCGAATCAACATGTATGCAAAACCAATCCAGATGCTGTTTGCTGGTTCTGGCTATCTGTCTGATAGGCAGTGTTCCATCTTATGCCGCCGATAAAAACCTGATTCAAACGTTGTATCATACCGACTTCACGTATCGCCAGGATGAAAATGAGGAATTGTTTTCACTAGATGGTGAGCTGGGTATTCTTAATTCTACCGGCAATACAGATGCGGTGTCGTTAAAAGCAGGGATTGCGGCAGAACATGAGACGTTTCACTGGGATAACAACTATTCGGCTGAATTATTGTATAAGCAGATTGAGGTGAAAAAAAACGGCGTCACCCGCGATCAGGTCAGTGCACAGCGATTTTTTGGCGCGGCTCAGTTCGATTACAAGCTACAGACACCCGGCCGCCGTTTGTTTATTTACGCAGACTACGAAAATGACCAGTTTAATGGCTACAATTATCGGGCGACACTGGCCAGCGGTTGGTCACAGCGGGTATGGAATACCGATGAAAGTATGCTTCGGTATAGTGTGGGACCGGGCTATGGGTTAGTGTCAGCGGAAGACGGAACCCAAACAAACATCAATAATGGCTTTATATTGCGTGCCTCTGGGGAATATCATTTTCAATGGCATACAGGTTCACGATTCAGACAGTTTCTTAGCGCCGAAATCGGACCTGACAATATTAAAACGCGTTCTGAAACCGCGCTGTCGGCGAACTTATTTGACTCGTTGGCAATGAAGTTATCATTTACTGCTTCTTTTGAAACCCAGCCACTGCCAAATGTTCCAAATCTGAACACCGAAACGTCACTGACTGTCGTGTATCGGTTTTTTTAAAGGCACTGAGCATTTATGGAACAAAAGCAGTACAAGCACAGCAATCCTTAATTTCGATTTTTCACTGGCAGTATCAGCCGGTGTATACAAAACTTTAATTTGATAATAAATATGGGGATATACATGAATAAAACAGTATTGGCGGCAACGGTTATCGGTGCGCTTTTCTCTGGTACAGCTATGGCTCAAATCAAACAAAAGCCTTTCACTCTGGAAGGCGGTTTAGGCTTCATCTTTACTACCGGTAACACAGACACCACTTCTGTTAATGCTTCTTTAGAGTCACATCATGAATTCGATAGATGGAGCAACGACTACAGTGTGAGCGGTTTGTACAAGCAGGAGTCGGTAGAAAACGATGAGGGGGTTGAAGAAGACCGTACCTCAGCGCAAAAGTTTGACGCTCAGGCGCAGGCGAACTACAAACTGCAAAACCCGGATAAGCGTTTGTTCGGCTTTGCTTCTTACGAAGACGATCGCTTTAGCTCATACAACTATCAGTCTACTATTGCTGCGGGTTGGAACCAAAAGCTTTGGCAAAACGATACTACATCTTTAGAGTATTCAATCGGTCCGGGTTATGCCTTCAATGAAACCCAGGATGGCGAGTCTCAAAACAGCTTTATTGTTCGTGCATCAACCGGTTTTCAGTGGTTAATTTCTGATACTTCTAAGTTTACCCAAACTTTGAGTACCGAAGTGGGTAGTGACAACACCAAATCGTCCGCCGAAACCGCGCTGACTGCTTCAATCAATGGTAGCTTGTCGTTAAAAGTATCGGTTTCTTTTGACCACAATACCAATGTAGAGCCGGACAAAGATAAGTTGGATACCGAAACGGCAGTGACTTTGGTTTACAACTTTCTTTAATAGCTCTAAACCCATTATAAAAGTTTAAAAACTTTTATAATAAAAAGCCCCCCATAGTTAGTCAGTGTGCTACGGGGGGCTTTATATACTAGTGTAATCAGACACTATTTTTGGTAATGATTGTCTTTAGTTTTTACTATGAGTAATTATCAGAATATCACTGACATAGATGTTGAACATGTCGTGGTACTGCTTTCGCACACCTGGTAACTATAATTACCGCTACCTTTGGTATTTAAGCTGTCAGTATAGGCTCCATCATTGGCAGTTGTAGTGATTATGCTGCCATTACGAAATATATCTACGCTTGAACCCGTTGCATTTGTCCAATTCAGGTCGACGGCCTGAAGCCCTTTAGATTTGTAACCGTTGACAGTTAAAGAGATATCATCCGCAGTCCCTCCTGGGGTAGAGCCTCCCGCACAACTATTGGTTGCAAGATAGGCGCTCGCATCTGCAGCCTGAACAATGCCGTACCCAAAATACACATCTTTACCGGCTGCACCTGAATCCCGGGCAGTAGCCTTGAGTGCAGCCCGAATATCTTCTCCTGAACATGCAGTATGATTCGACCAAACCAGTGCAGCTACGCCTGCTACAGCTGGGGTAGCCATTGAAGTTCCGCTCATATACCCGTAATCACTTGCACCGATACTTATATCGATGGTCGTAGCATTCAATAGCTGGGTGCGATCTTCTTGCGCTGCGCCTACAGCGGGAATAGTCGTGTCGTTGGCCGTTCCTAGTGTGCCGTAAAGCATGCCAGGTTCATTGTTAACCAATACCGCCCCGACACCGCCGGATAACTCACAATTGTTCACTTTATCGTAAAAGGATATGGTACCCCGATCTATAAGGCAGATTTTCCCAGTAGCATTATTGTCAACGCTATCGCCTATACCCATATAATAAGCGTTGGCTGAAGCAGACCCTGTGTTTTCCATTGCAGAGGTAGGCAGTCCTTGCCCATCGGCAGACATTGAAGCTAAGGTGGCACCATTGGCAGGATACGTAGAAAGCGTATCAACACCCCCTGCGGTGACCTCTACGCAGGTGGTTTCATCAGTGGTTACATTTTTCCCGCGGCCAGTAGTACAAGAAGGATATTGAGAAAAATCGGCAATATTGTCGTCACCATCATTAGCACCAATCATCATTACCGCCGGATAGCCTGCAGGGTAAGAACGGACACTATTACCGTCATTCCCGGCTGCGGCAACCACCAAACCTCCGGCATTAACAAAATCTTTGAATGCATTTTCTTCAGTGCTATTAGCACCTCCGCCCCCAAGACTCATATTGATGATATTGGCACCTGCCTGGGTACATTTTTGCGCAGCATACGCCAAATCAGATGAATATCCCCAGCCCTGCGCATTGAAAACTTTGATGATATGCATGTTCACACCCGGAGCCATCCCTACAACGCCATAGGTGTTATCTGCAGCGCCGATAGTTCCAGCCACGTGAGTACCGTGAGGCCCTCCATTGTCGAACCAATTACCAGTACCTGAATCATTATCGCCAGTAATGTTCGCCCACACAAAATCGGGGTTTGAATCATCCAACCCCGAGTCTATAACGCAAACTTTCATGCCGGCATTGGGATTAAAATTAACCTGCTTAGCCTGAGATTGATAAACTGCATAAGGTGTAATTTGGGTGGTATCAGGATTGCCACCATCGTCGTTATAAATCGCCATAGGGCGGCGTTCGAGATCCTGTTCAATAAGCTTAACGTGCGGATTGTTCATAAGACCTTTGACTTGCGATAAGGTTTTATTGTCAAACGTCGCGGCAATAAACCCATGGGCGTCTACGTGTATCTCGGCTCCGGACTGTTTAGCCAAAGCTTTCACAATACCTTTGCTTTTGTTGTCGACCTGTATGATATAGCGATCGTTTGCGTATGCTGAGGCAGCTGTTATTGAAAGTAGAACTGCTGCAAGAGTAGGCTTAAGCGTTGTTTTGAACATTATTTAATTTCCACCTGTTGGTTTATGGCCCGCTCGCTGGCTTTTACCAGTCTAGACACTCCCTTGAGGGCTCTACAAATTATCCCGCTACAACGTTAACTTAACTTGCAATTAAATAACATTAATTTAACAAATTAATTTATGCCTCTATCAGCAGGCCATTAGTGTCGACTGTGTTATTGTGAGAACCCGAAATTTTTGTTTATTAGATGCATGAATAAAACCACCAAAAAGCTCGACAACAATGTGGTAACAGCACTTACCCTGGCATGTGAGACAGCCAAACAATGGCATATTGGATTTGAATGGCTGACACATACCGCCCGGTACAATCATTTTCCGGGTAGCCTGATGATTACCTGTGTATTTCACGATGATGAACAGGTAGAACGCGCGGTAGCAGCAGGTACAGATAAAAAGCTACGGCAGCTGATTCAGGGGCATTTATTAAGGGCAGGGATAAAGGTAAAAGATATACGCAGACATGTTCGACTGGACAGCGAGCAGCGCTGTATTGAGCAACATCACGGGGACTGGCAGGCCAGAATTGCCCAGTTTGAAGTCTGAGTTTTTTAAACGATTTCAGATGATGCAATGCGATTCAGTGTAATGTGGGCAACCAGGAACTTACTTTTTTGCGTGTCATAGAGGTTAGTGATGAGCATTGACTGGTTTTGGCTTTTAGCTGCCGGGTTTTTTGGCGGGGTGCTCAATAGTATTGCAGGCGGAGGCAGTTTCATTACTTTTCCGGCTTTACTTATGGCAGGCGTACCGGTGATCAGTGCCAACGCCACCAATACGTTTGCCTCGTGTGCAGGTTATTTAAGTGGCGCTTATGCCTTTTCAGATGAGCTGCGTAGATACCGTAAAAATCTTTATCTGATTATTTTTATCAGCGCACTTGGCGGTGTGGTAGGCGCCTGGCTGCTATTACAAACACCAGAAGCATTATTTCGTGATGCTATTCCATGGCTGTTACTTTTTGCTACCGTACTGTTTATTTTCGGCGCACGGATCAATCAAACTTTACGTCGCCTGACTGTTAATCAAGCCCGTATGGCGGGAGTGGGGGCGGTATTCTTAATACTGTTGCTATTAGGGATTAGTATTTATGGTGGCTTTTTTAATGCAGGTTTGGGCATTATTTCGTTGAGCTATCTTGCGTTGGCCGGCTATAGCAATATCAACGTAATGAACGCAATTAAACTGTTAATTTCGTGCGTGGTGTCTGTTATTGCTATCGCAATTTTCGCAGTCCAGGATCAGATAGCCTGGTATGAGGGCACGGTGGTAATGGCCGGTACGTTAAGTGGCGGCTATGTTGCGGCACGAATATCAAAAGTTATTCAACAACATCATATTCGGTATTTTGTGATTGTCACCAGTGTGACCATCACCGGTATATTTTTTGTGAAAACCTATGCCGGGTAAATAGATAAAGCAGCAGGGCAACATTTGCTGCCCCTTTTGAATGGTTCAGTCGTTAATGCAAAAGCCGGGCTTTAATAGTGCCGTCAATTTGCAATAACTGACTCAACCCGTCATAGGCATTATCGGATGAAACATCAATAACAACATAACCGATGTCGGCAGTGGTTTGCAGATACTGAGCTTCAATATTAATTTCTTGTTCAGCAAACATGCTGTTTATTTTCATAATAATACCCGGACGGTTTTCATGGATATGCAATAACCGTGAACGGCCAGGATGCCCGGGCAAAGACACCTCAGGAAAGTTAACCGCCGACAAGGTTGAGCCGTTGTCACTGTACTTAGCCAGTTTGCCGGCGACCTCAATTCCGATGTTTTCTTGTGCTTCCTGAGTGCTGCCGCCCACATGAGGCGTTAGAATCACATTATCAAATTCACACAATGGCGATTCGAACTTTTCATTGTTTGACTTAGGTTCCACCGGAAATACATCAACAGCGGCGCCACTGAGTTTGCCTTGTTTAAGGGCCTCGACCAGAGCGTCTATATCTACCACTGTGCCGCGGGACGCGTTAATAAAAATACTGCCCTGTTTCATCTTTGCCAGGGTATCTGCATTTATCATGTTTTGGGTAGAGTCGGTTTCAGGTACATGCAGTGACACCACATCAGAGGTTTCAAGTAAGGTATCTAAACGACTTATCTGAGTGGCATTACCAAGAACCAGCTTATCTTCAATATCGAAGAACTGAACTTTCATACCCAGGTGCTCAGCCAATATACTCAGCTGCGTCCCTATATGACCATAGCCAATAATGCCCAATGTTTTGCCACGCGCTTCAAACGATCCGTTAGCCGACTTGTCCCACTCGCCACGATGCGCTCTTGCATTTTTCGCAGGTACGCCGCGCAGTAGTAATATAAGTTGTCCAAGTACCAGTTCGGCGACCGAACGAGTGTTTGAAAACGGAGCATTAAAAACCGGAATACCACGACGCTGGGTGGCCTGTAAATTGACCTGATTGGTACCAATACAAAAGCAGCCCACTGCAACCAGCTTTTGCGCTGCATCAATAACGGCTTCGGTAAGCTGGGTGCGCGAGCGTATACCAATAAAATGAACATCTTTTATCTTTTCGATAAGCTCATCTTCAGGTAATGAACCTTTAAGATATTCAATATTGCTATAACCACTGTTTTTAAGTGTCTCTACGGCGCTGGAATGCACGCCTTCCAATAACAGAATGCGAATTTTTTCTTTAGGTAATGACACTTTACTCATAGCTTGATATCTCAGCGTTGGTGGATTATTAAAAGACATCTGGACGTCTAAATGTAAACGTACCAGATGTCGAAGGGTGTGCAAAGAAAATTATCAAACAATCTGAAGCTATCTTGAATAAAGTGGGTAAAAGACTCAGTAATTAACGCTACTATCAGATAATTAGCGACTTATTTAAAGGTTTTTACGCCCTGGTCGGTAGCACTAAGCACTATATCGGCGCCGCGCATGGCAAATATGCCATTGGTTACAACACCGACAATATTGTTTATTGCTGCTTCAAGTTCGCGGGGATTCAAAATCTCTAAATTGTGTACATCCAGAATCACATTGCCATTGTCGGTCACGACGCCCTGACGGTATACCGGATCGCCGCCAAGTTTGACCAGCTCGCGGGCCACATAAGAGCGGGCCATAGGTATCACTTCCACAGGTAATGGAAAATTACCCAGCATAGGTACCTGTTTTGAATCATCGACAATACATACAAATGTGTCAGCCACTGCGGCTACAATTTTTTCGCGGGTTAACGCTGCGCCGCCCCCTTTTATCATATGTTTGTGTTCGGTGACTTCATCAGCGCCATCCACATAAATACCCAGGTTATCAACATTATTGAGTTCAAATACTTCGATTCCAGCGGCCTCAAGACGTTCTGTAGAGGCTTGCGAGCTTGAGACCGCGCCAACTATTTTATCTTTGATGGTGGCCAGCGCATCAATAAAATAATTTACCGTAGAGCCAGTACCAACACCCACTACAGTGTCTGACTGCACATATTTTAGTGCGGCTTCGGCCACCGCTTTTTTCTTCTCGTTCTGATCCATGATTGTTCCTGTTCGGTTTGAATGAAAAGTGTACCCTATTGCGCAGACTTATGCAGATGACTTTCGGGCGTAGCACAGCCAGGATTGCGCTGTACCATAGATGGGGTAACGATATAATCGCACGGAATATCCCAGCTTGCGGTGGGCAGAGTGTCTACCTTCTGACAATCGTGCGCGATGCCTATAAGTACAGGCCGGTGATTAGGGTCGAGCGCACTTAACGTCCGATCATAAAAGCCGCCGCCCATGCCTAATCGATTGCCCTGAACATCAAAACCTACCAAAGGCATCAAGATGATATCGTGCTGATTTAACAAACATATGTCAGTTGCCGACAGTACAGGCTCGGCAATATTAAAACGGTTAAACTGCATGGGGGTGGTTGCGCAGTATCGCAGAAACAATAAGTGTTTTTTTGAAAAAGGGTGCAATACGGGTAGGGTGGTCTGCTTTTTGTTCTGCCAGCATTGTGCGATGGTTTCGGTTAGCTCAGGTTCGCCATCATTAGCAAGATACCCGGCAACGGTTTTTGCGTGCTGGTAAAATGTTAAATTTTCAAGTTGCCGGGCTATCGCCTTCGCGGCGTGCTGCTGCTGAGAATGCGTCAGAGCTTTACGCGCGGCGCGAAGGTGCTTTCGTAATTCTATGCGACAAAGCGTTGCTGGCATACCATATTATTCTTCAGCTAAATAATGGTTTAGCATACGGATGAGCTGATTCAATGCAATGGGTTTTGTCAAAATAGCGTCAAGTCCGCTTAGCATCATGGTTTCACGATCAGTGACCGCGTCGGCGGTTAAAGCCACGATCGGTAGGGTAGGTTTATGTTGTTTGATGAATTCGGTGGCTTGCAAGCCTGAAATACCCGGTAGCCCAATGTCCATAATAATCAAATCGAAGGTATCGTTACATGCAGCGGTTACCGCTTCTTCTCCCGTAGCCACCATTGCATGCGCGACCGCAAGCTCGCCCATCAACGAACTGATCACTATTTGATTAATCTCGTTATCTTCTACAATTAAAATTCGGGTATCTGATTTTATATGTAGTGTTTCTGGCGACTGAGGCTTTGCGGAGGAAGCACACTTAACAATGGGCAAGTTAAGTTGCACAGTTTGCCCATCGATAACATCAATGTCTCCGCCCAATAATGCGATAAGGTGTTTACCAATACTTAAATCTTTAAAGTTTTCGCTGATATAAAATTGATCGCCAAAACAGAGTTGGCGGGCATTTAAAAAATCTTGTTCTGGTTCGGTAACCAGTGGGTATTTTCCGGTAAATACACACTGCATTTGAGTAGCGGCAAAATCTATCTGACACACAAGCTGTTTGTTTGCTGGCAGACGCCCTGCAAAGTGATTTACCAATGTACTAATAATTTGACTGACTTTGGTATCGTCAATAGTAATGGTGTCTGGTACAGCTGAACCCACAGACCAGCCTAATTTCAGTTGTTCGTTAACGGTTTGCAACAGCCCAAATAAACTTGTCAGATAATCGTTTGGACGAACGCTTCTGGGTAACGGCTTTAAGCTTTTGGCACTGTCGTGTTCAACATTTAATACTGAATCAACGATATCTAAAAGACGATGACCGCTGGTTTGAATGTGGTCTAGTGCCTTGTCGAAAGACTCAGGTAAATCATACTTAGTGGTTTGCTGGCGCAGTTGCCGGCTGAACATAGATATGGCATTAAGTGGCGTGCGCACCTCATGACTTAAGTAGGCAAGATAATGGTCTTTGTACTGAATAGCCTGACGCAATTCGCGACTGTTACGACGTAACTCTAGTTGTGCGATGACGGCTGCGCCCAATGTAGTCAGCGCTTTTCTTTGACTTTCATCAAGCACCTTGGGTTGATCATCCAGCGTACACAAGGTCCCTAAGGCAAAGCCTCGAGGCGATACCAAAGGCGTACCGGCATAAAAACGAATTTTTGGATAGCCGGTAACCAAAGGGTTATCAAAAAAGCGCGGATCCTGAAGCGCGTCATTTACCTCAAATAAACTGTCTTCCAAAATAGCATGAGCACAAAAAGCCACGTTACGATGAGTTTCCTGAGCATCTAAGCCTATTCGAGATTTAAACCATTGCCGGTCTTGATCAATAAGACTGATAAGAGCGATAGGCGTACCACATATTTGCGAGGCCAGAGTCGTTAGCTGGTCAAAGACATCTTCGCTTTCGCTGTCTAATATTTCGTAGCTAAGCAATTCTGCCAGGCGCTGATGCTCATTCTCAGGGGGTAATGGTGTTTGCAAAAGGCTTGTCTCTTATCAGTTTTTTCAGGCAAATATAAAAATTATTTACCTGTAATGCACAAGGCAAGTTTTTAATCTTTGCTCAAAAGCATAGAAGATTATTTTAATATCGCCAGTATCAAAAGGTGTAAAATTACAAGAAATCAGGGTGCCAAATAGCCAAATTTGCCTTAAATAACACGGTATTAAATCAGTTACTACGAAAGTTTAAGTAAAACTTAAGCCTGTAGCGAGACTAAAAACGTGCCTCACGATAAGGCATATTGAGTAATGGTTTGATTAGCTTTTTCGCATATATTGAGGCAAGTTACAATATAAAAAAAGCCCGTAGAGCGGTAAAGCGCTACGGGCTTATCAATAACCTGTAAATAATTTTGATGGTTACAGCGCGTAGGTATCTATAAACAACTGTTCTAAGGCATCACGGTCGACCTGGGTAGCCACTTTTATAGATTGTGCCTCAAGCCATAACGGGCTGGCGGTAGTTCCCGCTGGTGCCACCATGGTCTGGCCTCGATTAAGCGGGTCGGTAGCCACCCGGGCATGGCCTTCGGTAAACCCAAACAGCTCAGGTTTGATCAGGTGCGCCAGCGGAAAAGCATCGTGAAAACAACATACCCGTTCATCGTCTTCGCGTGTGTAAAAATCGATATAAAACTGCGCAGCGTCTTTTACAAAACCGCCCAGTTTAGAATTTTTCTCGGCCAGCGTTTCGACAAACTGAGCTTTAAAGCGACACGCATTGGTAACATCTAAACCAAACATGGTCACTTCCCAGTCGGCACCAAAGACAATTTCAGCGGCGTGGGCATCGTTCCAGATATTGGCTTCTGCCACCGGAGTAACATTGCCCGGCACAAACGCGGCGCCGCCCATAATGCTTACACCCTTTACCAGCTTAGGTAGCTCAGGTTCCAATCGCAAAGCCAGCGCCAGGTTACCCAGCGGCCCAATCGCTACCAGGGTAATTTCGCCCGGATGCTGACGTGCCATATCAACAATAAACTGCGCAGAACTACGTGGGTCCAGTTCACCTTCGATTGCCGGAAAGTTGATATTGCCAAAACCATCGTCGCCGTGAACAAAATGGGCATAAGAAGACTCTGGGCCCACCCAGGGCATACCTACACCTTTGGTAACAGGAATATCTTTTTCGGCAAGCTTACAGAGGGTCACTGCGTTTTTGGCAGCCATATCAACCGGTACATTACCAAAAACGGTAGTTAGACCAAGTACATCAATATCAGGCGACTGGAAAGCAAAAAAGATTGCCATGGCATCATCAATGCCCGGATCAGTGTCTAAAATAATCTTGTGTGTCATAGTGTTCTCTGTGTGACTAACCGTGTTTAGCTAAAAAACGGTCGACTTCTTCTTTGGATGGAATTGATTGCGCGGCGCCTTTTCGGGTAACGGCTATGGCCGAGGCGGCACATCCGCGTATCAACGCATCCTTTACGGGAGTATGATTGCTGTAGGCTGACAAAAAATAACCAATAAAGGTATCGCCGGCGGCAGTGGTATCTTCAGCTTCAACCAAAAAAGCGGGCACTTTTTCGACACCTTGCTGCGTGATCATCAATACCCCGTCTTTGCCCAACGTAATAAGCACCTCAGCGTGAGACCATTGTTGTTGAAATACTTCAACAATGTCGTCAAGCTTTTCTGCGTTGGTTATGGCTGCGGCTTCGGTTTCATTAACGATTAGCAAATCCACACACTCTAAGGGAAGCGCTTTTACCGATTCGCTCATGGGGGCAGGATTAAAGGCTACCCGCAGTCCTTTTTCTTTGGCCTGCTTTAGCACTTCATCTATACAACTGGTTTCGTTTTGCGTCAGCACCCAGTCCATATCGCCGGTATCCAGCAATGCTTTTTGAACCGTTTCTGGGGCTAGAGTAAGGTTGGCGCCGCCAAATAATACAATGGCATTTTCGCCACCCGGTGTGACCTGAATAATGGCATGGCCCGAAGGTACGTCGAAACATTTTACATAACGACAGTCTACACCATGTTTTATCAGAGTTTGTTTGAAACAGGCATCAGACTCGTGAATGCTGCCAACGTGCTTAACATCAGCGCCCGCCTGGGCCAAAGCAATAGACTGGTTGGCACCTTTGCCACCTAGTAATTGCTGATAGTTTGATGAGGCAATGGTCTCACCAGGTCTGACAAAATGATCAACCGAATATACGTGGTCGATATTAATAGACCCAAAATTAATTACAGCCATTTCTTCTTCTCGTCGAAAAGAGGGCGTCTCCCAGAATGCCGCTGCCCATCGTTCGCCCGTGAGCCGAAAGGTTCACGGCGGAAGAATCATCATAACCGTAGGCTTCTCGATACGAGCCGAGCTTGCACAGTAGTTATAAGTTCAACTTCCTTTTAAAAAAGCATCGGCCAGGGACATGAATGAGCTGGCGCACATCCCAGGAGACATTGATTAAATAACAAGCGCAACAGGGTATATCAAACGTACACTCTCGTGAAGAGCTGATTAATTCAGTACGCCGATATTCGTGTTGCTCTGGTCGAAGGATACTGAGCGGTTAGATGCATTGTGTTGCTTAATGCAGCAATTTGTCAGAAGCGATGACCCGATTATGTTATCAGACAAAAAAATTTCAACCAAAAGTTAACCATTTGGTCAAAAGAAATAGCCTACAAACAAATGATAAAACATCTGGGCCGCTTTCGAAAGCGTAGAACGTAAAAATAAGTAATTGTTGAACAGTTGCTGACCCGACGCTGTATGCTGGGTTTTATAGCCGGTTTTTGCTAGCATAATGTGTTAATAGACTGGCAATACATTAAAGGTTGTTCGCGTGGACAAACAGTTAGATTACGACAGCGTTACCAATGTTCTGTTTCAGGGGTCGGTAAATGCCGATGCGGCTGAGGTTCATGGCATTATGTGTGGCATGTTAAGTGGAGGGATGTCACTAACCGACCGCAAGTGGCAGGCGGTGTTGGCCGATACCACCAACGAAGGTGAAGCTTTTCCACAACTGGTCAGTTTTAAGCTTGAACAGCTATTTACCCAAACTATTGAACAATTGCTTGAAGGCGAGTTTAGTTTGCAAATGATGCTGCCAGACGACCAGGCGCCTATCAATGACCGAGGCGCGGCTTTGATAAACTGGGTGCAGGGGTTTTTGCTAGGCTTTGGATTGCACCAACAAAATTTGGATCAATGTTCAGCGGACGTAAAAGAAGCCATTCAGGACTTTTCAGATATTTCGCGTATGGAAGAACCCATGGACGCCGACGAAGAGTCTGAACGTGCCTTAAACGAAGTTGTTGAATATGTGAAAATTTCTTCGCTATTATGTTTTAGTGAATTAGGTCGCTCGTTGCTTGATGATCAACAAGAAAAACCATCCGTTCATTAACCTTACAGGGCCTTTATGATTAGCCAACAGGAATTCTTTGCCCGCCGTCAACGACTGTTGGCCCAGTGTGAGCCAAACAGTGTGTGTCTGATTCCGGCTGCAACGCTGGTTACCCGCAGTCGGGATACTGAATACACCTTTCGACAAAATAGCGACTTTTGGTATTTAACTGGGTTTAATGAACCCGATACCTGGCTTTTGTTATCTAATCATGAGCGCCATGGCGGCAGCTTTGTGGCGATGGTGTGCCAGCCTAAAGACAAAAATAGCGAAATTTGGCATGGTCGTCGGTTGGGTGCTGAAGATGCGCTGGGTCGTTTTGATCTGGATGAAGCTTATGAGCTTGATGAACTGCCCGAAGTATTGATGCACTGGCTCATGGGCCACACTCATGTTTACTTTGGCCAAGGTCAAAACACCGCCGCCGATGCGCTGGTTAATGCAGCGATGCAAAGCTTGCGCACCGCGCCTAAAGAATACAGCGCTCCCAAAGCAATGGTAGATATACAACCTACGCTGCATGAAATGCGCCTGTTTAAATCTGCCAGTGAAGTGGCGGTGATGAAGGCCGCTTGTCAGATAAGCGCCAGCGCGCATCGACGCGCTATGCAATTTGCCCGCGCGGGGGTATTTGAGTATCAGCTTGAAGCCGAGCTGCATCATGAGTTTGCAATGGCAGGGGCGCGTTCGCCGGCCTATTCAACCATTGTTGGCAGCGGTGATAATGCCTGCATATTACACTACACCGAAAATACCAAAGCGCTGGCTGAACATGAGCTGGTACTGATAGATGCCGGTGCTGAATTTATGGGATATGCAGCAGACATCACCCGTACTTTTCCGGTGTCAGGTACATTTAGTAAGCCGCAAAAAGACATCTACAACCTGGTGTTAAAAGCGCAACAAAAAGCATTAGATATGCTGGCGCCGGGCGTGACGTTGCGCTCAGTTACCGAGCGGGTGATTGAAACCCTCACCGAGGGTCTGGTGGCATTAAAGCTATTGCCGGGCACGGTGGCACAAAATCTTGAAACCGAGGGTTGGCGACAGTTTTTTATGCATGGTTTGGGTCATTTTATTGGTTTAGATGTGCACGATGTGGGTGACTATCGTATGGATGGCGAAGATCGACCCCTACAACCGGGTATGGTGCTTACGGTAGAGCCTGGTTTGTATATTGCGCCAGATGCGCCGGTAGATGAACAATATCAGGGCATAGGCGTACGTATAGAAGATAACGTGGTGGTTACCGCAACCGGCATCGACATATTGACCAACGATGTGCCTAAAACGGTACCCGAAATAGAAGCCCTGTTGCAGAGATAAATTTTTGGATACAACCGATATTGCTATTGTTGGCGGGGGGGCCGTTGGTCATGTATTGGCGGCCGGGCTGCTGGCACACACTCCATTTAGCGTAACTCTGCTTGATGCCAATCCTGCGCAGCCTGGTTCGGTGCCCGCGCATGTTCATAACCCTTCACAAGCAGGCAACGCACCTGATACGCCCTCTACTCACCCAGGGTTTGACGCCCGGGTTATTGCGCTGGCACGCCGCACGGTAGAAAGTCTGACGGCGATGGGTGTGCCTTTACATACGGCCCACACCGAGCTTATCGAGCACATTCAGGTGACCGATCAAGGCAGCTTTGGTTTTTGTCAGCTTGAGGCAAAAGATTTCAAACTGTCCTCGTTTGGAGAAGTTATTTCACTGCAAGAGTTAGGGCGGCTGCTAACCGCCCACAATGTGGATAAGGGCCTGAAATATCTTGTAGACGAGCCGGTTAGCCAGGTTCAGCAATATCAAAATGAGATAACATTGTCACTGGAACAGGGCAATAAGCTGAGCAGCAAACTGCTGATACTGGCCGATGGCGGACGTTCGGGCTTGTCTGAACAAGTGGGTATCAAACGCGAGCATGCGCCGTATGAACAGGTGGCGATTACGTGTAATGTATTGACCAGCGAGTCGCATTATCAGCGTGCCTACGAGCGCTTTACGCCCGACGGGCCACTGGCGTTTTTACCGTTTAATTCTGGTGATAACCATGCCGGGCATAGTTTTTCAGTGGTATGGACCGTAGCGGCCCACAAAGCCCAGGATTTACAGCAGTTATCTGACGCCGGCTTTTTGCAGGCCTTACAAAAGGTATTTGGATATCGTCAGGGCCGGATTTATGCAACGAGCCCCCGCCATGGTTATCCGCTGTCACTTGAACAAGCCAGCCAGCTTACCAGCCATCGGGTTGCGCTGGCCGGTAATGCTGCGCAAACTTTGCATCCTATCGCTGGGCAGGGGTTTAACTTAGGTTTGCGCGATACGTTAGATTTAGTCAATGTATTAAAACAACACCCAGACCCAGGCGGCTATCGTACTTTAAGAGAGTTTGCGCATGCGCGAAGCGCAGATCGACATCAAACTATTTGGCTGACCGACGCGCTGGTACGCGGATTTTCAAACCGTTATGCTGGTCTGGCCCCGCTCAGAAATGCCGGTTTAATTGCGCTGGATAATTTATCGGCGTTACAACAGGCGTTTGTGGCGCGAACCACTGGTTACGGGCCGGCTACACGCAGGAGATAACAGCATGCAAAAAATGGATGTCGTGATAATTGGAGGCGGTATGGTAGGTCTTACATTGGCCGCCGCATTAGGACAAACTACCCTGCGCGTGGCGGTAATCAGCCATACTGCTTTTTCTCAGCCGTTATCTGCAGCGCCGTCGTTGCGGGTCAGTACCATTAATGAAGCCAATCATCATGCCCTGGCTAAGTTGCAGGTGTGGCAACAATTACCCGAAGATCGTATTGCTGCTTATCAGCACATGCATGTATGGGACAAAGACAGTTTTGGTCACATACATTTTGATGCCCGTGATACGCAAAGCCCTCAGTTGGGCCACATTATCGAAAATCAGGTGCTGACTAATGCCCTGGTAGCACAGATTCAGCACTTGCGAAATGTCACCTTAATTGAAGCCAGCGTAGATAAAATTTTATCTGGCGATCAGGAAACCATGCTGATGCTCAATAACGACGAAGTGGTATCGTGCCAGTTATTAGTGGGCGCTGATGGCGCTAACTCGATGGTACGTCGGCATGCCGGATTTCCTGAAACCTTTAAAGATTACGATCACCGCGCCATTGTGGCGACTATCAGAACCCCACAACCTCACCAGACTTGTGCGCGCCAGGTATTTACCCCCGACGGCCCGCTGGCGCTGCTGCCTTTAAAAGACCCACATTTATGTTCGGTAGTATGGTCTCAGCAAACCGACAAAGCCGAGGCGCTTATCGCGTTATCAGACACCGACTTTGCGCACGCCATGACCGCGGCCTGTAATAGCGAGTTAGGCGCCATAACCCTTGAAAGTGAGCGCCGTGCTTTTACTCTTACCATGCGTTATGCGCGCCAATGGGCAGACAACGGCATTGCGATTATTGGTGATGCTGCCCATACCATTCATCCGCTGGCGGGGCAGGGTGCTAATTTAGGCATGCAGGATGCGTTGGATCTGGCTGAACACCTGGTAAAGGTTCATGAAGCAGGCCAGCCTTTGGGTCGCTATAAAGATTTACGTGCTTTTGAGCGAGCCCGTAAAACTGAAGCCATGAAAATGATTGCCGCCATGGATGGGTTTAAAGCATTGTTTGCCGGCGACAATCCGTTAAAAAAACTGATTCGCGGTACGGGTTTGGCCCTCACCAACGAAGTACCGCTGGTTAAGCGAAAATTAATCGAACAGGCAATGGGTTTTTAGGCTCACGCTATAGCGGTTGTATAAAAATATCCAAGTGCATTTATGGCCCGCTTAAATTTGCAAAGCGTCAGCGACCCGAGCATGATGGTTTTTTATTATTAGTACCATTATCACAATGATAACTATAACCCTTGTCACTATCACGGAGTGAAAACCATGGATAAACGCGCTTTTTTAAAATTTACCGGTGCGGGTCTGGCCGCTGCGCCTATGCTTTCCTTTGCCCAGCAAGATACCGCCAAAAAGCCGTTTTATACCGACACAAAAATTGCCAATATTACCGCCTCGGTTGACCCTATCTCTGCAAAAGAGCGTTCAGAGCGTATTGCTAAGGCGCAGCAATTGATGGTCAAAAATGATATGGCGGCGATTATATTAGAGCCCGGTGCGGCCATGGATTATTTTACCGGTATCCAGTGGTGGCGTAGTGAGCGTCTTACCGCTGTGGTCATTCCCCAGGAAGGGGATATTGCGGTAGTAACCCCATTTTTTGAAGAACCCAGCGTAAAAGAGTCGTTGCAGGTGGGTAAAGATATTCGGGTTTGGCAAGAGCACGAAAGCCCGTTTAAACAAGTTCAGCAAATACTAAAAGATCGCGGTGTGGCTAAAGGTCGTTTAGGTTTTGAAGCCAGCGTTCGCTATTTTGTATTAAACGGCCTGATGCCACTATTACCTAAGATGCAGAATGTGTCTGCCGAGCCAGTTACCTTAGGCTGTCGCATGTTCAAAAGCGACCATGAACTGCGCCTGATGCACAAAGCAAACGAAGTTACGCTAAAAGCTTACACCCACGTTTACGAACGACTTGAGGCAGGTATGTCACAAGCCGATGTTAAAGATTTAATGCAGCAGGCGCAGCAAAAGCTGGGTGGCAGCGATTTATGGGCTATGGCGCTGTTTAACGAAGGCAGTGCGTATCCGCATGGCACCCGTAAAGAACAAATTTTAGAAAAAGGCTCGGTGGTATTGATGGACTGCGGCTGTGCGGTACATGGGTACCAGTCTGACATCAGTCGCACCTTTGTATTTGGCGAGCCAACTGCCAAACAACAAAAAGTGTGGAAAAGCGTTCGCGAAGGTCAGCAGGTGGCGTTTGAACAGGCGCAGTTAGGCAATACTGCGGGCAGTGTGGATGACGCCGTTCGCAGCTTGTACAAAAAACAGGGTTACGGGCCTGATTATCAGCTGCCCGGGTTGTCGCATCGTACCGGCCACGGTATTGGTATGCAGGGCCATGAACGGGTGAACTTTGTGCATGGTGAAAAAACCACATTGCAGCCGGGTATGTGTTTTTCAAACGAGCCGGGCATTTATATACCCGGTGAGTTTGGTGTACGTTTAGAAGACTGCATTTATATGAACAGCAAAGGGCCGCAGTGGTTTACTCGTCCGCCCAAAAGCCTGGCCGAACCGCTAGGCGAGCTGGCCCCTTTGCAACTTAGCTAACCGGCGCGCCGGTGGTCAGCCGGGATTTTATAAAATCTGCCAGCGTTTTACTGACCACCGGATGCTGCGTATCTAAATTAAACAAACAAATGTTAATCTGGCCTAACGTGGGCAAGTTAGCATGATTTAAAACCATAAGATTACCCGGCATGCTAGAGCGGGCCAGGGCAGTAACACCTAACCCCTGCCCAATTGCGGCCACCAGCCCCGACAAATCTGCGTTGGTGTAGGTAATCTTCCAGGCTTTGGTTTGTTGTTTTAACTGCTCGATAACACGGCTACGATATACACAGCCATCGGGCGCCAGTACTAACGAAATTGTATCGCCGCTAAAACCACGGGTAATGTCACCTGCCCATACTATCTCGTCCTGAAGCAGCACTTCGCCGTCAGTTTGTTCGTGTGGATTCGCCAGCGCCAGAATCAAATCGAAGCTATCACGGCGGGTATGATGCAGTAAGTCCCGGCTTAGGGCAGAGGTTACCTCGAGTGATACATCCGGGTAGCGTTTTGAAAATTCGCCAATTAAACCAGGCAGTAAGGTTGAGGCAAATTCGCTGGGAATGCCCAGGCGCAAACGGCCACTAAGCGGTGCCGGGTTAAGCTCGCGAAATATGTCATCGTTGAGGGTAAGCATTTCGCGCGCCCTGGCATACAGCCAGTTGCCATCAGCGCTGGGCATATGGCGTTGGCCCACCTTAATAAACAGTTTGCGGCTTAATTGTGTTTCAAGTTTTTTAACCTGCAAGCTCACCGCAGGTTGCGAACGACCAAGCCATTCGCCCGCTTTAGCGTAACCCCCTTGTTCAATAACGGTGACAAAGGTGCGCAGATTATCCAGTGAAAGCTGTTTCATATAGATTTAAGATTCTGATGTGCGATGAACATTAGATAACAATTTTAAATGTATTGATAATAAATTCCAATTTGTTGTGTTTATAGTGCCATCCTATACTGCTGTTCACACTTACATAACAAAACAAGGTTGTATTGTATGACCAGCAAAACTGCTCTACACGCAAAGCATCTGGAAGCCGGTGCCAAAATGGTAGATTTTTTCGGTTGGGAAATGCCCATCAGCTACGGCTCACAAATGGAAGAACACCATGCGGTACGCCAGGACGCGGGCATGTTTGATGTGTCGCATATGACCATTGTTGATGTAACAGGCAAACAGGCTCAAGCTTACTTGCGCTATTTGCTGGCCAACGATGTTGCCAAACTCAAAGATAAAGGCAAAGCGCTGTACAGCGGCATGCTAAATGAAGAAGGTGGCGTGGTAGATGATCTTATTGTGTATCATTTTGATGATACCAATTACCGCTTGGTAGTGAATTCAGCTACCCGCGAAAAAGACATGAACTGGCTACTGGCTAAAGCCGAAGGTTTTGCAGTTACTATTACCGAAAAGTCTGATTTTGCGATGATTGCAGTACAAGGGCCTAAAGCTAAAGAAAAAGCCGCTACCTTGTTCAGCGCCGCACAAAAAGAAGCCGTGGAAGGCATGAAGCCGTTCTTTGGCGTACAGGCTGAAGATTTGTTTATCGCCACTACCGGCTATACCGGCGAAGCCGGATATGAAATTATGGTACCTAAAGCACGTGCGGGTCAGTTTTGGCAGGAACTGCTGGAGGCCGGTGTTAAACCGTGTGGTCTGGGCGCTCGTGATACATTACGTTTAGAAGCTGGTATGAACCTTTACGGGCAGGATATGGACGAAACCGTATCACCGTTGGCGGCAAATATGGGCTGGACCATTACCTGGGAACCCGCCGACCGTGATTTTGTCGGCCGCGGTGCGCTGGAACAGCAAAAAGAGCAGGGCACCGATAAGCTGGTGGGTCTGGTTATGAAAGAAAAAGGCGTATTGCGCGCGGGTCAAAAAGTGAAAACCGAGAATGGCGAAGGTATTACTACGTCAGGTACTTTCTCGCCAACTCTGGGTCATGCCATTGCGATGGCACGTATTCCGGCTGGTTCACCAGACACCGTAGAGGTGGAAATGCGCAAAAAGTGGGTTACAGTAGATGTGGTCAAACCTAGCTTTGTTCGCAATGGTAAAAGTGTCTTATAACTAACAATTTACACGTCAGGATATACTATGAGCAACATTCCAAACGATTTACGCTATGCCGCCACTCACGAATGGGTACGCCCCGAAAGTGACGGTGTTTTCACTGTAGGCATCTCAGAGCATGCTCAGGAGCTACTGGGTGACATGGTTTTTGTCGACTTGCCTGATGAAGGCGACAAGGTCAGCACCGGCGACGATGTTGCCGTGGCCGAGTCGGTAAAAGCGGCTTCTGATGTTTATACGCCGCTTACCGGCGAAATTATTGCCGTAAACGAAGAATTAGAAGACTCGCCAGAGCTGGTTAACTCTGACCCATATGGCGATGGCTGGTTATTCAAAATTAAAGCCGATGATCCCAACGAAGTCGAAAGCCTGATGAATGCAGAAGGCTACAAGGCGTCAATTGACGAAGAATAAGTCTTCGCCAGAATTCGCGTAGTCATTATTAATATGAAGTAAAAGGGGCCGACACAAGCGCCCCTTTTTTCTTTCACTCACCAGTGGACATGCTTAAGTAATTGTTATGACAGACACCTCTATTACGCTGGCTCAGCTAGAGCAAAAAGATGCCTTTGTACGTCGCCACATTGGCCCGGGCGAAGATGAAATTAACGAAATGCTGCAAAGCATCAATGCCGAATCGCTGGAAGACTTAACCCAGCAAACCGTACCTGCCGGAATTGAGCTGGATAAGCCAATTGAAACCGGTGCAGGCGCAACTGAAGTTGATGCCCTGAGCGAACTAAAAAAAGTTGCGGCTAAAAATAAAATCAATCGTTCGTTTATTGGTATGGGTTATTACGACACCCATGTTCCCAACGTTATTTTGCGCAATGTGCTGGAAAATCCAGGTTGGTATACTGCCTACACCCCGTATCAGCCAGAAATTGCTCAGGGGCGTTTAGAAGCGATTCTGAACTTTCAGCAGGTGACTATCGATTTGACCGGGCTTGAGCTGGCCTCGGCGTCTCTGTTAGACGAAGGCACAGCCGCTGCTGAAGCTATGGCTTTGGCCAAGCGCGTATCGAAAAACAAAAAAGCGAACCTGTTCTTTATCGCCGATGATGTGCATCCGCAAACCCGTGATGTGGTAGAAACCCGCGCCGAGATGTTTGGTTTTGGTATTGTCAGTGGACCTGCAGCAGAAGCAGCCGATCACGATGTGTTTGGTGCATTGTTACAGTATCCGTCAAGCACGGGTGAAGTCACCGATATCCGCGATATCGTCAGCGCGGTACAGGCTAAAAAAGGCATTGTGGCGGTAGCAGCCGATTTAATGAGTCTGGTGATGTTGAAGTCGCCCGGCGAGTTGGGTGCTGATGTGGCCTTAGGCAGTGCCCAGCGTTTTGGGGTGCCTATGGGTTATGGCGGTCCACACGCTGCCTTTTTTGCCACCCGCGACAGCTACAAGCGTTCGTTACCGGGCCGTATTATCGGGGTAAGTAAAGACACCCGCGGGCGTCCGGCACTGCGCATGGCGCTGCAAACTCGTGAGCAGCACATTCGTCGTGAAAAAGCGAACTCGAATATCTGTACAGCACAGGTATTGCTGGCCAATATGGCCTCGTTTTATGCGGTGTATCATGGTCCAAAAGGGCTTAAAACCATCGCTGGGCGTATTCATCGTTTAGCCGATATCACTGCCACTGGCTTAAAGCAAAAAGGCATGGCACTTAAGCATGCTACCTGGTTTGATACCCTTACCGTATTAACCGATGAGAAAGACCAGATTTTACAACGGGCCTACGACAAAGGTCTTAATTTGCGTGCTGATTTAGACAATGCGGTAGGTATCGCCTTTGACGAAACCACCACCCGTGACGATGTTCAGGCATTGTTTGATGTATTGCTGGGGGAAGGGCATGGTCTGCAGGTCGAGAAGCTTGACAGCGAAGTGACCACTAACAATATGCAGTCTATTCCAGCTGAATTAGTACGTACCAGTGATATTTTAACCCACGAAGTGTTTAATCAGTATCATTCAGAAACTGAAATGCTGCGTTATATAAAATCTTTAGAAAATAAAGATTTGGCGCTTAATCATTCAATGATTTCGTTAGGTTCGTGCACGATGAAACTTAACGCCACCGCCGAGATGATTCCGGTTACCTGGCCAGAGTTTGGGCAGTTGCACCCGTTTGCGCCTCTGGATCAGGCTAAAGGTTATCATGAAATGATTTCTGAGCTGGCCGAATGGCTTATCAGCATCACCGGCTATGATGCCATGTCGATGCAGCCAAACTCGGGAGCCCAGGGCGAATACGCCGGATTGCTGGCGATTCAGCGCTATCATGAAAGCCGCGGTGAAGGACACCGCAATGTGTGCCTTATTCCAAGCTCTGCCCACGGCACCAACCCCGCCTCAGCGCAAATGGTTAGCTTAAAAGTGGTGGTGGTCAATTGTGATAAGAACGGCAACGTCGATCTTAAAGATTTGCGCGCCAAAGCCGAAGAGGTTGGCGATAATTTATCCTGCGCCATGATCACGTACCCGTCTACCCACGGCGTTTACGAAGAAACCGCACGCGAAATGTGCGAGATTGTGCATCAGTATGGCGGTCAGGTGTATATGGATGGCGCCAATATGAACGCACAGGTCGGTGTTACCGCTCCTGGCTTTATCGGTTCAGATGTATCGCATCTTAACCTGCACAAAACCTTTTGTATCCCGCATGGCGGTGGTGGTCCGGGCATGGGACCCATTGGCGTGAAATCTCACCTGGCACCATTTTTACCCAACCACACCGTCATCGATATTGAAAATGCAGGTAAGGATTGCGGCGCGGTATCGGCTGCACCATGGGGCAGTGCATCTATTCTGCCAATTAGCTACATGTACATTAAAATGATGGGCGCCGCAGGCTTACGCAAAGCTACGCAGGTCGCTATCTTGAATGCCAACTATGTTGCCAAACAGCTCGAAGGTCACTTTGATGTGTTATACAAAGGCCGCAATGGCCGCGTAGCACACGAATGTATTATCGATCTGCGTCCGTTAAAAGATGGCAGTGGTGTGAGTGAAATGGATATTGCTAAACGCCTGAACGACTACGGCTTCCATGCACCAACCATGAGCTTCCCGGTGGCTGGTACGCTGATGATCGAACCTACTGAGTCAGAAGCCAAGTACGAGCTTGACCGTTTTGTAGAGGCCATGATCAGCATTCGCCAAGAAATCGCAAAGGTAGAAAGTGGCGAGTGGGATGCGACCGACAATCCACTGCACAATGCACCGCATACCCTGGCCGATATTTGCGACAGCGACTGGAACCGCAGCTACGACCGTCAATTAGCCGCGTACCCGGTAGCCGCTGTAGCCCGCAATAAGTTCTGGCCCAGCGTAAACCGTATCGATGATGTCTACGGCGACCGCAATCTCATGTGTTCTTGCCCCGCGATAGATATGTATCGGGAAGAATGAGGTTAATGGTGTTCCCATGAAATACGCCGTTTAAAACCGAAGGCCCACTATATAGTGGGCTTTTTTATTTCTCTTCCAGGAAATTCGATGAAAGGGTACAGTTTATATGCAGGCACGATACTATGACCCAAGCAACGCTTTCCCTTGAAGTTCTGGGGTTCGGCAGGGGCCGTTGCATGTCGATAGCGGCGGCTCACGTCTCAACCTTTCAACGGCTGTTACGTACGTATACCGGACATTAGCACCATGAAAAAATGATGGTAGCAATGAGTAATTTGTTAACGGTCTAGTCAAAAGCTTTTAACGAATGATGTTGAATGTATTACAGACTTTAATTCGGACATTAAATAGCCCAAGAGAATCTCTTGGGCTATTGTAAAAATCTATCTGGCTCTTATTGCATCAAGTAAAGCGATATCAAACGCATCCACATATTCAACCTCAATATCAGGTTTTATACCGACTTTTTCCCAGTTCTCACTGGAATTTGGTAGTAAAGGTTTAGCCAATGAAATCCGAAAAGTAAGCTCATCGGTTATTCTCCTTACGCCGACGTAATATCCGGCACCAGCGGTCACACTTCCAATTACTTTTGCTTTTCCATAGTCTTGTAAAACCCCTGCGAACAGTTCTGATGCGCTAGCTGTTGAATTGCTAGTTAGCAGCCAAACCGGATAATCGTTGAGGAAACGCTTGTGGATAGGTGTAGTATCAACTTTAATGACTTCATTATGACTTTGGTCATTTGTCTCTACTGACCAAAGCACTGTGCCACTTTCAATAAAATAGCTCAGCATATGCCGAACGAGATAAGGTGAGCCTCCAACAGTGTCCCGCATATCTATAATTAACCCGTCACTACTGCGCAGAAATGCGAAGGCAGTATCAGCGGTTTTAAGTGCTTCATCCGAAGAGTGGAATTTATTAAATTTCAGATATCCGATATTATTGTGAAGGTACTTCACTTCTTCAAAAGCATGGTTATATGAAAGTCGCCCGTCTTTTGGAGGAAGGATATGGGTTAGTGGCTCATTAGGGTTTTGCAACATAAGGCTCAAGTGAACATCACCAGAGATGTTGCGTATATCACGTCCAATTACTTTTGCAAAATCCTTCAGTGTAGTGACTTCTTTATACGCTCCTTGCTTTAACCGTTCATTGATTACTGAAACTACGTAAGGGGTAGCAGCAACATCAATATAGTTTGCTGAAAATACCGCTAAAGTTTGATTTATCAATCCCGTTACATCTTTTTCGGATAGCTTGTTAGCGCTAAGGGGTAGGGAGCTAAATAAAAGAAAGCAAAAGCTGACAGCCATCAGAGACCATCGAAAAACAACATTGTTCATAATATTTCTCTTGTAATAAAAATCTAGATTTGGATTTAAAGCGATTTTTAAAAGAGAAACTAATCCGCAATAGCAAGTTGGCGATACTGGCTGTTACTTTCCTTCCATTGGCTTACTCTATAACTTGAGATAGTTAACAATTCAAACCAATGATACTTAATAGGCTCACAATAAAAATTAGCGTCAGCTTTGCGCGAGGCAAGATATTCACCGATTATAAGAAAACTAATCCACAGGGGTTGTTGAAGCAGATGACGGAAAAGACTAGCCTGAGACGTTTGTACTATAAACCCTTCGACCTCTACCTGCACATCTTCAAGCTGATATACTGATTGCTGAGTACTCAATTCAATCCTATCTGCGAAGACCAAGCTGGAAAAAAGCACAATTGAAGTGAAAAAAACAACTGTCAAAAACTGCACGAACTCCCTAAGCACCATACCTGTCTTCCATCACATTCCTTCAACGTCAGGCTTAATAATCCCACAGTTTCTCTCACTATAAAAGCTCAATGCTGGCATGTTCTCTCGCAATGGTAATTAAGCTGAGTTACTTCGAATTACATAAATTACAACTCGAGTTAAAGCAGATGGTCTTATCTTGGACCGTTCGCTGCTTGTCTATAAGAGCTGGAGGGATATAGTCCATATTTACTGACTAACGATCTGAGAGAGGGACCACGCACAATGCAAATTCAGCAAGTATTGTAATTAAACACTGGTTTTATTAAGATTCTTTATTGCAACGACGCTTTGTTATCAAGCAAATGACTCATTATCTTTCTTGCTAGCAACACAAATTCTTTCCCTCCGCTGGAGGTTAAAAGCACAATTCCAACATCAGCATCAGGGGCGAAAATATACTCACACCCATAGCCATCCAGATCGCCCCCATGCCACATCACAGTCTCAGGGTATAAACCTAGCTCTTCTGTTGCTTCAAACATTCCATAGCCATAATTGAGGCCTGGATAAAGCTGGGTTGCATAGCTTGTTTGAGTAGAAACTAATGGCGAGGCCTGGCCATTGTTAAGAAAATCATCGTACGCCGCCATTTGTAATTTCATTAGTTGTAACAGCGCATCTGTAGAAGCATATAAGCCGCCATGCGGGCTAAGTAGCCCCATATTCCAAGGCCTCGTAGCAATTATCCGGTTGTCTTTCCTGTAAGGCGTTATAAGGTCAGCATTTCCAGCTGCAATCTGTGTATAGATGTCGCTTATACCAAGTTCATCGTGGACATATTCTGAGACCAGGGTATCGAATGTTTTACCTGTTTTTTTAGTGAGTATGTAGCCAAGAAGGGCGTAGTTAAAATTGGAATATGAAAAATTACTTCCAGGCGTAAAGCTCAAAGTCATCGACTTAAGCGCAGTCAGAAACTCTGTCTCGCTGTAGCCTCCTTCCATAGCGTCACCGTCAGTTCGCGAAACGTTGGCAGGGTAGTTAGGAAGTCCCGAGCGGTGACTTAATAGCGAGTCAATTTTAATTGATTTTAATGCTTCTTTATCGATAGATAAGAATAGCCCGGGAAGTAAAGCATCCAAATTATCATCCAGTCCTACAATCTCTTTTTCCACAGCAGCGAGAGTAATATAACTGGTTAATACCTTCGATTGAGAGCCTATCTGAAACAAGCTATCCAGTGACATAGGTCGAGGATCTTTTCTGCTGTACGTGCCAAATGCACGCTTATACTGTATCTCATTATCCATAATGACCCCCACGGTGAGGGCCGGAATGTCGTTTTCCTCTATAAACGCTTTAATCTCATTGTTTACATAGGTAAACCTTTTGACCGCACTAACATTTGCAGATAGAAAACAGGTGACTACAAGGGATACTTTTAGAAGGTTCACGATTCGTCCTTGAGGTTGTATGATGCGGCCGCTTCGCCGCAGAAGTTGATATATTCATTGAACAGCGCTGGTTGCTCCATGAAGATAAGCCATATTGGCATGGTTTACTGCACTTAATTTTAAGCGAAAAAAGATTGCCGATACTTTAAAGGTGAAACTGCAAAGCTTCTTTCAAATGCGCGCGCAAAGCCGTTGTAGGTCTTAAAACCAAGCGCAAGAGCAATGGACTTAACTTCTTTTTCTGTCGTGGCTAACAAGTCACTGGCTAACTGCATTCGGTATTTTTCGACAAATCGGGCGGGCGTCATGGCCGTTTCTTTCAGAAAAAGGCGGTGGCATTGCCTTTCACTTAGGCAAGCAACCTCGGACAGCTGCTTAACAGTAATCGTCTCACTGACATGCTCCTTTACCCAGTTGGTAATGATAGCAATGCGATTTGATTTTGGTGTTTGAATATCTAACACATTGGAATACTGTTTTTGGCTGCCGGACCGTTTTGAATAAACTACCAAGTGTTTAGCGACGTGATGAGCCACTGTCGGGCCGCAGTCAATTTCTATGAGACGCAAGGTTAAATCGATACCAGATGTTATCCCTGCTGAAGACCAGTATTTGCCGTCCTGTACGAAGATGCTCTCACTATCTACCGCTAAGCTTGAGTATTGTTTTTTTAAGTCGGGCGCAAAAGCCCAATGTGTAGCGACTCGTGTATTGTCCGGTAACCCTATTTCTGCCGCAAGATATACCCCTGTGCAGATTGTTACCAGCCGCTCGCACCGTGACATTAATGATTTCAGTCGCATCATCTGGACTGAAGGTAATGCTATTCTGCGAGCTCCACGCCCCCCTGGGATTATCAAAGTATGGCACTGCTTTACTTCATCGATACCAATTGCGGGGACTATCTGAAGCCCGGCTTCGCATTGAACTGGCGCTTTGCTAAATCCGATAACCTTCAGTTCATAGCTATCACTACATACTTGTGCAGCTTCGTGAAGAGCGGATTGTGGGCCGGCAAAATCCAAAAGCTCCATGCCGTCATATGCAAGCAAGCAGATAGGTTTAGTCATGCATCATTCTTATAAAAAACCAGTGTAGCTCCAATAATACACCCAAAACATGTGGCAGTTATGACAGTCAATCATACAGTTCTGACATTTTGCGTATCAGTCAAATTAATCTATCACCCGGTACAGGTTAGGAATTTACCGTTTCATTTAAAATATTTTTTATTTGGAGAAAATACAGGAGTACTCCCCAAAGCAAAATATGACTGAAACGAGCGAGCCGGTTTGGATTTTTATTACGTCACTTGCCGCTGCCGAAGAATCTTACTTTGATGGGGCCTGCCTTAGGCTGATTGAGTATGCTTTCGAGTAGAAAATATTGCCAGCTGATGTAATGGGGTGAAAGTATGATAGACCGGCCACGTTATCGATTATGCCATTTTCAAACCGTCCCATTTCGAAGGCGAGGGTCTCCAAAGTGCCAGAAGCGGACGGGGATACAACATCGCGCGGGGGGCAGCTCTGTACGTATAACGGTCGTTGGCTCATTGCATTTAAGTGACATAACGAGTGAGCAACGACATGAGCGTATTAGTAAGCGAGGCTAATTATTTATCACAATAAGCTGCGTCGCTCCCATATTCAGGAAAACGACCCAATCGCTCGTTTTTCTCTTTAGCACTTTATCTAGGTTGCCTGCTTTCCTTTATATAGCAATATGATAGCTAGTTTGGTATTAATAGTGGAAGTATCAAAACGAGCGAAGCGTTGGCAGAAAAACGCGCAAACCGCGCTATATTAAATTGTTATGTTTCTTATTGAATTCAGAGGCTTTATTGAGTGATGAAATACCCAACGGATTTGGAAATACTAAAATTTATTCACGACGAATACTTTGATGAATTCTGCCGCTATGATCTCCATGAAAATATTAGATCTAGCAAAATTTACATTTCTATAGATTGCCGCAAAGTTGCTGAAAATTTCGATACTAACGGAGACATTATATTCGGTCGATTGTATTACGATATTGGCAATAGATACTCTTATGAAACTTCAGATAAATCAAAGGTATCCCTCTTTGCATTAAAGGTAGGTGGGGATATGCATTGCATACACTTTCCATATCTAAGCTCGGTTGTTTCAGATTTAAGGCATCAAAACAATAAAACGCGATTTACACTAATAGCATCTTTTGCTGCAGTTACTATTTCCTTGGCATCTCTAATAGTGGCAGTATTAGATAAATTGTGAAAAACATAACAAAAACTTTAAAACGCGCGCAGTGCCGCGCTGGGACAGTAACACTGCGGCGGCTTCGCCATTTTCGCCGCTGTGTTACTGCCCTTTAAGTAGAAGTTATGAGCCGCAATAAAATGAGATACATCGACGTTAATTGGTTACATGATTTAAAAGATGAGCCTTATAGGCTTGTATCCGAAATAGGTTCAGATGACTTTGAAACTAGAAAGTTGGAATTCTTTCCAAGTGGTGAAGTCGGTATTGCATCTGATAAAATGAACTCAGATAAAACGATCTTAGGTATTGCTGAAGTTCCTTCTATAGAGGCAATTAATTCTCAAGAAGAATTCCAGGGTAAAATAATTACTCAGCAAGAATTTGAGATTTTATGGGAACAGTATGCATCAAAAAGCTCATAACAAACGCTTGCAGTCTGACACCAAAACCTCCGCGTTTTTGTGTCACTCGCTGCGCTCAAACATTAACACAAAAACACTCCTGTTTCGGCGCAGCTGAAGCGGGCGTTATATTTCATCGAGTACGTATGTTTATTCCTAGCCAGAACGAGTTAACCAGAAAGCTATCTCCCCGCACAGCAAAGGTTGCAGGCTCGCTTGGACTTGTTTTTTCTATCGCTGTTTTGGCTTTATCTATTTTATCAGGTGACAAAATTGCAATCGGGTTTAGTGCGGTTTTTTGCACCTTGTTGGGAATGTTCTCTGTTTCACTTTTATTCGGTAAAGGGGCACATGGTGCGGGTATACTTTCACCTATAGTCTTATACGTGCTCGGGGTAATATTGATCGCAGGTGATGTTTTAGTGAGTATAGGTAATAGTCAAATCCCCTATGCAGGTATATTACTTGGCTTAGGTTGTTTCGCATTAGCTAAAAAACGCAAATCGAGTCAGAAGCATGAAATATAACAAGCAAATTAAGCTCACTCCCTGTGGTCGCTGGGACAATTACTCGTTGGAGGCTGCGCCATTTTCGCCAACGAATAATTGCCCCTTATTAGGGTGTTAGGTAACCACAGATGTTTTACCGAGAAATAGTAATTGGCATCACAACCATCTTTGCTTGGTTACCCGCTCTTATACTTACTTTTCTATCCGCATTTGTATTTCTTATGGGGTTCGCGGCTATAAGCGAAGGTAATTATCTTGTTGCTATTGTTTGCACACTTCTTAGCTGTGGTGGTCTTCTGGGTTTTATTGCTCTTACATCTCTCTGCTGGGGGCTTTATATTTCTTTCGTTAAACGGCTTCTTTTTCTCCTAGCAGGCGTATTGTCTTTGGCAACAATCATCTATCTTGGAACAGCAGATCCAACCTCAGCAATTTACCTAAGCTCTCATCCATTGGTTGTATATTTATTCTACTCACCACTTGTTATTGCTATTTTCCATATTGTGCTTCACTGCTATTTTTGGGTAAGGTTACCTAACAAACCGCTGTAGTCGATCGCAAGCTCCCTCGGACAATAACACGTGGGCTCAGTCGCTTCGCTCCAAATTTTAGCCCTCGTGTTATTGCCCCTAAGCGGGGCGTTAAACGTCCGTTTAATGCCCTGAGCCACTCGTCAACCATTTTTATCCAAGTAAAGGCGAATTTCTCTCCTTTAACGCTTTTAGATATTGTGTTTCATTATAAGGCGTCTTGGTCTTCCAACAGCGGTATAATATTCTTATCCACTTAAATGCGAGCGAGCGCACTGCTTGATGATGAGTACTTCCCTTTTTCTTTTGCTGCTCGTAATACAGCTGTGCCCAGTATGAGTACAGAATGGACTTTGCCGACCATTCGGTAAACGTTTGGCGAATAAATTTCGAACATCCCCATCGCCAGTGTACCCAGGCGGATTTGCCACTGCGCTCGGTGACAGGCGCAATGCCCGCATATTTTTGTACTTCTTGAGCGCTTCCGAATCTGTTTCGGTCTGAACCAAGTGCAACTAATAATCTTGGACCAAGGCATTTTCCGACACCAGGTAAGGATTCAAACAATGGCGCATCAGCCATGTCATTGTAGATAGCTTTTATTTCCTGCTCGAATGTTTTAATTGCCGTAATTAAAGGAAGTAGCTGATTAGACAGCGTTAGCACTAGCAATTTGTTAAATTCGATAATGACACTATCATGCGTTAACGGTTTGGCATCTTTTATAGCCTCTAAACGAGGTGCGACTAATTTGGCAAAGCTTCCACGGGAGGTGAGAAAGCGAGCGATGGTATCGGGCTTTGCGCGTTTTATTTTATCCAATGACGGCCATCGAATAATGAATTCGACGAATAACTGTGAATCTCTGTGTGTGAACCACTCAAGCGGTTGCGGGTAGTATTGCTTGAGCGCATTGATAAGTCGATTAACATATCGTTTCTTTTCATCCACTAAACGACGACGCTCCTCGACTAAGAAGGCTAATTTCCTAACGTTATCGTCAGTCATTTTAAGAGGTGTGATTTTATCGGGATAGCGAATCAGCAACTCAAGCGCGATAGAGGCGTCAGTTGGATCATCCTTAGCCCCACTCGTTGATAATGCTCTTCGGTACCGGCACAGCATCGTCGGATTAATTGGAAACAAGGTAACGAAATGATACTTCTGCAACGCATATACAATTGGGCCTTTTGTCAGCTCTAGCGCAATTGCAATTCGACCCGAGTGTTGTTGATGAAGTTTGGTTATCCACTGCTCGATGGCCTCAGCAGAATGCTTGATAACAGCGAACTCTCTCGTACCGTCCGAATATTGCATACAGACATCATGCTTTGCATCTGCCCAGTCTAAACCAATAAGAACGCTAAACTCATTTGCTCTCGACATAGTCTATTCTCCCAACAGTTTTAGTGTTGGATATGCCAGCTCAGTCTTTCGAAGAAAATATAGCGGCATTACAAATGCAACCCCTGAGTATTCGTTTTAGACTAAGCGTACTCGAAACATCGAAAAAAAAGCGGTAAACATCAAATGTTATTGTCTGAGATTCGTATGAACCGAGCACATATCCTAAAAACCAATTATCATTTTTTAGAATCCGAGTGACTATAGATTGTCTGAAGCGGACCACCGTGAGAACGGTGGTGACGGTCGGGTATTCGCTTATGGCTGACTGTTATTCTTTAAGCGATAATTCTTTAGTTTAGCTAGGTTGAATCAGTTGGTTTACCTGCAGCGCCCCCTCACGATAAACCATTTCATAATGCTTAGCTTGTACGACTCTCTTGACAGTCTTTGGGGTGAACAGCCCGTAGCATTGCCCCCCTTCAAATCTTACTGAAGGGTAACGAAGCCCCTCAATGCCAGATTGTCGTAGTTCTCGACCCAGTTGTTGTGACTGAGAATAATCGTCAGGCGCCAATACACCTTTTGTTTCATCATTCACTTCAATGCATTTATACTTTTCAGTGACAAAGTCGCAGCAAAGTTCACGAAATACAAATCTATCGTAAGCCAGGTCTTCAACTTTCTCCCAATATGTTTGCTGGTGGTGTGTCACTTCAGCAAGCGCTGTCTTTGAACTGTCGGCAATGTACATGACACCGAAGTCACCGGTTGCGAAACGCGAGCCATTCGGGTTTACGTGTGTAAATGAGGCTACCGCATAGGGAAGGCCATCAATACCGAAAGGGATTTGGTCACGGGGCAGCAAGTTCAGGTTTCCAATCTCATTTTGCAGGCGAGGATTGGTCAGCCTTTGAATTTCGTATACCGCGTCGAGCTCATCTGCATCAGCCACATCATCAAACAGCGCAATAGGGGGGAACTTTGAATTGACCAATCGGTAACCCGTTACCGGATGCAAAGCTAAATCACCCAATGACTCTACCGTTACCATTGAGCGCCCCTTAGTCCGTCAACACGCTTAAAGACTTCATAAAGGTTAGCCAAAGAGCCTTGTACCATTAAATCAAACGGCGTGGCACCGTTGAAAAAGGGATTATAGTTTCGTTTTTTGACAAACCCATACACGTTCTCTGGATTATCAAAGACCGTGCGCAGCGCGGCGTGCATATTAAGGATATAACTCACCCGGTCCAGTTGGTCACGAGAGAGGCTCACGTTACCCTTACGCTTCGCTCGATTAATACTGGCTGTGGACACGCCGAGAATTGTCGCCATTTGCTCTGTGGTGGCTTTCCATTTGCTCAAAATGTTGACCGCTACATGTAATGACTTTGATGCAGCATTAGAACTTGCTAATTCAGTCACGGCTTGCATGTGTATCTCCAGACAGTGAATCATAAAAATGTTATCCGATATCTATATTAGTATCTGTGGATTCAAACCACAAGTTTCAATATCTGGAGATTAGTGCGGGTTATAGTCGACTTTATCTGATTTATTGACCTTATTGTCGTGCTCCCATAAGAGCACATCATGTTGCCTTGACCCACTCAACAATGATCGGCTACAGGCACTCATAAGCACTGAATTACCAACTATGGCCGAAATAGTAACCATTAACCGAATGCGCGTATCGCGAAGCAGAGCGGGAACCAGTATTGCGACTTAAGCTCTTTTAAAGCGTAAGGATACGTTCGGGAAGTGTTCAAATAATTTAATGGCAATCGATGTATATTTAGCAGTAAGCTACTGATATTAAGCAAGGATGTAGAGTTTGGCTACATGAAGTATATGGCGGGTTTCTGTGACTTTTGCATAATAGGATGTTGGCCGTAATAAATACACATTTACTTACAAGGGAAAATTAAAAGGGATGTTAAAGAAAATCATTAAAGTCACTTTAGTTGGTTCATTGTTAATTAGTTCTGTCGTTAGTGCCTCTACAAAAGTTTTAAATACAGAGAACGACGGTTTTGTCGGAATATACTATCCTTCCGAATCGATTGAGCAACAGGTTGGTGTGTTGATCTTAGGCGGAGCTGAAGGAGGACTACCTGAAAAGCTTGCACAACCTGTTGTAGACGCTGGATATCCCACTTTAGCTTTAGCCTATTTTAATGCCGACGGTTTGCCTGACGAATTAGAAAAGATCCCGCTCGAATATTTTACTCAGGCTAAATTGTGGCTGAAAAGCCAGAATAATGTAAAAACAGATGAGTTAATTGTGGTTGGCTGGTCTAAGGGCGCAGAATTAGCAATGCTGTTGGCCTCAAAAGATGAACAGATTTCAAGAGTTGTGGCAATAGCACCCAGTTCAGTAGTGTGGGCGGGTATTTTAAAAGATTGGACGAAAGAGCCCGCATCCAGCTGGACAGAAAATGGACAAGAGTTACCCCATGTTCGTTTTAAGCCATCGGGGCCAGTAAATGGTTTACGGGATTTGTATACTCAGTCTTTGTCGAATCGGGAAGATGACAATAAAGCGGATATTCCTGTTAATGAAATAAGTGCACACGTGGTGTTGATGTCAGGTGAGAATGATGAGATTTGGCCTGCATCTATGATGGCAAACGACATTTGCACGCAAATGAACGCAAAGCAAGAGAACCAATGTGAGCACCTTTATTATGAAGGCTTTGATCACTTGTTAAATTATAAGTTTTTAGACAAAAATACCACTGAAAATCAGACCTTTATTAATAAGCTCAAAGGCGGTTAATAACCAAAAGCAACTCCCGGATACCATGCCGGGTCTTTGGATTTTAGCTCTATTCTGATAATGGCGAAAGTGATAGCTAACCCTGCGCTAATGGATCACCTTTCAGTTGCCCAAAGGTCTATCCAGGGCAGACGAGGGACTTTTGCCATTGTTACCACCTGGCATTCACCCTTACCAGGTTTAATAGACTTAAAAAGGATTTATAAGATGCTTCGTAATTTTCGCATGGAAGACGCAAAGAGTTTAGTCCGATTGCTGAACGATAGTGACGTATCAAAGTGGACATCTAATATCCCTTACCCTTACACAGAAAATGACGCGATATCTTGGTTAGAAAACCTGCATTCAACAGTTAGAAAGCCGCATGCTATCGAGATTAATAATAAGCTGGTGGGCTGTGTTTCATTTTGGGAATACGATTCAGAATCAATAGAAATCGGGTATTGGATTGGTAAAGAGTTTTGGGGGAAAGGTATCGCTACAAAAGCGTTGCAAAATTTGTTTATTCAACCTTCATTTCCCAAAAATAAAAATATAGTGGCAAAAGTTGCCACTCAAAACATTGCTTCGCAACGTGTACTAGAAAAGTGTAGATTTGAAATTAGCAAAAAAAGCCTAGTATACAGGCAAGAATTAGCGTTGAGCGCGTTTGTATACCGTCGGGTATTTGCCTGATACGCGAGATAATACGCACAAATTATAACGGGCTGTGCGGCTCGTTTTTAATTTGTGGGTGGTGCGTACGTTATACACAATTACCCAAAACGTTTTTTCACATTTCGGTAAATTTTTTATGAGATTCTAGCGCAATCAACGTTAATGATACGGCGCTATTTTTATAACTATAACCCTGCTATGAAAGTTACTTTATTATCTTGAAGCTATCTTGTATTTTTACGCTATATAAAAAATAAATCATCTTTTTTGCTACTCTCAGTAGCGGATATTCAATAAATTCCTTCATCGCTTAGCAAAGCGTGGCGCGCTTATTATTTTAATTCGCGGCTAATGAGCAGAAAAGAATAGATAATGAAGCTATGGATGAAAATTCTTATGCACGATATAAACTGGTTAAGCCAATAAAAGCGAACACTGTGGTGGCTCAACGACATCGTAAATCAGGTTTGGTATGGTGAGTAATGCAAATAAATTTGTGCGAGCCCCCAGGGTTTACCCTTTTTTATTTATGAAATTTAAACCCAAGTCTTATTCTTAAAGGGCAGCGAGGGGGGAAGAAAGCCCAAATCAATGGGCTTGCAGCTACTAAATTGGGAGATGTGGATAAGCCTGTTGGCGGCGTTGATAAGCCAGAATATCTGGTTTTTGAATAACGCCGTTATCAATATTGATGGCCCGGCGTATGGTTTCATTTTTCTGCCAACCCTCCGGTCCTGCGGCTATGGCCGGTAAATGAAAAACTAATGCGGCAGAAATTGAGCGTGAGGCACTTTCCCAAAAATAGCTGGGCGTATGGTCAACGGCATAGTAATCCACTTTTTCGACCTGAAACATAGGATTTTTAAAAGTGGTTGGCCTGGCAAAATAGAAACCCATACCTTCGCCCGAATTCAGATAATAAGTGCACCACTCATGGTTAAACGGTGAGAAGAGATCAACTGCCTGTTGGTGGTACTCTG
>NZ_JAESDK010000011.1 GCF_019249245.1 Alteromonas lipotrueiana | reverse complement strand
CCCCTTCGTCTAGAGGCCTAGGACACCGCCCTTTCACGGCGGTAACAGGGGTTCGAATCCCCTAGGGGACGCCATTTTAAAAAGACCAGCTGATTTAGCTGGTCTTTTTTGTATCCGCTGTAATAAAGTTTGGCCTACCGTCCAACCTAACCCCCTGATTGCTAAAAGTAATTAAAAATAAGTAATATCGTCATTAACTAAGTAAGAATTTCCTGATCAATTTTCTCTATTTGCTTAAATCCATTTGAATTTGTTGATATTTTCACTTTTTTACATCCATCTTATCGCTTTTGTCGTACATAATTCCAATCGCTTGCAAGTCGTGAGCAGGCCATTTGACAATTTTGCTTTGCAAATATTAAAAGTTGGCGCGACATGTGCTTGCTATATATTGTTTTTATATCTTGGAGGATGCCATGAATAAGTTTCAAAAAATAATCGCCTTATCTGCAGTCGTTTTTGCCGTTACGGGTTGTGATGTAGATAAAACAGAAAAAGGCGAAATGCCGAGTGTAGATGCTGACGGCGGCGAAATGCCAGAATACGAAGTAAAGAAAACTGACGAAGGCGAAATGCCAGATGTTGACGTAGAAGGCGGTGAAATGCCTGAGTATGACGTTGATACTGCAGACGTCGATATTGATACTGAAACAGAAACTGTTGAAGTTCCTGAAGTTGAAGTAACAACTGAGGAAGAAACAGTAGAAGTACCAGAAATTGAAGTAGATATGCCAGAAGATGACGAAAAATAATCGTCATTAACTAGTTAAAAACGGCGCGATTTTGCGCCGTTTTCTATTTGCGCACACGTACCTGAAGTTTTCAGCTGTGCAATTTATTTTAAAAAGTTAAACACCGAACAGATTCAAGTTAAAGGATGGAAATATAGAATAGCGAGAATCTCCCAAAAATTATTTTTTTACATCCTCAGCTCATTCTGCTCAACTTTTTCACCTAAGATTTCGGTAATACTAGTTCGCATCGACGCATTTTACGCCTCTATAAACTCATTTAACGCACGCGGGCCCTCAAGCTTGAACCGGTGACCAAAAATAAAATAGAGCGCCGCATCAAATCCATAGTTTGTTGTTATCTCTAAAACCAAAATTATTCTTATTAATAAGCTGTGACAAAGAAGCGTTTGAACGCGATGTACAATATTTGGCACATGCGTATTAAACAAATTTACCCGGTCACTGAAGCTATTTTTTGGCTATGTTAGTATTTACTCTTTTGCAACAAAGAGTGGAACTATGCAGTCTTATTCCATTGGGGAGTCTGGTAAACCCTGGAACAATGAACATAAAGCCCAGTGGCTGGCAGAACAATCGGTAAAGCGCAGCTATAACGATGAAGTACTGGCTAAGCTACCCACCAGTTTGAAAGGCTTTAAAGTAGTGCAGTATGGGGCTTTACCTTATGATGTGGATCGTTACCCTCTTCACGCGGTAGTGAGTGACTCAATGTCTCAAACAAAGCCTTCAATACTTGTTACCGGGGGGGTACACGGTTACGAAACCAGCGGTGTACAAGGTGCGCTGCACTTTATTAACAATGAGATGGCGCTCTATGCATCACGTTTTAATATTGTAGTCGTACCTTGTGTCAGCCCATGGGGTTACGAGACGATTAATCGCTGGGATCCGCTGGCGCTAGACCCAAACCGGTCGTTTTTTGCAGACAGCCCGGCGCCCGAAGCAGCGCAGATTATGGCTTTTTTAGCCTCTTTAGATACTACTTTTCTGGCACATATTGATTTACACGAAACCACCGACACGGACAACAGCGAATTCAGGCCAGCCTTAGCTGCACGCGAGGGGACAGTTAATCATAACTGGAATATTCCAGACGGTTTTTATACGGTAGCTGATTCGCAGCGGCCTCAACTTGAATTTCAAAAAGCAGTGGTTGAGGCGGTAAGCCAAGTCACTCATATAGCCCCGGCAGATGAAGAAGGACGCTTAATTGGTGAGCCTATTCAAAGCGAGGGGGTGATATGCTACGACAAGAAAAAGCTGCATTTGTGTGGTGGCATGACGGATGCGCCTTATGTGACGACCACTGAGGTCTATCCCGACAGTCCCAATGCTACGCCTCAAATTTGTAATAAAGCTCAGGTTGCCGCTATTTGTGGCGCGCTGGACTTTATTCTGGCGGCGAATATCTAGCTTTATTTCGTAAGTCTCAAAAAGCCGCTTGAACGTTTAGACGTCTAGATGTATATTTTAGGCCTGTTATTCACAGGTCTTTTTTTATGTTTACGTATCGCGCCCTTATTTACACCGGAACCCATCAACAATGGGTAAATCTTGAGGCTTGTTCACAAGAAGAGGCGGTAAAACAGCTACAGGCACGTTTTGAAGTATTTGTATGTTTGTGGATAAAGGGGCAGCCAGCTGACAAAGCTAAACTCAATAATGGGTAACAATAACTCTCCGCCGCAGCGGGTCTCATCGTGTATTGGTTGTTGTAAGTTAGCTAGCAATAACCGGTGTGAGGGCTGCAAGCGGAGTATAAGCCAAATCAAAGCCTGGCCCACTTTGACTCACTTGCAGCGTATGCAGATTATTAATGCTTGTAATAGTCGCACAAAAGAAACCCATGAACGAAGCCTCTAAGTAGCGGCTACCACTAAGTTTAATGGCCTCAGTAATGGTGATTTGTTACACTTCGCGCCCTTATTTTAGACAAGATACCGCAGCGTACTATGAATGTTATGTTGGCCCCGATGGAGGGTGTGGTTGATCACCTGATGCGTGAAATGCTCACCGAAGTAGGTGGCTTTGATCTTTGTGTCACCGAATTTATTCGGGTGGTAGACCAAAAGCTGCCACCAAAAATCTTTTATCGATTGTGTCCCGAGCTTTACAACAACGGCAAAACCAAAGCGGGTGTGCCGGTACGTGTTCAGCTGTTAGGACAACACCCACAGTGGTTGGCCGAAAATGCTATGACCGCGGTCGAGCTTGGCTCTCCGGGGGTCGATTTAAATTTTGGGTGCCCGGCCAAAACCGTGAATAAAAGCAAAGGCGGGGCAGTATTACTCAAAGAAACGCAAACACTGTACGACATCGTCAATACTGTACGCCAGGCGGTAGATAAAAGCATGCCCGTAACGGCTAAAATTCGCCTTGGTTTTGAAGACAAATCCCTAGCAATTGACAACGCTATTGCTATTGCCGAAGCAGGCGCTACTCACCTTGTGGTCCATGCTCGCACCAAAACTGAGGGTTACCGCCCTCCCGCTTACTGGGACTGGATAGCCCGTATTCGACAGCATATTTCTATACCGGTAATCGCAAATGGCGAAATATGGAGTGCAGAAGATGCGGTACGATGTCAGCAGCAATCGCAATGTAACGATTTAATGATTGGGCGTGGAGCCTTGGCTTTACCCAACCTGGCGCGTTGTATAAAACAGAACGAGTCGCCGATGGCCTGGCCCGAGCTGGCGTCACTATTAATTAAGTATTCGGGTTACGAAATTTACGGTGACAAAGGACGCTATTATCCAAATCGTATAAAACAATGGTGTGGATATCTTAAGCGCCAATATCCCCAGGCCGAATTATTATTCAACGATATTCGGCGTCTGAATAAAGCCGATGACATTGTAGAAGTACTACGCCGTCAGTCCTCGCAAGAGTACGTTGCTTAGTCTCAATAGCACTTCATTTTGAAAAATGCTTAAAGTAGCGTTAATGTGGTCTAAATACACAACAATAACAAAACGAATAAGACTCTTATTCTCAACACAAAGGTATTACAAAATTCATGGCACACTCACGCTCGCATTTAACTCTTGCGTTGGCCTGTTTGGTTCCGTTATTTGTTACTGGATGTCAGTCTACCCAGAACAAAAACACCGACAGTACAACCACTAATAAAGTCAGTCTAGATACAAATCCTTACCCCAGCACTTACACACCATTGCAAAGCCAGCCTACTGTTATTACTAACGTTACTATTTTAGATGGTGCGGGTAAGCGTATTGAAAACGGCATGATTTACTTTGCCGAGGGTAAAGTACAGGCCGTTGGCCAGGGCCTCGATTATCCTTCAGATGCCAATGTTATCGATGGTAAAGGTAAGTGGGTAACACCGGGTGTCATTGATAACCACAGTCATCTGGGCGTCTATCCTTCGCCTTCTATTGGTTCTTTGGCCGATGGTAACGAAATGGTTAAACCTGTGACCCCAGGGGTGTGGGTTGAGCATTCGGTATGGCCACAAGATGCGGGTTTCGGCCGGGCCTTAGCAGGCGGAGTGACTTCGTTACAAATTTTACCAGGATCAGGTAATTTGTTTGGCGGGCGTTCGGTGGTGCTTAAAAATGTACCCAACCGTTCTATGCAGGACATGAAGTTTCCCGATGCACCCTACGGAATGAAAATGGCGTGTGGCGAAAATCCTAAACGTGTATATGGTCAAAAAGGCGGCCCTATGACACGCATGGGAAATGTCAGAGGCTATCGACAGGCCTGGTCTGATGCGCAGGATTATATGGCTAAGTGGGATAAATACGAACGCGAGTTTGAGGCGGGAAAAAATCCGACACCTCCTAAGCGTGACCTCGATCTTGAAACCATGGCAGGCGTGCTAGATGGCGATATTTTGGTGCATATGCATTGTTATCGAGCCGATGAAATGGTCACTATGATGGATATGATGCAAGAATTTGATTATCAGATTAGCTCATTTCACCATGCGGTAGAATCGTACAAAATTGCTGATCGCCTAAAAGAAAATAATGTATGTTCATCGATGTGGGCAGACTGGTGGGGCTTTAAAATGGAAGCCTATGACGGCATTCGTGAAAATATCCCAATGGTAGATGCGGCCGGAGCCTGTGCAATTGTGCATTCTGACAGCGAATTAGGTATTCAGCGCTTAAATCAGGAAGCAGCAAAAGCCTGGTCTGATGGCAAGCGTGCAGGTATAGACATTAGCATGGCTGATGCCTGGGCCTGGTTATCAGCTAACCCTGCCAAATCAATGGGGATATTCGACAAAACCGGCTCACTGGAAACCGGTAAAAATGCCGATATTGTACTGTGGAATGGCAATCCGTTTTCAACCTACACCAAAGCCGAGAAAGTATACATCGATGGTGGCCTTGCGTTTGATTTAAACGATGCACAGTCACAACCCGTCAGCGATTTTGAAACGGGCCAAAAAGCGGAAGGAGAAGCACAATGAAAAAACTAATGATTGCCGCTTTAGTATCGGCAGCTTGTTGTTCATCCGCTTTGGCTGCCAATATCGCCATTGTGGGTGGAAAAGTTCACACTCAAACCGAACAGGGCGTGATAGATAACGCCACGGTGTTCATTAAAGACGGCAAAATTGAACGGATATCTCAAAGTAGCGACATACCTTCAAACTATGAGCGTATTGATGCTAATGGTAAAGTCGTTACCCCGGGTCTGGTTGGCGCGATGACCTCGTTAGGCCTGGTCGAAGTTGCCTCGTGGGCGGGCATTGTTGATGCTTCGGTGAACAATGCCAGCATTTCAAATACGGGCGCCGCATTTGATGTCAGTTATGCCATTAATCCTGACTCAACATTAATGGAGGTCTCCAGACTTGAAGGTATTACCTCCGCGGCTACCACACTTTCAAATACCGATCATTTATTTCAAGGGCAGGGCAGTATTATTTCAGTTGGTGCCGAAGCGCCGCTTCTTAAACCCCGTGCGTTTATTGTATTGGATGTGGGTGCTAGTGCGGCCAAAAACTCCGGAGGATCGCGTGCATCACTGTGGGTAACCTTGCAGTATTTGTTTGATGAAGCAAAGACATTGGGTGACATACCCACGCCGGGCGACACCTGGCAGGGATTAAATACACGTGCAGATTTATCGGTGTTAAAAAAAGTACTGGCGGGCGATATTCCGCTGGTGATGGAAGCCAATCGTAAGTCTGACATTTTACAAATATTGTCGTTCAAAGACAGATACCCACAAACAAACATCGTATTGATGGGCGGTGCTCAGGCGTGGCGTGTTGCCGACCAACTGGCTAAGGCGAACATTCCGGTTATTATTAATCCAGAAATGAATCTGCCGTCCAGCTTTGATGCGCTTGGTGCCTCGATGGAAAACGCTGCTCGTCTTGAAGCGGCCGGCGTTACGCTTGCCATTGGTATGGAAACCCACAATATTCGTCTGGCCACTCAGCATGCCGGTAACGCTGTAGCAAATGGACTGTCTCATGAAGCCGCGTTAGCGAGTTTAACCAGCAATCCTGCTCGCATTTTTGGGGTTCAGGACTCGGTCGGCAGTTTACGCAATGGCGCGCGCGCCGATGTTGTGATTTGGAGTGGCGATCCACTTGAAGTTACAGAGTATGCCGAACAGGTGTTTGTAAATGGTGAAGCGGTTGAAATGCGCAGTCGGCAAACCGATTTACGTGACCGTTACATGAACTATCAGAATGACGATAGCACACCGCCACAATATATTGAGCCTAATCAGTAAAGGCTGAAGCACAAAAAACCTGATGTTTGCCGCATCAGGTTTTTTTATGTTCAATCATGATGTTGTTATTCAAATACTAACCGGACAAACGCTTAATTCATTTCAAAAATGAGGGGTTTTAGTTTGTTGTTCATATACTCGGCAATAAGAGGCTGCGCTTCTTTATTCGGATGAATACCGTCGTTTTGCATTAAATCTTTGTTAAGTGCTACCGATTGTAAAAAGAAGGGAATAAGCACAACGTCATGTTTTTTAGCCACTTCATCAAACGCCTCGCCAAACATAGTGGTATAGCGACGTCCGTAATTTGAAGGGATTTCCATGTCTTGTAAAATGACTTTTGCCCCCGATTGCTGGGCCAGACGAATCATTTTATTGAGGTTCATTTTTAGTTTATCAACCGGATGCCCCTGTAGACCATCGTTACCGCCCAGCTCAATAAGCACGTGGCTGGGCTCATGTTGTTTTAGTAACCTGGGAAGGCGTGCTAAACCTCCATCGGTGGTTTCGCCGCTTATCGCAGCATTTATCACTTCAATCCTACGCGCATCGGCAGCCCACAAGTTTTGTAACAAATTTACCCAGCCCTCATGCTGTTGTAAACCATAGCCTGCGCTTAAGCTGTCACCCACAACCAGTAGCGTTTTTTGCTGACTTTGAGATTGAGCAGTTCCGGCTAGAGATTGATCTGCTAACAGCAAAAAGGGTAAAAATAACAATGCGACAGAGAACTGTCTAAAACCACGAGAAATTTGAATGAACACGACTGCGGTGACTCCTTATGATTAAAACCAGCAAGATAACCAAAAAGGTTACTACGAATGAAGGTCAGCTGGAGATTCTTAAACCAATTTCTTTTGAAGTCAAGTCAGGAGAGTCAGTCGCCATAGTAGGTGCGTCGGGCTCAGGAAAATCCACACTGCTAGGTTTGCTTGCCGGACTGGACGAGGTGTCTGAAGGCGAAATTTTCTTAGACAATGAACCATTGCACACAATGAACGAAGAGCAACGTGCACAACTTCGGGGCGCTAAAGTTGGCTTCATTTTTCAAAGTTTTATGCTGGTACAAAGTCTTACTGCACTGGAAAACGTGATGCTACCAGCCCAAATTGCCGGAGCAAAAAATGCTCGGTCACAAGCGAAAGAAATTCTGGAGCAAGTAGGGTTGGGGCACCGCGGTTCGCATTATCCTAATCAACTTTCAGGGGGTGAACAACAGCGCGTGGCCATCGCGCGGGCGTTTATTGGTCAGCCTAAAATTTTGTTTGCTGACGAACCCACCGGAAATTTGGATGCCGCCAACAGCGAAAAAATAGAAAAATTACTCTTTGCGCTAAACCACGACTCTGGCACGACACTGGTTCTGGTTACTCATGATGAAGAGCTTGCACGTCATTGCGATCGGCAATTGGTGATGCAGGCAGGTCAGCTTACCGAGGCCGCTGCGCAGACCGCTGAGCGCAAGGATGTAAGTCATGGGTAATGCGAGCAAACTCGCGTGGCGCTTATTTAAACACGAGGCGCGCCGCGGCGAGCTTACTATAATTCTGGCAGCGATTATTTTGTCGGTTGCCGCAGTATTGTCACTGTCATTGTTTAGTGAGCGTTTGCAAGGCGCACTGACTGAGCGTTCAGCGACGTTTCTGGCTGCAGACAGACAATTACGAGCACGTGCTCCCTTAGACGAAAGCTGGGTTAGTGAGGCTCGTTCACAGGATATTGCTACCGCCAGTCAGGTTCAGCTGCGCTCAATGGTTTTTGGCGATGAGAATATGTCACTGGCCGACCTACGCGCGGTTGATGATAACTACCCTTTAAAGGGCGCGATAACGGTAGCAAATGAGCCTTTCGGCGAACAGCAAAAAATTCAGCAAGTCCCCGAACCGGGAACGGCCTGGATTGACTCACGGCTGTTCCAGTTACTAGGTATTGAGCCTGGGGGGAACATTGAAATTGGTGATGCCAGTTTTACGGTCAGTCGGGTTCTGGCCGAAGTCCCCGATGCTGGATTTTCGTTGTTCAGTACCGACCCGCTGGTACTGATTCACCAACAGGATTTAGCCGCGGCAAACATTACCGGTCCCGGCAGCCGGGTTACCTACAAGGCTTATTTTGCCGGTGATAATGGTCAGCTTGATGACTACTATGATTGGCTGCAGCCACAACTCAATGACGAGCTGCATCGCTGGCAGTCTGTGGAAGACGACGAATCCCCCATAGGGCGTTCAGTCGCCCGTGCGGGACAATACTTCTTACTGGCCAGTTTGTTAGCAATTGTGCTGGCGGCGGTGTCTATTGCGGTGGCGGCTCAGCGCTATTCGCAACGTCACTTCGACCCCGTGGCTATTATGAAAACGCTGGGGGCGACCCGCAGCATGATTCGAAAAGTGTATACCCTGCAGATTTGCTTTATTGCCACGTTAGGTATTGTTATTGGCATAGTGGCAGGGGTAGCTATTCAACAGGTGGTAGTTAGTGCGCTGGCAGGTACCGTTGAGGTAAGCCTTGCTGTGTGGCATTGGCGGCCGGTAATTATTGCGGTGTTTACCGGCGTAGTCTGTGCCGTATTATTTTCGATGTACCCGCTGCTTCGTTTATTTTCTATTCCGCCGCTGCGAGTATTGCGTCGAGATTTAGATTCAAACCTAAGTTCACGCACTCTTCAGTTTGCGGTATCTGGCCTTGCAGTTTTTCTATTGATGTGGGCTTACAGCCAAAATCTTGAAATAAGCGCCATTTTATTTGTGTCAGGTGTGGTTCTGGTAGCAGCACTGATTTTGGTTACCGTAGGCCTGATTTTTGTTGGTCGCAAGTTTGCCACCAATCAAATGGGACCGTGGCAACTGGCCTGGGCGCGAATTTCACGCCGCGCTATGGATAACAGTGTTCAGTTAATCAGTTTCTCAATTACCATTATGCTGCTGTTGGTCGTGCTGGTGATGAGAAACGATATGATAGCCCAGTGGCAGGCTCAGCTTCCTCAAGGCACGCCCAATTACTTTTTGATTAATATCACCCAACAACAAAAGCCTGAATTGGACACCCACTTTGAGCAAAACGATGTCGAAATAGGACACTTTTATCCTGTGGTTCGCGGCCGGTTTGTGTCGGTAAACGACGAAAAAGTAAATACCGAGGTGACTAAAGAAGAGGAGTCTGAAGATGACAACGGGCGCGATGGTCTGGGACGCGAAGCAAACCTTACCTGGAGCAATACCCTACAAAACGAAAACCGCATTGTAGAAGGTAATTGGCATGGTGATGTTCAGGCTGAAAATAACGAATTTGCGGTTTCGGTAGAGCATGAAGTGGCCGGCAGACTCAATATCTCAATAGGTGATACGCTGACCTTTAATATTGGCTCAGAAGTAGTGAAAGCCAGTGTTACCAGTTTTCGGGAAGTAAACTGGCAGAGCATGCAGCCTAACTTCTTTTTTATATTATCGCCTGCAGCCATGCAAAATTTTACTCCAACTTACATAACCAGCTTTTATCTGCCCACCGAGAAAAAGGCCGGGCTCACTGAGTTATTAAAGCCTTTTCCTTCCGTTACGTTATTTGACGTAGATGCCCGCATTAATCAGCTGCGAGGCATTGTGGAACAGGTCTCACTAGCGGTTGAGTTTATACTTATTCTGGTGCTGGTAGCAGGCTCGCTGGTATTAATCGCTCAGGTGCAGGCGAGCATGGATGAGCGTCAGCAAGAGCTGGCGATTTTACGAACCCTGGGGGCCAAAGGCAGTTTGATTCGGGCCAGTGTGGTTTACGAGTTTGTGATCATCGGTATTGTTGCTGGATTTATGGCGGCTCTGGCAAACGAACTGAGTCTGTATTTGCTGCAAACTCAGTTATTTAATATGCCTGCTTCTTTCCACTTCTGGTATTGGTTGATTGCACCGGTAGTAGGGGCGGCCGTGGTAGGTTTGCTAGGAGCGATAGGCTGCTGGCGTTTACTTACATTAAACACCAGTCAGCTATTACGTAAAATTATGTAAACCAATGCTTCAGCCTAACTCTTTTTCGAGCGCCTGCCGTAATTGCGGGTAATCAAAGCAAAAGCCGGCTTCGGTTAATTTAGCTGGTAGTACATTTTGACCGGTAAGCAGCATGTCTGCTGCGTCGCCCATAGCAGCCTTGAGCACAAAGCCTGGTACGGTAAAAAAAGCCGGACGATGTAAAACGGCCGCCAGGGTCTGAGTAAACGTTTTGTTGGTTACGGGTTCGGGCGCCGTCATATTAAATGGCCCTTCACAGCTTTCATTTTCAAGTAAAAATAAAATGCCATTAATCATGTCATCTACGTGAATCCACGAGAAGTATTGCTTACCATCACTCATTTTGCCGCCCAGACCGAGCTTAAACGGTAATGTCATTTTACCCAGAGCACCTTCTCCTTTAGCCAGCACAACCCCGGTTCGCAATACACATACACGGGTAACTTTGTTCGCCTCCAGCGCCAGCTTTTCCCACTTTCGACAGACAGTGTGGGTAAACTCTTCGTTAACCTGATGCTCGTTTTCGGTCACAATACTTTGCCCCTGGCGACCGTAATAACCAATGGCCGAACCCGATAAAAACACTTTAGGCGGATTGTCGCATTCACTAATGCGGGTAGTAAGACGCCGGGTAATATCCCAGCGGCTGTCGCAAATACGCTGTCGCTGCTCATCGGTCCAGCGTTTATCAGCAATAGGTTCGCCAGCTAAATTTATCACTGCCTCAAACTGACGAAAGTCATCAATTTGTGACAATGAAGTGATAAGAGTGACGGTGTTGGGCAAAAGCTGTGCAGCTTTATTTTTATCGCGGGTCAACACAGTAAAATTGTGTTGTTGCGCGGTACGCTCAATCAGTCGACGTCCAATAGTACCGGTACCACCGGTGATAAGTATTTTCACATTGAATTCCTTGAGGTTTAGAGCGCACTTAAAACAGCGTCATAAAGCTATAAATAGGCCAGGTACAGGGAATACTGATTTCAGCCGGCGTGTCGCAATAATCGGAGTCAGTTTTATCGTAAAAAGGTAATGGTCATAACCCCAACCGTTACCTCACCAGTCACTATTTCGATAATTTGGTTTGTTACAAACGCTGTTTTGAAGCTGTCAGCACATCAGCAGGTATTTCTATCTATCTGTTCTGTTTGTCTACAAAATGATAGCTTGGATAATTTTTCTATATCCTGTGATATTCAGATCCGTATGCATAGATACAAATTTTTAATCTTTGTCTCTGTCTGCTGGTCGTTATGCTGTTTATCGTATTTACAAGGCATAATAAAACCCAACAGACACATACCATATCTGCAAGGAGTGGTATCATTTATACTTACTAACTGAGTTATTTGATTATTATGGAACTAAAGTCGCCCGCTGCTAAAGCGCTTATTGTATTGGCCTGCCTGGTTGTAGTGCTGGCAGGAATAAAAGCCGCATCAGCTATCATGGTCCCGTTTTTCTTATCCGGCTTTATTGCTATAGCCTGCAGTCCGCTTATTAACTGGGCGACCCGACACCGAATTCCTAAATGGTTGTCGGTAACATTAGTCATCAGCTTAATTGTTGTATTTGGTTTTTTACTTGCCGGGCTGGTAGGTCAATCGTTGACTGAATTCAGACTAAATTTGCCAGAATACCGGCTCACATTAGCCAGCGAATTTGACTGGGTTATCACCCGTCTGGGAACTATGGGTATTGCCCTCAACCGCGAATTGATCACCACGCATCTGGATCCGGGCATGGCAATGTCTTTGGCTACCAACTTTTTGTCAGGTATGGGCGGTGTATTATCCAATCTATTTTTAATACTGCTTACGGTTATTTTCATGTTGTTCGAAGCAGACAGTATCCCTTCAAGATTACATATTGCTTTGTCAGATCCTGACATGAAAATGCAACATATCGACCGGTTTATTAAATCGGTAAACAGTTATCTGGCTATTAAAACCGTGGTTAGTCTGGCTACAGGACTGGTTATCGCAATAGTGTTGTACATAATGAACATCGACCACTTTTTGTTGTGGGCCGTGCTGGCATTTATGCTGAACTACATCCCTAATATCGGCTCTATTATCGCTGCTCTACCAGCGGTACTGATTGCCTTTGTTCAATATGGCTTTGCTTCGGCTGGATTAGTCGCCCTTACCTTTATGCTGGTCAATACGGTGATGGGTAATCTTATCGAACCAAGGCTGATGGGGCGGGGCATGGGGTTGTCTACGCTGGTGGTGTTTTTATCTCTGATATTTTGGGGTTGGTTACTCGGCACAGTGGGGATGCTATTGTCGGTGCCATTAACCATGGTGGTGAAAATAGCATTGGAGTCGCGTGCTGAAAGTCAATGGCTGGCGGTGTTACTGTCATCAGCCGGCGAAAGTAAAGCGCGGGTTTAAGATACTGAGGGGTAGGGCAGATGCACCCGAATACCTGCCCCGCCCAATTCGCTGGTAAAAATTTCTAGCCGGCCCTGATAAATCGCCACGATATCACTCACCACCGCCATGCCTATACCCTGACCTTCTGTGTAGGTGTCAAGACGAGCACCCCGCTCAAGCAGGTGCGCTCTTTGAGTGTGCGCAATGCCCGGGCCGTCATCATCTACGGTAATAACCAAATAGTGCTCGTTGGTGTAGGCACTTAATTTAATTTGCTGGCGGGCGGCTTTGCAGGCGTTGTCTAGCAGGTTTCCCAGAAGTTCAAATAGATCGGTTTTATCTCCATAAAACGTCAGGTCTGACGCTACGTGCTGTTCAATAATCAAATCTTTATCGCGATAAACTTTATGCATTGCATTAACAAGCTGGGTAAACACGGGATGGACAAAGACTGCACACTGCCAGCCCGACTGGCCGGCCGTGGCGCGTTTCAGCTGACGTTGGATCAGCATGTCTACCTGCAATAAGGCTTCGCGGGCTTCATCGGGTAAACCACGCGTGCCTAATGCTACGGCAAGAGGAGTTTTAAGGCTGTGCGCCAAATCGCCCAAACTGTTTTTGTAGCGAAGTCGTTGTTGTTCTTCGGTTTGAAGTAAATGATTAATACTTTTTTTCAGACCGGAAAATTCGGCGGGATAGTTATTACTCAATGTCGTTTGTTCACCCAAACTGGTGCGGCGTATTTCATCAATTAATTTTCTAACCGGCGTCAGTACTACGCCAATGCCTGCTAACCACAAAAGCAGCAAGCCTATACCTAAAAATAGCAACCCGCGCCACACCGTCGCTAAAAACATTTCGCGCTCTTCATTAAAGGTTTGTCGGGAGTTAAAGATATAAAAGTGCACCGGCTCAAAACTGTCAGAGCTTTCAAATTCGGCGGTGAAGCTAAACATAAAGTACGCGGGAGGCGTGTCTTTAATAAGGTTAGATTGCGGCTGGAAAATCTCTTCACCTACCGCCGGCATTAAAGTTGGAATGGTCACAGAAGTATTTAACGCTGATGCTGATTGCCAGATAATATTTTGTTGGTAAACAATCATTCCTATGTAGCCAGAGTCGGGCAAATTTAACTGATCCTCGTAAAGGAACTCGGGCATCCTGGGGTTGTCGCCCTCTAATTCAAAAGCCGAGACCAACGCCAGATTCATTAACTTTAGTTCGCTGAACTTTGCCTGTGTCAGACTGCGGGTATAGGCTTCATCTAATACAAACACTGTAACTGGTATAAATACAGCAAGTGCCAGCAACGCCGCCAACACACTGCGCAGCTTCAATGAAAAGTGTTTCACAAATTACGGCTTAGCCTGTAACCGCGGCCACGTAATGTTTCGATGGGTTTCAGGTTGCCGTCAGGGTCAAGTTTTTTGCGAAGACGACCAATGAAAACTTCAATGACATTACTATCAAGATCAAAGTCCTGGTCATAAATATGTTCAGTAAGTTCGGTTTTTGAAACTACCTTTTGCGGGTTCATCATTAAATAATGCATAACTTTGTATTCGTAAGCGGTAAGCTCCAGTTGCCGCTGGGCAATGGTAAGCTCTTCGGTAACCGTATCTAGCTTAAGCGGTCCGTGCTCAACCACAGGGTTGGCTTGCCCTGATGCGCGTCGAATAAGTGCTTTAACCCGGGCAAGTAATTCTTCGTTATGAAAAGGTTTAGTCAGATAATCATCAGCGCCGGCGTCCAGGCCTTCAACTTTTTCCTGCCACCGGTCTCGTGCTGTGAGAATTAATACAGGGCAACCAACCTCTTGTTGTCTGGCCTTGCGAATCACATCAAAACCATCAAGCTTTGGCAAACCAATGTCGATTATGGCTACATCGTAAGGGTTTTCGGTTATTAAATAGAGTGCGTTTTGGCCGTTATCAGCTAAATCCACACTGTAGCCATGCTGGTGCAATAAGGTATCAAGCTGAGTAAGTAAACGACTGTCGTCTTCAGCTACAAGTATTCGCATTAGCGGTCATTGTCCTTTGTTTTAGGTGGTTGGCGAACTTGACCGGACTGTTTATCAACATCAACAGAGACCACTCGCCCCGATTTTTTTAAGACCTTTACCCGATATTTTTTTGAGCCCTGTTCGACCTTTAATACCCGGCCCTGTACCCGCTGCCGCGCTTTAACCGCAGCCTCTGATGGGTTGAGTGATTGAGCTTTTTCACTTTGCTGAGCCATGACAGGCTGTCCCATCAAACAAACGCTGCAAAATAACAGTGCTATTACACTACGTATATTCATGTTTGTTCGCGACCCGTAAGTATATTTAAAACCATCTAATTTACTGTTTTTAACCTGAAAATACTATACGCCAAACAGCTGAACCAAATCTGAATAATTTTTTCAAAGTACCTGCACAACTTACCAGGTATGACACAATAAAAATGCGGAGGTTTAATTAACATACTGATAATTATAGCTTAATAATAATCAATGATGCTGGCATATGCCCTGCAACGGTATTAACACTAACAATGAAAAACAACGCCCTAAAGTGCGTTATTCCGTTAAAGGAGCAAGTCTATGTCAAAAGATATTCGTACCAAAATGTGGAAAGCGATGGATGATAGCCCAAATGTTATTGTTTCGCTTTGCGAGAATAACGAACATGGTGAACCCATGCGTGCGCAATTAGACAAAGACGCAAACAGTGAATTTTGGTTTTATACCACCAAGAGTAATCGTGCTGCAAAAGGCGGTAAGGCAATGGTCCAATTCTCCAGCAAGGGCCATGATGTCTTTGCGTGCATTCGCGGAACGCTTGTAGAAGAAACTCGCAAAGAGATCATTGATAAGTACTGGTCAAAACCCGTAGAAGCCTGGTATGAACACGGTAAAGAAGATCCTTCTTTGTTAATGCTTCGCTTTGAATTAGACGACGCCGAAATCTGGGAAGCTGACCCTGGTATAAAAGGCATGTACAAAATGATGACAGGTAAAGACATTAAACCCGAAGAAATGGGTGAACACGACCAGGTGAAATTGTAACCGCCGTTATTAATAGAGTTTGGTAGAAAAACCGGCACTGAGGACTCTTCAGTGCCGGTTTTTTTATGAAAGTATAAAATTATTACAGCTCAATAAATATTCAGCTGGTCTTTTAAGCCGCATCTGTTAATTTAAAAAAATATCCTCTTCGAAATTTCGTTAATTTTGATGAAGCACACCATGATAAAACAGCGCATTTATGTTTATTTTCCGTTTATTATTGGCGCAGTAGCGGCATTTTCAGGTTTGGTCACATTTGTCATAAGCTGGTACTTTTATGATTATTGGGGTGGGCCGGTTCCGGGCTACTCGGTGTTTTTATTTGTGGGTAACATTTCATTAGAATATATCTGGCATCCGCTGCTTACCGAAGAAATTAGCCTGTATCCAAAACTTGGGCTTATGCTAATGAGTCAGTTTGTTTTATGTTCGATGGCAGGAGCAATAATCAAATACGGTTATCAATCAGGCCACCGTTATTTTATCGAAACACGGCGGCAAAAAAATAAAAAAAAGCCAGACACGTGGGCAGTTAGTTATATAAAATCAGTTACAGGATTTATTGCTGTTAACCCACAATATAAAAGGATTTTTATCGATGAGCATCGAATTAACTTTGCGATACACAGATAACGAGTACGTATGTTCTTACAAGGAAAAAATGAAGACAATTCGCCACAAAGGCCTTCATACCTATGTACCACTGGGCGCTTTTGTATTTCTGACTTTTGTCCTTTATCAATTTGACAAAATGGATACGTGGTGGGGCACTCTATTGCTTTTTACTACAGGAATTTATGCGCTTTTGTGTCTGCTAGGCGAATGGTTTATTCCAAAAATAGCGTTGGTGTTTGCCAGGAACAAAAAGCTCAACGATACTTATCATTTTTCTATCGACAGTCAAAGCGTGAAACGCACCTCTAAACACGGCTTACTAGAAGCGCGGTGGTCTGAATTTGATTCAGTCGATTTTTTTCAAAATAACATTTTTTTTAATTTGAACAGAGGTTCGATGGTGATCCCCAGGTCGAGACTGAGCAACATACAATTTAAAAAGCTGAAAATTTATGCTCAAAGTCACAAATAGACCCAGCCTGTATCAGCGGGACATTTTTCTACTCTGTGAACGGATATGAAACCCAGCGTTAAAGCAAAAAACCAACCTCTTACCATTGCTGGCACACTGAGTTTTGCTGCTGCCTTGCTGCATGTAGCCTGTATTATTGGGGGGCCCAGCTGGTACCGCTTTTTTGGAGCGGGCGATAATATGGTGCGTTTGGCCCAAACGGGCGATAGTTATCCTGTTTACGTTACTTTGTTGATTACCGCAGTTTTAATCAGCTGGGCTTTGTATGCTTGGTCAGGGGCCAGATTAATAGTAAAACTACCGCTACTAAAAACGTGTCTGACACTCATTACGGCAGTTTATTTAATACGCGGTATCGTCGGTCTTATTTTTCCCTTTTTTACCGATGATCCCATTGTGCATCAAAACTCGCTAATTTTTTGGGTAGTGAGCTCAGTCATATGTTGTATCGTTGGCGGGTATTATTTTGCTGGTACCCGAAGACTCTGGCACCAACAATACAGCAAGTTGAAAAACTAACAGATTTACTTAATGGTTATTTATTTTCTTCAAAAAGGTATTCGCCTCAGAACGGATTAATCGTGCCTGGAAAGGTAAAAAGCCTGACATACATTTTGCAACTAAATATCCTGATGGTATGGGTCAAAATCATAGACAGCACAGTGAAGCTGAGCGTATAAACTTACTTATAACGGGTATGAGGTATTCGTTTTTTGACAATCAATACAAAAAAACGACCCGAAGGTCGCTTTTAACGTAGGTTTTCTAAATAGAGTTTCCCTGTTACGGCAATACTTTTTTATAAGGTTTCACGATAACATCGGCATAAACGCCAGCCGCAATATACGGATCATTGTCAGCCCATTGCTGAGCAGCATCGAAGGTTTCAAATTCAGCCACCACTAAAGAGCCTGTGAACCCAGCGGGGCCAGGATCAGGTGAGTCAATAGCCGGAAACGGCCCTGCTAAGACTAATCGGCCATCGTCTTTTAACGCTTGCAAACGAGCCAGATGATCAGGACGAGCCGCCAGCCGCTTTTCCAGAGTATCGGGAGTATCAGTGGCACAAATCATATACAACATTGATTAATCCTTTTGCGTAGCTGCTTTCATAGCACTGACAAAAGTATCGAGCTGCGCCAGCATGGTGCGGGTATCATCTAAATTTTGTGCGATGATGTTCACGGTAGCCGAGCCAGAAATAGCCCCCGCCGCTCCTGCATCAATGGCCGCTTTTACCTGTTCAGGTTTTGAGATACCAAAACCTAACAAGGGCGGCGCACATTGATACTGACTAAGCTTATCTACCAGTTCAGCGGCCGGTATTTCAGCCGCGGTTTCGGCCCCCGTTACTCCTGCGCGGCCCAATAAATACGTGTATCCAGACGAGTGCTCACCAATCAGCGCCATGGTTTCGTCTGAGGCATTGGGCGGGGCAATCAAAATCTGGTTTATACCGGAGTGTTCAGCCGCGGCTAAAAACGGTTTTGCTTCACGAAGCGGTACATCAGCAATCAGAATTGAATCGACACCGGCTTCGCTTGCCCGTTTATAAAAAGCCTCAATACCTGCAGACATTACCAGATTGCTGTAAAGCAACAACCCAATCGGAATCTGAGGGTATTTTTGCCGTACACGACCCAACAGCTCAAAGCACTGAGCGGTGGTTACTTTGCTTTCACGCGCTCTGATACTAGCCGCCTGAATAGTCGGCCCGTCAGCAATAGGATCAGAGTAAGGCAAGCCTAATTCTAAAGCGTCTGCACCACTTTCAATGAGCTGACAAATAATCTTTTCAGAGGTTTCGATACACGGATCACCAACGGTAACAAACGGAACAAACGCACCAGCATTGTCAGCGTTTAGTCGCTTAAACATATCACCATATCTATCCATCAAATTCATCTCCAAGAATTTTTGTCACCACACCAATGTCTTTATCTCCGCGTCCCGAAAGATTTACCACCAAAATGGTATCATCTTCTGCTTCATCGGCCATATTTAATGCATGGGCGAGGGCATGGGCTGATTCCAAAGCCGGAATAATCCCTTCTTTACGAGCGAGCAGTTTAAACGCATTCAATGCTTCATCGTCAGTCACAGACACGTATTCAGCACGGCCAATATCGGCTAAATGAGCATGTTGAGGTCCCACTGCCGGGTAATCTAAACCTGCCGACACCGAATAACTTTCTTCAATCTGCCCTTCGTGGTCTTGCATAATATAAGTATACGAGCCATGCAAAATACCTTTTGATCCGGTACAAATGGTGGCACCGTGTTCTTTTGTATGCAGACCTTTACCGGCGGGCTCTACACCCACTAAACGTACGCTTTCTTCGTCAATAAAATCTGCAAACATACCAATGGCGTTTGAACCTCCTCCCACGCAGGCAATGACTGCATCGGGAAGGCGCTGTTCTTTTTCCATAATTTGCGCACGAGTTTCTTCACCAATCATGCGATGAAATTCACGTACGATATGCGGAAATGGGTGTGGCCCGGCGGCGGTACCGAGCAAATAGTGCGCTTTGTCGTAATTTGCAGACCAGTCGCGCATTGCCTCATTCACAGCATCTTTTAAAGTACCCGACCCAGCGCTTACCGGAATAACTTCGGCGCCCATCAAACGCATTCTGAACACATTCGGAGCCTGACGCTCAACATCTTTAGCCCCCATATAAATACGGGCTTTTAAGCCCAGTAGCGCACAGGCTAAAGCGGTGGCAGTACCATGCTGTCCGGCCCCTGTTTCGGCAATTACTTCGGTTTTACCCATACGCTTGGTCAGCAGGGCCTGCCCTAAAACCTGATTGGTTTTGTGCGCACCTCCGTGTAATAAATCTTCACGCTTCAGGTACAGCTTAACCTTGGGGTTGCTTACCAGATTGCGGGTAAGTGTCATCGCAGTAGGGCGGCCGGCGTAATCTTTCAAAAGACCAAGAAACTCCTTCTGAAATTCAGGATCGTCTTTGGCATCAACAAACGCCGCCTCAAGCTGATCTAGCGCAGGAATGAGCAATTCGGGCACATACATGCCACCGAAATCACCAAATTTTGCTTCTAACTGATTCATGATTAATCCTGTGTATTCAATTAATAGTGTCGGGCACGAGCAAAAAGAGCAGTCAATTTGTCTGATGACTTTTGCCCCGGCGCATCTTCTACGCCAGAGTTAACATCGACCAGGCTTGCTCCCGTGCGTTGCGCTGCTGTCAGGGTATCTATAGTAATGCCCCCGGCCAGCGCAATCTGTGATTTATCTGTAATGTTTTCCAGTAAAGACCAGTCAAATTGTTTTCCTGTGCCCCCAGATTGCGCGCCTACCTTGCAATCAAGCAACACTTTGTCGGTAGCGGGTTCTTCAGTTATCGCCTGGAAATTGTCTGGCAATTCGCCAGATACACCTAGCGCCTGCCATAGCTGGCAACCCTCAGGCAACTGCGATTTTAAGGTTTCACGATAAGCCGGGTCTTCATGACCATGAAGCTGAACTGCGCGTAACCCTAGCTGATGAGCATACTGTGAAACCTGCTCTATTGGCGCATCGACAAACACGCCGACATAGCGGCCCGGGGTTTGCTGAACAATATGCTGCGCCTGTTCAAGGGTAACGGATCTTGGCGATTTGCTGACAAAAATAAGCCCGCAATAGCTGGCGCCCAAATTAAAGGCATGGCGCGTAGCTTCAGGGTCACTCATTCCGCAAACTTTAATATTGCCCAGTATCAACCCGGTTACTGCGGCGGCTAAATCGGTTTGCGCCATCAGCGCACTGCCTACCAAAAAGCCGTCACAATGACTGGATAACCGTAGCACATCATCATGGGTATAAATTCCGGATTCAGAGATAACCACAAATTCGTGTTCGGCGTTCTCAAGCATGGGTACAAGCCGTTCAGTTGTCGCAAGGTCTGTACTTAAATCGCGCAGATTACGATTATTAATGCCAATGATATTGGCTTCAAGTGCAATAGCCCGTTTCATTTCATCTTCGTTACTTACTTCGGTCAGTATATCCAGCTGTAAACTACGAGCCACCTTTGCCAGGGCCTGGTATTGCACATCATCTAACACGCTTAGCATAAGTAAAATAGCATCAGCGTGATAGTAACGCGCCAGATACACCTGATATTCATCTATAAAAAAGTCTTTGTTCAATACGGGCTGAGCCACTCTGGCGGTGACATAGCTTAGGTATTCAAAATTACCCTGAAAATATTTTTCATCGGTAAGCACTGATAATGCTGCTGCATAGGGCGTATAGGCGCTTAAGATTTCATCAAGATCGAAGTGTTCGCGAATCAGGCCCTTTGATGGAGAGGCTTTTTTGCACTCTAAAATAAAACCGGCTTGTGGTTTATTCAAAGCCTCGAACAGACTTTTTTCAGACCATGTTGCGGCTTGCTTTAATGTTTCAAGCGCCAGGGTTTGTTTACGCTGAGCAAGTTCGTCTTGTTTATCTGCGACAATTTTTTCAAGTACGTTAGCCATTTTCGGTCTCCTGACTCAGCTGAGCTACCTGTTTTAATACATTAAGCGGTTCACCGGCCCGCATACTGGCAAGTGCCATTTGAGCGCCTTGTTCAAATGTGTCGACGATACCGGTAACTTTCAATAGCGCGCCGCAATTCATTGCAATAGCCGCCTGATGCGCTGGCTGGCCGGTTCCACCTAGTGCAGCCGCCACCATGGCGCGGTTTTCTTCAGGCTCTCCGCCTTTGATAGCTTCAAGGGGGTAGCGTGATAGCCCGAAATCTTCCGGGGTTACGCAATAGCGGCGCAGCTCAGAATTATTGATTTCAATTACCTGGGACTCGGCGTGTAACGCCAACTCATCCAAGCCGCTGCCATGCACGACCAAGGCGCGACGTTGCCCGAGCAGCGATAACGTTTGTGCATAAGATTCGAGCAAGTGAGGCGAATAAACCCCATATATGCCGTGAGTCGGGCTGGCAGGATTAGCCAATGGCCCCAGAATATTAAACAGGGTTCGTGTTTTTAGCGCAGCACGTACCGGGGCTGCGTAGCGCATACCGGCATGATAAACCGGGGCATATAAAAAACAGAAATTAGCCTCATCTAAACAACGACGTGCCGTTTCAGCGGTAATTTCAAGCTTTACCCCAAATTCGCGAAATAGGTCGGCCGAGCCTGAACGTGACGACACGCTCCGGTTACCATGTTTTGCCACTTTCGCGCCGCACGCCGCAGCCACAACGCCTGCTGCACTTGAGATATTAATGGTATTGTGACCATCACCGCCGGTACCCACAATATCGGCAAATTCATAAGCCGGAGTAGCAAAGGGCAAGGCATTAGAGACCATAGCACTTGCAGCACCTGCAATTTCCTCGGCCGACTCGTGTTTAATTTTAAGAGCGGTAAGTACAGCGGCAATGACCGCTTCAGACTGCTCACCGCTCATAATACTGTTAAACAATCCAAAAGCCTGATTTTGAGTTAACGATTCACCAGCATACAAGGTGTCCAGTGCACCATTGGTATCAAACATGTGCGTTTCCTTGTTCGGTTAAAAAAGCGATACTCTGGGCCAGTAACTGGCTGCCCTGAGCGCTTAAAATAGATTCGGGGTGAAACTGAAAGCCCAGCATCCGGTCATTACGGTGATGTACCGCCATGGTTAAATCGCCACAAGCAGCAATGCGTTCCAGACAATCGGGCAATGCCGTAGCAATTAAAGAGTGATAGCGTGCAATTTGCAATGGCTGTGGCAGACCCGCGAACAGGGTATCGCCATGGTGATGAACCATTGAAGACTTACCATGCATCACCTGTTCGGCGCGATCTACAGTGCCGCCATAGTGCGCTACAATAGCCTGATGGCCAAGGCATATGCCTAAGACCGGAAAACGCCCCTGAACCTGTTTTAGTAGCTGCGGCATGCATCCGGCATCTTGCGGCGCGCCCGGACCGGGCGACAACAATAGCAAAACCCGGGCGTGTTCAGCTTCAGCGTTCATGCGTGCTATTAATGTATCGGCGTTAACAGTATTACGATACACCACAATTTTCAGGTCCAATGTACGCAGTTCGTCTACCAGGTTGTACGTAAACGAGTCAATGTTATCGAGCAAAAAGACCGTTACCGGTGCATTCATTGTACTGGCTCCTGTTGCAAAGCGATCTTCACAGCATTGATTACCGCCTGAGCTTTAGTTCGGGTTTCGTTGGCTTCGCTTAGAGGGTCTGAGTCGTGCACGACACCAGCACCTGCTTGTATGTATGCTGTGTTGTTTTTAACAAATGCTGAGCGAATAACAATGCAGGTATCCATATCGCCCTGACCATTAATGTAACCCACAGCTCCGCCATAACTGCCCCGGCGTTTTTGTTCAACCTGACGAATCAGGGTGGCCGCGGATACCTTCGGTGCCCCCACTAAAGTGCCCATGTTCATACACGCCTGATAGGCATGCAGCGCATCCAAATCATCACGCAGTTGACCTACCACCCGTGACACCAGATGCATCACATGAGAATAACGGTCAACTTTAAGTAAGTCTTTTACATAGCGGGTGCCTGGCTCACTGACTTTGGCCACGTCGTTTCGGGCTAAATCGACCAGCATAATATGTTCAGATTTTTCCTTGTTGTCCTCCCGCAGGTTTAATTCAATACGACTGTCCAGATCAGCATCAATTGTTCCGTCGGCGCGTTTACCGCGAGGGCGGGTACCGGCAATAGGGTACACCTCGACCTGATTTGTGTGGGTGTCGTATTTAAGTGCCGATTCGGGCGAGGCGCCAAAAATAACAAAATCCTGGTCCTGCATATAAAACATGTAGGGACTGGGATTCTGTTTTTTGAGTTCGGCATAAGCGGTAAGGGGCGAAGTACACGGTAGCGAAAAGGTGCGAGACGGAACCACCTGAAAGATATCACCTGCCAGAATATGAGATTTTAAATCATTCACATATTGCATAAACTGTTCATCTGATTTGTCGACATGAACATCGGTGGCATCGGCAGTATTTGCCACGCCGGTAGATTTCATTGGTTTGATGCTTCGCAGTTGCTGTTGAAGGTGTTCAAGGCGCTGGGCAATGGCAAAATAATTTTGAGCAACCTGAGGGCCTGAAAATACACTACCCAACAATTCGGTGGTCTGCGATTTATGGTCGATGGTCAGTAACGTTTCGGCCAGATAAAACACATAGTCGGCACAGTCATTATCGCCCTCGGCTACATCAGGGAGCTGTTCAAAAGTCCCCAGTAAATCATAGGCAAACACCCCCCCTAAAAAGACCGCGTGAGGGTGCATCCGCAGCGGCGTTATTTGCGAGCGCAATAAGCGCAACGCATCAAACACGCCCGGCGCTTTTAACCGGGCGTCTTCATCCAAGGCATCGTCTGGCGCTGCGCATGTCAAAATAAGCCCGCCCGCCCGTTCGCTGCTGACAAGAAATGGCGGCTGGGCAATGCTCGACTATTAAAGGCAGTAACGAGGCTCCGTTATCACTTAATGCATCGATAGTAATGTTGTTACCGCGACACTCTAAACGCAGTGCGGCATCTACCATCAGCAAGCTCTTTAAGTCGTCTTTGCTTTCTATTTCGGCTGACTCCAGTAGCAGTGCATTTGGTTGCTGATGACACAAATGCGTAAACGCGGCAAGCGGATCGGCCACATACCTGCCTGGCTGTTGCAATGTTTCTACTTTTCCCGGGATGTCTCCCAGCTCTGCTAAACTCATGGTCGCAAATCTCCCGCTGCGATTAAAAAAAAAGGCCCGTTTTTAAACGGGCCTTTCTTAAGTGTTTTGACACGCACACATGCGTACACCGCCCTTTAAGTTAGGGAGTGCCACCACCAAATCATGCTATTAAGCGAAGTTTTAAAAAAAGAGGTTTGCATAGTGTTGATGTATTCTTATTGTTTCAGGTAAAACTTCATTAAACATGAAGTAGAAAAAACGGTATAATATGCCCTATAGAAGAAAACAAATTCGTCTTCTTGTCAACCGGAATTCTGAAAATTAAGTGAAAATAGATCTCCACAGTCATACTTATTTCTCTGACGGCCAGCTTTCGCCCACTGAATTGCTGCAACGTGCACATACCATGCAGGTCGATGTGCTGGCTATTACTGATCACGATACCGTCTCGGGTCTTGAAGAAGCGCATGCTTATCAGCAAACTCAAAAACGGCCTCTGACCATCATCGATGGAGTGGAAATCTCTACCGCCTGGCAGGGCTTTGATATTCACATTGTGGGTCTCAACGTAGACTGTGCATGCTCTGATTTTCAGGCATTTTTGACCGCTCAAAAAGAACGTCGTCGCCAGCGGGCCGAAAAAATTGCAGAAAAATTGAGTAAATGTGGCTTTGAAGGCGTATTAGAAAAGGCAGTCAGACTTGCCGGACCAGGTCAGATAACCCGGGCGCATTTTGCCCGGGTTTTGGTGAACCAGTATGGGGTCAGTTCTATGGACAGTGCCTTTAAAAAGTATTTAGGAAAAGGCAAACGCGCAGCCGTAAAGGCGCAATGGCCAGCAATGGCTGAGGCTATAGAGGCGATTAGTCAGGCCGGTGGGCAGGCCGTGTTAGCCCATCCTGCTCATTACGATATGACCACCAAGTGGTTACGGCGACTGGTAGACGACTTTGCACAAGCCGGTGGGCACGCTATTGAGGCTGCCTGTCCGGGAATGGCCGCAGCCAAGCAATCGCTAATTCGTGAGCTGGCTCAGGCGCATCAGTTACTGGCTTCAGCCGGGTCTGACTTTCATTTTCCGTCGCGCTGGACCGAGCTTGGACGCAATTTGGGAATAGCGAACGAACTTACTCCGATATGGCATAACTGGTCACAGTTGCCTGTTGATAAGGAAGCATTATGAGCCAATTTTTTTCCATTCATCCTGAAAACCCGCAACCGCGTTTAATAAAACAGGCGTGTGAGCTTATTCGACAGGGCGAGGTGGTGGTATATCCGACCGACTCAGGCTATGCCATCGGTTGCCAAATGGATGACAAAAAGGCATTAGATAAACTATGTCAGGTTCGAAACATCGATAAAGATCATAACTTTACGCTGATGTGTCGTGATATGTCAGAGTTATCGATTTATGCAAAAGTTGATAACGTGGCATTCAGGCAAATAAAAAATAATACACCCGGGCCGTATACTTTTATATTACAGGCGACCCGCGAAGTACCTAAACGTCTTCAAAATCCTAAGCGTAAAACAATCGGTATCCGGGTGCCTGACAATGTCATTGCGCTCAAGCTGTTAGAAGAACTGAACGAACCACTAATGTCGACCTCATTAATTTTACCCGGAGAAAGAATGGCCGAGGCCGACCCGGATGAAATTCGCGATAAGCTTGAAAAGCGGGTGGGTGTTATTATAGATGGTGGTGCTTTAGGCGAACAGCCCACCACTATTATCGATCTTACCGAAACCCCGCCGGCGGTTTTACGTGAAGGAAGTGGCGATGTAAGCCCCTTCATTTAATGCCAATATTGGTTTGTTATGAACTCTGACGAGAGCGCCCCGCAGCATTCGGCTCAGCCTCCTTTGCCTTTGGCATTTATTTATGGCGAGGCGTTGTTAGAACAGCCGCAGGATTTATACATACCGCCAGAAGCGCTTGAAATTATATTAGAAAGCTTCGAAGGCCCTTTAGATTTACTTTTGTATCTTATTAAGCGGCAAAAATTCGATATTGTTACGTTGCCGGTAGCGCAAATTACCCGACAATATATGGACTATGTCGAGGTAATGAAGAGCCTCAAATTAGAACTGGCCGCAGAGTACTTGTTAATGGCCGCGATGCTGGCTGAAATAAAGTCGCGGTTGTTACTTCCCAGGCCTGCTGCCATTGACGAAGACGAGGACGACCCCCGGGCCGAACTGGTGCGGCGGTTACAAGAGTACGAAGTAGTTAAACACGCGGCCCAAAAAATAGACACACTGCCTCGCATTGAGCGCGACGTATATGTAGCACAAGCCGGTTTAAGCGAGCCCACTGAAAGCGTGCAAACTGAACCCGATGTTGCCTTAGATGAGCTGATAAAAGCATTTGCTAAAATGATGAAGCGTGCGGCAGCGTTTGAACATCATACTATTGAAAAGGAAGCGCTTAGTACCCGCGAGCGCATGAGCCAAATTTTGTCCAGGCTTAACAGTGCGGACTTTACGCCCTTGGAAGCGTTATTTACCTTATCTGAAGGCCGGGCAGGGTGCGTGGTTACGCTTCTGGCAATACTTGAACTAATAAAAGAGCAGCTATTAATATGCGTTCAAGCAGGATCATTTGCCCGCATTTATGTAAAGCTGGGCTCGCATGAATAAAATTGATACAGTCCGACTGAAACAGCTTATTGAGGCCAGTATTTTTGTTGCTGATAAACCGGTCACACCAAAAAAACTTAAAGAAACGGTGCTTGCTGATTTCACAGTATCCTCAGTGCAGCTTACCAATGCATTAAGTGAGCTAGAATCTGATTATGCCCACCGGGGGATTGAGTTGGTTAAAGTGGCCAGCGGCTATCGGTTCCAATCATTAAACAGTCTGTCGCCCTGGTTGCAAAAATTATGGCCAGAAAATGCACCCCGTTATTCCAGAGCGCTGCTTGAAACTCTGGCTCTTATTGCCTATCGTCAGCCGATTACCCGCGGCGAAATAGAGCAAATTCGTGGCGTAGCGGTAAGCAGTAACATTATAAAAACATTGACCGAACGAGAGTGGGTAACCATAGTCGGTCATAAAGAGGTTGCAGGACGACCGGCGCTATATGCCACCACCCCTGCATTTCTTGATTATTTTTCGTTAACCTCTCTGTCTGAGCTACCAAGTGCCGATGCATTTGCATCACTGGCAATAAAAAGTGCTGATATGTCAGGTGAGAAAAAAGAGGTACCGTCTGAAACAACAGACCGTACGAACGACAAAACTGAACCAGAGACATAAGCACTCATGAGTGAAAAATTGCAGAAAGTATTGGCCAATCAGGGCCTGGGGTCGCGCCGTGAGATGGAGCGCTGGATTGAACAGGGTCGGGTGTCAGTAGATGGCAGTATCGCAACGCTGGGCGACCGCGTGGGTCCGGAAGCACAAATCCGGGTTGATGGTCATCTGTTATCGCGACAAACCGAAAAACCGGTTTGTCGGGTACTGATGTATAACAAACCTGAAGGTGAGTTGTGTAGTCGCTCTGATCCGGAAGGCCGCCCCACGGTTTTCGAACGCTTGCCTGCGATTCGGTTAGGGCGCTGGATTGCGGTTGGACGACTTGATATAAACACCAGTGGTTTGCTGTTGTTTACCAATGATGGTGAGCTGGCCAATAGACTAATGCACCCTAAGTGTGAAGTTGAACGAGAATACGCCGTGCGTGTTTTTGGTGAGGTACCGTCTAAAACTCTTAATACCCTTAAAAAAGGCGTAGAGCTTGACGACGGGGTGGCGAAGTTTACCACCATAAAACCGCGTAAAAACGATGACGAAAGTATGAACCAGTGGTTCAACGTAACCTTACAAGAAGGACGCAACCGCGAAGTTCGGCGTTTGTGGGAGTCTCAGGAAGTTCAGGTTAGCCGGCTTATTCGGGTGCGTTATGGACCTATTGAACTACAAAAGCGCTTACCACAGGGCGCGTGGGTTGAACTGGAGCTGGCTGATGTAAATAAGCTGCGAAAATTGGTGCACCTTACCGATGAAAGCAGTAGTTTGGTGGATGTTCGTCAGACCAAGTTAGACCACGCTCGGTTAAGCCGCATGCGCAGGTCGGTGAAAAAGCATCGAACACGCAAGTCTGGCGCAGGTAATAAGCGCTAACTTCTAAAATATAAAACCAGAGGCGAAATGCTTAAGTATTTCGCCTTTTTTATTGGACCATCAATCTTAAGTGTCCTGGTATGAACCCGTTAGGGCGATCTGTCTGGTCAGCGTACGCGTAGACAATGTGGTAAATCGCGTTGGGTAAGTCAGATTTAAATTAATGACTGACAGCACGATAAATTTAACCATAAACGAGGAGTGAACATGCAAAACATGCCACAACTAGGTGTAGGTACGTTCAGATTAGAAGATGACACCGCACGCAAGTCAGTGCTGGATGCGTTGAAAATTGGCTTTAGACACATAGACACTGCTCAAATTTACGGTAATGAAGAACAAGTAGGTGATGCACTTCAAACCAACGGTATTGCACGCGAAGATTACTTCTTAACAACAAAAGTCTGGTTTGATCACTTTGGCAATAAGAGCTTTATTGCCAGCGTCCATGAAAGCCTTGAAAAGCTAAAAACGGACTATGTTGATTTGTTATTGATTCACTGGCCATCTCCTGATGATAAGGTGCCCATGGAGGAATACCTCAAAAGTCTGGCACAAGCGAAAGAAGAAGGGTTGGCTCGCAATATTGGGGTGTCGAATTTCACCATTGCACAAATGGAAAAAGCAGTTGAAATTCTGGGTGAAGGTGAGATTTTAACCAACCAGATAGAGCTTCATCCGTTTATGCAGAATCGCAAAGTGGCCGAGCGTGCCAACGAACTTGGTATGTCAGTGACCGCTTATATGCCGTTTGCGGTAGGCAAAGTGATGAAAAGCGAAACCTTGCAGAATATCGCGCAACAACATGATGCGACCCCTGCACAGGTAACACTGGCCTGGATTAAAGAAAAAGGCTATTACACCATTCCTTCATCAACTAATCCTGATCACCTGCAAGATAACTTTGATTTTGAAAAGGTCAAACTTACAGCTGAAGATATGGAACTTATTGATAATCTGGATAACGGCGACCGTATTGTTGATCCGGACTTTGGCCCACAGTGGGATTAAGTTTGTATAATTAGACATTAATTTGTTTAGAAGAAATGGCCTGCCTTGCAGGCCATTTCTGTATGTATAAGTATTCACTTAATGTATTGAATAACAATTTTAAGCCAGGAGAGGCCTTTGAAAGCGCAACAGTTAGCCCGGGCAAAGAATCAGGCTGCCGCATGCTTGTTTATTGCAGCAGTGCTGTTTGTTATCACTACCTTTCTTGAGCATCGTTTTAGCCAGGCAGGGTGGCTGTCTTACGTCGCTTTTTTTAAAATGGTTAGCGAGGCCGCATTAGTGGGGGGGCTGGCCGACTGGTTTGCAGTTACAGCGCTATTTAAACCAATACCGCCACAATACCCTATTCCTCACACTAATATTGTCGCGGCAAATAAAAAACGTATCGCGGCCAACTTAGCCGAATTTGTAAAAGAGAAATTTTTTAATCCTGCAGCCATAGGGCAGCTGGTTCGTCATTCCCATCCGGCGGACAACTTAGCTGCATGGCTTCAAAAACCTGACAATTCTAAACGCTTGGCGCACTTTATAAGTGATGCCGGTGCCGGAACATTATCGATGATAAGCGATAAGTCAGTACAAAATGTGTTGACGCAGAATGTCCGGCAATTATTAGCAAAACTTGATGTGAGACCGCTGGCGGGCGGAACGCTACGGGTATTGACCCGGGAAGGGCGACATCAGGAGCTACTTGACCAACTCATCAATAAAGCGGCGCGACTGTTACAACAACCGACCACACAGGAATTCATGACCGCTAAATTACATCAGTGGTTACGTACAGAGTATCGCAGACTTGAAAAATTTCTGCCCACCCAGTGGTTAAGCGAGCAGGGGGCTCAGGTTGCAACGCGCGCCATAGTAAGCACCATCGCCGATATTAATGAAGATCCGAACCATCCACTACGGCGCTCATTCGATCGTTACGTCGCAATAATGATTCGTCGCATAGAACACGACAAGCAAACCGGTGAAAAACTGCAGCAATGGCAGCAAGCTTTATTAGACAATGAAACGCTGCACCATTATATGGGATTAGTTTTAACTGATCTGCGGGCTTATATACAGCATGACTTAAGTCAGCCAGATAGTCGTTTGCGTTATCATATTCAAAGTATGTTAGAGGATTTTGGCAACACCTTAGCAGCCAACAAGGCTTTAAATCATACGATTAATGAAGCAGTTATAAATAGCGCAGTTTATTTGGGCCCTCAGGTTAGCGATTTTCTGACCAGTCATATACGAACCACTATTGAAAACTGGGATGAACGGGAGATGGCTGAACAAATAGAGCTGAACATCGGCAAAGACTTGCAAAAAGTACGTATCAACGGGACCATTGTGGGCGGTTTAATTGGTGGTATTTTATTTTTCCTTGAACTTGTCATCGATATTTCAGTAACTGCCGCCTGATTCGTGACCGGATTCAATTTTTTGCTCACTGACCGACCGCATTAGCTGAGGATAAAAACTTAAAAAGGTTTGTTCCAGCACATGATAATGCTTCAGTACTTCCTCAATGCTGCCAGAAAAGCGATGCTTGAAACGAATACGCGTGGCAGTATTGTCCAGGGCGCCGCTCAAACCTTGGGGGGTAGCGTACACATCTAACCAACGGTGCTTCAGCATGCTGTTAACCGTACTTTGCATGGTTACAGGCATATAAGGTAGCGCTTGTTCGAGTAATGCATACCGCTGCTCGCAAAATTGTGCGAAAGACTGTTCGTAAAAACGTGACCAGTGGCGAATAAGGTAATGATCAAAACTTACATCAATAATAACTGCGGCAAAACGGCGTCGTTCGGCTGAAAACTTGTTTTTAATACTATGAATTTCTGGATGATGATCGGTGTATTTATCAACGAATCTATGATTTTGTAACCCTCGTTGCACAGGCATACTGAACTGTTCAATGTTGCTGCCTTTCATAAAGTCGCCCAGAAGATTTCCGTGTACCGATTCGCTGGTGGGTTGGGCTAAAGCCAAATGTGCAAGATAATTCATATACTCTCAGCGACATTGGCGGGGAAGCATAATCTGCGGTAACGCCGGCGTGGTGCAATCCCAAAGAACTTCGTCTTTTAAAACCACCGGTAGCATAATTATTTCGGTATTTGCATTGTTATACGGCAACAAATGAATTTGACCCCGATTAAAGCGAATAGAGGCTTTGGCCGGAGCAATAAGCGCATTATCAAGTTCTAATTCACCGAGGTTTTCTGGCCGGCGGTCGTAGGTTAATAAGTAATGTTCTGTAGCTTGAGCAATGTGCTCAGCTGCCTCAATACGCTGGCGCTGCTCTTTTTGGGCGTTAAAAACCTGGTTGGCCATATTAAAAGGCAACCAACTCACTAATGTGAATGCCCCTAGTAACATTATGACCGCTAAAGCTATAAAAATGCCTAAAACTTTACCGTTTTCACGGCCTGCCCAAATTCCAAGATTGTGGTTTAAATTCCAGTTTTTCTGAGAGGTAGATAAAAATATTATAGATTCAATAATGCCCGCAATCCAGGTAATAGGAGTCCAGCAAAATAGCACATAAAAGATACCACGCCACTGGCCAAGGTAAAATCTATGCAGGCCAACCGCACCTCCGAAAAAAGCCAATGTTGCGGCTGCAATCTTGCTTCGGTAAACAAACGTATCAGCAATACAGTTACAGTGAGAACAGCGTCCGTTATTGATTTGTGCAATAGTATTGCAGTGCGAACAAGGTTTGGTTTTGGCGGGTTTGAACATGTCAAAGCTATAATAATGTGCGATTTAAACAGTGTGACATATATTGCCTTCAAATAGAAAAATCGCTAAAAGAAATTGTAATGCTAAGAAGGATTAGTTTTTCTTGACTAGAGTGGACAACTCACTACACTGCGCATCCTGAATTTTAAAGTGAACCGGGAGAAACGTAGTGCTCAAAACTAAGTTGAGCCTTTGTGCAGCTTCACTGATATCGCTAACTTCATATGTTGTCGATACTAACGCACAAGACACGTTATACCCGTACGGTGAAGGAATAACGTTGGGCGATGATTCGTCTTTTGCCTCGATGAAATTTGATGCACGAGTGCAAATGCGTTACACCTCAGATTATGACAGCGATCCCCGCGCAGCAGATGACTTTTTTGCTGATGAAAAACGAATTATTAATATAAATCGCTCACGCTTTAAAGCTTCAGGCCATATTTATAAGCCATGGTTAAAATATTTTTCGCAGTTTGAAATTGGGGACGGAATATTTATCGATTATGGGTTTAAGGTCGAAAAATACAAAGCATTAAGTTTTAAAATTGGTCAGTGGAAACTCGAATATTCCCGTGAACGCAGTATCAGTAGTGGAAAACAACATTTGGTTGACCGCTCTATTGTTAATAGAATGGTGACCATAGATCGTCATAATGCTGCTGCTATTTATGGCCGTCTTAACGAAAATACCCTTTCAGACATTAATTACTGGGTTGGTATAGGCTCAGGAACGGGCCGAGGCGATAGTCTTTCAGGGCCTGGCGACCCATTATACTATGGGCGTTTTCAATGGAATCCGTTAGGTGGCGGCGTAGAGCTTATCACCGCTGACGTCGACCGACATAAAGAGCCTGCACTTTCATTAGGGGTAGCCGCAGCCAGCATTGAAGGTGAGTACAGTCGTTTTTCTAGCTCTGGGGGCGGACAGGTGCCGCGTTGGGAGTCGACTGATGAACGGGTACATGTAAATCAATATGTCTTCGATTTATCTTACATGTATAAAGGGTTAAGTGTAGAAGCTGAATATCACGACAAAAAAGTATCTTCAGCTGCGCAATCTGATTTATCTATAGACGGTTATTATGCGCAGGCCGGCTACTTTTTAAATGAAAAGTTGAGCTGGTGGCCAAGACAACTTGAGTTGGTGGGGCGTTATGCAACCTACACCTCAGAAAAAATAGGAATAGAGCGTAAGAACGAAGAACATACGATAGGCTTTAACTATTTTGTATCAGGGCATAATAACAAGGTGACTGTAGATTTTACACAGTTTGACTTACAGTCGCTCGACAATACAACCTATGATGATAACCGGATTAGAGCACAATGGGATATCAGCTTTTAAGTAGCCCTTTGTGGATTGTATCTATAAAAAGTGGCTAAGATAATAAAAAACCCCGCTATTGCTAGCGGGGTTTCACTTTAAACATCAGAAATAAAGCAAGAATGCTTTGAAAATTGCTCTAAAGCGTACGTTCAAAATTCAATTAGTTTTTATAACCTCGGCCTGAAAAACTAACTACAGGTCTTATTTATAGGTGACTAACAAAAACGTATTCGTCTTATTCAGAGACTATTAAAATAACGAGATTTTACTTCAATCTCACTACTTATTTAGCAGAGAGCAAGTCCTTTTTCTTTTTGATTTTACAATCAAAAATTTTCTGTGTTTTCTTTCTTCCAATATAAAATGCCACGGTGTATGGGTGTTTACGCTGAAAGAACTTGGTAAATGATTTAATCATAACATCCTCCTGTTCTTTTTTGACTTAGTTAGGGTATCAAAGATCCGCTGTAAGATCCAGTTTCTTCAGCATTATCATTTTTATTACTGTCATCGATATAAAGCACAACGAGGGCCGGTTTAGCCACAATTGAATGACTCGATGAAATTGAACTACGCAGCATCATACTGCGTATTTACAAATTACAGTACACGATAAGCTAAAGTCAGCTAGCAGCTTGCTTTGTAACCGGCAAGCTACTGTATCTGAAGCAATTAAAATACCATTTTGGTTTATTCAACAAAACCTGGAGTGAATACTTATGCCTAAAAATTCCAAAGACGACACTCAGGACAAATCATATCTGAAAGATGAAGATGCAAAGTCAGGTGCGCCTGAAGAGTCGAGCATAGCAGGAGAAGAAGATCCTGGGTCTGCATTAGAGGATTGGGTGACCAGAGACGAGCGAACTCGTCGCAAACCCCAAGACAAAAAATCTGATTAGACCTATGTAAATTCTATTGTGGACATAAAGAGGTGGGCTAACTTTGTTGACAAAGATAACTTTTAAAGTCTCTTGGGTTTCACGTTAGCAACATATTTCGTTTTATCGACAAACCCAGGTCTGGGCACTGATATTCATGAGATTAACGCATGGGTCATATTCAGAGGGTACTGGCCCCTTGTTCAGACTCAACGGCAATAAACCAGATTGTTAAGCAGCTGAGAACAGGAACTTAGTTTTGATAGTAGATAATATTGTATACATAAACTTATATTTGCCTCTTTGAGCACCAAGGATATAGGGCAAGCTGATACATTTTATAGGATGACTGGTTACGTGCTTTACACTCTAGCTTTAATACCCAAATTATACTATTACCTTGGTCTCTGATACATCTGGTAACAATTCCGTTTGTTTACTTATTGTTCAATTATGTTTTTAAATAGTAGGCTTAACGTATGTAACTATTTAATTGAGTACCCAAAAGGTGATCACAATGAACTGCAATAATAAAGTAATTACCACAAGCTTGCTCTGGGCGGCAGCTATTTTGAGCGCGGCATTATTAGGCGCTTCGTCATTTTTAACGTTAATTATTCTTCCAGTATTAGGGTTTTTCTCTATTACTGCCCTACGTAAACAAAATAGTCAGTAAACTTTATCAGAATGGCTAAAACACGATAAATCGTGGGCTGCACATGAGTCCAGTTATCGAAGGTGATGAAAACCGGCAGAAAATGTGGGGTGTTAAAAAGGTAGGGCGGTATTAATACCACGAGCCTAAGATATTACCAGGTATAAGCTGCCTTAGCTTTTATTGAAGTAGTGAGATGATTTCAAATCAGAATATTACTATAAAACGAAGAACAACATTATGGACCAGAAAGACGCTATTGTAGAAACACAAGGCAATTATTTCGTCCGTAAACGACCGGAATTATTGCCCTGAACTACTGTTAAAATCAGAGTGAAAAAATCGAATTTTTACAGCTTTTTTTACTGATCTAGCGGGGTGTCAAACTCTTCAGAAAATTCAAAATCGCCTTCGGCATTGGTTAGCTTATTTTCATCAAAAGATAAAATGAGCTGTTTCTGAAAATCCTTTCCGCGCTTACTCATACCACGCTTCATATCGTAAACGTAATACCAGGTATCATTATTGAACGAATCTTCTACTACCGGGTTACCTAATACGTAGGTAACTTGTTCTTTACTCATTCCTACACGTAATTCTTTTACATCGCGAGCGTCAAGAAAGTTACCTTGAGGCACATCAATTCTGTAAATCCAATTTGAGCAGGCCGTAGCACTGAAAATAACGGTAGCGAGCAAAATAGTTTGATACAACTTCATGTAAGTGTTTAATCCAGTCACATTTAATTTGTTATTTACCCGCTGCTAAAAAAGCAATAGCAGCGAAAGCATGGGATAGTGCGAAGCATGCTACCCCAGTCAAGTATGACCGATCAACCGCTTATTAGTTCTATGCAACACATTTCAATAATTCGCGGGCATTAGCTAATGCTGCATCGGTAACTTTGTCTCCCGCCAGCAAACGAGCCAGTTCATCTACTCTGTCTTGCTCGGTTAACGCTAACATACGTGTTTCAGTGCTTTCGCCATCGGTAAGCTTGGTTACAAACAACTGGTTATGCGCCTGCGCGGCAACCTGTGGTAAATGGGTAACACACATTACCTGATTGTCCGCGCCCAGTGTGCGCAGCAGCTCGCCGACTATCGAAGCAGTAGGTCCACTGATTCCCGTGTCTACTTCGTCAAAAATCATCGTTGGGGTAGTGTTATGGTCGCTGGCAATAACCTGAATGGCTAACCCAATACGTGAAAGCTCGCCGCCTGATACCACCTTATCCAGGCGATCAGGATCTTGGCCGGGATTGGTTGAGACTTTCACCGAAATATCATCTAACCCAGATGCCGAGGGGGCTTTCAATGCATTAAAGTGAACGTCTACCCAGACTTTTGCGTGTTCCATGTTCATCTTTTTAATGCGCTGTTCAATAGCAAAACCAAAATCTTTGGCTGCCGACTGTCGTGATTCAGACAGTATTTCAGCGACTTGAGCATAATGCTGCTTAGCGTGTTTTACTTCACTCTCTAGCAGCTCTAACTGAGACTCCTGCTGATTCAAAGCAGTGTATTCATCAACGAGTTGTTGATGAAAAGTGTAAAGCGCTTCTGGTTCTACACCGTGCTTACGGGCAAGTTCCATTGCCTTGCTATAACGCGATTCAACTTGCTGTAACCGAAGGGGATCTATTTCAAGCGCATCGCAATAGGCTCGCAGCTCCTGCGAAGCTTCTTCTACCTGAATAACCGCATCGTTTAACAGTGTTAAAATTGGGCTAAGCGCTGCATCGTGTTCTTCTAAAGCACTTAGATTATCCATGCTCGTTTGGATAATAGACAATGCATTGCCATCATCATTTTCATATAGGTTAAAAAAACTGGTTTGCGCCTGTTCAAGCAAAGACTGTCCGTTACTTAAGCGGCGGTGTTCAATTTCCAGTTCAATAAACTCACCATCAGCAATAGCAAAGTCGTTAAGCTCTTCTACCTGATAAGCCAATAGCTGTTGACGGTCAGTGCGGTTTTGAGCAGCTTGCTGAAGTTGCGTTAATTCTGACTGTTTTTGTTGCCAGCTACGATAGGCAATACTTACGTCACTGGTAAGCTTTGAATGCCCTGCGTAATTATCGGTAAGTTTTCTTTGTACGTCTTCTTTTAACAGCTGCAAATGGGTGTTTTGGCCGTGAATAGCTAATAAAAACTGACCCAAGGATTTAAGTTGTTGTAAGGATACCGTTGTACCATTGATAAAGGCTTTTGAGCGCCCTTCACGGGATATTACCCGACGAATAAAACAACCATCAGGATCCTCTTCACAATCTAGTTCTTGCTCTGCTAACCATTGTTTAGCTGCGGCATTTTTTTCGATAGAAAAGTGCGCCACAATTTCTGCCTTAGCGGCTTCTTTTCTGACCGCTCCAGCGTCGGCGCGCTCGCCCAGACAAAGGCTAAGCGCATCGATAGCAATAGATTTACCCGCACCGGTTTCACCCGTAATAGCAGTCAAACCTGCTTCAAAGTTAACCGAAAGCTGTTTTACCACAGCGAAGTTTTTTATAGAAAGATGCACTAACATAGAAAGCACTCGATGTTTATACAGTATGTGTTAATTTATACAGTAGTCGATTGCGGGTTTCAACAAATTGTTCAAAAATAATTCTATTGAGCGGTGCTATCACATTCGACCGCATCCGGCAGTAGTGGCCACAGTATTAACGTAAGGCAAAAAAACGCAAAAGAGGTTCAGCGCAACCGGCAACCATCCGTTTTTTTGGTATGCAAAAAAGCACTGTAAAGATAGTGACTTGAAATTGGTTAGTGCGAACAAAAATCTACCCAGTCACACCCGTTCTCTGCAAGCGCGGCAGCATGTCGGGCGTTTTTATTACAGCCTGATGCCCCGTTTTTCCTTCTGAACTTAAAAAGTGGGGTTTCATGCAGATGCAATCAGCAACTTAAACGGTTAAGGTATCATGATGTTTTTTTACACAGGGAACCTTAGGTGAAACACATAATATTCTGGACCATACTTATGTTTGCATTTGCTACCAACGCGCAGGATAAACTCAATATTGGGGTGGTGGGACTTACCCATACCCATGTTCACTGGATATTTGAAAGCCAGAAGCGCGGAGACTTTGTTATCAGCGGTATTGTTGAGCCAGATAAAGCACTGGCCCGTCGCTATGCCAAACGCCATGGTTTTAGCATGGACCTGGTTTACCCAGATATGGCTACCATGCTGGATAAGACCCGGCCTGCTGCGCTGGCGGCTTTTGGTAGTATTGCCGAGCATCTGGAGGTAGTACAAACCGCGGCGCCCAGAGGCATCCATGTTATGGTCGAAAAACCACTGGCGCTGAACATGAAGCACGCCAGACAAATGTATAAGCTGGCGAAACAACATCAAATTCATTTGCTCACTAATTACGAGACCACCTGGTATCCCACTAATCATAAAGTAAAACATCAGCTAGAAAATGATGCTGTAGGCCCGTTGCGCAAAGTGATTGTACGAGACGGGCACAAGGGCCCGGTCAAACTCGATATTAACGCGGAGTTTCTGGACTGGTTGCTAGATCCGGCACAAAGTGGCGGTGGCGCACTGATGGACTTTGGCTGTTATGGTGCAAATTTAATGACCTGGCTGAAAAACGGCCAGATGCCTACACATGTGAGTGCCATTACCGAGCAACTGCAACCTGCCAATCATCCGAATGTAGATGACGAAGCCACTATTATCTTATCGTACCCCGACAACCAGGCGGTCATACAGGCCTCCTGGAATTGGCCAATCGGGCGCAAAGATATGGAGGTATACGGCACTTCTGGTGTATTGTACGCCGACAACCGCACCCAATTTCGCCAGCGCACCGCCAGAAATTACGACGACTTTGACGAGACCCGGGTGACTTTAGAAGAACGGCCATACCCCTATGATGATCCTTTCAGTTATTTAAAAGCGGTAATAGAGGGCAGTATTACCCCGGCCCCTTACGATCTATCGTCTTTGGAAAACAATATGCGGGTCATGCAAATTTTGGATGCAGCTCGTCGCAGTGCCAGTAATGGTCAGCGGGTATCTCTCTCGCCGCTGCCCGAGCTTGATCGGCAAACTTCCGAATCCAGCACCCGGTGATATTATTTATCTACGCCCACCCGGTTTTTTAACGCTCTTACTGGCAAGGGCTAAACCGAGACTGAGAAAGCGAAATTTTTCTTTTTGATGGATGAAGCGTGCTTGCGTAAAGCAGATAAACCCGATCTTGCTGAGAGCGCCGCGCGTATCAGTTGGCACGTAAGTGTTTGTTGAATGGGTTTTTGTCACATTGCAAAGTAATGCAATAACGTCTATTTTTACCCACTATTTTATTGACTATGCGGGTATCTAAGGCCTGTGATGTTTAGGAGGGCCGAATCGGTCATAGGTTATGACAAAGGCAATGCAATCATTATTAGATAAGATTTATAAAGAAGTAATTCCTATGTTAGGCCGCGGGAAAGTGGCCGACTACATTCCCGCGCTGGCTTCTGTAGAATCGCAGCAATTTGGTATTGCTATTTGCGATAATGACGGCAACATTTCTACCGTAGGTGATGCCCACGTACCGTTTTCGATTCAAAGTATTTCAAAAGTATTTAACTTGGTACTGGCCATCAATCACTATGGGGAAGACCTTTGGCATCGGGTCAGCTGTGAGCCTTCGGGCCTGCCTTTTAACTCACTGGTACAGCTTGAATACGAAAATGGCGTGCCCCGGAATCCGTTTATCAATGCCGGTGCATTGGTTATCAGTGACATGAATCAATCTCGTTTTGCATCTCCGCATCTAGCTATGCGCGATTTTGTCAGGCGCTTGTCTGAAAACGACGAAATCATTGCCAATCGAAATGTTGCCGACTCAGAATTTGAATATCGAGCCCGTAATGCCGCTTCAGCGTATTTGATGAAAGCTTTTGGTAACTTTGAAAACGAAGTTGAAGAAGTACTGCACAGTTATTTTTATAATTGTGCACTGGAGATGTCTTGTGTCGATTTAGCCAAAGCGGGTAGCTTCTTGGCCAACAGAGGGTATTCAAAAGGCGCTGAAGAGCAGATTCTGACGCCCTCACAGACAAGCCAGGTGAATGCTTTGCTGGCGACCAGCGGCATGTACAATGAAGCTGGAAACTTTGCGTTCCAGGTTGGGCTGCCGGGCAAAAGTGGAGTAGGCGGAGGTATTATTGCGGTAGTGCCTGGTCGTTTTTCTATCTGTGTATTTTCTCCGGCGCTTAACCCGATGGGCAATTCACTGATGGGGATGGCTGCGCTCACCTCGCTTACCAAGCATATCAACTGGTCGGTTTACTGATAACCGGTTAATTCCATAAAGCCATCGCCGTGATGGCTTCCGGAGACTTCTACCCGGCCTTCGTAATACGAAAAACGACTGGCATTCCACTGGCCTTTTTTAAATGGTTTAACAGTTAGTGAAAGGGTGGGCTGGGCCACCTCGATTTGCCATTCTACCGGCACCTTGCGTTTGTTGATGCGCTCGTAACCCAATACCTGTATCGATAAATCAGATTCAGCAAGCGTGGTGGCCTGACCGTCAGCAGCAACATATACTGAGCAGTAAGCATGGCTTTCACCTGCAACTGACCTATGCCCATAGTTCGTAATACATTAAGCTGAGGCCGTAAATCTAAAGTGATGACACTTACCGATACCGCGAAAGCCATTCCGGCGACCAGTAATGTAGCAACATTCAAAGCATCGGTAACGACAAAGGTACGATCGAAGGTTTGCATCGACTTTTTCAATAGCTGCGGGGTGTCGTAAATCTCCCCCAGGCCGGCAAGCCGGGCCAAATCTTCCGGGGTGGCCTGATACAGCGCCGTAACCCCCGCATAGCCCGATGCGGGTGAGAACTGGTCTGACGGTAACAAAAGCTGGCTATCAGGATTACCATAATCAGGATAAATTCCGGCTACGGTGTAGGTTGTAGATTGAGAGAACACCGGATTTTGCTTGCTCTGTGTGAACACCGGCCCTATGGTCAGGCTATCCCCAGGGGCCACCGCATGCCTGAACGCCAACTGCTGATTGATAAATACGGCTTTATTTGCAGCAAACATCGACCAGCCGCCCGGATACAGCGTATCCAGTGTAAGGCTATGTTGCGCAGTGCTGTCGGCAGCGTAGCTGCGCACTGTTGCCTGCTGCTGGTTAATCGTGGTAACGCCGCGATACAAATGCCGGGCATCTATATGAGCAGCAATTGTTCCGGGCGCGGGCTTATCATCAGCGTATAAATACACCGGTGCGGCCAAACGCTGCTGTAACCAGCTTTCAGTAGCGTGTCGAAAGCTATCGGTCATCACATTCATACCAATATTCGCGGCCAACGCGATAAAAAAGGCACATACCGACAACCGGCTTTTGGCAGATAAACGATGGGTACTGGCTGCTACATAACTCAGCAGGGGGCGCGAAGCGGGAACAAGCGTACTGATAAGGCCGGTGAAAGCCGGCAACCACAATAAAATGACGCCACAGCCGCCCAACAATACACCGGCTACAGCCAGCAACGCGCTAAAAGTAGAGTTCGCCATTACCAAGCCCAACAACACAATAGCAACAACGCCGATGGTAATAATGCTGCGTATCAGCACCGACATAGGCTGACGGTGGATGTGAGAAGCCAGTAACGCCCGGGATAACTGGCGCGCCGGAATCACAAAAAACAGCGCCAGAGCTGCAAAGCTGGTAACAAAAGCTCCGCTCATCATTTCGGTTAACAGCGGCGAAGGGGCAACAAAAGCGCTGTCAAGCAGTCCTTCGAATGTGGATTGCAGCATCGGCGTCAGTTGGCGGGTTAGCCCGATTGCGGCCAGCACGCCCAGTGGCGCGGCAATAGCGCAATACAGGGCCAGCTCGCTCATTAACGCCAGCAGCAGGCTAGCCTTACTTACGCCCAGCTGCCGTAGTCTGAGCATAAACAACAGGCGTGCGCGGTACATTAGGGTCAGTGCGTTTAATACAATAAACAACGCCACCACCCCCATTAATACGCCCATAGCCCATAAGTTCAGCTGAAAACTTTTGGCCAACGACCCATCACTGGCCGTTTCAGGTGCCTGGCGGTACTGTAAATGGGATGGCAAATGGTTTTTTAGTTCGCGTAACCGAACGTCATCAAATGCGGTTGTTACCAGCAGCGCCGACAAGGGCGTATTTTGCAAGGTGGTTTTATCGGTATAAAAAGCCTCAAGTGAAACAAGCACAGTATTATCAGGCAGTTGGCTGACCGAATACGGCGGTAATAAGGACACGCCCTCGCGACTCATTAACACGCCTTCACACGCAAGCGCCCGGCCCAGTTGAGGGGCGGCGTAACTCACTGCAGAATTTCGATGCATTAGGTTTGCGTCAGTTGTGGAAGATACTGCTTTTTGCATATCTTTAAGCAGCGAGGAAGAAGACAGCGCCAGCAAATCGACACCCAGCACAGTAACAGCATGTACTGGTGTGGCCGCTGTCCCGGAAGAGCCGGGTTGTGAACGGCTGTTGGGACCATCAATACATTGCAGGGTGTCAGTTTGTTGTGCAATAGCCACGAGCTGAGTAAAACCAGCCCGACGTAGCTGAGCATAATCTCGTTGGGTCAGGGGCTGGGCAGGTGTTCGCGCGACTATGGCTGCGCTATTAAATACGGATGTTTGTGAACGCCCTAGTTCACCCTGTCGCGCGCCTTCATTAATGAGCATGACTGACGAAAAGCCACCGGTGGCCACCATTACTGCAATTATAATGAGTAAAGGTTGCCACGGTTTTTTGCGGGCCATGGCCAGCATAACTGAAGCAACAAGACCTACCCTTGAAAAAACACTCATGGCTGCGGATGCAATACGCCGTGGCGTAACCATAGCGGCTGGCTGGCCTGCTCGGCCACCTCGTTACTGTGTGTCACCACCACCAGGGTGGTGTGAAGTTCTGCGCAAACCGTATACAACGCCTGGGTTACGCGCTCGCTGGTGGCTTCATCAAGATTACCTGTGGGTTCATCGGCCAGTACCACAGCAGGTCGGTGCGCCAAAGCGCGGGCAATCGCAACCCGTTGTTGCTCGCCGCCTGACAAGGCGTCGGCGGGTTTGTCTTGCAGTTGGGTTATATCCAGCATGGCCATTAGCCGACGCAGATATGCTTTGTCGGTCACACCTTTTAATCGGGCGGTAAACGCAATATTGTCCCATACGTTCAAACAGTCGAGCAGATTATAACTTTGAAAAATTACGCCTAGTTCGTTGCGCCGAAACGCATCACCCTGTTTGTCGCTGGTAAAAGGCAGTGTGGCTGTCCCAATTTGAATTTGGCCAGCATCTGCAGGCTCAAAACCCGCCATAAGGCTCAAAAGCGTGGACTTTCCACAACCCGATGCTCCCCGAATACTCACCGAGGTACCGTCTGCTACCTCAAGATATAATTTATCGATTATAGGTGTTGAGGTTTGCGGGTATTGTTTTACCAGGTCTGAGATCTGAATCATAAACAGAATACCTGAGCTAAAAGACAGATCAGATAATTACGCAGCCTCGCCCGTAAAGTCCAGTGAAGCCTGTGTTAGTTTTGATGTTGTGAAAACCATCACCTTGCTAAGAGTGACACGTTATGCAAATTGCTCAGGCTATGTAAAGCTCGTAGACAAAGCGTGTCAGTAAAGCTTGCTGCCCCAGCTCAGTTTGTTTTGCAGTACATTAAAGTAGCTGTACCCTTTAGGGTGGACCAACGACAACGTATCTTTACTTTTCTGAACTTTAATTTCATCACCAGGCAACACAGGCAAAACAATGTGACTGTCACAACTTACCTGCAAACTATCGCTGTTAACATGGGACACTCGCATCGAAACCGTACAACTTGCATCAACAACTATTGGGCGGCTGCTTAAGGTATGGGGGAACATCGGCACCAACGACAATGCATCCAGTTTGGGCATAATAATTGGTCCGCCAGCCGATAATGAATAAGCCGTAGAACCGGTGGGGGTGGCGACAATCAGCCCGTCAGAGCGCTGTGAAAATACAAATTGATCATCAATATAAATTTCAAATTCCATCATATGCGCCACCTTACCGTGGTGCAGTACAATTTCGTTTACGGCTGTGTTACTGCTTTTAAGTACTTCATGACGATAAACGCCAACTTCAAGCAAAAAGCGCTGCTCTACAATAGCTTGCCCGTTAAAGATAAGGTCAAGCTGTTGGGTAATTTCATCAGGATGGATGTCGGTTAAAAAACCCAGGTTACCGCGGTTTACCCCCACTACATGAATATCGAAGCGCGATAATACCCGAGCCGCGCCCAGCATACTGCCATCACCGCCCACCACGACTGCTAAATCGGCCTGTTTACCAATCTGAACCAGATTATGGGCAGGGAGATCAGAGTCGTTGAGTTCGTGCCAAATGGTTTCTTCTATTAATATCTCACAACCGCGCTGTTGCAAATAGTCAATAAGATGGTTCAGTGTACTCTGGGTTTCGGCGTGACCGGGTTTTCCGATTAAACCTACCGTTTTATAGGACATGAAAAACAAGCATTCCTGACAGTAATAATGAAAGAAACATTAGCACACAAAACCGAATAAAAGAAAGCGTTACCGGGCGGTCCAGCCCCCATCAAGAACCAATGTTTGTGCAGTTATATTACGCGCCGCCGGGCTGATTAAAAATTGGGCAGAGGCGGCCAGCTCGGCTATGGTGATAAAGGCTTTTTTCGGCATGGGTTTTAGCATAATGTCGCTAATAACCTGCTGCTCACTGATGCCGTTTTCTTTTGCCTGATCAGCAATTTGTTGCTCAACCAGTGGCGTTTTTACATATGCAGGACAAAGCGTATTAACGGTGATATCTGTATCTTCAACCTCTAGCGCAATTGTTTTAGCCAGCCCCAGCAATCCGTGCTTTGCTGCGACATACGCTGATTTATAGGGCGAGGCGACCAAAGAGTGAATAGAACCAATATTAATGATACGGCCAAAATTACGGCTTCTCATGCCGGGCAAAAATGCCTGGCAGAGCAGTGCCGGCCCTACCAGCATAATATTAATCAGCTGTTGCCACTTGTGTGCAGGAAAAGCTTCAAGCTTAGATACATGCTGAATACCGGCATTGTTGATCAAAATGTCGACCGGTGTTGTTAACAATGCTTCAGGTAAATTGGCGACACTTTGGGCATCGGTCACATCCACCACAATGGCACTGGCAGACAGGCCTTTTGCGGTCAGCAAAGCAGCAGCGTCATTAACTGCTTTTTCGTTAATATCGGCAAGAATGACATGGTGACCAGACTGGGCCAGCTCCTCAGCAATGCCAAAACCTATACCACTGGCGCCTCCTGTAATAAAAACATGATAGCCTTTCATAGTGACTCCTGTTGCGTGTTAAGGGCATCTACGATGGCCATGACTGCATTAATTTGCGCACCATCTCGAGTCGCGTAGTGCTCGTCTGTATACCCCCACCAGTCCCAGCAGCCTTGTGGGTTTAGTGGCATAAATAAAGATTTGCGGGTTTGTGGGTAAAATACGACGATATTATTGGTGTCGGCCCAGCGGTTTAAACCGGTTTGTTCAACATAGGCTTTGCCAACCGCGTCGGCATACTGGTTACAGCCATGAAAACTAATATGCACCTGACACTGGGTTCCTTCAGTGCAACTTTGCGGTACATACGCATACCCGGTCTGGGCCAGAGTCTCGGCTTGCTTGCCAGCCAGAGCGTGTTGGTCATAGCTAATAATATTGCCACTCAAAGAATCGGCGGGCGCGGCCATTTCACCATACATAAACTGTAAAGCCGCCCCGGCAGCATCATAGTTACAATTACCAATATAGGGGCTGTTTGACGCGGCGCATCCTTCGCCACTTTCAAGGGTGGGGAAAACATGGCCAAAAGGTTTGTTTTTTATGTAACTCAGATTTTGCGGGGTTAGCCACTGCTGATACTGTTGGTACAAAAGAGTGCTGACATCTTCAGCTACCCGCTGATCGCGAGCGCCATGAAAAAGCCAGACTTTGTCATTCTCAAGCCCGGTGAGCGGGGCCAGCTTACCGTGTTCTGCCAAATTTTTTACATGCCGATTAAGTTTGTTTAAATCTGTGGTGTCGGCTGTTTTATCCACACATCCGGCCAAGGCCACAGTAATGTCATTTTGCGCACAATAAAACGGACCCGCACTGATAATTGCAGCGCCATTGACTCGATCGCTGTAGGCCAGATGAAACTGGTTTGCCATATAGCCACCAGAAGACAGACCCGATACCGTAATAGTATCGACGCTTAAAGCCAGCTTGTCGGCGACCACAGGCAATGTGAGTAAACCGCACGCTATTGCTAATAGTTTTGTTTTCATAAAGTTGCCTTATTTATTCTTCAAGAAAAGCTTTTAGCTTATGCTGCTGCTCTTGGATATCCAAAACCCCTTCCAGGTGGCCCAGCTCGCCGGTTAGTTCGGTATAATCACTGCTTTTATCTGCCTTTTTCAGTGCATTGTGGGCTTGTTGGGCAAGGTAGGGCATTAACAACAAGTCGGTGCTGGCAGGCAAAAATAATGTTTTTGCCTGAACCGCCTTGAGACCTTGTTGCAGTGAACCCTGATGACCGGCCACAAACAACTGACAAGCCCTGACTAAATACAATAGATGATTGGCATCCATTTGTGTGGCTCGGGCTCTGGCCCGCGTTTCCAACCACGATACAATAGAGTGGCTGGCCCTGATATCATTTAAAGGCGCATCTTCTAAGGGAGAGTAGTCCAGCGCCTGGCCCTGTTGGTTAAAAAAATGCGGGTGTAAAGCTTGCTGCGTAATCAACATCAAGGCGGCGACTAATCCGTCGGTGGGCGGATTGTTTTTGCTGTACTTTCCCTGCTGCCAGAGCTTATCGAGCTTAATGGGCAGCGCCCAGTGTTCAAGTGCAGCTGTTGTCCAGGCATCACTTTGCCCCGAGCCAATTACCGAGACCATTCGAGGCACCCATTCCGGATACGCGCTAGCCCAGTCTATTGCCTGCATTGCCCCCATTGAGGGCCCGATTACCGCATGTAGTTTTGCTATTCCCAGGCTTTCGAGTACCTGCTTTTGAATATTAACAAAGTCGCGAATGGTCACTACCGGAAAATCCAGTCCATAGGGTTTACCTGTGGCCGGATTTATACTGGCAGGACCGGTGGTGACCACGTCAGCAGAATAGGCTGACAGATTGACCAGCGAGTCGACACTGATGACAAAAAACTGGTTTGTATCGATGGCTTTACCGGGGCCTATTATTGCATCCCAATAACCCGGCGCGGCGTCATCAGCGCGGTATTTGCCGGCAGCATGTGACGATGCAGAAAAATAATGAGTTATCAAAACCACATTGCTTTTGTCTTGATTAAGCTTACCGTAGCTTTCCCAACCCACGTTCACCCGAGCCAATTGTTTGCCCGAAAAAAGTGAAAAATTTGTGGTCGAATACGTGTGTTTTTTTACCAGCGGCAACTCGCTGGCATGTCCTTGCAAACTGCACAATGCGATGAGTAAGCACACAGACAACCAGCCCGCCGGGGCCAATTTGCTAAGCAAAAGAATCTTCATAAAACAGTCCTTAAAACACACTAAACAGGGTAATAGCCAACGCCAAGCCCAAAAGCGGCGTAACCAGCGTAAGAGCGGCCATAGCGCGATAAGCCGCCTGATGCGTTTCATGGCATATTGCGCGAATCGTTGTTACCACATAGCCGTTGTGTGGAAGCGTATCTAAAGCACCAGATGAAATCGCCACTATTCGATGAAGCTCATCAGGGGGCACGCCCTGGTCAATATAGTGCGGCGCGACCAAAGGTAATACTATCACCTGGCCTCCTGATGCTGAACCGGTTAAACCCGCGATAACACTCACCGCAATGGCCGCACCAATGAGCTCATTGCCAGGTAACTGTGTCATCAGATCCACGGTGGCAGAAAATGCGTCAGTATTTTTGGCTATGCTGCCAAACCCCACCACGGCAGCGGTATTACCAATAGCAACCAGTGCGCCGGTGGTGCCACTATTAACCGCGCCGGTAAGGTTTTGAAAATAACGAAAGTTAATGACCATGAGTGTTAATACACCCCCAGTCAGTGCAATTATCAATGCATAGTGAGCCAGACTATCGTGCAGTAAAAACGACAGCACCAGAACCACCAGTAATGGCACCAGGCCAGATAAGGGATGCGGGTAGTCGCGTTCGGCAATCTTAGGGTCGTGGTCGCGAGGCTCAAAAGTTTCGCCATTAGCCAATGCTTTGTTAATCATTTTGCGCAGCCACCAGTAACCAAAGCAGGCCATAAATAACGCCACTACCAAACTGACTTCCCACGCAGCAAAGGGCGAGGTGCCAAGATACTTGATTGGGATCCAATTTTGAATTTCGGGCGAGCCGGCAGAGGTCATCGTAAATGTCACCGAGCCAAATGCCAGGGTGGCGGGAATGAAGCGCCGGGGAAGGTTTGCATCTTTAAACAAACTAACCGCCATTGGGTAAACCGAAAAAGCCACCACAAACAGGCTGACTCCACCATAGGTTAATATGGCGCAGGCCAGTACCACGGCCAGAACAGCTTGCTTAAAACCCAGTTTGCTGACTATCCAGCGGGCTACCGAGTCGGCCGCGCCGGTGTCTTCCATGAATTTGCCAAAAATAGCCCCCAGTAAAAACATGAAAAACCACGAGGCGATGAAGCCGGAAAACCCGTTCATATACAGACCGACAAAATTACTGTCGCCGGTGAAAACCGGAATCTGGTTGGTAACGGCAACCAACAGTGCGCATAGGGGAGCGGCGATAAATAAATTCATTCCGCGAATGGTCAGCACAATCAATAATACCAGGCCAGATACCAGGCCAAACATACTTAGCATATTGCGTTTCCTTGTAGTAGCTTGCCGATGTAGCCTGCCAATAAACTAAAAACGCATTGTGACCGCATGAAAGTATCTAGCCTATAGTACGTTAGTACGTAGGCCTTTGGTGCTACGTACTAAGGTACTAGATACCTTTGCGATAAAGTGGATTAGATTACTTTTTCATCGATAACCTAATAATAAAAAGATGCCAGCCAGTTTAAATAATAGGGACTTATTATGAAACACATCTACCGTACCACTCATCAGTATCCCAGAACGTTGTGTGCCATGGCCGTAGCAGCGGCCTGCACCTGGATGCCACTTGCCTATGCCCAACAGGCCGACCCGGCCGCTGAACCTGAAGCGGGCAAGCTGGAGCGCATAGAAGTCACCGCCCGTAAAACCGTCGAAACACTGCAGGAGGTACCTGTTGCTATTACGTCAATAGGTGCAGCCGAGCTAACCGAAAAAGGCATCAGCGTACTTACTGAAGTACAACAGTTCTCGCCAAATACCACCTTACAAACCAGTCGGGGAACCAATTCAACCTTAACGGCCTTTATTCGTGGCCTGGGTCAACAAGATCCATTATGGGGATACGAGCCTGGCGTAGGAATTTACGTGGACGATGTGTACATTGCCCGGCCCCAGGGGGCGGTTATGGACTTACTGGATGTGCAGCGTATTGAAGTATTACGCGGGCCACAAGGCACATTGTATGGGAAAAACACCATCGGCGGCGCGGTCAAGTATGTTACCAAAGAAATGACCGGGGATCCGCAACTTAACATTCAGGGAACGGTAGGCAGTTACAGTCAGCGCGATGTTAAAATTACCGGGCAATACCCGATAATCGAAGACAAGGTTTATCTGGGCTTTGGCTATGCCAATTTAAACCGGGACGGCTTTGGCGAGTTTCTGATCTCTGCGCAGCCAGGACAAGATCGGGAAAACTACAACAAAGACCTGTGGGCCGCACGTCTGACATTAGAGATTCATCCTACTGACAAACTATTTTTGCGTTTTGGCTGGGACAAAACCGAAGACGACTCTAATGCCAAGGGCGGTTATCGCTTGTTACCCAGCTTGCGTACCGATGCGCCGCAACCCGATTCGGTATTTGATTCATACACCAGCTTGCCCACCAGTAATAAAGTAGAGCTTGAAGGGTACAGCTGGATGATGCGCTACGATGTATCTGACGCATTGCAGTTAAAATATATCGGTTCGCACCGGGACAGTTACTCACCCACCAATATTGATTTTGATAACACTCAGCTGGATATTTTTGACGTACCGGCAATTTATGAAGACGATAACGACACTCATGAACTGCAAGCTAACTACGCCGGCGAAAACTTTAACCTGGTAAGCGGCTTGTATTACTATGAAGGTGAGTCTTGTGGCGTATTTGATGCCATACTGGGCGTACTAGGGCGCGACTTTGCTGATATGGAAATATTTCCTGAGGGTACCACCGGCTTTACCCGCGAAGTGTCAGGGTGCAACAACAGCGAAAGTTGGGCCGGTTATGCCCAACTTAACTACGATGTGACCGAGCAATTGTCGGTGTCGTTGGGGGCTCGCTATACCGACGAAGAAAAACAGGCCACTGTTTACAATGGTACGGTGTTGTACAACCTGTATCCCGAGAGTGGCTGGATTGACGGTTTTGTACGCCCAGACGATGTCATCATTCCTCAGGTTTTAGGCAGTGATTCTGATGGTGATGGGCTACTGGATGCTCCGGCTTCACAAAGCTGGTCACGTTTTACGCCGCGATTAGGCGTAGAATATAGTTACAGCAAAAATATTATGCTGTTCGCCAGCTACGCTCAGGGCTTTAAATCAGGCACGTTCAATCCACGGGCTACGGTAAATGAGCCAGGGGTAAGCCCGGAAGTCGTAGATTCGTTTGAAGTGGGCATCAAAAGCGATATTAATGACTCGTTACGGGTAAACGCAACCGCGTTTTCCTACGATCACAAAGATCGCCAGTATATCGGTATCGAAGGCAATACTGATGATCCCACCGCGTTACAGCAACGGCTGCGTAACGCGGCCGAAACTGCAGCTAAGGGTATTGAGCTGGAAGCGACCTACGTAGCCACCGACAACCTGTCGTTTGATATTGCCTATGGCTATATTGACTTTGAGATAAAGAAAAACAATGCGGTTCCGCCATTGATTGGTCTTGCCAGTACCCCAGAAAGCACCCTGAATGTGGCCACAAATTATGGTATGGATACCGCCTATGGCTTCTTTACTTTCAACGCCAATTATTATTATCGTGATGATTACCTGATTTTTGAAACCAGTGATCTGATTCAACAGGATGGGTACGGATTGCTGAATTTAAGTGTTGGCTGGGAAAGTATGGAAGGGCAGTGGTATGGGGGTCTGCATCTGAAAAATCTGACTGATGAAGAGTATATAGTGGGTGGTTACGACTTTGTTACCCGCAATGAAGATGGCAGCTTTGGGCCGGGCCTGGGTAACGATACCACGCTCATAGGTTACTATGGCGATCCGCGTACCGTGCACCTGACGGTCGGCTATCGTTTTTAAAGGTAGCGGCGTAAGCAAATAATCAAGAAGGGCCTGTGGGCCCTTTTTTTGGTTTTAAAAAGCCAGGTAAAATTTTTGTACCGGTGGGCCGATGTTGATAAACTGTTATCAGGTTGATAAATAATTTGTTGCGATAATAATGCAAACTCAGGTATTGATTGCTGATGACCATCCGCTTTTCAGAGCAGCGATGAAGCATGCTTTGAGCACGGTGGTACAAGGGCCTTTATATGAAGCTGCGAGTCTGGAAGAAACCTGCGCTAAACTTGAAAAACATGCGTCAATTGAGCTGGTTTTTCTTGATTTAAATATGCCTGGTAATCAGGGGCTGTCGGGTTTGGCTGAATTACTCGCCAGGTTTAACCAGCTATTAGTTGTGGTGGTATCAGCAGAGGAAAATCCCAGTCTTATAAAACGGGTTATGGAGATGGGGGCCAGCGGTTACATTCCAAAATCCACGCCATTAGACAGTATTATTCTTGCCGTGCATAAAATAATAGAGGGTGAAATCTGGGTTCCTGCCAAACTATGGTCGCCCGAGGCTTTGAGTCAGGAAGAAAGCCAGTTTGCTAAAGGGCTGGCCTTGTTAACGCCGCATCAGTACCGGGTGCTAAAAATGTTAGCTGATGGTTTGCTTAATAAGCAAATAGCCTACGAACTGGTCATTTCTGAATCAACAGTAAAACAGCATGTCTCGGCGATACTGCGAAAATTGAACGTTATCAATCGTACTCAGGCTGGCGTATTGTTTAATCAATGGGTGTTGGGGCCTGCTGGTTCAGCAGCGTCCTGACTGCGCGGCGCAGCAATAACGGCTTAACCGGTTTACTCAAATATAAAAGCTCAGACTGAGCCGCCACCTCTTTAATATCTTCTTCCCTGTTTGCTGTATTTAGAATACCGGGTACCGCGTGGTGCCAAATGGCTCGCAATTCACGGGCGACAGTAGTGCCTCGTTCTTCACCATTTAAATGATAATCTAACAACATAATAGCGGGTGGAGCAGGGCATCGCTGCATAGCCTGGTGCTTATTTATGGCACAAATAACGTGTGCTCCCCAGTTTTCAAAACACAGTTTTAAAGCCTCAGCGACCTGCTCGTCATTTTCGACCAGCAACACAGTTAAATTATGCATAAACGGTTGTGCTTCGTCGCTGTGTGCTGGTGTTGCAGATGAGGTCGGCGGCGAGACTTTGTTCGCCCGTGGTAAACTTACCGTAAATCGGGTGCCTTTTTGCGGCTGCGAAAACAGCCCCACCGGGTGTTCAAGTAATGCGCTCATACGCTCTACAATAGTTAACCCTAACCCCAGACCGGGGTTATTACGCTGGCTATCGAGCTGGTGGAATTCAGCAAACACCTCACGGTGCTTGTCAGCCGCGATACCCGGCCCGGTATCGCACACCCAAATCTCGACTTGTCTGGCAACACGGTGACGAATCCCTATTACCACCTTGCCGCTATGGGTGTAACGAATAGCATTAGACAACAAGTTTTGTATTATCCGGTGTAAAAAACGACGATCAGAATGGACCCAAACGGTGGTGGTAACATAGTTAAGCTGCAAGCCTTTTTGCTCGCTGATAACACTAAACTCCCGGGCCAAAGGGCCCAGTACTTCGTCTAATGCAAAGTCAGAGAATTGGGGTTTTAAAACGCCTGATTCTAATCGGGTCATATCTAATAACATACTGAGCAAACTTTCTGCCGACGATAACGACGATGTGACACCTTTACTGAGTGTCTCAAGTTCAGTACCGGCGGTTTTTTGGGCAAGCATTGAAGCAAACAGCGTAGCTGCGTTAAAGGGCTGCATGAGGTCGTGTCCTGCTGCGGCCAAAAATCGGGTTTTACTTTCGTTAGCCTGCTCTGCTTCAAGTCGGGCATGATGCAATTGTTCGGTTCGTGCAGCAACCCGGGCTTCCAGTGCATCTTTAGCTTGTTCCAGTGCCTCCTGAATACGCGTATATTCGGTAATGTCGCTATACGTGGTCACATAGCCCCCGCCTGGCAAAGGGCTGCCATTAAGCTCGATAGTTCGGCCATCGGGTTGTTTACGTAAATATTTATAGGGCGTGCCCGCTTTCATGTAAGCCACCCGTTTGGCTATATCAGCCTCGGCATCAAGGCTATTCCCAAACAAACCCCGACGCGCATTGTAGTGCAGCAGTGAAGTAATAGGCATGCCGGTGTGTAAAAAGTGAGCCGGGTAATCAAACAAATCAATGTAACTGTCATTCCAGGCCAACAGCGAAAGGTGACTGTCCAGTACACTGATGCCTTGCTGAATATGCTGCACCGAGGATTGCAAAACTTCGTGGTTAAACTGAAAGGTTTGTGAGGCTTCTTCTACCCAGTCCACTAATTCAGGCATCTCGGTATGGCGGGTTTGTGCAATTGCACTTAATAGTACCCTGGCACTGGGGGGGCCTACTTGTCCTGCAAGCATGTGCTCAACATTTTGAAGCAGCGCCGCGCTGGCAAACCCTTGGGTAGGTTGGCCTGACAACTGAGCCAGCAATCGGTTTTGTTCATGGGTTTCTAACACCCTTGCCGTTAATTGCATAAGGTCAGAAATTCTTATAGCCAGCTGGGGTACAAGCGGTGCGGAAGGTGTGGATTCTGCGGTGGCTGGTGTGGGCGCAGATAACAGACTTACCAATACAAACGTGGTGCAATTTACCAGCAGGCTAAGCACAAAACCAAGTCCCAGCTCAGCATCGCTGGGCGCTGGATCAAAATAATAACTGGCCAGCAGGCTGGGGTAGAGCAGCCAGACTATCCAGCAGCTAAGGCCGGTTAGCATAGCGATACTTGCGGCCAATACAGTGCTGCGCGACCAGTAAAGACCGAACAGCATTGTGGGCAGCATTTGGGCTAATAACGCAATGGCAACAATACCGCTTTTTACCAAAGGCGCAGACTGACTGATATTAAGGTGATACCAAAACGCTACCGACAATACAACAAGTACAGTAAGGCGGCGAATAGTTAAGATGCCGCTGGCCTGCATTGAACCTACCGAGCGTTTTGTGAGGCGGATTTTTAGCCACAATGGTGTAATCAAATTATTGGCAATCATAATGCCCAGGGCCAGGGTAGCGACAATAATCATACTTGATGTGGCCGACAACCCTCCGATAAATGCAGTAAGCGCCACAGCGTTGTTGCCGGTATGCAAAGGCAGGGCTAATACAAAAGTGTCTGAACTAACCACATTGGTGTCTAGCAACATGCTTCCTGCTAATGCAATAGGTAATACAAAAGCGGTTATCGCCAGCAGGTATAACGGAAACAGCCAGCGCGCCGTGCGCAACTCACCATCACCGTTACTTTCAACAAAGTTCATATGAAACTGACGCGGTAAAATAAACATAGAACAAACGCCTAACAAGACATGGCTCAGATACACCCACAGCGCGCTATCTGCATCTATAGTTTGACGGGCTACCGGATGGGCGCCGGCACGGCCAAAAAGATCCAGTGGGCCGTTAAATAAACCATAGCAAACATAAATGCCGACAATACTCAGACAAACCAGTTTGATTATTGATTCTACGGCTATAGTCAGCAGTAAACCGGGATGTTTGTCTTTCAGACTAAGAGTACGGGTACCAAACAGTATGGCAAATAAGGCCATTAATGCAGCAATGTACAACCCGACGGCATGACTTTGTTGTTCCTGGTGAGGAGCCAGCAGATTTATGCTTTTGGTTATTGCGTCCAGCTGCAGGGCCAAATAAGGAATTACCCCGATAAAACATAATAGTGTGATTAAGGCGGCGATAAAATGTGCGCCGCGATACTTAAGCGCAATAAAGTCGGCTAAAGAGCTGATGTTGTGCTGCTGACACAATCGATTGATGCGCAGCAACACCGGAAACATAAACACCATAACCAATATAATACCGGCGTAGGTGGGTACCACTGCCCAGCCATATTGAGCCGCCTGAGTGGTGGTTCCAAAAAATGCCCAGGAAGTACAGTGCACCCCTAATCCCAGACTGTACAACACAGGATGCTGCTCGGTAGCACGCAGCCATTTGTCACCGGCAAATGCGATGACAAATAAAAGTGCCAGGTAACTAATTACAATGGCGCCCACCGACCAGATACTGAGCATGATAATAAAAGTCAAATAATCAAGAGATTAGCCTACCATACCTTATATTTAGAGCAGGCAACAGGTGCCGACGTACAGACTTGCTATCGCGCGATAGCAGCAGAGACTTTAATCAATTCTGACCTACATAAAAGACCCCGATTCCTCTTCGCCACTCGTTTTGCAAAATAAAAAATAGTCGTATCATCCACAAATTTTATACGGATACCCTTGAACCGTGCATAAGCAACCCCATTACTAGCTGCAGTCCAAGGTTCCGAAAGGCCTAAAGCAAACTGACTTTGCAATTTTTTTACTTTCGGGGCTGGAAAAATTGAGGAACGACCCTATTGATGGGTTAGTAAAAAATTGTCCTGAAATTCTAGTTGGAGGTAGGCATGAGCGAAAAGCGCGATGAGCAAGCGCAGCAGCAAGACGCTGAGGTAGTTGAACAACAAACGCAGGAAGACGACGCGCAAGATATGCCGGTTCATGAAGGTGAAGTGGTAAACGACGACCAAAGCGGTGCAGCCAGCGAAGAGCAACAACGTATCTATGAATTAGAAACCGCGTTGTCAGAAGCACAGGCACAAATTAAAGAGCAGCAGGACAGCGTATTACGCGCTCGTGCTGACATGGACAATGCCCGCCGCCGCGCCGATGCCGAAGTTGAAAAAGCGCGTAAATTTGCGCTTGAACGTTTTGCCGGTGAGCTTCTGCCTGTAGTCGACAACTTAGAACGCGCATTAGAAGCCGGTGATGCAGGTAATGAGGCGGTAAAACCATTACTTGAAGGCGTAGAAATGACGCATAAGTCGTTTTTAAGCACTATTGAAAAATTTGGTATGGCGCCTATTGATCCTCAGGGCCAGCCATTTAATCCAGAACTGCATCAGGCAATGTCGATGCAGGAAACTGACGAGCTAGAGCCAAACACAGTGATGGCCGTCATGCAAAAAGGGTATGAACTTAACGGACGCCTGGTTCGTCCTGCGATGGTAATGGTGTCAAGAGCGGCCAACGGTGGCGTAGACACACAAGCCTGAGCGCACAGTTTTACCACTTTTTGGAAAAAACTATTGAAAAAGTGCGGGAATAACCCCACTAAAAATGCAGAAATTAACAAGATTTAGCGGAGACACGTAATGGGTAAAATCATTGGTATCGATTTAGGTACAACAAATTCATGTGTCGCAGTTTTAGACGGCGACAAAGCACGCGTTATTGAAAACGCCGAGGGCGACCGTACTACGCCTTCAATTATTGCTTACACCAACGACGGTGAAACACTGGTTGGTCAATCGGCCAAGCGTCAGGCGGTAACAAACCCTGAAAACACGTTATTTGCGATTAAGCGTTTGATTGGTCGTCGTTTTGAAGACAAAGAAGTTCAGCGTGATATCGATATCATGCCGTACAAAATTGTCAAAGCAGACAATGGCGATGCGTGGGTAGAAGCCAAAGGCGATAAAATGGCACCCCCACAGATTTCTGCTGAAGTTTTGAAAAAGATGAAGAAAACAGCAGAAGACTTTTTGGGTGAAGAAGTAACCGGCGCCGTGATCACGGTTCCAGCTTACTTCAATGACTCTCAACGTCAGGCAACGAAAGACGCCGGTCGTATTGCTGGTTTAGAAGTTAAGCGTATTATTAACGAGCCAACTGCTGCTGCTCTTGCCTATGGCATGGATAAGAAAAAAGGCGACAACGTTGTTGCGGTATACGATTTAGGTGGGGGTACGTTTGATATCTCTATCATCGAAATTGATGCAGTTGACGGTGAGCACACCTTCGAAGTATTGGCGACCAACGGTGATACGCACTTAGGTGGTGAAGATTTTGATAACCGCATGATCACGTATCTGGTTGATGAGTTCCATAAAGATCAGGGCATCAACCTGCGTAAAGATCCGCTGGCAATGCAGCGTCTTAAAGAAGCGGGCGAAAAAGCTAAAATTGAGCTGTCTTCAGCTCAGCAAACTGAAGTTAATCTGCCGTACATTACGGCCGATGGTTCAGGTCCTAAGCACCTTGCAATCAAAGTGACCCGCGCTAAGCTGGAATCGTTGGTTGAAGACATGGTAAAAGCCACCCTTGAGCCTGTGAAAAAAGCCCTGGCCGATGCTGACTTGTCGGTAAGCGACATTCAGGACATCATTTTGGTGGGCGGCCAGACACGTATGCCTTTGGTACAAAAATACGTTACTGAGTTCTTTGATAAAGAACCTCGTAAAGACGTAAACCCTGATGAAGCGGTAGCAGTGGGTGCTGCGATTCAAGGTGGTGTACTGGCAGGTGAAGTAAAAGATGTCTTGCTACTGGATGTTTCGCCATTGTCGTTGGGTATCGAAACCATGGGCGGCGTAACCACGCACCTGATTGAGAAAAATACCACGATTCCTACTAAGAAATCGCAAACTTTCTCAACAGCTGAAGACAACCAGTCTGCGGTAACCGTGCATGTTATCCAGGGTGAGCGTAAGCAGGCTTCAGCAAACAAGTCGTTGGGTCAGTTTAACTTAGAAGGTATTCGCCCGGCAGCGCGCGGTGTACCACAAATCGAAGTTACTTTCGATATTGATGCTGACGGTATTTTGCACGTATCTGCTAAAGATAAAGATACGGGTAAAGAGCAGAAAATTACCATTAAAGCGTCTTCAGGCTTAAGTGATGAAGAAGTTGAAAAAATGGTAGCTGATGCCGAAGCAAATAAAGATGCTGATAAAAAGTTTGAAGATTTGATTCAGGCGCGCAACCAGGCCGACGCTATGGTACATACCACGCGTAAGCAACTTGATGAGGTTGGCGATGCGTTAAGTGCAGAAGACAAAGCACCTATCGAAGAGGCCTTGGCCGAACTTGAAACTGCGCTTAAAGGCGAAGACAAAGACGAAATTGAAGCAAAAACACAACAGCTGATGGAAAAATCAAGCAAGTTGATGGAAGCCGCTCAGGCCCAACAAGCTGCCGCAGCTGGTGGTGCTGAAGCCGGTGCCGAGCAACCTGCTGATGGCAAGCCACAGGATGATGTGGTTGATGCTGAGTTTGAAGAAGTAAAAGACGACGACAAAAAATAAGCTGTCGTCAGGTTAGCCGGCCATAAATGGCCGGTTGAACGAAACAATACAGGCGCAGCAGGATCATCTTGTTGCGCCTTTGTTGTGTTAAAGCATTTGCTACAAAGTGCTGATTTATAAAATATTTAGTATTCGGTTATGTACCGGATGCTTTGGTAACGAGTAGGGTAAGTAAGCGATATGTCGAAACGTGACTACTACGAAGTGCTAGGTGTGGGCCGAGACGCTGGTGTACGTGATATAAAGAAAGCGTACAAAAAGCTGGCAATGAAATACCACCCCGATCGTACTCAGGGCGATAAAGAACTTGAAAACAAATTCAAGGAAATTCAGGAAGCTTACGAGATCCTGACCGACGATCAAAAACGAGCGGCGTATGATCAATATGGTCACGCTGGCGTTGACCCTAACCGTGGTGGGGCAGGTTTCGGCGGTGGCAACGCTGACTTTGGTGATATTTTTGGCGATGTGTTTGGTGACATTTTTGGTGGCGGCGGTGGTCGTGGGCGCCAGTCTCGCGCCCGCCAAGGTGCTGACCTGCGCTATAACCTGGAACTGACTTTAGAAGAGGCAGTAAGAGGTAAAGATGTTGAAATTCGTGTTCCTACCTTAGTTGAATGTGAAAAATGTGATGGTTCGGGCGCGAAGCGCGGAACGTCCCCTAAAACGTGTCCCACTTGTCACGGAAATGGTCAGGTACAGATGCGTCAGGGTTTCTTTGCCGTGCAGCAAACCTGTCCAACCTGTTCAGGGCGTGGCAAAATCATCAGCGATCCGTGTAATAGCTGTCGCGGTCAGGGGCGGGTTGAAAAAACCAAGACATTGTCAGTTAAAATTCCACCAGGTGTAGATACGGGTGACAGAATACGTTTGGCGGGCGAAGGCGAAGCCGGAGAGGCAGGTGCTCCTGCAGGCGACCTGTACGTGCAGGCTCATGTTAAGCAGCATGATATTTTCTCTCGAGAAGCTAATAATTTGTTCTGTGAAGTTCCGTTAAGTTTCACTACGGCAGCTTTAGGTGGCGAATTACAGGTACCCACACTAGATGGCAAAGTTAAACTGAAAGTTGCCCCCGAAACTCAGACTGGCCGTAGCTTCAGGTTACGCGGTAAAGGGGTGAAATCGGTTCGAACTGGCATGATCGGCGATTTGATTTGTAAGGTGGTTGTAGAAACCCCGGTGAATTTATCTTCGCGCCAAAAAGATTTGTTAAAAGAGCTTGAAGATTCGATGAGTAGCGAAACGGGTAAACACCGGCCAAAAGAACAAGGATTCTTTGACGGCGTTAAGAAATTCTTTGATGATCTGACCAACTAAGACGTTAAAACCCTCCCTTTTCGGAGGGTTTTTTTATGGGCAAAGTTCATTAGTTCTGGTTTCGAAAATACGTTATTTTTTTAGCAAAAAATATAAGCAGGTCAATAAGAACGCTCGGCCAACAATCTTTTTTTGGTAAAATTGCATATAAAGAATTAATAATAAATTTAACATCTTTGTAGCAGGCGCTTTCAGATATACTGATGGCAACAAAACCTGAAACATCATAAGGAGATACGGCAATGAAATTTTCAACCCGGTTAGCGGTAATTGGCAGTGCAGCATTAATTAGCGGCGCGGCATTAGCAGCAAGCCCAGAACCAGCAAAATCGCAAAAGCACGCCGAGGCATATAGTGAATATCGCGAAGCACTGTTTGAGCTGATGCAAAGCAATATGGCGCCATTAGGTGGCATGGCGAAAGGTGCCATTGATTATGACGCGCAGGTGATGCAAACCAACGGTATGCGAATGGAACAGTTGGCCAATATGTTGTCTGATTATCTAAAAGTCGATACTCGCGAATATGATGTACATACGCATGCAAAACCAGAGTTATGGGACAATTTTGCTGATGTAGAAAGCAAAATAGGCGATTTACAAAGTGCTGCTGCAAATTTGCAGAAAGTCGCGAAATCGGGCGAAGAGTCAGAATATCGTGCCGCGATAGCAAAGGTAGGAAGTACCTGTAAATCGTGCCATGACGATTATAAAGCCGATTGATTCTTTACCATTGGAGCCGCGCTCGTCGGCTCTTTCTTTTTCACATATTATTTTACAGTCTCTTCTTATTTTTATCCTCTATTCTTTTGCACAAAGTCAGAATGTAAGCTACGTTTTAAAGTACTTATAGCAACAATCTTTGTATTACATTACCTGAAACAAAAGCGCTGTTTAAGTCAGTTTACGTTTATGCGTTGAGTCGTTTTTTATCTATACGGCCGGCAACATAAACAGTGCCAGGATGACGTGCCTTTAGGCTATATTATTCAATAATGAGCAAACATTGAAACAGTAAAAGGAGATAGCCTAGTGACATTACGTCCCGGGCTGACAGTTAAGGAAGTCACTTCTAAAGACTTAAAACCGGGCGACAGGTCGGCGCAGACATTTGTTGATGTATTTAAGGGGCATGTTGACGGCGGTTGGCTTATACAATGTGATGATAACAAAGTGCCTGAGTTAATTGCCGGTACTACGCTTCATCTATCAGATGAATTGGACCAGGCCCTGCGCGATAGTATAGCGTTCGCAAGCACCGCATCCAATTGTTTAAATGAGGTGCTTACCACCCCTCATAGCGACGAGCCTGAAAAGGTTGAGTGGTATGTCAAAAGCTTCTTTAATCCGAATTTAAACACTATCTGGCTGTATGTTTTTTGTATTTCAAGCGGCTCAGAGGCAGGTATTTCAGATGCACTTGAGCGTTTACTGAACTTCGCAGTCAGTGCTTTTGACCTCTGTGATGCTCCAGTTAGCGACCCCGGTGCGCTACCACCGGTTGCCTGCAGGTCTTCAAGTTACGAACCTGGTGACACGGGCATTATTCACAATACGATGCTTGAAGAAATCAGCACTATCACTCGTACTGGCGGATGGCAATACGACCCCAAAACCGGAAATATACGTTGGTCAGAACAAACTTACCGTTTATTTGGTTTATCGACCTGTGATGGCGTAGGAGTGAGTCGTTCACTGGCAAGCTTTCCGGTTGAATCGCGGCGCCAGATTCACCAGATGATTTCAAAAGTTTGTCTGGACCATCAACCGTGCATACTCGAATTATATTATTTTACCCATCGGGGGAAACAACGCTGGGCGCGTTTTACTGCAAGATTCTTCAGATTTTCTGATACAGAATTAGTAATGGGAACGATTACCGATATTTCTGAGCAGCGAAGGCTGTCTGACACTGAACACAATTTCACTTTATATCTTCGTACCATTTTAGATAACCTGAACGACGCGGTTCTTACCCTGGACAGTTTGGGCACCATAATCACAGCCAATAATGCGGTACTGTCTGTTTTCGGCCATCATAAAGATACGGTAATAGGCGGCGATATTGGACACCTTTTACCTGAAGTATTCTGTTGTGATGACATCGAGGTAACAATACGCGAATTGTTGCAGACCCAAAGCAGTCATCAGGAATATTATGGTTTACATGCAGATACCAGTCAGTTTGCGGTAGAAATCTCTGTTTCTGAAATAACACAGGACGGCTATCAGCAATTTGTACTGATAATTAAAGACATCACTGAGCGTAAAAAAGCGTCGGACAATATGTTCAGGCTGGCTTTTTATGACTCTGTTACACATATACCAAACAGCGCCTCGTTTGAAAAAGCGTTACGACAGCTTATTGAAGAAGCACAGAGTTATAATCAGGATATTTTCTGCGTTATGCTGGATATTGATAAATTTTCCCAGCTCAATTTAATGTTTGGAAAAGAAACCGGCGATTATGTACTACGAACCCTGGCGGATAGAATTTGTAACAAGGTAGGTCATTTATTTGAAGTTTTTCGCGGGCAGGGCGATCGGTTTTTCGTGCTTTATCACACCAGTTTTGACAGTGAAAGTCAGGCTATTGAAGAGATGCTGAATGAAGCCGAGTGGGAGCTGCAACACAGCGTGCTAACCGATATTGAATTGAACGGGCGCTCTCAACCCATTACGGCAGCAATTTCTTCTGCACTTATTGAAGGAAGTAAAGCCAGCTACGAAAAAGTAGTGGGTATTTTAGAGTTTGGCCGCAACCGGGCAAAAGAGCAGGGGTTATCTGGCAAAGTAACTTTTGATCGCCGGGCATTTTCTGATTATGAGCGACATAATTTCATCAGTCAGGCTTTTGCACAGGCTTTACAAAGCGATGAGTTTCATCTTGTTTTGCAGCCTCAATTTGATCGTCAACAACGCATTGTATGCTCTGAAGCTTTACTACGCTGGAACCAACCACATTTAGGCACGATTTCACCGGCAGAATTTATTCCTATTGCTGAACAAAGTGATGCCATTGTAGATATTGGCTATTGGGTCATTAACCGGGCCTGCGAGATTCTTGCCATGTGCAATCAACAAAAATTGATAACGCGTATAGCCGTGAATATCAGTGGGCGCCATATTGTCCATCCCGATTTTGCCGACCAGTTATTAAATATAACCCAACGGTGGCAGGTGAGCCCCTCTCAACTACAACTTGAAATTACTGAAACCACCCTTGTTGCAAGCATAACCATAGTACGTGAGCGTATTGAAATGCTATCGGGGATTGGGTTCTCATTCTCGGTAGATGATTTTGGTACCGGCTATTCAAGCTTAAGTTATTTGAAAGAATTGCCGATCAGTGAGCTAAAAATAGATCGATATTTTGTCGATGAAATTAATTTTGCGCATCAGGATGTGCCCATTGTTAATACTATTTTGGATATGGCAGAAGCGATGAACGTACGTACGGTGGCCGAAGGCATTGAAAATGAAATACAACTACAGTATTTGCAAGCGCGAAATTGCCAGACATATCAGGGGTTTTATTTGGCTCGGCCCATGGTACAGGATGAATGGTTTGGACTGATAAAAAAGCAAAATTAGCCGGCCCGCGATTAGCTTGCCGACGCATGCCATATTAATAATAAACTTCCTGAGGCGGTGCCCCTGGCGCAATAGCCACCACATAGTAAGTCAAAGCTGCACTCACTAAAGCCAACGTAATAGCCAGTACCCATTTTGATGAAGAAATAGGCGCAGCCACAGTCGTTTTTTTGCCATGTACCATGGCTGGTGCCAGAGATTGGCGTTTGTATACCGTATAAAATGCAATAGCCACAATATGCAGGGCGATAAAGCCTAAGAGCAGGTTGAAAGCTTGGTGGTGTACAAAGTTCATCAGTTCCTGAGTATCAACAGAAACCACATGGTACCAGGGCCCTTGCATAAAAATATCATCGGACATAAACAATCCGCTAATGGCCTGGGCTGCAACAATGACCAGCATAAACACAACTACCCAGCCTCCTAAAGGATTATGCCCTGCATAAGGCTTGCTATGGCGATTTAATATCTGTCGGGAGTAGCGCCATACCTGCACCGGGCCGGTTACAAAAGAGCTGAAGCGGGCATATTTAGGACCCACTAGCCCCCAGAAGCATCGAAAGATTATCAGACCAAACAAAAAATAACCGGCGTAAAAATGCCATTGCATCGCATCATCCAGCCACTCAGCGGTAACATACTGTACCAATAAACCCGCTACCAAAAGCCAGTGGAAAAGACGCGTGGGTATATCCCATATCAAGCTGTATTGCATAATAAACCAGACCTAAATACTAATACATTTGAAGACCTATAGAGTGCGAAATCTTGTTGCTAAACACAAGGTTATTGGACTGATTTTTTTTACACAGATATTGTATCGGCTCAGCCATCTCGAATGGTATTGCCATAAGCCTTAACCGGCATTAGTACTGAAAATTTAATAGAATTCCACTACTGTTTAGCAGTAAGCTATAAATAATAAGCAAAAATATGACGGTCCATTCGCCGTATTGAACCTATTTACCGATAAGGTTTTTGCTAAAATGGGTTTGGTTTTTTAGCTAATGGAATAGGAACGATGCATGGAGCACGAATATAAAATCAGCGGGATAGCCCTTGCCGTTTATGGCGGCGTAAGCTTAGTGATTTTGGTCTTTTTTTATAGATTTTTTATCGCTGAAGTTCACTTTGTTGATTATTTCTTAATCCTTTTTCTCTCGTTATTAGTTTTCCATATTGTTGCTAGTTTTCTGGCTTTATTAAGTGGTATTTACTTGATTAAAGGCAATGAGCTAGCCCATCGGTTCGCTTTACCTGTTTCCGTAATAATTCTATTTAGTGTTCCGGTCGGTACCATCGTGGGTGCGGTCTATTTATGGCAAAGGCTTCAACATAACCGGTAAGAAGCATATTAAAAGGATTTATAAAATGAGAAAACTAATCGTTATTATCATCGGTTTAGTCTTACTCTCCGGCTGCGTGGTGGTTCCGAAAACAGACGTAGCAAAGACAAGCCGATGCGAAATATCCTCCGACCGTAAAACGCTAAAAATCGTTAATGGGTTTGAAGACACCAATACATTCTATTCTGTTGGTGGTCTGCTGCTTATCCCTGTTACCGGCGTAATTTCGGGCACTTATGTAGCCATAAATAATGTCTATCATTTAGGTGAAGAACGTATTGTTTGCGGCCCGGAGTAGAGACATGCCCGACGGGTACGGCCATCTATAATTACCAATTTTATGCGCTGCCGATAATACTTATTATGGAGCACGAGGTGGTAAGCGACACTGTGCTGTGATTTGTGAATTTTAGCCAATAATTAGGTACGTTCAAACCCGCCCCTTTTAGGGCCAACGTACTGCATTAGTTACTCAGTAATCAAGCTGTTATACAATGAACTGTCTACCCAATTTTTACTTTATCTAAAGGTTTTTTTATGAGCTACCAGGCAATAAATTTTAAAGACAAGCTTGCTCTATTCGACGAACAGTGGTCGCCAAAGGTTATTGCCCAGATGAATGACTACCAGTTCAAAGTAGTAAAACTTCAGGGAGAATTTGTCTGGCACAACCATTGTGATACAGATGAAACCTTTATTGTGCTTGAGGGGAGCCTTAGGATAGATTTTGAAGATGGGGCGGTGAATCTGACTGCCGGTGAAATGTTTGTGGTGCCCAAAGGGGTTGAACATAAACCTTTTGCCGAAAAAGAAGCAAAAGTTTTACTGATAGAGCCTCGGGGAGTTGTTAACACTGGGCAACAAACTGGTAGCAAAACGGCGAAAAATGATGTCTGGATTTGATTCTGGCGGGCATAGTCATAAAAGCCGCAGTAGTAAATGGCGAGTGTTAGTATTCGTTATTATGGTTTTTTCTTTCGGTTACGCTATCGCCACCTACCAGTACTCCAGAAGCGAAATGGCAGACGATGTTAGTGACTACGAACGCGAAATAGTCATATCGTCAAGGCTGCATAGTGAGTATGCTGCACACTGCATCAAAAATAACTTTGCGCCCTATGTAGAGCATTCTATAACCCGCTATAAAAGGTTAATTGATAAACTGCCCGGTTTTCCGTATTTCTTTAGTGCTGACTTTGTATTAAGCCACAAACAGTCTGCTTATAAACATGAAGACACCCTGGCAACCGATAAAGATTTATTAAAGCAGTGCGACCGGTCTGAGAAAACCAAAAATGTTTACAAGTAGATGCGTGAAGTCTGCCAAATAAGTGCGACAACTTTCGTGTCGGTAAAACAGGCTAAACCGACAATTTAATACCCAAGCCGATTCCAGCAAAACACGTTCAGATCTGGGTATAGTTAATACAAGTCCGCTTTTTTCCAGCATACACAGCGCTTTTTATCTTCGGCCTCCACTTCAATAACACATAAAAATTTCAGGTACTCTATAAATCGGCGGGTTGCATAGCCGCTGTGATCAGGCAAAATATCAAAAAACCATTTTGCTAAGGGACACAATGAACGTAGGACTATTTGGCGCAAACGGCCGTATGGGGCGGGTGTTAATTGAAGCGGTACAACAAAATGAGGAAACCGAGCTTAGTGTTGCTACCGTACGCGACGATTCTGCGTGGGTGGGAATGAATGTAGGCGAGCTGGCAGGTATTGGCAGCTTACCGGTAAATTGTGAGGCATTTAGTGATATTGATGCTCATAAGGTAGATGTGATGATCGACTTTACTTTGCCCGCCGCGCTCGATGGCAATTTGAATTGGTGTGTAAAGCACAACGTTCCTATGGTTATCGGAACTACAGGTTTGTCACAACAGCAACTGAGTGCCCTTGAGCAAGCCAAAACACATATTCCGATTGTTTTTGCGGCTAACTACAGTGTAGGAGTCAATTTGATGTTGGCACTGGTACGTCAGGCAGCCAAAGCTCTGGGCAACAGTGCGGACATTGAGATAACCGAAGCTCATCACCGATTTAAAAAAGATGCCCCATCGGGTACTGCTATGGCTATTGGCGAAGCGATTGCTGATGAACTCAACCGTGATTTGTCAAAATGCGCGGTTTATGGCCGCGAAGGGAAAGAACCCGAGCGTGACCAGCAAACCATTGGTTTTGCCACCGTTCGAGGAGGCGATATTGTGGGTGAGCACACTGCCTTATTTGCCGATATTGGTGAGCGACTCGAAATTACCCACAAAGCTTCCAGTCGCCTCACTTTTGCTCAGGGCGCGGTAAAAGCCGCGGTTTGGCTGCAGCATAAAGCGCCTGGATTATATGGAATGAACGATGTAATAGGGCTGAATTAACGCTCGGTTTATGAAATGTAAACATCAAGTTTTAATGGTTTTAATGTAAAAACATATGCAACGCTCCGTTTTTAGTATTTTGGCAAAATCGGATTAGACCGTGTTTAAGATTTACTATATACTTCACGGAATTTGCCAGAATTTTGCGTTGTAGAGCGTTGCAACGCAGGTTTATTAGCTGCAAATACTACAAACGGAATAAAGGTTAACTACCTGCTTTTTTTCCGGTTTTTTTGTGCGTTTTGGTTTACGCAAAATCAAAACACTCGGTTATCCTTAATTTGGAGGTTGACTTGGCTAATTCTGCCCTTTTGGTGTTAGAGGACGGTTCTGTTTTTAAAGGTACGGCGATAGGTGCACAAGGTATAGCCGTTGGGGAGGTTGTTTTTAATACCTCCATGACCGGTTATCAGGAAATCCTCACCGACCCCTCTTACGCTGAACAAATCATCACCCTGACTTATCCCCACATCGGTAATACCGGTATTAATTTAGAAGACGTTGAAGCCGACCAAATACGCTCCAAAGGTCTTGTGATTCGCGAACTCCCCCTGTTAGCCAGTAATTTTCGTCAAACTCAGTCTCTATCCGATTATCTTAAACAGCACAACGTGGTTGGTATTGCCGATATCGATACCCGCCGATTAACGCGTTTGTTACGAGATAAAGGCGCGCAAAACGGATGTATTGTGTGTACCGAAGATTTGGACGAAAAGGCCGCGTTAAAACAAGCACAGGCATACCCAGGGCTTAAAGGCATGGATTTAGCCAAAGAAGTGTGCAGCAAAGAAATCAGTCAATGGGATGGCGGTGTGTGGAAACTGGGCGAAGGCTATGTTAAGCCCACTGAGCCACCTAAATACCATGTGGTAGCTTACGACTACGGGGTAAAGCACAATATCTTACGTATGTTGGTTGACCGCCATTGCAAAATTACGTTGGTCCCGGCGCAAACTCCGGCTGACGAGGTTCTGGCGATGAAACCCGATGGGGTTTTCTTATCTAATGGCCCTGGCGACCCCGAACCATGTGATTATGCAATTGAAGCCATTAAAACCATCGTTGATGCCGGTATTCCTACTTTTGGTATTTGCTTAGGCCATCAGTTACTGGCTATTGCCAGCGGTGCGAAAACCGTGAAAATGAAATTTGGACACCATGGCGCTAACCATCCTGTTAAAGACCTGCAGCGGGGGAATGTCATGATTACCAGTCAAAATCATGGGTTTGCGGTAGATGAAAGCAGCCTGGGCGATAACTTGGAAATTACCCATATTTCTTTGTTTGATAAATCGCTACAAGGCATACATCGTAAAGATAAACCGGCGTTTAGCTTTCAAGGTCACCCTGAAGCCAGCCCGGGACCCCAAGACGCCGGTCCATTGTTTGACCACTTTATCGACCTCATCGAACAAGCAAAGCAGTAGGACAAGCCCGTTATGCCAAAACGTACCGACTTAAAAAGTATTCTGATTCTTGGTGCCGGACCTATTGTGATTGGTCAGGCCTGCGAATTTGATTATTCCGGCGCTCAGGCGTGTAAAGCGCTGCGCGAAGAAGGGTACCGGGTTATTCTGGTTAACTCGAATCCCGCTACTATTATGACCGACCCGGAAATGGCCGATGCGACCTATATCGAGCCGATTCACTGGGAAGTGGTGCGCAAAATCATCGAAAAAGAACGCCCCGACGCTATTTTGCCCACTATGGGTGGTCAGACCGCATTAAACTGTGCACTTGAGCTTGACCGCGAAGGTGTATTAACCGAGTTTGATGTTGAGTTGATTGGTGCCACCGCCGATGCCATAGACAAAGCCGAAGATCGCAACCGTTTTGATAAGGCCATGCGAAATATAGGTCTGGAGTGTCCTCGGGCCGAGATTGCGCACAGTATAGAAGAAGCGCACGATGTGCTATCGCGCATTGGATTTCCCTGCATTATTCGACCCTCATTTACGATGGGCGGTTCAGGGGGGGGCATTGCCTATAATATCGACGAATTTAATGAAATTTGCCATCGGGGACTAGATTTATCACCAACCAAAGAACTGCTTATTGATGAATCTTTGATTGGATGGAAAGAGTACGAAATGGAAGTGGTTCGCGATAAAAGCGATAACTGCATCATTGTATGTACCATTGAAAACTTCGACCCGATGGGGGTACATACCGGAGACTCGATCACCGTAGCTCCCGCCCAAACTCTGACCGACAAAGAATTTCAGATTATGCGCAACGCGGCCATGGCTGTACTGCGTGAAATTGGTGTAGAAACCGGCGGGTCAAATGTTCAGTTTGGGGTAGATCCCCAAACGGGTCGCATGGTGATTATTGAGATGAACCCGCGGGTATCGCGCTCTTCGGCGCTGGCCTCTAAAGCCACGGGTTTTCCTATCGCCAAAATTGCCGCCAAATTAGCAGTGGGCTATTCTCTTGATGAGCTTAATAATGATATTACCGGCGGTCTGACCCCAGCCTCATTCGAGCCGGCTATTGATTATGTAGTGACAAAAATTCCACGTTTTAACTTTGAAAAATTTGCCGGTGCGAACGATCGCTTGACCACGCAAATGAAGTCAGTGGGCGAGGTTATGGCTATCGGCCGCAACCAGCAAGAATCTTTGCAAAAGGCGTTACGTGGTCTGGAAGTGGGCGCTACCGGGCTAAATCCAATGGTAAATCTGGCTGATCCCGATGCCCGCAGTAAGCTAGTGTATGAACTGCGCGAACCGGGCGCCGAGCGTATCTGGTATATCGCCGATGCTTTTCGCTTTGGGATGGATGTTGATGAGATTTTCAGCCTAACCAATGTTGACAGATGGTATCTGGTGCAAATTGAAGAGCTGGTGAAGCTGGAACAGGAAGTTGCCGACAAAGGCCTCAGTGCCATTGATGCTGAGCTGATGCAAAAACTTAAACGGAAAGGATTTGCGGATGCGCGCCTGGCTGAGCTGACAAATGTCGCAGAAAGCGATGTGCGTGGGGTGCGCCATGGGTATGATATTTATCCGGTTTACAAGCGGGTAGATACCTGCGCTGCGGAATTTTCAACAAGTACAGCCTATATGTACTCTACCTATGATGAAGAGTGCGAAGCTCAGCCTACAGATAACGACAAAATTATGGTGCTGGGCGGCGGCCCTAACCGTATTGGTCAGGGTATTGAATTTGATTATTGCTGTGTGCATGCGGCTCTGGCAATGCGCGAAGACGGTTACGAGACCATTATGGTTAACTGTAACCCTGAAACGGTTTCTACTGACTATGACACCTCAGATCGCTTGTACTTCGAGCCTGTAACGCTTGAAGATGTACTTGAAATTGTGGCGAAAGAAAAGCCCAAAGGTGTGATTGTTCAGTATGGTGGCCAAACGCCGCTTAAGTTGGCGCGTGACCTAGAAGCCAATGGTGTACCTATTATCGGCACCTCCCCTGATGCCATAGACCGGGCTGAAGATCGCGAGCGTTTTCAGCATATGGTTAATAAACTTAACCTTAAACAACCTGCAAATGCCACCGTAAGTAATATTCAAGAAGCGGTAGAACGAGCCGATGCAATTGGTTTTCCGTTAGTGGTGCGTCCGTCTTATGTATTGGGCGGCCGGGCTATGGAAATTGTCTACGACATGAAAGACCTTAAGCGTTATCTGACCGACGCGGTAAAGGTATCGAACGATTCACCGGTATTACTCGATCGGTTTTTAGACGATGCTATCGAAGTCGATATTGACGCGGTTTGCGATGGCACCGATGTTGTGATTGGCGGCATTATGGAGCATATCGAACAAGCAGGGGTGCACTCTGGTGACTCGGCTTGCTCTTTACCTCCTTACTCGTTATCGCCTGAAATTCAGGACACTATGCGTCAGCAGGTAAAAGCGATGGCGCTTGAGCTGGGTGTAATAGGTTTGATGAACACGCAGTTTGCAATCAAAGACAACGAAGTTTATCTGATTGAGGTTAATCCTCGTGCAGCCCGAACAATACCCTTTGTATCAAAAGCCACAGGGGTGCCTTTAGCCAAAGTTGCTGCCCGGGCAATGGCGGGAATTTCCTTAAAAGCACAAGGGGTGACAGAAGAGGTTATTCCACCGTTTTACTCAGTTAAGGAAGTCGTACTTCCCTTTGCAAAATTTCAGGGCGTGGACCCATTACTTGGGCCCGAAATGCGTTCGACCGGAGAAGTTATGGGAGTGGGCGATACATTTGAAGAAGCCTACGCTAAAGCTAACCTGGGCGCCGGCGCTCCGTTACCGCGCAAAGGAAAAGCACTTTTATCGGTACGTGATACTGACAAAAACCGGGTTATTGAATTGGCTCGGCTGCTTGTTGATAATGGCTTTGAAATTGAGTCGACCCGCGGTACTGCAACAACCTTGTATGATGCGGGTATTATCAGCAGCGTGGTAAATAAGGTTTCTGAAGGCCGGCCGAATATTGTCGACTCTATAAAAAACGGGGTGTACGATTATATAATCAACACCACCGAAGGACGTCAGGCAATTACCGACTCGGTGTATATTCGCCGCGAAGCCTTGCTGAATAAAATTACGTATACCACAACTATGAATGCCGCGTTTGCTACCGTTCAGGCTAAGTCAGCGGATGATCGAAGCCGCGTGTCGTCTGTACAAGAGTTGCATAACCGGTTGAAACAGTAATGACAATCTGCAGGATACGAGGTATCCTGTGAATATAATTAGGAAAAGAAATGTGCGCCTTTCAGGCGCACTTTTTTTGATCGTGTTTTAGTATAAACAGACATAAAAGTGAGATAAAGCTATGGCTCAGTATCCTATGACTGCTCACGGTGCAGAGCTTCTGCGCAATGAGCTTAATGAACTGAAATCGGTAACCCGCCCACGAATTATCCAATCAATCGCAGAAGCACGCGAGCACGGCGATTTAAAAGAAAATGCGGAATATCATGCTGCCCGCGAGCAGCAAAGTTTTTGCGAAGGTCGCATTCAGGATATCGAAGGAAAGTTATCTAACGCGCAGATTATCGATGTAACAAAGATAGAAAATACCGGTAAAGTTATCTTTGGAACCACGGTGACAATCATGAACCTTGAGACAGACAAAGAAACCCGTTACCGGATAGTGGGCGATGACGAAGCAGATATTAAAAATAATCTGATTTCGGTTAACTCTCCCATAGCCAGGGGATTGATAGGTAAGACTGTGGATGACGTAGTCACTATTCAAACGCCATCGGGCGCAGTTGAGTTTGAGATTATTGAGGTCGAATATCTTTAAAGTAAAAAGGGAGCTTTGGCTCCCTTTTTACTTTCTATAATTTGTTTTAGTCGTTGGAGGATTGGATGAAATCGCGGCTTATAAAATGTACGTTGATAACTGTGGTGCTGTTACTTACCGGTTGCAGCAGCTTGATCGCCGATAAAATCGAAAATGCAAAAGTTCCGATCCTATATAGTGGTGATCAAGTTGATGCTCTCATTGATAAACTACATATCCAAACACAAAAGTACTGCAGCAAGACTTCCAGCTTTTGTACCGAGTATTATTATCTCGCCCCAACACCTCTTAAAACTTCAGAAAAAACTAAAAAAGCAGGCTCTATTGAACTAACCGGGACGTTCGAAGATTCAGCTAAAAGCGTGAAAAAATCGCTGAAATTAACAGAAGTTGATAGAAACAAATATAAAGGGACAGTAATACTGCTTCATGGCTACGGGGGAAGCAAAAACATTTGGCTATTTACGATGGATTATTTCAAATTTTTAGGGTTTGATGTAATTGCCATTGATATGGCGGGACATGGTGCCGCTACTATGACCCCCGGGTTTGGTACTAACGATGCTCCTTTGTTAAATCAATTCATAAATAGTGAGTTGCGCAATTTGCCAGAGCCAGTTTTACTAATAGGCCATTCAATGGGCGCCGTGGCTGCAGTGAAAACCGCCAAACTTAACTCATCAGTAAATGCGCTTGTTTTATTGGCGCCCATGCAAGCTTTTGATGAAGCAACGTTGGGCGTAGCAAAAACCTACTCACCGTGGTTAGAGGTTTTCACACCTGACTATTACATTAAAAAAGCGGCTTTGCGTGTATTGAGCCGTAGAAAATTGTCCGTCTCAGATACCAACGTGATGAACGATTTACCTTCGCTGAATATACCGATTTTGGTTTATGGCGCTTCAGATGATCCCATAAGTAATATTGATGCTTTTTCTAAACTGAACCTACCTGAGGTGCAAACTCGTGTTAATAATGAAGAGTCGCATATAACTCCGGTATTTGTCGGCACAAAGCAACATGAAATTTTGCAACGATGGTTATCATCTCTCCCCCGGGTTAATCGAGCAGATATAGGTGGCAACAATGAAATTGACTAAGAATGCACCCGAGATAAAAACCGTAGATACCAAAATAGTTTATGAAAGTAAATGGATGAGGGTGCGCGAAGACAATATTGAACGGGCAAGTGGGGCTCAGGGTATTTACAGTGTCGTAGAAAAACCGCATTTTGCGATCATAATTCCATTAGAAAATAATTATGTATATATGGTCGAACAATACCGTTACCCTGTAGGTTCGCGGCAACGAGAGTTTGTACAGGGCACCTGGGATGAAAACCCCGATGTAGATCCAAAAGAACTGGCCGCCAGAGAATTAAAAGAAGAAACCGGCTTGACGGCGAATAGCTGGACCTACGTTGGGTTTCAGTATTTAGCAAATGGGATGTCTAATCAGGGTTACCATATTTATGTCGCTCAGCAGTTAGTGCAGGGCGAGCAACATCTTGATGATGAAGAAGAAGGATTGACAGTACATCGTGTGTCGATAAAACAGCTCGTTAACGATATTAAAGATGGCAAACTTACCGACGCAAGCACTTGTAATGCGTTCGGTTTAGCCCGCCTGAAAGGATTACTATAACCATGAGTATGTTTGGGGTAACGCCCGCTGGATTCATTCTACGGTTTTTAGCGGTAGTGTTGGATTTTTTATTTATTTTCCTGTTTGTGACCGTGCCCGTGGCCCTGGTATCAGGTTCGGTATCTTTGGCCGGGGTAGATAATCCCCTGTGGATGAATCTTGGTTTGGGTTATTTACTGCCGTTAATTGGAACACTATGGTTCTGGCAAAAATATTTAGGTACCCCGGGGAAATTGCTGATGGGTATTCAAATTGTAGATATACGAACAGGAAGAAAGCCTTCGTTTTTAAAGTCGACGGTTCGCTATTTTGCCTATATCGTTTCGATAGCCCCGTTTTTTCTTGGCTTTATCTGGATTGCCTTTGATAAAAACAAACGGGGCTTTCACGACTATATTTCTGGAACAGCGGTTATTAAACGGGTTCCGGAGTACGTCAAACGCTAACTATCGGTTTGTCAGTAAGTTACCGTCAATTTTAATTTGCCGTGGTTTTTGAGCTTCAGGAATTATTCTTTCCATATCAATATGCAGCAGGCCATGCTCAATATCAGCGCCAAGTACCTTTACATTGTCTCCCAACTGAAACTTGCGTTCAAAACTTCGATCTGAAATGCCCTTATGCAGGTAGGTACGCTCATTCTCACTTGTCGCCGAAGACGCTTTATTGCCAGTAATCGTTAGCGTGTTCTCTAACATTTCAATATTTATGTCATCTTGCCTGAACCCAGCTACCGCCATGGTAATACGGTACTTATTTTCATCCAGAAGTTCGATGTTGTAGGGTGGATAGGAGCTTTGTTTTTCTGCCCTGTTCGCCGCATCAATCAATGTGGCTAAATGGTCAGACCCAATAAAAGAACGATACAGCGGTGTCATATCTACAGAACGCATAAACCTATCCTATTAAGCAAAAGGTGAATTACTGCTAACCTCACAATCAAGCATCAGCTGCTTTATACAATAAGGTTTTGTGAGGATTATTCAAGGCTGCCAGAACGTATTCTTATGAAAAGTTAGCCGATAATCCTGCACCTACAATTGTGGACACCCACACCTATAATCATGGACACCCACAAAATATCACCATGGACACCCACAATATAAATATGGACAGCCTCACTCGAGAAAGCCTGCTATAGAGCTCCCTGCTTAGTGTGCAGGTGAAGCTTGATGATTTTTCAACTGTGGGTGTCCACTAATAAGATTATGTTTAACTGTGGGTGTCCACTAATAAGATTATGTTTAACTGTGGGTGTCCAACAATAAAGTGACTGTCCAACAATAAAAAACGAAATTGACTGTCTGCCATTACCAGATGAAACGGACAACGTAGTGGTGGCACTATTAGCTGCTTTTATTTGTCCAACTGGCGACAAAATTCATAACCATCAAAGCACTGGCGAATTCGTAACATCGATGCTCGTATAACCTTGGACATCCACAAAATACCACCTTGGAGATCCAGTCGTATCATCATGGACACCCACTTTAAAAATTCTGCTTTCGAGTCCTCGGCATAGTACAGAAGTGAGGCTTGATGATTTTTAACTGTGGGTGTCCACAATTAGGTAGGTAATTTTAACTGTGGGTGTCCAACAATAAAGGGCGATTTCTTTTTAAATGGTATCGACTGATGCCAGTATCCATTTATTAAACGTAACTGGACAAAGTTGTGTAACCGCTTGAACACAGTTAAATTGCAGTATCGACGTAGTAGGTTATTTAATACAGCTACCGTAAAAGAGTCTGATAGCTAAGCTTAGCGGTGGGGCCCCTAGCGAAGTTGGCTGTCTTTACTGGCGCGGCGATTTATTGAGGAGTGTCTAACGGTTTTCTTTTCTTCTTCACTTTGACATTGAATACAAAGCTGAACACCTGGGATAGCAACCCGTCGGGCCTCTGGAATAGGCTCGTCGCATAACTCACAAAACTCTGCGCTTTCGCCAGTAGGCATATTGCTTTTTGCACGAGCTAGCGCATCTTCGACACTGGCATCAATTTGGTCTTGCACCGCTCCGTCTTTTGCCCAACCGCCGGCCATTTATTTCTCCATCGGATAAATAATCAATATCGTAGCAGGGGGTAAAATGGATCATGTTTGCCGACAAACACAATCTCAGGTAATCAGGTTATTTATGTCGCTGATACCACCAGACGCTTATAAGGGCGAACAATAAAATCATCGCCATCGGGAAGTCGCCGACAGAACGGTATGGGGTTGTGCCGCGAGTAATTTGCACTTTATCTGTAATTGTACCTTGTTCAAATTGTGGCAGCCGACTGGTAATCGCTCCCTTTGCGTCAATAAATGCCGTGATGCCATTGTTGGTTGCCCTAATAACAGGCCTGCCCATTTCTAATGCTCTGGTTTGAGCGATTTGCAAATGTTGTGCAGGTCCATGCGAATGGCCAAACCAGGCATCGTTACTGACCGTTAAAAGTATGTCGGTATCATTATGAATATTGGCGGCCACCTGACGCGGAAAGGCAATTTCAAAGCAAATAGCTGGAGCCAGTTGTATTCCATTTGCTTGTAAATTGGTCTGAGAAAAATCCCCGCGCGAAAAAGATGACATTGGTAAATCGAATAGTGGAGCGAGCGGGCGCAAAATATCCTCAAAGGGTACAAATTCGCCTATGGGTAAAAGATGATGTTTTGCATACCGGTTCGCCTCTGAATAACGATAATCTCCCCCAGGCTTATTATCTTGCTGGCCTAAAACAATAAGCGAGTTCCATATCTGTTCGGTTTCAAAGTTGTAATTTACAATACCTGTGACAATGGCCGTATTTTGGGTCGCCGCTTCGTTATCAAGCTCACGTAACCAGGCTCGGGATAAAAATTCCAGCTTTGGTATGGCAGCCTCAGGCCAAATGATCAAATCGTTATCTAGCAACGGGCGGGTAAGCGAACGGTACTTATCCATGATAGGTTGGTCTTGTTCGGGTTGCCACCGCATAGACTGTTCAATATTGCCCTGCACCATAGCTACATCAACAGTTTTGAGTACAGTAACCCACTGAATCTGTTGTAAAGCCCAGCCGGCTCCAAAAATTAATGCAACAGAAACACCCACGGGTTTTAATTGTCGCCTGCTTAACCAAACGGCGCAGCCAGTAGCTACAAAGACAATAAGGGCGCTGACGCCAGTTTCGCCGATTACCGGGAACCATCCTGCCAAGGGTGAGTCAAGCTGACTGTATCCCACCGATAGCCAGGGAAAACCTGAAAGTAACCAGCTGCGAAGCCATTCACTGGCGAACCACCAGGCGGGAAGTGTCAATGGCCACCATGCTGGTTTGAATAATTTTTTGGTAAGGTAAAAGGCAAGGGCAGGGAATAAAGCCAGATAGCTGCACAGCACCGCCATCAACCCGACAGAAGCGTATAGGGGTAAGCCGCCAAAATCAGCAATGCTTACGTGAACCCAGCTAATGCCGGCACCAAACCAGCCCAATCCGAATACCCAACCGCTTTTAAAGCCATTGTCGGGGCGACGTTGCAACTGGCGTACCGCTATTATCAAGCCTAAGTATGTGATTGGCCAAACGTTAAAGGGCGCGTAGGCAAGCGTCAGGCTGGCTCCACTGAACAACAGTAAAACCAAAGAAAAAAACGAGTTCAAAAATTTCACTCCAAAGAAGGAATTGTCACCTTGAGCTGCACTAACCGACGCTTGTCAGAGTGAGTAATTTTGAAATTAATATCGCCGATAACCACTTCTTCGTTGGTCGAAGGCATATGACCAAAGGCTTTAAGCACAATACCACCAATAGTATCGGCTTCTTCTTCACTAAAGCTGGTTTCAAAGAAACTATTAAACTCGTCGACCGGCGTTAGGGCTTTTACCGAATACGTGTATTTATTTAACGGCCGAATATCATCGGTGCCGTCTTCTTCGGTATCGTATTCGTCTTCAATCTCGCCCACGATAAGTTCAAGAATATCTTCAATGGTGACCAGCCCCGAAACGCCGCCATATTCGTCCACCACAATAGCCATGTGGTAGCGCTGCTGACGAAATTCTTTTAACAGTACATCTACCCGTTTACTTTCAGGAACAATCACGGCTGGACGCAAGACCGCCCGAAGTAAAAATTCTTTTTCAGTATTGAACATATAGGCCAGTAAATCTTTGGCCAGCAAAATACCTTCGATATGGTCTTTATCTTCGCTGATAACAGGGAATCGGGAGTGAGCAGACTCGAGCATAATAGGCAGAAACTCTTCTACCTTTTGGTCAATGTCGATAGTGGTCATCTGAGTACGGGGTATCATAATGTCTCTTACCCGCATTTCATTTACACCGATGACGCCCTCTATCATCTCCCGAGTCTGGGGATCGATTACTTCGCGCTGCTCAGCCTCGGTAATAACTTCGACCAGTTCTTTTTTACTTTGCGGCTCTCCGGAGAAAGTCAGTTTTAGCTTATCGAGCCAACTTTTCGACGAAGAGCCGTTGGTAGAGTGGGGGTTATCGTCGCTCATAGTATCCGTTTTTATTTATATCCGATGGTAAACTTAATGGTCTTGATAAGGGTCGTCAATGGCTAATTCGGCTAAGATCCGAATTTCCAGTGCTTCCATTTCCTCAGCCTGTGCATCATCAATGTGATCATAGCCAAGTAAATGCAAAATGCCATGAACAATCATATGAGCATAGTGATGTGCTACTTGCTTATTTTGTTCATTGGCTTCACGACTAATTATGGGGGCACAAACCACTAAATCTCCCAGAAGCGGCATTTCCATGCCCGGTGGTGATTCAAAGGGAAATGATAAAACATTGGTAGGTTTATCTTTGCCTCTGAATTGATGATTTAAAGACTGGGACTCTTCGATGCCCACAAAGCGTAGTGTCATTTCCTGATCGTATAGATCCAGCATAACAAAAACCATGTCGGCCCATTGTTGAAGCTGGCTGGCTTGAGGGATATCTGCGGCAATAGCTGCATCACCTTCATAAGCCAGCTGCAAATCAATAAGCGCGGTCACGAGGGCTTTGTTTCGCTATTCTCACGCGCTAAAGCTATTTTTTTAGCCTCTTCACGACGTGCCTGTTGCGCAGCTTCATGTTCAGCATCAAAACGTTCATAAGCCTGAACAATCCGTGCCACAACAGGATGACGCACTACGTCAGTTGCCGTGAAAAAGTTAAATGAAATGTCATTGACCTCTTTTAGTACATCAATAGCGTGTCGCAAGCCAGAACGTACGCCTCGAGGTAAATCAATTTGGGTAATGTCGCCTGTGATCACCGCTTTTGAATTAAAACCGATACGGGTCAGGAACATTTTCATTTGTTCTGAGGTGGTATTTTGGCTTTCATCCAAAATAATAAACGCATCGTTTAATGTACGCCCACGCATATACGCAAGTGGAGCAACTTCAATAACATTGCGTTCCATCAGTTTTTCGACTTTTTCAAAGCCCAGCATTTCAAACAGGGCGTCATAAAGTGGGCGTAAATAGGGATCAACTTTCTGTGACAAGTCGCCCGGTAGAAAACCCAGCTTTTCACCCGCCTCTACTGCGGGGCGGGTCAGTAAGATACGGCGAACTTCCTGACGTTCAAGCGCGTCCACTGCCGCCGCGACGGCCAGGTAAGTTTTACCCGTACCAGCCGGCCCTATACCAAAGGTAATATCGTGATTTATAATATTGGCAACATATTGACCCTGGTTTGGATTACGGGGCTTAATTACGCCGCGCTTTGTTTTTATATTAACTTCTTTGCCGGGGCGGGAAGAAGCGTCTTCCTGCTCTAAAACTTTAGACTCCTGAATGGCTAAATGTACCTGCTCAGAAGTCAGTTCGGCAGGCTGTCCTTTTACCGGCTGAGTTTCAACATACAGCTGCTTAAGTAACTCTGCTGCGCCACTGGTTTGTTGAGCATCACCTAAAACCCGAAACGCATTGTTACGGTAAGTTATTTCAACACCCAGACGACGTTCAATTTGTTTGATATTGTCATCAAACGGTCCACACAATACTGATAGCCGTTTGTTATCTTCAGGCTCTAATACAATTTCGTTGCTAACCAAATTACTCAAGCTACTTGATTCCTCACTTTAAACGGTTGGAACAAACTGACCCACTCCAAGGGCATCAGGTTGTTCTGGTTGATGTCTCGCGGTAATAGATTGGGGTGAAACTGCTACACGCAACCCCATTTCGTTTTCGCGTCGAATTACATCACCACGAAGCGAATTGGTGAACACATCGGTAATGTGCACATCAATAAATTCGCCAATCATATCTGGGGTGCCTTCAAAGTTGACTACCCGATTGTTTTCAGTACGCCCTGAAAGCTCCATTGGGTTCTTTTTCGATGGGCCTTCAACCAAAATACGTTGCTGGGTGCCAACCATATGACGAGCAATACGCAATGCTTGCTGAGTAATACGCTGCTGCAACAGGTGTAAACGTTGTTTTTTTGTTGCTTCAGAAACATCATCAACAGCATCAGCTGCTGGTGTACCGGGGCGGGCACTGTAAATAAAGCTAAAGCTCAGATCAAAATCAACGGCCTGAATCAGGTCCATAGTTGCTTCAAAGTCGGCGTCAGTTTCGCCCGGAAAACCAATAATAAAATCAGATGACATACTAATATTGGGACGCACTTTACGTAATTTGCGTATCCGCGACTTATATTCTAATGCCGTATGACCGCGCTTCATCAACGTCAACACCCGGTCTGAACCGCTTTGAACCGGTAAATGCAAATGATCTACGAGCTCGGGAATCGTTTCGTAGGCAGCGATAATATCATCAGTAAACTCGACCGGATGCGAGGTGGTATAACGAATTCTGTCGATACCGTCTATGGCGGCCACCAGTTCTAACAACTCTGAAAAGTAGCACATTGTTCCATCATGATGTTCGCCGCGAAAGGCGTTCACATTCTGTCCCAGTAAATTAACTTCACGAACGCCTTGTTCAGCAAGCTGTGCGACTTCTAACAGAACATCGTCTACCGGACGACTGACCTCTTCACCACGGGTATACGGTACTACGCAAAATGTACAGTACTTCGAACAACCTTCCATAATAGAAACAAAGGCGGTCGGCCCTTCAGCCCGAGGCTCAGGTAAACGGTCGAACTTTTCAATTTCAGGAAAACTGATGTCGACCACCGACTTGGCACCGCCTTGTAAATCGTTGATCATTTCAGGTAATCGATGCAAGGTTTGAGGTCCGAAAACCAAATCGACAAAGGGCGCGCGCTGACGAATAGCATCACCTTCTTGAGAGGCCACACAGCCACCCACACCAATGATCAATTCAGGCTTATCCTGCTTAAGATTTTTCCAACGACCCAGTTGGTGAAATACTTTTTCCTGTGCTTTTTCTCTTATTGAGCAGGTATTAAGCAAAATGATATCAGCATCTTCTGCTTCTTCTGCACGAGTATAGCCGTGAGTTGAGTCGAGCAGGTCTGCCATTTTGTCCGAGTCGTACTCGTTCATCTGGCAGCCCCAGGTTTTAATAAAAAGCTTTTTAGTCATAGCGAATACAGTCAGTTCAGGTTTTAACCCACCCCTTTTTCATAGTCCTGATAATGGTAAATTGTGCGCACCTTGCGCATCGCGTCACTGCCAGCAAGAGGGATGGATAAATGTTCAAAATAGCCGCGTATTTTACCTGCTATAAGCGTGTTTGCCCAGCGATTGTACAGAATCTTAATCGAAAATTAGTAAGAGTCTCGTATGATATAAAGCACATTATGACCTAAGCCCTTGTTTAGGTCATAATAAGGTGAATAAGGGCAGGAGAGCATATGTACGATTTTTGCGTAAACGGTGCAGGTATGATTGGCGCCACGCTGGCGTTAGGACTATTGCGTCAGGGATATAAAGTGGCCTTGATAGATCCAGCGCCGCCCAAACCTTTTGAACCAGACCAGCCACCCGACTTGCGTGTAAGTGCTATTTCAGCCGGTTCGGCGGCATTGTTGCAGTCTTTAGGGGCGTGGGAGTTAATTCCCGACTCGCGGCTCAGGCCGTATAGCAAACTTTCGGTCTGGGAAAAAAAACAGGCGACCACTGATTTTGATGCGCACCTTCTGGGTAAAAGTATATTAGGTTATTTTTGTGAAAATCGGCTTATTCAACTGGCTTGCCTGAACGCAATTGAATTACAACAGCATACTGCCAATCTGACCCGCTATACGCAGGCGCCCCAGGCAATTCAATGGAACCAGGTTCATGGTTGTACTGTTGTTCTACAAAACCAGCGTACCATTGAAGCGCGATGGGTTATCGGGGCCGACGGTGCGACGTCGTTTGTTCGCCAGCAGGCGGCTATTGGTACACAGGGCTGGCAATATGGCCAGCAGGCACTGGGAGTGATTGTTGAGACAACGCAGGCACAACCTGATTGGACGTGGCAAGAATTCCACCCTAGCGGACCACGGGCATTTTTACCTATGTACAAAAATTTTGGCTCGTTTGTATGGTACGACTCGCCAGCGCGAATCCGCCAGTTAAAAGCAATGAACAATACACAACTCACCCAGGCGATTGAAGAATCTTTTGCGAACATCACCGGCAAATTTAAGATACAAGGCAAAGCGGCGTTTCCTTTATCTCGCATGCATGCAAAGCAATATGTTAAAAATCAGGCTATTTTGGTAGGCGATGCTGCCCATACTATTAATCCTTTGGCGGGGCAGGGGGTTAATATTGGCTTTAAAGATGTGCAGGCCCTGCTTAAAACTACTGAGCCCGGGTCGACAACACTTGATATACAGAGATTTAAGCAGGGCTACGAGCATCGTCGTCGGCGCGACAACCTGGCGATGATGAGCGCGATGGATGCGTTCTACCTGTTGTTTAGCAATGATGTGTCTGCAGTAAAGTGGTTACGAACCGGCATGCTGAAGATGGCTCAGCAAACCGATTTTGCTAAACGTCAAATTTTGCAATATGCCATGGGGATGTGATTATGGAAGTATTAATAATTCTGGGTGTGCTGTTTTTAACCCTGTTAGTTGTAGTGCCGCTAATTGAGCGTTCGAACATGCGGGTCAGCAGCGAAACGGCCGGCAAAATTGCCCGCTGGATATGGCCGCTGATAATGATTTCGCTAGTCATTCAGCTTATCGTGATGATAGCCCGATAGCCCGATAGCCCGATAGCCCGATAGCCCAGTCGTGACCACGCACCATTAGCCATTGTGCGGCCACTGATGTTGTAGGTCGATAAGTAGTTTATCAATGAAGTACACAATATCTTCATCATTGCGAGATACAAACGCAGTGTTTCTCAGTCCGACAAATTGTATTTGTAGCCACTGACCTATTTTATCGACAGAAGTAACACTGCAAAGCAAATTTTGCTGTTGCAGCGAGATGGCTAGGGCAATAAAGCCCTGAAGCATTTTAGCCATAGCATCATCCAAGGCTTCGGCCGCTCTATCTTCAAGCTTACTGCTTTCTGCCATGGCATTGAGCAATAGGCATTGACGCTGATAGCGTTGCTCCTCCGGTTTTAGAAGCTCCTGAATAAACATTTGTCGGGTGGCTTCAAGGCCATCTTTTTCAAGCGCGCTTTGTTCTAAGCGCGCCAGAATTTGTTCTGCATAATGTACAATTACCTGTTCAAATAACTCAGACTTACTTTGAAAGCGTGAATAAAGACTACCGGGGCGCAAATCCAAAGCCTGTTGGATATCGCGCATACTGGTGGCCTGATAACCTTTGCGCCAAAATAAATCTGTAGCGATATTTAACATAGTTGTGCGATCTGACATAAAACCTATAGCCTTAATATTTTGAACATTTGTTCACTCACCCCATTGAACAACTGTTCAGGTGCCCCCAGTATATGAGATGAACATTTACTAACAGGAGAGGCGAATGACAGATTTTACCCTTTATGACGAAACGAATGCACCTGAAAAATCAAAAGCATTACTTGAAGAGTCAAAAAAATCTTTCGGAATGATTCCTAATTTGCATGCGGTAATGGCTGAAGCCCCAGGACTGCTTGAAGGTTATCAAAAGCTTCATGAATTAGCGTTAAATTCTTCCTTTGATAAAGAACAGCTAACGGTAGTGTGGCAAACATTGAATGTAGAGCATGAGTGCCATTATTGTGTGCCGGCTCATACGGGTATTGCGAAAAATATGGACGTAAATGACGAGCTGATCCAAAAGCTTCGTGACGATAAGAAGTTGTCAGACACCAAGCTAAATACGTTAAAAAATACTGTATTAGCGCTGACGCGCGGACGCGGTAATGTCGATGACGATACACTGAAAACGTTTTTTGATGCGGGTTTTACCCGTCAGCAATTGCTTGAGATTATCACGATAATGGCGCAAAAGTTGATGAGCAACTACACGAATCATCTTGCGAATACCCCGGTAGATGAACCCTTTAAAAAGTTTGAGTGGTCCAAGTAAAACAGTAACGACAGTATAAGCGCCCTTAGGGCGCTTTTTTTGTATTCAAATATTGGGCTAAGCACCTGATTTTTCTGTTTCAAAACCAAAGTGCTAATAAATTAAAGCGCCGCGCAGTTGAAGCGATGAAGTTTCTGCCAAAGACTTGAACACAGTCTACAGTCTACAGTCTACAGTCTACAGTCTACAGCCGTATCAATAAGTTTGTGTTTGTATGTGTACAGTGACTTTATGGCTGGGCAACCATGTGGAAAAGTGACTTGCCACTGCATTAAGCAAACGCGAATATCAACAATTTTTACCTGAACTCACTTTCCCCAACGCTTTTAAAGGCTCGCTATTACACTGACGTCTAAACGATATTGAACCGGTTCGATAAACTAAAAAGCCCAGGTTTGATATAGCATCGTCTCCGGGCTTTTTAGTCAATTTAAAGCAATGGGCTGTTTGTTATAAAAGCCCTCGATTTAAATTGTTTCTGGCAACCATAAATATCTTTTTACCAGATTCCTTTTTCAGACTTACCCTGAATTTCGCAGTCGCCATCAGCATATTCAGGGCGCTCACCCCGATCCAGTTTAGTAAAGTAATCCCGGCAAATAGAAACGATAGTCGGTGTCATCCAAATAATAGCAATGATATTTATTACCGACATCAAGCCTAGCGCCATATCCGCCATAGCCCACACGGTAGGTAAAGCCGCCATTGAGCCCCATAAAATCATACCCAGATAACCCGCAGTATAAATGAGACGGCCGGGTTTATTATCGAGTTTGAATATGTGTAAATTGCTCTCACCATACGCGTAGTTTGCAACCACCGAGGTGAAGGCGAATAAACAAATAGCCGCAGAAATAAAGTCAGTGCCCGACGCGCCAATATGAATACTCAATGCCTCTTGCGTTAAACCTATGCCGCCCATGCCTTCAGCCGCATTTTCTTGACCAGCCAATAAAATGATAAATGCAGTACAAGTACATAAAATCATGGTGTCAAAAAAGACCCCCAGCATCTGCACATAGCCCTGCGAAACCGGATGATTTGGGTTTGGGGCCGCGCCTGCAGCAGCGTGCGGAACACTCCCGGAACCAGCCTCATTGGAATACAGCCCTCGTTGGATACCGTTTTTAATGGCAGCGCCTAACGCGCCGGCACCGGCCTCTTCAAGACCAAATGCAGAATAGATAATGTGCATAATCATGTCTGGAACAGCGCTGATATTCATAAATGTAATGACCAGGGCCACTATAATATAGCCCACACCCATAAAGGGCACTGCTAACTCAGCAAAGCGCGCAATACCGCGTAAACCACCCACCACTATCATCGCAGCTAATGCAATAATGGCGATACCAGAGTATAGGGTGGGAATAGCGTAAGCGTTTTCCAGAGCGTCTGTAATAGTATTGGCCTGCACCGCACTAAATACGAAACCATATCCTAAAAACAAACAAAGAGAGAAGGCGACCGCCAACCAGGTTTTGTTCAGGCCTTGTTTGATGTAATAAGCAGGGCCCCCCCTAAACTCTCCGTTATCATCTTTTACTTTGTACAATTGCCCCAGAACGCTTTCAGCAAAGCCGGTCGCCATACCAATCAGGGCAATCATCCACATCCAGAAAATGGCACCTGCGCCACCTAAAGAGATAGCAACAGCAACACCTGCCAAGTTACCGGTACCCACTCGTGCCGAAAGACTTGTACACAACGCCTGAAAAGAACTGATACCTTCGGTCGTCGATTTTGTGCTGCCTTTCATTATCGAGAACATATAACCGAAGTGACGAATCTGAACCGCACGCAGTTTCCATGTAAACCATAAACCACAAAAGACCAGCATATAAATCAGAAGTGGGCCGGTGGCAAAATTGATATCACCTACAACGGGTACCGATTGATTGAATGACAGTCCATCCCCCCACAGCACGTTATTCACGGCCGCGACAATTTTTTCAATCACTGAATTTCCTTGGAAAGCTTTTCTTAATGAATAAACATCTTACCACGTGGTGTAGGAACCGAAAGTAGCAGAATCCGCATTACCGATTGTTTTAAAGCAAAAAACAATCTCACCCAAGCTTACGGATTAAATGACAAATGAGTTTTAAAAAAACAGAAGGGATGGCTGGGGTAGCTGGACTCGAACCAACGAATAACGGGATCAAAACCCGCTGCCTTACCAACTTGGCTATACCCCAATAAAGCTTTGTATAGAATACCACAAACTTATTGAAATTGGTGGCTACGGCGAGATTCGAACTTGCGACCCCATCATTATGAGTGATGTGCTCTAACCAACTGAGCTACATAGCCTGATTTTTCTTTCATAAAAAAACCGGTCGGAGAGACCGGTTTTTAAAAGTGGCTGGGGTAGCTGGACTCGAACCAACGAATAGCGGGATCAAAACCCGGTGCCTTACCAACTTGGCTATACCCCAACATGGTGCGGAAGGAGAGACTTGAACTCTCACGCCGTGAAGCACTGGAACCTAAATCCAGCGTGTCTACCAATTCCACCACTCCCGCACTGTTGAACACTTCGACTTAAGAGAAAAAAATGGTGGCTACGGCGAGATTCGAACTTGCGACCCCATCATTATGAGTGATGTGCTCTAACCAACTGAGCTACGTAGCCTCGTCACTTTTTCTCTTCCCCTTAAGGAAGTGGCGCGTATTATGCGAATATGACGGGGTCTCGTCAACCCCTTTTTTACTAACTTTATTCAAGTGCTCACAATATATACCGAAACAGCTATTTTGAGCAGTAAGTGTACGAAAATAAGACAAAATTGCTGTGTTAAGACCATCTTTTCTCTCAGTAAGTCTATATTCTGATAAAATTTTGTTATTCATTGAGATAACCACTAGCGCAACCTTCGGCTTTTCTACTCTGATTTTTTTCATTGTTTTTCAAAAATAGTTACTCACACTATTTAAACGGCTAGAGCCGCATTTGTTACTAACATGATGGCTTGACGCTCAAGACTCAAATGTAAACCCCTTTCCCGTGTTGCGGTAAAATAATGCCCCAGGGTTTTGGTTTATAGCTTAGGTATCAAGCCTCAAGCAGCTACTCATCACGGTAAGATGATATGAAGCTGATGCTACAAACTTGCTTTAAAAGGGAAGTGGAGCGAAGACCGGACAAAGAGGTTAAATGGTGTATATAAATAGTGCGGAAATACAGAGGTCTATCGGTATCAAACGTCATGACTAACTTCAGCAGTGATTAAAAAGGGTGGCCGCCCGCATGCTTTATTACGGTTGGTATTAGCACCTGTGAGGCCACTATTGGCCACCTGCTTTTTTATAACGTGGTAAATTGCCGAATCAAATTATGATAAACACGATGTAACTTATCAAGTTCAGCCCGTTGTGTGCTACCCGCCTGAATAAGCGTCTGAATGACGTCGTCTAACTCATGTAAACTGGCCCGAACAGCGGCATCACTCACCATACTTTGAATCCAGGTGATAGCAGCCAAACGCTGGCCTTTGGTTACCGGATTGACTTTGTGCAAACTGGATGAAGTATAAAGTACCGCGCTTCCTGCATTCAGTTTCACTGCTTGTTCGCCAAAACCTGTCTGAATAACCAGCTCGCCACCAAGATACGACTGTGGATCTGATAAAAACACTGTCATGGACATATCGCTGCGCATAACTTCGGTGGTTCCGGGTATACGCATAATAGCGGCATCGACGTGGTAGCCGTATTTCTGACTTTCACTGTAGCGATTAAAACAAGGTGGAAAAATACGCTGCGGTAACGCGCCCGAAACAACCTTTGTATGGTTTCCCAGTGAGCCAAGCAATTGGTTCGCCAACTGGCGTATTTCTGGATTTGACGCATCGGCCTGACCATTATTTTTAACCTGAGCTGCCATGCCCTTAGCGGTGGCGGTTCCACTACTAAACGCCGCGCAGGCAAGTGTGTCGCAGTAGTGCTTTACCTCAGCCGTGTTTAGTAAGCCTTCAATAACAATCATAGTGCAGCGTATTCCTATAGGTTTTAATTAAAATGTATAGCTTAGAGTACCGGTTAAACTTCTGCCGTCGCCTATATACATAAAGGCACCAGAACGGTATGCAGCGGTCCAGTATTCTTCATCCAGCGCGTTACCCACATTAACCTGCAACGTGAGTCTTTGCGTTGCATAGTAGCTGGCAAATAAATTGATGACCTGGTAACTTGGTACCACAATTGCGTATTCTCCGGTTTCGGCATTGTAGCCGGCAGCGGTATCTGGTTGCCCTCCGTACATTTTTGACTGATAGCTATAGGCGCCCCCAACGGCAAATTGCTCATTTGGCTGATATCGCAGTTGCAGATAAAAGCTCTCATCAGCAAAGTTGCTCAACGTAAGTCCGATATTGTCAGGGTTAAAAGATTCACGTATTTGTGAGTCCATAAACGCTGCTGAAGCTTGAACACTAAGCTTTTCGGTTATATCTCCGCTGACACCAAATTCGATACCCTGAACACGATTTTCGCCGGTATTCAGAGTGCCCAGGGTAGAGTAAGCATCACCGACACTTTCATGAACATCGTCTTTGGTAATACGAAACAGCGCCGCGTTGGTCATTAGGTTGTCATCAAATAACATCCATTTAATGCCTAGCTCAATATTTTCGACGTGTTCTGGATCGGCCTGCGCAGCTTGTTCGGGAGTGCCACACAATCCCCCGTAACCGCAGTTAGCGCCTAAATCTGATTCGCCGCCATTGATATTGGTTGCGGTGCTGTAGGCCGCGTAAAGATTACCAGATTCAGAAAGTGCATAGACCAACCCCAAATGGCCATTAAAAAGGTCGTCTGAAAAAGCAAAGACCTGTTCGCCGCTGCGTCCTGAGGTTTCATTAGTATAATCGTAGCTGTCTGCGCGAAGCCCAAAGAAGGCATCCAGGTTGTCGGTTAGCGCCACGGTGTCCATAATATAAAACGAATAGGTTTCAATATCATATAGCGCATCAGCCTCTGCACGTTCAAAATTACGGTTAGTCAGACGGCCGATATTGTCTATCACATTACCAGTGGCATCGGTAATACAGTAACCTTCAGAAATGCCGCGGCGCCCGTCAACTAAGCAGTTGGCTAGATTCCCATTTTCAATCGAAAATGTACCGTTATCTACAGATTCATCGGTATATTCAAAACCAAAAACCAGCCTGTGATCAAACCCTAAAAAAGGCGTATCCCAGAATAAATTAAATTGGGTAGTGATATAGTCAACATCTTGCCAGCCCTGGTGTGTGCTTAGGTTCAAGGTTTCAGCGCCAGGCGCTATAATATCGGTATCTGCACGCGTGCTACCGCTCATGCCGGTAGTAATATATTCATTCTCGGTTTTTCCTGCACGAGTTGCGTTATAAAAACGTAGGGTGTCGCTTAATTCATATTCGGTACGCAGAGTAAAAGTGGTGACTTCAGAATTCAAAAAGTCTTCGTCCTGAGCATAAACCGGAATATCTTCAAGAGGAAAGTTATTGTCGCTATTATAGTAGCTTCCTAAATCGGGGCGGTCTTTTGCGTCCAGATAGTAAACATCACCAATAAACGACAATTTGTCAGTGGGATGAACCACATAAGAAAGTTGAGCACCGGTGCGCTCTCTTTCAATACCTTCGCGGCCTGGCTTATCTTCTTCTGCAAATAAACCGTTGATTCTAAGCGCGCTATCGGGGGTGAGCGTTTTGTTATAGTCAAGGGTAAATCGCGTATGCTCATCCGTTCCTACACTTGCATCTACGCGTCCGAAGTTGTAGCTGGTCGACGCTTTTTTAGTAATGCTATTTACAGCGCCTCCTGATGAACCGCGACCGGCAAAGGTAGAGCTTGGACCTTTCGTTATCTCGACACGCTCAGTAGCAAAGCTTTCTCGGGTAGTCATACCGGGGTCCCGCAAGCCGTCTACAAATACATCACTACGTGCTTCATGGCCCCTGATAATATAGCGGTCGCCAAACGCGTTTCCATTTTCACCGGTACCTAAAGTGACCCCGGCCTGGGCGGCCAGTATATCTTTGAGATCGGTTTTTCCGCTTTCCTGAATTTGATCCTGAGTCAACACACTTATTGTTTGTGGAGTATCTACCAAATCAGCTAAGCGGCGGGGGTCGCCCGACTTATCATAACGGTAAATTGACTGCTGTATCCCATGAACCCGAATAAGTTCAATGGTATCGTCATCTGGAACCGTACACTGTTCAGAAGTGTCTTCATGACATTCGGTAGAGTCCTGCGCCCATGCAGCTCCTTGTCCAAAGGCGAGTGCGGCTGCAATAGTGTGTGCGCCCATTGATATCTTTTTGTTCTTCATCTGTATTTTCCTTGTTTTAACGACGACGAAGTGTAGCCAAAACCATACATTATGTAAATGCAAATGATAATAATTATCAAGCGCATTTAATTATAAGTGTTAGTGGAAAGAAGTTTGTATATTTGCGAGCATCAGAAATTTGTAGCAAGCGTTTGCTCAACAGGTGAAATAACTTAAAAAGCGTTTAAAAAAGCTCGGTTATTCCTGGCTGCGTGATGACTGGTTTCTATAAACGGCGACTAAAAACGTACTTTAAATAGCGACTGAAGCGGATAGTGGGGCTGTTTAGCTTTCGCGTATGACCTAACTAATCGGAATAAGAAGTATCGGATGAAGAGATAAAAGCCATGCAAAAATCTAAAAAGAACTGGCCTGGTCGGCAGGTTACACCAGATTGTAATCTCGCCATACTGGTTAGGTGGCGTTAAGTACAGGATGAAAAATCCAGATTGAAAAAGGGATACGAAACCAGAGTTAGACGTGGATGAAATTGTTACTGTGAGTAGTGGTGTTTAATCAGTGTTCATTGGTATCGTTATTGAACTTAACTTAGTAATTTTTGCCCGTGAGTTGGACAGCTAATGCTTTTGATTAGGAAACTATGCAATAAGGTTAAGTAACGTAGTGTGGGTTACGTTAAGTTAAGCGACGTGTTTTTTCAACTTGTGCGCTTCGCTGTAGGTAAGGCACTGACTTTTACCGCGAGCTATTTTCGAGAAAAAACTTCATAGTTCAGGTGGTCTGATGTAGATTTTTTTCTGTCCAGATCGTGCGAAAGGGGACATACTATTTTGGTATTTTCAGGTAGATGAGTAACAGCCATCAGTCTGTTTTAAAAGACAATATTAGTCAAATAAACCGTATTACCGTTTGTAGTTAGCTTAAGATAAAGAATGCTGAATCAGGACAAATAAATGCAATAGGTCAGTAAGATTTATTCTATTGCGGAATTAAACTATTGATGCGTTTTGTAACTCAAAACGCATCAATAAGAAATAAGACTAGGTTACACATTAAAACGGAAATGGATAACATCGCCGTCTTTAACAATGTATTCTTTACCTTCTAAACGCCATTTACCCGCGTCTTTTGCACCTTGTTCACCGTTAAATTCAACAAAGTGGTCATAGGATACAATCTCAGCACGAATAAAGCCTTTTTCGAAGTCTGTATGAATTCGGCCGGCGGCTTGAGGGGCGGTTGAGCCCTCAGGAAATGTCCAGGCTCTTACTTCTTTAACACCCGCAGTAAAATAGGTTTGCAGAGTCAATAGGCTGTAGCCAGAACGAATTACGCGATTCAGACCGGGTTCTTCTAATCCCATATCCTGCATAAACTCTTCACGTTCATCATCTTCGAGTTCTGCGATTTCAGATTCAATAGCAGCGCATACCGCCACCACAACTGCATTTTCGCCTTCGGCAATTTGACGTACTTCGTCTAGATACGGATTGTTTTCGAAGCCTTCTTCGTTCACATTGGCAATATACATGGTTGGCTTCAGAGTAAGCATGTTCATGTAACTGATTGCTTCTAACTCTTCTTTACTTAGCTCAAGTGAGCGTAGTAAGTAGCCTTGGTCAAGGTGAGGTTTAACCTTCTCAAGTACTTTTAATTCAAACTTTGCATCCGAATCGCCACCTTTTGCGCGTTTAGCAACACGATGTAAGGCCTTTTCAGTCGTTTCTAAATCAGCCAGCGCTAATTCGGTATTGATAACATCGATGTCATTTTGCGGACTCACTTTACCTGAGACATGAACAATGTTTTCGTCATCAAAACAGCGGACTACATGGCCTATTGCATCGGTCTCGCGAATGTTAGCCAAAAACTTATTGCCCAAGCCTTCGCCTTTTGAGGCTCCCTCTACCAGTCCGGCAATATCAACAAATTCCATCGTGGTAGGAATAACACGTTGAGGATTGACGATTTGTGCCAGCTTATCAAGACGAAGATCAGGTACCGGCACCACACCAGTATTTGGTTCGATGGTACAAAACGGGAAGTTGGCGGCTTCAATGCCTGCTTTGGTTAGTGCATTGAATAATGTCGATTTGCCAACGTTTGGCAGGCCGACGATACCACATTTAAAACCCATGCTAGCCTCTTAATTCGGTTAGTTATTTTGCGTCGGCTTTAAAGGAATGAAGCCGGTTTTGTGCTGCTTTTAAGTCATCTTTCAGCAAAATATCGATACAACGAACAGCTTCATCAATAGCGCTATCAATTGCTTCTTTTTCTACTGAAGCCGGTTTGCCTAAAACATGGCCTGTGACCCGGGCTTTGTCGCCGGGATGGCCAATACCTATACGCAAACGCAGAAAATTTTTGTTGTTTGCCAGTCGCGAGACAATATCTTTTACCCCGTTTTGACTGGAACTGCCACCCACTTTGAATTTTGCTACACCAGGAGGCAAATCTAATTCATCAAAAGCCACCAAAATTTGTTCTGGTTCTACTCGATAAAAGTTAGCTAATGTACCTACGGCCTGACCACTTTTGTTCATAAATGTAGTGGGGTAGAGTAACCGGATATCCTGGCCTGCCACATTGATACGAGCAGTTTTGCCAAAAAATTTGGATTCAGGAGTCAAAGAGGTGTTATAACGCGCGGCTAATTCTTCAAGAAACCAGACGCCCGCATTGTGACGGGTGCTTTCATATTCGGGGCCTGGATTACCCAGGCCCACGATTAGACGAATATCAGACAAGAGGATTATTCCTCAGTGCCTGCTTCTTCGCCTTCTGCATCTTCTTCAGCTACTGGAGCTTTAGGTGCAGGTTTGATAGTTACAACTGTCAAATCATGATCTTCATCATTTTTAGCCAGCTCTACAGAACTTACGCCCTTAGGTAGCTGGATATCAGACAAGTGAACAGAACCGTCCATTTCAACATCTTTCATATCAACTTCAATGAATTCAGGCAGGTCTTTAGGCAGACAAGTGATTTCAATTTCGTTCACGTGATGCTCAGCGATACCACCTTCGTTACTGATAGCAGCATTCTTTTCTTCGTTCATGAAGTGCAAAGGAACATTAGTGTGTAGTTCTTCGCCAGCAATTACACGCTGAAAATCGATGTGTGAAATTTTAGGCTTGTACGGGTGGCGCTGCATATCTTTTACTAGCGCTTCTACTTTTTTCCCATCGATGTTCAATGTTAAAACATGAGAGTAAAACGCTTCGTAGTCAGCAGAGTTGTTAACTTTGTTGTGATCTAAAGTTAAAGAAACTGGCTCTTCATTGCCACCGTACAAAATAGCTGGTACCAAATCTGCACGACGAAGGCGGCGGCTCGCACCTTTCCCTTTATCAGTACGGACGTTAGCATCCAGATTAAAAATAGCGTCAGACATTGACTGTCTCCAAAAATTTTTTGATTTAATTAATGATGGCTTCCGCGACCAAAAGCACACCGATGAAATGCCCACCTAAGATAAAGTGACGCACTACCCTCAATAATTAAGGGCGGCGAATTCTACCACTGTTTATTTACGGTTACAAACAGGGTTTACATTTCGTTATTGGTGGGTTTAACGCCACTTTTGTCTACAATTTTGACATCAGAAACTTCAAATACCTCACCAAACTGGGTAAAAGTCATAATATTGGTGAGAACCCGACCCTCAACAGCAATCTTCAACCCATTCTGTTTATGCTCTGGGGCCAGGTTGCGTAAAGTATAATGGCCGCCATCGTCACTTATAAAAGCATAAAAACCACCTTCAAGGTTTTTATAAACTATCGTGCCGGTCATTTGCTTAACCTCGTTTTCCATGCTTTTTTCCTTCTGCGATTGTGTATCGGGTAACGGATGTGCCTGTCCCGAACATGCACTTAGCAACAAAAAACTAGTGGCTATTATCAATAAGCTTTGTTTCACAGGTAATAATTCCTCTATAACCGATGTTCTTACTATATTGCCCGTAGATAACTGAATAAACAATGAACGTCTCGGGTTAGTGTTTAAGTGCACAGGCACACAGGGAGCGAGCCCGTATGAGCGAAGGATGGCTGGTCTCCTGTCATTTATATCGACATTAACCTTACTCAATACGCCAGAATTAAGTGGGTGTCCAGTAGATAGCATCTTAGGTAGTTTTAATAGGTGGGTGTCCAGCAAATAGCAGCATTCATTTATATCGACATTAACCTTACCTAAACGCCAAAATTAAGTGGGTCTCCTGAAATTGATGTTACCCAATATGCCAAAATAAAAGGGTGTCCAATCATTGCCTTAGGCTAAAGCTGTATGTGAACAGTGCGAGTGTTTATAGATTAGATGGTAAAGTGTGGGTGTCCAGTAGATAGCACCCAATTCGCCAGAATTAAGTGGGTGTCCAATCTGTAGCCCGCCAGAATAAAGTGGGTGTCCAATCTGTATTCGATGTGGGTGTCCAATCAGTATTGACCCAGGCGGAGGGGAGTTTGTTTTGTTTTCAGACATAAAAAAAGCGGCATAGTAAGCCGCTTTAAAACTAAAATTTATTTCATCAATATTCGAACATTGCTGAAATAGATTCTTCGTTGCTAATTCGGCGAATGGTCTCAGCCAGCATTTCAGATAACGTGAGCTGCTTCACTTTATTAATTTTTCGCATATCTTCATTTAGCGGGATACTGTCGGTAACGATAATTTCATCGATAACAGAGTCACGTAAATTTTGCGCCGCATTGCCTGAAAATATAGCGTGAGTGGCATACGCATATACCCGCCGCGCCCCATGACTTTTCAACGCTTCAGCGGCTTTTGCTAACGTACCGCCAGTATCAATCATGTCATCTACGATAATACAATCGCGATCTTTTACATCACCAATGATGTTCATAACCTGAGCCACATTAGCCTTAGGGCGACGCTTATCTATAATAGCAAGTTCAGTGTCGTTCATAAGTTTTGCTGTAGCCCGCGCGCGCACTACACCGCCAATATCTGGTGATACGACTACCGGCGACGTAAAATTACGACGCATCATATCAGCAAGTAATATTGGCGTTCCAAATGCGTTGTCTACAGGAACATCAAAAAAGCCCTGAATTTGTTCAGCGTGAAGATCGATGGTTAATACCCTATCGACACCGACATTAGACAGGAAATCAGCAACAACTCTGGCCGTAATTGGCACCCGGGCAGACCGCACACGACGGTCCTGACGTGCATAACCAAAATAGGGCATAACTGCGGTGATACGACCAGCCGAAGCACGGCGTAGCGCATCAATCATCACAATTAATTCCATTAGGTTATCGTTGGTGGGTGCGCAAGTAGACTGAATAATAAAAACGTCCGATCCACGGACGTTTTCATGTATTTCGACGCTGATTTCACCGTCACTGAAGCGGCCTACGCTGGCGTTTCCAAGCTTGGTATAGAGACGATCGGCAACTTTCTGGGCAAGTTCTGGTACGGCATTACCTGCAAAGAGCTTCATATCTGGCACAAGTGATTCCTCAGTGCGTTGATAGTAGAGGTGGCTGGGGTAGCTGGACTCGAACCAACGAATAACGGGATCAAAACCCGCTGCCTTACCAACTTGGCTATACCCCAATAATATTTAGTGTCTGTCCGGAACAGCGTTCACATTATGTAACTGTTGTTTTAATGGCGACCGGGCTACACCCCTTGCCACAAAACTGGTCCAGTACTCAGGCAATTTTGCCTGTACAAACCGGGCCGTATTTTCGTCTTTGAAAGTGGCAAACACGCACGCCCCTGTGCCGGTCATCCGCGACGGGGCGTAGTGTACCAACCACTGTAATAATTTTGCAACTTCCGGATGACGTTTACACACAATTTGCTGGCAATCATTACGCGTTTTTTCAAAAGTGTAGTCTTTCCAGGCCATCGTAGCCGTATTTCTGGGAAGATCTGCTTCGCCAAAAATAGCTGGCGTACTAACATGAATACCGGGGTTTACAACCAAATACCAATCGCCACTAATAGAGACTGGAGTGATCTGTTCTCCTACACCTTCGGCAAATGCAGTTTGTCCGCGGACAAAAACAGGCACATCGGCGCCTAGTTGCAACCCAAGTTCGGCCAACTTATCTTCTGATAACCCGCATCCCCATAAATAATTCAGTGCTACCAGTGTGGTCGCAGCATTTGACGAACCCCCACCAATACCGCCACCCATAGGCAGTTGTTTGTCTACCTTTATCTGGGTGCCTTGTGATACGCCGCAGTGGCGCTGCAACAGCTTTGCGGCTTTATATATCAGGTTGTCTTGCTCAGCGACCCCTGCAAAAACCGTAGAAATTTTTATAGAGTCTGACGTAGTAATGTCGAAGGCCAACCGATCGCCGGTATCGAGTATCTGAAACAAGCTTTGCAGCCGATGATAACCATTGTCATATCGACCGGTGATATGCAAAAAAAGATTAAGCTTAGCGGGGCTCGGCCACCACAAAGGCTCGGTTGTACAAACCATTACATCAAGGTCCACTGATTAATTCGAAATTTAATAAATGCATTCGGTTTTTGGGTATTGGTCAACTTAAGCGCATACGGAAGCCATATATTTTCTACCTCGCCATAGTTGTTATAAGCAATCTGCCAATGTCCGCATGTCTCACATGCTCCGGGTTTTAGTTGCGCCAATAAGTCTTTTGAATTTAACGCATAGTCGTCCGAAGGCCCGGGTAGTCCTTTAATCCAGTTGAGAAGTTCGTTAACCGGTACATTGAGCCCGGTGACATCTTTAATTAGCTGGCCAGGATCAGAATGAGTATAGGTATCTCCATTGGCCTTAAGCGTCGCCATACCATTTTCAAACTGCATATCTACCAGAGTGATGCCTAAAAAATTGGTCAGTCTGAATTCGAAGTCACCATTCTGATTTTGCCAGAATAATGTCGCACTGACCGCCTCCTGATTGTTGCGAATAGCCATTTTACCCTGAATTTTCCAAGAGTTAATAGCCGCTAATTGTTGTAGTTGTGCAGGTAAATCAATACGTTTGTCGGGGCCATCCGGAAGCGTGGTACACCCATATAAAAAAGACATCAACAGACAGCAAAGCAAAAAGCGTAAGAACATATTTATAAAATCTATTAGCGCGATAGTCATTTTATATAGGAACACAGTTACCTGAACACTTTCAATAATTTTGCGTTTTTCGTACAATGCCGCTCCGAAGCCGCCAGATGAATCTTAATGACCTTAGTTGCCCTCGGAATTAACCACAAAACAGCACCAGTCGCCTTGCGAGAAAAGGTAGCCTTTACACCAGACTCTCTGGTGGCGGCGTTATCTTCTCTGAAGCAACGTGAGGGTGTGGACGAAACGGTCATTGTTTCTACCTGTAATCGTACTGAAATCTACGTAAGTGGGTCGTTAAGCCAAACGTCTTTAATTCAATGGCTTGCCAGCTTTCACAAGCTTGATATGGACACGATTGCCAGCCACAGTTATCAGTTTGAGCAAGGCGCGGCAGTTCAGCATATTATGCGCGTTGCCAGTGGTCTGGACTCGCTTATACTGGGCGAGCCTCAAATTTTTGGTCAGGTGAAACAAGCTTATAATGATGCCCGGCATTCAGGTACCGTCGGTACAGATTTTGAACGTTTGTTTCAGCATACGTTTGCGGTAGCTAAACGAGTTCGAACCGAAACTGAAATTGGCGCTAATGCTGTTTCTGTTGCTTTTGCCGCAGTACAACTGGCAAAACATATATTCTCAGCCCTGCCCAGTCGTTCAGTGTTATTGGTAGGGGCCGGTGAAACTATCGAGCTGGTGGCACAACATTTAAAAGAGCAGGGCGTCAAACGGATATGCGTGGCCAATCGCACCGTGGCACGTGCCCATAATTTGGCACAAAAACTTGAAGCTGATGTATTAACCTTATCGCAGGTGCCTGAAAAACTACACAGTTTTGATATCGTCATCAGTTCTACCGCGAGTCAGTTGCCACTGATTGGCAAAGGCATGGTAGAGCGGGCATTGCGAGAGCGTCGTAATTTACCTATGTTTTTGGTTGACCTTGCCGTGCCGCGCGATATTGAGTCTGAAGTCAATGACTTAGGCGATGCTTACCTGTATACGGTGGATGATCTTCAGCATATTGTCGAACAAAATCTGGCGTCACGAGAAGAGGCTGCTCGCGAAGCGCACGCTATTATTGATGAGCAAATTGATGTGTACCTGAATTGGCAGCAAGCACAGCAGTCTATAGATCTGGTACGTCAGTTTCGCGAGCGGGGCGGTCAGCAACGTGATGAGCTGGTAGAAAAAGCACTAAACCAGCTTGCTGATGGTAAGCCCTCAGAAGACATCATCAAAGAACTGGCGTATAAATTAACCAACACAATGATGCACGGCCCTACACGACTGCTTCGTGATGCGGCTGCGCAAAACGATACGTCGCTAACTCAGCAGCTTAGCCAATCTTTAGAGCTTGATAGCCCTTCGGGGCAGGGGCGTAAATGAACAAGGTAAAATAACAATATGAAAGAGTCGGTCGTTGCAAAACTAGAAAATCTGGTCGAACGTTTTGACGAAGTACAGGCGCTATTAAGTGATCCAGAAGTTATTTCAAATCAAGATAAATTTCGTACTCTATCAAAAGAATATAGTCAGCTTGAAGATGTGGTAAAAGGATTTAATGCTTATCAGCAGGCCCAGGAAAACCTGGCTTCTGCCAATGAAATGCTGGAAGAAGACGACGCCGAAATGCGTGAAATGGCTCAGGAAGAAATAAAGCAGGCCAAATCAGACCTAGAAGAACTGGAAGACAAATTACAAATATTGCTGTTGCCTAAAGATCCTAACGATGACCACCCCTGCTTTTTAGAAATTCGGGCTGGCGCAGGCGGTGACGAAGCGGCTATTTTTGCTGGAAACTTGTTTCGAATGTACAGTCGCTACGCCGAAAGTGTGGGCTGGAAGGTCGAGCTGGTCAGCGCCAGCGAAGGAGAACATGGCGGTTTTAAAGAGGTTATCGCAAATGTTTCGGGTGACGGCGCGTATGGTATTATGAAATTTGAATCAGGCGGACACCGTGTTCAGCGCGTGCCTGAAACCGAATCTCAGGGCCGTATACATACATCGGCATGTACCGTTGCGGTGCTACCCGAGGTGCCCGAATCTGAGGCGGTCGAAATTAATCCGGCTGATTTGAAAGTGGATACCTTCCGGGCCTCAGGCGCGGGTGGTCAGCACGTCAACAAAACCGATTCTGCGATTCGTATTACCCATGTTCCTACAGGCCTGGTGGTTGAGTGTCAGGATGAGCGATCACAGCACAAGAACCGGGCAAAAGCGATGTCAGTGTTACAGGCCCGGCTTAATCGTATTGAAGAAGAAAAGCGCGCCAGCGAAGAAGCGACGACTCGCCGAAACCTGGTAGGCAGTGGCGATCGCTCTGAACGCATCCGTACTTACAATTTTCCGCAGGGCCGGGTTACCGACCACCGTATAAATTTAACGCTTTACCGGCTTGACGAAGTTATTGAAGGAGACCTGAGTCAATTGCTTGAGCCTATTCGCCAAGAGCATCAGGCTGACTTACTTGCTTCACTGTCAGGCGAGTAACCACTAACATGCAGATAGACCAGGCGATTGACTGGGGCACTTTGCAGCTACAAAGCAGTGAGTCGCCTCTATTAGATGCGCGAGTGCTGCTGGCTGAAGCGCTTGAGGTCTCATTGACGTATCTTTTTACCTGGCCTGAACGTCTGGTAGACAAAACCCAGCTGTCTGATTATCAAACCTTTATCGAGCAGCGCAAACAAGGTCAGCCGGTTGCGTATATTGTTGGGTATCGTGAGTTTTGGTCATTGCGCTTAAAAGTATCAAAGCACACCCTGATTCCACGACCCGATACAGAAACGTTGGTTGAACAGGCGTTAGTAAGACTGCCTGCGTCTTCTTCTGCCATCTGCGATTTAGGTACCGGAACCGGGGCAATCGCACTTGCTTTGGCCAGCGAACGTACTGACGCAAAAGTGACCGGTGTCGATAAAGTACCTGAAGCGGTTCAGCTAGCGTGCGAAAATGCCCGACAAAACAATATTGAAAATGTTCGCTTTTTACAAAGCAGCTGGTTTAGTGCACTGGCCGGCCAACAGTTTGATATGATTGTGACTAACCCGCCCTATGTACAAAGTTGTAGTCATTATCTGTCAGAAGGCGATGTTCGCTTTGAGCCTGCCTCGGCGCTTACCTCAGGCTTGGATGGTCTTGAAGATATTCGGGTAATCGTACAGTCGGCCCCTGACTATTTAAGTCAATCAGGCTGGCTGTTAATTGAGCATGGCTTTGAACAAAGTAAAGCGGTACAAGCATTACTGCGAGCGGCAGGCTTTACCAATGTAACCAGCGAAGCCGATCTTGGCGGGCATCTGCGTATAACCTGCGGGCAGCATTTACAATAAAGCAATTTTATCAGGCATTTCACAACAACAACTTAAAACTATAAAAGGCAAATAGAATGTACATGTTGGTTAAGAATATTCATATGACAGCCGTATCATTAAGTGTTTTATTGTTTATATTTCGCTTTATTTTATTACAAGCGAACTCAGGAATGCTTAAGGCAAAGTGGCTTAAAATTACACCACATGTTGTCGATACGTTTTTGCTTGCCAGTGCTTTGGTGTTATGCGGTATTTTATCCCAATGGCCCTTTGTGAATGACTGGTTAACCTTTAAGTTTACTGGCCTTATTTTGTATATATTGATGGCTTTGTTTACGCTGAAATGGGCACGCTCGGTACCTATGCAGTGGATAGGTTTTGTCGGAGCGTTAACCTGGCTGGTTTTGATTGTTCGTGTGGCGATCACTAAAGAAGCTATCATTTTTTAATTAACAGGAATCCATATGTCTGTCAGTGCTCGCTCCATCAAGGTAGGAAATATCGAGGTCGCTAATCAGCTGCCATTTACATTATTTGGCGGTATGAACGTATTAGAGTCGCGTGACCTGGCAATGAAGATTGCCGAGCATTACGTAACCGTCACTCAAAAGCTGAATATTCCCTATGTGTTTAAAGCGTCTTTTGATAAAGCCAATCGTTCTTCTGTGTCTTCTTATCGGGGCCCGGGAATGGAAGAGGGGCTGAAGATATTTGAAGAAATTAAGCGCACATTTGATGTGCCGGTTATTACCGATGTACACGAACCGCATCAATGTGAACCCGTTGCCGAAGTGGCAGATGTTATCCAGTTACCCGCGTTTTTAGCCCGCCAAACCGATTTAGTGGTGGCGATGGCGAAAACCGGTGCAGTGATTAATGTCAAAAAACCACAGTTTTTAGCGCCCCACGAAATGCAGCATATTATCGGCAAACTTAGTGAAGCAGGAAATGACAAAATCATATTATGCGAGCGTGGCAGCTGTTTTGGCTACAATAATCTGGTAGTCGATATGCTGGGCATGGACGCGATGAAAGCCTATGCTCCGGTCATATTTGACGCGACACATGCATTGCAAATGCCGGGCGGACGCGCTACATCAGCCGACGGTCGACGTGCTCAGGCGGCGCAGTTAGCGCGTAGTGGTATGGCTTTAGGTTTAGCCGGTCTTTTTATTGAAGCGCACCCTGAACCTGAGAACGCAAAGTGCGATGGCCCATGTGCATTGCCCTTGTCAAAACTTGAGCCCTACCTGGTGCAAATGAAAGCCATGGACGACCTGGTAAAAGGTTTTGATACGTTAGATACATCAAATACCTGAAACAGCAGCAGTAGGGCTTAGATTGAGGCCACGTGGTACAAAAAAACAGGCAGTCCCCACTGCCTGTTTTTGTATCAGGTGTACTTAAAACGTTATTCGCTTTGGTGAGCTTTTTGTATTGCGTTTACCGGCCGTTTGTTGCGGTAAGCAAGTAAAGACGCTTTACGATATTTGAGGCTTTGTTTTTTAAGTTGAGCGATGACATGCTGGTTAATATCTTTAGCGGCCTCATCAGCGATATTCTGGGGTAAAGGCGGCAACGATAATCCGGCGAACTCAGGTTTTTTTGATTCGGACGCAGGTAAATGTGCTGGTTGAGCCAACGCAAACCCAGTCGTAAATATTAACGCAGATAATAATAGTTTTTTCATTACACACCTAATATAATTAATATTAATTTTATTTAAAACTTGTGAAGTGCTTTAACAAGGTGCACTCATAACACGCTGTCACCTAAGCGTTATTTTTCAACTCGAATGAATTTTAGCCAAATATTGGTTAATAATAAAACGAGTAAATATAAGCTTTAAGATTAGAAAAACTAATCACTATCCAATTTATTGTTTAACAGGCAGGGCGCAGGATGCAAAGACGATTACCCCCACTTAATGCACTAAAAGCATTTGAAGCGGCGGCCCGGCATTTAAGCTTTACCCGGGCCGCCGACGAACTGTTTGTTACCCAGGCAGCGGTTAGCCACCAAATAAAGGCGCTGGAAGATCATTTATCAATGAAGCTGTTTATTCGGCGCAACCGAACATTACTGCTTACCGAAGAGGGCCAGGCATACTTTCTAGAACTTAAAGACATTTTTAAGAGCCTGCAGGATGCCACAGAGCGTTTATTAGCAAAGGGCAGTAAAGGAGCTATAACCGTGGCCATGCCACCAAGTTTTGCTTCGCAATGGTTGGTACCACGCATAAGTCGTTTTAGCAGTGTTAATCCTGATATCGATGTACGCATAAAAGCGGTCGATTTTGACGAAGGCTTTTTAGATGATGATATTGACGTGGCGATATACTACGGCAAAGGGCGTTGGTCAGGGTTGCAAGCCGACAAATTGCACCGCGAGTTTTTAACCCCACTGTGCGCACCGAGTTTATTTAGCGGACCTAAACCCTTAACTTGTCTGGCTGATTTAAAGCATCACGTGCTGTTGCACGATTTGAGTCGTGAAGCGTGGAAAACCTGGTTAAAGCAGATTGGTGTGGATGGAGTAAATGTGAATCAGGGGCCGGTATTCAGTCACTCAATGTTGGTATTGCAGGCTGCGGCTTTAGGGCAGGGTATTGCTCTAGCTAACACTATACTGGCGCGCCCCGAGTTGGATGCAGGGCGTTTAATTATGCCTTTTTCAGACCGGGTGGAAAGTCGCGATGCTTTTTACGTGGTATGCGATGAATCACAAGCTGAGTTAGGCAAAATAGCCGCTTTCCGGCAGTGGATATTGGCACAGGTAGACGAAGAGCAAGAGTATGTTTGATTATGTTATCGAGCGCCCCGACAATGCACAGTGTCGTTTAGTGCTTGCCCATGGCGCGGGCGCCGGAAAAAACTCTGATTTTATGCAGCATTTGAGTCAGCTGTTGGTTGCCAGAAATATAGAAGTCGTGCGTTTTAATTTTACCTATATGCAAACCATTGAGCATACCGGCAGGCGCCGTCCACCAGAAAAAGCTGATGTTATGCTTACCCATTTTTCTGAACTGCTAAATCATCTGAACACCCCGTCATCTATACCTTTGTGGCTGGGCGGAAAATCGATGGGTGGCAGAATGGCTACCATGCTGGTAGAGCGCACACCGGCCCAGGGCGCCGTTGTATTTGGCTACCCGTTTCACCCCCCAGGCAAACCCGAAAAACTGCGTACCGAACATCTACAGCAAAATGGCAAGCCGGTTCATATTTTTCAGGGTGAACGGGATACGTTTGGAACCCGTGAAGAAACCGCTAACTTCAATTTGCATTCTAAAGTGGCACTGCATTGGCTCGAAGATGGCGATCATAGCTTACAGCCGCGCAAAAAAAGCGGTTATACCTACCCCGAACATATGCAAAAGGTGGCAGATGCTACGGCTTCGATTTTGACAAACGGTGCAAACTTATGAAATACCTGATGGCCACAGGCGCTTTTGGTGCTTTGATGTCAGTCATATTGGGGGCGCTGGGCGCGCATAAGCTCGGCCAGTTTTTATCAACAGACGCTTTGTCGGCGTTTAACACTGCGGTTGAATACCAGATGTATCATAGTCTTGCGATACTGTTGGTGTGTGTGCTGCCTATTTCAAAGCGTCGGGCCGTTCAGGCAGGTATTTGCTTTTTGGTCGGCACAGTATTATTTAGTGGCAGTATTTACGGACTGACAATATTCGGGGCTGGTTTTTTAGGACCGGTAACACCGTTGGGTGGGATTATATTAATGAGTGGCTGGATTATCCTGATTTTTACAGCATTAAGGAACGCTTCGCATGGCTAGTTTGTTAGGCTATTGTCGCGCTGGCTACGAAAACGATTTAGCCGAAGAATTAACCGTTAAAGCCTCTGCGTTGCAATGCTTCGGGTACCCGAAATTTGAACGCGGCAGTGGTTATGTGCAGTTTGTTTGCTACAACGACACTGATGCCGATACCCTAGGTCAAAAACTACCGGTTATCGATACGGTGTTTGCCCGGCAGCTGGTCGTTATAACCGATGAGCTTAACGACTTAAGTCGCGAAGATCGGTTGAGTCCGGTACTTGACGCTATCTTAAAACATGACGATGAGTCAGTTCAAAACGGGCTGTTACAGGTAGAGCACGCCGATACGGATGCGGGTAAAGACTTAGCCAAGTTTTGTCGTAAATTTGCCGTGGTATTGCGCCAGGCATTACGAAAAAATCGCGCACTTACGTTTAAAGAAAAAAAACATGCGCGGGCCCTGCACGTGTTTTTTACTGACTTTGATGAATGCCTGGTCGGGTACAGTTATGCTCAATGTCGTAGTCCTCATGCTAATGGAATTTTCCGGCTTAAGTTTCCCAGCGCCGCCCCAAGTCGCTCAACGTTAAAGCTAGAAGAAGCCATTTTATCCATGCTTAGCGCCAAACAGCAGCAACAGGTATTGCGTGCGGGCGGCCGGGCTGTTGATTTAGGCGCCTGTCCGGGCGGCTGGACCTATCAACTGGTTCAACGTGAAATGTTTGTAGAGGCTATTGATAACGGCTTGATTGCTGATAATTTGATGGCCACCGGACTGGTTGAACACTTTGCCGCAGATGGTTTTAATTATAAGCCACAATTTGGCCGTGTAGATCTGCTTGTCTGTGATATGATAGAGCGGCCTGACCGAGTTGCAAAGCTTATGGGCGACTGGTTAGTTAATCACTGGGCTGACCATGCTATTTTTAATCTGAAGTTACCGATGAAGAAACGCTATGAAACGGTAACTCTGGCCATGGCCGATGTGCTGGCTCGTTTGCAGAAGCTGGATGACAGCTTTGTAATTCGTATGCGCCATCTATATCATGACCGTGACGAGATCACAGTTTCAATTTTAAGAGAATAACCCGTTGAGGTTATTTTTTTAATAAATTATTGATTAATAATAAATAAATTAAGTGGTGGCGTGGATCCGCTGCATAAGTTTTATACTTTTTGCGGAAAGGGCTGTCAATCTGGTATTGAAATCCTTTATAATCCCGCCGTTTTTTTACTCTGAACCAATTAAAAGTGAACTAATGGCAGACTTATCTCATTACAGAAATATTGGTATTTTCGCTCACGTAGATGCGGGCAAAACTACAACAACTGAACGTATTTTGAAACTAACCGGTAAAATTCATAAAACCGGTGAAGTGCACGACGGTGAGTCAACGACTGACTTCATGGAACAAGAAGCCGAGCGTGGTATTACTATCCAGTCAGCAGCAGTAAGCTGTTTCTGGAAAGATCACCGGTTTAACGTAATCGACACCCCGGGACACGTTGACTTCACTGTTGAAGTTTACCGTTCTCTAAAAGTTCTTGATGGCGGTATCGGTGTTTTCTGTGGTTCTGGTGGTGTTGAGCCTCAGTCAGAAACCAACTGGCGCTATGCTAACGAATCTGAAGTAGCACGTGTCATTTTCGTAAACAAACTGGACCGCATGGGTGCAGACTTCTACCGTGTGGTAGGACAAGTTAAGAAAGTACTGGGTGCTACGCCATTGGTAATGACGTTGCCGATTGGTATTGAAGACGAGTTCAGCGGTGTTGTTGACGTACTTACCAAAAAAGCCTACATCTGGGATGACACAGGTCTTCCGGAAAACTACAAAATCGAAGATGTGCCAGCTGATATGGTCGACAAAGTTGACGAATATTACGAAGCACTGGTCGAAACCGCTGTTGAGCAAGACGATGACCTGATGATGTCTTACATGGATGGCGAAGAGCCGTCAATTGAAGATATTAAGCGTTGTATCCGTAAAGGCACCCGCGACTTGGCATTCTTCCCAACATACTGTGGTTCTGCGTTTAAAAACAAAGGCATGCAGCTTGTTCTTGATGCAGTAGTTGATTACCTACCAAGCCCGACTGAAGTTATCCCTCAGCCGTTGACGGATGAAGAAGGTAACGAAACTGGCGAAGTAGCAACTGTTTCAACTGACGAGCCGTTCCGTGCGTTGGCATTCAAAATCATGGATGACCGGTTCGGTGCGCTGACGTTCGTACGTATTTACTCTGGCAAAATCAACAAGGGTGACACGATTCTTAACTCGGCAACGGGTAAAACAGAACGTGTTGGTCGTATGGTTGAAATGCAAGCCGATGAGCGTAATGAACTGACTTCTGCTCAGGCGGGTGACATCATCGCTATCGTAGGTATGAAGAATGTTCAGACAGGTCACACTTTGTGTGATGTTAAGAACCCTTGTACTCTGGAAGCCATGGTATTCCCTGAACCAGTAATCTCTATCGCAGTTGCACCTAAAGACAAAGGTGGTTCTGAGAAGATGGGTATCGCAATTGGTAAAATGGTTGCAGAAGATCCGTCGTTCCGTGTAGAAACTGACGAAGATTCTGGCGAAACTATTCTTAAGGGAATGGGTGAGCTTCACCTTGATATCAAAGTAGATATCCTGAAGCGTACTTATGGCGTAGACCTTATTGTAGGTAAGCCTCAGGTTGCTTATCGTGAAACTATCACGCAGCAAGTTGAAGATAGCTACACGCATAAGAAGCAATCTGGTGGTTCTGGTCAATTTGGTAAAATTGATTACCGTATTAAGCCAGGCGAAGCAAATTCAGGCTTCACGTTCAACTCTGTGGTTGTTGGTGGTAACGTTCCTAAGGAATTCTTCCCAGCCATCGAAAAAGGCTTTAAGGGCATGATGAACGAAGGTGTTCTAGCTGGCTACCCGGTGTTAGACGTTGAAGTTGAGCTGTATGACGGTGGTTTCCACGCTGTTGACTCATCTGCAATCGCGTTTGAAATTGCTGCTAAAGGTGCGTTCCGCCAGTCAATGCCAAAAGCAGGTCCTCAGTTAATCGAGCCTGTCATGAAAGTTGACGTATACACGCCAGAAGATCACGTGGGTGATGTTATCGGTGACCTTAACCGTCGTCGTGGCATGATTAAAGATCAGGAAGCGGGTGTAACCGGTGTTCGCATTAAAGCAGATGTTCCTCTGTCTGAAATGTTTGGTTATATCGGTCAGCTGCGTACTATGACATCAGGTCGTGGTCAGTTCTCTATGGAGTTCAGCCACTATGCACCATGTCCAAATAATGTTGCCGACAAAGTAATCGAAGAAGCTAAAGCACGTAACGCTAAATAAGCTTGCTGCTAAGACTTTTAAAAACCCGCCAATTGGCGGGTTTTTTTATGGCTTTTAAAAACTGGACCTTTTCTGTACCTTAACAGCGCACTTCTTTGTGTAAGCTAACCTGATGTCGCGTTTTACACAATCTTCTGTATGTTCACAAGCTTCGCCTTTTCGTTACTGCTTTGCATTATCGGTCTAATAATGTTGTGTGTATTATTTGTTTGCCTGAATGCTACGCTGTACCTACAGCTTTATCAGATAGGACACGAACCTCAAACCTACGTGAGGTTGTTTCCTAATCTGCGCGCCCGCCTGAATAATCAGCCGGTTAGCGTGGTGCCGGTTAGCCTGGTCACTCATGTTCATACTTATGATCGAACCCTTATCTTTTGCTCCGGTCCATTTGAAATTGCTCGTTTTTATTACCCGGGCTACCTGAAGCGACCTTTGCTGCATCGATGTCGAAAAATTTTTCCTGTGGCAGGGTTATGTCATCATCACAGTAAAATCGTGAAACACAAATTAATGGAGTGAATGACGGCGCAATGCTTTTTTTAGTTTACGATAGTGAAAACGCAATTGTTGACGATTGGCTGGATGGTTGGGTTGCTGATATTCAACTTTTTCAAAAGCAGAGACAAATTCAGCTAATGCGCTGCGAGCAGATGTATTTAAATGAGAAGAGACCGTATCAACATAGACGCGGGCCGACTCGTTGTTTCGCGCAATGCCGGTAACCCTGAATATTTGAGCCTGTACCTGATGATACAAACGCAGGCTTTCTGATTTAATTTTCGGCGGCGGGCGAGGCACAAAGTAAAACGCCAGTAGTCCCGCAATAAACAACACTACGGCTAACAAGTACAAGGTCATACGCTCCATGCTGGTATTACCTAATAAGCGGGTAAACATATCCTGTTGAGTTGCATCATCAAAACCTAATACCCATCGATTCCATTGATAATTTAGTGTATCGGCAAGCTTGTATAAATGGGCCAGAGCGGGCAGGGCGTGAGCCCGGTTTCTTGAAAAAAAGGGCAAATCTTGCTGCTGTTCACTCAATGAATTTTGAAAACCATACAGAAGTCGTGAGGCCGCGACCATGGCGGTGGGGTCAAACCGCTGCCAGGTTTGTCCATCAATGCTAGCCTCTACCCATGCATGGGCATCGTACTGATAAACATTCATTACTCTATCTGCAATCAGCTCGCCCCCCTGGTACCCCGAAACCAACCGGGCCGGAATACCGGCTGCGCGAAATGCTAACGCCATCGCACTGGCATAATGGGCACAAAATCCTTGTTGATAATCAAATAAGAAAGCATCGACCGGAGAATCACGCATAACCGGAGGCGTCAGGGTGTAAACAAAATTTTGTTGAGCAAAATTCTGCATAAGTTTTTGCGCATAATCCTGATTGTCGGAGCTTTGCAGCCTGAGTTGTTTAGCCCATTTTAAAGTACGAAGATTGGTGGTATCTGGAAAGGTCAGATTGATTTTGCGCTCGATATCGTTGTTAGAGATTTTCAGCGGTGTATTCAGCGTGCTCTTTAAATTAAACGTTTGTTTGCTAATAATGTGTTGTCGGCTGAACAATGTATAGTCATCAGACAAAATTACCTTACTGCGGGTATTTGCGTCGGCCGGAACCGTCATCCCTAGTGTGAAAAGCCAGGAATTAGCACTTTGTTCGGTCAGCAGTTGATAAGCCACGCTATTTTGGGCTGGCTCAGGATACGAAACACTATTGGTTAGTTTTAATAATTGCTGCTGCGCGCGCCGGTACTCACTAACTTCCCAGCTTTTGCCATCAAACTGCTCTAAAACCATCGCCCGCCAGTAACGTTGTTTAACCTTAGGTAACTGACCATCAAATGTTGCTGTAAATACCTTCTCATCAGACCGGGTTAATTTTGCGATATCGCCCGGGGTTATTTTTTCACTGAGGCCAGTTTCGCTGTTTTTTCCTTCAGGCATACCCCATAACGGGGGTAAATGTGGTAGCGAGATAAATAAAATAATAGCAATCGGTAAAGCCTGTAAGGCTATTTTGAGTAAACTTTTAAGGTGGCCTTTAAATGGCAGTTGAGGTGCGTAGAATAATTGCAGCGACAACAGCGCTGCCATCAATACGATACTAAATATAATACTGCTAAAAAGCGCCTGCGAAAAAATAAATGTACAGCCAACTAAAAAAAGTAAGCACCCTGCTATTTGCAGAAAGTCACGCGACTGTTTTAGTAACAATAACTTGAGCGCGCAAGCGCTAACCATCAAATTTATCATGGTGAGTAAAATGCCCTGCTCACGGCTAAACCAGGCAAGCGCTACACAGGTCAGTACGGCCAGCAAATTAATGGTACGAACCTGCAATGTTCGTCGATAGGCCCCATAAAATAAAAAACAACGAACGCCGACCGCACACAGCATCAGAATCAGTACCCAGCCCATTAACTGCTGATACAGACAGAGCGAGGTGACGCCGGCAGTAAGCGCCAACCCCAGGCTCGCGCGATGCCCGGCAATAGGCAGGCTTTTGTTACTCATGGTGCAGGTCTTTTTGAATAGGAATGCCGGCCAGGGCACTTAAACAGCGATTTCGGTGTTCAAGACCACTGCTATGAGGAATAATTTGCTTACCCGCTTTTAACCCAAAGCTTATATCTTGCCGACACAACACAACGGCCTGATAGGCTATTTGGCTTAAGTGCGATTCAAGATTATGACTATGAATGTCGACAATTAAATACCCGGCTTCGCCTCCTTGTTCACTAAAAAGCTTTACTGCCGGATCTCGTCCTTTTGCAACGGTCTGCCAGGCAATACGATTTAACGGGTCGCCTATACGGTAAGCTTTTAATCCTTCAAAGTCATCGTGTCCGTGCACATAAGCACCCGTTTCAACACCGCCGTTTGCCAGAGTACTGAGCATAATCGGCGCAGTTTGTTGTTTTGGAAAAACAGTAAGAGGCTGATTAAAATCAAGATGGGTCCAGCATTTAAACAACCCCAAAGGAAACTGACTAGAAAAAGTAACTCGTGGCAAAGCAAATAAGCCGCGACGATAAGTGAAGCGCGGTAAGCTAATAACAGCACAGGTTTCATCTAAATCTACGACAATTCCAGAAGCGTGTTGCCACCAGTGAATTTTTAATTCGCCATGAGGAAGTTGAGCAGAGTCATGTTCTAACTGCATTTGAAACGTGGCGTTGTCACCAGCAAACACCGGATTTACGCCTCGCGCCTGTATTTGTATACGGGAGAAGTTTCGGTAGCTGGTAAATAACGTAACAAGCACAATGGCAAAAAAGAAATAGCTTAACAGCAGCAGCAAGTTGTTCTGATAATTGGTGCCCAAAATAAACAAGCCAAAACATAACACTAAAAAACAGAAACCGAACAGCGTCGGAAAGATAAATATAGAGTGCAGGTTCATCTTATGGCGTGTATTGCCGGGAATTCTGTTAGCCAGCCAGCGCAATACAAGTTTGTTTTTTAAGTTTGAAAATGGCATCAGGCAGCCAGCGGATCAACGCTTTCCAGCAATCGCTTGCTCAGTACAGTATCTTCAGCCTGTTCTATGTTAGCAGAGCGCATGCGGTGCTCAGCCACCGATTCAAATACTGCTTGCACATCTTCAGGCACAACATAATCTCGCTCGTGCATAAAAGCCCAGGCTTTGGCTGAAATTAATATGGCTTTACTGGCCCTGGGCGATAAAGCATGGGGGTAACCTGGGGTGTTTCGGCTCATGGTCACCAGCCGTAAAATATAGTCGATTACCGAATCGGCGGCGTGTACCTGACTTGCCTGGTATTGCCATTGAACCAGAGTATCAGCACAAACCACCGCTTTAGGTGTGCCCCGATCCTGAGTTATTGCCACCTGAGACAGCATGGCTTTTTCTGCCTCCCAATCAGGATAACCCAGTGAAATGCGCATCATAAACCGGTCCAACTGTGATTCTGGCAGCGGGTAAGTGCCAGACTGGTACGAAGGGTTCTGAGTGCCAATAACAAAAAACGGTGAAGGCAGTTTAAATGTTTGGCCGTCAATACTTACCTGTTTTTCTTCCATTGCTTCAAGCAACGCGCTTTGAGTCTTGGGGCTGGCGCGATTAATTTCGTCGGCCAGCACAAGCTGACTGAACACAGGCCCGTGTCGAAATTCAAAATTGTGCGTCTGGCTGTTGTAGATATTGCTGCCAAGCATGTCCGCAGGGAGTAAGTCGGAGGTAAACTGAATACGGGAAAACTGCAAACCAAATAAGCCGGCCAACGCATGAGAAAGTGTGGTTTTTCCCATTCCGGGAAGATCTTCTATGAGTAAATGACCGTTAGCTATGATACAGGTTAGCGCCAGTTTTAGCTGATGAGGCTTGCCAATAATATGTTCGCTTAACGCACTATTTAGTGCCTGATACTGCACATTGTTCATTCCTGGCTGCCATTTTTGTTTCTGAAATTAAATTATTTTAGCAATACGTGCAGCTAAAAATACCTGTTTGCTAATACGTGAGTATAGACACAAAAGCGCAACCGATTAATTTATCGACAATTGTAGGTGAAATTAGGCGTTATAAAGTGCTGCGACAACGGTATGGGTTGTCTATAATGGGTCAGCTATTTAAGGAAGTGGTTTATGAAAAGTATTGAAATAGATGATGATTTATACGCCTATATCGCCGGTGAAACTAAACACATTGGTGAAAGCGCGTCAGATATTTTGCGTCGATTGCTTATAACTGAAGTAAACGAAGCTAAAACATCAGAAAAAAACACTGACACTGAACGTTCTACGCCTCAAAATGCCAGTGCACCGGAGAAGGGCGAGCAAGTCGCGAAAAAAACCACCTCAGCGCGTGCTTCTAAAGCTCAACCGGCCGACGATATTCTTAAGCGGGCAAATCCAGATGCATTGAAAGAATACACCAAACGGGTCGATTTATTTTTGTTTATGCTGGCTCAATTGTACGAACTGCATCCGAAAAATTTTGCTAAGGTAGAGCAAATAAAAGGCAAAAACCGGGTTTATTTTGCTACCAGTAAAGAAGCATTATTAAAAACAGGCAGCAGCACCAACCCTAAGCAAATTCCGGGAAGCGCATTTTGGGTTGTGACCAACAACAATACGGCTAAAAAAGTTGCGATGCTTGAGCAGGTTTTACAAGTGTTAGGCTACGACCAAACAACCCGCAGCAGCTTGCTAGCGCGCTTTGACTAAGTAATTACCTACTTACGTTGCTTTTCAACTACTGACAAGGAAATCTGATGGCATTACATCCTCAGGCAGGACAACCTGCCGCAAACGACCAATTGATAAATGTGGCTCATTTGGTGAGTCAGTATTACGCCTATAAACCCGATGCAAAAAACTCGGCTGAAGCAGTCAGTTTTGGCACTTCAGGTCATCGGGGCAGTGCGGTAAATGCCACCTTTACCGATACCCACATAGCCGCTATTTGTCAGGCGTTAGCTGAGTATCGGGCCGAACAAAACATTAGCGGTCCTTTGTATATCGGCAAAGACACCCACGCTCTATCAGAGCCAGCCATGTTGACCGCTATTGAAGTGTTGTGCGCAAATGATGTGCAAGTGGTTATTCAAATAAAAGACAATGCAAGTCGAGGCTACACCCCCACACCCGTAATATCCCGCACAATATTACGCCATAACGAGCAGCGTACTTCTGCTTTTGCTGATGGGGTAGTGATTACACCCTCACATAACCCACCGGGTGACGGCGGATTTAAATACAACCCTCCCCATGGCGGACCAGCCGATTCGGGCGTGACCAATATTATTCAACAGCGCGCTAATGAGCTTATTGCCAACAACAACCATGATGTTAAGCGATGTGATTTGCGTCAGGCTATGGCCAGTAACCTGGTTCAGCAAGAAGATTTTATGGAACCTTATATTGATGAGCTGGCAAAGGTTATCGATATGCAGGCTATTGCCGATGCAAAACTAACGCTAGGCGCGGATCCACTGGGCGGCGCCGGCGTAGGGTACTGGCAGCGCATTGCTCAAAAGTACAACCTTAATATCAAAGTTGTAAACGAGTCCGTGGACCCGCAATTTGCGTTTATGCGCCGCGATAAAGATGGAAAACTGCGTATGGACTGTTCATCGGCATACGCAATGGCCGGGCTTATTGAGCTAAAAGACCAGTTTGATCTTGCCTGGGGTAATGATCCGGATTTTGACCGACACGGTATTGTTTGCCCCAGTTCAGGACTCATGAACCCAAATCACTACCTGGCTGTGGTTATTCAGTATTTGTTTACCCACCGTAAGCAATGGCCCGAGTCACTTAAAGTGGGCAAAACCCTTGTTTCCAGCTCTATGATAAATCGCGTGGCCGATGCCCTAAACCGCGAGCTGGCTGAAATGCCGGTGGGCTTTAAATGGTTTGTTGAAGGCATGGGTAACTCTACTATTGGTTTTGCGGGTGAAGAAAGCGCCGGCGGTATCTTCTTACAACGTGACGCCAAGCCTTGGGCCACCGATAAAGATGGTATTATCTTATGCTTGTTAGCCGCCGAAATACTAGCCGTAACCGGAAAAGATCCCGGCGAACATTATCAGGCATTAACTGAAAAATTTGGCTCGCCCGTCTACGAGCGGGTGGATGTAGCTGCAGGTCACGAAGAAAAGCAAAAACTTTTGGCACTAGATAGTAGTGCGGTAACTAGTGATACATTAGCGGGCGAACCTATCACTGCTATCGAAACCCATGCGTCGGGCAATAATGCCGCCATTGGTGGATTAAAAGTATCCACTGAAAACGGTTGGTTTGCGGCGCGTCCCTCTGGTACCGAGCAAATTTATAAAATTTATGCCGAAAGTTTCAAAGGTGATACTCACTTACAAGAGCTAATAAAAGAAGCTGAACAATTAATAGCCGGAATTATTCGCTAAATCTGAGTTTGTAATAATAAAACAAATATAGAGTTAATAAGATGTTAAATAATGAGGCCGTTTTTTAAAAAAACGGCCTTTTTTATTATAATTAACAAAAATATTACAACAAACCGAAGTTTTCACTGCTATATTGCGGTAATGTCGTTGTTCAGTTATGTAATTTTATTACGTTTTGAGCCTGCACCTATGCCGAATTTGTCATGCTGGCCCGGTGTATTCCTTTGCTAAGTGAGAGAGTGATATGAATCCAACCGCTTCACAAGCCAATGCCTTACCCGATGTAAAAATTGATAAAAACGAATTTAAAGCTGCTGTTGTCCGGCACCTTCACTGCACGTTAGGGACCGACGAGAACAAAGCGAACAATCATGCCTGGTGGAAAGCCACTTGCGCCGCGATGCAAGAAAATGTTCTGGAAGGACTGCGTCGTACTCAAAAAACACATTATATGAATGACACCCGGGCGGTGCATTATTTTTCTGCTGAGTTTTTAATGGGCCGCTTGCTGTCAAACAATTTGCAAAACTTCGGATTATACGAGGTTGCAGAGGCGGGTTTAAAAGAACTGGGTATTGAAATTGCCGATGTTCTTGAGGAAGAGCCTGACATGGCGTTGGGTAACGGTGGTCTGGGGCGTCTGGCGGCCTGCTTTATCGATTCACTTGCCACCATGGAAATGCCGGCAATAGGCTACGGTATTCATTACGAGCACGGCCTGTTCCGCCAGGAGATTAAAAGTGGGGCGCAGATTGAGCGTCCTGACAGCTGGCGCGATTATGGTAATCCATGGGAGATTTGCCGCCCTGAATCAACGCAGGAAGTGTCTTTGTTTGGTTACGTAGAAACCAAGTATGGCGACAACGGGCGTATTCAAAAAGAATGGCACCCAGGTTCAATAGTAAAAGGGGTACCGTGGGATATTCCGGTAGTAGGTTACGGCGGTAAAACGGTTAACGTATTGCGCTTATGGCAGTCAGAAGCCTCAGGCTACTTTAACTGGGATGTGTTTAATGCCGGTGGTTACTTAGATGCGCAGCGCGAGAATGTACACGCTGAAACTATTTCCAAAGTATTGTATCCCAATGATGAGACCGAAGCAGGCAAAGAGTTACGCCTGATTCAGCAGTATTTCTTTTGTTCATGTTCACTAAAAGACATCATTCGCCGCTATAAACGCGCCCATGGTGATGATTGGGGCCGTTTTGCCGAACAGGTTGTAATTCAGTTAAATGATACACATCCAGCTATCGCTATTCCTGAACTCATGCGTATCTTGCTTGATCGTGCCGAGCTGGACTGGGACACCGCATGGGGTATTTCAACGAAAACGTTCGCGTATACTAACCATACTTTGCTACCTGAAGCCTTAGAAAAATGGCCGGCCCGTATGTTGGAAAAAATACTGCCACGTCATCTTGAGATCATTTACGAAATCAACCATCGTTTTATGGATGAAGTTGACAAAAAGTGGCCTGGTGATAACAACATGAAGTCTAAGCTGTCTATTATTGAAGAAGGCGGTGAAAAAATGGTGCGGATGGGGCACATGTCAGTAATCGGCTCGTTTCGTGTAAACGGGGTAGCTGAACTGCACTCTCGCCTGGTTAAACAAAATCTGTTTCCCGAGTTTGATGAATTATGGCCTGAGAAATTAACTAACGTGACAAACGGAATTACCCCACGTCGTTGGTTAAAAGCCTGTAACCCCCTGCTATCAAAGCTTATTGATAATAAAATTGGTGATGACTGGCCGATTCATCTTAAAAAACTGGAAGAGCTGGCAAAACACGCCAACAATAAAACTTTCCAGAAGCAATTTATGCAGGTTAAACAAGCGAACAAAAAGATGCTGGCTGAAGAGATTAAGACCTCAACTGGCATTGAAGTTAGCACCGACGCTATTTTTGACGTGCAAATAAAACGCTTACACGAATACAAGCGCCAGCACCTTAACTTGTTGCACATTATGGCCCTTTATCGTCGTATTCTGGAAAATCCTGATTATGACATGCATCCTCGTGTCTTCATTTTTGGGGCAAAAGCTGCGCCTGGCTATAAGCTGGCCAAAGATATTATTTACGCCATTAATATGGTGGCTGAAAAGATCAACAATGACCCACGAGTCGGCGACAAATTGAAAGTTGTCTTTTTGCCAAACTATCGTGTGTCATTAGCCGAGAAAATGATTCCGGCTTCTGATGTTTCAGAACAAATCAGCACAGCCGGAAAAGAAGCTTCGGGGACCGGTAACATGAAGCTTGCGCTAAACGGAGCGGTGACCATCGGTACGTTAGATGGCGCGAATGTCGAAATTGCTGAAGAAGTAGGCGATGACAACATCTTTATCTTTGGTCTGACCGTTGACGAGGTCACCGAAACTTTAAACTCTGGTTACAACCCTAAAGATTATTACTATAAAGATGGTGAAATTAAAGCTGTTCTGGATTGGCTTGAAACCGATTACTTCACGCCAGGTAAACCTGGGGAACTGGTATCAATCAAGCAGAGCTTACTTGATATGGGCGACCCATACCTGGTATTAGCAGATTTTCGTGCTTATTCAGATGCGCAACTTGAGGTAGATAAGGCCTATCGCGACAAAGAACGTTGGGCAAAAATGGCCATCATCAATACTGCTATGATGGGCAAATTCACGTCAGATCGGTCAATACAGGATTATGTAGACCGGGTTTGGAAGCTGGATTCGTGTCCGGTAAGCCGTCCAAAGTCATAAAAATCTGATTGATAGAGCTTAAAAAACCGCTGTTTTTCAACAGCGGTTTTTTTATGGGCGGCACCTATATCTCTAACCTCAAAACGTCCCGTGCTAATCCAGTTCAAAGATTAACCAGTATAAAGGTCTAAGGTTATTACTAATCATACTATCTTTGGAGAACGTTATGAAAAAAAGACATCAACTGGGCTTTTTAGCCACAGCGACATTACTTCCTTTAAGCCTGTGTATCAGCACTGCCTTTGCTCAACAAACCACTGATAACTCAGCGGTTATTAATATGCAGCAAAATCAGATGAGTGAAGTTGAGCAGCAAGCTACCCGAGAAGCAGAAGAAGAACGCCAGGAAGCGATGAAAGAAATGCGCGAAGAAAAACGCGAAGCGCGCCAGGAATTCAACGAAATGACGCGGGAGCAAAAGCAGGAAGCGATGGAAGCAAAGCGTGAAGCACGTGAAGAAAAGCGTGAATATAAAGATGAAATGAAAAACGGCTGGAAAGAAGAAAAGCAGGAAGCAAAACAAGAATGGCAAGAAGAAAAGCAGGAAGCTAAACAAGAATGGCAAGACGAACGCGAAGAGTTAATGGACGAAAAACAGGAATATCAGCAAGAGAAAAAAGCCGGCTGGAAAGATGAAGCACGTCAAGCAGAAAAAGAGGCCCATGAAGAAAAGCGTGAAGCCATGAAAGAAAAGCGCGAGATGATGGAAGAGAAACGCGAAGAAAAGCGGGAAATGATGGAAGAGAAACGCGAGGAAAAGCGCGAAATGATGGAAGAGAAGCGCGAGAATAAACGTGCAATGATGGATGAAAAGCGTGAAGAAAAACGTGAGATGATGGAAGAAAGACGTGAGATGATGGAAGAAAAGCGCGAAATGAAAAATGCCGATAAAGAACGGTTAATCAACGAACCGGTTAGCTCCACAGAATTAGAACAGACAGAACGCGAAGCCTTAGGCAACGACTACTAACCACAATTCTGTGGGTCAGCAAATATTTTCAGCCTCGGTAATGCCGGGGCTGTTTTGTATTTATATACCAACGATTTAAGTTGTGGCAGGGAGTTAATACAGAAGGTTATAGTCTCTGGTTGTTTGTAGTGGCTCATATCTAATCTGACACATTTGATCGAAAGTTTCGACTTGACGCGAATTCAACCCCGAAGTGCACCACTCGCTAAATTAAGCCGCGTCTCGTAACTGCTTGAAGACTACAGCAGGTT
>NZ_JAESDK010000010.1 GCF_019249245.1 Alteromonas lipotrueiana | reverse complement strand
TCAACGTGGCCGATTGTACCCACGTTGACGTGAGTTTTCGTACGTTCAAATTTTGCTTTTGCCATTTTCTATTTTCCTAATTTAAAAGTCCGACCGACAGGACCGGACCGAACCTTCATTTAGATTTAACTTCTAGCATTAATTATTGCCTGTGCAACGTTGCTAGGCGCTTCAGAATAATTGAAGAACTCCATTGAGTATGACGCCCGACCTTGCGTTTGTGAACGCAAATCAGTGGCATACCCAAACATCTCAGAAAGCGGAACCTTTGCACGTACAATTTTTATACCCGCAACGCCTTCATCCATTCCTTCAATCATGCCGCGACGACGATTAATGTCGCCTACAACATCACCCATCCATTCCTCGGGGGTTGTGACTTCAACTTTCATTGTGGGCTCAAGCAGCACCGGATTAGCTTCGGCCGCGCCTTTTTTAAAGCCCATAGAGCCAGCGATCTTAAACGCCATTTCAGAAGAGTCAACATCGTGGTAAGAACCGTCAAACAAAGTTACCTTTACATCAAGTACCGGATACCCTGCGACCACACCACTTTGTAACTGCTCCTGAATGCCCTTATCTACCGCCGGAATGAATTCCTTGGGAACCACGCCGCCTACGATTTCATTAACGAATTCATAGCCTGCGCCTTCTTCCGCCGGCTCTATCCGAAGCCAGACATGACCAAACTGGCCACGACCACCTGACTGTCGAACAAATTTGCCTTCTGTTTCTACCGATTTTCGAATGGTTTCACGGTATGCAACCTGAGGATTACCCACATTGCACGACACTCCAAACTCACGCTTCATTCGGTCGACAATAATATCAAGGTGAAGTTCACCCATACCAGAGATAATTGTCTGGCCCGTTTCATCGTCAGTTTTCACCCGAAACGATGGGTCTTCGGCCGCCAGTTTACTCAGAGCGATGCCCATTTTCTCCTGATCAGCCTGTGACTTTGGCTCTACCGCAATCGAGATTACCGGATCTGGAAATTCCATCCGCTCCAAAGTAATAACATGGTTAGGATCGCAAAGCGTGTCACCAGTAGTGACATCTTTCAGGCCAATAGCCGCTGCAATATCGCCAGCCCGGACTTCTTTTAATTCAGCCCGATCTTTTGAATGCATTTGTACTATTCGGCCAAAGCGTTCGCGCTTACCCTTAACCGGGTTAAATACGGTATCGCCGGTGCGTACCACACCAGAATAACAGCGGAAAAAGGTTAACGTCCCCACAAACGGGTCAGTCGCTATCTTAAAGGCCAATGCTGAAAACGGTTCATCGTCATCAGCCCGGCGCTTTTCTTCGGTTTCGTGCTTATCATCAAGCACCCCCGTAATAGGCTTAACTTCCGTGGGTGACGGTAAATACTCAATCACTGCATCCAGTACAGCCTGAACACCTTTATTCTTAAACGCACTACCACAGGTAGCCAGAACAATTTCATTGTTCAGTGTACGAATACGTAATCCCTGACGAATCTCAGCTTCGGTCAGCTCTTCGCCTTCCAAGTACTTATTCATCAAGTCGTCAGACGCCTCAGCTGCAGCTTCAACCATTTCGGTACGATACTGCTGGGCTTTGGCTACGTAGTCTTGTGGAATATCCTCATAAGTAAAGGTCATGCCTTTATCTTCGGTATTCCAGTTTATCGACTTCATTTTCAGTAAGTCGATAACGCCGCGAAATTCTTCCTCGGCGCCTATATTCAGCTGAATCGGTATGCAGGTAGCGCCTAGACGCTTTCTGATTTGACCTACGACCCGTTCAAAATCGGCGCCGGCCCGGTCCATCTTATTGACAAACACCAGGCGCGGCACTTCATATTTATCAGCCTGTCGCCAGACGGTCTCTGATTGAGGCTCTACGCCCGATGACCCACAAAAAACCACAACGGCACCGTCTAGCACACGTAATGACCGCTCTACCTCAATGGTAAAGTCTACGTGTCCAGGAGTGTCGATAATATTGATCCGATGCTGCTCATGTTGCTGGTTCATACCAGCCCAAAAACAGGTGGTAGCAGCAGAGGTGATGGTTATTCCACGCTCCTGCTCCTGCTCCATCCAGTCCATAGTGGCTGCGCCATCATGAACTTCACCGATTTTGTGCGATAGTCCTGTATAAAACAGAACGCGCTCAGTAGTGGTGGTTTTACCCGCATCTACATGCGCCACAATACCAATATTACGATATCGTTCAATTGGGGTCTTACGAGGCATACTTCTCTCTCAGTTGATCGCTAATTTAAAAGCGATATTACCAGCGATAGTGAGCGAACGCTTTGTTCGCTTCGGCCATACGGTGAACGTCTTCACGTTTCTTAACCGCTGAACCTTTGTTATCAGCTGCATCTAGCATTTCAGCTGCCAGGCGTTGTGACATAGATTTTTCGCCACGTTTACGTGATGCGTCTACCAACCAACGCATACCTAAAGCATTACGACGAACCGGACGTACTTCTACTGGAACCTGATAAGTAGAACCACCTACACGGCGAGATTTAACCTCTACCGTAGGACGAATGTTGTCCAGGGCATCTTCAAAGACTTCTAGGTGTGGCTTGCCGGTTTTTTCAGCAACAATTTCTAACGCACCGTAAACGATTTTTTCAGCAATTGATTTCTTGCCGTCGAGCATTACGACATTCATGAACTTAGCAAGCAGCTGTGAACCAAATTTAGGTTCTGGTAGGATTTTACGTTGACCTACGACTCTTCTTCTTGGCATCTTATATTCTCCGTGGAATTCAGGGTTTACCCAAAACTCTGTTTACTTCTAGTTTGGCCTTACTAACGGAGAACCGTTATGACTTAGGCTTCTTGGCACCGTATTTAGAACGGGCTTGGCGACGATCGTTAACACCTGCGCAGTCCAATGTACCGCGAACTGTGTGATAACGTACACCTGGCAAGTCTTTAACACGACCGCCACGAATTAGTACTACACTATGCTCTTGCAGGTTGTGACCTTCACCACCGATGTATGAAGAAACTTCAAAACCGTTGGTTAAACGTACACGACATACTTTACGCAATGCAGAGTTTGGTTTTTTAGGCGTAGTGGTATATACGCGAGTACATACACCACGTCTTTGTGGGCACGCTTGCAGCGCAGCTACGTTGCTTTTTTCAACGGGCTTTTTACGCGGCTTACGTACTAACTGGTTAACTGTTGCCATTAACTAGCTCCTGATTAATAACTACGAAAACCCAAACCTTATGCCTGGGTCCATATAATTGCGATTGATTTGACCCATCGCTCAATTCTGTGCTCGTCAGAATTGTAGGGCTTTGAAACAAAAAAACCGCGTCCCACTATTTTCGCGTCATCAAGACTGTCCAAAAATCGGGTCGCGGAATATTAATGATCAAAGCGCCAACTGTCAAGGTGTACAAAGGATAACCACAAAGATTAATGGTTAACGCTGTTCCTTAACAGAACAACAAGAGAAGGCTATCGCCTTCTCTACGCTGAACTTTTTTAGTTTGAAGAAGAGTTGCTACCCACTTCAGCATTTAATGCTTCGGTAAGCGCCTGTTCTGCTTCTTCAGCAGACACTGACATTTCTTCAAGAACTTCCTGACGCTTCTGCATCCGACGTTCGTGGTAAGCAAAACCAGTACCGGCAGGAATCAAACGACCTACAATTACGTTTTCTTTCAAACCTCGTAAGTCATCTTCTTTACCCTGTACCGCTGCTTCGGTAAGTACCCGGGTTGTTTCCTGGAACGAAGCCGCTGAAATAAACGACTCAGTCGATAGCGAAGCTTTGGTAATACCCAGTAACTGAGTTTCATACAGCGCCGGCATTTTGCCCTGACGTTCAAGTTCACGACTGGCAATTTTCACATTCGCTACTTCAACCTGTTCGCCTTCTAAGAACTGGCTGTCACCTGGGCTGGTGATAAGACACTTACGCAACATCTGGCGAATAACCACCTCAATGTGTTTATCGTTAATCTTAACACCCTGCAAACGGTAAACTTCTTGTACTTCGTTCACAATGTAGTTAGACACTGCACTGATCCCACGTAAACGCAGAATGTCATGCGGTGACTCTGGCCCATCAGCAATAACTTCGCCGCGTTCAACCTGTTCACCTTCAAACACGTTAAGTTGACGCCATTTTGGAATCATCTCTTCGTATTGATCGCCGCCATCTTTTGGCGTGATCAATAGGCGACGCTTACCTTTGGTTTCTTTACCAAAACCAACCATACCTGACACTTCTGCCAAAATAGCCGGTTCTTTAGGTTTACGTGCTTCAAACAAGTCAGCAACACGTGGCAGACCACCGGTAATATCCCGGGTCTTCGAGCTTTCCTGAGGAATACGCGCCAATACATCACCAGCCTGAGCGACCTTGTCATTCAGAGCTTCGATAGTCGTAAAGCTTGGCAGACGAATTTCCTGCAACCCAATCTCGTCGCTTTCAAGAATAAGCTTAGGTTCTTTAGAATTAACCTTCGACAGATCTTTAACCACAACACGAGTCAGACCAGTAAGCTCATCTTGTTGCGTCTCTGTATTAGAATCATCAATATCAGAGAAGCTAACTTTTGACGGACGCTCAACAATAATCGGGTGACTATGGGGGTCCCACGTCGCTACGATATCGCCAGCGTTAACTTCAGCACCTTCATCTACTGATAGCACCGCACCATAAGGTACTTTATAGCGCTCTTTCTCACGACCGTGAGTATCAGTGATAGTTAGCTCGGTTGAACGTGAAACGATAACCATCTTATCTTCGGTATTACGAACACCTTTATTGTTCTGCAGTTTCAGTGAACCAGTGGTTTTCACCTGAACGCTGTTTTCTGCTGAAGCTCGTGATGCCGCACCACCAATGTGGAACGTACGCATGGTAAGCTGAGTACCCGGTTCACCGATTGACTGGGCTGCAATAACCCCAACCGACTCACCTTTAGCAACCATGTGGCCACGTGCTAGGTCACGACCGTAACAGTTAGCACATACACCAAAGTCGTTATCACAGGTAATTACCGAACGAACCTGGATTTGGTCAATCGAATTCGCTTCAAGCATGTCTACCAGAGCTTCGTCCAGCAGTACATTACGCTCAACCAATACTTCATCAGTACCTGGCTTGATAACATCTTCTGCAACAACCCGGCCCAGCACACGCTCACGTAGCGGCTCAACAACATCACCACCTTCGATAAGAGGCGACATCTTCACACCTTCAAAGGTGCCACAATCGCTATTGGTAATAACCAAATCTTGGGCAACGTCTACCAAACGACGAGTCAGGTAACCCGAGTTGGCGGTTTTCAGTGCTGTATCGGCCAAACCTTTACGCGCACCGTGCGTTGAAATGAAGTACTGTAATACGTTCAAACCTTCGCGGAAGTTAGCCGTAATTGGTGTCTCAATGATTGAACCATCTGGTTTTGCCATCAGACCACGCATACCAGCCAGCTGACGAATCTGCGCCGCACTACCCCGTGCGCCTGAGTCAGCCATCATATAAACAGAGTTAAATGATTGCTGTTCTTCTTCTTCGCCATTAGCATTAATCACGATGTCAGATTTCAGGTTATCCATCATGGCCTTCGCAACTTTTTCGTTGGCATTAGACCAGATATCGATAACTTTGTTGTAACGTTCACCCGCAGTAACCAAACCGCTTTGGAACTGTTCCTGAATCTCGATAACTTCTGCTTCAGCAGCGTCGATAATGTCTTTCTTCGCTTCTGGAATTACCATGTCATCGATACCGACAGACGCACCTGCAATCATTGCATAGTGGAAACCGGTATACATAATTTGGTCAGCCGCAATAACCGTGTCTTTCAAACCTAAAGTACGGTAGCAGGTGTTTAACAAACGTGAAATTTGCTTTTTACCCATCGCCTGATTAATTACTTCAAACGGTAAGCCTTTTGGCAAAGTCAGTGAGAAAATAGCACGACCAACCGTTGTGTCGGTTAATGTTACTTTTTCTGTTTTCGTTCCGTCTTCGGCTATATCGTATTCAGTAATACGTACTTTTACCCGGGCGTGCAGTTCAGCAGAATCGGTACGATACGCTTTTTCTGCTTCGTTCGGGCTGGTAAAGACCATGCCTTCACCTTTACCGTTCACTTTATCACGGGTCAGGTAGTACAAGCCCAATACAACGTCCTGTGAAGGTACGATGATAGGCTCACCATTGGCTGGCGACAAAATGTTGTTGGTCGACATCATCAGGGCACGAGCTTCAAGCTGCGCTTCAATCGTCAGCGGTACGTGTACCGCCATTTGGTCACCATCGAAGTCGGCGTTGTAGGCCGCACAAACCAACGGGTGCAACTGAATCGCTTTACCTTCAATCAGGGTTGGCTCAAACGCCTGGATACCTAATCTGTGCAAAGTTGGTGCACGGTTAAGCAGTACCGGATGTTCACGGATGACTTCATCCAACACATCCCATACTTCTGGCGCTTCACGTTCAACCAGCTTTTTCGCTGCTTTGATTGTCGTTGCCAGGCCGCGACCTTCTAACTTGCCATAGATAAACGGTTTGAATAGCTCAAGCGCCATTTTTTTAGGTAGACCGCACTGATGCAGACGCAAAGTAGGACCAACGGTAATAACCGAACGTCCTGAATAGTCAACGCGTTTACCTAGCAGGTTTTGGCGGAAACGACCTTGCTTACCTTTGATCATATCGGCCAAAGATTTTAAAGGACGCTTATTCGAACCTGTAATAGCACGACCACGACGACCGTTATCCAACAACGCATCTACTGCTTCTTGAAGCATACGTTTTTCGTTGCGTACAATAATATCCGGAGCAGCCAGGTCTAGCAGGCGCTTCAAACGGTTATTACGGTTAATTACGCGACGGTATAGGTCGTTCAAATCTGAAGTTGCAAAACGGCCGCCATCCAGAGGTACCAACGGACGTAGGTCTGGTGGCAAAACCGGCAATACTGTCATAATCATCCACTCTGGCTTGTTGCCAGATTGCTGGAATGATTCAAGTAACTTCAGACGTTTAGTAATTTTCTTACGCTTAGTTTCAGAATTGATGCTAGGCAGCTCTTCACGCATGGCTGCAACATCGGCATCCACGTCTAATACTTTCAGCAGATCAAAGACCGCTTCAGCGCCCATTTTTGCATCAAATTCGTCGCCATTTTCTTCCAGCGCGTCAAGATACTCTTCTTCGTTTAACAGCTGGCTGCGCTCAAGCGTTGTCAGACCAGGTTCTGTTACTACATAAGATTCAAAATACAACACCCGTTCGATATCACGCAGGGTCATATCTAACATTAAACCAATGCGCGACGGCAATGATTTTAAAAACCAAATGTGCGCAACCGGGCTGGCAAGCTCGATATGACCCATACGTTCACGACGTACTTTAGTCAGGGTAACTTCAACACCACATTTTTCGCAGATCACTCCACGATGCTTAAGGCGTTTGTACTTACCACACAAACATTCATAGTCTTTTACCGGACCAAAAATACGCGCACAGAACAAACCATCACGTTCTGGCTTAAAGGTACGATAGTTAATAGTTTCAGGCTTTTTAACCTCACCAAATGACCATGAACGAATCATTTCAGGTGACGACAAACCAATTCGAATATTATCGAATTCTTCTGTCTTGTTTTGTTGCTTTAGAAACTTTAATAAGTCTTTCACAATACTCTCCCAGCGGAGTCAGTCTCTATAACCCAGCCTGGCCGGCTGGGTTATCAAATCAAACTATGGCAAACGCCGTCTTACTTTTCTTCTAACTCGATGTTAATACCTAACGAGCGAATTTCTTTAAGCAATACGTTGAAGGATTCAGGCATGCCTGGTTCCATTCTGTGATCGCCATCAACGATGTTTTTGTACATTTTCGTACGACCGTTAACGTCATCCGATTTCACTGTCAGCATTTCCTGAAGCGTATAGGCGGCGCCGTATGCTTCAAGAGCCCACACTTCCATCTCACCGAAGCGCTGGCCACCAAACTGAGCTTTACCACCCAGCGGCTGCTGTGTAACCAGACTGTAAGAGCCTGTTGAACGCGCATGCATTTTGTCATCAACCAAATGGTTAAGTTTCAGCATATACATGTAACCAACGGTTACCGGACGTTCAAACTGGCGACCTGTACGACCATCACTTAACGCGATTTGGCCACTCTCAGGAATATCGCCCAGCTTCAGCAGAGCCTTGATTTCTTCTTCACGAGCACCGTCAAATACCGGCGTGGCAATTGGCAAGCCTTTGCGCAGGTTTTCTGACAAACGCAGTACTTCGTGATCGGTGAAGTTATCGATGTCTACAGTCTGATGATTCTCACCCAGTGCGTAAACTTCTTTTAAGAAGTCGCGCAGCTTGGCCAGTTCAGCTTGTTCTTTCAACATGCGGTCAATCTTCACACCAATACTGTGTGCTGCCATGCCCATATGTGTTTCAAGAATCTGACCGATGTTCATCCGTGATGGTACACCCAACGGGTTAAGTACGATATCAACCGGATTACCAAACTCATCGTATGGCATATCTTCTACCGGTACGATGGTTGAAATAACACCCTTGTTACCGTGACGTCCAGCCATCTTGTCACCAGGCTGAATGTGACGTTTAACCGCCAGATAAACTTTAACAATTTTAAGAACGCCTGGAGCAAGGTCATCACCCTGAGTGATTTTGCGACGTTTAACTTCAAACTTCTTATCAAAGTCTTGTCTGATTTCAGCGTACTGTTCAGCAATTTGGTCAAGCTCATTTTGCACATCTTCGTCTTTCAACGTGATGTCAAACCACTTTTCACGTGGTGTACTGTCTAATTTGCTTTCATCAACACCGGCTTTAACCAACGTATTACGAGCACGTGAGAAAGTACCATCAGCAAGAATATTGAATTCGTCTGACAAGTCTTTTTTGACCTGACGCAACTGCATATCTTCAATTTCTAAAGCACGCTTGTCTTTTTCAACGCCATCACGAGTAAAGACCTGCACATCTATAACGGTACCGTGTACTGAGTTCGGTACTCGCAAAGACGTGTCTTTAACATCTGAGGCTTTTTCACCAAAGATCGCACGCAGTAGTTTTTCTTCCGGCGTAAGCTGAGTTTCACCTTTTGGCGTCACTTTACCTACCAGAATATCGCCACCTTTAACTTCGGCGCCAATATACACCACGCCTGACTCATCCAGCTTGCCTAAAGCCGATTCACCCACGTTAGGTATATCAGAAGATATTTCTTCTGGACCTAGCTTGGTATCTCGCGCAATACAGCTTAATTCCTGAATGTGGATGGTAGTGAAACGGTCTTCTTCAGCCACTCGCTCAGAGATTAGAATCGAGTCTTCGAAGTTGTAACCATTCCACGGCATAAATGCGATACGCATATTTTGCCCAAGAGCCAGTTCGCCCAGGTCGGTCGAAGGACCATCAGCCAGTACATCGCCCGCAACAATCGGGTCGCCAACATTACATGTAGGCTTTTGATTGATACAGGTGTTCTGGTTAGACCGGGTATATTTGGTCAAGTTGTAGATATCGATACCGGCTTCACCTGCCAGCATTTCATCTTCTTCAACTTTAATCACGATACGGCTGGCGTCGACATATTCGACCGTTCCGCCACGTTTCGCGACCACAGTAACACCTGAGTCAACGGCAATGGTTCGTTCCATACCCGTACCTACTAACGGCTTATCAGCACGTAATGTAGGAACCGCCTGACGTTGCATGTTGGCACCCATCAGGGCCCGGTTAGCATCGTCGTGCTCAAGGAACGGAATGATACTCGCTGCAACCGATACAATTTGCTGTGGCGAGACATCCATGTAGCTAATTTCAGCTTTAGGCATCAACACCGTTTCACCACGGTGACGTGATGGAATCAGCTCATCGACCACTGCGCCATTTTCGTCCAGTACGATGTTCGCCTGAGCGATAACATACTGACCTTCTTCAATAGCAGACAGATAATCAATTTCTTCGGTTACCACACCATTTACGATACGACGGAACGGCGTTTCCAGGAAACCAAAATCATTAGTACGCGCAAAGCTTGCTAATGAGTTGATTAGACCAATGTTTGGACCTTCCGGAGTTTCGATTGGACACAGACGACCATAGTGCGTCGGATGTACGTCTCGAACCTCAAAGCCTGCACGCTCTCGCGTCAAACCGCCCGGACCCAGCGCCGATATACGACGTTTGTGTGTCACTTCTGAAAGCGGATTGTTTTGGTCCATAAACTGAGACAGCTGTGATGAACCAAAGAATTCTTTTACCGCTGCAGAAATAGGCTTAGCGTTGATCAAATCCTGCGGCATTATGCTGTCAAGATCGCCTAAACTTAAGCGTTCTTTAACTGCACGTTCAACCCTTACCAGACCTACACGGAACTGGTTTTCGGCCATCTCGCCCACTGAACGGATACGACGGTTGCCCAGGTGATCGATATCATCAACTTCATCTTTACCATCACGGATAAGAATCAGACGCTTCATTACCGCAACAATATCGTCTTTATCAAGGGTACCAGAACCGATCAGTTCTTCGCGACCTAAACGACGATTGAACTTCATACGACCAACAGAAGACAGGTCATAACGTTCTTCGGCAAAGAACAGATTCTGGAACAGTGTTTCGGCAGCATCTTTGGTCGGTGGCTCGCCAGGACGCATCATTCGATAAATTTCTACTAATGCTTCTAAGCGATTTGTTGAACCGTCAATCCGCAGCGTGTCAGAGATGTAAGAACCATGATCAAGGTCATTGATATACAGGGTTTCAAACTCTTTAATGCCGGCCTGACTTAGTTCAGCCAGAGACTCCAGGGTCAGCTCATCGTTAGCATTAACGATAATTTCACCCGTGTCTTCGTTTATATAGCTACGCGCAGATACACGACCAATCATGTATTCTGCGGGTACCGCCAACTCGTTAACACCGGCTTTGTCCAGCGCACGGGTATGACGTGCAGAAATACGACGACCGCTTTCTACCAGTACATTACCTTCGCCATCCAGGATATCAAATTGAGCTGTCTCGCCACGCAGGCGATCGGGCACAACTTCCATCATCAGCTTATCTTTTTCGATGCGAACCTGGACTTTGTCGAAGAACATTTCAAGAATTTCTTCTGTCGACATTTCCAACGCACGCAAAATGATAGTAGCCGGTAACTTACGACGACGGTCAATACGTACAAACAGGTTATCTTTCGGGTCAAACTCAAAGTCTAACCACGAACCACGGTATGGAATAACACGAGCGTTATACAATACCTTACCTGATGAGTGAGTCTTTCCTTTATCGTGGTCAAAGAATACACCAGGTGAACGGTGTAACTGAGAAACGATAACCCGCTCAGTACCATTGATTACGAAGGTTCCGTTATCAGTCATCAACGGAATTTCGCCCATGTACACTTCTTGTTCTTTAATATCTTTTACAGTACCTGGAGCGGCTTCTTTATCAAACAATACTAAACGAAGTTTTACTCTTAACGGAGCAGAAAAAGTGACACCGCGAATCTGACATTCTTTTACATCAAATACGGGTTCGCCCAGGCGATAGCTTACGAACTGAAGTTCGGAATTACCTGAGTAACTTTTAATTGGAAATACGGAACGAAATGCGGCTTCTAAGCCATGTTGTGCGTTAGGATCCGTCTCAATAAATTTTTTGAAAGAATCTAGCTGAATTGAAAGAAGGTATGGAATTTCCAATACCTGTGGGCGTTTGCCAAAATCCTTACGGATACGTTTCTTTTCGCTATAAGAGTAAACCATGGGTTCCTCAGCCTGCTGATTTTTGACCCAACCTGCTGTCTGATACACTCAGACAACAAACTTCCAAAACCCTTTTCCCGGGTGTTCTCACCAGCATACAACAAAAATTAACCAATTATTAGTTAACTTATTGGTTTGCTGCTTCTTATGCAGTGAGCCGGATGCGCATTACGAGAGACAATAAAGGGTAAAAAAAATTGTCTACCCTACAGCGCAAAAAGGCTGGTGGTTAAAAAACCACCAGCCTAGCCGTTTAAGGCAGGTAATCTGATTTAAAGCAGATTACTTAACTTCAACTTCAGCGCCGGCTTCTTCAAGCTCTTTTTTCAGTGCTTCAGCTTCGTCTTTGCTTACGCCTTCTTTGATAGCTTTAGGAGCAGATTCAACTACTTCTTTTGCTTCTTTAAGGCCAAGACCAGTTGCGCCACGTACTGCTTTGATTACAGATACTTTGTTTGCGCCGAATGAAGTCATTACAACGTCAAACTCAGTCTTTTCTTCTGCAGCAGCAGCGTCGCCGCCAGCAGCTGGAGCAGCTGCAACAGCAGCAGTCGCTTCAACACCGAACTTTTCTTCGGCAGCTTCGATTAGCTCAACCAGTTCCATAACTGGCATTTCAGCAATCGCGTTCAAGATATCTTCTTTGGTTAGAGCCATTTCTCTAAACTCCTGGGTTTAAAATGTTAAAAAAATCAATATGCCAAAAACGAAACTTACTTTTCGTCTTTGATCGCCGCCAATACGCGCACAAATTTGGTAGGTACTTCGTTAAGTGTTTGAACGAATTTGCCAACCGGTGCTTTGAAGGTTGCAAGAAGTTTTGCAAGCGCTTCGTCGCGGGTAGGTAGTGATGCTACTGCATCCAGTTTTTCTGGACCCAACAAACCACTGCCTAAAGAAAGTGCCGTTACTTTCAACTTATCGTTAGATTTTCCAAAGTCTTTGAAAAGACGGGCCGCACCACCAGGTGCATCCATTGAAAAACCATAGATAAGAGGACCAGTTAACGCACTGTCCATGTCAGAAAATTTGCTATCTGCTAATGCACGCTTTGCCAGAGTATTACGTACTACTTTAACGTAGACGCCTTGCTCACGGGCTTTAACGCGCAGGTCAGTCAGATCGCTAACTTCTATCCCACGGTATTCAGCGACGGCAACGGATAGAGCCTGAGATGCAACTTCGGATACCTCTGCTACGATCTCTTTTTTTGCTGCTAAACCTAGTGCCACTGAGTTCACCTCTTTGTATCTGACGTACTAATCGTATGATTAGCTGCGTCAGGGTTCACAGATTGATATTGACAGCCAAGGCTGAAAATACCGCTCTACGGTGTTTGTTTTCCCAGAGAGTCTGAGCCAAACCACCGTCTGCGCAGGTTGATGTATTAAGCGGAGCATTAAAGTGAAAGGTCTCTTACTTCTTTCACTGCGCCGCACCTGCGGTCTAGGACGGGAGCTGCAATGTACAGCTCCAACCCAAAACCTTAAGAGAACCAGGCTATGACATCATAGCCTGAAGAAAGCAATTACTGGCCTACGCTTGCTTTATCAACAGCAACGCCAGCACCCATTGTGGTGCTTAGGCTAACTTTCTGGATATAAGCACCTTTTGCTGAAGAAGGTTTTGCTTTCTTCAGGGCTTCCAGTAATGCTTCTAAATTTTCTTGAATCTGTGCAGTTTCGAACGCAATCTTACCAATGCTGGCATGAATGATACCGTTCTTATCATTGCGATAGCGAACCTGTCCTGCTTTTGCATTTTTAACAGCAGTCGCTACGTCTGGCGTAACCGTACCCGTTTTAGGGTTTGGCATCAGGCCGCGTGGACCTAAGATTTGACCAAGCTGACCAACAACGCGCATTGCGTCAGGGCTGGCTACAACCACGTCAAAATTCATTTCGCCTTTCTTAACCTGTTCTGCCAGGTCTTCCATGCCTACAATATCAGCACCCGCTTCTTTAGCGGCATCAGCGTTTGCACCCTGAGTGAATACAGCAACACGAACATCTTTACCAGTACCGTTTGGTAGCACTGTCGCACCACGTACGTTTTGGTCAGATTTCTTCGCATCAATACCCAGATTTACTGCAACATCAATACTTTCTGGGAAATTTGCAGTGGCCAGCTCTTTTAAAAGGCTAACGGCTTCTGAAATTTCATATTCTTTTGTCGCGTCTACTTTGTCGCGAATCAAACGAGCGCGTTTTGTTAATTTAGCCATCTGATTAGTCCTCTACGTTCAAGCCCATTGCACGAGCAGAACCCGCGATAGTACGAACAGCTGCATCAACGTCAGCTGCGGTTAAGTCCGGCTCTTTAGTCTTGGCAATTTCTTCCAACTGAGCGCGGCTTACTGTACCCACTTTTTCAGTGTTAGGACGGCCTGAACCTTTCTTGATTCCAGCAGCTTTTCTTAGCAGGAATGAAGCAGGAGGCGTTTTCGTTACGAAAGTGAACGAGCGGTCTTCGTATACCGTAATCTCTACTGGTACCGGAGCGCCTTTTTCAAGACTTTCTGTTTTGGCGTTAAACGCTTTACAGAATTCCATGATGTTTACGCCGTGCTGACCTAGTGCAGGACCAACCGGTGGACTTGGGTTTGCAGCGCCGGCTGCAACCTGTAGCTTAATTAAGCCTGATACTTTCTTAGCCATTTTAATGCTCTCGTTTGTGGGTCAATCGCCTGGCAAATATCGAGAATATTTGCGTGGTAGGCTTCCCGTTTCCGTTTAAAGGGCGCGTAATGTACAACAAATAAGCATAATGCACAAGCCCAGTTGTACTATTCTATAAACCTTTTGCGACAAAAATTCGTTAATAGGTCACAAAATGCTGCCCCATTAATGTGTTAGGTTATTTCGATTTTTCTCGTCAGGCAGTTTAGCAATAACTTTAGTGGGTTGGGCTAAGCCCATTTTCTCAAACCGTTGGTGGCCCTTTAACTAAACTGTTTGGATTTTGTGCAATCGCGTAGATAATTTTACTTTGAAGATGATAATAAGTATCATTTTCAAGTCTACTCTTATTAAGGAACAGTTATGAAGGTACGTATAGTTTCAGCTGCATTGGCTTTGGCCTTAGGTATATCTGCAGGTTCGGTTAGCTTACCAGTGATGGCCAATGGTGAAATTACCGCTCAGGTCAATAACCTTAATGAACATATTTCAACTTATGAAGAAGAAGTACGCTGGTTAATAAACAAATATTCAGGCGTAGTGAACCAGTATCAACAAGGTGACAAAGACGTACGTACCCAGGCATTAGTGGACCACTGGGAAGAAGTGAATTTTCACGAAGCCATAGAAACTCAATATGTTCCTGTTTATGCCTTAATCTGGCAAGGTATTTATGGCGTTAAAAATGCTATTGATAAAGATGCAGGTACCGATGTGGTAATGGCCGAGCAGCAAAAGCTGCATGCCTCTTTATGGCAGGCTTTAGGTGCGGTAAAACTGGCTGCGCATTATCAACAGAAAGGTTTGTTAGATAAGGTGCGTACAACCGAAAAAGAACCCACTACTGCTCCCGAAGTTATTGACGATATCGATAAGCGTCTGAATAAGGTTGTCGCCAAGTACGCAGAACAACTTACCGAAGTTGCCATGTCACTGGTTCACGATACTTACCTACAGCGTTTTGAAGGCATAGAAGGCGCTTTGATAGAACAAGATGCAGAGCTGGTTGAAGATCTGGAAAAAGACTTCAATGTAACCTTACCTCAGGCACTGAAAAATAAAGGAAGCGTAGATGATGTGCGTGCGGTAATAAAAGATATGCAGCGTAAATTAGCGCGTGCTAAGTCATTGCTTGAAGAAGCAGAGAAAAACCGCAAGGACGTGTTTTAAAGGAACCTTTATGCAACGCAGAGCATTTTTACAGTCATTAGCCGGGGTCGGTTTATTAGCCGCCTTACCGCTGAGTATTCATCGCAGTATGGCGCAAACTGTTCAGGCCATGTCGGTCGAACAATTACCGCCGTTAAAAGGCGATTTAACCTTGTACCTGGGGCGCGGTGAAGGCGGGTTATATGAAAATGTTCTGAACGCGATTACCAAGCGCAATCCTGGTTTAAATCTACAAATTCGAAGAGGCGCCTCGGCGGCGCTGGCTAATACCCTGGTTGCCGAAGCACAGGCCGGCGTTAAACGGGCAGATTTATTCTGGGCCGTGGATACCGGCTCTATTGGTATGGTTACTGATGCCGGTTTGGCGAAACCTCTGCCAAAAGATCTTATTGGCCAACTTACGCCGGGGTTTCAATACCCCCAATGGGTTCCGGTTACCGGCCGGGTTCGTACCTTACCGTTTAATACCCAAAAGCTACAGGCTAATCAGATACCCGACGATATTATGGCGTTAGCAGACAGCGATCTGTCAATTGGCTGGGCTCCGGCTTATGCCTCTTTTCAGTCATTTGTCACAGCGATGCGTATTTTAGAAGGTGAAAAGGCCACCACTAACTGGCTTCGCGGTGTCAGTCGGCACGCAAAAAGCTATGCCGGTGAACTGGGTGTGGTAATGGGCGTAGAGCGTGGCGAGGTTGATGTAGGGTTAGCCAACCATTACTACACTTTACGCTTAAAGGCTGGTAAACCGAATGCAGACGTAGATCTTGCGTTTACTAAAAATGATGCGGGTTGTTTAGTTAATGCTTCGGGTATAATCTCGTTAAGCGACACTGACCTGACCACCAATTTTATGCGTTACTTATTGTCACATGAAGTACAGTCTTATCTGGCCTCAGAAGCCTATGAAATTCCGTTGGTCGATGGAGTAGCAGCGCCTTCTGCCCTGCCTGCTTTGGCAGACCTGTCGCCGCCAGAAATCGATTTGCGCAAACTGGCTGATATGCGCCCCACACTTAAGCTTATGCGTGAAGTAGGCGTATTGTGAGGCGACTGCCCAAATCTTATCCCTTCGCTTTTTTAATCGCCGCACTTGCCATATTACCGTTAAGTGTTTTATTTGTACTTGCGGGGGATAGCGCGGAATTTTTTGATACCCATAATCTACGGGTATTGGGAAATACACTGGCGCTGGTAACACTTACCATTGTCGGCGCTACGCTGTTAGGCGTCCCTTTGGCTATTTTGACAACATATGTTCATCTTCCCTGGCGTAAGTTGTGGTTAATTTTATTAGCAGCCCCATTAGCGATGCCTTCATATATTGGTGCGTTTACTCTGTACTTTGCATTAGGTCCCGGCGGAGAAATTGAATCGTTGTTAGGCATTCCTACGCCATCAATTGAAGGCTTGTGGGGATCAGCACTGGTAATGTCGTTGTACACTTATCCGTTTGTTATGATGACCACGCGGGCCTCGCTCCTTAGTTTAGACGGAAGCCTGATTAACGCCGCCCGGACGCTGGGCATGTCATTGCCTGCCAGTTTACTGCATGTTGTATTACCTCGGGTGTTACGAAGTATTGCGGCAGGAGCATTGCTGGCAGCGCTTTATGCGTTGTCTGATTTTGGTACGCCCGCCATTTTGCGGCTGGATACTTTTACCCGGGTAATTTTTGTCGAATATAACGCATTTGGATTAAGCCAGGCGGCCATGTTGTCTATCCAGCTATTAGTTATTGTGGGGCTGGTGCTGTTTGTGGAGTCCACCATTAAGGGCAATACTGAACGGCCGGGACGCCCGCTTTGTTTGTGGCCAGCCCGCTGGCAAAAAGTGCTTATGCTCGGGGCTACCCTTCCTATTATTATCCTTGCTATCGTATTGCCGCTGGCTATCTTTGTGGTGTGGTTAATACGTGAAGGTGTGGGCAACTTTGATATCAGCTACGCCTGGAACTCTGCTTATGCTTCGCTACTTGCGGCCTTAGCCGCGGTCATTTTGGCAGTGCCGGTGGCTCATGCCGCCATTAGTGGTAAAGCAGGCCGGCTTATGGAGCGGGTTACCTACTTTGGCTTCGGTGTACCGGGTATTGTGATGGGCACCGCCCTGGTTTATGTAGGCTTGCAGTTACCGGTACTTTATCAAACTCTGGGCTTGCTGGTTATTGCTTATGTTCTACGGTTTTTACCGCTGGCGGTAGGTTCGGTTCGTACCACCGCCGAACGGCTTGACCCCTCTTTGGTGAAGGCTGCCCGAGTACTGGGAGCGTCGCCGCGCGAAGCGTTTCGACGCATTACCCTGCCTTTAACCTATCGGGGCATGGTGGCAGGTGCCGCGCTGGTATTTTTAGAAGCGATGCGCGAATTACCGGCCACACTGATGCTTGGACCCACCGGGTTTGAGACGCTGGCTACGTATATGTGGCGGGTTTATGAAGCCGGTTACTTTGGTATGGCGGCGATTCCCGGCTTGTTGCTTGTTTTATTATCGGGTCTGGGATTAGCAATAATGCTCACCGGCGAAGGCCGTTCTGGTTATGCAATGAAAGAGGAGTGAGGCGAAGTATGCTCACTGTAACCGATTTGTCGGTAAAATACGGTAACACCCCGGTAGTTAATAATATTAACTTAGCGCTGGGCGATGATGAAATTCTGATGCTAGTCGGGCCTACGGGCTGCGGTAAAACAACTATTTTACAAGCCCTTGCCGGTTTGGTTCCTATAAGCAGTGGATCTATTGAACTTGGCCACTGGCAGGCTACTGCGGATAAAAATGTACCACCTGAAAAACGAAATGTCGGCATGGTATTTCAGGATTTTGCGTTATTTCCACATTTGACTGTTCAGCAAAATGTGTGTTTCAGGCTTAAAAATACGGCAATGGCTGATTATTGGATTGAACTGCTAAGACTCGATAATTTTCGTGACGCCAAGCCCGACCGGCTTTCAGGCGGGCAAAAGCAGCGCGTTGCACTGGCCCGTACCCTTGCTCACGAACCGGACTTTGTGTTGCTTGATGAGCCTCTGTCTAACCTGGATGCAGCGTTTAAAGACAGTCTTCGCTGGGAGATTCGTCAGGCCTTAAAAGCCGCAGGAGTTCCGGCTATCTGGGTAACCCATGATCAGGACGAAGCATTGTCGGTAGGCGACCGTGTAGGCGTTTTAAACAAAGGCGTTATTGCACAATTAGACACACCGGAAAAATGTTTTTCAGAACCCACAAGTCGGTTTGTAGCCCGTTTTTTAGGGGACGCCAGCTTTATGCCGGGGCAACGCAAGCAGAATATTGTCAGTACCCGCATTGGTCAGGCCCCCGGCAATACTACAGATACACGCGCAGAACATGTAGATTTATTGCTTCGCCCTGACGATATAGCACTCACGGTAAATGGCGAACATTGTAATGGCAGTGTAGATTGGGTACGTTTTGAAGGCGGTACACGATTGTGTGCGGTAACCCTTGATCCTATTGAAAACGAATCGCCGATACAGTTAAAAATACGGGTGTCTCACGAAAATGCCGTGCAGCCCAATGAGCGCGTACAGTTGCAAATAGACACAACGCATCCACTGGCCACGTTTGCACGCACCTAATAATTAATATTCACACAGATTAAGTTGTTTGATAGGGGCTGAGTTTGATAGGAGCTTCGTTAACAAACGCTAACTGAACAAAAGGAAAGTGGCCACGCTCTCGAACGACAGCGTGGCGAATAATTATCTAGCCTTTTTCAACCTGACCGAATTCAAGGTCAACGGGGGTCGAACGGCCAAAAATAAGAACCGATACTTTTACGCGGCTCTTTTCATAATCGACTTCTTCAACGACACCGTTAAAGTCTGCAAAAGGACCGTCAGTAACCCGTACCACTTCACCTGGCTCAAACAATGTTTTCGGCTTAGGTTTATCAACCGACTCTTCAAGCCGATTCAAAATAGCATCTGCTTCGCGCTGTGAAATAGGCATAGGGCGGTCAGAAGAGCCACCAATAAAACCAAGTACCCGAGGCACGCTTTTCACAAGGTGCCAGGAATCTTCGTTCATTTCCATTTCAACCAGCACATAACCAGGGTAAAACTTACGCTCTGATTTGCGTTTCTGGCCAGCACGCATTTCAACAACTTCTTCGGTAGGTACCAAAACCTGCCCAAAGTACTGTTCCATTTCATGCATTTTAATGTATTCAAGCAGGGTCTTTTTAACCCGGGCTTCGTACTGAGAATAAGCTTGTACTACGTACCATCTTTTCTTTGCTTCTTCAGACATACGTTACGCTCCAATTCCAGTAATAAATCCAACTACACGAACGATAATGCCATCCAGACCCCAAAGGATCAGTGCCATTACCAACGTGGCTACCATAACAATCAACGTAGTTTGATTGGTTTCTTGACGGGTCGGCCAAACCACTTTACGTACTTCCATTCGCGATTCTTTCGCGAAGGTAATAAACGCACTGCCCTTTTCGGTCGTCGCAGCAATAAAACCTGCAATCGCTACAATTACTACGGCAGCAATCGCACGATAAAGTACGGACATTTCACCATACATGTAGTTGGCAGTGATAACGCCAGCTAATAAGGCGAATACGACCACCCATTTAAACATGTCCAAAGGGTTGGACGAACTTTCCGTTTTTTCGCTCATGATACGATCCTAGCAATACTGCGTTGTTTCTCTGTGACATATTCACAGAACAATCAATCTGGCAGGGGTGGAGGGACTCGAACCCCCAACCATCGGTTTTGGAGACCGCTGTTCTACCAATTCGAACTACACCCCTTTAGTACCGATAAATACGGCATTCTACTAACATTGTCCTTGTGAATTTTGCGTCTTATCTTAAGGAAAGTGCGGATTCGCAAGGAGGGATGCGAATTATACTGATGATCGTCGCAGATACAAGGGTTTTATCGGTTTAAACCACCCTGTAATCGCTGCGTGTCTATGGTTACAACTTCAGTTAAAAAGTTTCTAATACGCTGAGTTTTTTTTCATACTGCAATTTTGACTTTTCATCCCATGCCAGTTCATAAGCACGTGTTAGCGCTTCTTCCGCCAGCAGACGCTTTCCCTGTAAAAAATAGCTACTGGCCAGGCCCATATAAATATCATCCAGATAAGGCGCCAGGCGCAACGCTTTTTTGAACAATGCTTCTGCCCTTCGTGGTTGCTTTGCGGCGAGTCGCTCATGGCCCAGAACCACCCAGGCATAGGGATTGTCGTCTTCGTTATCCAATATCAGTTTGTCTATCTCATCGGCTTGCGCATATTTACCGGTTATTTGCAGGTGTTTACCATAGTTACTTAACAAAGTGACATTATTTATCCCCGCTTCGACGCTTCGCTGGTACAACTTGTCTGCCTCCTCACCCCTGCCTAAGCGCCTTAACGTCAGCGCCATTGCGGCAATATTTTCAGGATCATCCGGCGCCAGTGTTAAGGCTTTATCAGCCAGCCAGAACGCTTCAGCGTAGCGGCTTTCGATCAATGCCTGTGCTACGTGGTTACGATAAAACATGGCCGTTACCCCATTCCCGGAGACATCCCCGCCGGTCACATTATCGAACTGTGGAAAGTAATCAATAATGATCCCGCCCTGGCTGATTTTCAGGGTATTTTCGCTCGTCGAATCATCCTTGACAGCGGGCTTTAAAATCTTGGTCCTTACATGCGACGAAATAAGCATCAGATCGCCGTATTTTTTATACAAGGGAGGGCTATTGACGGCCTGGAATTTAATTTCAAGATTGGCCAGACGGGCATAAGCGGCAGTAAGAATTGCCAGACTCAGACAGTTTCCTTCTGCCTCACGCGCCGCTTCTTGCGCCGTATGGGTGCTACCACTAAAAGAAAAACCGTGTAAGGTATTTTCCAGATAAGCAGCCAGTCGCTTATGGGGCAGTAAGTGCTGCTGCGCCGGTGCCTCGAACCATGTCAAAAACCTTTTACGCTGGGTTTCAGATAAAGCGTACACATTATGTTCATTTAGCACCGGTACCACAGGGACGCCCTGTGTCGAATAATACTGTTGCCAGTTTAGTGGGTCAGGTGCCTTTTCAATGGGCGTTACCGGGGTTGCGCAGGCGCTAACCCCAAGTAATACCATCAGTATAATAAAAATAATTTGTTCTGGCCGCACTGCTTACTTCCCTTTAAACGCTGTACCTATATTAATACACGGTTATTCAACGCCGATAAAGCCTCCGGTCTGATGCGCCCACAATTTTGCATAAATGCCTTTTTGGGCCACCAGTTCACTGTGGGTGCCCGACTCTACGACCTGACCATTATCTAATACCAACAGCCGGTCCATCTGGGCGATGGTCGATAGCCGGTGCGCGATGGCCAGAACAGTTTTATTTTGCATCACCGAGTTCAGGCATTCCTGAATGGCCGCTTCCACTTCAGAGTCCAGCGCTGAGGTCGCTTCGTCCAGAATCAAAATAGGCGCGTCTTTTAACAGCACCCGGGCGATAGCAATACGCTGACGCTGGCCGCCAGACAGCTTCACACCGCGCTCGCCCACGTGGGCATCGTAGCCGGTGCGCCCGGCACTGTCGGTCAGGCTAAGGATGAACTCATGCGCTTCGGCTTGTTTAGCCGCAGCAATCACCTGCTCATCGGTAGCATCGGTGCGCCCATACAAGATATTGTCGCGTACCGAACGGTGCATCAGCGAGGTATCCTGCGTCACCATGCTAATCAAGGAGCGTAAACTTTCCTGAGGTACTTCATCAATGGCTTTACCGTCAATCCGGATGGCACCAGACTGGGTATCGTAGAACCGCATAAGCAGGTTTACCAGGGTCGATTTACCCGCGCCAGAGCGCCCTACCAGCCCTACCTTCTCACCAGCACGTATATCGATATTAAGGTTTTTAAATACTTCTATGGGTGTATTGTTAGCCCCCATATATCCAAAATTAACCTTGTCGAATTCGATTTTGCCGCCGTTTACTTTGAGCGCGCTGGCATCGGGTTTATCTTTTACTGCCACAGGCTGTGACAGGGTATTAATGCCATCTTGCACCGTACCCAGATTTTCAAATAAACCTGATACTTCCCACATGATCCAGTGCGACATTCCGTTTAGGCGCAAACATAAACTTACTGCTATCGCGATATCGCCGGGCGACACAGCCTCGTGCAACCACAGGTAAATAGATAACGCCCCCACTGCAAAAATTAAAATGGCATTTGCCATCTCAACACAGCTTTCCAAAATGGTAACCAACCGCATTTGCGGGTAAACCGTATGTAAGAAGCCGTCCATACTCTGCTTGGCATAGTCCGCTTCGCGACGACTATGTGAAAACAGCTTTACCGTAGTAATATTGGTGTAGCTGTCTACTATGCGCCCGGTCATAATTGACCTGGCGTCAGCCTGCCGCTGAGATACCGTTTTGAGTTTGGGTACCAGGGCCCGCAGTATGGCTATATACACAAAGAACCAAATAATCAGCGGCACGGCCAGCCGCCAGTCGGTGGCAAATACCAGCACTACCATAGAGATAAAGTACACACTGATGTAGACCAGCAGATCCAGCACTTTCATTACTGTTTCACGCACTGACAACGCCGTTTGCATTACCTTGGTGGCGACCCGTCCGGCAAATTCATCGTGAAAAAAACTTAAACTTTGGCCCAGTAAGTAACGGTGCGCCTGCCAGCGAATTCGCATAGGATAGTTCGCCATAAGTGCCTGGCGACTAAACAGCGACCTTAGCAAAATAAACCCGGGAATAAGCACCAGGACGGTGAACCCCATCCCCACCAGCGTCCATTTTTCATTCGCTAGAAATGTTTCGCGATCATGTTCAGAAAACCAGTCGACCATTTGGCCCAAAAAACCAAACAGGGTGACCTCTAAAACCGCTACTACTGCGCTAAGCAAAGACACCATGGCAATAATTTTCCACATGCCATGGCTGTAATGCCGACAAAACGCGACGATGCCCTTAGGGGGCTGGGTAGGTGACTGATCAGGAAACGGCTGAGTTAGTCGTTCAAAAAATGAAAACATAGCGACTCTTTTTTAAATACGTGATGAGCGCCCACCGGGGCCCTATGATACGGTTTGCGATACAAAATTATTATTCCGACAATCCCCTGTTGGCATTCCGCCGGAAATATTCGGTTACTGTTTGACAAAATACTGAGTAAGCAACGCAAAATGGGCGCAATGATACCACCGAACGTTATAAACCCACATGGCTCCATAAAGTAAACATAAAAATAAGTGGTGTCTGCATACTGCAGTGCCACCTTTACACTTCTTGTGAACACTAAGATGTTACAACTTATGTTTTTTACCCCAAAAAGAAGATTTTTATAGCTCACCCATGTTAATAAATAAAATGCATATTTTTCACACGATAACTACAACAGGAATAACAATGAAAAAAACCCTTCTGAGCTTGTCCGTACTCATGGCCCTGACCGCGTGCGGCACACCTTCAAACAATGTTCAGACAGAACCTAACGTAAGTCAGTCACAACAACAGTTAACCTCTGGGGTGATGAAAGAAAATATGGACACCTCGGTCGATCCGGGCGACAACTTTTACCAGTACGTTAATGGCAGTTGGCTGGATACGGTAGAAATTCCCGCCGATAAGTCTTCATATGGCAGCTTTCAGATTTTACGTGATGCCGCACAAGATGATGTTATAAAAATCATAAAGAGCTCAGCTGAAGGTGAGTTTGCTAAAGGCAGTAACGAACAAAAAGTCGGTGATTTTTACAAAAGCTACATGGATACAGAAACCCGCAACAAACTGGGTCTATCGCCAATAAAAGATGAAATGGAGATGATTAACAACATTGATTCTTATAAAGCATTAACCCAATATTTTGCTTACGCTAATAAATACAATTTCGGGGCTCCTTTTGTACTAGGTCAGTACGCCGACTTTAAATCACCAGACACATATATGATTTATGCGTATCAAAGTGGTCTGGGCCTTCCTGATCGTGAATACTACTTCAACGATGATGAAAAGTCGGTTGAGCTTCGCGAAAAATATCAGACGCATATTGCGAATATGCTCAATTTGGCTGGCATAAAAGACAGCCAGAAAAAAGCCGAAACCATCATGGCGCTAGAAACCTCTATCGCTGAATTGCACATGAAAAAAGAACTGACCCGAGACTGGGCTGCCAACTACGACAAAGTGGCCGTGGACAACCTCGATAGCGTCATGAACGAGTTTGACTGGGATTTGTTTTTATCAGAATTAAAACTCAACGATTTAGATGGCCTGGTTATTATGCAAAATGACTATCTGGCTCAACTAGATAGCCTTATTACCCAGACCGATCTACAAACCTGGCAAACTTACCTTAAGTGGCATTTGTTGCATGCCAATGCTACACGGTTAAGTACCGACATTGATGAAGAAAGCTTTGCCTTCTACGGAAAAGCATTAAGCGGTGTTGAAGAGCAGCGTCCCCAATGGCGTCGGGCGGTGTCATTACTTAATGGCACTGTGGGCGAAGTCATAGGCAAAGTGTACGTAGAAAAACACTTTCCGCCTGCAGCTAAAGAACGCATGAAAAAACTGGTCGATAATTTACTGGCAGCCTATAAAACCAGTATTCAGAATCTTGACTGGATGACCGATGAGACCCGCAAAGAAGCCTTAGATAAACTGTCTAAGTTTACCGTGAAAATTGGCTACCCCGACCAGTGGAAAGACTACTCAGCGCTAGAGGTTGAGCCCGACGATCTGGTGGGTAATTTGAAGCGTTCGGCAGAAGTTGCTTACGAAGAGATGCTTGAAAAACAAGGAGGTCCGGTAAGAGATTACGAATGGGGTATCACGCCGCAAACCGTTAACGCTTACTACAGCCCGGCCTTGAACGAGATTGTGTTTCCTGCCGCTATTCTGCAACCCCCATTTTTTGATATGGAAGCCGACGATGCTGTTAACTATGGTGGTATCGGGGCCGTAATTGGTCACGAAATTGGCCATGGCTTTGATGACTCTGGAGCGACCTTTGATGGTGATGGCGCGCTGCGTAACTGGTGGACCGACACCGACAAAAAAGAATTTGAAAACCGTACAAATATGTTGGTCGAACAGTACAACGAGTTTGAAGCCCTGCCAGGGTTAAACGTCAACGGCGAATTTACCCTAGGCGAGAACATCGGCGATTTGGGCGGTATCAGTATTGCGCTTAAAGCTTACGAAATGTCGCTAGATGGTGAAACCGCCCCTATAATGGATGGCTTTACCGGTCAGCAGCGGGTATTTATTGGTTATGCCCAGGTTTGGGCCAGCAAATACCGTGACGAGGCTTTACGTACCCAAGTACAAACCGACCCGCATTCGCCTGCTGTATTCAGAGCAAATGGCGCAGTGCGCAATGTTCCTGAGTTTTATGAAGCCTTTGATGTGACCCAAGAGGATGAGTTGTACCTACCCCCTGCCAAACGCGTTAAAATTTGGTAAGCACAGGTTATCAGTTTTAATAAACACAAAGGGCCTTTAGGGCCCTTTTTTATTGTGTGCAGTATTCATCAAACCCAAAACAGCTGATTAACTTTGCAAGCCCAGTTGCTGCATAACGCGACACGCTTTATCAGCATGCTCAGTAGCGACAAATATATGGTCATGGTAAAACCCAGCCACCACATTGGCACTGATATTATGCTGAGTCAGCGCCCTGGCTATTGTTGCGGTAAGTCCTACCGCCGCTAAACTTGAGTGTACCTGACAGGTAATGGCCGCAAACGGGCCTTGCATTTTTGATACTTTTTCTGCCAATCCGGCGGGTCCGGTTGCAGGCTCATTTAAAATAACTGTAATGCCTTCTGCTTCACGAAATAAACCATAAATATCGTCAAGCGAAAGCATCTTTAATTGTGCTTCGGTTACCAGGCAATACCAAAAGTCAGTCGCAATAACGACAGGCGATAGCCCTTTTAACAACGTGGCTAAATCGGTTTCTCCGTGTGTTTTTTCCGGAAAGAGGCTATCCAAGTTTTCTGGCCCTGACTTTTTTGCCCTTAATACGCCCTTCACGAAATTGCTTCATGGCACGTTTAACACTTCGCTGTTTAACCGCAACAAAACTCACCTGACTTTGCACGGTAATTTTGCCAATATCACTGCCTTCTATTCCTGCCTCCTGGGTCAGTGACCCAAGAAAATCGGTGGGGCGTAACTTTTGCTTTTTGCCTGCGCCTACCGCAATGCATTGAAATTCAGGGGCTTTAATTCGATTGGCGTGAAAGCGCAGACTTTGTCCGCCTTTACGTGGTAAGGCGGTGTCTAATAGCGCCTCGATACGGCCCAGGGCCGGTTCTTCAGCTTCGCTACAAAGGGTATAAGCTGTGCCTTTCGCTCCCGCCCTGCCGGTGCGTCCAATGCGGTGAATATGCACTTCGGCTTCTTCGCTAACCGCAAAGTTGATCACACAATCAATGTCTTTGACATCCAGGCCACGTGCGGCTACATCCGTCGCAACCAGTACCTGTAAACTGTCACTGGCAAACTGTACCAACACTTCATTACGTTGAGGCTGCGTCATTTCGCCCTGCAAGGGTCGGGTTGCAAATCCAGCGTTCTCCAGAATCTCGTGAACCTGAGTCACCTGTTCACGCCGGTTACAAAACACTACCGCCTTTGCAGGTTGGTACTCTGACAACACCCCTTGTAATACCTGCATACGATTAGTGTCATCTACCCGAAACACCAATTGGTCAATATCTGGTTTTTGCAGATCTTCGTTTACCTGACGATGCTCTATAGGTTGAGTCAGATAACGTTGGGCTTCATGTTCAACCTGCTCGGTGTAAGTAGCCGAGAAAAACAGGGTTTGCACTTTTTTAGGGGTGAGCGAAAACAGTTTCGCCAAGTCATCTGCAAAACCCATATCCAGCATACGGTCGGCCTCGTCCAGTACCCGCACTTTAACGTGAGCTAACGACAACGTACGGCGGCTTATATGATCAACCAGCCGGCCGGGGGTGCCCACCACGACCGAGGCCCCATGCTTTAACGATTGTATTTGCGGTCCCATAGGCTCACCGCCGCATAAGGTCAGTACTTTAAGATTGGCCATCTGACGCCCTACCAACCGAATTTGCTCGCCTACCTGCGCTGCCAGCTCGCGTGTAGGGCATAGCACCAATAGCTGCGTACGAAAATCGCTAACATCTATCTGACTTAAACCTGCCACCGCAAAGGCAATTGTTTTGCCTGAGCCGGTACTTGCCTGAACCAACACATCCCGGCCAGACAACGTATCGGGTAAGGTAGCAGATTGGACCTGGGTCATGGTATCAAACCCGGCAGATGACAATGCGTTCGCGATATTATCTGAAAGATTAAGTGTATTAAATTGGGTCATTGGGTGTCCTTGGACGGCCATTATCTGACTACGCTGCGCGCCGCTTGCATTGGCGCCTCTAACAAAGCCATAGGTTTATTTTACGTGCAAACATTATGTAAACGCCGCACTGTTGTTAATTTGCTCTGTAACCCGTTTAAACGCTTTATTAGTAAGCTGGCATCATCAACAGGCTTGTAGGTGTCGTTGCTGAGTCGGGCAAATCAAAGACCGGGCAGGCTATAATATGCCGCTTATAATAGACAATAGCCTAACAATCAGCACTACAGCGTTATTTTACACATTGTTTTGTAGCTTCCAGCTTAGCGTCTGGCCTGCAAAAAACGGGACCATATCTGTACCATCAGCCAGCTTTATTTGTTCAGGTACCTGCCAGGCAGACCTTTCTAAGGTGATGGTTCCGGTATTGCGCGGTAATCCGTAAAAGTCGGCGCCAAATTCGCTGGCAAAGCCTTCAAGCTTACCGATATCACCTAGCTGTTCAAATACTTCGGCGTACAGTTCAATTGCGCTCCAGGCGCTGTAACAGCCAGCACACCCACACGCGTTTTCTTTTTTGTGCCGGGCGTGAGGCGCAGAGTCGGTGCCCAGGAAGAACTTTGGTGAGCCCGAGGCAACAATGTCACGCAATGCTTGTTGGTGCGTGTTTCGTTTTAAAACGGGCAGACAATAATTATGGGGCCGTACCCCACCTACCAGTAAGTCATTACGATTGAGCAGTAAGTGCTGGGGGGTAATAGTAGCGCCCACAAAATCGCTGGCCTGACTAACAAACTGCACCGCTTCTGAGGTGGTAATGTGTTCAAACACCACTTTGAGCTCGGGAAAAGCCGCCACAATAGGTGCAAGGTGAGTTTCAATAAACACCTTCTCCCGGTCAAAAATATCAATGTGACTGTCGGTAACTTCACCATGAATCAATAGCGGCATTGCTACTTTTTGCATTGCCTCAAACACCGGATAAAGAGCTTCTATACCCGTTACTGCGGCATCAGAATTAGTCGTAGCGCCAGCCGGATACAGTTTGCAGGCAGTAACTCCGGCCGAGTGAGCTTCAGCAATATCTTCGGGCGTGGTCTGATTGGTCAGATACAATGTCATCAACGGCGTAAACTGGCTATTGACCGGGCGGGCCGCTTCAATACGCTCACGATAAGCCACGGCCTGCCTGGCATTAACGACCGGGGGCACCAGGTTCGGCATAACAATGGCGCGCGCAAAACATCGGGCCGTAGCTGGTACTGTTTCAGCCAGCATTTCGTTGTCTCGAAAATGCAAATGCCAGTCGTCAGGAGTCCGTAGTGTAATAGATTGCATAAGGAGCCTTATCGCCACAAAAATTATAGGGCGATATTATGCCCGAATTTCTTTCCTGGCGCATCTTCGGCTCAATATGAGAGGGCATTTTCAGGCTTTTTTTGTGTAAGCGGCTATTATTACTATGCGTGTACCGTTCACCCGGCCTTCAATGTGCGCCGGGTTATCACTTAAACCGATATTACGTACTGCCGTGCCTCGTTTGGCGGTAAAACTAACCCCTTTTACGTTCAGATCTTTAATAAGATGAACTGTGTCTCCGGCGTTTAATACTACCCCATTACTGTCAAGGGTGGGTTCATTATTACTGGCAACGCCACTGGCTTCAGCCCATTGCTGCGTGGCGTCATCTAAGTACATCATGTCTAACAAATCCTGCGCCCACATTTCACTACTAAAGTGATGCAGCATACGCCACGCGACAACCTGAACCGCGGGGGTAGGTGACCAGATGGCATCATTCAGGCACCGCCAGTGGTTTGCTTCGGGCGTAGATTGACCAGTCAGCTGGTTGGTACATGTCTGGCAAACCAAAAGAGTGCTATCAAAACCTTTTACCGCCGAGTCCGGTACCTCGTAAAGGCTCAGCGATACTTCACTTTTGCATAGCTCGCAGCATTGCCCGGCCCGCTCTCGTACTTGTTGTTCGCTCACAGCACATTGTTCCTCAATAACACTAAAACCGCAGTATACCTTATTTATCAGCCGCGGCAGACCGGGTCTTGCTATGGTCGACAAATATCAGCTTATCCGTGTCGTAACCTAATTGTTCAGCATAACTTAGCAGGTCATCTGTCACTGATTTTGCTAGATGAGGTGTGCGAGCCAGTAACCATAAATATTCTTTATCGGGACCGGTCACCAGAGCCCATTGATACTCTTTATCTAAACGGGTAATAACATAGCTGGCATAAAACGGACCGAAAAAAGAGACTTTGAGCCATCCTGTTTGTCGATCTTTTACAAAGTAAGCTTTACCCTGGGCTTCATCCCACTGTCCCTCTTCGGCATTGTAGCCTTTGTTGGTTACGCTAATGCCCCCATCGTCGCGCTCACCGTATGTGGCAGTGACATCGCTTAGTCCTTCCTCAAAGCTGTGGTTTAATCGGGCAATTTCATACCATTTGCCCAGGTAGCGGTCGACTTCAAAGTCTGAAACTGGCTTCACATTGTCAGGTTTAGAGGCCGAGCAGCCCACTAATAAACACAAACAGCTGATGACTAAAGAAACAATTTTCATACTGGCTCCGTAGGCAGATGCCCGGTTTTAATCAGTACCCGTACCGGGCCCTGGTTTACTGTAAATTCGCAACGGTTGAATCCAGGCCGGCGCAGCCAGGTCTGGGCGTTTAGTATATTTCCATCGAGTTCCAGGCTGCCTTCGATGATGAATAACTCAAGCCCGCCCTCAGGCACTACCGGTCGCCACGTCTGGTCTTCTTCAAGCCATATCAGTTGCGTTATTTCTTCATCAAACTGATGCAGGGGGATCAGCTTTTGTCCTGCAGTGTTGCCCTGGTGCCAGCCGGCTTTTTGAGTATCAATACGTACATTCTGTAAATCTCCGGTACGAAAATAGCACAACTTTACCAGCAACTCGCAGCCATCTTCAGACCAGGGCGCATGCTCAGTTCCGGCCGGGTTACGTAAGTAGCTGCCGGCCTGATAGTCGCCCGACTCATCACTAAATACGCCTGATAGCACCAGTATTTCCTCGCCGTCAGGGTGCTGATGTGTTTTAAATGAAGCACCCGCGTCATACCTAACCAGAGACGTAGCCCGGCCCGACTCGGCACTTTCACGCTCAAGTTTTTTACGCCAGACTTTTGATGCGGGGGACGCTTCCCAGGGTTGAGTACCGGTATCGATAGTAACCGGCAGACTGTAATTCTGATTCAGCATGATAGGGGTATCCAAAAGATTGTAGAAACCATGTCCGATAGCTAAAAACCACCGTCATTTCATAGCAATACCATACGCTAAATAGAGAACTAAAGACCAGATGAGCGCCCTTGTCGTGATGCATTTTAAGGTGTGCGGGCAGGTGTATCCGGCAACAATTTTTGTTATGTTGCCGCATCATTTTATTTCAACACCACAATAGTATGTTAAACGGCATCCATCATGCAGCCATAATTTGCAGCGACTACGCGGCTTCTAAAGCCTTTTACAGCCAAACATTAGGATTACGCATTATTGATGAAAACTATCGCGCGGCCAGACACTCGTATAAATGCGATCTGGCCCTACCCGATGGTGCGCAAATTGAGCTCTTTTCGTTCGAAGGAGCGCCAGCCCGGCCTAGCCGACCCGAAGCGCAGGGGTTACGCCACTTAGCATTTGCTGTATCTGACCTGGACGCGGCCATTGCCCACCTGCAGGCCGCGGGGGTTGAGGTAGAACCTGTTCGCACCGATCCCTACACACACAAACGGTTTACCTTTTTCAGCGACCCCGATAACCTGCCCTTAGAGCTGTATGAAACAGGTGGCGAATAACAGACATGTTTTAAACGCATCAGGATTGGGTCGAGACTCCATAGTCACGAGCTTCAATGTCGTGTAAACGTTTGCTGGTAGGATCGTACAAATAATTGTATAGCAAGCCAGCAAATAACGCGCCCGCGAAACCGGTTGCGACCATAAATCCATATTTGGCGTCACCGCCCATTGCATCGCTCACCAGTCCCATGACCAAAGGACCAAACGCAGCCCCCGCAGCGGTGAAAAATAATATGACCCCGGCTACACTGCCGTGCTGATGACGCTCAAAACAGCTGATCCCTTTTGAGTTAAACGTGGGATAGATAACTGACATAAAGATACCCGTTAACGGAAACAAATATAACGCTACCTGTTTACCGCCGGCCAGCCCCGCCCCAAAACACAAAACAATGGCGCCGGAAAAAAGCATCAACACCAATGTCCAGTTCAGTCGGGCCATCATCCAGATACCGATAAAACGGCCCAACGCGCGCAAGATAAAAAAGGCCGTCACCGAGTATATGGCCAACTGACGCGCCCCATCATTCGAATAACAGTCATAGGTGGCTTTCAACGTGGTGGCGTCACACACCAAATAACTGGGCATCCATACATAAATAGCGCTTTCGGCCGCCACATACAAAAAAGCCCCTAATGAAAACCCCAGAGCATACGGGTTTTTAACCAGCTTTAAGCTTTTAAGCAGCGATACCTTTTCTGTAGTTGAAACATTTGGTTTTGGGTTTGCCGGATACTGCACAAAAGCGGCAATGACAATCAACAACGTGCACATAGCGCCAGCAATAACATACAGGTATTGCCACGCCACGCCCTGGTGAATTAACCAGGCCACTAACAGTGGTCCAACTATGGCCCCTACCCCAAAAAAAGCTTCTGCGCCATTCATGGTCGCCGTATGTTGTTTTGTGGAAGAAGAAATATCGCCAATTAACGCCAGCGCGCCGGTTTTAAATATGCCTACCGCAATGCCCGATAAGCTCATTAATGCCACAATAAAAACAAAGTCGTTCGCCAGTAAAAAACTGTAGCAGGCCAGTCCAAACAAACTTAGGCCCAGAATAATAGTGGTTTTACGGCCGAGTTTATCGGCTAAAAATCCTAAAAACAGCCCCGATAGCGCAATACCCAACATGGGAAGCGAATGCATTAAACTAGCTTGGGCATTGGTAATATCAAACGCTATTTTTACTTCTTTGATTATCTCCCCCACAGAATCCGACGTCATCGCGAACATCATAAACATGAAGTAAGTAAGCCAGCGTATAAGATACCCCTGAGGTTGATGCATGAGTATTGCCTCTTTTGACACAAGTCTGTTATAAGCTGCACGTCATGAAGTCACGCAGCGGTGTTGTACCTACAAATGACAGTCATCAAAACGAGATTTTAATGCTCTGACATTTAATTTGAAGTTTTAACTTAATCGTTTAAGATAAAGTACCAAGTGTTTGCATTTGTGTAAACATTTATGTGAACACTTTGTAACAACATTAAAGCAGCCGGCGTATGATGCAATGGCCGCAACGCTATTGAAGGAAGAAATCTGATGAATCATGCTGCAAACAGCCATACCTGCTTAGAACGAATTTTGACCTCAGGTGCGCTGAGCGTGTTGACCCCAGAGGATGCCAGGCTTTTTACCCAGCGTTTACACAATCATTTTGAGACGCTGTTTACCCGTTATGTGATGGTATACGGGCATCAGTACGACTGTTACTTTCATCTTCAGCAATTGGTAAAAACCCTGGCTCAGGGATTTCATCAGCGCAAAAATCGGTTACGCGACCAGGACGTCCAGAGTCTTGAAGAGCCGCTATGGTATCGCAGCGAAAAAGAAACCGGGATGGCGTGTTATGTCGATTTAATCGGCCCGACAATTACTGATTTACACCAGAAAATACCCTACTTTAAAGACTTAGGAATTACCTACCTGCATTTGATGCCGCTATATGATTCACCTGATGGAGATAGCGACGGCGGCTATGCCGTATCAGATTACCGAAAAGTGAACCCGCAACTTGGCACTATGAAACAACTCGAAGTGCTTGCAAGTGCATTACATAAAGCGGGAATTCGACTGGTGCTCGACTTTGTATTTAATCATACCTCAGACGAACATAGCTGGGCTCAAAGCGCCCTTGCCGGCGACCCACACTATCAAAGTTTTTACTATATGTTTGACGAACATGATGAGGTACAAAAGTACGAATCGACTTTACGCGAAATTTTTCCGCAGGTTCGTCGAGGCAGCTTTACCTACAATGACACTGTGAATAAATGGGTTTGGACTACCTTTAACAGCTTTCAGTGGGACCTGAATTACAGCAACCCTGCGGTCTTTAATGCTATCACCGCAGAAATGTTATTTTTAGCCAATATCGGTTGTTCCGCGCTGCGCCTGGATGCTCTGGCGTTCATTTGGAAGGAGATGGGCACAGACTGCGAAAATCAGCCTTTTGCGCATATTCTTATACAGGCTTTCAATGCGTGTTTACAAATTGTTGCGCCGGCAGTGGTGTTTAAATCAGAAGCAATAGTCCACCCTGACGAAGTGGTCAAATATATTGATAAGCAGGAATGTCAGTTGTCGTATAACCCGCTATTAATGGCGTTGTTGTGGGATAGTCTGGCCACCCGCAAAACCAATTTGCTGACCCACTCTATGAAGAAAAGCTTTACCATTGCCAACGATACTACCTGGGTGAACTACATTCGTTGTCATGATGATATTGGCTGGACATTTGACGATAATATCGCGCATGAGATTGGCGTCAATCCCCACGACCACCGTTACTTTTTGAATCAGTTTTATACGGGTCGGTTTGAAGGCTCGTTTGCCAGTGGTGTGCCTTTTGCCGAAAATCCGTCTAATGGTGATTGTCGGGTTTGTGGCACCCTGGCGTCTTTGTGTGGATTAGAAAACGCGCTGGCCTCTCAGGATAAACAGCAAATGGATACAGCATTAGCTCGTATTCGCCTGCTGTACGGCATTGTCTTTAGTATCGGCGGCATACCATTGCTGTATTCAAGTGACGAGCTGGGCTTATTAAATGACCACAGTTACCTTGACGATGCCTCACGCCGACACGATGACCGTTGGGTTAACCGGGTCGCGGTTACCAATCGGCAGATAGATTTGGCCCTGGGCAAGCGCCCCCCTAAAAACATCATCGAACATCGTCAAAAAGAGGTCTATTCAAGCCTCAAAAAAATGCTGAAAATTCGCAAATCACAACCGGTTTTTGGCGATGCTTCCACACAAATACTTGATACTTACAATGAACATACCTTTGCCTGTTTACGTGTCAGCAATACCGGTCAACAACTTATGATAATAGCCAACTTCAGTGAGCAGCCACAGTCTGTTAATGGCGACATATTAACCGTGGTCCAACGTGCCGCTGCCCGGGACTTGCTGAGTGATTCACAACTCACGGGTAACGAAACTGAAATTAACGTGGACGGATACCAGCTGCAGTGGTGGCTAGTTAACTAGGCAAATTTAACCAGCCCATCTGTGTTATTTTCACAGATGGGCTTTACCCCAGTTTGATCAACACCCGCCCCCGCTTGATTAAAAGCAAAAACTTTCAATTTTTCTGTCTGCTTTCAAATTTAGACTATAGTTTACTATTACGCCCCACAGCATTACTTAATTGTGTAAAAGGCTTATTTAATAATGGTATTGTTTTGTGAGCAGAAAAATTAACGGGCAAGGCTGTCAGGCTGGCCTGATTATTGTTTGTAAAACAGTTACCCAAGCGATGAACAGTCAAGGTGAAGGAATGCAAACATCTTCTGAGTACGAATATCTATGCCCCCATTGCGGCGCCGAAAACAGCCTTTCTCACTATGAAATTCGCAATATGTACACCGCGCAATTTGAACATTGCGATAATTGTAAGTGCAAATTAGAAATTGTTCCGGCTGACGGAATTGGCGACAACATTAATCTGGTGGTATCAGAAGTAGCAGAAGAAACGTTAATCCGTTAACGTTTCTTTATATACAATTAATGACTGAAAAACTCGCGACGAAGATCCGAGTCGCTATTAAAGCGACCACCAAGGGCACTGGTCCGGGTAAACGAATTAGTATCACGAATACCCCGCGCTTTTACACAGTAATGCGTCGCATTAATACTCACTGCGACATCCTGCGTGCCGGTCAATGCCTGAATCGCCACCATTACCTGCTGAGTCAGGCGCTCTTGCACCTGAGGGCGCTGAGCAAAAAAACCCACCAGACGATTAATCTTTGATAGGCCCAAAACGGTGTCTTTGGGGATATAAGCCACCGTGGCAGTACCATCAATAGTGATAAAGTGATGTTCACAGGTACTGGTTAGATTTATATCGCTAACCTGAACCGGCTGATCTAACCGCATTTTATTTTCAATCTGCGTAATTTTAGGGAATCTGGCGTAGTCTAATCCACCGAAAATTTCGTTCACGTACATTTTGGCGATACGCTGCGGGGTATCGGCCAGACTATCGTCGGTTCTATCCAGTCCCAATGTGTCCATGATGTCAGCCATTGCTCCGGCAATACGCTCGCGCTTGTCTTCATCAGACAAGCGGGTTTCCACCATAGGTGTTTCCAGACCTTTATCTACTAAGGCCTGACGCACAATTCGGGCTTCTTCAGAAATGGCTGCTTCTAGTGCATCGCACACCACCACCGAGTCTTTCGCTAACATGCTTATATCCAATTCAACAACTTAGGTAGAGTTTACGCTGAACCAACGCTGTCCTTTTGCAGGATACTCAATACAAAAATTATTAATTATGTATTGGTTGGTTACGCCTATAAAAAATCAATTCTAACCACACCGGCGCTTTCACTTTGCTTACCCAGGGGTCAAAAAAATCAGTGAGCTCCCCCACCAGCCAGACAATTGTAACATATTGAAGCACAAAATCTGCACTGAAAATTATAAGTCCTGACTGGATAAGCGGCCGATTTAGCCTCTTTTTTTTACCCACTTTGCCTGGGCTCACGCCAAGGTTTGTAATGGCTTAGGGCGGCTGGCCCACTAACGCCCTGTTGCGCAAACTTTACATTCTGCTATCGGTTACTTAAGACCCCAAAGTACTTAAGGAAAAAACCGGGCTTTGCGGTATAAAAATTATGACGAATCAATTTAGTCAACCAGACAGGGCTGCTATTATACCCTTCGATTTTTTGCCGACACTATGGACACTGCTTAATGACCACAGGTTCAACTCTTTTTCCCGAATGGGCCAGCGCGGATGCGGTAATACTGGCCTGGCCGCATGAGCAAACCGACTGGGCGCCTTGGTTACAAACGGTGCGCAGTACGTATTGCAATATTATTAAGCATATAAATAAGGCTGGCGCCGGCGTTATTCTATTGTGTCCGCCTACTCAGGCTGACACCATCAGCGAGCAGCTTCCTACAGACTCCAGGGTGTTGCTGATCCCTGCTCATTATAATGATACCTGGGTTCGCGATTATGGCTTTTTAACTTGTGAAGGACCTGATGGTCCGCAGCCGGTAGAGTTTGCATTTAATGGCTGGGGTGAAAAATTTGATGCCCGGCAAGACAACCAGGTAAATCGTCGGTATCTGGCTAAGCTTTGTCGTCAGCAGCTGACCAGTATTGAATGGGTTGCCGAAGGCGGCGCGCTTGAAATTGATGCTCAAGGCCATTTGCTTTCAACTGCACAATGCTTGCTCAATCCAAAGCGTAACGGACAAATGACTCTGGATGCGTATGAGCAAGGATTCAACGATGCGTTAGGCGCCCATAAAGTTACCATTTTGCAGCAAGGCCATCTGCAAGGCGATGACACCGATGGGCATATTGACACCTTGGTACGTTTTACTCCACAACAAGCACTGGTAATTCAGGCCTGCGATAATCGTCCTGATGATGACCACTTCAAAAGTCTGTCGGCGTTATGTGAGGAATTGGCCCAGCGTTTACCTGAACATCATCAGTACCGTCTGCCCTTACCGGCTATGTTCAATAATGACAACGAACGCCTGCCAGCTTCTTACGCAAATTTTTTAATCTGTAATCAAGCTATTCTGGCCCCGGTGTATAATCAGCCCGAAGACGCTGAAGCACTGGCGGTGCTGCGTCAGGCTTACCCGCAGTTCACGGTTACCGGAATTGATTGCTCGGCATTGGTTCAACAATTTGGCAGTTTACATTGTATTTCAATGCAGGTGCCACAACATACCCTCAAAGATGCGGTAATTTCTCAACTTCAAGCAGGAGTGTCTGTCTATGCCGGCTAATACATTGAAGATAGGTTTAGTTCAACAATCTGTGGCAGATAACGACAAAGCCACAAACTGGCAAAATAGCGCCGATAAAGTTGCCCAGCTGGCCGCCGACGGTTGCGAATGTATTTTATTACAGGAGCTGCACAGCACTTTGTACTTTTGTCAGCAGGAAGATACCGACGCCTTTGACCTGGCAGAGCCTATCCCTGGTGCGGCTACCGATTTTTTTGGAGAGCTGGCCGAAAAATACAATGTGGTACTCATTACCTCGCTCTTTGAAAAACGTGGTTCGGGTTTGTATCACAATACTGCGGTAGTGTTTGACCGAAGTCGCGAAATTGCCGGAAAATACCGCAAAATGCATATTCCGGATGACCCGGGTTTTTACGAAAAGTTTTATTTTACGCCGGGCGATATGGGTTTTGAACCTATTGAAACCAGTGTAGGTAAGCTGGGTGTGCTGGTATGCTGGGACCAGTGGTATCCCGAGGCTGCACGTCTGATGGCCATGCGCGGCGCCGATATTTTATTTTATCCCACGGCTATTGGCTGGGACAAAACCGATACCGACGATGAACAGCAACGCCAGTTTGGCGCATGGCAAACAATTCAGCGTGCCCATGCGGTAGCTAATTCAGTTCCGGTGGTGGTAGCCAACCGTACCGGTTTTGAAGCGTCGCCGGTAGACAATGATCCTGGTATTCAGTTTTGGGGCCAAAGCTTTATTGCCGGGCCGCAGGGTGAAGTGTTGGCCCAGGCCAGTGCTGATAAAGAAGAGGTACTTATGGTTGAGCTTGATATGGCCCGTACCGAAAAGGTCAAACGAATCTGGCCCTATTTTCGAGACCGCCGCATTGATGCGTATGGCGACCTGACCAAACGCTGGCGCGATTAGGCTAAACTTAAAAGCGATGATTTATCATCGCTTTTTTTATAAACGGTGCTGCCACTACAGTATTACACGGCAAATATGCGCTCGTCCTGCATCACAAAACAACGGCGTGAAGCTTTTGGCACTAAGGGCTGCATAACCTCATGATCTATCCACAGCCCCCCTGTATATTGGCCAAAAGCAGGCATCACAAAATACTTATCGCCCATAACAAAACACCGGCCTTTAACCGGATAACGCCCTACCCGACACTTTACCTTGGGATGAAAATGTCCGATAACCTGATACTGACATTGTGGCCAGTCTGGTTCGGGCTCATGACAAAAGCCAATACTATCAATCTGGGTCCGGTGCAGACGTTCACCCGCCAGTTGTTCTGGAATCTGTGGATCGTGATTGCCTAATATCCACTGCCAGCAATCTATTCGACTAATCAGCTGAGTCAGGGTATTGAGGTCATCGCGAGCCATCCGCTCTACCCCACGGGCGTCATGAAAGCTATCGCCTAAACACATCAATGTACCGGGGTTGTAATCTTCTACAATGCGGTTTAAACGGCTTAATGTCGCCCGTGTATCTAAATGGGGTATAGGGTTCCCGTAGTGGCCTAAATAGCTGCCCTTTTCAAAATGTAAATCTGATACCACCAGCAAATCCTTATGCGGTAAATAAGCCACTCCCCGGGCATCCAAAAGCCAGGTTTTATCTGCGAACCGCATGGCAACAATTTGAGCTTGCCGTAGCTTTTCACTTAGCCATTCACTGTTACTTACTGCCAAAAAAACCTCTTATTTTACAAAGAAAAAATAATAGCCGGGCTGTTATTGCTTACCCGCCAGCAACGCTCTGACCTCATCGAGCATAGCGTCTGCTTCGGCGTAAAGATCTGCTTGCTCCATAAGTGCATGAGCGCCCGCTCCTTTAACCTGTTCTGAGCGCACATTTAATACAATCGGAATCGACATAGGAGAGGGTTTGTCGAGATTGATCAGCCGGGTTTTACCCACAAATCGAATAAGCAAGTCAGCCAGACGTGATAAGTCGAGTAACTCGCGCTCTGCATCGGCCCGGGTCACCGCCAGCAATACATGATCGGGGTCGTATTCACGTAGCGTGTCGTAAATCAGGTCGGTAGAAAAGGTGACCTGCTTCATGGATTTTTGATTGCTGTGGTAGCGCTGTTCGGTTAAACCGCTTACCACTGCCACTTGCCTGAACGAGCGTTTAAGCATGGGCGCCTGCAGCATCCAGTCTTCTAACTCATCGCCTAAAATATCTGGGGCAAACAACTGCGCGACCTGAGTTTCGTCTATACGCCGCAATGCGCTGATGGATAGGCCATAATCGGTCACACTGAAAGACATGGGTTTGAGGCCCATTTTTTCCATTCGCTTAGTTAAAAGCATTCCCAGGGTTTGATTGGCTTTGCGTCCTTCAAAAGTGTAATAAAGACTGACCTGCATTTTACGGTATTCAAATTGTTCAATTAATACCTGCTGCTGGGTCGGTATGACCGAAAACTGCTGCTGCAACGCCAGCCATTGCTGAACCTGTTCGGGCAATGTCCGCCAGCGGTCGGGATTTTCTAATAAAGCCCTTACCCGGTCAGCCAAAAAGCTGGACAGAGGCAGCTGACCACCCGAAAAACTCGGAATTTTTGGTTCGCCGCCTTTTGCCGGCTTAGCGTGAACCTGCATATCGCGTATTGCTTCATAGCGCAGCACTTCACCGGCAAAATAAAATGTGTCGCCCTGCACTAACTGCTGGGCAAAATGTTCTTCAACTTCACCAATAATTTTGCCCTGGTTAGCCCGGCGTATACGTTTTACTTTAAGCCGTCCGGCCTCAACTATAGTGCCGATGTTTTGTCGGTGACGCTGAATAACCCGTTTTGACGCTGGCTCCCAGCATTGATCATCGCTTTTAATCAGCCGCTGATACCGATCGTAGGCTTGTAATGCATAGCCGCCATCCACGGTAAATTGCCAAAGCTTATCAAAGGTCAGCCTATCAACCCCCTGATAGGGCGGCGCATTTAATACCTGCTGATAGATAATTTGTGGATTGGCCGGAGCACTACAGGCACAGTTCATAATAAACTGGGGGAGAATATCCAAAGCCCCGGGCTGCGGACGCTCTCCATCAAGCTCATTATTGCTGATGGCTTCAATGGCCGCCTGACACTCTAGGGCCTCAAAGCGATTGGCCGGCACCAGTAACGCTTTGCTAGGCTCATCTAATCGGTGATTAGCCCGGCCAATACGTTGCAATAACCGGCTTACGCCCTTAGGCGCACCGACCTGAACCACTAAATCAACATTTCCCCAGTCTATGCCCAACTCCAGTGCAGATGTACATACAATAGCCGTAAGTTTGCCGGTAGCCATCAGATTTTCAGTTTTGCGGCGTTGTTCTTTACTTAATGAGCCGTGATACAACGCAATAGGCAGGCCTTTGTGATTTTCTTCCCATAGCATTTGAAACACCAGCTCTGCCTGAGCGCGGGTATTTACGAAGACCAAAGTAGTTCCGGCTTTACTGATTTCGCGATATATATCGGCAATAGCATAGCGTGCCATAAACCCGCCGAAGGGCATTCTGGCTTCGCTATGCAGCATTCTGACATCAGGCTTCACTGGCGTATCTACCTGTAATACATGGGCCGGTTCACCGGTTTCCCCTAACCAACCTGCCAACAAAGGCGGCTCGGCCACCGTCGCCGATAAACCGATTCTGCGCATTGTAGGCGCATAAGCCTGTAACCGGGCCAGCGCCAATGTAGTAAAGTCGCCCCTCTTATTCGCTACCAATGAATGTGCTTCATCAATAATGACCGTATTTAGTTTTCCAAAGATTTTATCTGCATCAGCGTATGACAGCATAAGCATTAACGACTCTGGCGTGGTCAGTAAAATATTTGGTGGCTTACGGCGCTGGCGTTGACGCTTATGCGAAGGGGTATCGCCGGTACGGGTTTCAATAGATATTGCTAAACCCATCTCTTCAACCGGCTCTAATAAATTACGATGGATGTCCTGAGTTAATGCTTTTAACGGTGACAGATACAGGGTATGCAGTCCTTCCATGGGAAATTCGTCAAGGTGCTGCAAGCTAGGCAAAAAACCCGATAAAGTTTTGCCCGCACCGGTGGGGGCAATTAATAACGTTGCTGCCTGCTGAGGAACCTGGGTAAGCATCTGCTGCTGATAATCACGCAATTGCCAGCCCCGGGATGCAAACCACCGTGAAAACTTATCAGATAAAATGAGTGTTCCTGCCGTGTTTTTTGCCAGTTATTACGCAGTACTGCCTTGCTAAGTTTACCGGCAGGCAACCAAAGCCTGTTCTTATGCGTATATTTTTGTTCCAGCATAAGGAGGAACCCTTGCACCCCCAACATTGGATGAGCGTAGAATCGCCCGGCTTGTACTGTCGTCCTGCCGACCTATACATAGACCCGATGAAACCTGTCGCGCTGGCCGTGGTAACCCATGGTCATACTGATCATGCAATGGCCGGGCATTCGCATGTGTACGCTACAGATAAAACCATGGCAATAATGACCACCCGTTATGGCGAGGAAATGGCTGAGTCTACTCAACCTATGCGGTATGGCGAAAGTGTTATGTTAGGCGAGGCTGATGATCCGGTACGCATGACATTGTACCCCGCCGGACATATTATGGGTTCGGCGCAGGTATTGTTGGAATATCGAGGCAGTCGGCTGGTGGTCTCCGGCGATTATAAACGGCGTCCCGACCCAACCTGCCTGCCCTTTGAAGTGGTGCCCTGTGATGTATTTATTACCGAGGCCACCTTCGGCTTACCGGTTTTCACGCACCCGCCTATAGAGCGTGAGGTCGATAAGCTCATCAATTCTTTGCAGGTGTTCAAACACCGTTGTCACCTGGTCGGATCATATGCACTGGGAAAGTGTCAGCGGGTTATTCTGGCTTTGCGCCAGGCCGGTTATCACAAACCTATTTATTTACATGGGGCATTAATTCGCTTATGCGAGTTGTATCAACAACATGGTATTGATTTGGGCAAGCTGGTACCGGTCAGTGAAATAGAAGACAAAAGTACATTGGCCGGCGAGATTGTTATTGCCCCGCCTTCGGCGTTGGCTGATCGCTGGTCACGGGCGTTTCCTGACGTACGCACGGTTATGGCCTCAGGCTGGATGCAGATTCGGGCCCGGGCCCGGCAAAAGCAGGTCGAACTACCTATGATAATCTCTGATCATTGCGACTGGCCGGAACTGATTCAAACCATTGAAGAGGTGGGGGCAAAGGAAGTGTGGGTGACCCACGGCCGCGAAAATGCGCTGGTGTACCAGGCCACACAAATGGGGTTTAAAGCCAGGGCCTTGTCTTTATTAGGCTATGAAGATGAGCAGGAAACCGGATAAATGGAAGACTTTAGTGATTTATTGGAACAGCTGTATTTTACCGGTAGCCATAATGCCAAATCAGCACTTATTATCGATTATTTACAGCGCACCCCCGACCCAGACCGGGGCTGGGCCATTGCCGCGATGGCCGGAGCATTACGCTTTGATTTTTTTAAGCGCAATGCGGTAAAGCAACTGATGCTTGAGCGCATCGACCCGGTGTTGTTCGAAATGAGCTATGACTATGTTGGTGAAATGAGCGAAACGGTAGCGCACTTATGGCCTGCATCAGCATCACCCGGCGCTGAAGGGTTGCCGTCGCTAGGTGAAATAGTGACCCAATTTGCCGAAGCCAAACGCACTGACGTTAAGCCGCTTCTCACAAAGTATCTCGACGCCATGACCGCTGCACAACGTTGGGCCCTGATTAAATTAGGCACCCGGGGATTACGTATTGGGGTTTCAGCACGCACCATGAAGCAGATTCTGGCAAAATTTGGCGACACAGACGTGGCTGAAATTGAAACTCTGTGGCACGGTGTCGCGCCCCCGTATAGCGACATGCTTGCATGGTTAGAAGGCAAAGCCGACAAACCCGATATTTCTGAAGAAGTCACTTTTCATCCGGTTATGCTGTCTCACCCTATTGATGAAAAGAACCTGGAAGAATTGCAGCCCAAAGACTGGCAGATTGAACACAAATACGATGGTATTCGGGTACAACTGGTTAGCACCGCCAATGGTAAAGCCTTGTTCAGCCGTACTGGCGATGATATTAGCCCGTCTTTCCCCGATTTATTACAAAGCATCACCGAACACTGCGTACTTGATGGTGAGCTGCTGATAATGCACGGCGATAATGTGGATACCTTTAATCAGCTGCAGCAACGACTTAACAAAAAGAAACCACCGAAGAAGTTAATAGAAAGCCTGCCTGCTGGTCTGATGGTGTACGACATTATCGCCGACGAAAAGCAGATGCTGACCGATCGCACCTTAGATGAACGGCATCAACTGTTAGTCCGGTTTATTGAACGAAGCCGGAGTGACCGTCTGCATTTATCACAACCTTTACAGGCAAAAGACCGAGATAGTTTGCAACAGCTTTACGCCCGTGCCAGTGACGATACCGCAGTAGAAGGGCTAATGTTAAAGCGCAAAGACAGCCTGTATGTCCCGGGCCGCCCAAAGGGATTATGGTTTAAATGGAAACGTCAGCCCAAACTGGTCGATGCGGTTATTATGTATGCCCAGCGTGGTCATGGGAAACGCTCTAGTTTTTATTCCGACTTTACATTTGGCGCCTGGCAGGATGATGTGTTGTTGCCTATTGGCAAGGCCTATTCAGGTTTTACCGATGAAGAGCTTAAAAAACTGGATAACTGGGTTCGCCGGCATACCGTGGGACGTTTCGGGCCAGTGCGGGAAGTTGCTAAAGAACTGGTGATTGAAGTGGCTTTTGATGCGGCGCACCCTTCAGGGCGACACAAGTCAGGGGTGGCCTTGCGTTTCCCGCGTTTTCACCGTATTCGCTGGGACAAACCTGCCAACGAAGCCGACACCTTAGACAATGTGAAAGCATTAATCGAAAGCTAAATCAGGGGACAAAGCTCCGGGCAGCGTCATATCAGGCGTTTTCCTGCTTTGGCGATTTCTTCAGGTACAATTTTGTGGGGTACTTCAACGCCCCGTCGGGCAGCGGGCCGCGCTTCAATGCTGTTTTTCCAGCGGCGTAAATGCTCAAGGCCGTCAATAGACACGCCCGACCATTTGTAGGTTCGTACCCAGCACCAGTTTGCCATATCTGCAATGCTATACTCATCGACCAGATATTCATGGCTGGCCAAATGTGTGTCTAATACTTCAAATAAGCGTCTGGCTTCGCTCTGATACCGCTTTATGGCAACAGGAATGGTCTCGTCCAAATAACGGTAAAATACGTTAGCCTGGCCCATCATAGGACCGACTCCCCCCATTTGAAACATTAGCCACTGCATCACCTGACTTCGTTTAAGCGCATGCTGAGGTAAAAACAGCCCGGTTTTTTCGGCCAGATAATGCATAATAGCCCCAGACTCAAAGACCGTATGAGCAGCGTCGTGATCGACAATAACCGGAATGCGTCCGTTAGGGTTTAACTTTCGAAACGCCTCGGTATGCTGCTCGCCCCCGCGCAGATCAACATTATGAACCTCGTAGGGCAGCTGCATCTCTTCCAAAGCAACCGATGCCTTCCAGCCGTTTGGGGTGGCCGCAGTGTAGAGGGTAATCATCAGGCTTTAGCGCTATCGCGTGCGCTAATACGTTCGTACCAGGCCTGTAAATTTTTGTGTTTATCGGCTAGACGAATTTTGACCACCCGGGCAAAATCTATAGCGCAGACGGCTGTAATATCAGCAATAGTAAACCGTTCGCCTGCAATGTAGGCATTGTTTTCAAGTCGATGTTCAAGAATATTCAGATACTTGCTGGCATTAATTCCGGCTTCGTGTCCAAATTCGGCCACCGGTACCATACGGTCTTTAAAATAGCCGGTAGTATGCTGAAAACACATCCCTACCTGCATCATTAAAGCCAGCTCTACCTGGCGCTGCCACATTGCCACCACCGCTTTATCTTTGGCATCTACGCCCATTAGCGGGGGTTCAGGGTGTGTGTTTTCAAAATAGGTACAAATAGCGTCGGTTTCGGCAATACAGGTGCCATCATCCAGCTCCAAAACCGGTACTTTGCCCAACGGATTTTTAGCGCGCATTTCAGCAGTAAGATTCTCACCTTTTTGCAGATCAAGCTGCACAAAATCCATCTCTATATTTTTTTCTGCTAAAAACATTCTGACACGGCGTGGATTCGGTGCTGACTTGGTTTCGTATATTTTCATAGCAGGGCCTCCTGGTGTTATTGCTTTAGCCTACCCGGGTAACTTTTTCTGTCAAATTATCTTCGCATAGCCTGAGCTATTAGTTTGATGAATGACGTTGATAAACCAACACATAATTAACCGCCAGGCTGCTTGTTGTTTTCCATTGCTGGCTAAGTGGATTTAACCGCATACCGGTAGCATAAGTACGCGTAAACGCAGGTCCGGTCCAATGGTCAAGCTCATCAGGCTTTACAAATTTTCGCCAGCTGTGCGTCCCTTTGGGCAGGTACCTCATCACATACTCGGCCCCTACTATCGCAATCAGGTAACTAAGCACCGTACGATTCAGCGTAGCCAGAATTAATACTCCACCGGGCTTAACTAATCGGGCGCAATCTTTAATAAGCGCGGCTTGATCGGGAACATGCTCTACCACCTCAGCATTAATCACTACATCGTAACGTTGCTCGCTATCAAGCTGCGATGACAACATATGCTGATAGTTAATCTTTACCCCAGATTGTTGCGCATGTCGCTTTGCTACTTCAATGCTGGTCGCACTGGCATCAATGCCGGTCACCTGAGCACCCGCTTTTGCCATATATTCACTGATAAGACCACCACCACACCCAACATCTAATAACCTAATATCGGCCAGCGGCTGGTGACTTTGTTCATCACAGTTAAGGGTGGCACAAATTTGTTGTTGCATTACCTTTACCCGGGCTGCATTAAAGGCCAGCGCTGTCTTATAGGCGCCGTTGGGGTCCCACCAGGCTTCGGCCATTTTATCAAAACGTGCCACTTCTTCGTCGGACATATTGTCGTTTTTTACTGAGTTACTAAGTTCACTCTTATCTAACATATTAGATTCTCACTACCTTATTTGTAGGGCAACGTATTGCTATTGAACTGGCTATTTAATACTCTGATCGTAACAATAGTGTTCAGGACAAGGGAAAAGGCCTGTGGGAAATGCAAAGAATGTGTATGGCAAACCCTTACAGCTGTGTTGTGGCAATACGGGTTTTACGCGCGAAGGGTTTTGCTACACTCCGATAGCAGATAAGGGAAACCACAGCGTATGCGCCATTGTTGATCGTGAATTTTTAGAATTCACGGCCTCATACGGTAACGATTTAATGACTCCACGACCCGACCTGTCGTTTTCGGGTTTAAAGCCAGGCGATCGTTGGTGTCTTTGTGCTTCGCGCTGGCTAGAAGCCTATAAAGCAGGGGTCGCGCCCAAAGTAAATTTGAACGCCACCAATATTCGGGCACTGGAGATTATTCCACTGCCCATTTTAGAAATGTTTACCAGCGAGCCGGCTTAGGGCCGACGAATGACCAGCAATCGGGTTTCGGTCATATCTTCGATGGCATAGCGTAAGCCTTCGCGACCCAGACCCGAATCTTTAACGCCCCCATAGGGCATATTGTCGACTCTCCAACTTGGTACATCACCAATAATAACGCCGCCTACCTCAAGTTCATCCCAGGCTTGCTGAATTTTATAAATATCCCGGGTGAAAACCCCAGCCTGAAGCCCGTAACGGCTGTTGTTCGCCTCTTTCAGCGCCTCCTCGTAGCTCGAGAATTTTTCTAATACAGAAACAGGGCCAAATGCTTCTTCGGCACTGACATCACAGTCTTTAGGTACATTTTCCAGTACGGTTGCTTCAAGCATGGGGCCCTGACGCGAACCCCCGCACAAAATACTGGCGCCACTGTCTTTTGCTGCATTTATCCAGTTTTCAAGACGCTCGGCCTCGGAATCGGCGATCATAGGGCCAATGAAGGTATCTTCGTCACTAGGGTCACCACTTACCAAATCTTTTACCCGGGCCACGTAACGTTCTTTGAATTCATCGTAAATACGTTCATGAACGAGTAAACGCTGCACACTTATACAGCTCTGGCCCGACTGATAATAAGCCCCCACTATAATACGATTGATGGCGTCTTCAAGGTCGGCGTCCTCATCGACAATACACGCTGCATTGCCGCCCAATTCAAGCACCACCGGCTTTTTACCGGCCTTGGCTTTCAGGGCCCAGCCCACATCTGGCGAGCCGGTAAAGCTTAACAATTTTAATCGTTCGTCGGTGGTAAATAGCTCTGCTCCATCGCGACTGCATGGCAAAATTGAAAATGCGCCTTTGGGTAAGTCTGTTTCGGCCAGTACCTCACCAATAATAAGCGCGCCGATGGGGGTACGCGAGGCAGGCTTGAGAACAAATGTACAACCTGCGGCAATGGCAGGCGCGACTTTGTGCGCCGCTAAATTTAATGGAAAATTAAACGGTGAAATAAACGAGCAAGGACCAATAGGTACTTTTTTGGTCATTCCCTGATAACCCTGTGTGCGCTCAGAGATCTCAAGGTTAATGACTTCACCATTAATACGTACACTTTCTTCCGCCGCAATTCGAAAGGTATCGATAAGACGGGTTACTTCGCCCTTTGAATCTTTAATAGGCTTTCCTGCTTCTATACACAAAGCCTGAGCAAGCTCATCAAAACGTTCTTCAAACCGTTTTACACAATGATCTAATACGGCTTTGCGCTGATACGGGGCCATTTTAGTCATAGCGGGTTGCGCATCTTGCGCGGCGGCAATCGCCTTATCAATTGTTGCAGCATCGGCTTTGGCAACTTTGGTCGCCACCTCGCCGGTGTATTTATTGGTTACTTCAAGGTCTTCGTTGGCAAATACGGGTTCGCTTGCCAGATAATAGGGATAGCTGTTGTTTAACATGGCGGTGGCTCCTTAAAGTTTCTGACTGAGTTTTTTAATGGTACGGTTAAGTGTTTCATCATTAAGACTGTAATCTACCGGACAATCAATAACATGCACCCCAGGTGTATCAAGACACTGTTGCAGGGTCGTGGCGATTTCGGCAGTATTATGAATACGCCAGCCTTTAGCGCCGTAGCTTTCGGCATACTTAACTAAATCAGGATTGCCGTAATCAAGACCGAAGTTGCCCAGGTTCATATGAGATTGTTTCCACTTGATCATGCCGTAGGCATCGTCGCGCAGCACAATGACCACCAAATCTAATTTCAGACGAACCGCCGTTTCCAGCTCCTGGCTGTTCATCATAAAACCGCCATCACCACAGACGCTTACTACCGGTACCTCCGGATGTACCAACTTAGCGCCAATCGCTGAAGGTAACCCCGCGCCCATGCTGGCCAGCGCATTATCCAGCAATAATGTATTGGGGCCGTATGCGGGATAATTTCGGGCAAACCAGATTTTGTAGACCCCGTTATCCAGTGTCACAATGCCATTTTCAGGCATGACTTTTCTGACATCGCGTACAAAGCGTTCAGGTAATACCGGAAAGCGCTCATCGCCTTCGGCTTCTCCCCGATGCTGCACGTAAGCTTCGTGGACGTCTTTGTAAAAGTTGAGTTTCCAACTGTCTTGCGGCGTCAGATCTTGTTTTATCTGCCAGATACTATTGGCAATGTCGCCCACAACTTCAAGTTGCGGAAAATAGACCGGGTCTACGGTCGCCGAATCAAAGTTTATGTGAATAACCTGCTGACCATCGTGATGCATAAAAAAGGGCGGTTTTTCGACTACGTCATGGCCCACATTGATGATTAGGTCTGCACGCTCTATGGCTCGATGAACAAAGTCGCCATCTGACAACGCCGTATTTCCTGCAAATAACGGATCGCTTTCATTAAGTACACCTTTGCCCATTTGCGTCGTGACAAAAGGAATACCTGTGGCATCTACAAACTCACGTAACATCTTAGCCGTTAATTTACGATTCGCTCCCGCGCCAATCAATAGTAACGGAGAGGTCGCCTGCTCAATCATCTCTACCGCATGGGCGATGGCTTTATATTCAGCGATAGGACGGCGGGTCATACTGGGTTTTAATAGCGGAGCTTCGGTATTTTCGGCGGCAATATCCTCAGGCAACTCAATATGTACCGCGCCGGGACGTTCTTCATGCGCCACCCTGAACGCTTCACGCACTATCGAGGGAATGCGTTCACCGCTGACTACCTGCGTAGTATATTTAGTTACCGAGCGAAGCATATCGACCACATCAATAACCTGAAACCGGCCTTGCTTAGAGGTTTTGATTGGCTTTTGTCCGGTGATCATCAACATTGGCATTGCACCTAACTGTGCATAAGCTGCAGGGGTCATCAGATTCGTTGCCCCGGGGCCCAGGGTAGATAGACATACACCCACTTTACCGGTCAGACGTCCATAAGTTGCTGCCATAAAGCCCGCGCCTTGTTCGTGACGGGTTAATACCAGTTTAATACTTGACGTTCTAAGGGATTCGAGAAGATCGAGGTTTTCTTCACCGGGAATGCCAAAGATGTATTCAACACCCTCAGCTTCCAAGGCTTTCACAAATAGGTCAGAGGCTTTCATCCGGTGTTGTTGCTCCTTTATTGAAAGTGCGTTTATACCAGGGTGTTAATGGCTACGCAGACAAGGATGAAAGCGATTAATAATCAATGTTGGTGTTAAGCAGAAACAGGAGGATGCAAATAAAGAAAGCGCTTGTTTGGCCCCCCTGGGTATGATGTTAAGACGAAGGTTCTGAAGCCCACCGGGTCAGATTTTCCTTGGTCGCCTGTTTAATGTCATGGTCATGCTGAGCCAGCCACCATTTTTCCATCATTTTCACATTCGCTTTATTTGCTTTAAAAAAGAAGTCGGCCACATCGCCGATAAAAGGAACAAGACCTATGACAAAATCAAGAGCCACATTCTTTACCATCTTTTTTTGCATATCTTCGGGCACACCCATTTTTTTGGCCAGCCTTACAATACGTGCCGCCAGTACCAGAGAAATTACGTCACCAACCACAGGGATAAACCCTAACAGGCCATCTAAACCAATACGATAACCAATGATCGGGATACGAAATGCGGTATCCATTAAGTTCGCCAATTTTTGAGCTTCGGCTAATGACTTTGGTGCGCGGGGTATATCTACACTCACTGACTTGCTCCTAATGCCTGGGCACGACGTGCGCGAGCATCATTATCATGCTCTAACCGCCAACCGTGTAAATTGTTTTCTACCAGTTCAAATAAAACATCAATATGCGCTTTATCTGCGTTCAACGCTTCGATGTATTCATAGCGTTGTCCTCCGGCTTCCATAAAATATTCTTTGTTTTCTTCACCAATTTCTTCAATTGTTTCCAGGCAATCAGACGAAAAGCCCGGACACACCACCTGCAACGACTTAACTCCCTCACCGGGTAAACGCTTCATGGTTTCGTCGGTGTACGGCTTAAGCCATTCTTCACGGCCAAAGCGGGATTGAAAGGTAGTCATATACTCGTTATCAGTAAGTTGTAATGCTTCAGCCAACAGACGCGAGGTTTTATAGCACTGGCAGTGATACGGATCGCCGTTTAGCAGATACCGCTTAGGGATACCGTGATAAGACATTAATAATTTATCGGCGCGGCCATGTTGTTTCCAGTGGGCCCGGATTTTATTGGCTAATGCTTCTATGTATGCCGGTTTGTCATGATATTGCGTTACAAAGCGTAATTCAGGAATCCAGCGACGCGTACGAAAATCTTCGGCCACCGCGTCAAAAGTCGAGGCGGTTGTAGAGGCGCAATATTGCGGATACAACGGTAATACCACAATTTTTCGAACTCCCTTCGCGTTCAGCCGGTCAAGCGCGCTGCTAATAGAAGGGTCTCCGTAGCGCATGGCAAAATCGACCACTACATCATCGCCGTAATGGTCCTGACATCGTTTTTCAAGCGCCGCGTGTTGCTGTTTAGTTATGGCCATAAGGGGCGACCCGTCTTCGGTCCATACCGAAGCATAAGCTTTTGCAGAGCGCTTAGGCCGAATATTCAAAATCACACCATTTAGCACAAACCACCAGATAAAGCGTGGAACTTCAACCACCCTGGGATCCGACAAAAATTGTTTAAGGTAAGGCTTAAGCGCAGCGGCCGTCGGGCTTTGCGGGGTGCCCAGATTGGTGATCAGTACTCCCAGCCTGTCTTGTTGACGATGTGAATAATCCTTTGTGCCTTTAAACTTCATTAACCGTGTTCCAGTGAGGTGTGTAAAGAAACTTTACTATGTATACCAAATGATATGAAGATTCGATCGTTTAAAACAACGTAATGAAAATTTGATTGAGGTAATCGAATATACCTTTTAAGGTAGTTTACTCAATAACAATACCCCATAAAAAAAGGCAGTTGAAAAACTGCCTTTTTAGTTTAGGTCTGGCTACTGATAATAGGTAGCGGCGCCAGGCCCCACCGGCATTCCCAGCACAAAAACCCAGATAAAGAACAGCACGGTCCAGCCGACAAAGAAAATCATTGAGTATGGCAACATCATCGCGATGAGCGTGCCCATTCCGATGTCTTTTCGATAGCGGGCGGCCATGGCCAATATCAAGCCAAAATAGCTCATCATGGGTGAGATAACATTAGTCACCGAGTCGCCTACCCGGTACGCTGCCTGAATAACCTCTGGAGCATAACCCACCAACATTAGCATAGGCACAAATATGGGTGCGGTAACTGCCCATTGTGCAGAGGCGCTGCCTAAAGACAGATTCACCAGGCCGCACATCATGATAAATAAAATAAACACTGACGGCCCATCTAAACCCACAGACTGCAGCATGGCGGCGCCTTTAATCGCCAACACCGTGCCCAAATTTGTCCATTTGAAGAATGCTACAAACTGCGCGGCAAAAAACACCAGCGTAATGTACAGACCCATTGACCCCATGCTTTTAGCCATGGCATCAATGACGTCTTTATCATTTTTCATGGTGCCCACTACTTTGCCGTACACAAACCCCGGAATTGCAAAGGTGATAAAGATAAAAGCGACAATACCTTTTAAAAATGGACTACCGACTACTTCACCGGTTTCTGGATGACGCAAAATACCCCAGTCAGGTACGATAGTCAGAGCCAGCACAGCGCAAGTTAAAGCAAAAGAAACGCCTGCCCATTTCAGGGCTTTTTTCTCTTGAGCTGTGGGTGCATTCATCTGCTGTTTTTCAAGACCTTCAGGGGCCTGAGTTTCGTCAAACTGGCCTAGTCGGGGTTCAACGATTTTTTCAGTAACCACCGCGCCCATAATCGCAATCACAAAAGTGCTGATGAACATGAAGTACCAATTGACCTCCGGCCCTACCGAATAACCGGGGTCAATCATTTGTGCGGCCGCTTCGGTAATGCCCGAAAGCAGTGGATCAACAGTACCTAAAAGTAAATTCGCGCTGTACCCGGCCGATACACCTGCAAAGGCAGCGGCCAAGCCCGCCAGTGGATGACGTCCTAACGAGTGAAAAATCATCGCGGCAAGGGGAATAAGAACAACATAGCCAAGCTCTGAAGCGGTGTTAGATATAATGCCCGCAAATACAATGGCAAAAGTGACCACCTGCTTTGGTGCATTCATAACCAGTCCGCGCATTGCCGCTGACAGCAGGCCTGAATGTTCAGCTACAGCTACCCCCAAAAGTGCCACCAACACGGTACCCAATGGGGCAAAGCCGGTAAAGTTGGTCACCAGGCCGGTGACAATTCTTTGTAACCCTTCGGCGCTCATCAACGATATGACGCTAATAACGCCATCGGCGCTACGTCCACTCGCTCCCTCTGGCCGCGGGTCCATAACCGATATATCAAAGTAGCCAAGAATTCCGCTGAGCAACACAATAAACAAAGAAAGCAGAGCAAATAACGTAACCGGGTGTGGCAAAAGATTACCAAGCCACTCTACAGTAGCCAGAAATCTGGCAAAAATTCCGGTTTGAGCCTGGTCTTCATACGACGTCTGGCTTGGAGATTGATTGGAAGACAAACTAATACCTCTAACTAATAATTCATAATGCTGGCAGCCTGAATGCAGCTTTTGCCTAGCTAAGTTGATCTTTTAACGGCAGCGATTGTAGCCTAAGCCGGTCCTTAACGCACACATTGTGAATAAAACGTTATCAAACGATTACTTTTCAACCAGGTAGCGGCATAAAGCCGTACGTTATTGGGTTTATTCGGACAAGCTCCACCTTGAGCATCACTGCGTTTTATCTTTTAAAGGCATAAAAAAGCCAGCCCGTAGGCTGGCTTATGCAACACGCTATAGTTGTTTAATTACCACTATTGCCTGTTTTATCGTTCATATAACGGAAGAACTCAGAATCGGGTTCTACCACCAATATGTCTTGTTTGCTATCGAAGCTTGTCCGATAAGCATCCATACTGCGTAAGAAGCGATAAAAATCTGCGTTTTGAGAGTAAGCAGAGGCATAAATCTGAGCTGCCGATGCATCCCCTTCACCGCGTACCTGACGCGCATTACGCTTAGCATCGGCCAGCATTACTGTGACCTTTGCATCAATATCGGCGCGAATAACCTCAGCTTGTTCCTGACCCTCAGAGCGGTGTTCACGTGCCACTGCGGCACGTTCTGCGCGCATCCGTTGGAAAATAGAGTTACTCACCTCAGTTGGAAGATTGATCTGTTTAACGCGTACATCAACAATCTCAATACCCAACTCATCAGACGACGTTGAAGCTTGTTCCATGGCCTGATTCATAAGCGCAGAACGCTCACCCGAAACAATTTGACGTATAGTACGGGTACCAAACTCAGACCGTAATCCATTATTAACTTTTTGCTTAAGCAGCGCCTCGGCCTGCATTTTATTACCACCTGTAGAAAGATAGTAACGGGCAAAATCATCAATTTTCCACTTCACATAAGAATCAACAATTAAGTCTTTTTTCTCAGAGGTTACAAACCGATCTGGCGCATCATCTAAAGTTTGAATGCGTGCATCCAACGTTTTTACCGAGTCGATAAAAGGCAGTTTAAAATGTAAGCCAGGTTCAAATACTTTGGTATCGCCCGTCGCATCATCACGCTGCACTTTACCAAACTGAATAACAATCGAACGTTCGCCTTCGCGCACTACAAACAACGAACCTGACGCTAGCGCGACGATTAGAATAAGCACAATTACCAGCAAATTCTTCATGCGTTATTGTCCTCCATTGTTAAAGCGGCTATCACGAACCCTAGGGTTATTACCGGTGTTTGAATTTTGTTGATTGTTTGAAGAGTCAAGTGAACGTAAATCAGGCAACATATCTTTTGCGTTACGCGTTGACGAATTACGGCGCTCCATAATTTTATCCAGCGGCAGATACATCATGTTGTTACCATTTTTGGTATCCACCAGAATTTTACTGGTATTACCAAATACAGTTTCCATGGTTTCAATATAGATTCGGTCGCGGGTAACCTCAGGTGCACTTTCATATTGAGGTAATAATTCTTCAAAGCGGGCAATTTCACCCTGTGCTTCCAGAATTACCTGCTCTTTATACGCCTGGGCTTCTTCGTTCAGACGATTTGCACGGCCTCGGGCACGGGGTTCAATTTCTCGCGCATAGGCTTCAGCTTCACGAATAAAACGCTGTTCATCTTCCTGAGCAGAAATGGCATCATCAAACGCATCTTTAACTTCCTCAGGAGGACGCGCATCACGAAAGTTCATATCAATAATAGATACGCCCATGTCGTAAGGTTCTAAAATAGATTGAAGCTCTTCCCATACACGTTGTCGGGTGACTTCACGACCGTCTGTTAGCACATCATCCATTTCTGAATGGCCAACAACATAACGTATCGCGCTGTCTAAGGCCTGGCTTAACGTTGACTCAGGATTAATCACCGAAAAATTCCAGCGATATGGGTCAAAGACGCGATACTGCATCTCCATTTGCACCCGCACCACATTTTCGTCTTCGGTCAGCATTGAGCCCGAGGTGTCCAGGTCGCGAATAGACTGAACATCGACCGGGATTACCGTATCAATAAAAGTGGGCTTCCAGCGCAAACCAGGGTCAACCTCGGTATAAAGTTCACCAAAGCGTAATACCACGCCACGTTCTGCTTCTTTAATTGTATAAAATCCGCTAACAAACCAGATAACAACCAATAAGCCAACCAGCAGGCCTACGCCCAGTTTGCCCATGCTTTTTCCTGAGCCGCCGCCATTGCCGCCGCCCATCTTACTGAATTTGCCGAACAGGTTTTTAAACACATCGTCCAGATCAGGTGGTCCCTGGTCACGTTTGTCACGGTTTTTCCAGGGGTCATCGTTCTTGTTGCCACCCGGCTCATTCCAAGCCATGCTAATACTCCGTAAAGTGGTTATTAATTTAGTGTACTTAAAATTTGCGTGCTGAACTACCTTGTACCACAAGTTCAGTGGTGCACTACAAATTCAGATAGACCATTATCGAGTCGTTTTTCAAGACGATTCCAGTCGGCTGCCGGCATTTTTACATCTACCACCCAATCGCCATCTTCAGCATACGATTCTTGTGAGATGCAATTAAGGTCAAATAATACACCACGAAGCTGACTTTGCGCGGGAGGAATGCGCAAAGTATAACTTACCATATTTTTTGCCAGACAATCGGTCAGTGCCTCACTAAGTAATTCAGCGCCCTGCCCGGTATGCGCAGAAAGCCAAACCCGTAACGGCCGTCCTTCGTCATTGCGTTCAATACGAGGTTCAACACCCTCAAGATTATCTATCTTATTACAGATGATTAACTGAGGAATATCACTCGCATCAATCTCATCAAGCACATCGTTGACCTCATCCATCGTTTCACGGTAACGAGCGTCTGATACATCGACAACATGTAGCAAAATATCTGCTTCCTGAGTTTCCTGAAGTGTTGCCTTAAATGCCGCCACCAGGTCGTGTGGAAGGTGTCGTATAAACCCAACCGTGTCGGCTAAAATAGCTTCGCCTACATCTTGCAATTCTATTTTTCGCAATGTTGGGTCCAGGGTAGCAAACAACTGGTCAGCAGCGTATACATGCGAGTCGGTAATTTGGTTAAATAAGGTCGACTTACCCGCATTGGTATACCCCACCAGCGAAACCGTAGGAATCTCAGCACGTTTGCGTGACCGGCGACCCTGCTCACGCTGTTTCTGAACTTTTTCTAACCGTTTTAATATTGTTTTGATGCGTCCGCGCAACAAACGACGGTCAGTTTCTAGTTGTGTTTCACCCGGCCCACGCAGGCCTATGCCGCCTTTTTGGCGCTCAAGGTGAGTCCAGCCCCGGATAAGTCGGGTTGAAATGTGACGAAGCTGCGCTAGCTCTACCTGTAGTTTCCCTTCATGGGTACGGGCGCGCTGCGCAAAAATATCCAGTATCAGGCCGGTTCTGTCTAGCACCCGGCACTTGCAGATTGCCTCTAAATTGCGCTCTTGCGACGGTGACAGCGAATGATTAAAGATAACCACATTCGCTTCGTGCGCATTGACTGCAGCAGCAATTTCTTCGGCTTTTCCTGAACCCACAAAGTATTTTGCATGGGGAGAATTCCGAGATGTGGTAAGGACTTCAACCGCATCCACACCTGCAGAATTTACCAACAGTTCAAGTTCTGCAAGTTCTTCTTTGGTATTCTCGTCAGTAAAATTGATATGAACAAGGACAGCCCGTTCACCGGCTTCATAACGGTCAAACAAGCGAATTACCTTTTAAATTAGTCAGTGTTAGTATTGTCTGCATCTCCTTGGGTTGCACTAGGCATAGTAATGGCCCGTGCCGGTACTACGGTTGAAATAGCATGTTTGTATACCATCTGGCTCACGGTGTTTTTAAGTAAAATCACGAACTGGTCAAATGACTCAACCTGGCCCTGAAGCTTAATACCATTAACCAGATAAATTGATACCGGAATACGTTCTTTACGTAACGCATTCAAAAACGGGTCTTGTAGAGATTGCCCTTTAGCCATCTGAAATCCTTAATTTTTTATTATTGATGTGACACGCATAATACGGTCACTATGCTTAATGTATACCACACTCCTTAATCAGGGTGTGATTTTTGCCAATATTTTGGCCAAATTATCGTTAGCAAATGTGTCTAGCCAAATAACTTCTGGCCAACCTCTAAGCCAGGTCATTTGACGTTTGGCCAGCTGTCGGGTTGCAATAATGCCTTTTTCGCGCATTTGCGCAAAAGACAACTCGCCTTCCAGATACTGCCAAACTTGTCGGTATCCTACTGATCGTATAGCGGGTAAATCTTCATGAAGATCACCTCGCTTATGCAATTTTTCTACTTCGCTTACAAGACCATTTTTTAGCATAATATCGAAACGCTCGGCGATACGGGCGTGTAATTGCGAACGTTCGGCCGGCGCAATAGCAAACTGGGTTATCGCATACGGACATGCCGGACCCTTTTGCTGCTGCCAGTCAGTCAGTGATTTACCCGAGCTACGATACACTTCAAGGGCCCGGCTAAGACGCTGTGGATCATTAGGATGAATGCGCTTTGCACTAACGGGGTCAATGTCTGACAACTCCCTGTGCAATGCTTCCCACCCGTGAGTCTGTGCCTGTTGTGCTATATCGGCCCGAATTGTTTCGTCAGACTTAGGTAAGGGCGAAATTCCGTTTATCAAGGCATTAAAATACATCATTGTGCCACCCACCAAAATGGGTATGTGACCGCGTTGATGAATTTGTTCAATAAGTACAATCGTATCGCGACAAAACTGGGCAACAGAATAGCTTTGGGTCGGGTCAAGTATATCAATAAGCCAATGCTTCGCGATAGCTTGCTCGGCTTTTGTAGGCTTAGCGGTTCCGATATTCATACCAGTATAGACTAACGCCGAATCGACACTGATAATTTCACAGGGTCTTGCGGCTGCAAGCTCTAAAGCCAGCCCGGTTTTACCTGACGCTGTTGGCCCCATAATGGCCACCACGGGCAAAGCTTGTGTGTTGTTCTCAGACATCAGGGTTGTCCCACTGTTGTACCAAACTTTCCAGCGTGCGCACTTTACCAAACTCCTGAATCCAAGCCCAGCGTTTTGCCTGCGCCTGAACATCAAACCATTGCCAGATTAATTCAAAAACAGACGCGGGCCAATCTATCGACAGGTTAGCCAACTTTCGGGCTAAGGCTTCTTTTTGGGTAGCATCGACTGACATTATTGCCGGAAACAACGCCACCCAGGGCAAATGACGGCTACCCGCCGGTACCTGCTGTAACCGTACTTTGCCCGCCGCCCGGTTAATCACAAACCCAAGTTCGTTAAGCAAGCTAATCGTAGACTCGAAAACCTGCCTGTTTTCGATGGCGACCGGCATAAGTAACGGTTGTGAAGTGCTTTCAACGTTTAGCAGAGATTGCCACCATGGCATTAAAAGATCATCGACACTTAACAGCCAGACCTGCTCACACTGGCTAATCAGTCGATGGTGTGGGGACACTGAAAGCATAGAAAACTGAAACGACGGGTCATTCTCATCAGCATTGGGCGTATTCATCAACTGGTTATACTGAGCCTGATAGGTTTCGCTAACCGCCGGCTTACGTGATGACATCCTTCCAGCGCCCCTACTTCGGCCAAAAGAACCCGACAACCCGCTACCCGCCCCGGGGTTATGTCCCACTTTAAAGTCACGTGACCCGAAATTAGACGGTTCGGGCTGCGCTGCCGTATGTGGTTCGGTGAAAGTGTCGCGGCGAAAAGACGGTTCATTGGCCGTTGAAGATAAAGGCCGAATATAATCATGCTCAGGCTCTTCGCTATAATGGCCCTGCTCGGAAGGCATCAATGCATCGGCTACCGTTTTCACGATAAAGTCATGAACTAACCGACTTTGCTGAAAGCGGACCTCATGTTTTGCCGGATGCACATTAACATCGACCTCCTTGGGCTCAACCGTAAGATAAAACACAAAAGCAGGTTGTTCATGAGACGCATAAACCGTTTCATAAGCCTGTCGAATAGCATGTAAAATTAGCTTGTCACGCATGCCCCGGCCGTTAACAAACGAAAACTGACAGTCGTTACTGCTGCGCATTACCTGGTCGTTCCCCAGATAGGCTTCAACCGCCATTCCCTGGTAATCAAGCTCAACATGGATGGCGTTATCCACAAATTTTTGCCCTACCACCTGGGCGATACGCTGACGGTGCGGTTGGTGACCTGACACTGTATAGCGTTTTATGGTTTTACCATTGTGCTTTAGCGTAAAACTCACGGTTGGATGACTTAACGCAATACGCCGTAATACATCCTCGATATGTTGAAATTCGGTTTTTTCGGTTCGTAAAAATTTGCGCCGCGCGGGGGTATTGTAAAACAAATCGGCAACATCAATGGTGGTACCATCGGGGTGCGCGGCCGGGGTGACCGACACCTGCATTTCACGTCCTTCACAACACGCCTGCCACGCTTCAGGCTGGGCTTTAGGCTTAGAGGTTAGGGTCAGCCGGCTTACCGAGCTGATACTGGCCAGAGCTTCGCCCCGAAACCCTAATGATAGAATTTTCTCAAGATCGTCCAACGTGGCAATTTTGCTGGTGGCGTGGCGACTTAACGCCAACTGTAGCTCATCTTTGGCAATGCCATTTCCATTGTCTTTCAATTTGATGCGCTTATGCCCGCCGCGCTCAATTTCCAGCTCAATTCGCGTAGCGCCGGCATCCAGACTGTTTTCTACCAGCTCTTTAACGACCGAGGCTGGGCGTTCGACCACCTCTCCCGCGGCAATCTGGTTCGCCAGTTGTGGTGGCAGCAATTGTATAGGCAAAATAGAATATCCGTTTTTTCGAGTATCTCAGGTACTTGGGATAGTCAGAACCTGACCAACCTGTACAACATCAGTGCGTAAGTTATTGGCTTCGCGAATGCTGCTTATTTTTACATTGTAACGTTGCGCTAATAAAGAAAGTGACTCCCCACTTCGAACTTTATGGGTGCGGTTGCGCTCTTTGTTTGCCGCCCATAAGGTTCCGTCGGGCGGGACCTCTTTAAAATAATCTTTAGTAGCATTGAACATTGATCGGGCCAAACGTTCCCGAAAGGTTTCCCACAACAGGTTTTTTTCTTCCTGCGGATTTGAAATAAACCCTACCTCAACCAAAATGGAAGGGATATCTGGCGCGGTCAGTACTGCAAAACTGGCTGCCTGGGGCTGGCGTTTGTGCAAACGGGTAATTTGCTTCATCTCGCCAATGACCTTTTTGCTCAGGTCATAGCTGGCTGACATAGAATGGTCCATTGACAAACCAATGATGGTTTCTGCTAAATAACGTTCGCTGGCATTGTCTGATATTACTTCGGCAGCACCGCCAAGTAGCTCTGAATGACGCTCGGTTTTCTCAAGCCAGCGGCCCAGCTCAGAGTCGGCACGACGCATTGATAACACCCACACTGAACCGCCACGCGGCTCGGGTTGACTAAATGCATCGGCATGAATTGAGATAAGCAAATCTGCTTTTTTGTCTCGGGCTATTTCTGGTCGCTTGGTGGGATACACATAGTAATCACCACTACGGGTCATTACGGATCGCATACCGGGCTCAGCGTCAATTAAGGCTGCCAGTTTTTTTGCAATGCTCAGGGTAATATTTTTTTCATACGTACCTGAGGGGCCCACTGAGCCCGGGTCTTTACCACCGTGCCCGGCATCAATTGCGACAATAATGTCGCGGTCGCGCGTGTTACTGCTACTGTCAATGCGCACAGCATTGGATGGGCGTGTTGATGTGTTTGCGTTGTCATCAGGTAAATCAATAACCAACCTATGGCCAGAAGCACCGTCAGGAGCCACGGCAAAAAGCGTAGGATCAGTCTTTCGGGTTAAATCTAATACCAGCCTGGCCGATTGCGGATTTTTAGGCGTTGAATAACGGACCCTTTTAAGCAAAGAGCCGGTTTTTCCGTCTATGCTCAGCGCTGTCTCGTCACTGGTACTGGCTAAGTCTATTACCACGCGATGCGGGTTTGCTAACGTAAAATACGTAAATTGCGGCGCACTGGGTAAATCCAGCACTACCCGTGTTTTGTCGGGCGCAGGTGCCACCCGCACATTTTGAATACGACTTTGCGCCGCATGCAGGGGCGTGGCTATCAGCCATACCACTGTAAGAAATAAAAAAAAGCGCACCATACTTCGCCCTTGCCTGATGAATCGTCGTTATTGTTGTTAAATTAGCTGTCTTGGGGCTGGTTTAACTTATTAATTAGCGCTTTGCCAGCTAATGATTCGCCGTGCAATATAAATAACCGATTTTCACGGTGCAATTCAATTGAGATATGCAAATCCGCAGGGGAGAGCCAGCCTTCACCCTGCCCCGGCCACTCAATTACGCATAATGTATTTTTAGCAAAGTAGTCACGAATTCCCATAAATTCGAGCTCTTCAGGATCGCCTAGCCGGTACAAGTCAAAATGATACACATCGAGCCCCTCTAACTCATAGGGTTCAACGAGCGTATAAGTTGGACTTTTCACATTGCCTGAATGCCCCAGGGCCTGGATAAAGTAACGGCTAAAGGTTGTTTTGCCTGCGCCCAAATCACCTTCAAGATAAATTACCAACCCTGGTTGGGCAAAACTGCGCGCCTGTACAGCCAGTTGCTGAGCCAACTCACAGGTTTGTTGTTCATTTGATATTGATACCTTAAGAGGTGTCTGTGATAAAAACTGTGACATGAATGCGCTACTGCCTGTTGCTATTGTCTGATATTGGCCAGCAGTTTGCGCGGCTGACCAATACACTACTATATTACTGATTAATCAATGCCCGCACAGCGTCAAACAAATCGCTGGCCAACATACCGCGTTGCCCATAAAGCCCCGCCAAATCATCCCCTGCCTTGGCGTGTAAGGTTACCCCATAACGGCTGGCAATATCGAGACTCATTCCCTGTGCAAGTAAAGCACCAAGTATACCACTTAACACATCACCGCTACCGGCGGTTGCCATACCCGGGTTACCATGACGACATACCGCGACCGAGTCTTCATCGTCAATAATGGTCCCAGCGCCTTTCAATACACACGTGGCATGATAACGCTGTGCGCACTGTTTCGCATAATTAAAACGGTCGCTTTCTACATCGTCTACTGATACGCCAAGCAGCCTGGCAGCCTCGCCTGCGTGCGGCGTTAAGATACTGTGTTCCAGAGTATACGCACTGGCTTGCTGACCTAATAAATTTAATGCATCGGCATCCAGCACAATCGGTTTATCTTCGCTTTGACAATGTTTGAGAACCTGAGTAAAGGTTTGCTGCGCCCATTCATCTTGCCCTAACCCCGGGCCAATAACCACACAACTTGCCCACTGCAACGCATCGCTCAACCCTTCACTGGTCACCATTAGCTCGGGACGCCCGGCACTTACCTGAATAATCGATTTTTCGTGAACGTAAGCCCGGACCATCCCAGCGCCACTGCGCAGTGCTGCTTCACCAGATAACCTGATAGCGCCTGCTGTGCCTTTGTTGCCACCGACACACAGTAACCGCCCATATGAGCCTTTATGACTATGTACATCACGCGGCCCCAGGCTACTGAACTGACGTATATCCAACCAGGTCGCATAGGGCCTGGCCAGTTTGGCAAAGGCTTCGCCTACGCCCAAGTCATCATAAACCAGCTGGCCACAAGACTGCTTACCGACGCCGGTGGTCAGGCCGGGTTTAATGCCGACCAGCGTCACCGTCATGTCTGCCTGAACACAGCCACCCAGTGCGTGTCCAGTATTAGCATCAATGCCTGAAGGCACATCCACACTGACTACCGGTACGTCATGATGATTAAGTGCATCAATAATTTGCGCAAACTCGTTGCGAATATAAGTATTAATGCCGGTACCTAGTAATGCATCTATCACCAAATCAGCGTTTTGTAGCACGGTATCGCTGAAGCCACAGACCGAATTACCCGCTTTTGTCCACCGCTGTTGCGCCTCTCCTGCATCGCCTTCTAACTGACGCTCAGGTTCGACCGCACAAACAGTTACCTTGCGTCCCGCCTGTTGGGCACAAAGTGCGGCAATATATCCGTCACCGGCATTATTGCCCTGCCCGACTAAAACCAATATTTGCGTGGCTTTTGGGTAGGCGCTATCGCACTGCCTGAAAATAGCCTCGCCTGCGCGTTCCATCAAGGTAAGTAATGTGACCGAGCTTTCGCTGGCCGCTTGCTGTTCATTGTCGCGCACTGCATCGGCGCGAAACAGTTTGTGTGATAAACTTGAGCTCAATTGTGTATCCAGCATATGTCCATGTCCAGAATCAGTACAGTAGATTTAATCCAGTTGACTCACGATATCAAGGCTTGGGGCCGGGCGCTAGGCTTTCAGCAAGTTGGTATCAGTGACATTAATTTGCAGCAACATGAAGACGCTTTGCGGCAGTGGTTAAACAACGGCTATCACGGCGAAATGGATTACATGCAAAAGCATGGCATGAAACGGGCCCGCCCCGAAGAACTGGTACCCGGTACCGTTAGGGTGATCAGTGTTCGGATGGACTACTTACCCCCTGATGCCTCTTTTGCACACCATCTTAAAGACAGCCATATTGCGTACATCAGTCGCTATGCGCTGGGCCGCGATTACCACAAGGTATTACGTAAGCGGCTTAAGCAGTTGGGAGAAAAAATCACCCTTGAGTTATCAGACACTGAGTTCAGACCCTTTGTTGACTCGGCGCCGGTGCTTGAGCATGCCATCGCCGAAAAAGCCGGCTTAGGCTGGACGGGTAAGCATTCTTTGACCTTAAGCCGGGAAGCTGGCTCATGGTTTTTTTTAGGTGAGCTGTTTATTAATTTGCCACTGCCGGTAGATGAACCGGTTGCCGAAGGGTGTGGCAGTTGTACCGCCTGTATGACCATGTGCCCTACCGGGGCCATCGTTGCGCCTTACCAGGTAGATGCCCGAAAATGTATTTCTTATCTGACCATAGAATATGACGGAATTATTCCAGAGCACTTGCGCCCGCTTATGGGCAATCGTATTTACGGGTGTGATGACTGTCAGTTGGTGTGTCCCTGGAATCGCTACGCAGCGCTTACTGAAGAGACAGATTTTCATCCGCGCCAGACATTGCATGGTCAATCGCTGCTAACGCTTTTTCAGTGGGATGAGAGTACTTTTTTAAGCAACACCGAAGGGTCGCCTATTCGTCGTATTGGTTATGACAAGTGGCGGCGTAACATTGCTATCGCGCTAGGTAATGCCCGCGCTGACACCATAATACTGAAGGTATTACAGCAATGCCTGCCCGATGCTTCGCCGTTACTAAAACCGCACGTGAATTGGGCCATTGAACAACAGCAAACTAAATTAATGGATAGTTCTGAACCTGCCAGTCGAAAAACCGCAAGGCTAACCCGCGTCATAGAAAAAGGCTTGCCCCGCGACGCCTGAGGCTTTTTTTAGGAGGTAATATCGGGCCGATAACGCAACGTAAAATGGTGCGTATCGCCCTGTAGTGTACTGTTTTGAATGGCTTTACCATAACGCCACCAGTCCTGGTGCTCAAGCTGTTCAACCATTAAATTAAGATCAGCTGCAGTGCCACGGAATTCGCCGGTTAGCTCGCAGCTTTTAAGTGAGCACTTTACCGAATGCAGCAATAATTCACCGGCCCGGGGATGCAACGTAAAAAAATCTTTTATCCGGCTTGCTGACTCACTGTCGAACATATCCTCAAAATCGGGGGCGCTGCTGATAAACGACTCGCCTTGTGGGGCTATCGAAGACTCCAGGGTCGTGGCCAGAAGCGCAGGCTTATGATCCAGGCGCGCCATGATTCGCTGCTTGTCTTCATCGCTATCTGCTAGTTGCTCCTGATAATAGCCAAATTTATAAGCAGCTATGGCAGCAAAGCCTAACAAGAGCAGATAGATCCAGCTTTTCATACCGTAACTATGCCTTTTTTATTCATGATATGAGCGACTTAAACGATGCACCGCATCAATAAAGACGCCTGCATTTTCGGGGGGTACATCAAGATGAATACCATGACCCAAATTAAATACATGCCCAGACCCTTTGCCATAGCTGGCCAGAATTTGTGACACTTCCTGCTCAATGCGTTCAGGGGCAGCATAAAGCATAGAGGGGTCCATATTTCCCTGTAAAGCCACTTTATCGCCAATACGGGCGCGGGCTTCATCAATATTAATGGTCCAGTCAAGGCCTACCGCATCACAACCGGTGGCAGCAATGGCTTCAAGCCACATCCCGCCATTTTTAGTAAACAAGGTAACCGGCACTTTACGCCCGTCGTTTTCACGGGTAAGACCCTCTACAATTCGAGCCATATATTGCAACGAAAAATCGTTGTAATCACGGGGCGATAATACGCCGCCCCAGGTGTCAAAAATCATGACCGACTGAGCACCCGCAGCAATTTGGGCATTGAGATAAGAGGTGACTGAGTCGGCCAGTTTTTCTAATAACGCGTGCAACGTGGCCGGTTCGGCAAAGGCCATTTTTTTGATTTTGGTGAATGCCTTACTGGCTCCCCCTTCAATCATATAAGTGGCCAAAGTCCAGGGGCTTCCAGAGAACCCGATAAGCGGCACCTCCCCACGCAGCTCGCGGCGAATAGTACGAACTGCATTCATCACATATTGCAGTTCGCCTTCAGGGTCGGGGATGCCGATTTTACGCACATCGGCCGCACAGGTTAACGGGCGGCTAAACTTTGGGCCTTCACCGGGCTCAAAATAAAGTCCCAGACCCATGGCATCAGGAATGGTCAGTATGTCTGAAAACAAGATCGCCGCGTCTAGTTCGAAGCGACGTAATGGCTGCATTGTCACTTCGCAAGCCAGATCGGCATTTCGGCACAGCGACATAAAATCGCCGGCTTGTGCCCGGGTTGCTTTGTATTCGGGTAAATAGCGTCCGGCCTGACGCATCATCCATACCGGAGTCATATCGACAGGTTGCTTCATTAAAGCCCGTAGATAACGGTCATTTTTCAGCTCTGAAACTGGCTTATCGGACTGCTGTGACATAACTTCCTCTAAATTCTTGATGGTCAGTGGCGCACCTGAAAGGCCCGAAGTATAACAACTTTTGCTATTGCAGGTAGCATTTTTGTACCCGCATCAAATCGTCTATTCAGGGTCCGCCCGTATGAGTTACCTTAAATTATCGAGCATCGGCTAAAGCCGCATCAATAAGGCGTCCGGCAATAGATTCTTTAGGGGGCGTTTTGGGTAGCCGGGTAAATTCAAACCACTGAGCATCCACAATTTCACGTTCATCAATACAGATATCGCCGGCCGCGTACTCTGCCACAAACCCCACCATCAGCGAATGCGGGAAGGGCCAGGGCTGGCTGTCAAAATACCGAATGTTCTTCACCGTGATGCCAACCTCTTCGAATACCTCCCGATGCACAGCCTGCTCCAGTGTTTCTCCACTTTCGACAAACCCTGCCAAAGTTGAATACATATCGGGATCTTTATGTCGTACCCCACGGGCTAACAACATTTTATTGCCATGGCTAATTGCAACGATAATACAGGGGGAGACTCGCGGGTAGGTTCGGTGGCGGCAACGTGAACACTGCATGGCCATCTCCCAGTCGACCTGTTCAGCAGGCGAACCGCACTGTCCGCAATAGCGGTGCGTGCGCAGAAAATGGATATACTGCCAGGCTCGGGCAAATTCATTGAAAGTCTGGGCATCATGTTGCATGAGCAAGTGCCGTAACGATACCCACTGCCAGCCAGGGGCATCAATATGTTCGCTGCCTACATCTAATACATGCAGTTTTGAAACCGGCCTGTCACCATAATTAAGTGCCGGTAATAAATGCACCTGGTCCGCGTAATGCTGTAAAAAAGGCAGATTTGTCCAGCTGCCTTCAGGTAACTCTCCGGTGGTATTTGCCACTAATACTTTGTCACTGGCTACAATAACCCAGCGGCCAGTATGTTCGGTAAGTACGCAAGGGTTAACTTTATTCATCATGATGCAAAATTACCTTAAGGGTGAATGCATACGATGATAATGCCCCACTGGTTACAGTGACAAGCGCTTATGGTAACTAAGTAAAATAACAAGCAATTTGTGCTGTTCAGTGGCAGTGTTATACTTATTATATGGCTTTGTGTAATGTGCTGACGATTTTGTCTAAGAGGCAATATGTTAAACAAACTTGAACAACTGCAAAACAAATGGAGTGGTCACTCTGCAACTATCGACCACTGGCTTCACGCGCGTCAGCAGTTACTTATTGAGTATTGTCAGCTTATTGGGTTACGCCAATCGCCGCCCTGCTTGCCCGAACAACAAAAAATAACAGATTTTTGCAACATGCTGATGGATTATTTGTCGGCAGGACATTTTGAGGTCTATGACATTTTAGTAAGTGACGACCGCTCTGGCCAGGCCCTCAAACAGGACGTTTACCCTCAACTTGCGGGCACGACTGATGATGCATTGTTGTTTAATGATGCCTTCGCTACCCAGCTAAACGCTGCTGATAGCGCTAAGTTTGATACTAAACTGGCTGCATTAGGCGAAACGCTGGAAGACCGCTTTGCCCTTGAAGACAAATTAATTAGCCATATGTTAGAGCAACACAGCGCTCAAAGTATTCAACAAGCACAACAGATTAAAAAAGATTAAGTCTGAACCTACGGTAATACAATGCACTTAAACAGCGAAAGATGAGATGATGACAAATGTTACCCTGATCAACAAAGCCCGCGCGTATTGCGAACAGCGTAATGTACGTTTTACTCCGTTAAGAGAAAAGGTATACGATATTCTGCTTGGCAAGCATGGGCCGATGGGTGCTTATGAACTTCTTGATTCTTTGAAAGAAACAGAAACCAGTGCCAAACCGGCCACCGTGTATCGGGCATTAGATTTTTTGCTTGAATTTGGTTTTATTCACCGGTTGGAATCGACCAATGCGTTCGTAGCCTGTTATCATTTCGGGTGTCACCACCCTGTGCAGTTTCTTATTTGCGACAGTTGTGGTGATGTCGCAGAAATTCAGTCGCAGGGCTTAAAAGCCACACTGGACAAACAAGCACAGGAGCATGGTTTTTCAGTATCAAAACAGACCATTGAAGCACATGGTTTGTGCGCTGATTGCCAGCAAGCCGAAAAGGAAGAAATAAAGGGGCAGGAACATCATGAATGCTGAGTTTGTAAATCCATTCATAAGCGGACTACTTAACGTCCTTGAAACTATGGCTCAAACCAGCCTAAAGCCTGGTAAGCCGATGAAAAAAAAGACTGATATTGCTAAGGGGGATGTGTCGGGTTTAATTGGTATGGTAGGTCCTCAGGTTAAAGGCTCGTTATCTATTACCTTTGATGAAAATCTGGCATTAACTCTAATGGAGCGCATGGTGGGGGAGCGGCCCGCAGCAATAGATGCAGATGTTGCCGACATGGTAGGCGAGATAACCAACATGATTTGTGGCAACGCAAAGCGCGAATTGTCCGAAAAAGGCTTCGACTTTGGCATGGCTACGCCTATTGTGGTTTCTGGTAAACAGCATACAATAAGCCATCAGGTAGATGGCCCGAAACTTATCATGCCTTTTCATAGTGACGATGGTATGGCCCATATGGAAATTTGTTTTGACAAATAGCTATTGGCACAGTGAAACCCTTACATTGCCGGCAAAGCCTCGTGGGTTTCACTTAATTACTGACGACATATGTGATGCCCTGCCTCAAATTAGTAGCTTGAAAGTAGGATTACTTCATCTTTGGTTAAAGCATACGAGCGCATCATTAACAATTAATGAAAACGCCGATCCATCGGTCAGAACTGATCTGGAAGCGTGGTTTAACCATACTGTGAAGGAAGACACGCCGTATTTTACTCACACTTTTGAAGGAAGTGATGACATGCCGGCGCATGTAAAATCAAGTCTGTTGGGATGTGAGGTCACCATTCCAATAGCAGATGGGAAGCTACAACTTGGTACGTGGCAAGGTATTATTCTAGCGGAACACCGCAACCATGGGGGTTCTCGGAGTATTACCATTACACTAAACGGTTGTCAAAAGTAATCACGGGGTTGTATACTTGCATGTTTCTTTATGCTGTTTTGGTATAGTACCTGCATAATTCCCGGAAATAAGTTTATCACTCAACTTTACATAGGATGTGACTATGAAAAAAACATTTAGCGTTGCTGCAGTTGCTTTGGCCGTTATGTCAGCCAACAGCTTTGCACAAGAAAATACTGGCAAGCCATACGATAGCTGGATTGGTTTATACGGCATGTATTACAGTGCCGAAGAAACCAAACCTGCCGATGATCTGATGGACGATGGCCGTGGTTTTGGTGGCGAATATGGCTGGCGTTTCAATCAGGACTGGGCCGTGCGCGCAGAACTGACCGCACTGGACATCGACTACAAACAGGTTTTGGGTACCGACGATAGCGTTTCGGGTGTTTCTTATGGTGTTGATGCCATGTATTTCCTACCGAATGATATGTGGTATTTATTCGGTGGTTATAAGCGCCAGAACTTTAACGAAAACCATGACCTGGTTGATCTCGGTATTGGTAAACACTGGGATATTACTGAAAAAGTAAAACTGGTTACTGAAATTGCTGCATATCAGGGTCTTGATAAGAGCTACAACGACTACAGCGCCAAAGTAGGTGTTGCGTTCCCTATGGGTGGTTCTAGTTCTTCAGCGCCGACACCGGCTCCTAGCACGCCTGTTAACAATGACTCTGACAATGACGGCGTGATGAACAACATGGACGATTGCGCCAATACCCCAGCGGGTGTTCAGGTTGACAACCGTGGTTGTGAGATTTCTCAGGACAGCGACAACGACGGCGTAGCTGACAACAAAGACCGTTGTGCAGACACTCCAAGCAACGACCGTGTAGATTCTGACGGTTGTACTGTGTTTGAAGAAAAAGAAGTAACGCATACCGTTCGCGTTTTCTTCCCACACAACAGTGCAGAAGTTACTGATCCTCGTGCCGAGAAAATTCAGGAATTTGCCTCGTTCATGAAACGTTATGGCAAAACTGATGCCCTGATTGAAGGTCATGCTTCACAGCCTGGCGATGCACAGTACAATATGGACCTTTCAAAGCGTCGTGCTGAAGCGTTCAAAGAAGTTTTGATTAACGAGTACAACATTGAAGCATCACGTCTTAGCACTGAAGGCTTTGGTGAAAACCAATTGTTAGATGAATCTAACACCCGAGCGGCACATGAAAAGAATCGTCGTATTCATATTCGTGTAACTGCTACAGAAGAAGTTCCAAAAGATCGTAACTAAGTTACTTTTTGATAGACCCAAAAAAGCGCTCATTTGAGCGCTTTTTTTATGCCGGATTACATTTCAATATTCACACAGTTGAGTGACGTTAATAGTCATCTGCCATTGCCGGGCCTGCATAATTATCGAAACGAGAAAATTGTCCCTGAAAGGTAAGTCGCGAAGTACCGATAGGACCATTACGTTGTTTACCGATAATAATCTCCGCAATACCCTGCTCTTCGCTGTTTTCGTGATAAACCTCGTCACGATAGATAAACATAATTAAATCGGCATCCTGCTCGATAGAGCCAGATTCACGAAGATCTGAATTTACCGGACGCTTATCGGCGCGCTGCTCAAGACTCCGGTTTAACTGCGATAATGCCACCACGGGCACTTCAAGCTCTTTAGCCAAAGCTTTTAAAGACCGGGATATCTCCGCAATCTCCAGGGTTCGGTTATCGCTTAACGACGGCACCCGCATTAATTGTAGGTAATCGATCATTATCATTGAAATACCCCCACGCTCGCGCGCCAGTTTGCGTGCACGACTACGTACATCCATGGGGGTCAGGCCTGAAGAGTCATCGATAAATAAATTATCGCGATCTTTTAGCATTGCCATAGTATTAGATATGCGCGCCCAGTCTTCGTCATCTAACTGCGCAGTTCGTATTTTGGTTTGATCAACACGGCTTAGCGACGCAAGCATCCGCATCATAATTTGTTCTGAAGGCATTTCAAGGCTGAACACCAGCACCGGCTTTTCTTCAGCCATCATGGCATTTTCGCACAAGTTCATAGCAAAGGTTGTTTTACCCATCGAAGGACGTGCGGCCACAATGACCAAATCTGAAGGTTGCAGACCACTGGTCTTTTTGTCTAAATCGGTAAATCCGGTAGTAACACCCGTAACTTCTTTGTTGGTTTTGATCAGCACTTCCAGACGGTCTATGGTTTTACCCAAAACACTCTCTACACCCACAGGGCCTTCTGAATCGCTGGTCCGCTTTTCGGCTATTTCAAAAACTTTGCTTTCAGCATAGTCAAGAATGTCAGCACTGTCGCGGCCCTCAGGGTTATAGCCTATTTCAGCTATTTCGTGAGCGGCGCCAATCAACTCACGAGTTATTGCTCGCTCGGCAATAATTTTTGCATACGCAACTACATTAGCAGAACTGGGCGTGTTCTTAGCCAGCTCTCCCAAATAGGCGAAGCCCCCGGCATCTTCCAACTCATCATGTTGTTCAAGCTCTTCTGATACCGTAATAAGGTCGACCGGTTCGTTGCGGCTTAATAACCTGACAATCGCCCGGTAAATGATTTGATGAGAGCGATTATAAAAGTCGTTGTCAGTAACTTGTTCGGCAACTTTGTCCCAGCTGTCTTTGTCGATAAGCATACTGCCGAGTACGGACTGCTCGGCCTCGATGCTGTGAGGAGGAATTTTGAGCTTTTCGACACTTCTGTCTTTCCCAGAGGAGACTACTTTCACAAACACAAACCGCTTAAATTCTTAATGAACCTATTATGCTTTATTTCGGCTCTAAGTTAAATTCGAAAACATCATCAGCACTGATAGTCTTATCGTAAAAAACGCGCAGGAAACATTTGCGTGAAAGACGGCGCTTTATAATCTGGAATGAACGTTGTAAACGTAAACAGGGACTTACTTATTTATCGCTCGTTAGTGTGGTGGAGTTATCGCGGTAGTTAACCGATAAAATTCATATATCGCAGATACGCGAAAGTATAAATGTCTATGCGAGCGTGCGCTCAGCTTAAATTAACACAGCGATAACGAGCGCGGGCTGCCGCCAGTGAAGAAGATAGCGAACTGTTCAGGGGTAACTATTTAGAAGTCAGCACGTAAACGTTTCGCTTGTAACACGATTAATATGTTAAACAGGAGCATTTGGCAAATTACCGGTTTTTTCAAGCTTAAAAAACACCCCATCCCACACGATATACGCCTCTTGATGGCTGGTCAAAAATACGGTTTGTCCCGGAATTTTTGCGCCTCGGTTACACTCAATTGAAAACGTATCTACATCGGTAAGGCCATTGCCTAATGTTGTTAAAGGTACGTTATATTGCTGGCTGAACTCTTTATCATTAAGCTGTGACTTTTGATATTCAGGAGCCTGACACTGAACCTGACCTAAAATTAGTTTTTGCGGACCATAATGATATGACTGTCCTAACCATTGTTTGGCTTGATTAGACGACATAGCACTATTGCCCGTGGTTAAGGCTTCGGTGACAATCCAGGTACCTTCTACCTGTTCAGGTTGTCTTAGGGCGCAGCTGCTGGCTAATACCAACATGGTTGCAGTACCTATAATCAACCGTAGCTGAATACGTGAAAATAAACGTTTAGCACGTAGCCATTTCATACTTTACTCCTTCGCAAATAAAATCCGTCGTTACTGTGTGCTCAGTATAATTTTCACAGTGTTACAGCATTATTGGCGATAAGTATGTGAACGCAACGTTCTTCAAGGCCTTGAAAATACTGTACGAATGAACATACAAAGAATGCTACTGCTGGCGGTGACGACGGCTATACTTTAGTATAAAGCAAGAAGTGGGCCGGTTAATCACGTTGAACAATAAAGTCCTGCTATAAAAAAAGACACCGTTAAAAAGGTGCCTTTCGGAATACAAGCAAAATATCAGTTTAGTGTTTGTTAATCTCTAACAATCCATGCACGGTCGACATTTCAACCCGGGCACTGCCGTTTCCGGTGGTAAATTCCAGCCACTTTGTAGGTCCATATTTAGCCTTTGAGGCTTGCGCATCAGTTAGGTTATTTTCAATGTTACCTCCGGCATGACCCTGCAACTCGAACCGAGCTGCTACCTCAGGCTGAAACGCTAAGGTGATTTTGCCACCTACTGATGATGCGCTGACATTCCCGTTTTCAGTCAGGTTAATCTCTCCGTCCACGGTGCCGTTTACGGTAACTATATCAAGCTCATTAATCTGCGCGGCTACAAATTCCATATCGCCGTTTACCGAGTCCATCCGTAACTCACGGGCCTGCGTGGTAATATCAATGTCACCATTAACCGTAATAAAGTGGCCCGTGTCGCCATTTGCATGTGCCCCTTCAATGTCACCATTAACCGTTTCTATCATTAGCTCGCCAGCCACATCATCTATCACAATATCGCCATTTACTGTCTCAAGCTTCGTTTTACCCTGTAGTCGGGAAACCTTTATATCGCCATTAACCAGATCAACCTGGGTAGCATTAGCAATGTCATTAATTTCAACATCAGCATTAACTGCGGTGTATAGCAGCCGACTACCTCGCGGTACTCTGATCAACAAGTCATCACCCTTGTCGTACCCCGATTTCCAGTCATCGCGATGGCGTTGGGTTTCAACTTCAAAACGTACCCCTGAGGCGTGCTTTTCAAATTGATATGTTTCGCTTTTCTTACCTAAAGTTCCCTCGATGTGGACCTGATTTTTTTCCCACACCTTAATGTGGGCTTTACCACTTACATGCTCTATTTCAACGGTTGGGTTGGCTGATGTATCGGCACTTTCTTCTATTTTTTGCTGAGCCAGCGCTGGCAAACTAAGACAGGCACACAGCAATGTTATCGGGACGAGGCTTCCTGTTTTTGTCAGGTTAGGTATACGTTTCATAGGTGGGTCCTCTTTTGGTTAAATTCGTTGCCATTGGGGCGTATGCACCCGTTTGACCAGGAACAGTTGTTGTTGATGTACATTTTGCAGCATTTGCAATAAGGCAGTATTGTTAGGGTCTTGTTTCAAAGCTCGCGTGATAACCGTTTCAGCTTGGCGTAAATCGGTAAGCTGCTGCTGCCAGTTTTGAGTCAATGCCGGCATGCTTTGCATGGTTGTAAGAAGAGCATTAAGTTGCGCGGTGTGTTGCTTGCTAAGCGAACTGACCAAAGCATTACCTAATAAAGGCTCAGTATTCCCCCGTGGCTCGAACGGTTGCTGTGCAGGGGATTGCACAGGAGATTGTGCAGACTCCGGTGTAAAGGACACCCACGGCGGGGTAATGAGTCCAACGCTCAATATCAATGCAGCGGCACTACCAAGCCATAGCAAACGACCTTTTGAAACTGACCTTTCAGGCGGCTCTAGTCCCAGCTCAATGCCCTGCCACAGATCGCGCTCGGGTGCTTTTTCTGTAGGCAGTTGTTTTAATAATTTCGATAACCTGGATTTACTGTCCATAATTTTCTCCATCAAGCCATTTTATCAGCATGCCCCGGGCGCGATGAAACTGAGCTTTGCTGGTACCGGTAGCAATGTTTAGCAGCGCGGCGATATCATCGTGGCGATACCCTTCTATTGCATGTAACACAAACACTACCCTGGCTCGTTCTGGTAGACGTATAATCAGCGCCTCTAAATCTACTTCGCTGGTGCAACGACTGGCGTCTAACGCCTGAACTTCCGGACTGGTTTCTATGTTGAGCATGTGTGCCACCCAGCTTTTTTGTTTACGCATATAGCTTACGGTGATATGGGTAGCCACACTGTGTAACCAGGTAGAAAACCGGCTTTTCCAGGTATAATTTTTTAATTTTTGCCATAGCTGAATAAATACTTCCTGAGTGGCATCTTCTGCCATACCTGTGTCAGCCGTTAAGCGATAACAAAGCGCGTATACACGCTGATGGTAATGCTTATACAAAGCATGATACGCCTGTCGGTCGCCCTGTTGCGCGGCACGTACCAAAGGTTCGTCATAGCGCACCGGAACCGCATTAACTCTCTCTGTATTTACAGTACTTAACGATTCCATGTCTCTGGCTGACCTGTATTTTTAATATGGCGTTGGTATAAGGTTAGTCGTAAGCTATACCTAAAAGGTTTGAATACCAATAACGTTTTTTTTCACTGAAGAATGAGTGTGTATGAATATTTTTGCTTTGTATGCGGGTCAGCCCGCACCATTAGGGCCCCGGCAGTCGTTAAGTGCTTTTGTTAAACAAGCAAGCCCTCAACTTACCGTGGAAAAAAGCGGGACTGTGGAAGATCAGCAAGCCAATACAAAATTACATGGCGGTCCCGAAAAAGTACTGCATCAGTATTCTTTTGAAGGCTACAGTGTATTGCAGCAGGCCTACCCCGCCCTTAGCTTTGAGTCGGGTATGATGGGCGAAAATTTGTTAGTAAAAGGCATGAGCGATACTAATGTCTTTATAGGTGATGTGTATCAAATGGGTGAAGTGGTGGTACAGGTGAGCGCTCCACGGGCTCCTTGTGTAAAAATATGCCATCGTTTTGAGCAAAGTGGTATCGATAAATTTGTTGGCGTTCAGGGTATTACCGGCTGGTATTACCGGGTCAGACAGCCCGGAGTATTATACCCTGAAGACAAGGTACAATTGCTCGAGCGCCCCGAACATAGCGTATCGGTGGCCGCATTAATGCAATGTGTCTTCGATAAACGATGTGCCGGCAAGGCAGCAGCGTTATCTTCGTTAGAGGTGCTTGATGACGAATGGCGCGGCAAATGCGCCCGGGCTGCTCGTAAAGCGTCTAATACTGAGCAACATTCATAAAAAAAGCCGCTGCGGTTTCCCGTAGCGGCTTTTTATGTCACACAATTAACGCTTACGCTTCAGCGATAATCACAACCTTAACGGTCGCGGCTACGTCAGTGTGTAGCTGTACGTCGATGTCGTATTCGCCCGTCTCACGCAGAGTGCCGGTAGGCAGACGTACGTCAGATTTAGCAACCTCAACACCCGCTGCAGTAATTGCATCAGCGATGTCGCGAGTACCAATTGAACCGAACAATTTGCCTTCGTCACCCGCTGGTGCTGCAATGGTCACTTCTTCAAGTGATTCCAGCTTTTCAGCTTGTGCCTGAGCTGCCGACAAGTCTTCAGCAATTTTTGCTTCAAGCTCTGCACGACGTGCTTCAAATTTTTCTACGTTATTCTTAGTTGCAGGAACCGCTTTACCCTGAGGGAAAAGAAAGTTACGTGCATAACCAGATTTAACGATTACCTGATCGCCCAGACCACCAAGGTTGGCGACTTTATCCAGTAGGATGATGTTCATCTTAACTACCCCTTATTTCGCCAGTTTACTTGTGAGAATCAGTGTACGGAAGCAATGCAAGAAAACGTGCACGCTTGATCGCAGAAGACAGCTGACGCTGATACTTCGCACTGGTACCGGTAATACGGCTAGGGACAATTTTACCGCTTTCAGTGATGTAGTTCTTCAAAGTAGCGATATCTTTATAATCAATTTCAGTCACACCTTCTGCAGAAAAACGGCAGAACTTACGACGTCTGAAAAAACGAGCCATGATAGATCTCCTTACGCGTTATCTTCAGTGGTTTCAGGTTTGTTTTCTGAACGCTCAGTGCGAGGTGCAGAATCATCACGACGCTCAGAGCGAGGTGCAGAATCGTCACGACGCTCACGACGAGGCTCTTCTTTCATCATAGGAGAAGGCTCAGTCACAGCGCTTTTAGTGCGCATAACCAGATTACGCAAGATAACATCGTTGAAGCGGAAGGCGTTTTCCAGCTCATCAACAGCTTCAGCAGTTGCTTCAGCATTGATTAGCACGTAGTGCGCTTTATGCAGCTTTTCGATTGGGTAAGCCAGTTGACGGCGGCCCCAGTCTTCCAGACGATGAATTTGACCTTCGTCTTGCTTCAGGATAGTGGTATAACGCTCGATCATACCAGGTACTTGTTCACTCTGATCAGGGTGAACCATAAAAACGATTTCGTAATGACGCATTATTGCTCCTTACGGTTGTAGCCTCGTCAGTACAGCCAGCTGCTTGAGGCAAGGAACGAGTTAGGTGGGCTGTAAGGGCGCGAAGTATACAGATCCCGGTTTAACTGCACAAGCATTAATCAAACCCAAATAAAATAAATTGCAGCGTCTTAGTGCCCGGCCATCGTCATACGTCCTGCTGCCACCAAAATCGTCACCCCAGCCAGAGCGCCCAGTGACCACAGCAAGGTAGCACGATTGGTACGTTCGCCAGCCACCCACGCTACTGCCAGCGACATCACCGCACTGGTCGCAATCAGGGTTTGTACTACGCCTGCTTGCGCATTAGCAAATGCCACCATTTGCAAATATAAAGCCGCAGCGGTGCCCAGCACCGTAGCCATAGCGAAGGTACGCCACATTTTTACTGGTTCATCGCTTACCGGCAACCAGCGCTTACGCAGTAGCAGCATTAATATTACAATAATAACCAGCCCCCCGGTCAGGCGCACTAAACTGGCATTAAACGCATCAAGTTGTGGGTAAGCGGTCAGAATATCGCGACTGACCACTGCCCCTACCGCCTGACATACTGCGGCAATAGCGGCAAATATGTAGCCTGAGGGCGCAAACAAATGCAGTTCGGTACGGCGGCGCACCTTTACCACCATATCAACACTAAATAGCACTACCGCTATACCTATCCATTGTTGCCAGGTCAGCCACTCTGCAATCCATACCATCGCCAGCAAGGCGGTAAAGATAGGAGCCAGGGTTTCGGTAATAAGTACCGACTGGGTATCGCCTATACGGTTCAACGCCTGAAAAAAACAGGTATCACCAATACCAATGCCAATAACGCCGCTAAGTAGCAACCACCAGTAAGCACTGGCGGGTAAGTCAACGGCGGGAAGCCAAATTTGGGTTATGGCCACCAGCAGTACAATGGCCACCACACCTTTCCACAGGTTTAGCGACAACGGCGAAAACGAAGCTCCCAGTACCCGAAACATTCGGGCAGCAATCGCCCAGCATAAAGCCACGGTCAACGCAGCAAGTTCACCTACCATAAAGCGGGTTTATCCTGTGTGAAAAAAGCGCACAGCCTACCAGAACCACCTCAGCTTACAAGAAGCAAGGGGCATACTTATCTCCATAAAAAAGCCCGGCACGAAGACTAGCTTCGGCCGGGTGAGTCAACAAGCGGGAGAGCTTATTTTAAAGGTTTGATTTCACGTACCCAGATATTACGAAAGCTGACTTCGTTGGAGTGGTCCTGAAGCTGAATCGGCGCACAGCCGTGTGCTTCGTAGGCTGGCGCACCAATCCATTCTGTTTTTCCTTTTAACTCATAATGATGCTGAACCAATACACCATTATGCAGAACGGTCACATAAGCAGGCGAAGTCAGTTCATCACCGTCAAAACGCGGGGCGGTAAAAATAATATCGTACTCCTGCCACTGTTCGGGCGCCCGGGTGGCATTTACCAGCGGAATACTTTGCTTGTACACACTGGCGGCCTGACCGTTGGGGTAGGTTTCGCTTTCGTGGGAGTCCAGCACCTGAATCTCGTAACGCTGCTGCAAGAAAACGCCACTGTTGTTGCGTTCCTGGCCTTCCATATCAGCTTCAGGTTTGGGAGCACGCCATTCGACATGCAGTTGCACATCACAAAATGACTGCTTGGTTTTAATATCACCGGCACCGGGCTTAACAGTCAGCACCCCGTCTTCTACAGTCCACTTTGCCGCGCCGCCGTTTACCGACTCCCAGGCCGACAAATCTGTACCGTCAAACAACACGGTAGCATCAGACGGTGGCTGTCCCGGATCGGCTGTTACTTTAGAGGGTACGGGTTCCCAAACTTCGGTTTTTTGCGCCTTTTGCCAGTCTTCCAGCTCGTCGTTTGCAGCCATAAGATCACCTGCTACTGTAATTGTGCCCAGCGCTACCGCCACGGCCGTGCCTAGTGTTTTATACATCGTCTTCATCAAAATAATCTCCTGCAATATACGCTTAGGTTGCCCAGGCGGTCTGGCCTTTTTTATAGTCAATGTTGCCATCGTATTTTCCTGGCACCGGTACATACCTTAAAACTTTGGTGCCCCCAACCTCAGAGGTAAAGAAACCAAACAGGGTCAACTGTTTAAACAATGAAAAGTAATGCGGCAACGGTTTTTTTGAATCAGGCCAGCGGCTGTTAGGTGAAGCCATAGCCATATCGTCTAATCCTGATGCCGTATTTGCCTGTTTGGCTTCTTTATCTAAACGACTCAACAAGGCTTGTTTGTCGGTTTTAGACAGCAGCAAAAAATCTTTACCCTGTGCTTGTCTGGCTTCGTTATCCAGGGTAGTCATTCCTTCACGAAAGACTTTTTGCAAATCCTGGGTATAACAGTCTGACACCAATATGGCCATAATCTCGCCAACATTGGCATCTTTGGCGCCAGGTGTTGCGGTACGCGGTATAATGACCTCGGCTATTTCATTTAAAAAGGTTACTTCGTCTTTAGAAAAATCCGTGTCTTTCAGGCTGACACTGGGACGAATATCATAAGCCATAGCGCTGCCGACAAAAGCAACCCCAGTGGCCGTAGTGATAAGCTTCAACAAGTCACGACGATTCATGCTTACAGGTTTCCTTTTTTAAGTTCACTTACCGCAAAATCGGCTGCTCGCGCGGTCAGTGCCATATAAGTTAACGACGGATTCACACACGAAGCTGAGGTCATGCAGGCGCCGTCGGTGATAAACACATTTTTGGCATCCCATACCTGATTGTGTTGATTTAACACCGAAGATTTCGGGTCGCGGCCCATCCGCGCGGTACCCATTTCGTGAATACCCATACCTGGCTCATAGCCCGCGTCCCAGCCTTCGACATTTTTTAAACCGGCCGCCTCAAACATCTCCACCGCATCCTGCTTCATGTCTTTGCGCATGCGCTGTTCGTTTTCACGAATTTTGACATCCATTTCCAATACTGGCAGACCCCATTTGTCGGTGGTCTGTTTGCTTAAGGTGATACGGTTACGCTCATCGGGCAGCATTTCTCCGAATGCGTTCATACCAATGGTCCAGGTACCTGGCTCGCTGACGGCATTTTTCAAGTCTTCTCCTACCCCTAACTCGGCAATGTCTTTACGCCAGCCTGTGCGACTCGCGCTGCCCTGATAACCAAAGCCACGGACATAGTCGCGCTTATCGCTACCCCAGTTTCGAAAACGAGGGATATAAAAACCTGAAGGCCGACGTCCGTAGTAATATTTTTCGTCAAACCCTTCAACCACGGCCGATGCCCCGGTTCTGAAATGATGGTCCATAACATTGCGGCCTAACTGACCACTGCTGCTGCCCAATCCTTCATCCCAGATATCGGTGGCCGAATTCATCAACAACCAGCTAGAATTAAGCGCTGAGGCATTCACAAAAACAATTTTAGCCGTGAACTCATAGGTTTGGTTAGTATTGGCGTCAATTACCTCAACCCCGCGAGCGCGCTTTTTGTCTTTGTCATAAAGAATCTGGCTTACAATTGAGTCGGGACGTAAGGTTAAATTACCGGTTTTCATGGCCGCCGGTAATGTTGACGCCTGAGTTGAGAAATAACCACCAAAAGGACAACCCAACCAGCACTTATTGCGCGCCTGACACCCGGCTCTGCCTTGTTCAGGCTGGGCCTGAGTGGCATTAGCTGCCCGCCCGATAATAAGGTGCCGCGTGTTTTTGTATTGTTTTTTGATACGGGCTGCAACGTCTTTTTCAACCACGTTTAAATCAAACGGAGGCATATATTGGCCGTCGGGCAACACATCAAGTCCGTCACGATTACCACTGATGCCCGCAAATTTTTCTACATAGTCATACCAAGGAGCGACATCTTCGTAGCGAATGGGCCAGTCAACCGCAATGCCTTCTTTTTGATTGGCTAAAAAGTCTTCGTGATTTAATCGGTAACTTTGACGACCCCATAGTAGCGAGCGACCACCCACATGATAACCACGAAACCACGAAAAAGGTTCCTTCTCAATGTAAGGTGCTTCTTTTTCAGTAGCCCACATTCCAAAGGTTGACTCGTTAAGCGGATAATCACGGGATAAAACCGGATAGTCCTCACGCATTTTTTGGGTGGCCAAATCGCGGTGTGGATAATCCCATGCTTCTTTATGAGCGTTTTTATAATCTTCGATATGTTTGATATTTTGACCACGATCCAGCATCAGTACTTTTAAGCCTTTTTCGGTCAACTCTTTGGCCGCCCAGCCCCCACTGATTCCCGACCCGACAACAATTGCATCATAATGATTGTTAGCCATGTTTATCCTCTTAAACGCATAGCGTAGTTAATGCTTACTTCAAACATCACAGCGTTGAACCGCCGCTTGTAATGCTTCTATACGACCAGCCTCAGTCGCAGCTGTGGGTATAAATTCCTGTGCCAGATATCCGCTGAATCCGGTGTCTTTTATTGCCCTGACAATCGCTGGATAATTCAGCTCCTGACTGTCGTCAATTTCGTGCCGACCAGGGACTCCGGCGGTATGAAAATGCCCAAAAAAGGCGGTATTTTCGCGAATAGTTCGAATAATATCGCCTTCACTTATTTGCATATGGTAGATGTCGTATAGCAATTTAAAGTTTTCAGAACCCAGTGCCTGACACAGTTTGATCCCCCATGCCGAGTTGTCAGCCATATAGTCGGGATGATCAATTTTGCTGTTAAATAGTTCCATTTGCAGTACGACTCCGCGCTTTTTCGCCTGCGGCAGTATACGCTTCAGGCCGGCGGTGGCGTGCTGAAGCCCAACCTGAGGATCCATTCCGCGTTTGTTGCCGCTAAAACATACCAGGTTGGTGTACCCGGCGTCGGCGACCAAATCGATATGCCGCAGGTAACGTTTTGTGAGCGCATCGTGAAACTGCGGGTCGCACCAACCGTCTTCCAGGTTCAGTTCAGCACCATTACACATCGCACTGTCAATGCCGTACTTTTTTAATATTGGCCAGTCGTCAGGACCGACTAAATCGATGGCGCTAAACCCCAGACGAGTAACCACCTGACACAAAGACTCAATATCCAGATCGCCGTAGGTCCAGCGAGCCACTGAATGCCGGATGTTCCCTTTTAATTTTGATGACATCGTTTTTGTTTCTGCATGTGTTAATCCTGCAAGGGTTAGCCCCACTCCGGTTAATGCCATAGTTTTTAACAACTGACGACGATCAGGCATCGGTAGTCACCTTTTCAGATTTAAAAAACAGTAAGAACAGAATTAATACCACCGCGGCAAAACCTGCGGGGAACAGCCAGATACTTTCCCAGCTATGGCCTGAATCTGAAACATAGGCATCGGTAATTTGTCCGGCTACCCAAAACCCAATCAACATGCCTACCCCATAGGTGGCTAGAGTAATCAGGCCCTGAGCAGCGCTTTTAATTCCTGGCCCTGCTTTGGCATCGGTATAAATTTGACCTGATACAAAGAAAAAGTCGTAGCACAGACCGTGTAAAGCAATACCGGTAATTAACAGCACAATACCGCTATCAGCGTTGCCATAGGCAAACAACACATAGCGTAATACCCACGCTAACATGCCTATTACCAGTGTTTTCTTAATACCAAACTTGTTTAGAAATACCGGTAAAGCCAACATAAACAACACTTCTGAAACCTGTCCCAGGGTCATTTTTCCGGTTGCATTTTGAACGCCGATTTCGGTTAAGAACGGGTTAGCATTTTGATAGTAAAAGGCCAGCGGTATACAGATAAGTACCGAAGAGGCAAAGAAAATAAAGAAGTTACGGTTTTTCAGTAATGATAAGGCATCGACCCCCAACGCCTGACCCAGGCTGGCCGTTTGGCCTTTGGCCTTAGGTGGCGTGGCCGGTAATGAAAAGCTGAACAAGCCCAGCATCAACGAGGCAATCGCGCACAACATAAAGGTATTGCGCAACAGACCATCGTTAATACCGTCGCGTGAGTCCCATGAAAACAGATAACTAATTACCAGTCCGGCAACAATCCAGCCAATGGTGCCCCATACCCGAATTTTTCCAAATTCTTTAGACGGGTCGTGCATTTGTCCGAACGACACCGAGTTGACTAAAGCCAGAGTGGGCATATAAGCAATCATGTAGCCCAGCACGTAGGGATAAAAAGCATTAAAATCGCTGGCCTGATACATCATAAACAACAATGCTGCGCCCACCAGATGCAAGACGCCTAAAATACGCTCTGCATTAAAGAACCGGTCGGCAATCATACCAATAATAAATGGCGCGATAATGGCTCCCCAGGATTGCGTAGAAAACGCCATCGCAATTTCCTGACCGCTGGCAGACAAAGTGTTAGCCAGATAGGTACCCAATGTAACAAACCAGCCGCCCCAGATAAAAAACTGGAGAAACATCATCATGCTTAATCGCACCGTTGTATTAGTCATTGTTATTCTCGTTATAAGTGTCCAGGACGTGTAAACCGCAGCGCTTTAGTCGTTATCTAACCCTAAAATCCGACGATTTTTTGCTTCACTGGCATTGCCGCCGGCAAAGTCATCAAAGGTACGCGTAGCGGGCTCGATTATATGACGGGTAATAAACGGCGCACCTTCAGCCGCCCCCTGGTCCGAATCTTTTAAGCAACATTCCCACTCCAGTACCGCCCAGCCATCAAACCCGTACTGCGTTAGCTTGCTAAAGATACTTTTAAAATCGACCTGGCCATCACCTAATGAACGAAACCGCCCCGGACGGTCAACCCAATCCTGGTAACCGCCATAAACCCCACTGCGACCATTGGGCAAAAACTCCGCATCCTTTACATGAAACATTTTAATGCGGTCGTGATACCTGTCGATAAAGTCCAGATAATCTAGCTGTTGCAAAACAAAGTGACTGGGGTCGTATAAAATATTGGCGCGAGGGTGATTATCTACTGCCGCTAAAAAGCGCTCAAAGGTGGCGCCATCGTGCAAGTCTTCACCCGGATGAATTTCATAACATACATCCACGCCCGCTTCGTCAAATGCATCTAAGATTGGTTTCCAACGGTTGGCCAGCTCAGCAAAACCTTGCTCTACCAGCCCGGCCGGACGCTGCGGCCACGGATATACCAGATGCCACATTAATGCCCCGGAAAAGGTCGCATGGGCAGTTAAACCCAGCCGCTGACTTGCCTTTGCTGCCAGTTTTAGCTGCTTTATTGCCCATTGCGTACGCGCCTTGGGGTTGCCGTGCAAATGGGCAGGGGCAAAGTTATCAAATAATTCATCGTAGGCTGGATGTACGGCCACCAGCTGACCTTGTAAGTGGGTCGACAACTCGGTAATTTCGATTCCGTGTTTAGCACAGGAAGCTTTGGCGTTGTCGCAATATTCTTGTGAATCGGCGGCCTGTTCTAAATCAAACAAAGTGGGATCGGTAGGCACCTGAATGCCTTTATATCCTAATGAGGCCGCCCATTCAGCCATGCTTTCTAGCGTGTCAAATGGGGCGGTGTCGCCAGCAAACTGGGCCAGAAAAATCGCCGGTCCTTTAATTGCAGCCATAAAAATCTCCTGAAATACGTGCCATTATTATTGTGAAAGTTCAGGCACCTGATGCCATTTGGTTTCGCTGTTACTGCTATCAAGCATTGCCTGAATAAATGCCATACCTCGTATACCCGCTTCAATGCCGGGTACCCCTTCGGCTGTACCTGTCGCGTCTTCGCGAATGGCGTTGGCAAATGAGGTATACAGATTTGCCATGGCTTCAAGGTACCCTTCAGGGTGTCCGCCCGGAATTCGGCAACGCTGCATCGCTTGCTCACACAAACCGGGCTGCCCACCCCCGGCGCGATAGACCTGGTAGGGGGCATCAACAGGACGATAAATAACAGAGTTCGGCTCCATTTGTTGCCACTCCAACCCGCCTTTTTCTCCATAGACCCGTATTTTTAACGGGTTTTCCTCACCCGCACACACCTGACTGGCAACCAGTACCCCGGTCACGCCACTTTCAGTTTTAATCAAGGCCGCGCCGTCATCGTCTAACCGCCGACCCGCCACATGGGTATTAAGAACCCCACACAGCTCAGTGATTTTTTCGCCTAACACAAACTCAATCAGGCCAAAGGCGTGAGTGCCGATATCGCCCATACAGCCACTGGCTCCGGCCAGCGCCGGGTCGGTGCGCCATGAAGCTTGCTTATTGTGGGCTTCTTCTTCGCCCGATAACCAACCTTGCGGATACTCAACATACACTTTACGAATGGTCCCCAGCTTGTCGTTAGCCACCATGTCTTTGGCCTGAAATACCATGGGATAACCCAGATAGGTATGAGCCAGACCGTACAATACATGGCACGATGAAAGTTCCAGAGCCAGCTGCCTGACTTCATCAAAACTGCCCGCTGCAGGTTTTTCGCAAAACACATGAAAACCGGCTTTGGCCGCCGCCAGTGATACGGGCACATGTAAATGATTAGGCGTGACAATACTGACTGCCTGCATACGCTCATCTGCGGGTAATTCAGCTTCTTGTTCGAGCATCTGTTGCCACGAGCCATAAACCCGGTCGGGATTAAGATCAAGGCTCTCACCGGTTCGGGTATTGTTATCCTCATCACGAGAAAATGCGCCACATACCAATGTATAATGGCCGTCCAGGGCCGCTGCATGACGGTGCACAGCGCCAATAAAGGCGCCTTCACCACCACCAATCATGCCGAGCCGGATTTTGCGTGTGCGGGCCATGTACTTCTCCGAAAAAATTGTTAGAAACATGTTATCTGCGTTAAAATGTAACGGATTACATTTATCAGTGTCAAACCATTTTGGTATTATTTGTGTCCTATTTGTGAATTTTATGATTATAAGATTGCGGATATGTTTTAAAATGGTAGATAAACAAAAATTTATACTGGCTTTTATGGTGTAATCACGGCATTGTTTTTAGCATTAATGCAAACGGTTACATATTTATAAATTATGTGGAGGCATTTATAACGCGCATGGCAACCATTCGAGATGTAGCAGACTTAGCAGGGGTATCGGTCGCCACGGTATCTCGTTCGCTTCAACAACCAGAGCGAGTATCGCCAAAAACCCGCAGTCGGGTAATCAGTGCTATCGAACAAACCGGCTATCAGCCCAATCAAATGGCGGTTAAGTTTCGTTCTGGCAAAACGCACAGTCTGGTGGTATTGGTACCTACCGTGGCAAATTTGTTTTTTGCCCGGGTAATTAGCGGCATGCAGGAAGCAGCAGCGCAGCGCGGCTATACCCTGCTACTAGGAAATACTTTAGGCAATCCCCAGATTGAAGCTGAGTATGCGCGTATGGTGCAAACCGCCCAGGCCGACGGCGTTATTCAGTTGCGCGCCTTTAATCCGTTTGTAACCGACCCCTCATCTGGCTCTGGATTATTGCCTATGGTAAATGCCTGTGAAGTGCTGGAGACCAGCTTGTGCCCAACGGTAACCCTGGACAATCGTCAGGCTGCGGCAACCATGACCCGGCATTTGCTGGAGCATGGGCATCAACGTATTGCATTGATTAAAGGGCCTCAGGCCAGCCCCTTGACACAAGAGCGCCTGGCCGGTTATCAGGACGCCCTGAAACAGGCCAATATCGAGTTTGATCCCGCGTTATTGTTTGATGGTGACTTTACCTTACATGCCGGTTATGAAGCCGCTCGCCAGATTTTGGCGCATCCACAACGACCTTCCGCGGTATTTTGTGAAAACGATGAAACGGCCATCGGGGCAATGCAGGCAATAAAAGAAGCGGGCCTGAAAATTCCTGAAGACATTTCAATTGCGGGCTTTGACGATATTTCATTTGCCGCATTTTGCGATCCGCCGCTAACCACTATAGCGCAACCTGCTGAAGAGTTTGGCCAGACCGCGGTAAATTTATTAGTAGATGTATTAACCGGAAAAATCAGTAAAGCCCCAAAAGTGATTATGCCTTTTGAGCTAATTATACGCCATAGCACGGGCCCGGCCCCAGGCGCTGCCCATCTAAACCAGGCAATGTAAAGGAGAGTATTATGCCCGCCCCATCTTTTTTCGAACTCAACAAGTCTGCGATAAACCGTCGGCGTTTTTTAAAGCTTAGCGCCACAGCCGCCAGCATTGCTACGCTGCCTTTGTCGCTATCACTGATGGCACGCGAACAGCAAACTCAGGCAGTAACCGGCTTGCAGCTTTATACTCTGCGCGACTGGATGGCCGTGAGCGTGCCTGCCACCCTGAAAATGGCTGCGGCAGTGGGCTATAAAGAACTTGAGTTTGCCGGTTACTTTAATCATAAGCCGGCGCAAATAAAGCAGATGCTAAATGACGAAGGCTTACAGGCACCGTCTGTTCATACACCGTTGACGGCGTTTGAAAACAGTGTTGAAAAGGTGATTGAGTCGGCGCTAGAGGTGGGGCACCGCTATGTAGTATTGCCTTACCTGACCGAAGCTCAACGCGGCTCGCATATTGATGTTTACAAAAAGCTGGCAGACAACCTGAATGTCTGGGGTGAAGCATGTAATCGGGCAGGTCTTACCCTGGCTTATCACAATCATGCCTTCGAGTTTATAAAAACCAACAACCAGTTACCTTACGATGTTCTGCTTAATCGTACCCAACCTGAACTTCTTAGTATGGAAATGGACTTGTTCTGGATGGCAAAAGCCGGTCAGGATCCTCTGGTTTACTTTGCACAACACCCTGGCCGTTTTAAATTATGGCATGTTAAGGATATGGATAAAGCTGGCGAATTTGCCGATGTGGGTACCGGTGTGATCAACTTTGCCCCAATATTTGCCCAGGCTCAAAAAGCCGGAGTAGAACACTATTTTATTGAGCGCGATCAAACCGAAGATAAACTGGCTACGCTGAAGCAGGGTCACCAAGCATTATCTGCATTATTGTGATTTAACTTTAATACTGCATAATACTTAAAAGAAGTGCCAAAACAGGCGCTTCTTTTTTGTCTGCATGCTGCGATTTAGCTTCAAAATCGCTACACTAGCGCCAAAATTTGTCGTGCCCAATATCTGCGGTCGTGTCAGGAATGCCATTATGATTGAGTTGCTCGCCCAGCTTACACGCTGGTTGTCGCCTTATTTTAACCAAATGAGTTTGATGCTGGTTGCTACATTGCTGGTGGTATTTGGTGACATTATAAACAAATACGTAAAGCAGGTTTTAAAGCCATGCCACTTTATTATACGGGTAAGTTTGTTTGTATTGCTGTGCGCCTTTGGTTACGGTGCACTGACCTTGTTCGGGGCTCCTTTTGTCCTGCATTTAATTCATTTTTTCCCCGGGTATTTGCAGGGGTTTGTGTTTGTTTCAGCTTTTTTTGCGGTGGGTTTATTTGCAGAACGACGTCGCTATCTTTAAATTCAATCCAATCCCAATATTGATACCGGCATAAAAAAGGCGGCTCGAAAGCCGCCTGTAATCAATAGCTTATTTTGCTTTTTGAAGATACTGACGAATTACATAATGCAGAATACCGCCATTTTCAAAATAGGTGTATTCGTTTGCTGTATCAATACGCACATCGGCACTAAACTCAGTGACCTCGCCCGAGTCGCGCATCATCGTCACCTGTACTTCTTTGCTGTCACGGGATACCTGCGATATTGAGAATGTTTCATCTCCGCGAATACCTACCGAGTCGGCGCTATCGCCTTGTTTAAACTGCAGTGGCAAGATACCCATACCAATGAGGTTAGAACGATGAATACGCTCGTAACTTTCAGCAATCACCGCTTTAACACCCAGTAACGAGGGCCCTTTGGCTGCCCAGTCGCGGCTAGAGCCGGTTCCGTACTCTTTACCACCCACCACAATTGCGCCTACCCCTTCGTCGCGGTATTTCATTGCTGCGTCAAATATCGACATCTGTTCGCCGCTTGGGTAATGGGTAGTTGCGCTTCCGGTAGTGCCGGGAGCCAGCTGGTTTTTGAGCCTGACATTGGCAAAGGTGCCGCGCATCATCACTTCATGATTACCCCGGCGCGAGCCGTAAGAGTTAAAGTGTATTTGCTCAATGCCTTTATCTTGTAAGTATTGACCTGCCGGGCTATCTGGAGCAATTGCCCCGGCCGGCGAAATATGGTCAGTGGTGATAGAGTCGCCCACCTTAACCAAACAACGTGCATCACGAATCGCTTCCAATGCGTCCGGTTTTTCGCCCATGTCGGCAAAAAATGGCGGTTGCTTGATATAAGTTGATTCGGGCCAGTCGTAAACCGACGCTGATGACACTTCCAGCTCATTCCAAACGCGCTTACCTTTAAATACATCTGCGTATTTTTGTTTAAACAATTCACCCGAGACATACTCTTTAACCATCGACTTAATGTCCTTGTCGTCTGGCCATAAATCTTTCAGATATACCGGTTTGCCATTTTTATCTGTCGCCAACGGCTCGGTGGTAATATCTATATTCATATTACCGGCCAAAGCGTAGGCCACGACCAAAGGTGGTGAAGCTAAATAGTTTGCGGCGACGTCGGGGTGAATACGTCCCTCAAAGTTACGGTTACCGGATAAGACAGAGGTGACCGTCAGATTTGCATTACGTACTGCCCGGTTAATTTCATCTGGCAGTGGCCCCGAATTACCAATACAGGTAGTACAGCCATAACCCACCAGATTAAAGCCTAGCTTTTGTAACGGCTCCATTAACCCGGCGTCTTCTAAATACTGGGTAACCACCTGTGAACCGGGGGCCAGAGAGGTTTTCACCCACGGTTTGCGAGCCAGACCCAGCTCGACCGCTTTCTTGGCCACCAAACCTGCACTAATCAGAACTGAGGGATTAGAAGTATTGGTACAACTGGTGATTGCTGCAATGACAATTGCACCGTTCTCAAGGTTGAATTTTTCGTTCTGGAATTCTACATAAGAATCGTGTTCTTCGTCGACCTCGGACATATCGCCGCCTTCAGCGACAAACTTTTCTTCTTCGGTTTCCACTTCTTTAAAGTCAATTTGCGAGTTGAACCAGTCTTTAAATGCGCCGGCCGCTTTGTCCAGTGGAATACGATCCTGTGGACGTTTAGGGCCTGCCAGTGATGGCACTACATCGCCTAAATCTAAATCAAGGGTTTCATGGTATACCGCATCTTTACTGTGGTCGTCGTGCCACAGCGAAGCGGCTTTTGCGTATTCTTCTACAAGCTTAATCTGACTTTCATCACGACCGGTAAGCTCAAGGTAATCCAGGGCCACCTGATCGATAGGGAAAATACCACAGGTAGCGCCATATTCAGGCGCCATATTAGCGATAGTCGCGCGATCGGCGGTGGTTAAATGCTTAATGCCCGGACCAAAGAATTCGACAAACTTACCCACTACCCCGTGATTACGCAACAACTCGGTAATGGTCAGTACCATATCAGTGGCCGTGACTCCGGCATTCAGATTACCTGACAAACGAAGACCCACAACTTTTGGCGCCAGCATGGTTACCGGTTGCCCCAGCATAGCAGCTTCGGCTTCAATACCGCCTACACCCCAACCCAGAATGCCCAGGCCGTTGATCATGGTCGTGTGAGAGTCGGTCCCTACCAAAGTATCTGGATAAACATAGGTTTCGCCGTCTTGTTCTTTGGTAAATGCACACCGTGCCAAATATTCAAGGTTGACCTGATGCACAATACCGCGACCCGGCGGGACCACTTTGAAGTTGTCAAAAGAAGACTGGCCCCACTTCAAAAACTGATAGCGTTCTTTATTGCGCTCTATCTCAATGTCGGTATTCTTTTCAAAAGAATCTTTATCACCAAAATGGTCCACCATAACCGAATGGTCGATAACCAGCTCTACAGGGTTTAGTGGATTTATAACCTGGGCATCGCCGCCCAGTTTATCCACGGCATCGCGCATAGCGGCCAAATCAACAATAGCAGGCACGCCCGTGAAGTCCTGTAAAATAACTCGCGCAGGTACAAATGAGATTTCCTGCTGGCTTTCGTCGCTGGTGTCCCACTTTGCTATTTTTTCTATATCTTCGCTGGTGACAAAATCTTCCTGTTCGTGTCGAATCAGGTTTTCCAACAAAATTTTGATACAAAAGGGCAGACGAGATAAGTCGTGTTGTTCGCTTATTTTGTCAAAACTAACCAGCTTATATTGCTGATCGTTAACATTAAGCTCGGAAAATGTCTGATATTTCACCTGATAACCATCCTTTAGAGTTACATGGCCCGGCAAGATTCATCCGCAACAACAGTCGCACCGGGCGGGTAAGTGTGTGGATTCATACGGTATTCAGGTGAAAAAAAGTTCATTTAAAGCGCCATCAAAAGTTACCTTCTTTTATAACTATTGAAGGGCTTTGACCTGTTTTATCCATAAGACCAACCGACTCAGGCCAAATCAGTCTTAGGTCATAACCAGGTTTTAAAGCGTTTGTATACGCCGTTGGTCCAGCCAAAGCCTAGTTGTATGTCGTATTCACCCCCACCAGCGCGCAAGTGCGGGGTGCAAACATTATATTTTTCAAGCATCACGCCATTATTCTCGTAGTGGTGCTCTACGGTGCTTATGAAGCGTTGCATAATAGTGTCAGCTAACCCCTGATGTTCGTAATTTATTAACCCCTGCACACAAAAATATTGTAAAGGCGCCCAGCCGTTGGGGGTATCCCACTGCTGGCCTGTTTCTAAGCTGGTGGTAACAATGCCCCCGGCTTTTAACAAGCATTGCTCCAGCTTTTGCTGCACTGCTTTGGCCTGGCTTGTAGTAGCAATTTGCGCAAACAGTGGCACAGCGCCGGCTGCGCTCACTACCGGCGAACATTTCCCTTCACTCAGAACAAAGTCATAGTAGTAATCGTGGCTCCACAAAAAGGTTTGTAACGCCTGTTTACGTGCAGTCGCCCGCTGGTCAAAATGTTGTTGCTGTAACGCGGTAGGAGCAATGCGCGCCAGTGTTTTTTCAAGCCGGTATAACAGCGAGTTTAAATCGACCGGGACAATCTCGGTGGTGCGAATAGAGGCCAAAGAGTCAGGTTCTGCCAACCAGCGTGAACTGAAATCCCAGCCTGATTCACAGGCTGCCCGTATATTGCGGTAAAACTCATCCGATTTGGCCCCTGCCTGTTTGGCTGTTTCTATGTCTTCTCGCCAGGATTCGGGGCGGGGTGTATCAGCATTATCGTAATACCGGTTCAAAACGCTGGCATCGGGCATGCGCACCACTCTGCATGTTGCCGATAATGGCTGCGGACTTAGATCTTTTTCGCCTTGCATCCAAAATGCATGCTCTTTGAGTAGTCCGGTTACCACCCGTTTTTTTTGCGCTACCGATAAGTGTTCTTCAACCAGCTCAAACATTAACGCCAGTATCGGTGGCTGACTGCGGGTGTGGTAATACGCCCGGTTGCCATTAGGAACACAACCTACTTCATTCAGGATATCTAAGAAATTTTCCAGCATATTAATGACCATATCGTGACGCTTTGAATCGATAAGGCCCAGGGCCGTGAAATAACTGTCCCAGTAATAAATTTCTCTGAAGCGCCCGCCGGGCACAATATAAGGCCGGCTTAACCCAATTAAACTACTGTTATCCCGAGTATCCGGCTGTCGGGTAAGCACGTCCCACATTTTGTGTACATAATCCAGCGCGCTGACAGAGGTTACCGAAGCTGAATCTGGCGTTGCCTCAGGTAAAACAAAATGCGTATTTACAAACTCAATCAAATTAAAATCAGGTCTTTTGTGGCCTGCTTCATACTGTGTTAATACACTTTGCCAGTCACTGGTGACGCAGGCATCGGCGAAGGTTTTACTGTCTTCAAAAACGGGTTTTTGCTGCACTTCCTGAAACAGTTTGCTTGAAAAAAATGGCAGTACCGCTTGCCACTTTTGTTTATGAGCGTCGTTCATTACGCTTCCTTATTAGACGAGATTTGGGCAGACATTCGACGAAAAAAATACAGAGAAATCAGAATGCCGGCGATAGGAACCAAAGAAAAATAAAAGGCCTGCTGCCCTCCCATAGCATCAAAAATATAGCCGGTAAAAATGGAGCCTGTCGTGCCCCCCAGTGCTGAAAACACCACGATTAGGCCGGTCATAGGAGCATGTTGTTTTTTAGGTAACGCACTGAGCATTACTGAATTAATAACCGGATATAAAGGGGCCATCATTAAACCAATCAGCGGTATTAAAAAGGCCGCCAAAGGTGCATCGGACCAGTTATGTATCATGGTTTCGTCAACTTTTTCAGCCAAAGGTAAGCTCAAAACAATAATCGCGGCCATACCGGCCAGACAACTGTTTAAAAATGGATACCAGTGCACCCGGGTCAATATGGCACCTGCTGATAACCGCCCTACCGCCAGGGCAATAGCAAAGATACTGGTTATCTGAATGCTGACGGCGACCGGCAGACCCAGCACTTCGCGGTTGAACGTAGGTAGCCACGACCCGATACCTTGCTCTATCAGTACGTATAAGAAAATAGAAATAACAAAAATCAGAACCAGCGGCTGGTAAGTTAATCGAAGCATATCGATAAAAGCTTTACTCGCAGGTTCCTGCGACGCGTCGGCAGAAGGTTTACTGATGGGCGCCAGAACCACTAAGCCGATGGCAATCAGGGTGATAGCGCCTAAAAGGTAATACACATTTAGCCAGCTTAAAGAGGCAGAATCCTGCTGATCGATAAATGCTGAAAAAATCCAGTAGCCAGAAAGCACTCCCAGCATAAAAATACCTTCTATGGTATTCATCAGCGAACTGTGCCCGCGAGTGTCATTGGAAAGCTGCCCAATAATGGCATAGACCGACACCTTCACCAGTGCAAAAGCAGTACCGACAACCGCAAATAACAATTGAATAACCCAAAAGCTGGCAATGACCGGAGTCATGGCGCAGATTATGGCCACCATCAAAAGTCCGGTTAACAAAGCCAGTTTGTAGCCTACTCTGGGGATAAAAGACGCCACCGCAAACGAAACTATAGCGATGGACAAATCTTTGAATCCTTCCAAAGTGCTAGCCTCTGGCTTTGAGACACCAAATGAATTGATCGCCTGCAAAATAACTGTGCCCACACTATTTAGCATAATAGCGAACACAAAATAGCACACGGCAATAGCAACAATAATCCAGAATCTAGACATGTGTGAACACCTTGTTAATGTTTTACCTGAAGTCTATAGCTGCATGCCTAATAATGCAATCGTTTGCATTATTAGGCATCATTATTCCTTATTCGGGTAGTTTTGCAGACTAAAACCGTTACTTTCCCTCGGAGGAGCGCCGAATTACCAGTGACGTGTCGATGATCTGGCTATTGGCTGGCGTACCGTCAAGCTGATTAAGCAGCTGCGTAACCATTGCTTCTGCCGCCGCCTGAGTGTCTTGAAAAATGGTGCTTAATGAGGGGTGCATGAGCTCTGCCAAGGGAATATCATCATAGCCAATAATGGCAACATCGCCAGGGATACCAACATAACGCTCTTTTAAGGCCTTTAATGCCCCTAAGGCAATCATGTCTGACATTGCCACAATACCATCGAAGTCTAACCCTTTAGAACGAATCCGCTGATTAATAAAGGCATACGCTGCTTTTGAGGTAATATCTATAGCACCCGTCAGGTCCTCATCCAAAGACAATTGGGCGTTGCTATGCGCCCTGCCGTAACCCTGAAACCGTTCCTGCATTTCAGCATGTCCAGGGTCACCCAAAAACATAATTCGTTTGGAGCCCTGGTTTATAAGATGTTCAGTGGCTAACAGCCCCCCGGCAAAGTTATCGCCGCCAACAATGGGATAACGGGTTTTAGCCGTGGCATCGCCCCAAACCACCATAGGAATCTGTTGTTCAGCGGCCTGATCAATTTTGTCAGACGTTTTACCCTGACCTATTACAATAATGCCATCTGCACGCTGACTGTGAATAAAATAGTTTGCCCAGTCATCAGAAGCCATAAACGAATTAGACAGTAACAATTCATAACCCCGCGCATTTAGCGCCTGATTCAAATCGCCTACTATTTTCAATAAGAAGGGGTCGGTGGTGCTTTGCTCAGTGTTTTCAATAAGATTAAGAATAACCGCGACCACATGAGTCTTACGGGTGCGCAAACGACTGGCAGCGGCGTTTACACTATAGTTGTGCTGGCGTGCCAGCCGCCGAATTTTATCGCGGGTTTCTTGTTTTATAAGCGGGTTATTGTTTAACGCCCGTGAAGCCGTGGAAGGAGAAACACCTGCCAATTCAGCCAGTTTTGCCAAAGTTAATTTACTGTCCAACATCAATTTTTTCTGTCTGACTATTCTAATGACCACTATAACCTCAATTATGCTCGATGCCTATGTCAGTTATTTTCAGGGAAAAACAAAGAAACATTAAACCAACCCAGCAATTTGCAAACGATTGCATTTATTATTGCAATCGTTTGCAAATGTCGTTATTTTGTTTCCAATTTCCCAGGCATGTCACGATTCATTAACGTTGACATGTGTTTAATTAACAAATTTCATGCTCATCAGGAGTACTTATGAAGCCGCTGTTCTTGAAACAAGTATTAGCCAGTGCAATTGCTGCAGCCTTAAGCCAGTCAGTTGTCGCTCAGGAAGATGCCCCGCAGGATACCCCTGCTAAAGCAACATCAGAGAATACTGAGGTTATTGTCGTTAGCGGAACTCCTGGTGGTACCGGCATTCGTAAAATTGATGCCAGTTTTGCGGTTACCAATATTGATGCCAGTGATATTGAGAAACTGGCGCCCAAGTCTACCGCTGACCTATTTAAGGCGATTCCCGGTGTATGGGTCGAAAGCTCTGGTGGTGAATCGGGCGCGAACGTATTTGTACGTGGCTTTCCTGGTGGTGGCGATGCCCCATTTTTGACTATCTCTTTAGAAGGCTCACCAATTTATCCTGCTTCAACGCTTTCATTTCTGGAAAACTCTCAGCTTTTCAGAATTGACGAAACCATTGAAACAGTGGAAGGGTTACGAGGCGGTCCAAACCCGGTAGTTAGCAATGGCCAGCCCGGGTTAACCACAAACTTTCGACTAAAACGCGGCAGCGATACCACCGAGGGACTGGCTAAATATACCGTATCTGACTACGGCCTGAATCGGGTTGATGTGATGGCAAGCGGTGCCTTGGCTGACGACCTGTATTATATGGTGGGCGGTTACATAAAAAGCTCAGAAGGTATTCGTGATGCAGGTTTTCGCTCAGAAGAAGGCAATCAGTTTACGTTCAACATAACCAAAGAATTTGATAACGGACAGCTAAACCTTTATACCCGTCAAACTGACGACCATGGTACCTGGTATCTGCCTACCCCGCTGAATGTAGAAGGCATTGATGCAAACTATACCCAGATAGGTCCGTTGAATCGTCAGGCAACTATTACCTATGGTCCGCAAAACACTACCGAAAGCTTTGACTTTGGTAATGGACGAGGCTGGGATGGTCATGTAAGTGGCGGTAGTCTTAAATTAGATTTGGGTGCTGGATGGCAGTTGGTCGACCGCTTTAATTTAACCAAAGGTCAGGCCAATACCTATGGTCTGGTCCCCAATGGTGCCGCGACCACACTGGCGCAGGTTGCAGATAACAACATGAGCGCTATGGGTGCCGTCACCGGTGAACAATACGCGGGCGATACGCCGGTTCAGCAAATAGGTCGCTGGGTGGTTCAAAAAGATATTGAAGCGTTTACCAATGACCTGGCGGTGTCAAAAGCCTGGGATGCATTTGATACGTCTTTAGGGCTTTACACGGCAACAACAAAAGCGGAAGACTGGTGGAGTCTTGGCAACCAGGCCTATTATGTACTCACCCCTGGCGGCGAAAAATTAGAGGGCATCGCGTGTAATGACAGCCCTGAAGGTTGTGGCTTTTCGTATGACATAGACTCTGTAGGCGATGCCAGTACTACTGCATTTTATGCCACCACTAAATGGTATGCTACGGCCGATTTAGACTTTGATCTTGGCGTGCGTCATGAAACTCACGAGGTAAGTTACTCGGTAGATGAAGGCTTAGATGGCCAGATTACCAAAGCGGTAAACTATGACCAGAGCAAGGTTTCATGGACGGCGGGCGCCAACTATTCGCTAAATGATTTTAGCGGCGTATTTGTACGTATGAACCAAGGCTATAAAATGCCTTACTTTGATGATTTCAGAGATAACTTTGGTGCGTACACTGACGGTAACGACCTTATTAAAAAGGTTACCCAGGGCGAGCTTGGCTATAAGTATATGAATGAAAGCATTCAGTTTTTTGCCACCGCATTTGCAAACGAAGTTGAAGGCGACACCTTTGTACGCCTGCCCGGGGTGCCCGCTGAAATTTTAACAAATGAAGCTTATGGCGTAGAACTGGATGCTAAATATCAGCATGACTCAGGTTTTTCATTAAACCTGAACGGGACGTTTCAGGAAACTGAAATTACTGCCAGTGCCACTAACGAAGGCAACGAAGCTCAACGTCAGCCCGGCTGGCAGGTACGTCTGACACCCAGCTATGCCTTTGATGTAAATGGTATGTACGCCAGCGTCTACGGTACCGTTTCAGCGGTAGATGACAGGTTTGGCAACAACGAAAATACCGTGGTTTTAGAAGGCTATGAAAAGGTTGATGTAGGTGTGATATTTGAACCTGTTGACTCACTGAAGCTCCAGTTGTCAGTAGACAACCTGACCGACGAGCAAGGTATTACCGAAGGCGATCCACGTAGTCCCGATGCGCCTAACGGGCGGTATATTATGCCTCGCAGTATGAAACTAAGCGTTGCTTATTTGTTTTACTAAACCCATAAACCAGCAAACACAAAAAAGGAGAGCTGAAGCTCTCCTTTTTTCATTACACACGATTATAAATGATTAATACAGGTCGAATGATTTGTTAAAGCGCAGGCCAAACTCGCTGCGATCATTACTACGTACAATTCCTACATAACCATTTTGCGCTAAACGGCCTTGATCATAAACTTCGTCAAAGACATTTTTACCGTACAGGCTCAGGCTCCAGTCTCCGGCCGGTGCTTCATAGCTAACATTGAAACCAACCAGCTCCCGTGACTCCATCGTTTCATTCGGGTTGAAAACCGACTGACCCTGCATTTCGTCCCGAAAAGAATAATCAACACTAAAGGTCATCAGAGCGCCATTATTAAGCTCATGATAATAAGTGGGTGCCACCATAATTGTCCACTTGGGTGACAACGCCGGCGAGTCTCCTTCACCAATGCCCACTACCCCATCATCAATAGAGGTAATTTCGGCATCCAGATAACCAAAGGTCGAGCGAATAACAAAGTCATCGGTAACATTTGTCGTGAGCTCAAGCTCTACACCCTGTGAACGCGATTCACCGGCGTTTTCCACAATAGTTACAAAACCGCCACCCGCTTGCGGGTCTGAAAATGGCAGTGCCAGGTCAGTATAGTCGGTCAAAAAGAATGCTGACATAAAGCTAACATACTCGTTGATTTGACCTTTAAAACCGACTTCGTAGTTAATGGCTGTGGTTTCATCAAATGAGACAAACTGTGCTGCGCCACCAAACGGGCGAGGAGGAAAACCGCCGGTTTGATATCCTTTTTGAATGGCCAGGTACATATTTAAATCGTCGGTCAGAGTATAACCGGCGTTTAAATCCCAGGTAAATTCAGAAAATTCTGCATTACGATACGCCCGTTCGCCACCAAAGGACGGAAATAACGCGTTGGCGTCTTTTTCGTCACGGCTGTAACGCATACCGCCGCCAATATTCAGTTTCTCGGTCAGACTGTACGAAGCATTCACATAGGCCGCATAGGCTTTCGTTTCCTGCTGAATATCGAAAAATCCGTAGCCGCCACAAAAACCACAAAATTCAGTAACTGGCGTAACCCCATCGTTTAATAAGCCATTAGGCACATTGAACGGGCTGAAGGTCCAGGGTCCTGAGGTGGTATCGCCTTCTTCGGTAAAATAGTACAACCCTGAAACAAAGTCGTAGCGATCGTAGGTTCCGTTTAACTGCAGCTCAAACGAGGTTTGATCCGCGCCGCCAGTTTCAGGAAACTCTGATAAATTTAACGGTGAAGCGTCATCGTCAAGACCACCTTCGTATTCTGACGAACGTTTGCTGGCAATAAACTTAAGATCAAGATTATTAGTCGCCGCCCACAACGCGGTTAATGACGTGCCCCAGCCTGAATAAGAAGTCGACTCGATACCTGCTACCGTCGTACCCAGATCGTCGGGGTTTTCAGGTAATAGTGACGGGTTAAGCAAATAAAACTCACCGTTGTCGATACTAAATTCAGTAGGACGATTTTCAGTAAACTCAATAGTGTAAGGTGACTGTCCTGCTTCGTTTTCAACAAAGTCTGCTGACAAAGTCACCGAAAAATCTGAGGTAAAGTCATACTTTGCAGCTATACGGCCACTGTATTCTTCTTCTTCACCGATTTCACGTTCTGGGTTTTCCAGATTAATGGCGGTACCTACACCATTACGCTGTTTAAAAGAGCCTGAGGCAGAAACACTAAAGTCATCGGTAATATCGCTATTGATGTACAGGTCCGTGGCCAGACGCCCACGCGTACCTACTTTTGCAGACACCGTGGCGATGTCTTGCGAACCCGGCGCTTTGGTAATGATGTTTACCGCACCACCTAAGGTGTTACGTCCATATAATGTGCCTTGTGGACCGCGCAGTACTTCTACACGCTGTACATTGGGCAGTGACATGTTTGCGCCCATCTGGCGCCCCAGATAAACCCCATCCAGATACACACCTACGCCCGGGTCTGTGGTAATAACGTGATCCTGTAGCCCGATACCGCGAATAAAGATAGATGCATGACCGCTGTTACCAGCACCGTAGCGGCTGATATTCAGATTGGGGACATACTTACCGATATCGTCCAAAGTAGTCACATTGGTATCTTCAATCAGGTCTTCGCCAATAGATGAAACCGCGGTAGGTGTTTCATAAATACTTTCAGACCGTTTACGGGCGGTCACCATGATTTTTTCGACGGTGTCGTCGGCCGCGGGGTCGCTGCTGGCCTGTTGAGCCACCGACATCGCAGGAAATAAGCTTGCCGATACAGCCAGAGCTAGCGCAGTAAGACGTGTAGGGTTAAATGTTCGCAGACTAAGCGAATAAATGGACATGATTTTCTCCGTCAGGTGAGTGCTTTTGTAATTGGTTTTTGTACAGATAATGCACAGATTTGCGCTCATATATCGGGCCGCGAGTATACAACAGTGAATATGTTTAGGAAGCAAAACTTTTGCGTTTTAAGAATTTTCTTATATTTTAAGACTCTATAAATAACAGGACTTTTTATGGCCTTTGCAACAACCCCCAAAGTACTTTTTTTTGATGTAAATGAAACCCTGTTAGATATGCAGGAGCTAAAATCAGCCATTGCCGAGGTATTAAATGGTGATGAGTCGATGGTGCCGGTATGGTTTTCAAAGTTGTTGCACCATTCGCTGGTCGACACTGTGACAAATCAATACCATGATTTTGCTGAAATTGGCGCCGCCGCGCTGGTAATGGTCGCCCACAGCAAAGACATTACACTGAGTATGGATGAGGCCAAACAGGCCATTACTGAACCTATGACTCAGTTGCCTGCTCATGATGATGTCAAAGATGCACTGACACGGTTGAAGCAACACGGCTTTACTCTGGTGGCCTTTTCAAATTCGGCCGAAGCGGGGCTTAATCGTCAACTCTTAAATGCTGACATTCGCCAGTATTTCGATGCGGTGTTAAGTGTTTCTTCTATTAAGCGCTTCAAGCCCCATGGAGAAGCGTATCAGTGGGCCGTAAAAACAATGCAAACCGATACTCACGAATCACTTATGGTTGCAGCGCACGGCTGGGATGTTAGCGGCGCCAAAGCTGCCGGCATGCAAACCGCTTTTATTGAGCGCCCCGGAAAAATGATGTACCCATTAGGGCTCTCGCCAGATGTGTCAGTGGCTACGCTTACTGAACTGGCCGATGAACTAGGCGCCTGAGTCTTAGCCCTGCTGTTTTTGTGGTTTGCCAGCAGGGCTGGCTTTTGCACCAATGCCAGGTAAAGTATTACCACCAGCACGAAGCTGGCTTGCAACATTACTGCTCACCATAACCAGTTACCACTTCAAGGGTTTGCCCCAAAAAATAGCGGTGAAGCATTCATAAACAGCCCTCTTTTAGCGCTTATGTATCCCGCCCGTTTTAAAAATACGAACATATCTTATTCGAAAAAATTAATGAAAAATTAGAGAATAAATCTAAAGTCCAATTCCTTTCATTCCGATAACCTCAGTAAGATGGTCAATTGTTGCTGCAATCAAACATTGTTAAAACCCGGGTAGCAGCTATTTTTATAAGTTCTTCACGGTTGGTTAAAATCTGGCCGAATGATGCAAAGGACGTTTAAATGAATTTTCTGTTACACCTATCTGTTGCCAAAAAAATCTTTCTGATCCCTATTATTGGGGCGGTAAGTTTTATTTTGTTCGTGTTTATTAATAGCTATATTTCAACACAAAATGCCAATCAGTTGGAAAACGCAAAAAGTATCGATTTTCCAGCATTGCAGTTAAGCACTACCGCGTTGGTGAGCATTGAAAAAGTGCGCGACACCCTGGCCGGTGCCGTGACTACCGGAGATGCTGATGCGCTTGAATTAGCTTCAACATCAGCGACTACGGTTCAGCAAAGCCTGAAAAAAATTCAACAAATGGACCCGGCGCTTTCTACTGAAGTTGCGGTTATTTTAAACGAGTTCGAAACCTACTATCGGTTAGCTTATGGCATTACTCAGTCGATGCTTGATGGCACCGCTGACTTTGCCCGACTCAATGACAGCCTCGACCAAATGAACACCACTTACGATACTGTCACCACCGAACTAAACGCCTTTAAACAACAGCGGGCAGATGTGTTTGATATGGCCTTTACAGACTACAGTGAGGCTCAGCAGTTTTTGATGTATCTGGGTATTATCATGGGCCTGGTGACCACCATTATTTTATTTGCTACCGCCTGGCCCATTGTCTCTGAGATTCGTGGGTCATTGCAGCAAGTGGTTCTTTCATTACGTAATATTGCTGAAGAAAATGGCGATTTAACGGTACGTATTGACTCAAATTCAAAAGATGAAATTGGCGAACTGGTTACTTACTTTAATCGCTTTATGGCGCGTCTTCAAAATGTGGTGAAAGACATTGTGGACACCACTCTACCTTTGTCTGATTTAGCCCAAAATTTAAATAGCCTGACCAGTGATACCAACCGAACTATTGCTAATCAGCAAGACTCAGCCACCCAGGCAAAGTCAGCTGTTGACGACATGAATTACTCAGTAAACCAGGTCGCATCTAACGCTGCCGAAGCGTCTACTGCGGCTAACGAGGCCGCATTGGCCGCAGATGAAGGAAAGCGGGTTGTTGGCGATACGGTAGCCAGCATTGAAAGTCTGGCGCAAAATGTGGCCGAGACCTCAGAGGTGATTCAAAAGCTAGAAAACGATTCTAATCAGGTCGGGGCGGTGCTTGATGTGATCAAGGGTATAGCCGAACAAACCAACCTTTTAGCATTAAATGCCGCCATAGAAGCTGCCAGGGCTGGTGAGCAGGGCCGTGGTTTTGCCGTAGTGGCAGACGAAGTTCGTACTCTGGCCTCACGTACCCAGCAGTCAACGGAAGAAATTCAAAACACAATTGAGCGTTTGCAAAGCGCGGCGCAATCGGCGGTTCTGGTTATGAACAGTGGTAACGATCGGGCTCGGGAAAGCGTTGAGGCTGCCAATAAAGCTGGCCACAGTCTCGACTCAATAAACAATACTATTAACATGATTAGCCAGATGAATGCGCAAATTGCTCAGTCTACTGACTCGCAGCAAGCGACATCAAAAAATATTGTCGACAGCGTGGATGCTATTTTTCAGCGTACGGAAGAAACCAGCAACAACTCCCAAAAACTCGAATCAGCCAGCGCCGAGTTGGCACACCTTGCTACCGGACTAAAGGCCATCGCCCGTCAGTTTAAAGTGTAATATTTTTGCTTGAGGTCGTCATGGGTCGTCAAACCCGCGACCTCAGGTAAAGGTTTGCGCACCTCTTTCTTACTAAAATCTTTCTGCTTTGAATGTCTAGTGTAATACCCGGCTTCAGGGTATTGACTTTGATACTTACCTATCACAAGCGCTATGTAATCTCTACTTTATGGCTATAGCCGAAACGTAATAAAGCTTTAGTATACGCCGGGTTCTCATTTATTAGTTTTGGATATCAGATGCAATTAAATTCTTTCTCTGGTCTGGCTGCTGGCCTGGCTCTTTCGTTCAATGCGATGGCCGACATTCAGCTGAGCGGCTTTGGCACATTGGCAGCGGGTTTACCAACCGACAGTGATACAGAAGTACGCAATTACTCAGACAGTGAAGTTGATTTTAAAACCGGCTCATTTTTAGCCTTGCAAGCCTACGCCGACTTAGGTGATGGCCTGAGCGCTACTGCCCAAATCAGAGCCCGCGGAATTGAAGACTGGGATCCGCAGTTCACCTGGGCGTATTTGTCTTATGAGGTTCAGGAAAACTGGCGGGTACAGGTTGGCCGCCAGCGTATTCCTATCTATTTGTACTCTGATTATTTGGATGTTTCTTACGCCTATCACTGGATTGCCCCGCCTACAGAGGTTTATCAGTCGTTTTTTGACAGCATTGATGGCATCTCATCAATTCACGACTTTAGTGTGGGCGACGCCCTGATTAATATGCGTGTTTACTACGGCCAGGAAAATACCGAAGCCCCTGATGGCAACACATTTGATGTTGATAAAGTATTCAGCACAGTGGCCAGTGTTAACTATGGCTGGTGGACCTTCCGTACTACGTATGTTCAGTTTGACCTGTCTGCAGACCTGGGGCTGGCTCCGCTTGTGGGAGCATGGCAACAAACGCCGTTTGGCTATGTGGGCAGTGACCTGGACATTCAGGATGATAAAGTTGATGGTGTTGAGGTTGGGGTTATTTATGATGATCAAAACTGGCTGTTTGTGGCTGAGTACATTCCAGCGTCACTGGATAATACCCTGATAGGCGATTTTGAGCCTTGGTTTGTTTCGGCGGGCAAGCGCTTTGGCTCAGTATTGGTACACGGCACGTATGGCCGTGACAAAGCAGAAACCGGTGTTGATTTGTCTGCAATTCCACGCGGTATTGACCCGACACTTGATCAGTTAACGGCCACTACTGAGCAGGTTATTGCCGGGCGTACCCGCAACAGCTCGTTTTATACCATTGGCGCTCGCTGGGATTTTCATGACTCGGCCGCGCTTAAGGCGGAATACACCAACTCTGAACAGACTGATGGCTCTGATGCCGGGTTAATTCAGGTTGCACTTGTTACTGTTTTTTAAGGGTTTATTCTGATGAAATTAAAGCAAACTATAAAATATTCTTTGATAACTTTTACACTGTTAAGCTCGGTATCTGCTTTTGCCGAAGTCGCAGTAGTGGTTAACAGTGGCAATTCTGCTGCATTGTCACAAGATGATGTATCAAAAGTCTTTCTGGGAAAAAACAAATCTTTAACGCCAGTCATGACCCAGGGTGGGCCTGCCGATGAGTTTATCGAAAAGGTTCTTGCCCGTTCTCCAAGTCAGTACAAAGCATACTGGGCCAAACTGGCGTTTACCGGCGGCGGACGGCCCCCTAAGACCGATAATGCCGCCAGTGTACTGAGCGAAGTAGCCAGTAACCCCGATGCTATAGGTGTGGTTGACTCGGGTGCAGTAAATGGTGACGTAAAGGTGTTGTTTACCTTGTAACCGATACCGCAGCAGACCCAGTCTGCAAGATAAGAGACCAAAAAGGGATGCTTGTGCATCCCTTTTTCATTATGTATTAAAACCCGACTTTAAATTTCACCTTTTATAGTCGTTTTTATCTGTTCATTATAAAACTTGAATAAATTCTTGTGCAGGGTGCTTTCCAGGTGAGGAAGGTTGGCTGCCCGGCTGTTCTGAATAACTTGGGCAGCAGAGCTGGCGCCGGGGATAACGCAGCTCACTGCAGGATGAGCCAATATCCAGCGAAGCGCAAATTCAGGCATCTTCAGTGTGGCTGGCTTGTAGTGTCGATACAAACTGTTGACATGTTTCAGACCCGTTTCAAAATCGATTCCAGAGAATGTTTCGCCAATAGCAAAGGCGTCGCCCTGCCGGTTGAAAAAACGATGGTCTGATTCATCAAAATGAGTGTCTTTACTTAGTTTGCCGCTTAATAATCCGCTTGCCAGCGGCACTCTGGCAATAATGCCCACCTGTTTGCGTTGCGCTTCATCAAAAAGCGACTCGACAGCAGTTTGTCTGAATAGGTTAAAAATAAGCTGTATAGAGGATATACCCTCATATTTTAAACATGTTTTTGCCTGCGCCAGCGTTTCCACACTGGCTCCGTAATGACTGATCTGGCCCTGAAGTTTCAGCTCTTCCAGCCAGTCAAACACATGGCCGGCTTCAAGCTGTTCATGTGGAATACAGTGCAGCTGCAACAGGTCAATTTTATCGCGCTGAAGGCGATCTTGTGACCGCAACACCGAATCACGCATACTATTGAAGCTGTAACCATCAGGGTAGACACCGTGCGCTCTTCCGTATTTGGTCGCCACTACCGTGGTTGCTGACGATTTGAACAAAGCTTCGCCTAAGTGGTTTTCACTTTGCCCGGCCCCATACACATCAGCAGTCTCAAAAAATCGCACGCCTTCATCAAGCGCGCTTTCTACAATTGAGTGTGCGTCTGACTCAGAGATAGGACCAAACTCGCCTCCTAACTGCCAACAGCCTAATCCCACCTCGGTCACCTGCAAGCCTGATTTACCGAGCTTACGTGTTGCAATTTTACGCGAAGACATTGTCGCCCCTGAATTGGTTGGTAAAATATTGATACAAGGCAAAGTACGCAGGCATGTATGGAAAGACCATCTTCGATATAACAAATCGGTAGTTTTCAAGGCGCACTTATACTCGTTTAAATTTATACCCAGGTCGCTGGCCTGAACAGGCCTGTTCGCGTATAAAAGGCTTCGTTACACTAAGTGACAGCGCGAGCAATTTTTTATAAGGAAGAGTATGAGCTGGGTTTATCTTATTGCAGCGGGGTTTTTAGAGATTGGCTGGCCGGTGGGTTTGAAAATGTCACAATCTCCGGAAACCCGTATTTCAGGTATCATTATTGCGGTTGTCTTTATGATAGCCAGCGGTTTTTTACTGTGGCTGGCGCAAAAACAAATCCCCATGGGAACTGCCTATGCGGTATGGACCGGAATTGGTGCAGTAGGCACTTTTGCCGTAGGGGTGGTGTTTTATCAGGACCCTACTTCATTTCTGCGCTATTTAGGGGCATTGATGATTGTAGGGGGCGTCGTTTTACTCAAAGTAGCCTGAAAATAGGTTTCAGGCTACGCCCTTACTTACAGCATAAGATAGCCGAAGCGGGTGGGCACTCTTGCGCTGTAAAACTGCTTTTATTTTTAGATGGTTATTCACAACTCACAACCCCGATACCTTTACACTCTTGTAAAAAAGTCTAGTATAGCCTTTGAACATTCGTTCAAGTTAACTTTCCGGAGAGCAAATGATGCGTATCTTAATGGTAATAATGTTGATAGTAAGCAGCTGGAATACCCAGGCTAACGTTGATAATCCGCCCAAGGTAATATTTTTTGATGTCAATGAAACCCTGCTAGACTTAAACGCCATGGAAGTATCGGTTACAGAAGCTCTTGGCGGACGTAGCGAGCTTATGAGCCTATGGTTTTCTACCATGCTGCATCACTCTTTGGTCGATAATACCACTGGCCGGTTTCACACTTTTGGAGAAATCGGTGTCGCCTCGTTGTTAATGGTAGCAAAGTCAAATGGTGTCGAGCTTGATGAAGATACAGCTCGTAAGGCCATCGTCACTCCATTACGCAGCTTACCGCCCCATTCAGATGTTAAAGCCGGCCTGAAAGCACTCAAAGAAGCAGGATTTACCCTAATCAGTTTAACTAATTCATCAAACAAAGGGGTTAAAACCCAGTTTGAAAATGCTGGCTTGCTTTCTTATTTTGATGCGCGTTATAGCGTTGAAGACATCAATCGCTATAAGCCTGATTTGCGTACTTATGAATGGGCTTTAGAAAAAGCCGGAGTTAAAGCGAAAGACGCTATGCTGGTGGCGGCTCATGGTTGGGATATTGCTGGTGCTAAGGCCGCAGGTTTACAGGCTACATTTATTGCCCGTGAAGGCAAAGTCCTGTACCCGTTAGCCATAGCGCCTGATTATCAAATCAATACTTTGCCCGAATTGGCCACGATTCTGGCCCGCTAGCTCGGTTAGTTCCCTGCCCGGTAACACTCTTTGGCCTTCACGCTGTGAGTGATGCCGGCGTGGAACCTACCAAAAACAAGTATTGCCTCAGCGGATATTGCCAGCAATCGGTTTAGTTGACGTATTCATCTGATACTTTGCATTTGCTCAAAAGGAACGACATGCAAATTATTCTTCGCAGTCTTGTTGCTCTTATTCTTATCGCGGGCGCGTTTAGCGCCTATAGCTATGGACACACTACAGGCTTATTTATTTTTATCATACTTGGCTTTTGTTTAGAGGCAGCGTTCTGGTTGAAATTGTTTCCGCCGAAAAGACGTAGAGGTGGGCAAAGATAAAAAGGCGAGAGTATTGGTATTGAGAGTTTAAGAGTGGGTAACAGTACGCTAACTGTTTTTTTACCTTGATACTTTCAAGTTTCGGTGAATGTCTGACGGTTTACTTTTTTGGTAAATTTTGTTAGTTGAGTTTTAATAAAATGACCGAAGATTCAGCGAATTAACAACTCAATCTTCGGTCACACATTAGCGTTTTTTATTTCTCATAAAACTGATATTGAAGGTTAAAACCAATCAAGCGGACGTAGTTACCTGCTACTTCGTAGCGTCTGGCCGACACGCCTACCGAAAATTGCTCGAAAACATGCCATTGCAAGTTTCCTCCGAAAAACATATCACTGTCAGAGATGCTTTCCCGGCCGGTATCTACTTGCGTACCACCGGTTTCAAGACGTAGATTGTAATCGGCATCGTACCAAAGCTTACCAACACGAATTCTCCAGCTCAGGTTTTCGTTAATCTGCTGACCATAAGAGATGGCGATACTTTCGCCTGAAGCAGAGCTTGGATGTTCAAAGTTCAGTTCAGCCAGATATTCATCAATCTCAAACTCGGTAATTCGGTCGGTAAACGAGACCTGGTTTTCACCCAGGTCAACGGTGCCGATCTCTACCGCCCACTCTGGGGTAATGTGATAGCCAAAATCGACCCAGTAAGATTTGCTGTCTTCAGAAATACTCTCAAAAACAGCCGTATCTGAAACATTCATTATCTGTTGACGAATATCGCTTTCATCAAGATTGTACTTTGCATTACCCAACCCCCCTTTAAGATACATTTTGTACTTATCAGAAGCCTGCGACGCAGTAGCCGTAACCATCAGGCTTAGCGCCAGTAGCAGGCGCTTTTGACGCCATACTACTGCCAGACCCAGAGCCAGGTAAGATAGAATACCTAAGCTACCACCAGATTCTGAAGTAACAACCACTCTGCTATCAAAGATCTCTGGTTTGCCTACACCACTTGGGTCACGAACAATACCGTTTACTTCACCGTCAGCATCATTCGGACCACCGTCTTCTATCGTTAACTGCACGCACCAATCTCCTTCTTTTAACCCAACTGTGTATTCTGACGAGCCTGGCGCTGGACAGTAACCTGGTTCACCTAAGGCTGATTTAACCATGTTGTTGCCATCTTCCACATAGGTCTGCCAGCCTGAAGCAGGCATATACTTTCTATACACCGCTTCTTCAGGAATCGCGGCACGTTGGGGTAATACAACATTTATAGACACCGTACCTTCTGGCAATCTTTCGGCGATAAAGTCGAAATAACCGCCCACGTTTTCAATGGTATCTGGTTCAATATCTAACTTAGCAAAGTCATCGTCAGTAACCTGAGCGCCTGTAAAGGTACTAAATGATGACACGCGTCCCAGTTTCATTTTCAGGCCGACATCACCTTCCACAATATACGCGTCTCTGACTATGCCACGCTCAGGCAGCAAATAAGGTACATCATTGTTGTCCAGGTAATCTGGAATGCCATCGCTATCGGCATCAGCCCAACCTTCATCAGCATCGTTAATACCATCACCGTCTGAGTCTTGTGAGCCACTTAACTCAACGCGCGCGCTGATTACCGGAATAATAATATTTGCAATGCTTGAAAGTGCAGGGCTGCCATTGTCAGTAACCGTCACTGTTAAGTCGATAGGTCCTAACGGTAAGCCAATCGCGCTGATACCAATCGCTTTACCATTTTCATCTTCAACAATAGTAATACCTTCAGGAACATCCCATTCAATAGTGTGAGTATCGCCCGGATCGGTAATGTCTAAGTCGATAACCAAAATGCCATCTTCAGGAGTGACAACCGCCGAAGGCGAACCGTCTACAAAGGTTGATAATCTCAGTTGTGGTGCGGCATTGGTTTCAACGATATCCAGCGTAAAGTCAGGTTTAGCACCTAAGTTATGGCTGTCATCTAAGGTCAGGGTTAGCGTTTCAACATTTTCGCCAAGTCCGTCGTCGGTCAAATCGATATCAATGGTTGCTGTTGCGCCAGAGGCTATCGTAAATGACTGTGCTGACAGCTCATAGTCTTCACCATCGGCGGTTCCGCTCACCGTAAAGTTATAGGTAGCAGGATACTCAGGTAATTCGCCATTTAGAATCAATGTTACGGTAGCTACAGAGCCTTCTTTCACCTGAACATCACGACTAAATGATACTTGAGGATAAATATCGACAATCTGTTCAATTTCGCCCACATTGCCTTTAGCATCGACGGCTTTCCAGGTAAGAGTGTGTCTGCCAGGTCTGAACTGTGTACCATTTGACTCAAGACCAATTAATTCTGGCTCACAGCAGTCTGCATCCAGAGCACTGGTTACCGAAACCTCAATGGCCTCTTCAATCATTTGCGCAGTAATACGGGTAAAGGTACCTGTAGCGTTGATGATAAATGGCTCTACGGGCTCAAATACCGGGCCACGTTCATCAGTAAATGGGTCGCTTCCTGCAGCGAATTCTTCGCTGTTAGTCGAACCATCGTTGTCTAAATCCAGTAGACCATCTGCCGCGTCTAACGGATCAAAACCCTGTTCAAGCTCATAGGCGTCGGGCATACCGTCACCGTCGTCATCAGTATCAGCATTGTTGCCAATACCATCAACATCAGTGTCCAGAGTTTCTTTAGGATCTAACGGGAACGCGTCACGACTATCTTCAACAGTATCGTTGTCGTCGTCGGTATCAGTATTGTTACCAATACCATCTATGTCAGTATCAACCCACTCAGAAGCATCCAGCGGAAACGCATCTTCAGAGTTTATAAATCCATCGCCATCGGTATCCGGGTCAATATTGTCAGGTTCACCATCACCATCTGAATCTTTAAGTACAAACAAAGCAAATGTTTCTTCAACAGAGCTACCGCTAGTGTCTGTCGCCTGAACGGTTACATTGAATCCGCCTACATCACCTTGGGCCGGAGTACCAGATAAGGTAACCCCATCAAAGCTTACCCAGGCAGGTAGTTCTGAGGTGACTTCTAATGTCAGTGCATCACCTTCAATATCACTAAAGGTGGTTTCGGGCACGCTGTAATTAAATGCCACGCCTTCAATCGCGTTCTGGTCTGCCAGGCCCTGATTTACCTCAGGGGTATCGTTAACCGGTGCAACCCGAATCGCAAAGTCAGTAACTTCGGCAACAAAGCCACCAAAGCTATCGCTAAGGGTGAAGAAGAAAGTATCAGTAGGGTCTTCTGAACCATTATGACGGTATTCAACAACATTCATCTCATCAATATCAAGCTGAGTGAACGTATCGCCTGCGCTTAATAGCTCACCATTTTTGTACAATGCACCCGCTGAAGGCGTTTGAGTAACGGTATAGATTAAATCTATCGGTAGCTGCTCATTGTCCATGTAATGCAGCGTATTGTGCATAAAAAACGCATTGCCGTTTTCGTTAACATCTAAACCATCGAAGTGATGACGCATTGGATTTGTATTAGTACCGGTGATTGTAAGTGCGTAGTCTTGCGAAACACTTTCCCCGGCTTTATCTGTAGCAATAACACGGGTGTCATAAGTGCCACGGTCGTACCAGCTATGTACATAAGTAAAAGTACGATTAGCTGAATTTAACGAGATAAAATCAGGTAATGGCGAACCATCAGCAAGTTGAGCAGTGAACGTTAGTTCGTCGGCCTGTCCCTGAGTAATATCTTCATCAGTGAACGCATTGGCGGCAAACTGGTATGCAGAAGGGCTGGTGGTGATGTCTGTGGTTTGATCAACCAGTGCAGCATTTACCACCGGCGCATCATTGATGTTGGTTACAGTTAATGTAAAGCCTGTAGATGAACTTTCACCAGACGTGTCGGTAGCGGTAATAGTTACAGCACTGTCGCCCGGTGTAGTTGGGGTACCAGAAATTTCCTGCGTATTGCTGTCGTAGCTTACGCCATCAGGCAAGCCAGTGACCGTAACCGTTAATGCTTTACCTTCCGGGTCGCTAAATACGTTACCCACGTTAATAGGTGTCATTGCGTTATCTTCAGCAATGCTGGTATTGGCAATAGTATTGTCAACATTAGGGGCAGTATTGGCATTGATAAATAAGGTAAATTGCGCGGTAGCTGTACCACCCTTACCATCGTCTGCACTCACCAGCACAGTGTGCTGACCAACAACTGCCGTAGGGCCGGTAAAGGTTTGCGAAGCAGCGTCAAAGGACACGCCGGCGGGTAAACCACTTACTGAATAATTTAACGCATCGCCATCGTTGTCGGTAAAAAAGTTAGCCGGAAGACCAAATGAAAACGGCTCGTTTTCTAAAAAGGTCTGGTTAGGTAATGTGCCGTTGGCCTGTGGGGCGTCGTTTGCAATTGAACCCACAGTTGCACTGGTATTAAACAGGTTACTTTTTTGCGTTTCGTCACTCATAACCAACGACAGTGTACGCAGACCATCAGTAGGCGTTGCGGCACTATTTTCATAAGTAAGCGCGCTTACCAGAGCTTGAGCTGAATCCAATGATGTACTTCCGGTAAAATCAACCACCAGCGGAGCGCCTACCCCGTTTTGCGAACTACTAATGGTCGCAAATTGTACACCTTCATAAGAAACAATACCGGTGGCATTATCAACACTGATCTGGCCTGGCCCTGTGCCGATGTTTTCAACATTAAGTATTTCACTGGCTCCATCTATTCTGGTGGTGTCTATACGTAATTTACCACCTTGTAAATCAACAGAGTCTACATCGGTAAGTAGCGCATCCTGACCCACGTCGACAAATACCTTATCGCCGTTTAGTGAATAGGCACCATCGCCAGGATAATAAGTTAGTTGCGGGCCTTCGGGATCCGGAACCACAAAGTTTATGGTTTGGTATGCTTTAACTTTTCCGTTTTCTTCAACCTGAAACGTAATGGGGTAAGTACCTGAGGCCAGACCCGCTGCGTTAAATTGATACTCGCCAGAAGGCAGAGTGGTCAGTACTAGATCCCCGGTTTCATTTCTGAAATTACCAAGGTTAGTACTGGTTACCGTAGAACCATTCACCCCATCGATAGCAAAAATTAACGGGGTTTCCGGAGACACAATTACCGTTTTCGTTTCTTCAGGAATGTCTTCTGAAAACGCATACTCTTCTGTCGCCGGGCCATCTATTAGATACAGAATGACGTCGAAATGCGCTTTTGACTTTACATTACCGACAGTATCTAAGTCTTCGGCCACAAAGCCGGCAGAATACAAACCGGCGGTTTGGGTGCCTGAACCTGTCCAGGTTATTACACCGGTTTTCTCATCGATCGCAATCCCCGGCGGGTTTGCCGATGAGCCACCACCCAACTCTTCAAGGTTAGCAAGTCTATATTTAATTTCATCACCATTTGGATCCACCACATTGGTTTGGTAGGTCCAGTCGGTCAACACAGTGCCGTCACCATTTTGCTTGGGCACTTCAAAAACAATAGGGAGATCTAAACCTGGCTGCTTGTTGCCGTTACCGGTATACACCAGGGTCTGGATATCCCATGGGCCATTAGCATTATTTTTTAATTCAGCTATCCGGTTGCCACTGGCGTATTGAAGCTTGTACGTAACTGTTGGATCTACATCATACATTTCAAATACTTGAGAAAGCTGATCATATTGGCTATTGGGATCGGAATCTCGAATTTGTGTAAGTACTTTTTGACTTTGAATTTCTACAATATTAAAGGTCGGAGTACTTGATAATGCCGGTGTGGGAGCTCTATCAACCGCCCAAGCTGTATTCATATACAACCGAACATCATCTACCTGACCGTCACCATCTGCATCTACAGGGATCCACTTTATACCGCCGCCCCTGAAGTGAGAAAGGTAACCGTCATACTGAGCTAGCTGTGACTGCTTTGCGAAAAGGTCACTGTCAATGTCCCCTACCGTATACTCCAATGACCAGTTGGCCGAATATTTGTCGCCACCCGTGGTATCAGAAGAAGCGGCCACATCAACCTGCATTGCATCGGCCAACTGATTAACAAAATATTCACCAGAATCTGTTTTAGCAATATCACAACCGTAAAGCTTAACATCAGCGCCCGGAGCAAAGTATTGCTGTAGCGAGCTCATTTGTGCCATGGTCGCGCTATCGGCACCGAGAATATCTGAACCTAAGAAAATTTGGCCATCGGCGCCGTGTGATATCAGGTGAAGGTCACCGATCTTGCCTTCATGAGACGCCAATGCGTTTTGCAACTGTTCAATACCAGAGGTATCTGAGTTTAAAATTACCGCTTTATGGCCATTTTTAACCGCTTCGTCATAAAGCCATGATGCATCAGGCGCGGCGCTGTCGATAACAACCAGCGATTGAGATACGTGGTGGGCACTCGGCGAGGCCGTTGCATTAACTGCAAAGCCTGCGAGTGCCAACGCTATAACGGGGGCAGAGCGAAATAAGGGTGAAGTCATATGAGCTCCATCTATATGATATGGGAACATTTTCAAAATTACTTTGGTCAACAAATTACATTTCGTAAGATAGTTGAATAAGCGTAATAGTCTATTAGCCATTCTGCCAATATGAGCCTTAAAACTTTTTAACCTGCCACCTAATTCTGTACGAGTATTTAAAGTAAATTTCAGTGAAAGACCTGTGCAACATTTGCCCTCAAAAAAGCATCATTTTTGTCGTCGAACAGACATTTTCGGGCGCCAAAAAAAGCCACCATCTTGGTAATGAATTTTGGTCACCGCAGAACGTAATATGTCTATTGATGCTGCCTATCTGAATTTTAAAAAAGTCACTATGTCCCTTATTTGCTAAGGGCTATCGAGTAATTTTTTGTTTTTGACGTTAACGCGAAGAAGTGAATAATCTTGATGTTAGAATTAAAAAAAACCCTCCATTAATTTGCTTAGCTCATTGGCGATTTTCGAAAGATTTCCTGAGCAGCAAACCTATGTGTTTCAACACAAAGTTTTACCGTAAAAAAGTCCCCGGTTTAGTATGCCCGGCCTGATAGAAAGCATACATAGGTAGTAACCGACATACCTATTTATAGGCGCTTCTTTCTACTTTCCATGCCCTGGCGTACGCTCTTCCAACAGGACTTATTGCACCTTAAATAATTTGATGGGCAACCGGGCATTAAAACTATACCAATATTCGTAGGATATTTTTTTGACACGAACACCGCTACAGGGCGTTAAAACCTCTGTTTGACGTTGCAGTTAACGGTTAAGAATATTTCAGAACCTTGCTTATGTTTTAGAGCGTTTTCAGAGAATTTAAATAAAGAGAGGGTTATAAAACGTAAAGGTGATAACTCAGCTATTATAGTTTTTTAGATTTATTCGCTTAACAGGAAAGAAACAGCAGGTATGACAGAAGAACCCGAGGTTAGAGTGAGAGTTAAAAAATAGCCTGTCGTGGTTTAAACAATTAGCGTTAAGGGGCCTTCAACCTTAGCTGGTAAGTATTGAAGACCCAAAGTGTCTTATAATTTATCTGGTATCTTTTCTATGTCTTTTAACCATACTTTGGCCTCTGCATCACTAGGGGCCCGCCAGTCTCCCCGAGGCGATAGCGATCCTCCTGAACCTACTTTAGGGCCATCTGGCATAGCTGAGCGCTTAAACTGACTGATTTTAAAGAATCGATAGCAAAAAACTTCTAGCCAATGCTTTATTTCTGACAAGGTGTATTGAGTTCGATTTTCTTCAGGAAGAGTACTAGGCCAACGTCCTTCACTGGCATCATGCCATGCATGATAGGCTAAAAACGCAACTTTCGAGGGGCGCACACCAAAGCGGGTGATCCAGTAAAGATTAAAATCCTGCAATTCATAGGGGCCCACTTTGTCTTCGGTTTTTTGAGCTGGTTTGTCCGAATTGGCCTCTCCGGGGACCAGTTCAGGAGAAATTTCGGTGTTTACGATTTCTGTTAATACGTCATGAGTTTCAGAATCAAATTCATCCTGGGCGGCAATCCATCGAATAAGATGTTGAATAAGTGTTTTAGGCACACTGCAGTTTACATTATAGTGAGACATATGATCGCCCACCCCATAGGTCATCCAGCCTAATGCAATTTCTGACAAGTCTCCGGTTCCCAGAACCAGGGCATGATTCTGACCAGCCAGTCGGAACAAATGAGAAGTCCGTTCTCCCGCCTGAACATTTTCAAAGTTAACGTCGAATAGCTCTTTACCGTCGGCGTAAGGGTGGCCTATATCTTTAAGCATTTGATCGCATGAGGGCTGTATATCTATCTCTTTAGCGGTCACACCTAAACTTTCCATCAGTATATGAGCGTTATTTTTGGTACTTTTGCTAGTAGCATAGGCTGGCATGGTATAGGCCAAAATATTTTCCCGGGGTAAACCTAAGCGGTCCATGGTTTTTGCGGCAACGATTAAAGCGTGGGTCGAGTCCAATCCACCGGAAACACCAATTACGAGTTTGGTGAATCCAGACGCAGACATTCTTTTTGCCAGTCCGTGCACCTGAATGTTGTAGGTTTCAAAGCAGCGCAAGTCCAGGTCATTAACGATTGAAGGTACGAACGGGTAGCGATTGACGTTTCGAAGAAGAGGAAGCTTGGCCTCGGGCGGATTAAGCGTAAAATCTATGCGCCGAATTTTGGAAACCAGAGCTTGATGAGCAGAGACCGAATCGTGAAAGCTGGTTAATTGCATACGGTCCTGCGCAAGACGCTCAAGGTCGATATCAGCAAAAATAAGGTCAGCTTCTGGAGTAAACCTTTCAGACTCAACCAGTAATTCATCATTTTCAAATATTACACCATGACCGTCCCACGCTAAGTCGGTGGTAGACTCGCCTGGCCCCGCTGCAGCATAAAGATAGGCAGCAACACAGGCCCCGGATTGACGCGCACATAAGTCACGGCGGTACCGCGCTTTGTCTACAGTAATATTACTTGCAGATAAATTAGTCAGTACTGTAGCCCCTGCCAAAGCAGCGTAGGTACTCGGCGGAATGGGTGTCCATAAATCTTCGCAAATCTCGGCATGAATTCGTAAATGTTCGACATCCAACGCATTAAATATGATGTCCGCACCAAAAAGAACCTTGTCTCCTAAAAGATAAATTTCATCGAGCAGGCAGTCACGGCCTGAGCAAAACTGCCTTTTTTCGTAAAACTCCCGGTAATTGGGCAGGAAAGATTTTGGTACTACGCCTAAAATTTTGCCGTTGTGGATTGCGACCGCACAATTGTAAAGCGCTCCTTCTATTTTGAGAGGAGTTCCGATTAATAAAAATGACGGAAGGTCGTTTGAAGCCACTTTAATTTCTTCGATTGCGTCTAAACAGGCATCTAGCAGAGCATCCTGGTGAAATAAGTCTCCGCATGAGTAGGAGCTGATACCGAGTTCGGGAAACAAGCAGACCGCCGCATTTTGTTTACCCGCTTCTTTCGCTAAATTAATGGTTTGCTGACTATTATATTGCGGATCGGCGACTTTAAGCTCCGGTATACACACCGCTACCCGAGCAAAACCATGCGAATAGATATTATTGAAGGGTTGCTCTTCTTTCATAAAAATTCCTCAAGATTAATTTCGGTAGACAACGGTGTTTTAGCTTTACAGGTTTGTCTTAGCTGTTCTAAAGCAGTTTGTTTGTTGTGTTCGTTTGCACACACCACCAAATCAGGAGGTACGATTAAATTATAACGTCTCATGTAGGCATCCTGAGCGGTAAACTGAACACAAATATCGGCAGTAATACCCGCTAATATCAAGGTATCTGCTTCGAGATGCCGCAACAGGGTTTCAAGAGTAGTGCCGTAAAAACCAGAATGGCGTACCTTAATGACAAAATAGTCCTCATCCTGGGGTTTTAGAATTTTTGCAACTTTTTCACCCCGTACATTCTTGTCTAACGAATGTTCAACCAACTGTCGAAAGTCAGACCGCCATTTGCCAAAGTTATCGTTAACATAAATGGTGGGGATAGAAGCTTCACTGAGACGCTTTTTGAATCGGCTAATGGAATGAGCGGCTTCAAGTGCTGGCTCAAGCATCTGCTCTCCATCTTCAAATTCCAGATCATTAATCATATCGATAATCAGGAGCACCACATTGCTTTTGTCAGGAAAATCAGCTGGCTTATTAATAGGTTATTCTCCTATGGTAAGTGCAGATAGAGCGTAAACAGGGATAAGTATATATTTCGACAAAGTGAAAAAGACTGAGTTTGATATGAGCCACCGTCTAAGGGGGATCAACAAAATTGCGGATAACACGTTGCTCGGGAGGGGAAGATTAAGCGACACATAGATGTGAAATTAATAGAAAAATAGAAAGGAGCCCTAACTTGCCTTCACCGCTTCTAAGTAATGATAGACAGCCCCAAATTCGCAATGCCCCGAGCTGCCCAGGGAGCAAGCAAATGGCTAATGTCTGCGGACATGTATTACAGGCTTATGTTACAGGCTTATGTTACGGGCTTATGTTAATGACGAAACCGTTTGATTCTAGCGGGCAGTAGCGCTCTTTATCAAGGACCAGACAAGGTACTATGGGAGCCTCAACACACCGTTACTAGCAGTTTGAGCGAATAGCGCAAGTTGGTGTCCCCTCACCCATTAACGTCATAACCCGGTTAATCTATCCCCACCCGCTCCTTTACGCTCATATTTAGAAACAACCTATTCGCGCGTTTATGTCCCTTTGCTTTATATCCAGATTGCTGATTTCTCTATATGTAGTAATACGATAGTTAGTTTGCTATTAATAGCGAAAGTATAAAAGTGAGCAATGGCGATATAAAAAATGCGCAATTCACGCACTTTTAAATCATTAGGTGCCAGCAGGTAATGACGCTCTGTTTAAAAAAGATATTACTGTTAATTATAGTTGTCCCTGCTTCCATACATTGGCTTGGAATTACATTGCTCGGTCTGATGGTTTTCACTCATGGTACTTTTTATAGTCTCTTTTCCTTTTTTGTAACCGTCTTACTTTTAGTTGGAATTTTTTCGCTTGGAGTGGTTATATATACGGTTATTCACTATCCCAAAATCAGTAAATTTGCCGTTTACTCTATTGGTGTGGGTTAGGGTGTTTTATTAGTTGCTTTATATATGGGGTTGTATACGGAAACACCGTTTTTAATTTCTGCATGCTTCCTCTTTTTAGGTGGTATGATTATCATGATTGAGTATGTTCGTAGGCCCTGACCATCACATTAAATCGTTTGAAGGCTGGTTGAAAAAATACCACTTCGTAACGATTTTTTTGTATTTCACCCCATTTATAGGACATAAGTGTCGTAAGGATTATCATGGAAGATTTTATTGGTTTTTTATTTATCTGGCTAATCTTTGAATTTATCTTTTGGGGCGTAATATATGCCACAGGTTCGGTTCTCACTTTCATCATTTCTTTTGGTAAGTGGGTACCTGATAGTATTATCCGCTCAAATACGGGCCGTGTGTCCAAAAAACAAAGCGGCTTTGGTCTTATAAATCGTTCTGGCCAAACCTACCTTGGAGCCTGGGGAGTCTGTATTTTAGGGTTATCTTTCTGGACATTGATTGTGGTTTATATCGTCTTAATATAAATATTAAACACATCACAATCATATTAAATTTGTTCGCAGGCGGGCTCCCTCCCAAATAGGGCGGCTGTGTTACTTCATTCTAATTATTATAGCCATATATGTGTCGGTAAATTTTACAATCGTGTGTTAATTATGCAATTGCGTGGATATTAATTCATAAAAAACAAGAATATATACTTTTGGCACAGCATTTGCCATGTATTTCGTACTGAAATTATATGGTAAAAAAAATGAAAAATATTATAGGTTTGGTCGTATGCTTTTTTGCAGCCTCAGCGAATGCTGGCCTTATTACCAAAAGCCCGGATTTAGGTGATTTTTGGAATCCCCTTTCAAGCTCAGGAACATATATATATGCTAATAGTTTTGTGGCTGATTCAAATGGTATCGCTACAGACTTAGGAGTTTGGTTAAATGGCGGCAGCTCTGATTTTGTATTGCAAGTATTTAGCTCGCTTGGAGGTGATTTAAATAATGGTCCTGATTCTTCAAGTATCCTTGCCTCGACATCAGTAATTTCAGGCTTAAGTTTCCCATCGTTAACATATTTTGAGCAATCAACTATTGCAGGCGCGATTGATCTAATAGCAAATGAAACGTATTGGTTTGGGGCCAGTACAGTTGGTTTAGGAGGATCTGGCCCTTTTAACGTTGGCGCTCATACGCAAAATAGTGGCGGTATAATTGATAATGGTACATTCTGGTATTCTAATGATCCTACCGGTACAAATTTTGATGGGCGTTCGCTCACTCCAGAAATGGCATTTACAGTAAATATAGCTTCAGTTCATGTGCCTGAACCTTCAACCATTGCTATTTTAGGACTAGGCTTAGCTGGGATAGGATTTTCTAGAAAAAAGAAAGTGTCATAATCTATCACCGTTATACATATTCTAAGCCTCGGTAAATCTCGAGGCTTTTTTTTGCCTAAAGTGCATAGGACAGTCACTTCTTGTATCTAAAGCTGACCTTAGCCAAATAATTCAAAAACCTTCGATTTCCACCATAGGCAAACGCCTAACTAAAGGGCTACTTCATATTATCATTTGTTCAGCCTTAAGCTGACTGTGTGCTGATAGAGTCGTACACCAGCCTCCTTCTTCCAAAGAGACAGACTCGCACAGTGACTCGCACAGGACAGTCACTTCTTGTATCCATTCGCAGTCTATCAAACACTGACTGCGGCTCTGCTTGATAGACTGTTACATCATGCACATATCGTCCAGATAGCAGGAAATAGTTACCGTCTACGGGGCAAAAAAGCGGCTGGGATAGCCCAGGTCACCAATAAACAAAATAAAGTGTAAACGCTAAAGGTGGGTCAATTTTATTTTACCGCTAACTGGGTCAAAATTAGATTGCCGTTGACAATGTAGCAATGATGACACCTATTGATTTAAGCGATCTGTAGCGCCGCTTCATTGAGACAAAATACTAAGACAGGGCCAAAAATCGTCACACAATTTTCTAGAAGTCCCGACATACCATGACTGGTTGTTTTGAACGAACGGTAGACCTGATAACACCTAAGATGGATGGCTGCTTAACCTGTGAGTTCAATCGATGGATTATTTAACTGTTTAACTGGTCGCGATCTTGCCCTGGTCTATGCGTTAACCCCAGTGGAACTCATGGAATAAAAAAGAGGGTTGCTATCTTAAATTCGATGTACAAAGTAGGTGCAATACAAGAAGCGCCAAGGCTATAACTTAACTATTGGCGCCATAGTTTCTTATCAGAATCTGTATCCTAAGCCAGCTGCAAAGGCTGCACCCACGGTGTCATTTTCAAAAGCAACGGCTAAGCTTTCCAATTTAAGGTAAAGGCCAGAAGCTTTTCCTGAAAAAGTAAATCTGGTCCCTATACCAAATGTTGCACCTGAGGATGAATATGACCGTGGATAATAACACCAGTAGTTATTACAAAAACTCTCTCCAGATTCTTCCTCTTTTATATTGGCATAGCCAACTTTACCATAGAGCCTGAACCACTCTGTATTAAAGTCATGGCCAATATTCAAACCAAAATAACTTACCGTTAAATCAATGTCAGAATCATTTTCGCCAACTACGTATTTGGCTTCAATCCCAAACACATTGTTGAAATCATAACCAACTTCACCATATTGCCCAGAATATGCACAATCAGAATAGTCACAACTTGAGTTTGCTGCGGAAAAAACACCACCGCCAATTAAGAATCCATCATCGCTTGATTCTTGCTCTTCTGCTTGCAATGAAAGGGATAATACACCCAATAAAACAGGAACTATTTTAACAACTGACATTTTTAATTAACACTCCTTAATTTTCTCACAACATCTAATGGGGAACTCACAGCAATACGCCGTACGTTTCACTTGCTGCTTCCCACGTCCTTTATTAGCCGCGGCATTTTACTACTAAAAAGTAATTAATTGCCACGAAATCATTTGAGTTGTAATGTTTTTTTCCTAGATAAAAGTCGTCTGTAATATAAACTAGGAAACCCAGAAGGGATCGCGTAGGTCTGGGCTTGCATAGGACAGTCACTCCTTGCTTCCCTCATTACTTTCGATATTGATATCATTACCAGGCGGTTAAATATTGCAGCACTATTTGCGTTGGAAGGAATCTTGCCCACTACTTATTAACAATAATAACAGTCAAATTGAATAGCTGAGATGATGGAGTGCATCGACCCGGTTTGGACGATACGAATGATTGAGGCATGAAGTCGATGGTGAACGCTTAGCTGGATTACGCTGAGTTATACTTTAAGTTTTTCTTGCATTGCGACATTAGTTTTTCAATATGGCTTGCATAGGACAGTCACTCCCTGTATCTACGGCTTCCATAGTATGGCTTGCATAGGACAGTCACTCCTTGCTTCCCTCATTACTTTCGATATTGATATCATTACCAGGCGGTTAAATATTGCAGCACTATTTGCGTTGGAAGGAATCTTGCCCACTACTTATTAACAATAATAACAGTCAAATTGAATAGCTGAGATGATGGAGTGCATCGACCCGGTTTGGACGATACGAATGATTGAGGCATGAAGTCGATGGTGAACGCTTAGCTGGATTACGCTGAGTTATACTTTAAGTTTTTCTTGCATTGCGACATTAGTTTTTCAATATGGCTTGCATAGGACAGTCACTCCCTGTATCTACGGCTTCCATAGTATGGCTTGCATAGGACAGTCACTCCTTGCTTCCCTCATTACTTTCGATATTGATATCATTACCAGGCGGTTAAATATTGCAGCACTATTTGTGTTGGAAGGAGTATTGCCCACTACTTATTAACAATAATAACAGTCAGATTGAATAGCCAAGATGATGGAGTGCATCGGCCCGGTTTGGGCGATACGAATGATTGAAGCATGAAGTCGACGATGAACGCTTTGCTGGATTACGCTGAGTTATACTTTAAGTTTTTCTTGCGTTGCGACATTAGTTTTTCGAGACTGATAACCGTTTTAAACTCTGTTTCTATGCCGCAGACTAATGCATGCCAGTCAGAAGGCTCTAACGCTACCCGCGTGAGCGTGAGCACAGGCCTGGCGACATCATCGATTTTACCTCGTTTTTTCGGGTGAAATTGGCGTCCGGTTTGTTCGACAACTGCCAGATACTCTTCAATACGAAAAGGTAGACCATCGGGCATTTTATCTGAGGGATTGCCTGCGAAAGGAAGTAAGTGACGGGGCTGTTGATGAGACGTTGCGGCTTCAATGCGCTTTTTAATACTGGTATGGGCCGACTCTTTCGGTGTTTTCGCTAAACAAGCGCGCACCGGGTTTAAGTCAACATACGCCATGCAGGCTGCTAACGCTGCGTCATCCATTAATGCCTGAGACTTGAATCTTCCTTCCCAGAAGTGGCCTGTGCACTCGTCTTCCTTATTCGCTTGCCGGGCAATGTATTCATTGAGCAGCCGCATAAACCAGCTGATATCGAACAGTCGGCTACGATAGACTTCGGCGAGGTTTTTTACGGTTTCAATTTCTGCCTCAGATAATGCATCACATACCTCGGGATTAATATATTTTTGGGACAGCAGCATGCCTTTGTACAGCTTATGCCAGCGGCCGATAACCTCCTTCACTGAAAGCAAATCCGCCTTTTGCTTATTGATACGCAATACCACATGGGTGTGGTTGCTCATCACCGCATAGGCGCACACATCCACGCAGAACACGTCAGCCAGCAATAACAGCCGGTCTTCAACCCACTGTCGTCGATGTTCATAGCTTTTGCCCGTCTGCCTGTCTTCGCCGCACAAAAATGCTCTGCGAACACACCGCGACACGCAGTGGTAGTAAGGCGTATCTGACAGGTTAATAAGACTTTTACGCGGTCTGGGCATGAGGTTAAACAAAACGAGGAAAGTAGGCTTTCTATTGTGCTGAAGTTAACTCGAAATCCAACTGTACCCAGGGATAGAGAGTGACTGTCCTTGACAGAAAGAAAGGATAGAGAGTGACTGTCCATGTTAAGAAGGAAATATTGTAAGTAGTGTGAGTGTCTGTCCGAGGTTAAGAAATATTGACGCACTTGCTTCTAAAAGACCGCGTGCAAACGCGGTTTTTTTGTTTGTGCTAACGGTAAAAGTGTTGCCTCCGTTTGGAGCGAACTTTTTCTAGGAAAGAAATAGGATAGTAGGAACAAAAAAGCCCCACACTTGCGTGCAGGGCTTAGAATAATGGTGCCTCGACCCGGGATCGTAACGCGTGGTGTAGCCACAGGGGCACACCGGCGTGTTCCGATAACCCAGATCTAAAAAAGCCCGCATAAATGCGGGCCTTTAGAATAATGGTGCCTCGACCCGGGATTGTAACGCGTGGTGCAGCCACAGGGGTACGCCAGCGTGTTCCGATAGCCCAGATCTAAAAAACCCGCATAAATGCGGGCCTTTAGAATAATGGTGCCTCGACCCGGGATTGTAACGCGTGGTGCAGCCACAGGGGTACG